>NZ_FOUY01000049.1 GCF_900115005.1 Pseudonocardia ammonioxydans | reverse complement strand
AGCGTTCGTCCTGAGCCAGGATCAAACTCTCCAACAAAAACCCTGACAAAAACCGGCCACAACACGACGGGGTCGCATCACAGCCGAACAAACAATCTGGCACAAAAACGCCAAACCAAAATAGCTCGACACACTGTTGAGTTCTCAAAGGACACCCGCACCACCATCACCAGCCACCAGACCGGATCCAGAAGGCGGATCGCCTTGACCCCACCACTGTAACCACACCGGATATCTCCGACGCGACCGGGGGCCTGTTGTGGCCAGCGGGCCTGTTGACCGAACCTCAGTGGCTCGTTCTGTCCGGCTCTCTCGCTGACAAGGAATAAGTTACGGCACGGTGTTCGGCCGGGTCAAACCGGGGGGTCGCTCAGGCGAACATCAGGTGTCGTTGCTGGTCAGGTGCTGCGGCACGGACCGGCGCGGAGTTCTCGACCCCCTGTCTCATCGGTTTTCGGACGATCACCGATCCCTGTGACCCCGGGCACTCCGGCCTTCGCGGCGGCGGCACGGCATGGTCTGCTCGGAGGTCGGGCCATCGGCAGGACCCACGAGAACCGGCCATGATCAGCGGTTTTGCCGTCTCGACGGCAGCCCGATCGCCCGCACGAGTCGTCCGGCAGACCGGGCCTCAGGCGGTTCCGTCCGGGGTCGGTACGGCGGCGGCCAGTCGACCTCCCTGGCGTCCTCCGAGACGTCGGCGGCACCGGGCTCCGGCGTACCGGGTTCGGTCGGCGGCCCCACCACAGGTGTTCCGCAGGCCGCGGCCCGGTGCTCGGGGTCGGCGGCCCGGCTGGGTCCACGGATCGAGTGCAGCGATCGGTACGCCCGGTCCGGGAGGCCGCCCGCCGCGCCGGCCCGGGGTGCGCGCCACGGGCGTGGTGCTGTGCGTCCGTCGTGCTGTGTCCGTCGCGGGCGTGTCGGTGGTCCCGTCACCGCATCGAGGGGGTATCCACAGCGCTCCTGACGCGTTGATCCGACGAGTGCTCCTCGCCGGGTCCTGCAGCGCGTCGGGGGCGAATGCGCGTCGCGATCGGGCGAGGGGCACTCCCCATCGGTGCAGAGCCTGCTGGGTCAGGCGGGCGGCCGGGCGGCGTCGACGACGTCGCGGGCAGCCGACGTCGTCGCCGGGAGCAGCGCCCCCACGCCGTCGAGCACCTCGCTCCCGCCACCGAGTGCGTCCACCACCGTGGTGACCGGCGCGAGTGCCTCCGGCCCCACCAGTGCGGGGACGACCCAGGACACCAGCCACATCACCAGCAGTGCGGTCACGGCGCCCGTCACCGCGCCGACCAGCCGGTCCAGGAACGACAGCTTCGCCCGGGCGAGCACCCGGCTGACGAGCCCGCCCAGGAACCCGCCGACCATCGAGCCGAGCAGCAGCCCCGCGATGATGCCGAGCAGCCCCCACAACCAGGCGGAGTCCGGGGTGTCGCCCCATGCGGCGAGGTTCGACCCCCAGGCCGCACCGATTCCCGCCCCGACCACGAGGCCGAGCAGGCTCCCGGCGCGGGCGACCCCACCGAGGCGGCGGAACCCGCCCACGGCGGCGGCGAGCACGACGATGAGTACGAGTACGTCGAGCAGCGTCATGAGACCCCTTCCCCCAGCCCGTGATCCGTCTGTCGCCCTCGACGATCCCCGTCCCACCTGAGATGACGCTGAGCGGAGCTTGCGGAGCGAACATCGGCCCCGCGCGGAGCTCGCGCAGCGAACATCGGCCCCGCGCGGAACTCGCGCAGCGAATCTCGGCCCCGCGCGGAGCTCGCGCACATGAATTCGTCCTCAGCGGGTACGCCCGTGTCATGAGGACGCCGCACGAGCCCCACACCGAGGGCCGACCGGTTCCCACCGAGGAGAGCGACACACCGGTGGACGAGTCACCGGACGGCGACGGTGTCCACCTCGACGAACAGCCGATCGAGCCGGCGGACCCGGAGCCCGCGTCCGGCTGACCGGCGGCCTCCCGGCCGGCCCGTGATCGGCCGTTCCCCGCACGCAGAACGCGACGACGGAAGGACATCCGAGAACCATGGCGACCATCCGCTACACCGTGCCCGGCCTCGGCAACAGCGACGCCGGCCAGATCGTCGGGATGCTGCAGAACCGCCTGCACGCCCTCAACGACCTGCAGCTGACGCTCAAGCACGCGCACTGGAACGTGATCGGCCCGCACTTCATCGCGGTGCACGAGATGCTCGACCCGCAGGTGGACTCCGTCCGCGGGTTCGTCGACGACGTGGCCGAGCGCATCGCCACGCTCGGCGGCTCCCCGGACGGCACCCCGGGCTCGCTGGTGCGCGAGCGCACGTGGGACGACTACTCGATCGGCCGCGACGACGCGATCGCCCACCTGGGCGCGCTCGACCTCGTCTACTCCGGGGTCATAGCCGACCACCGCACCCAGATCGAGAAGCTCGAGACGCTAGACCCGGTCACCCAGGACATGCTGATCAGCCAGGCCGGCGAGCTGGAGCAGTTCCAGTGGTTCCTGCGGGCACACCTGGAGAACTCCGACGGGTCACTCGCCTCGCAGTCCAGCGGTACCGAGAAGGACGCCGCGCGAGCCGCGCGCTGACGGCACGACGGTCCTCGGGCCCGGTCCTGCAGCCGCGGGGCCGGGCCCGTCCGTGTTCGCAGGACGGATCGCGCGTACCGGGGAGAACGGGGCGGGCTACAGCTCTCCGCGGCGACGCGCCCACACGATGCATCCGCCGGGCACCACGACGAGCATGACCACGAACACCACGGTGCTCGCCACCATCGGCGGCAGCGAGGCGACCAGCAGCGCGAACAGCACGGCGGCCGCCATCACCGCGGCCACCACCGGCGGACGCAGCGGAGTGCCGGTGCGCCGCACGGGCGGGTGGTCGATGCCCTCGACGCCCTCGAGCCGGCGCGCGAGACCGGGGTCGTCGCGCAGGGTCGCCGCAGAGATCTCCGCCAGGGCGAGCAGCTCCCGCTCGTCGAGCGGGCGGCCGGGACGGTCCTCCAGCACGGCGTCCTCCTCCTCGCGGCGTCCTGCAGAGGATAGGCAATCCCGGTGTCCGCGGCACCCCCGGCGTCCGCGGTACCGGAGCGCTCCGCCGCTCCGTCCCCCGCCTGTCAGGCGGGCTCCGTCGCCCCCACCCAGAGCGCACGCGCCAGGCTCGGGCCCCACTCCTCCTCGGCCTCGCCGGGTGTCCGGTCGGCGCTGCCGAGGCGGCGCAGCCGCACCACGAACGGGCCGTCGAACGGCTTGCGGGTGAGCAGGTCGAGCCGGTCCCCCAGCCGCACGTCGTGGGCGTCGAGGTAGCGCAGCACCTCCGGGTCGGTGTCGTCGACCCGGACGAGGTCGCCGCCCTCGCCGTACTTGAGCTCGGGCAGCCGGCGGGCCCGGATCTCGGGCATGCTGCCGTCCCGGCCGGGGATCGGGTCGCCGTGCGGGTCGAAACGGGGGTGGCCGAGACGGGTGTCGATCCGGTCGAGCAGCCGGTCGGACACGGCGTGCTCGAGCTCCTCCGCCTCCTCGTGCACCTCGTCCCAGGCCAGGTCGAGCTCGGTGACCAGGAACATCTCTATCAACCGGTGCCGGCGCACGACGGCGAGCGCGGCGAGCCGCCCGGCCGGGGTGAGCGTCATCCCGGCGTAGCGGGCATGGTCGACCAGGCCCGCGTCGACGAGCTTGCGCACCATCCCGGACGCCGAGGGCGACGACACCCGGAGCCGCTCGGCCAGCGCGGAGACCCCCACAGCTCCCTCCCAGCGCTCCGCCAGCAGGAAGATCGTCTTCAGGTAGTTCTCCACGGACTCCGAGTGGCGTTCCGTGCTCATGAGTCCACCGTAGCCCGCCCGCGCCCCGGCCTGGGCCCACACGTCCGGGGGTCCGCGCGTCCATCGGGGCTCGCGCGTTTGGGATTATCGACGCATGAGCGACGGCCGGACCCCGGGCACCTCGCCCGAACACGACCCCGGCCCGCCGCGGGACCGCGCCGCACGTGGGTGGCGCGCCCGCTACGACGGCGCCCGCACCCGGTACCGGCTGTTCCGTGACGGGTTGCGGCACCGGCCGGGCGTCGACCGGTGCTGGCGCTGGGGCATCGGGGTGTTCGGCGGCCTCGTCGTGATCGTCGGGCTCGTCCTCGTCCCCTACCCCGGGCCCGGCTGGCTCATCGTGTTCACCGGGCTGGCCGTGCTGTCCTCGGAGTTCGAGACGGCGCAGCGGGTGCTGCAGTACGCCCGCCGGCACTACGACCGGTGGAACGCGTGGCAGCGGCGCCAGCACGTCGTGGTCCGCCTGCTGCTGCTCGCCGCGACCGGTGCGGTCGTGCTGGTCACTCTGTGGTTGCTCGACGTCCTGGGGCTGGTCGGCGACTGGCTGGGCTGGGACGCGCCGTGGCTGGACTCGCCGCTGGAACCGTTCGCCTGACTACCCGTCGACCCCATCCTACTCGCCGACCCCGTCCTACTCATCGACCCCGTCGACGAGCCGGGTCAGCACCCCGGTGTCGTACGGCGAGCCGAGCGCGGCGGCGAGGCACAGACCGTTGACGGCGGCGACCAGCAGCGGACGGCGATCGGGGGCCTGCGGGAGCAGCCGGACCGCCGCAGCGGCGAGCGCGGTGTCCCAGCGGTGCAGCTCCGCGCGCAGGTCGTCGCGCCGGGCCGCGTGCAGGAAGAGCTCGTACTCGGCGATCGCGGGCAACCGGTCCTGGCGGGCGCAGTCGGCCACCAGGTCGGCGAGGGCGTCCACCGTGCCGACCGCGTCCAGCCGGACGACGTACCGGTCGTTCACCGCGATGAGCGCGGCGACCAGCAGGTCGTCGACCGTGTCGAAGTAGTAGAGCACCGCGCTCGGCGGGACACCCGCCTCCGCGGCGACCGCCCGCTGGGTGACGGCGGCCGCGCCACCGCGCCCGACCAACCGCAGCGTCGCGTCGAGGAGTGCGCGCCGGCGTCGCTCGCCCTTGCGCAGCCGGCCGTCGACCGGTTCAGGCACGGGCCGGCGCCCCTCCCAGCTCCAGCGCCAGCACCCCACCGATGATCAAGAGGATCCCGCCGGCCTGTGTCCAGGTCAGCGACTCCCCCAGGAAGAACACCCCGACCAGCGCCACGATCGCCACCCCGGCCGCCGCCCACACGCCGTAGGCGATTCCGAGGTTCATCCCGCGGGTCAGCGCCTGGGACAGCGAGTAGAACGCGAGCGCGTACCCGGCCACCGTGATCAACGACGGGAGCACCCTGCTGAAGCCGTCCGAGGCCCGCAGCGAGACCGTCGCGGTCACCTCCGCGCCCACCGCGAGCGCGAGCCATCCCCACATGCCGTGTCCTCCTCGGTCGTCCCGGCTGTAGCGACGGTACGCCGATTCCTGAGCGAACGCTCCAGTTGTGAGCCACCACTCGGTCGACTGACACGCGTAACGGTTTTCATTCGCTATTGTGGCCGACCGTGACCACGCAGAGCCACCCTCCGCTCACTGCACCGGACTTCCCCGCACCCCGGCGGAACCACGACGGCCCGGAGACCAGAAGAACGGTCGACCGGTTGATCGCCCTCCGCCACCGGCTCGAGCGGACCGACCTCCGTCCGTGCGACGCCGTCGACGCCGCGTTCGGCGAGCTCGTCGGGCTCTGCTGCCATCCGCCTGCGGGCTGCACCGCACACGTCCTCGACCGGATCGCCCCGCACGCCGACGCGCTGCGCACGCTGGCCTCGACCGGGGAGGGTCACATGGAGGCGCACTGGGCGCGGCGGATCGCCGGCGACGCCGACCCGGACGCTGCACTGGAGCGGTTCCCCTACCTGGGCAACTACCACGACCTGGTCCGCCTGGAGACCGGTGCGCTCGCCGCACTGGGACTTCCCGGACCCCGCCGGGCGGTCGTGCTCGGCTCCGGGCCGCTGCCGCTGACCGGGCTGGTGCTCGCCGAGCGGTACGGCGCCGACGTGCTGCACGTCGACCGCGACCCCACCGCGATCGAGGCCGGGGACGCGGTGGCCGCCGCCGTCGGGATCCCGGCACGCAGCCTGGTCGCCGACCTCGACGGCCCGCTCCCGCCCGAGCTGGTCACCGAGCTGCGTGCCGCGGACCTGGTCCTGGTCGGTGCCCTGGTCGGGACCGACCGCGCCGCGAAGGACGCGATCACCGCCCGGCTGGCCGCCGCGGCACCGGACGCGGTCCTGCTGGTGCGCTCCGCCGCCGGGCTGCGGACCCTGCTCTACCCGGAGGTGACGCCCGCGGACCTGCCGCACCTCGACGTCCTGCTGGAGGTCCACCCGCGCACCGACGTCGTCAACTCGGTGCTGGTGGGGCGGCCCCGGCGGGAGGACCGCGTACCCGTTCGATGACCTGGACGAGGCACCGCCCACGGTGGTCCGATGGGACCGTGTCCGACACGTCCCCCGCCGGAGCCCCGGCCACCGGAGGAGATCCGGCGCCGTCCGCCGACGCCGTCGGGGACCCGGTGTGCTGGCTGGACCGGCTCTGCCCGGACTGCGGGGCGATGCCCTCGCCCGACGAGGACGGCGCGCCGCCGCAGACCTGCTGGCGCTGCGGCGCCGCCGTCCCGTCCTGACGCCACCCACGGTGCTTGCGGTCTCCTGACGATCCGCCGACCGGCGCCCGCCGGTTCGACGCGGCGCCCGGGATCGGGTGGAATCGACCCATCATGGCCGGACCCCAGAACACCCCGCCCGCACGCCGTTCCCGCCCCCGGGTGCTGCTGGTGGACGACGACGTCCGGATCGGCCAGGCACTGGGGCTGGCGCTCGACGACGAGGGGTTCGAGGTCGATGCCGTCCTCACCGGGGAGGAGGCGCTGGAGCGCGCCGGTGACCCGCGGATCGACCTGGTGCTGCTGGACCTGATGCTGCCCGGGATGGACGGGTTCACCGTCTGCCGCAGGCTCCGGGACGCCGGCGATCTCCCGATCATCATGGTGACCGCACGGTCGGACTCCGCCGACGTCATCACGGGGCTGGAGGCCGGCGCCGATGACTACGTCACCAAACCACTGGTCGCGGGCGAGCTCGCGGCCCGGATGCGGGCGCTGCTGCGCCGCCGTCGTCCCGCCCCGGCCGCACCCCGCCGGCTGGTGCTCGGCGACGTCGAGCTGCGCCCCGACGAGGGACTCGCCCTGCGGGCCGGCGACGTGGTGCACCTGACCCGCACCGAGTTCAGGCTGCTCGCCGAGCTGGCTGCGGCGCAGGGCCGGATCGTCACCCGCGACGAGCTGCTCGCGCGGGTGTGGGGCTACGAGTACCACGGCGACACCCGCCTGCTCGACGTCCACGTACGACGGTTGCGGCGCAAGATCGAGACGGACCCGGACCACCCGGCCCTCGTGCTGACCGTCCGCGGCGCCGGCTACAAGATCGACCCCGTGGCGGTGTCGCAGGAGGCGCCGCCCCCGGCGGAACCGGTGACCGGTCCCCGCGGGTGAGCCGGAGCGGGAAGGATGCAGTCCGTGCTGGACCGCATACCGCTGCGCCGGTTCCCGCTGCGTCACCGCGTCGCGGCCGCGTTCGCCCTGGTCAGCCTGGTCGTCACCGGGCTGTTCGCCACGGTCACCTGGAACGTGGCGGCGCTCTATCTGGTCGAGCAGCGCGTCGAGGGCGCGACCCGGCAGGCCGACGGCAACGTCGCGCTGGTCGAGCGGACGCTGGCCGCGAACCCGCGCGGTGAGGGCCTCGACGACCTGCTGACCGGCCTCGCCGGCACCCCGGGCATCACCGTGGCGCTGCACCGTGGCGGCGGCTGGACCACCAGCGGCCGCACCGTCGAGCTCGACGACCTGCCGAGCCCGCTGCTCGACCTGGCCCGCTCCGGCACCCCGGCCCGGCAGCGGGTCCTCGTCGAGGGCGTGCCGAGCCTGGTCATCGCCGTCCCGCTGGACGGCGGGGACATGTTCGTCGAGGTCCTGCCGCTACAGCTGCTGGACACGAACCTGCGGCTCCTCGGCTGGATCCTGACAGTCGGGGTGGCGGCCAGCACCGTGCTCGGGCTCGGCCTCGGGCACTGGGCCGGGATGCGGGCGCTGCTGCCGCTGACGGAGCTGGCCCGCGCGGCCGGCCGGGTCGCCGGCGGTGACCTCAGCGCCCGGCTCCCGGACAGCTCCGACGCCGAGCTCGCCCCGCTGGTCGCGACGTTCAACCGCAACACCGACGCGCTCGAGCAGCGGGTGCGGCGCGACGCCCGGTTCGCCGCCGACGTCAGCCACGAGCTGCGGTCGCCGCTCACCACCCTGATCAACGCGGTGGCGGTGCTGCGCAGGCGGCGCGGGGAGCTGCCACCGACCGCGCAGCAGGCGGTCGACCTGCTCGACGGCGACGTCCACCGGTTCCGCCGGATGGTCGAGGACCTGCTGGAGATCTCGCGCAGCGACACCCTGGAACGGGAACCGTGGGAGCTCGGGGCACTGGTCCGCGGCCTCGTCGCCACCCGCAGCGGTGCGCCCGTGCCCGAGGTCGACGCGCCGGAGCCGGTGACCGTCCCGGTCGACCGGCGGCGCCTCGACCAGGTGCTGGGCAATTTGCTCGACAACGCCGACGCGCACGGCGGCGGCGCGCTGCGGGTCGGGGTGTCGGCCCGCGCGGGCCGCGGCCGGATCGAGGTCGACGACGGCGGCCCCGGCGTCCCACCCGAGCAGCGGACCGCGGTGTTCGAACGGTTCGCCCGCGGGACGCTGGCCGGCAGGCGGGGTGACGGCGACGGCACGGGCCTGGGCCTGTCGCTGGTGTCCGCGCACGTCCGCCGGCACGACGGCGAGGTGTGGATCGAGGAACGGCCGGGCGGCGGGGCCCGCGTCGTGGTGGAACTGCCCGGGGAGGCCGGATGAGACGACGCATGCACAGGGCCGCACCGGCCGGGTCGACGTCATGCGGGCCGGTGGCGCTCGGGATCGTGTCGCTCGGCGCGGCGCTGGTGCTCGGTGGCTGCGGTGTGACGCTGCAGGACGAGCCCGAGCCGCTCGGGCCGACGACCGAGGCGCCGGCACCTGCACCGACGGTGAGCGTGCGGCCGGATGCTCCGTCCGCGCCGCCCTCGCCCGTCGCGGGGGACGACGGTTGAGCCGCCGGTAGTTCTGCGGAGTCGCGCGCCGTCCGCGCATCGGCACCATCGGCGGGCATGAGGATCGCCCGTGTCGCCGTCGTCCTGCTCCTGGTGCCGGCCTGCGGGGTCGCGCTCGGGGCGTGGTTCCTGCTCCGGACCCAGGTGTGGGAGGGCGAGATGCCCGCCGTCGTCGCGTCGACGCATCCGGACCGCATGTACGTCGACCTCGTCGGGCCGCCCCGCCCCGGCATGCTGCCCGGCTCCGGTGTCCTCCCACGGCACCTGCGCGTCGACCTGCTCCCCGGCGCCGAGCAGGGCGACCGGGTGACCTGCCTGGTCCGGCAGACCTACCAGATGAACACGAACCTCGACACCGGCGCACGGACCACGGTGCTGTCCTGCCGGTGACCTCACCGGCGCGGGACAGCCCGTGTCGACCGATGACTTCTCCGCACCGCGCCGGTCCCGACCGGCACAGGCGACGGGGCCCCGTCGCGCCGTCCACCCGAGGAGGCGACCGTGGTCGCGAACCGGACCCCCGCCGACGAGTACCGCGAGATCGCCGGCCGCTTCACCGCCGTCGTCGACGGAGTCCCCGACCGGGCGACGTGGCACCGCCGGTCGCCGGTTCCCGAGTGGACGGCACGCGACGTCGTGGGCCATCTCGTCACCTGGTTCCCCGGGTTCCTCGAGTCGGGGGCGGGCATCGCCCTGGCATCCGGCCCCGGCGTCGAGGAGGACCCGGCCGCCGCCTGGCGCACGCTCGACGACCGCGTCCGGGCGCTGCTCGACGCCCCCGCCGCGGCCGGGGTGACGCTCGACAACCCGCACATCGGCACGATGCCGCTGCCGGTGGCGATCGACCGCTTCTTCACCACCGATGTCTTCATGCACACCTGGGACCTCGCCCGGGCGACCGGGCAGGACGAGACCCTCGACCCGCAGCGGTGCGCGTCCCTGCTCGAGCAGCTCGAACCGCTCGACGAGCTGTTGCGCTCCAGCGGGCAGTTCGGGCCCCGGGTCGAGGTGCCCGACGACGCCGACGCGCAGACCCGGATGCTCGCGTTCATCGGCCGCGACCCGTACTGAACCGGCCGGGCCGCTCCCGGACGCTCCGGGCAGGTGTCGACCCCGTCTCACGGGGTACCGCTCGTGCAGGGTCTCGCCCGGGCGCGCACGGGCGGGACTTCAGGCTCGGCCGCTTCAAACCGTGAGGCGGTCGTGCCGCCCTGTCCACATCCGGGACTCGTCCCCGCCGTCGGCCGCTACGGTCCTCCCGACGGATCGGCGTCGTCGACGGGGGGAACACATGAGCGAGGTGCAGCAGGTCGTCGCGCGGGCACTGCACGACACCCGGGACGGGGGCACCGCGGTGCTCGGCGCCGACAGCGGTGCCCACGGCATCGTGCAGTGGATCTCCTTCGGCGCGGACGGCTACGTGATCGAGGTCCCGGACCCTGCGCTGCACCGGCCCGGACGGTTGCGCCGCCTGCTGGGCCGGTCCGCCCCGGCCGCCCCGGGCCTCGGCGACGAGCAGGTCCGTGCCCTGGAACATCTCGGCTTCGCCCCGGGCGAGCACGGCTACGAGCTCCACGTCGGACCGGCCGAACTCGGGCACGACCAGCTGGTGCACGTGATCACGCAGGCGCTCGGCGCGGTCGGGCTGGACGGCGGCCCGGTCTCGTCCGAGGTCTTCTGACCGGCGGCCGGACCGCCGTCGGTCGTGGAGACATCCCGCGTGGTCAGCCCGGGCCGTTCGGGTGGGCGAGATCGTAGGCACGGGAGATCTTCCGGGGGACGACCATGCGCCAGGCGTCGACGACGAGCTCGCGGGCCTCGGCCGGGTCCAGGGCCGCGAGGTCGGACCGGACCCAGTTGAATCGCATCTCCGACGGCGACGGCATCCGGAACTTGTGCGGCTCGCTCGCGACGAGCGCAGCCCGCTCCTCCTTGGGGAACGCGAAGCCCATCTCGCACTCGTCGAGGGAGAACGCCGCGTAGACGATCTGCGTGACACGGAACCGCAACCGGCCGCGCACGTACGCCTCGTACGACCGCTCCAGCCCGGACCCCAGCGGTCGGACGTCCTCGATCACCGCCATGACCGGCACCCCTCGGTTCCACCCATCGCACTCCACTCCTCCGCTCGCCTACCGACGGTGGACCGTGGCGACGGGCGGAAGTCAGCGCTGGGGCGGGCGGCGCAGCTGCTCGGTCAGCGAGCCCTCGGTACCGAAGAGGATCTCCCGCCACCGCTGTTCCAGCTCCCGGGTGTCGTGCTTGTCGGGGTGGAAGCGCGGGTGGTTGAACACCGGCATCCGGGTCAGGACCCGGCGCATGAACTGGCCGCGTCCGAACATCAGGCGCCAGCCCTCGCGCAGGTCCGCTGGGCGTCGCCAGACCCCTTGCTGGACGAGCAGGTAACCCCACCCGTACAGCGCGGCGACCCCGACCGTGGCCAGCACCAGCGGGACCGCCAGGCGGCGCTCCCGCTCGCTCGTACCGATCACCTCGTAGACGTCGTAGGTGACCGACTTGTGCTCGAGCTCCTCGAGCGCGTGCCAGAGCCAGAGCTCGGTGATGTCGGCGTCCACCCGCTCGCGGAACTCGTCGGTGCTCAGGATGTCCTCGGCCAGCACGGCGGTGAAGTGCTCCATCAACGCGGTGCACGCGAGCTGCAGGCGCGGCGAGGTCCGGTGCAGCACCGTCAGCGCGGCCGCGACCGCCTTCTCCGGCACCTCGACCGGGAACCCGCGCTCCTGGAAGACGCCGTTGAGCCGGTCGTGTTCCCGGCTGTGGATCACTTCCTGGGCGGTGAACCCGGCGACCCGCGCGCGGAGATCCTCGTCGCCCTGCACCCGGTCGCGGAAGTGGACGACCGAGCGGACGAAGAAGTCCTCACCGGGCGGGAAGATCGCCGAGAGCATGGCCAGGAACAGGGTCGCGGTCGCGTTGTCCGCGTAGGCCCACGGGGCCAGCTTCTCAGGGAGCCGGAAGTCCAGCTGGCGGGGCGGGATCCCCACGTCGGCGCCCTGCAGGCGGCGGGGTCGGGGAGCGGAGGTCGTCACCGGAGAGCCCTCTCGGTCGGCGTCGCGTCGGGTGGGACACGGCAGCGCACGGAGCGAACACACTGTACCCCGTACATGTCGTACCCCTTAGTTCGGCAGCATGGGCGGGCCCGGCCGCGGTGTCAACCGGAGGGGATGATGGACGGGTGACGAGGACGGGACGGGGCGCGCCCACCGACGGGCGGGCCCGGCGGTGGGCCGGGCAGCGGGCGGGCCGGCGCGCCGAACTGGTCGCCGCCGCCGTGACCGCCATCGCCGAGCACGGGCCCGAGGCCACCACCGAGCAGATCGCCGCGGCGGCCGGGCTCCCGCGTCCGGCGCTGTACCGGCACTTCGACGGTCTCGACGACCTGCAGGGCGCACTCGCCGAGCACGCCCTGGCGCTGTACGTGGAGGCGCTGGTTCCGGTGTGGAGCCCGCGGGGGACCCCGCGGGAGATGCTCGCCGCCGCGGTCACCGCGCACGTGCGCTGGGTGGCTGCGCACACCGACCTGTACCGCTACATCCTGCGCGCCGCGCGGGTGACGACCGCGGTGACCGACGTACGGCAGGAGATCGCCGACCGGATGACCGCGCTGCTCAGCGTGGAGATCCCGGGTGGCGGGCTCCCCCACGCGGTCGCCGAGCCGCTGGCCGCGGGCGCTGTCGGGCTGGTCGACGCGGCGACCGGACGCTGGCTCGACAGTCCCGACCCGCTGCCGCTCGAGGAGCTCGCGGGCGAGCTCGCCGACTGGGTCTGGGCGGCCCTGGACACGGCGTTCCGCGCCCGGTCGATCGTGATCGACCCCGACCGGCCGCTGGTGGAGACGGACCGGTAGCCGGTTACCGGACGAGGTCGGCGAAGTCCTCGCCCGACCGGAGCCCGGCGACGAGCTGCGTCGTGGCCGCCCGCGGCGACTCGTGACCGGCGAGCCACCGCGACACCTCGCACGCGGCCTCGGCGTAGACGTCCACGTCCGCGTCCGCGGCCTCCAGCCACTCGTCCAGCGAGGCCGGCAGCGGGCCGTCGGGCCGGACCAGGCAGCGGTCGGCCGAGCCGGGGGCAGCGATGTAGCGCCGGTCGTCCCCGGCGACGACGGCGAGCCCCTCGTCGAACCACTGCGGGACCTCGGACCGGGCGCCTCCGAGACGGGTGTGCAGCTCCACGTGCGACATCTCGTGCGCCAGGATCCCCGCGTCGATCCCGCGCGGCGAGAGCATCACGGCGCGGTTGAGTACGGCGACGCCGCGCTCACCTCCGCCGCCGATCCGCTCGTAACAGGCGTCGTCGAAGCACGCGACGACGGTCGGGGAACTCTGCTGATCCCCGTAGAAGTCGGCGACGCGCTGACGTGCCTGCGCCACCAGGTCCGTCAGGTCCCGGACCTGCTCCGGGCCGGCAGCCGCCGTCGTGTGGATGCCGGGAGCAACCTCGCTCATCCCGAAGCACCGCGGGCAGGTCGTCGCGGCGACCGGTGGGAAGGCCGCGACAACGACGACGACCAGTGCGGCGGCCACGCCGAGCAGGACCACCACCAGCCACAACAGGACTCGATCGGGCCGACGGCGTCGTCCACGCGGGCGCGCCTCGGTTGCGCGGGGATCGGGCTGCACCGTCCGTGCCTACCAGGCGGATCAGCCCGATGAACGGCGGTGCCGGGCCCGGGTCAGGTCTGCTCGCAGAACCTCAGGGAGTTCCCGAACGGATCGATCACCGAGAGCGTCGGGCCGCCCGGGGCGTCGACCTCCACGCCGGGGCGCAGCGCGGGATACTTCTTCTGTTCGAGTTCCTTGTGGAGCGCCATCACGTCGGCGACCGGGACCCATACCGAACTCCCCGGTGTCCCGTCGCCGTGGTGCTCCGACAGGTCGAGGCAGGCCTCCCCACGGGAGATGCGAGCGTAGAGCGGCATGTCCGGCTCGAAGCGGTGCTCCCACTCCACGCCGAACCCGAGGTAGTCGAGGTAGAAGGACTGGGCGTCCTCGAACCGCTGAACGCGCAGGACGGGCACCGGCGCACCGAGGCCGGCTGCGTCCGCACCGCTACGGCCGAGCACGGCGGCGGCCGTGTTCCAGTCCCGGTAGCCGAGCTGATGGGCGACCAGCTCCAGGGCTCTGCTGTGGCTGATCGTGATCTGCTGGTCGGCGAGATCCGCGCGCAGTGTGCCTGCTGCGATCTTGGCGTCGTCGGTCGTGAAATCCATCGTCGGCCCGTGTCCCGGTGTCGCTTGCCCAGTGCCCGCGTTACTGGACGAACACCGTGTGGAGGCAGACGGTGACGACCGTGATCGGCGTGTTCACCGTGCCGTAGGGCTGCGGGCGGCAGGCCACGCCGGGCCTGTTGGCGACAGTAGCGCTCGACGGACGACGTCGGCCAGTCCAGCCGGTCGGCGTCGTCCGATCAGCGTCGTCCGGGCACGGGCCGGGTAGCCGGTGGCCTTCGTCCTACGAGGACACTTTCCAACGCAGGATGTGCCGAGCCTCGCTGGAATCGGTGCTGTGCCAGAGCTGGAGAGGCTTTCGTGTCTCACTCGATACGACCACCGTTGAGGTCGGACTCTTCGCGCTCACGCGTCCAGCGGCGCTTCTCGGTGTCCCAGGTGCCGCTGCTGATCCGCCCGTCGAGCACCGGCTCCAGCAGTTGAACGGCCACAGTGTGAGCGGCCGCGAGATCGGTGGGCAGGCCGACCGCGGCAGCGAGCTCCCGGAACGGCGGACTCCACTCGGCCGGTGGCGCGGGCACGGCCTGCGGAAGCGGGTGTGTGCCGCGCGTGGCGAAGGTCCTCTCGATGGCGTCGCGGAGGGCGGCGGCGTCGAGGGACTCGAGGTCGGCGATCAGCACGATGTCGACGAGATCCTTGGTTCGACTGCTGTGACGGTCACCTTCGTAGGTACGGGTATAGGCGTGCAGCTTCTCGGCGATCTGGCGCTCCAGGCGAATCGCCGGCACCTGGACCGGTGCCACGTCGGCGAAGCCGAGCAGGTCCGCCGTCGTGAGGGTGTCGTAGGCGATGATCGGTTCCGCCCGGACAGCAATGTCGAGGGGGAATGTCTCGAACTCTCGCCCGGCCAGCGACACCGAAACCAGGAACCGCTGGCTGCCCTCCAGCCGATCAGCGGGATGTGCCCTGCGCTCGACCGAAAAAATGAAGTAGTCGCCCATGTCATGCTCGGCGGCGTCGAACAGCGTGTCGAGCAGTTCCTCGTCGACCTCACGCCAGTCGAGGTCGACGTCCTTGGTGGTGCGGGCGCCGCTCCGCAGGCGCAGGTCGAGTGCGTAGCCACCCTTGAGCAGCCACCGATCCGGCGCGGTCGCGGCCAACCGCGCGAGCAGCCGGTCGAACGCGACGTGCTTGCGGTTGCGCACCAGCCGGGCGCCATCACCGGCCGCGCCGTGCTTGAGCCGCTGCTCGAGTGCCCGCCGAAACGAGACCGCGTCGGCATACCTCATCGGGTGGCCCCAGCCAGTACGTCATCGAGGAACCGGCGCACTCGCTCCGACCGCTGAGCCGTCGCCTGCCTCAACCGCCGCGGGGTGAGCAGACCTCGCTGCAGCGACTGACGCACGGCGAGCTCGATCTGCTCGGGCTGGGTACCCGCCTGCAGCGCGTCGACGATGCTGCGCGCCGGTGTCGTGGTCGGCAGCCCCCGCACCTGCTGGATCTCGGACGGCGCGGGCGGACTCTCCGCGGTGTGCAGCCGCACACCATGGCGGGCTCGTTGCCCTCGCTTCGCCCGCGGCAGCGATAGATGTACCGCGGCGGGGATCACGTCGGACAGTCCGTGCAGCTCGAGCGCGCTCTCGTGCGAGACGACCGCTCCCGCCTGCCGCAGCGGGAGCCAGGCCGCCATCACGTGTTCGTGCTCGCTGGTCGGAAAGTGCCGCAGCCGGTACAGACCGCGGCGCACCCGCACGTACCGCCCACCCTCCCGGGCGTGGTGAGCCAGCGTGCTGCGATCCATCCCCACCGCCAACGCCTGCGCCGTACTGAAGTACCCCGCCTGTGACTCGGCGACGAGGTAGAGACGCTCGTGGTCGATCGCGTCCGACACAAGTGGCATCGTATCCCACGAACGTCGGACGCAAGCTCGATAGATCGCCCCGTGGAGTCACCCGTGGTGCGAGATCCTGATAACCAGAGTGGAACCAGTTGAAGATCACGGCTCTGCCCGCGACATTTCCGCCGATCAATGGTGGGCCCCGTGGGAATCGAACCCACAACCCGCGGATCTTGGCGCCGTGTAGACGGCTGGGCTTCGAAACCCGGGGTGACCTGGGGATTTCCACCCGCGGACTGCTGGTCTTTCGGGGTCGATTACGGCCCTTGTCACGTCGTTTCGTGCCCCAAAAGCGTCCCACGCGGGGGCTTCTCCCCCACGCGCCCGGCCTGCTGGTGATCTCCTCGCGGCGCGGGTTCATCCCTGCCAGGCCGAGGGGTGGGGTGCAAGGTACGGGTTCCAGCCTTGCGCCCCGCCCCTCGGTCTGGCTGCCGTTTCGGCGCGCCGCGAGGAGGTCACCAGCCCCGCCGCACTCTCCTGCTCTCCGAGCGGTGTCGGGTTCGGGCGGAGCCCGGCCGCCGGAGGCATCTGTAGTCGCTCGTGGAGGACCAAGTCCGGCTCATGGGGAGGCCGGACCCACAAGCTCGACGAGTTGAGCGACGGTGAGCCACGGGCGGTACCGGTGGATCATCCGGTGGCAGTTCGAGCAGAGCAGGGCAAGATCACGTAAGGCTGTTTGCCGGGGTCCAGTCACGCTGAGCGGCTCGCGGTGGTGGCACTCGATGAAATCACGGCCGCGTTCGCCGTACAGAGCCTCGAAGTCGAAGCTGCAGACCTCACAACGTACGACGCCCACTTCGTGCCGTACCTGTGCGATCTTCCGGCGTCGGACTTCTGGGTCTCGCTCGCGGGCGAGGTGCCGGCGCTCGAAGGGACGCCCTTCGGCATAGGTCGTGTCGTCATCTAGATCAGGCAGCATGGGGTTGTCCTGCGCCAGTGACCCGGCCGCACGAATGGCTCGAGCTAGCTCCACCATCTGGTCTGGGTCACCGAGGAACGCTGCGACGACGTCGGCGGTTAGCCTGCCGCCCTTGGTCGGCCGCCCCGGGTACTCGGGATGCAAGGTCGCGATGTCGTGCGTCTTACGCCCGACGCCTTGTGGATTGCGGAAGGTCGGGTCCTGCGCGGCCCGTTGAGGGGACATCCGGCGCAACAGCCCTGACAGCCGCGTGACGCGGTCATCGGTTCGACGGTCGAGCGCGTGCCAGCTGTTGGCAACGACCAGGTCGCAGGCGAGCACGATCTCCTCGTAGCCCCACGGCGTTCGGACGTTCGCGGGCGCAGGCTGCTCTGACACGTCGCGAGGATAGGACGCCCCTCCGACAGTGGGCCGGCGTCCGGCCCGCCCGGCCGCGCCGGGCCGGAGGTGGAGGCGCGAGCCGGGCGGGCCGGTGAAGCCGGCCCGCGCCGCCGGAGGCGGCGCCTTGATCTCATAGAGGCAGAATCGGCAGCGGCACGCAGTGAGGCCACAGGCCAGTCAGCCGTCGACCGTAGATTGACCGACCGCGCCTAGTTGATTAGCTCGGTCATCGATCCTACAGTTGTCCTGGTGACGCGATACGCAGTCGGCGGGCATGAAGACGGGCCGCGAGACCAGCCGCCGACAGCTCGCGAAGCAGCGTGGTTCCGTAGTCACTTCCATGCGATGGCAGCGAACAAGAGTAGCTTCGAATGGCAAGATTTTGTGACTGCACTCATGACTGCGCGCCATCGAGGTGCATTTATGCAGGTGGATCCGACCGGGCGCGGAGACAAGGGCTGCGATGGGTGGGTGGACGACCTCATGCTTGCCTGTTATGGCGCAATCCGCGAAGACCCTGACGACCTCGCAGGAAAGATCCGTGGAGACTTTAATAAGGCCTGCAAGTACTGGCGAGATGAAATGCGCAGCTGGGCTTTCGTTCACAACAACAAGCGCGGATTAGCGGAAGGCGCAATGCGCGAGATTACCCACCTACGTCGAAACAAGAGTGATCATGGCGTCGAGGTTCTCGCGTGGCCACCCGATCTTCTTTGGGACGAGACCGGCGGGCAGCTGAGCAAGCAGCAGCTTATGATCATAATTGGCGCGCCCCCGTCGGACGACCCAGCGAGCATGACGTATATCGGCCGGTGCGTTCAAGCACTGGCTCGACTCCCGATTCCTGACGAAAGCGGCCAGGTTCCGGAAGTCGACTTCGGCAAGGTCGAAGAGAACGAGTTCAGCGATAGTGTCTCAACGCTACTGATTGAGAGCATGAAGTTCACCGACCTCATTAGTCGGTACTTCGTGCGCTCTCCCCCTGGAGAACAAGCACAAGCGGCCGAGAACATTAAACTTCGTTACGACCGACACAGGGCGCGCAACTTTGATTCCGACTTGACATTTCACGCCCTATGCGAGGATCTACGACACGAAGCATTCGGGAATATCGTAGATGCTTCTACCGAGGAACTGCGCGATCAGCGGAGCGCCTGTCTCATGGTCGTCACTCACTTTTTTGAGAAATGCACGATCTTCGAGCCCGCCAAGGCGGGACGGAAATGATACTGCCGACTAAGAATATTCCTACAGATCAGGCACTTCTCGTGATCGCCGGCCAGGTACTCCTTCAACTTGAGCGCCCTGCAACGGTTACAAGCGCCTGGGAACGCTTCTCTCGTTGGCGAGAAGCGAACAACATGCCATCTTTTGTTCCGTTTTGGTGGTTTTCTCTTGCTGTAGACGTTCTCTACGCCATGGGGTCAGTAGAGTACTCTGATGGGCTACTGAGGAGGCAGAATGCTGCATGAGCTAAGTAGCAACCTGCCTGATTTTAAGACTGCACGGTTCGAGCCAGGCGTCAATATTGCTCTGGCGATACGTACACGCTCGACGGCTTCGAAAGACAGCCGTAACGCCGTAGGCAAGAGCAGCATGCTTCGAGTGCTCGACTTTCTATTCGGCTCCGATGCTCGTTCACCGCATGTACTGCGAAACGTCGCCCTAGAGAAGAGCACATACGAGCTGTTGCTCGACCTGGGCGAGAATCGATCCAATGTACGCAGAAGCATCGCAGAGATGAAGTTTGTGGAAGTCAACGATGGGTCTGGACCTGTCTCACTTCCGAACGCCGAATGGCGAGTATTGCTCGGACAGGAGCTATTCGGTCTAACTGGCTCCGAGCTCGAACCCTCATTCCGGTCGCTCTTGTCCTACTATCTTCGCGATGTGGGCTCCGGGGCCTATGCAGGACGACCTATTGAGACTTTCCGAAAGCAAAGAGCCATGGATACACAACGTCCTTTGGCGTACCTGTTTGGCCTGGACCTAGAACTCGTCGCTGCGGCCCGCAACGTAGCTGAAGCGAGCCGCAGCGCTGCTGAGCTTCGGCGAGCAGCCCGGGACCCCATCATGGGCATGACCCTTGGAAGAAGCGCCGAAATAGACGCGGAAGTTCGGACGCTCGATATTCGACGTAGACAGCTAGAGGTCCAAGTCTCGGACTTTCGGGTCGTCGAGCAGTACTCGCAGCACCGGCGCAGGGCCGATGAGCTCAGCCGTGAGATCCGGCTGTTGAACGATGAGATATACACGCAAGAACGACGGATAGCCGATATCCGTGCGTCCCTTGAGGATGAGAATCGCGAGCAGCCCGACCACGACTACGTCACCCGCGTGTTCCAAGAGGTTGGACGTGAACTGCCTCAGTTGGTTGAAAGACGACTGGAGGAGGTCCATGAGTTCCATCAATCCGTAATCCGGAATAGGCGTCGATATCTAGAGAACGAACGCGATACAGCCATCCAACTACGAGACCGAGCAACTAGTCGGCTAGTTGCTGCCGACGAAGAGCGCGCTTCGACTATGCGGTTACTCCAAGAAGGCGGCGCACTAGAAACCTTCCTACAGCTGCAAGAACAGCTTTCAGATGTAAACGGCCGCCTAAGCGAACTGCGACAACGCCAGTCCGTCGTTGATCGGTGGGAGAATTCCAGTCGACACTTGCAGCTAGAAGCTGCAAAGCTCGAGATCGACATTAGTACTGACGTTCAAGAACGCTCAGAAGACCTCGAGAGTATCGCCCGCATCTTCTCGGACTTTGCGTACGAGATCTACGGGAGTGACCGGCCGGCAAGTTTGGTCATAGAGCCATCTAAGTCCGGTTACTCAATTTCTCCCACGATCGGCGGGGACCAAAGTCAAGGCGTTCGAAGCATCGTGATGTTCTGTTTTGACCTGACTTTAGCCGTAGTTGCGAAACGGCGAGGTCGCGGTCCGGACTTCCTGGTACACGACAGTCATCTTTACGACGCAGTTGAAGCCAGACAGGTCGCCTCCGCTCTTCGGCTGGCCAACGAGGTAACTGAGCGGGAAGGCATGCAGTACATCGCGACGCTGAACTCAGACGCACTAGAGCGAGCCCAAGCAGAGGGGATCAACTTCGACTTCCACCAATGTACGGAGCTTACGGACGAGTATGAGTCCGGCGGACTCTTCGGTCTTCGATTTAACTAGATCGTCTGTTCTGGCTCCGCGAAAACCTCTGGAACTGCCACCAACGACTTATCGTCGTGCGGCTTAGCGCGGGGCATCATCACGGCACCTGGATCAGACCTCCGCTCCCAGTCGTGAGCCTGTAGAAGCAGCTCTTGCAACTGTTTCTCGTCGTACAGTGCCACGACAGGCCAACTCGCAGAAAGTACTGCCTCTAGAGGGTCCATGGCGCCATCGGTTCCCATAACTGCCCAATGGATCGACTCAGAAGGAAGCGTCAGCAAGAGGCCACGATAGGCAGCTTTCGGATCTGCTTCGGCAATCCAGTATCCCGATGGACGATTTCTATATCGGCTCTGCTCGTGTTGCAGCTTGGCCAGTATTCGGTAGTGCGCTCTGTCGAATCCATAGCCAGCGCGCAGCCGACTCTGATACAGCTTACGCAATGACGGCCCAATCGCGTCGATACGAGAGTCTGACAGAACTCGCTCATCCGACTGGGCGCCATACCGAATTGGGCTATCTCCGAGGGCGTAGAGGTGAGCTTCTTGCTCTGAGACATGCAAAATACTCACTGTGCTTGACGGGGATTTCCCGGGTTGGAGGCGAAGAGTTTGCGAGGTTGATTCAATCGCTGCAGCAACTGCATCGGGAATCGCCATGTATGGCAGACGTTTGAGGATGCCATCCCCAAGTGTTTCTGCGTACTGGCCCGGATCGACATCAACAGGCACAAAAGGAGTCGCCCCGTCTAGAACAATCACGGCGTTATCGGCGACCAGGACTCGGTCGGCATTAAACTCGCCGCCTGCGAGCTGGGCCGTGATCGCGCGCATCACCAGAAGTGCGGTCCGCTGACCACCGCCGAGTCGGTAATCTTCGGGCCGTCGAGTTCGGAGCGCACAACCAGGCTAAAGTCGCGGTCAGCAATCGTGCGGTGTAGCGATGCAAGGTTGCCGGCGAGGTAATGCAAAACGCCAAGCGATCCGGGGCTGTGAATTCCCGCGATGTGCACCACTACGCGGTCGCCGTCGCGCCGTCGGGACAGATAACCCAGATCGGCGTCAGTCGGCGGAGAGTCACCGAGCGGGGATCCGAGACGCTCCCCCGTCTCGCTGACCACGATCCACCAGCGACCCGCCTCCTTCAAGATGTCCAGCGCAGGGTCGCTGGCAAGCAGGTCAGTGCCAACGGGCGCGGACTTCGGCCCACAGATCACGATGGCGTCGCCCGCGGGCGGGGCACTCTGGTCCGGGGCAATCGTGACCGGTACCGCCGCGAGCGACAGCGTTGCCAGCAGCGTCTCAGCCTCAGCTTGGCTGGTGAGGTCGGTGACGTCGACGTAGGACCGCATCCGGGTGTCGGTGCCCTCACGCAGCGGCACCCCGACCGACACCGGGCCGACCCCGAAGAACACCCGTTCGCGCGCCGGAGCACCGCTGCGGATCTGGGTGACCCGGCCCTTGGTGATCCCGAGCGCGGTCGCGATCTCGGAGTAGGTCATGTCCTGCTCGGCGTGCGCCTGCTCGATGGCCTCGCGCCGCAGACGGGCCAGCTCAGTCGCCCGCTGCTGGTAGAGCGACATCAGAGCCGTCGCCCGACGCCCACGGCTGATCGGGTCCGGGTCGGCGCGTACAGCGTCGAAGTCGTCAGGACCACTCACCACAGCGAGTTTAGGGGGACTTGACAGCTGGCCGTCAACCGGCCACTCTTGCGTTTAGACCCCCTCAACCGGCTCGTAGCCGCCCGGCCGTCGAGTTTAGGGGAATAAACGGAAGGTCCAGTCATGGCGATCAAGAACAAGTTCCCCGTCGCGATGGGCGACGTGTTCCCCCACGGCGCGTTCGTTGTGTCCGACGTCGAGCCGGTGCGTGACTTCGACAAGTCCGCTCCGGGACGTCCGGTGCAGCAGACCGACAAGGAGTCCGGACTGCCGGTGTGGTCGGTGTCGGTCCTGGATGCGGACCCGGAGGCTCGCCGGTCGGACAAGACGGTCACGGTGAAGATCGCGGCCACTCATCAGCCGGTTCCGCCGGAGGCGGCCGCGGGTCTTCCGATCCGCCCGGTCGAGTTCGACGGGCTCACCGTCACGCCGTACGTGCAGGAGACCGGTGGCCGGCCTCGGGTGGCGTTCAGCTTCCGGGCTGCCGGGATGCGCGCTCCCGGCAACCACCGTCCGGTGCCGGCCAAGAACCAGGACGCGGCCTGACCGGCCGTTCTCGGCCCTCCTGCGTAGGTGGAGGGAAGCCCGAAGCAGCCGGGCTTCCCTCCGTGTCTCCCTCACCCGTCGCCCTGCCAGGCACTCAAGTTCGGAAGGACATCGAGCGTAGATGACCCCGCACGTCTCCTTACCTCGCCATGCCCCGATCACCGATCCCGCCGCCACGGTGGTGTCGGTGTCCCGGCTCGTCCAGGCCGGCCTGCGCCGTATCTCCCGGGCCATCATCGGCCTCGCCGCCGCTCCGGCCGGGGACTCGCTCGGGCACGCCGCCCGGGCCCGCAGGCTCGCGGAACTGCACGCGCGACGGGCCCGCTGGTGGGCGGTCCTGGAACGCGACACCGCCCGCCATCTCGACGTGCCGCTCGTATTCGTCGAGGCCGTCGTCATCGCCCGCTGCGATGCCGAGCGTGAGGTCCGGTTCTGGTCCGAGACCGCCGAGGACTGGCAGGCCCGCGCCGATCGGCGCCCGACCTCCGAGGTCGCCGGGGCCATGTCGAACTGGCACGAACTCGGCCTGGACACCCCGCCCGCCCCCGGCCTGCCCGACACCACGATCGGAGTGGCGCGGTGACTACCGGCGCACCGGGGCAGCCGAGCCTGCGGCTGGTCCCCCGCGCCGACACCACCACTCCGTCCGCCTCGCCGCGGTGGCGTGAGGACGCCGCTTGTATTGGCTTGGACACCGAGTTGTTCTTCCCGGTCGGCTACGACGTCGAGTCCACCGAGACCCCGCGCCGGGTGTGTCGGGGCTGCCCGGTCCGCGCCGAGTGCCTGGCCGACGTCCTGGCCGTCGAGGACCCGGCCCGCCGGTTCGGGATCAGCGGCGGCACCACCCCGTCCGAGCGTCGGGTCCTGCACCGCGCCGGGCTCACGTTCTCCACCCCGGCCATCGGGGGTGACGTCGCATGACCGGCGCATCCGGGCGTCCGACTCGCTGCGAGGTCTGCCGGACCCCGCTGCACGAGCGCCCCGACCCGCGTCGTCGTCGCTGCGCCGATCACCTCGACCAGCTCGTCCTGGTCCCGCTGTCCACCGTGCGCCCGGCTCGTCGGAAGGGAGGCCGTCGATGACCACGACCGGAACCCTGTTCTTGCTCGGCGCGGGCGGGGCGGTGCTGCTGTTCCTGCTCCACCGGCTCGGTCAGGTCCTCGGCCGCGTCCTCGAAGCGCTCGCCGCGGTCGCGGTGGTGTTCGTGACGCTGTGGCTGGCCTGCAAGGGCACCGCGATCGCCGTCATCTGGCTGGTCCGGCACTGGCGCACCACTCTCACCACCGCCGGGGTGGGCGTGTGGTGCTGGCTGCTCGGCTGGCCCTCCCTCGCGATCACCGCTGCGACCGCCGGCCTCTCGCTGGGGCTGTGGCGGCTGGCGTCGGTCCCGACGTTCGATCGCCTGGCCGGGCGTCGTCTCCGGGCGTGGTGGCTGCGCTGGGCCCTGTATGCGCCGCGGCTGCCCCGCTGGATGCGCGCCTGCCAGCTCACCGTCCCCGATCCCGCTGCACCGGTCGTGGTCCAGGTGAACCCGCTGGCCCGGACCTCGTCCTCCCCGCCTCCGCAGCGGCCCCGCCGCGACCAGACCCCGCGGGTGCTCGGGGTGCGATCCGGGCCGTCCTGGGACGAGGTCCGGGTCCGGCTGGTGCCCGGTCAGACCCCGGAGTCGTTCGACGAGGCCACCCGCGCCCTGGCGGTCGCCCGCGGCGTGACCCGGTGCCAGGTCCGCGAGCTAGCTCCGAACGTGGTGTCCATCGACTTTCAGCGCCGCAACCTGCTCGCGGGGATCAGCCCGGCGCCTGAGGTCGCCGACCTGGCCGGCGTCGACGGCGCCTCGGTGGATCTGCGCCGAGTGTGGTCCGGGCGCACCGAGTACGGCACGGACTGGCACCAGTCCCTCATCGGTGGCCATACCCTGGTCGCCGGAGCCACCGGGGCGGGCAAGGGCTCGTTGATGTGGGCGCCGCTGCTGTCGATCGCTCCGGCGATCCGGGACGGCCTGGTGCGGGTGAACGGGATCGACCCGAAGGGCATGGAGCTGGCCTACGGCCGCCGGTTGTTCCACCGCTACACCGTGACCAGCCGAGACACCCTCGACATGCTCGACGAGCTCGTCGAGTCGATGGAGGCCCGCAAGCGCGAGCATGCCGGGTCGGTGCGCGCCGTCGCGATCACCCGCGATACCCCGTTGGAGCTGGTCGAGTTCGACGAGATCGGGGCCCTGATCCGCTACGTCGGCGACCGTAAGACCCGCGAGGCCATCACCGAACGCATCGCGCTGCTGACCACCCAGGGCCGTGCGCTGGGCTTCACCGTCCGCGGGTACGTCCAGGAACCGACGAAGGACACCGTCCCGGTCCGGGAGCTGTTCCCGCGCCGGGTGTGTCTGAGGGTGGCGTCGAAGAGCCACGTCGGGATGGTGCTCGGCGAGCACGCGTACGACCGGGGCGCGTGGGCGAACCGCATCGGCGAGTCCGAGGCCGGCGTCGGCTACCTGTTCGGCGAGGGCGTCCGCGAGCCCTTGCGTGTGCGCGCCGCCTGGGTGTCCGACGAGGCGATCAAGGCCCTGGAGAACTACATCGCCGGGACGCTCCCGAGCGCCGTCCCCGCGCCGGTTCTGGCGCTACCTGCTCCCGCCGAGCACGAGGCCGGAGGTGCCGCGTGACCGCCCCGGAGGCGCCCGTCGAGCCGATCGACCAGGACAAGCTGACCCGGGCCCAGAAGGCGATGCTGGCGCTGTCGAACGAGGTCGCGACCCGGCTCGCCGAGGATCACGGCGTCTGCGTGCGCCCGCTCGCGATGCGCCGCATCGACGAGACCACCGGCCGGGTCGACGTCGTCCCCGTGCCCTGCGGCTCGACACGGGAGGACCAGTGCCGCCCGTGCTCGGAGAAGGCCCGACGGCTGCGGATGGTGCAGTGCCGGGAGGGCTGGCACCTCGAGGACGAACCGATCAGCAAGCCCGCCCATCCGTCCGAGGCGCAGAAGGAGCTGATGGCGGTGCGGGCGGACCTGCACGCCGCCTACACCGACGCCCGCACCACGGGCGATGACGAGGAGTGCGAGGAGATCCGCGAGACCGTCTCCGAGATCGACCAGGAGCTTCGTGCGCTCGGTGTCCGCGGACGGCTGGCCCCGCTCGACCCCGGCCCGCAGACCGTGCGGCGCTCGACCCGGCGCCGGCAGGACGCACCGAACCTGCCCCGCCGACCGGTCGAGGACCGCACCGTCGGCCGGGTGTTCGGTGGGAAGTACCGGCCCTCGACGTTCCTCACCCTGACCCTGGACACCTACGGGCGGGTGGACAAGCACGGCGCCGCTCTCGACCCGGAGTCCTACGACTACCGCCGCGCCGCCCGGGACGCGATTCACTTCCCCAAGCTGCTGGACCGGTTCTGGCAGAACATGCGGCGCTGCGTGGGCTGGGACGTGCAGTACTTCGGCACCGTGGAGCCGCAGAAGCGCGGTGCCCCGCACTTCCACGCTGCCATCCGCGGCACCGTCCCGCGATCGGAGCTGCGCGCGATCACCGCTGCGACCTACCACCAGGTGTGGTGGCCCGCCCACGACGAGATCGTCTACCGCGGGGATCGGCTGCCGCGCTGGGACAACCACCACAAGACGTTCGTGGACCCGGACACCCGCGTGCCGCTGCCGACCTGGGACGAGGCCACCGGCCCCGACGCCCTGACCACCCCGGCGCACACGGTGGTGTTCGGGCCGCAGGTCCACGTCAAGGGCATCCTCGGCGGCACCGAAGAGGCCGGCCGCCACATCGGCTACCTGACCAAGTACCTCACCAAGTCCATCGGGCACGCCGCCGGTCTCGACGACACCGCCACCACCCGGCAGCGCGAGCACGCCCGACGCCTGGCCGACGAACTCGCCGTCACCCCGTGCTCGCCGCGGTGCCCGATCTGGCTGATCTACGGCATCGAGCCCAAGGGCGCCCGGCCCGGAACGACACCAGGGCATTGCAAGGGCAAAGCCCACAAGCCCGAGCACCTCGGCATCGCCGGACGCCGGGTCCTGGTCTCGCGGAAGTGGTCGAACAAGTCGCTCTCGGACCACCGGGCAGAGCGGACGGCGTTCGTTCGGCAACTCCTCGACCGCGCCGGGGTGCAACCCGCCTACGCCGTCGACGACGGCCCGTTCGCCTGGGAGACCACCAGGCCCGGGGACAGTGACGTACCACCCCGCGCGGTGCTGCTCCTCCACGCGATCAACCAACGCTCCCGATGGCGCGCCGACTACGACGCCGCCGTCCTCGCGACCAGCGATGCCCCGCCCGACCGTTCGGCAACTCGTGATCACGCAGCCTGACAGGAGATCCGACATGGACGACATGCAGCTCATCGCGCCGCTGTGGACGGTGCAGGACGTCTCGGAATACCTGCGGGTGCCGGTGCAGACGCTCTACTCGTGGCGTCAGACCGGCTACGGGCCTCCGTGCCGCCGGGTGGGCAAGCACCTGCGCTACCGGCCCGTCGACGTCGCTGCGTGGCTCGACGGCCTCGACGACGGGGTGGCGTGATGCCTCGGCCGCCGCTGCCGCTGGGCAGCTACGGGAAGATCACCGCCTGGCAGGATGGTGACAGCTGGATCGCCCGGACCCACTACCGCGACTTCGACGGCAGGACCCGCCAGGTCAAGCGCCGGGGCAAGAGCAAGGCGGCCGCCATCCGGTCCTTGCGTTCGGCCATCGTCGACCGGCAGGCCCCAGTCAAGGAGTCCGAGGTCGTGCCGGACAGCCGGTTCACCAAGGTCGCCGAGCTGTGGCTCGCCGAGGTCCGGGAGGCTGTGGACGCCGGCCGTCGCAGCCCCGGCACGCTCGACATCTACGCCTCGATCTACCGCCGCCACGTCGAACCCGCGCTCGGCGAGATGCGTGTTCGGGAGATGACCACTCCCGTCGTCGACCGCGCCCTGGGCGTCATCAAGAAGCGTTCGGCGTCGCGGGCCCGCACGGCCAAGGTCGTGATCTCCGGCGTCATGAAGCTCGCCGCCCGCCACGGCGCGATCGCCTACAACCCGGTCCGGGAGGTCGCCCGGATCGACTCCGAGCCCCGCCGGCCTCCGCGCTCGCTGACCGCGGCCGAACGCACCGCCTGGCTCGACGCCGTGGGGCAGAGCAAGAAGGCCCGCGACTGGGACCTGCCTGACCTCACCCGAATGATGCTCGCGACCGGCGTCCGGATCGGTGAGGCCCTGGCCATCGGCTGGTCGGAGATCGACCTCGACGAACAGACCGTCGACATCCGCTGGCGTCTCGTCCGCCGTACCGGCGTCGGCCTGCTCCGGCTGCCCTCGACCAAGTCCGGGCGCAAGGGTGAGCGCATGGTCCCGCTGCCGTCGTGGGCCGTCACGATGCTCAAGCGCCGGCGCCTGGCGATCGGCCCAGGCGTGGAGGCCGTGTTCCCTGACTCCCTGGGCGGCTGGCGGGACCCCGCGAACGTCCGCCGTGTCTGGCGCCAGGTCCGCGACGACGCCGAGCTGGACGGGCTGGTCAGTCACACCCTCAGGAAGACGGTGGCGAGCTTCCTCGACGACGCCGACGTGTCCGCGCGGAAGATCAGTGACCAGCTCGGCCACGCGAAGATCAGCATGACTCAGGACCGCTACCTCGGGCGACGGCTCACCGACCGTCAGACCGCCGACGTCCTGGAGGAAATGTTCGCCGAGGACACGAAAACTGTCCCAAAACCGTACTCTGATCTTGACGCGGAGCCGGACTCATCGCCCTGACCTGGTGATTGTGTGGGCCCCCGGGGGATCGAACCCCGAACCCGCGGAGTCAAGATCCATTACTTCGGCAGAGTCTCGATGCCTGCCGTTGCCCCTCGTACGCTGCGCGGACTCGCGAGAGCGCCTCTCGCGGGCGTCGGTTCGTCGTGAGTTTCTGCCGTTCATCTCCGGGGGTACTCCGGGGGCGCTCGCTCCCCCAGCCCGCTGCGAGCCATCCCGTCCACCTGTCGCGAGACCGACCGCGCGGCCTGTCGCGCAGTCGCAGTGCGGGCGATCTTGTACTCCGCTGCCCACATCGACGTGCCCAACAGGAGGCGGAGCGAGAAGGTCAACCTCTAATAACCGGAGTTGTCCGACTCCATCCCTAAGGGGGTGACCAGCGAGCTGCGTCGACTCAGGAACTACATTTCCCAAACCAAAGGCGAGCGCCTTGCTTGGCCAGTTCCTGTTTGCGCTCTTCGCAGTCGGGAATCGCGCGCGCGAGCAGCTGCCAGAATGCGGGGCCGTGGTGAGGCTCACGCAAATGCGCTAGTTCGTGCACCAATACGTAATCAACGAGAATCGGTGACAGCTGGAGGGTCGCCCAGTGAATGCGCACTCGGCCTCCGGCCATCGCGCTTCCCCATTTGTGGCCGAGGTCTGCCACCTCGATGAGCCTGGCATCGACTCGTAGTCGCTCTGCCCATGCCCTGGAACGAGGTCGAAGCCAGGCCTCGCCGCAGCGCTGATACCAGGCGATCAGACTCGCCGCCCCTGTTTCGACGAGGTGCCGAGGAAGGACGAATCGACCGTGCTCCAGGCGGACAGCGCTGCCTACGTCGTCGATCTTCAGTCGATGGCTGCGACCCAGGTACAGAAATCCCTCGCCGTCGACCAACGCCTTAGTTACGGGCTCGCGCAGCAGGGCTTCCTTCTCCGCCAACTTCCCGTAGACCCACTCGCGTTTAGATATCAGGAACTGCTGCAGTTCCTCGGTAGGCACGTCCTCGGCAGCCCTCAGGCGCAGCGAGCCGTCGGCTTCAACTGTGAGCCGAGCCCTACGGCTACTGCCGCCAATCTCCACCGGTACGCGTAAACCGTCAAGTTCCAGGACGGCGGTCATGAGTTCCCTCGCGCACGGAGTCGCTCTCTGATCAAAGACTGGTTGGCCCGCGCGAGCTCCATGAGGCGATCAGCAATAGCTGCCTGTTCGGCGAACGGAAACAAATCGCGTTCGTCCAGCGTGTAGACGATGTCCTTACGGAGCTGGTCCTGGGCGTGCGGGTTGTTCCAGAACCGGACGATCCCCGCGTGCCGGGTCACCTCGACTACGACGCCTTCGGCGAGATGCATGATGTCGACGCGGACCTCCTCCGGCAGGCTAGCGCTGGAGGCGAACTCGCTCTCCAGAAGGCCGTAGAAGCGAGCCACCAGGGGGTCCTCGTGCACTCGCTCGGTGGCCGACTCGTCGGCGACATCACGGAGCAGCACCTCAAGCGCGAGGCTGAGCTGTTCCCACTTCCCAGTAAGCGTCTTCAGGATCTCGTCGAGGCGCTCGGAGAGCTTGGTGTAACGCGCGGGATCTTCGTCGAAGTTCGTCCGAATGTGGAACCGCAGGGCGTGCTCCATCTCCGAGGCCTTCGCCCTATCGGAGGTAAGGCCCTTAACCTTCGCGAGGAAGTCCGGGTCAGTGACCGAGACGGGCGGGATCTTGGTCGCGATGTCGAGCGCCATGACGTGCTCGTCGATCAGCGCACGCACTTTCTCGCCATATAGCGAGGCGTTGAAGTCTCCGAGACCGTCGTCGCGGTAGCGTCGCCACGCGACCCTTTGGATCAAGCCGAGCCGCTTGGCGTCGGCCGTGAATGACAGCGCCTCCGGCCGGGGTAGGATGGTGTCGAGCGTGGTGAGGAACTGTTTGAGCAGCACACCAAACCGGGCCCTAAGGGCGTCCTCCGAAAGCACGTCGACGCAGGCCTCGATGTCCTCATCACGGTCGAACGTTTCGATACCCGCCTGAGCAAAGAGCCCCACCGTCCGGGCGTGTCGGTCACGCAGCTTAGGCACCTCGTCGGTGATCGAGGCCAAAGCCCCAACTGCATCTTCGGCATCCTCGGGCGCGTAAGCCTGCAGCGCCTTCTGGAGGTGGGCGCCAACGCCGAAGTAATCGACAAGGAGGCCGGCGGCCTTGCCCGGGGTGGTCCGGTTGACACGTGCGACGGCTTGGAGCAACTCAGCGTCCTGGATAAAGCGGTCGAGGTAGAGCGCCTGCTCGACCGGGGCGTCAAAGCCGGTCAGTAGCATGGTGCGTACCAACAGGAAGGCAACGGGACTCGCCTGCTCGCCTGGGAGACCTAGCGGCTTCTTGAACTCGGCGATGACCGTGTCCTGGCGGGACTTGTCTGTCCACTGCAGCCAGGTCGGGGCATCATTGTTGCTGCTAGAGATGACCGGGACGAAGTCCAGGATCCGGATGAGATCAAGGTGTGGCAAGGCGCGGACCAGGACCTGCTTGCGCCGATCAAGGACGTCAATATCCAAGCTGCCGTCCTCGGCCCCACGCACGACGTGCTCCGGCAGGCGCTCGATCTGAGCGATGAGGTCATCCCGCGCGGCGAGGAGCGCCTCGCGGTACCGAACCGTGGCCAGGCGGCTGGTAGCTGACAGCTGCGCCTTGAAGCCGCCAGGCATCACCGTCGACACGTAGTGCGAAAGAATCGACTTCGCCTTGGCTGCGATGAGTTTCGGCGCCTCCAGCACCGCGCCGGTCGTGGCGTAGCGCGCCTTTAGTTTCTCGATCTCCTCGGCGGTGTGCTCGGCGAACATGTCCTCGAACAGTTCGTCCAGGTCGCTCCCACCTGCCACCGCTCCCTTGGCCGTGCGTCCCTCGTAGAAGATGGGGACGACGGCGCCGTCGTGCTCCGCCTGACGGATCGTGTATTTGTCGATGAAAGACCCGAAAATGGCGTCGGTGCGCTTCTTGCCCTTGCGCATGATCGGGGTGCCGGTGAAGCCGATCTTGGCGGCGTTCGGCAGCGCTGCCATGAGGTTGGCGTGCAGCGTCGAGGTTTGAGAGCGGTGCGCCTCGTCGACGAGGATCACGACGGTCTCGTCCGTGTTCAAGACACCGAGCGCCTCGTTCTTCTCGTCCGCGGCCATCCGGATCTCACTCGCAGCAGCGGTATCCGTCTCCCGATACTTCTGGATCATGGCGAAGACGAGCACAGGACCCTTCTCCGCCAGAATGGTCCGCAGCTGAGCCGTGCGTCGTGCCCGGACAACGCCCTCACTGGAGAGCTTAGCGGTCTCGGCGAGCTGCTTTTCGAGGTCGGTCCGGTCAGTGATGACCACGACCTTAAAGGCGCGTAGCGCCGGATCCGAGCGCATCGCCCGCACCAGGAACACCATGGTCAAGGACTTACCCGAGCCTTGGGTGTGCCAGATCAACCCGCCACGGCGGTCGCTCTCACCGTCTTGGGCTCGCGTCTTCCCGGTCCGAAGGCGTCTGACCGCCCGGCCGACCGCGCGGAACTGCTGGTAGCGGGCGACGATCTTGATCCGCCGGCCGTTGACCTCCGTGAAGAGGGTGTAGTGCCGGACGAGGTCGAGCAGATTGGACGGCGCTAGCATTCCGGCAACCAGCAGCTCTTGACCCGTCAGCTCCGCCGCGGGTTTGCCGAGCTGTGCTGCCAGCTCGTCACGCGTCTGTGGGAAGGCATCCTTCCACTCCAGGAAGTGCTCCGGTCCAGCGGTGAAGGTCGCAACGCAAGCCTTGTCGCCGTACGTCGAGACGACGAATTGGTTAGTCCAGAACAACTGCTCGTTGCCCTCGGGCAGGCCGAGGTGACGTTGGTTGGCGTAGCGACGTAGCTGGGTGATGCCCTCGGCCATTGGGTCAGTGATGTATGGGCTCTTACACTCGATAACCACGAGCGGGATGCCATTGACAAACAACACGACGTCCGGAGCCACGAACTTCTTGGCCTGGCCGCCGGGCTCATCCACCCGGAATTGGCTGATCGCCAGGAAGTCGTTGTTGGCTGGGTTATCGAAGTCAATTAGCCGGACGCGTTGGGAGCGTCCCTGATCCCAGTCCGGTAGTCCCGCCACGGGCACGCCCTCAAGGAGGCGCTCGGTCATCCGCTGGTTGAGCTCGATTAGCCTGCCTACTTCGGAGCGCGTGAGCGCCGAGACGACCTCGGCCAGGCGCGCATCGTCAAGCCACAGCGAACCATCTGGACCGCGATTGATCTTGAGCAGGGACGCGCGCAGCTGGTATTCGAGGATCGAGCCGCGGAAGGAGTCGCGCTGCGTGACAGCCGGGTCTGATTTCGACCCCTCGACGACTTGCCAACCGAGACCGGACAGCTGGTTTAGGAGAGGCTTCTCGACCTCAAGGTACTCCGGACCCTTGTTCATGACGCAACCTCGGCAGGCACGCTTACGCGGCCAGTCAGGAGATCATCCGCGAGTCCCGCCTTCAGCGCGCGGAGCTTCTTCAACGCCTGCTCCTGCTTAGAAATCTTGGACTCGGCTTCCCTCAAGATCGTTTCGATCTCAATCTGCTCGTCGATTGGAGGGGTCGGAAGCATCAAGGTCTTGAGCGTGTCAGACCGAATCGCGCTCATAATTCCTCCCTGTTCGTCCCGGCGTAGATGGGCCCGAGCCCAGGGGGCATGATTCAATTGCATGCTAGCCAGGTACGGGCGATAGCGAGAACCATCGAACGTCAAGGTCCAGACATGCTTCGACGACAGGGCAAGTCCGATATTCTCGGGAACCAAACATGAGCGCCCGACGGTGCCCATGATGGTGATCATCACGTCAGCCGGTCGGACGCGGTAGCGGGATAGTTCGGCCGCCTTCGCAGGCGTCACGAAGCGCTTGAAATCGGCGACGAATCGATCGACGTGCACGTTATCGATTCCAAGGAGCGGCACTCCCGAGGCAACAAGCTCATGCTTTAGGAGTGCACTACCGAACGGGCCACTGCGCATAGCTGGGTCGACGGATCCGAGGAGCTGACTAATAGGTTCGATCGTCCATCGCCTTGGCAGGGTAATGGACTCATGACCCAGTTCCATCACAGAACTACCTAGTTCCCCAGAATCTGACCGCGCGCCCCGAGAAAGCAGGTGACAGAGAAGACCGACGAACGTAGACCGCAATTTCGATGCCGCTGTCTCGGTCAGTCGGATCTGATTTTCAAGTGCGTCGAGTACGCTCGCCACTCGGTGCTGCCCACTTAAGGATGGCACCCTTATTGGCAACTCGTAGGCGTCGTTTCGATTAAGTCCTGGGACCCCTGTCGAAGAATCGAGGTGCTGGAGGCCAAGCTCCGACATGGCCCAATAGAGCCATCTCATGTCTATATGAGGTGGGGCCTGGACGTAGTATGTCGTATCGATTGGCCAGAAGTCAGTAGGGGACCACGCTATGGCACCGACAGTGCCCTTGCGTCCCACGACAATTCCCGGCCCTTCAACTAGTGCTGCGTTATGCCGCCCAACCTCCCCGTTGGAGCCGAAGACGGGAAAGTCATCGCCGGAACGAGCAGTCGCAGGGAGCGCGGCTCCGTATTCGAGGGTGGCGATGTCCCCGAGTGCTCCTTTGAACCAGTCCTGATCAGACATAGCCAAGCTCCTGCAGCATCCCGGCGAGGGTTGCTGCGGCTGCGTCCCGCTCGGCTTCGAGCGTCGCGAGCGATGTCCGGTACTTGTCCCACCAGGTCTCGAAAGCCGAGATCACCGCCCGACGATGCCGAGTGATGCGGTCCTGTGCCTCGGCGAGGAGATCGTGTTCCATAGCGTCGAGCACGATCCCACGCGCGGACGTGTCAGCGAGAGCGCTACTGGCCGCTGCGAGGCGGTCGGCGAAGGCACCCCTCTCTGCCTTGAGCTGCTTCCTGGTTGCCGTCAGCTTGCTCTTCAACTTCTTGACTTCGGCCGGCGGAACCACCTCTTCGACGGCCTCAGCGTCGTCCTCATCATCCGAGGCAGTAGCAGCAGCCTTGATCGTGCTGTCTAACCTAGCGACCTCGCCTTCAAGCGCGGCGAGCCGATCGAGGTACTCCGGTAGCAGTGCCCGAGCTACCTTGTGGTCGAGCGGGTTGACCTTCGCCTTCTCCTCCGCAAGCGCGTCCAGCACTGTGGCAGCCCAGGCTTCAATGAGGCCACGATAACCATGCGTCGCGAGTGCCTTAAGGTCAGGCAAGCTCTGCCCCCACCATGACGCAACGATGCCGCGGATCGCGAACGGATCCAGCAGGGGCGTAGAGGCCAGCGCGTCTCGGAACGTCGCGATCAGGTCCATACGCAGGTCGACGAGGTCGCCTGGTGACTCCAGCTTGTCGAACCGTAAGCCCTGCTCCTCCCACCAAACATCAATGGCGTCGAGCACAGCGCTCTCTACGGCGACGACGCCAGCATCGGACTCGATCAGTCGACGCAGGTCGCGCCGCTCGGTCACGACGTCGGCAAACTGCAGGTAATCGTCGCTCTTCGGGGCCAAGAGATGCTCTGGCGTCAGGCCATGTGCGGCGAACAGATCCGCTTTGGCGCTGACCTCGGTCTTCGGGATGCCACCGTGCAGATGCGCCCGGACGTCTTGCGGCTCCGGAGGGGACGTCGTGTCGACGTAGCGGCGGATGTTGAGGTTGTCGTCGTTCTCAGCAAGCTGACCGCGGGACACGACGCGCGCGAAGCCAGGGACGTCCTCGAAGGTGCGATAGGCCGAGACAATCTTCTCGATGTGCTCAGGCTCGAGGTAGTTCTGCGCCCGACCTTCCCGGTAGTCCCGGTCCGCGTTGATAAACAGCACCTGGCCCGCACGGTCCTTCGGCTTCGAACCGAGCGGCCGCAGTACGAGGATGCATGCCGGGATGCTCGTCCCGTAGAAGAGCTGGGGGCCGAGGCCGATCACAGCCTCGATGACGTCGTCGCTCAGAAGGCCGCTGCGGATCCTCCCCTCGTCACCACCGCGGAACAGCACGCCGTGCGGCATGACCGTGGTGACGAGGCCACCAGGCCGGGTGACCGCCAGCATGTGCTGGACGAACATCAGGTCGGCCTTCTTGCCCTTCTCCGGGGTGTAGCCGTAGCGGAAGCGCTCGCGGAATGGGATGGCGTCGGCGCTGTAGTTCATCGAGAAAGGCGGGTTCGTGATCACCCGGTCGAAGCGCTGCAGCTCCCCGCCCGCGATGTGCGCCGGGTCTTCAAGCGTGCCGTCGTCGTTGTTACGAAGATCGGCATCCGGGATGCCGTGAAACAGCATGTTCATCTTGGAGATGGCCCAGACGCTGCCGTCCTTCTCCTGGCCGGCGAGGGCGAGGTTACGTCCATCGCCGCCCGCCTCCTCGACGTGCTCCTTGGAGAGGATCAGCATACCGCCCGAGCCGGTGCATGGGTCGTAGACACTCATGCCGGGATGTGGGTCGGCGATCTGCACCATGAGGCGGACGACGTCACGCGGGGTGTAGAATTCGCCGCCCTTCTTGCCAGCCGAGTCGGCGAAATCACGGATCAGGTACTCGTAAGCGGCGCCGAGGAGGTCGGGGAACTCGAAGTCCTGCTGACGGAGCGGCATCTTGTTGAAGTGCATGATGAGCTCGCGCAGCTTCTTGTCGGACATCGACGACTGACCGATCTTGCGGTTGAAGTCGATGTGCTGGAGCACCCCGTCGAGCGACCGGTTCCCGTGCTCCAACTCCTCCAGGGCCTTATTCAGCCCGCTGCCGACCGACTTATGAACATGATCACGGATCTGATCCCAGCGTGCCCGCTGCGGGACGTAGAACGTCCGATAGAACGAGGGCGACTCAGCCCGCTGCTCGGCCTCGGCCTGGCTACGGCCCCGTGCCCGCTGCTCCGAGATGAGCTGCTGCCGCTCCGCCTCGAACTGGTCGGAGGCGTATTTCAGGAACAGCATCCCGAAGATGTACTCCTTGTAGGCCGAGGCCTCCATGGAGCCGCGCAGCACGTCGGCAGCGGCGAACAGGTGCCGCTCCAGCTGTGGCAAGGTCAAGCGAGGCATCTGGCAGCTCGTCCTTCCTGGTACACGTCAGCCCTCGCCCCAGAGACCGAGCCGGTCTAGGCGGAGCTCTCCCCGCAACCTTAGGCACCGCGCTCCTAACGCGAACTAGGCTCATCAGCCGCCTGCGCGTCGACCGCAGCACGCGCTTCGTCCCGTAAGCGGTCGCAAGGTGCTCGGTGGTTCACCGGGTGCCGCGTCGTGCCCGCTGAGCTGGGCGTTCGTGCTGCGGCGTCATTGGGCGTGCTGAGCGATCATCGGAAGTCCGCTCCGGGTTTGCTCCGGCTGACCAGCCCACCCGAGGGGTTCGTGTGGCATCCCGTCGACCTGGCAACGCCCGACCGCGCGGCGGCCCGGGGGCGGCCCTCCACGCAACCGCCAGCCGAGCTCGCCGAGGTCCGCCCCCGGGACGTCGTGTGGTAGCCCTCCGGGAGGTCGACGGGATGCCACACCCCGGCCATCCCGGAGACCAGCCCGCCCGGCGAGGGCATCGCGGTTGATGTCGTTGACCCCCAGACACTGACACGGCTCCCCGACGAGCGGCGGAACGTAGATCGGCGCGGCTCAGGAGTCCGGGGCGGTCTGTAGCCGTCCGGCCGGTTGCCCACCGCTTGTCACTCAGATAGACAATCATCGCGCCCAGCCGCCAAACCGCCCAACCGGGCTCTGGGTGCCTACTCCCCTGACATCGGCCACTAACCGCGCCGAATCAAGATCAACATCATTGGGCTGGTCACACACGGCCCAGAGACGGCCCCGACGGCCCGGAGACGGCCCAGGAACGGCGCCCCGCTCCCCAACGCACCTCGGCCGCGTTCCGAGTGCCATCCCGTCGACCTGGCACAGCCCGACCGCGCGGCCGTCCGTGGGCAGCCCTCGACGCACGCCGGCGGCCGACTCCGCGGAGCTCTGCCCACGGGCGGCCGTGTGGTAGCCCTCCGGGACGTCGCCGGGGTGGCACGGCCCCCCATCCCGGAGATCAGCTCGCCCGGCGAGGGCAAGCTTCTTCTCACGGCTCCCGCGCGAGCCGTCGACCGCGGCGCGTGAGCCGCTGGTCTGGCGCCAAACGCCCGTGACCGGCCGATTGCCCGCTCAGCGCGACGGGTCGACCACTGGTCGTAGTCGACTGGCGCCGACGGGTGAGAGATCTCCACGCTGGAGTGGCAGGTACCACCCGCTCCCCGCACAGAGAGAGGCGACGGCCGTGAGTGATCCGCGCGCGTTCCTCAGTTTCGACGCAGACAACAACCAGCACGAGAAGACCCTCTTCGCTGGACAGTGCCACAGCAGCTCGCCGACTCCGTTCACTGTGCAGGACTGGTCGTCGAAGGAGCCCCTTCCCCAGGCTCAGTGGGAAGAGCTGATCAAGCAAAAGATCAACACGACAAATATGCTGATCGTGTTGGTGGGTCGATCCATGGGTTCGGCGACCGGCGTACACAAGGAAATCGCGATGGCAGCAAGCCAGAACGTTCCGATCTTCGGTGTGTACGTCAACGGAGCCGGGCCACATTCGACCCTGCCGCCCGGTCTCCAGCGAAACCGGACGATGACATGGAACTGGAACGACATCGGCGCCGCAGTGAAGCAGATGATGACTGAGGGCAAGAACGGGTGAAGAAGCGGGCCCTATGTGTCGGCATTGACGCGTACCCGGGTAGCCCCCTGACCGGATGTGTTAACGATGCGTCTGCAATAGCGGAGGTACTCCGCAAGAATGAGGATGGATCGCCCAACTTCACAGTGGAAACACTCCTGGGCCAGTCGGCAGCAGATGATATCAGCCGGCCGACGCTAAGGTCCGCACTTGCTCGGCTCTTCGATAATAGTAGAGACAAGACTCTCCTCTTCTACTTCGCTGGGCATGGCGCTAAAACGCCGTGGGGTACGGAACTGGTCACGCAGGATGCCGTGAGGGACTCCCTAGGCGTTTCCGTTAACGACATCCTAGTCCTCGCCAATAGCAGCGCGGCCCTTAGTATTACGATCATCCTCGATTGCTGCTTCTCTGGCGACCTCGGCAATCTGACTGGCCTACAAGAGGAGTCGACGAGCGAGCAGTTTCGAATCGGCCGCGCGATTCTCCGCGATGGTGTGACCATCCTCGCGGCTAGCAGTCCGACAGAAACGTCCGACGAGAATGACGGCCATGGACTATTCACTCGGATCTTGATCGATGGTCTCGAAGGTGGCGCCTCGGACCACCTGGGCGCAATTACCACGCTCGGGCTCTTCGGGCATGCCGCGTCGTCGTTCGATGCGTGGCAGCAAACGCCAGTGCTGAAGACCAACGTCACAACTCCGACAGTGCTCCGCACCGGCCCACCATGGCTAGACCCAAACCTGCTGCGAGACTTGCCGAAGCATTTCCCGACCGAGGCACACCAATTGCAACTAACTCCGGCCCATGAAGGCGACGGTCGGCCGCTTCCAGCCGGTACGACAGGGAGCCCGGAACAGCAACAGTTCGACTACCTCGGACGACTTAGAAATGCAAATCTTGTAACGTCCGACGGGAAGCGAGACCATTACTGGCTCGCAATGGAAAGTGGCTGCGTTTACCTAACCCCTCTGGGTCGCTACTTCTGGCGTCTTGCAGCTAAGGGTGTACTTTGACCACAGTAGGGATCACGGGCCATCAGGACTTGACAGACGAGACGGTCGATCTTGTGCGAGCGGAAATCGCTCACGCGTTATCTCGAATTTCAGGGAAGATCGTGGGCCTAAGCAGTCTCGCAGCAGGTGCGGATCAAGTCTTCGCAGATCAGGTGCTGGCAGTTGGCGGCGATCTCTACGTCATCCAACCGTGCCGCGACTATATCGAGACCTTTACTGAGCGAGATTCGCGAGAGCACTTTACGAGACTCGTCAAGCTGGCAACTGCCGTTGAGGTCCTTCCATTCATTAGGCCGTCTGAAGATGCGTTCTTGGCAGCTGGATTCGAGATCGCACGGCGTGTCGATCGACTTTTCGCTGTATGGGATGGCAAGCCGTCCCGCGGCCGTGGTGGAACGGGCGATATCGTCAACTACGCTGACAGCTCCGCCAAGGGAAGTGCAGTCACCATAGTTTGGCCAAGCGGGTCGGCCCGTTCCAGCAAATGACGATCGCGAGTCGGTTCCGCCATGACGGCGTCGGCGCCGCGCAGGGAACGGCCGGAGGCCGCACGCGCTGCGCGGCGCCGCAGGCGCCGCCTTGATACCGAATGGAGACTATAAACACGGCGCGCTCTGTCGCCGCGCTCTGTCGCCGTCCGGGCGCTGGTCAGGAGGCTACGAGCTGCACGCCGTCGTGGGCACGGGAGGACGGGGTGTCGCTGAGGGCGTCGAGCACGCGGACGGCGTAGGCGGGGTCCATGTGCTCGTGGACCTCGTCGGGGGTGAGCCATTCGACGTGGCGGGACTCGTCAGTGCTCGTGGGCTCACCGCCGGTCGGCCGGCAGCGGAACACGAGGGCGACGATGCCGCGGGGCAGGTTCTTGTAGGCGCCGGTCAGCCGCTCGACCTCGACGGCGATGCCGGTCTCCTCCGCTACCTCGCGACGCACGCCCTGCTCGAACGTCTCCCCCAGCTCCAGAACACCGCCGGGCGGCTCCCAGTGGGAATTGTCGCGACGCTGAATGACCAGGATTCGACCGTCGTCGCGCACGACAATTCCGGCCACGCTGACCGAATGCTTGGGTGCGTCAGCCATATCGGCGCCTTTCCCGGTTGCCTGCTCGGAAGCTTGCTCGGATATGCTAGCGCCTCGTCTGGACGACTGGAGGAGTGGCGTGCAGCTCGGGGACATCAACCGGCAGGACGGCCGGCCGCCGTCGCGACAGATCGCGGATCATCTGCGCTCTGCGATCGACCGTGGCGACCTGCTCCCCGGTGATCGACTGCCGTCCGAGGCGGAGCTGACCCGGCACTACTCCGTGGCCCGGATGACCGCCCGGCAGGCGATCCAGGAGTTGCGCTCCGAGGGCCGTGTCGTGGCCGAGCACGGGCGCGGGGTGTTCGTGCGGATGCCTGCCCCGGTGCGCCGGCTGGCCTCCGATCGGTTCGCGCGCAAGCATCGTGAGGCCGGGCAGGCCGCGTTCCTCGCTGAGGCGGAGAAGGCTGGCGTCCACCCGGCAGTCGACCAGATCGAGATCGACCGGTCCGCTCCCCCGGCCGATGTCCGGGAGCGCCTGCGCCTGGCTGAGGACGACCAGGTTGCGGTCCGCTCGCGCCGCTACCTCGCCGACGACCGGCCGATCGAGGTCGCCACGTCCTTCCTGCCCCTACCCCTTGCCGAGGGCACAGCGATTATGGAAGCCGACACCGGCCCGGGCGGCATCTACGCACGACTGGAGGACGCAGGACACGTGCTCGACCACTTCGTCGAGGAGGTCACCGCGCGGATGCCCACCGCAGACGAGCGACGCCGGCTGGAACTCGCCGACGGGGTCCCCGTGCTGGTCGTCGTGCGCACCGCCTATGACACCGCCGGTGTCCCGGTCGAGGTCTGTGACACCGTCAAGGCCGCCCCCGCGTACGTGCTCGAGTACGACATCCCTGCCCGCTGACCAGCGAAACCCAGAGCCAGACAGACTTACCGTTGCAACTCGTCTAGACGTCCTCTACTCTCGATGGCACTCCCCTAGACGTCCAGTCATGGGGTTCGAGAGGAGGCAACGATGAGGGATCTTCCGGTGGTGCTCGACGGCTTCAAGCTCACGGTGGTCGAGCCACCCGCACCCAAGACCCGGCAGGACGCGAACGGTGCCGACGTGCCGGTGACCGATCGGGACGGGGTGACGCAGTTCGTGGTGTCGCTGTTCGCGAAGCTCCAGGTCCAGGCGGGCCAGCGGGCCCCGAAGGGCGAGGAGATCAAGGTGACCCTGACCGCCGACCCGGGCGAGGGGTTCCCGGAGGACACGCGGGTACAGCTGATCGACGCGAAGATCAACCCGTACTCGATCGAGTCCCCGGACGGGCGCACGGTGTCGGGGATCGCGTTCAAGGCGATGGGGCTCAAGCACGCCACCCCGGCCCCGATGCCGCCGCGGCGGGGCAAGGACGACGGGGGCGAGTCGTGACCGGCCGCCCGGACTTCCTGCCCTCGTCCACC
>NZ_FOUY01000113.1 GCF_900115005.1 Pseudonocardia ammonioxydans | reverse complement strand
CGACCTTGCCCTCGCTCTGCAGCCGCTCGATGACCGCCAGCTTGTCGGCCGGCATGACGTCGGCGATCACCGTGTCCGGGCCGGCCGCGATCCCGACCTCGGCGGCCACCGACTCGGCGACGGCCTGGTTGTCGCCGGTCAGTAGCACCGGCGTCAGCCCGAGGCGGCGGAACTCGGCGATCGCCTCGGCGGAGGTGTCCTTGATCGTGTCGGCGACGACGAGCACGGCGCGGGGCTGACCGTCCCAGGCGACGGCGACCGCGGTCCGTCCCTGCGCGGCCTCGGTCGCGGCGGCGTGGGCGAGTGCGCCGGACAGCGGGGTCGACCACTGCTCGAGTAGCCGGGGCCGGCCGACGAGCACGGCGTGGCCGTCGACCACGCCCTGCACGCCGAGGCCCTCGTAGTTGGTGAAGTCCTCGACGCCCGGCAGGTCCCCGGTGCGCTCGGTCGCGCCGTCGGCGATCGCCGCAGCGATGGGGTGCTCGGAGGCCTTCTCCAGAGCCCCGGCCAGCCGCAGCGCGGTGGCCTCGTCGACCCCGTCGGCGGTGTGGACTCCGGCCAGTGCCATCTTGCCGGTGGTCACAGTGCCGGTCTTGTCCAGCACGACGGTGTCCACCCGGCGGGTGGACTCCAGCACCTCCGGGCCCTTGATCAGGATGCCCATCTGGGCGCCGCGCCCGGTGCCCACCAGCAACGCGGTGGGCGTAGCCAGGCCCAGCGCGCACGGGCAGGCGATGATCAGAACGGCGACAGCGGCGGTGAACGCGGCCGTCGCACCGACACCGGCGCCGAGCCAGAAGCCCAGCGTCACCACGGCGACGACAATCACGATCGGCACGAACACCCCGGAGATGCGGTCGGCGAGGCGCTGCACGGCAGCCTTGCCGTTCTGGGCGTCCTCGACCAGCCTTGCCATCTGCGCGAGCTGGGTGTCGGAGCCGACCCGGGTGGCCCGCACGACCAGCCGCCCACCGGCGTTGACGGTGGCCCCGGCGACGGTGTCGCCGACGGCGACCTCGACCGGCACGGACTCGCCGGTCAGCATGGACGCGTCGACCGCGGAGCGTCCTTCGACGACCTCGCCGTCGGTGGCGATCTTCTCGCCGGGGCGGACGACGAACCGGTCACCGACCGCGAGCTCGGAGGTCGGGATGCGCTTCTCGACGGTGCGCCCGTCCTCGTCGCGCAGGACCGTGACGTCCTTCGCGCCGAGTTCGAGAAGCGCGCGCAGCGCGGCGCCGGCGCGGCGCTTGGAGCGCATCTCGAAGTAGCGCCCGGCCAGGACGAAGGTGATGACGCCGGCCACGACCTCGAGGTAGATGTTCCCCGCGCCGTCGGTCGGGGAGACCGACAGGGTGAAGGGGTGGGTCATGCCAGGGATCCCGGCGGTGCCGAAGAACAGGGCGTAGACCGACCAGGCCATCGCCGCGGTGGTCCCCATGGAGATCAGCGTGTCCATGGTGGCGGCGCCGTGGCGCAGGTTCGTCCAGGCCGCCCGGTGGAACATCGCACCCGCCCAGGCCCAGACCGGGACGGTGAGAACCAGCGACAACCACTGCCAGTTCACGAACTGCAGGGCAGGCGCCATCGCCATGGCGATGACCGGCACCGCGAGCACGGCGGAGACCACCAGCCGGTGCCGCAGGCTGCGCAGCGCCTCGTTCTCCCCGCCACCGGCATCGCCACCGGCATCGGCATCGGCGGCCGGATCGGTCGGCAGCGTGGCCGTGTAGCCGGCGGAGGCGACGGCCGCGACCAGCCGGTCGGCGTCGACCCCGGTCGGGGCCGAGACCTTGGCCTTCTCGGTGGCGTAGTTGACGGTGGCGGTGACGCCGTCGAGCTTGTTGAGCTTGCGCTCGACCCGGTTCGCGCAGGAGGCACACGTCATGCCACCGATCGCGAACTCGATCTCCTGGACGTCCTGGCCGGGCTGCGGCAGTGTCGCGGTCACTGGTGTCCCCCCTCACTGTGCGCGGGTGAGTTGATGTCCGCGATGGCAGGAGCGCTGTAGCCGCCCGCGTGACCGGCGGCGCCGCTGGGAGCGGGCTGCAGGTGTGCGGTCGGGACATCAACAGCGGATCCGGTCGCAAAGGCTCCTGCGCCGAGCAGGACAGCGGCCGCACCGTAGGCAGAAAGTCGCGCGACGGTATTCATGGATCGTTCCCTCTTGTTCGGACCCGATCCGGGTGGACGTCGGTGGCGCCGCTGGGGCAGCGCGTGCCTCGGTGACCCGTACCGGGTAGGTGGTCAGGTCGTGATCAGGAGTCGGATACGACCTGGTAGCCGGCCTCGGTGACTGCGGCGCGCACGGAGTCAGGGGAGACCTCGCCCTCGCCGGTGACGGTGACCGCGCCGGTCGGCAGATCCACGGCCACATCGGTCACGCCGACGATCTCACTGATCTCCTCGGTGACCGAGGCGACGCAGTGACCGCAGGTCATGCCGGTGACGGTGTAGGTGGCGCTACTCATGGCTCGGATACCTCTCTCGTGACGGCCGCGGCGCAGGCCGCGGTTGGCTTCGGCGCCCGGGGCGGTGATGCCACACCTTGCGCCGGGTCTGTGAAGGGCCGGTCAGGACCGGACCAGGCGCGCAATGGCCGCGCTGGCCTCCTCGATCTTCTCCTCGGCGACCGCCCCGCCCTCGGCGGCGGCGTCGGTGACGCAGTGCTTGAGGTGCTCGTCGAGCAGGCCCAGCGCGACGGCCTCGAGTGCCTTGTTGACCGCGGAGACCTGGGTGAGGATGTCGATGCAGTACTTGTCCGACTCGATCATCTTGCTGATCCCGCGGACCTGCCCCTCGATCCGGCGCATCCGCTTGACGTGCGCTTCCTTGTTGTCGGCGTAACCGTGCTGCATCGCCTACCTCCTCGTGTCACTCACACTGTACCCCTAGGGGGTACCCGCATCAAGGTGGTCAAGTGTCCGGCCCAGCTGTGTCGGGTTACGGTCAGCGTGGCCTCGGGCGCGGCGCGGGTGGCCCCACCCGCTGGTTCCCACGCCGCGAGTACCGGCAACGCCAACGGGTAAGACCACGACAGTGTGACTTGCACAGATGCTGTGCCCCGGTAGGGTACGCGCCTATTGCGGCTGATCAGGGGGTGCGAGGTGGAGTCATTTGTGCCGCTGGCGGTCCTTGCGGGCGCAGTCGTCCTGGTCGTGTCAGTAGTCGTTGGAATGTCTCAAATGGTCTCAGTCGGGCCCGTCCTGAAGGGCCGCCTGCCACATCTGGGGGGCCTGCCGCCGGTGGAGCATGCGGTCTCGCGCTTTCACGTCCGCTGGTACGCGGTGACGATGATTTTCTTGGCCTTCGACATGGAGATGATCTTCATGTACCCGTGGGCCGTCGTCGTCGCGACGATGGGGACGGCGGCGGTCGTCGAGATGTTCCTGTTTCTCGCGATCCTGCTCGCTGGCGTCGTCTACGCGTGGCGCGAGGGGGCCCTGCGATGGACCTGACTGCCGTCCTGCTGAGGTTCGCGGCTGGGGTGCCGCACGTCCTGCTCGTTGCGGTGCCCGGTCGCCCCGGGCTGCGCATGGATACCGAACTCCTGATCAGGCGGCGCGGGTGGCCGGAGGCGACGAGCCCAGCTGAGGCCGATGTGCTGCTCGTCGCCGGGCATCCGGGACCTGAGCTGGGTGAGGTCGTCGAGAGTCTCTGGCGGGGGATCCCCGCACCACGGGTTCGGCTCGACCTCGACGACGACGCTACGACCGCGCACCTCGAGCGGCTGCTCGATCGGCTCCCCGCACGGCTGGCGGATGTTCGACTTGCTCGCGAGGAAGCCATAGCTGCCGCTGCCGTCTCCGACGTGGCGGACGAATCACACGCCGACCCCGCGCATCACGGCGAGCACGGCGAGCACGGCGAGCACGGCGAG
>NZ_FOUY01000039.1 GCF_900115005.1 Pseudonocardia ammonioxydans | reverse complement strand
AGGAAGCTGGCCTTGTAGTCCGGGGAGCGGCCCATGAAGCCGTAGGTCATCCGGGCCCACTCGGCGATCGCGGTCTGGTCGGCCTTGAGGTCCTCGACCGAGTGCGGGGTGCGGAAGAACGGGTGGGTGAGCCCGGCGCTGCGGGTGTCGGTGGGGACGGTCAGCTTGTCCTGCTTGTCCGGGTCGTGCAGGGCGTCGTAGAGCCGGGCGGTCATCCGGACCGCGTTGCGGAACGCGGGGTGGGTGGTGACGTCGTCGACCTTCTCGCCGTGGAGGTAGACCTCGCGGCCGTCGCGCAGGCTCTCGACGTACTCCTCACCGGTCATCGGCCGCGACACGCGGCCGTCCTCACCGGTGGGAGTGGGCACGGAATCCTGTTGCAGGGTCATCGTCGACTCCTTCGTCTGTCGAACTCGCCGGGGGCGGGTCAGGCGGTGCGGGCGGACCGGGACGGGAAGAACGAGACGCCACCGGGCCCGTCGGCCGAGTCGTCCCAGAACAGCGGGTTGTGGTCGTCGCCCAGGTGGTGGAACTGCCCCGAGTGGAACAGCAGCGGCCGGCCGGGGTGGATGTGGAACTGCTGGACCTCGCCCAGGAACAGGACGTGGTCACCGCCGTCGTAGGACCGCCACGGCGTGCAGGAGATGTGCGCGAGGGTGCCGTCCAGCCGTGGGGCGCCGCAGTCGCTGTCGGCGGCCCAGCGGACCTCCTGGTTCGGTCGGCCCGCGAAGTGCAGGGCCAGCTCCTTCTGCGCGGACTCGAGCACGTTGACCGTGAACGGCCGCGACTCGGCCAGCCCGCAGAGCCGCGAGCGCCGGTCGAGCGAGACCAGCACCAGCGGCGGGTCCAGCGACACCGCCGTGAACGCGTTGACCGTGGCCCCGTGCGGCGCGCCGTCCTCGCCGCGACACGTGATCACGGTGACGCCGGTGGCGAAGTGCCCCAGGCACTGCCGGAGCTCTTTCGGGTCGATCGCCATTGATTCCACCTCCGTGCACGCTGTGCGTACATCTTGCACGCTTGCCGTGCATGCGCCAGAAGAGTGCCGTCGGATGCGGGATCCGTCAACCCCGGAGCCGGAATTCGCGCGGGCCGGTCGCCGACTGCCCGGGTGCGAGACTGTCCGGGTGGACGACGTGGACACCGACGCCGACGCCGGGCCCAAGGACCGGATCCAGAGCATCGAGCGCGGCTTCGCGGTGCTGCTGGCCTTCGACGCCGAGCGGACCAACCCGAGCCTGATCGAGATCGCGAAGGCCACCGGGCTGTCCCGGCCGGCCGTGCGCCGGATCCTGCTGACGCTGCAGCACCTCGGCTACGTCGAACCCACCGGTGGCAGCCACTGGCGCCTGACCCCGCGGGTGCTGACCATCGGCCAGCACTACGCCACCTCGAGCGCGATCGTCGCGGTGTCCGAACCGCACATGGGCCGGCTGGTCGAGGAGACCCACGAGACGGCGTCACTGTCCGCGATGGACGGTCGCGAGGTCGTCTACCTGGCCCGGGTGCCCGCCAAGCGGGTGCTGAACGTGACGGCGGCGGCCGGCACCCGGGTGCCGGCGCACGCGACCTCGATGGGCCGGGTGCTACTGGCCGCCGCCCCGCCGGAGTTCGTCGAGCAGTACCTGGCCGACCCGGGTCTGACCCCGCTGACCCCGCACACGATCACCGACCCCGGCCAGTTCCGGGACGCCCTGGAGAGGGTCCGCCGGCAGGGCTGGGCGCTGGTGTCCGAGGAACGCGAGCGCGGGCTGGTCGCGGTGTCGGCGCCGATCCGCGACCACACCGGACAGGTCGTCGCCGCGCTGTCGTCGTCGAGCTCGACCGGGCGGACCAGCCCGGGCCACATCGAGCGCTACATCGTCCCGGTCCTCACCCGGATCGCGAAGGAGATCAGCAGCGACCTCGGGGGCTGAGCGGATTCACTCCGCCCTGCCCCGGGTCAGAGCCGCTCGTAGATTTCGCGACAGTGGCCGAGCGTGAGCACGAGGACGACCAGGACGTCATCCTGCGGCTCGTACACCACGCGCCAGTCACCGACCTTGAGCCGCCAGGCCCCGGCCTCTCCCTTGAGGGGCTTACCCACGGGCGGCGATGGACGCGGTTCCTCGGCGAGCGCACCCACCGCGGCCAGGATGCGGCGAGCCACCGGCGGATCGAGTTTCCGCAGGGCCCTGGTCGCCGGAGCGGACCAGACGATGTTCCATCGGGGAACGTCCGCCACGGGTCAGTGGCGGACGAACTCGGCCAGGAGCGTGGCGTGGTCGACGGTCCCCCCGGGATCCGCCTTGGCCTCGCGAGCCATCCGGGACAGCCCGCGGTCCTCGAGCTCCTCGAGCAGATCGAGGACCTCTGCCGGGACCACCGCGGCCACTCGACGGCCGTAGCTGGTGATCACGGTCGAGACACCGGCATGCTGAGCCCGGCCCACGACCTCGGCGAAGTGGTTGCGCGCCTCGGAGGAGGACATCTCAGCAGTCACGTACTAATCGTACAACTTGAGCAGTCCGTCTGCGCAAGGTTCCGAGGGGCCCCGAGCGGTACGGTCGGCGCCGGCGGCCGTGCTGCGGCCGGACCAGTCGCTGCGGCGCGGTGGCCGCACAGGGGCAGGAGTGCAGATGCCGACGACGGCTCGACCCCCGACCGGCTCGTCGCGGTCGCTGCTCGTGGTGGACGACGACGCGCGGGTCCGCACCGTCGTGAGCTGGCAGCTCGAGGCCGAGGGCTACGTCGTGCGCGAGGCCGCCGACGGCCGGGCGGCCTGGCAGGGCATCACCGAGCATCGCCCCGATCTGGTGGTCCTCGACCTCTCGTTGCCCGGGCTCGGCGGGCTCGACCTGCTCCGGCGGCTGCGCGAGGCCGGCGACCCGCTGCCGGTGGTGGTGCTGTCGGGACGCAGCGGGGAGGGCGACCGGATCAGTGGGCTCGACCTCGGCGCCGACGACTACCTGGTGAAGCCGTTCTCCCCCGGCGAGCTCGCCGCCCGGGTCCGGTCGGTGCTGCGCCGCAGCGGCGGCACCGGGGTGCCCCGGCCCGCCCCGGCCACCGGGCTCCGCGTCGACCCGGCGACCCGTGAGGTGGAGCTCGACGGGCGCCCGGTGCAGCTGACGGCCAAGGAGTTCGACCTGCTCGCCTTCCTCGTCGCGCAGCCCCGGCAGGTGTTCACCCGGGCCCAGCTGCTGGACCAGGTCTGGTCGAGCGCGCCCGGCTGGCAGAGCGAGGCGACCGTGACCGAGCACGTCCACCGGCTGCGGCACAAGCTCGGCCGGGAGCACGTCGCGACCGTGCGCGGCGTCGGCTACCGGTTCGAGCCGTGAGCACCCCGACCGACGAGCTCGGCCTGGACCACGCCGACGTCGTCGCCCTGCTCAGCCGGCAGACCGCCACCCTCGAGGAGATCGCCGCGGGCGCGCCGCTCGGCGGGGTGCTCGGCGGCATCACCACCACCCTGGAGGACCTGCTCCCCGGGTGCCGGTGCTCGGTGCTGCTGCTCGACGCGACGGCGGCGACCCTGCACCACGGCGCCGCGCCCTCGCTGCCGCCCGACTACTCCCGCGGGATCGACGGGCTGGTGATCGGTACCGGCGCCGGGGCCTGCGGCACCGCCGCCCACCTGGGCACGGCGGTCGTCTCCGAGGACATCCGGACCGACCCGCGCTGGGACCGCTACCGCCCGCTCGCGGAGCGGTTCGGGCTGCGGTCGTGCTGGTCCACCCCGATCCGGGGGCGCGACGGGGTCACCGGCACGTTCGCCGTCTACCACGACCGGCCGCACCGCCCGGCCGCGCGCGAGGAACGCCTGGTCGAGCGGCTGTCCCACCTGGCGTCGGTCGCGATCGACCACGACCGCCTGTTCGGGGCGCTCACCGAGAGCGAGGAACGGTTCCGGCGCGCGTTCGAGGACAACGCCGTCGGCATGGTGCTGGCCGGCCTCGACGGGTCGATCACCCGGGCCAACCGGGCGATGCGGGAGCTGCTCGGGCACTCCGAGTTCGACCTGATCGGCACCCGGCTCGACGAGCTGCTCGCGCGCCGCCCGGGTGCCGGTGCCGGGACCGGCGAGCACTACGAGGCGGTCGGCCGGACCGCGGACGGGCGGGTCCTCGACCTCGCCGTGGCCGTGTCCCCGATCCGCGGGGCCGGCGGGCGCCCGCACGCCCTGTCGGTCAACGTCGTGGACGTGACCGAGCGCCGGGCCGCCGAGCGCGAGCGGCGACGGCGCCGGGAGGCCGAGCTCGCCCGGCACGCGGCCGAGGCCGCCAACCGGGCCAAGACCGACTTCCTCTCCGCACTCGGTCACGAGCTGCGCACGCCGCTGCAGGCGATCAGCGGGTTCACCGAGCTGCTCGGCACCCTGGACCTGGACGCGGAGCGGCGCAGCGCCGCGCTCGAGCACATCGCGTCCGCGGGCACGCACATCCTGGCGATGGTCGACGACGTCCTCGACGTCGCGCGGGTGGAGGCCGGGGCCCTGCCGCTGCACACCGGCCCGGTCGAGGTGGCCGGGGTCGTCACCGAGGTGCTGGCGATGCTCGGGCCGCTCGCCACCGCCGAACGGGTCACCCTGCGCACCACCCCGCCCGCCGGCCCCGTCCCGGCCCTGGCCGACGAGCGCCGGCTGCGTCAGGTGCTGCTCAACCTGGTCGCCAACGCCATCCGCTACAACCATCCGGGCGGCGAGGTCGTCGTCGGCTGGACCGTCGGCGCCCGGGTGACGGTCCGGGTGCAGGACACCGGGCCGGGCATCGCCCCGGAGTACCTCGACCGGCTGTTCACCCCGTTCGACCGGCTCGGCGCGGTCTCCGACGAGGGCGTCGGGCTGGGGCTGCCGCTGGCCCGCGGGCTGGCCGAGGCGATGGACGGGGGCCTGGACGTGCGCAGTGCCGTCGGGGAGGGCACCACGGTGAGCCTGGACCTCCCCCGGGCCGGGGGTTCCTAGGAACCGGCCGGGTGCAGCCGCAGCTCCCGCTTGAGGATCTTCCCGGCCGCGTTCTTCGGCAGCTCGGCCACGAGGACCACCTCGCGCGGCTTCTTGAACGGGGCGAGCCGCTCGCGGCAGTGCCGGATCAGCTCGTCGGGCGCGGGATCGCCGTCCGCGACGACGAACGCCCGCACGGACTCGCCCCACTCCGGGTCGGGGACGCCGACGACCGCCGCCTCGCGCACCGCCGGGTGGGTGAGCAGGACCTCCTCCACCTCGCGCGGGTAGACGTTCGACCCGCCGGTGATGACGACGTCCTTGGCCCGGTCGGTCAGGTGCAGGTACCCGGATTCGAGATGGCCGATGTCGCCGGTGTGCAGCCATCCGCCGGCCAGCGTCGCCGCGGTGGCGTCGGCGTCGTCCCAGTAGCCGCGCATGACGACGTCGCCGCGGACGAGGACCTCACCGTCGCCACCGTCGGGGACCGGCTCGCCGTCCGGCCCGGCGATGCGCACCTCGACCCCGGAGAACGGGCGCCCGCACGACCCCGGATGGGCCTGCGCCTCGGACGCGGGCATCACGGTGATCGTCATCGGGGACTCGCCCTGCCCGTACATCTGGATCACGATCGGCCCGAACACCGCGATCGCCGCGCGCAGGTCCTCCTGGTAGAGCGCGGCCCCGCCGACGACGATGCTGCGCAGCTCCGGGAGGCTCCGGCCGCGCGCCTCGTCGACCACGCGCTTGAGCATGGTCGGGGCGAGGAACGCGGCGTGCGTGACCCGGTGCTGCTCCAGCAGCCCCACGAACTCCGCGGCCGAGAACGTCGTCCCGGGCGCGATGACCTGGGTCGCGCCCCGCGCGATCGACGGCAGCAGGTACAGCCCGCTGCCGTGGGTCAGCGGCGCGGCGTGCAGGTAGACGCTGCCGTCGGCGACCTCGTCGAGGTCGTCGTGGTAGGCCCGCGTCATCGCGGCCAGGTTCCGGTGGGTGAGCGTGGCGCCCTTCGGCCGTCCGGTCGTGCCGGAGGTGTAGAACAGCCATGCCGGGTCGTCCGGTGCGGCGTCGGCGGCGGGCACGGGCTCCGGGGCGAGGACGTTCTCGTAGTCGAGTGCGCTGCTGTGGTCGGCTGCGCTGTCCCCGGGGCCGGATCCGTCCGCGCGGGCCACGCGCAGCACGTTGACGCCGGCGGGGAGCCCGCGCGTCGCGGCGACCGTCTCGTCGCTGACCACGACGGCGGCCGCCCCGCTGTGCCCGGCGATGTAGGCGACCTCGTCGGGATGCAGGTGCCAGTTGACCGGGACGGCGACGAACCCGCCGTGGAAGGCCGCCCACAGCGCCTCCACCAGCTCGATGCGGTTGGGCATCAGCAGCAGGACCCGGTCGCCGCGGCCCAGCCCGAGGCGGGTCAGCCCGGCGGCGAGCCGGGCGACCCGGTCACCGAGCTCGGGATAGGTGAGCGTCCGGGACCCCTGGACGAGGGCGGGAGCGGCACCGGCCCGGGCGATCCCCTCGGCGAGCAGGGCGGCGATGTTCACGAGGTCTCCAGCAACGACGACGGGGCAGCCGGTCGGCGGCGCCGGGCGGGGTCGTCCTCCCCCACCCGGCACCGTCCGAACCTACGCGGCCTCGACCTTCGGGAGGATCTCCTCCTTCAGCCGCTTGAGGTCGTCGAGCGTCTTCGAGGCGGGAACGTCCTGGAACGGCGGCCAGATCAGCGGCATCGTCATGCCGGCCTCCTTGTAGGCCTTCAGCCGGTCGGTGATCTGCCCGGCGGTGCCCACCATCAGGTTGGTGACCTTGCCGTTCGGCGTCTGGTCGGTCTCCTCGTCGGTGATGACGGTCCAGAGCATGCTGCAGATGTCGAGGTCGTCGACGGAGCGCCCGCTCCCGAGCTCGTCGAGCTCGCGCTGGATCTCCGAGCGCCACCGCGCGATGTCCTCCGGCGAGTCCTGGATCCCGATCCAGCCGGACAGGTTGTACCGGGCGATCCGCAGCGCCGAGCGCTTCGGGTCCTTGAGCCCGCTGAAGTAGATCGGCGGGCCGGGCTTCTGCACGGGCTTCGCCCCGAACCCGCACTTCTCGAAGTCCGCGAACTCGCCGTGGTACTCGAAGTGCTCGTTCTCCCAGACGCCCTGCATGATCTCGATCGTCTCGCGCACGTGCTTGTGCCGCCGCGGGAAGATGTGCGCGGCGCTCGCGGCCGCGAACTCCTCGGGCATCCAGCCGGAGCCGACGCCGACGTTGAGCCGCCCGTTGCACAGGTGGTCGATGGTCGCCATCTCCGCGGCGAGGACACCCGGCGAGCGGAACGGGGTGTCGATGATGCTCATGCCGATCCGGACCTTCGACGTCTTCGCCGCCAGCCACGGGATCAGCGGCATGCCCTGCAGCCACTCGCCCCGCGACGATACCGGCAGGGCCTTGGGGAGCCCCTCCATCATGCCGAAGGAGTGCTGCAGCTCCTCGCGGTCGGAGGCCTCGGGGACGACGATGCGGTCGAGCGTCCAGACCGAGTCGAAGTCGAGGTCCTCGGCGAGCGCGGTGAGGTCCTCGAGCTCGGAGACGGTCACCTTGTCCCGGAAGTTCGGCAGGTACAGGGCGATCTTCATGACGACGGCCTCCTCGCCGGGTATCGGAGCGGGTGCTCCTCGCTGCGTCGGATTCTCTGTGGCCCGCATCACCCCCGGAACAACGGGATCTCAACATCGGCTCAACGCACGACAGCGGAGCCGGTCGTGTCCGGCCCTCCGGTCACTCGACCGATTTCCCGCTCCGCATCTTCGCGAGCCGCCTCCAGCGCCTCGTGGTAGCGGGGGAGGTCGTTGCGGGAGAACCGGCTGCTCGGTACCGCGACACCGATGCCGGCCACCGGGCGACCCCACGGGTCGCAGACGCACAAGGCAGCGCCGCTGGCTCCCTGGATCCCTTCTTCGAAGGTCGTCTCAAAACCGTGCTGTCGGACAACTGAGAGCCGCCGCTTCAGCGAACGCAACGAGGAGACGCGCGTGGCCCGCCACGGTGGCAGGCCCGCGACGTGGATGTCGTCGACCCGCCGGTTCGGCAACCGGGCGAGGAGTGCTCGGCCGCTGGCCGTGGCATGGGCTGGGATCGTCGTCCACCGATCGTGTGCGACGGCGTCCGACGTGGACCCGGGCAGGCCCCACAACAGGCGGAGCAGCGGACCGTTGCGGAGCCAGAGATGAACCGTCTCACCGAGCCGGTCGCCGAGGTCGTCCGCGATCGGGACGAGGATCGCCCGCAGCCCGGCCGGAGTCAGCTCGACGTCACGGGGACCAGTCAGCGCAGCACCGGCGTGGTAGCGACGGTCGTGGCCCTGCACCACGAATCCCTCCAGGCGGAGCGTCGCAAGCAGTCGGTGGGCAGTCGCCGCCGTGGTGCCGAGCAAGGCAGCCGCGTCCGCCACCGAAAGCTCCCGTCCCGCGGCCACTGCGGCGACCAGTATCAGCGCACGGTGAACCGACTCCAGCGGCGAATCACTCTGCCGCGGTACTGCGGGCGGAACCGGCTCCCGATGATAGCCGCGGTTCCCGGCCCGACCCGCGAACCCGTCGTGGACCAGTGCCGCCAGCAGCCGGTGCGCCGTAGCCGGCGGTACATCGAGCCGACTGGCAGCAGCCCGGACCGTGAGCTCGCGGCTCTCGGTCAACAGTTGGAGCAGTTCACAGGCCCGGCGCACCGAGAGCAAGAGCTGCCCCGGCACCGGCTGGTCCAGCGCAGGTCGGGGCCTGGGCGCCGGTACCGCTCCCGCCACCGCGGAAATGGAGAACTCGGCGGCGGACTATCGACGACTCAGCTCCATCGGTGGCCCCTCGGTGATGCGGTCGGCCGGAGGCCGTCGGACGCGGCCGTTGGCGGCGCGGAGGTCCGGCGCGCCGCCTCGCACGACGCGCCGGACCCCGGTCAGCTCATTGCTGACCGAAGCGCACGGGTCGCGTCCTCGTCGAGAGTGCCGTTCGCCGTCACCACCACACCATAGTGTTGCCGGGCCGCGGCAGCGGAGACGTAGCCGTACCGAACCTCCTCCGCCACCCGCTCGGCGGGCCGTTGCCGGGGATCGCCGAATCCGCCACCACCTCCGGCGATCTGCCGGTAGACGGTGCCTTCCCCGATCCCGGTGACGAGTTCCTTGTTCCGGGGGACGTGCGAACTCCCGTCCGGGTACAGCAGCTCGATCCGGTTGACCGCGCCGGGCAGGCCCCCGTTGACCCCCTGCGCCGCACCGGACTCGGAGTCACCGTCACCGAAGATGCTCGCCTGGACCCCGCTCGCCAGGAACCGGAGGTCCGAACGGACCCCGAGCCCGCCACGCCAGCGGCCGGCGCCTGCGGAGTCGGTGGCGTACTCGAACGTCTCGACCAGGATCGGAGTCATGATCTCGAGCATCTCCGGGTCCTGGGCGCCCAGAGCGCCACCGGAGGCGATCAGCCCGACGTGGTCGTACCCGTCGGCACCCCAGGTCCCACCGCCCCCACCCTTCGACGCGTTGATCAGGATGTCGACGAACGGCTCCGCGGTGCGGTGGTCCCGGCCGTTCACGATGGAGCAGAGCAGCGGGTTCCAGCCCGCGGTCACCCGCTCCGGCAGTGCCTCGGCGAGCGCCGTCATGATCGCGGTGCACACCTGGTCGGACAGGTGGTTGCCGAACCCGGTCGCCGCCGGGAACCGGGCGTTCAGGAACGATCCCTCCGGGACGTCGATGTCGATGCACCGCATGATCCCGTCGTTGTGCGGGATGTCGATGTCCGCCAACATGAAGAAGGTGATCATGACCGAGGACAGCGTCACGGCGAGCGGGGCGTTGACGTAGCCGGGTGACTGCGGGTCGGTCCCGGTGAAGTCGAAGGCGATCCGTTCGCCGGCCACCGCGATCCGGACGTGCAGAGTCAGGGTCGTGCCCGGGGTGATCCCGTCGTAGTCCACGGTGGCGCTGCCGTGGTACTCGCCGTCGGGGATGCCGCGCACGACCTGCCGGGTCATCGCCTCGGCCGAGTCGAGCATGCTGTCGACGATCGCTCGGAAGGTCTCGACCGAGTAGCGGTCGATCAGCTCCCGCAGCTCCCGCTCACCGACCGTGCAGGCCCCGATCATGGCCTGCACGTCGTCCTCGACCGACGGGAGCCGGACATTGCCGAACACCAGCTCCCAGACGTCCTCCCGGACCCGGCCGCCCTCGATGAGCTTGACCGCAGTGAGCCGCATGGCCTCTTGCCAGATGTCGGTGGCCGCGGGGTTGTAGGACCCAGGCACAGCACCGCCGACGTCGGACTGGTGTGCTGTGATCATCACCCAGGCGACGTGCTCCCCGCCGTGGAAGACCGGACGGATGATCTTCCAGTCGGCTGGCTGGTTGCCACCGGTGAAGGGATCGTTGTGCAGGATGACGTCCCCGTCGAATACCCGACCACGGAACTTCGCGGCGACATGCTGCATCGTCGGAGCGGCCGCGTAGCCGAGGATCGGGATGTACTCGGTCTGCTCGATCAGCCGCCCGTCGGCGTCGTAGATGCCCAGGGAGAAGTCGCGTCCCTCGACCAGCAGCGGGGAGCGGGCGCTGCGTTCCACCACCACACCCATCCGCTCGCCGATCGACTTGATCCGGTTGGCGACGACGGAGACCAGGATCGGGCTCAGCGATGCGCCCCCGGCCTCGTCCGATGCCTGCATGCTCATCGGCCGTCCCCCTCTCCGTCGGCCGCCCGCGGTCGGCCCCCTTGGTGGTCATGACATAGCTGCCCGACGGGTCGGAGACGATGTCGAAGAACTCCGGGACGAAGATCGTCGTCGTGGGCTCCTCGACGAGCGCCGGTCCCTCGACCAGCACTCCGAGCGGCAGGTCGGCGCCCTCGTACACCGGCACCACGACCTTGCGGCCCACCGACCGCAGGTACGCCTCGCGGTGCCCCTTCGGCACCGCTGTCCCTGCACCGTCCGGGTCCTCACCGATGGGCGTCCCGCCGTCCGAGCGGCGGCCGACGGCAGAGACCCGCAGGCTCATCAGCTCGACCTCCTGGTCCGGCTCGGCGAACCCGTAGAGACTGCGGTGCCGGTCGTGGAAGGCTTCGGCCACCCGCAGGGCCCGCTCCGGAGCGGCTGGGTCGAGGTCGGTCGCGTCGATCGTGACGGTGACCTCGTGATGTTGGCCCGGGTAGCGGACATCGGCTGACACGATGTGCTCGCGGTGGTCCTGCGGGACCCCTTCCTGGGCGAGGAGCTTCTCTCCCTCCCCCCGCATCTCGACCACGAGCGCGGCAGCGGCACCGAGGTCGAGCTCGGAGAGCCGGCCGTTGCAGCCGCGTACGAAGTCGTGGCGCAGGTCGGCCATCAGCATCCCGGCAGCACAGAGGACCGAGGAGAGCCGCGGGATCAGCACCGTCGGGATGCCCAGCTCGTGGGCGATCATCCCGGCGTGCACCGGACCTGCACCGCCCGCGACGACCATCGGGAACGAGCGGGGGTCGTGACCGCGCTCGACGGAGACGTTCTTCGTGCCGGCCGCCATCTGCAGGTTGACCAGCTCGTAGATCCCGGCGGCGGCCTCGACGACGTCCAGCCCGAGTGGCTCGGCCACGGTGCGCACGGCCGCCTCGGCGAGGTCGGGGTGCAGGCGCTGCCGCCCACCGAGGAAGTAGTCCGGATCGAGGTAGCCGAGTACCAGATCTGCATCCGACACGGTGGGTTCGGTCCCGCCGCGGCCGTACGCCGCTGGGCCGGGGACCGCGCCGGCACTGCGCGGCCCCACCTGGAGCAGGCCGCCCTCGTCGATCCGGGCGATCGACCCGCCGCCCGAACCGATCGTGTGCACGTGTGTGGTGGGCAGGGCGATCACCTGGCGGTTGATCTCTCCCTCCCGGCTGACCTGCACCCCGCCGTTCAGCACGAGGGAGGCGTCGTAGCTGGTGCCGCCCATGTCGACGACCGTGCAGTCCCGTCGGCCGATGCGCCGGATGAAGTCGAGCGCGGCGACCGGACCGGCCGCCGGACCGGACAGGGTGATCGTCGCGGGCAGATGTGCGACGGTCTCGGGCCGGGTGATACCGCCGTTGGACTGCATCACCATCAGGGTGCCGGTGAACCCGCGCCCGGCGAGCCGGCCGACGATCTCGGACATGTAGCGCTGCACGACGGGGCCGAGGTAGGCGTTCATCACGGTCGTGCTGACCCGCGGGTACAGCCGGATCTGGGGCAGTACCTCCGAAGAGAGCGAGAGGAACGCCCCCGGCGCCCGGGCCTGTATCACCTCCCGGGCGCGCAGCTCGTGTTCCGGGTTGGCATAGGAGTGCGCGAAGCAGACGGCGATCGCCTCGACCCCGCTGTCGACCAGGCCGGACACGGCGCTGCGCAACGACTCCTCGTCGAGTTCCTGGTGGATCTCGCCGGCCGCGGTCATGCGCTCCTGCACCACGACCCGACGGTCCCGCGGGACGAGGGGGTCGGGCGCAACGTACTTGTTATCGTAGAGGTGCTGGCGGCTGCGGATTCCCCGTCGCATCTCGAGGATGTCCCGCAGTCCTGCCGTGGTCACCAGACCGGTGCGCGCACCGCTGCCGGTGAGCACCGCGTTGGTGGCGACCGTCGTCCCGTGCACGATCAGGTGCACCGATGCCAGGAACTCGGTCTCACCCATCCCCTCGGCCTCGGCGAGCTCGGACAGCCCGGTGAGGACACCGGCCGCCGGATCGGACGGGACCGAGGGAGTCTTGTGCTGCCGCCGGTGTCCGGTGTCGTCGGTGAGCAGGAAGTCGGTGAAGGTGCCGCCGACGTCGACACCGATGGAGTACCCCATCTCAGCGCCCCCGCTCGATCGGGAAGACCTGCTGCGGCTGCGTGGAACCACGCTCGGCGGGGCCGTCCGGTGTGACGATGAAGGTGTCGGCAACGCTCGCACCGACCTCGTGCGCCGCGTCGACCAGGTTGGGGTGCAGGGCGAGGACCATGCCCGGTGTCAGCGGGGTCTCGTCGGTCGTACCGAGCACCGGCAGGTCGTGGTCGACGCCGACGCCGTGCCCGTGCCAGATACCGAAGTCCACGCCCAGGCCCGCGACCTGCTTCTCCACGGCGCGGGCCACGTCGGCCGCGGTAGACCCTGCCACCAGTGTCTCGGCCGCGGCGTCGTGCCCGTTCAGGCAGGCCTCGGCGACCGTGCGCCGGCGGTCCCCGATGTCGCCGATCGAGAACAGGCTCGCCTTCTCGACCCAGAAACCGTTCGGGCCGGAGATCTCCACGTACACGGACACGAGGTCACCCTCGCGCAACGGCTCGTCACGCGGCGGGTCGTTGAAGTACTGGCCGCTACTGATCATCACAAGGACCTCGCGGGCTCCACGGCTGCGCACGGCGCGCTGCATCTCGCCCCAGAGCTCCCAGCCGGTGACCCCGACCCCGGCGTGCTCACGGAAGGCGTCGATGCCTGCGTCCGCGATGGCACACGAGCGCCGGACCTCCTCGAGCTCCTGGGCCGACTTGACCGCCTTGATCTCGTTGAGCAGGCCGGTCGCGTCGCCCAGCTCGGCTTCCGGCAGCAGCGAACGGAGTTCCTCGTGATCGCCGGCCGACACGATGTGTCCCAGCCCGACCACACCGACCCGCCCCCGGTCGAGCCGGTGCCCGGTCAACACACCGGTGACGGCCGCGGGCAGGCTGTCCTGGCCGCCCACGACGTCGCCGGTGCCGGCGACCCGGATGTCGTCCAGACCGGTGGCCTGCTGTGCGTACCACGCGTCGGAGGCCGTGGACATGACCAAGACGGGCGCTCCGTCCTGGCGCACGACGGCGTACGCGAGCCGGACGAGGGGGTTGAAGCCGGTGACGTACTCGAAGTACCCGTACTGGGTGAGTAGTCCGCGCCCGGCCACGACGAGTGCGTCGTAGCCCTGGTCGAGCATGGCGGCCTGGACGGCGTCGAGACGCTCGGCCTGAAGTCGGCTCTTCGCCGCACTCCGACCGGAGGTGAGGATTCCGCGATCCATGTTTCTCCTTCCGCTCCCGGCGGTGCGCACCCGGCCCTCCGAGTGGGGCCAGGCGCGCGGGGCGGCCGGGACATGGACGCTACGACCGCCATACCAGAGCAAACAGCGCTCTCGTCGACATTCCGCAGGGCGAGACACCTGAGCGCCGTGGCCGCGACGCTCCGGTCACCCCGCTTCGTGCAGGCTCCGCACCGGTGCCCTCTCGGAGTCCCTGTCGAAGGCGCTGCCGGTCCGGACGGGCCGGCTCCGGCGGGCCCGCTCGATGATCTCCTGCCCGACAGCGGCATAGGCCGACGGATTGAGCGGACGCAGCCACTCGGCGAAACGCTCACGCCGGGACACACCGGCCCCGAGGTCGGCGAGGAGCTCGTCGATGTTGTGGATCGAGAACGGCACGATGTTGGTGCCGCGGGCGTGCCGGCCCTCGGTGCGCTCGTCCATCCACGCCAGCTTCTCGGCCGTCACCGCCCGCCGCTGCTCCTCGGTGGGGAGCGTGAGGCCCCCGGTGAGGTGCGCACCGATCCACCAGGCGGCGATCTCGGCGCTGAGCGGGCTGAAGAACGATGAGTTGTATCCGCAGAAGGTCAGCGCGGGGACGTCGTGCGGGAGGATCTGGCTGTAGAGCGCGAAGTTCCCGTGCTCGTCGGTGATCCGGTTCTGCAGCTCCGTGCTCAGGAACGGGATCGCCTGGTGCCAGCCGGTGCCGCAGACCACGACGTCGGCGGGCAGCACCGTCCCGTCGGCCAGCTCGGCGGACGGGCGGCCGTCGCGGGCGAGCAGCCGGACGATCCGGGTGTCGCGGTGCAGGCCGATCGTGCCGTCGGCGACCCCGGTGTAGAGCCGATCGGTCGCCAGGCTGACCGTGCTCCGCGCGATCCGCTCCAGCGGACCGTTCGGGACCAGCCCGAGCTCACGCAGCCGCAGTTGACGTGTGATCAGCGCCTGGATGCTCGCGAGCATCGCGTTGCGGACCGGCCTGCCGGGTCCGTGCAGTACCTTCTCGAACCCGACCGGGCGGAGGTAGCGGAACAGACCCTCGCCCAGCCGGGTCAGCAGCAGGTACTTGTAGTTGAGGAACCCGCCGAGCCTGCGCGGGATCTTCCACAGCAGCTGGCGGGCGACCAGGTCGACCGAGGCGGCGTCGTCGCTGAACACCGCGGCGGCATCGCACGCGGACTTGCCGTACCCGACCACCACAACGTGCTTGCCGGCGACCTGCTCGAGGTCGTCGACATCGGACACGCTGCAGAGCCGGCCGCCGGCGTCGGCGAACTCTTCGGCACCGGGATAGTCCGGGATGGACGGGATGGAGAAGATTCCGTTGCCGACGACCAGGTGGTCGACCTCGACATCGTCGAGGTCGGCGCCGGTCGCCTCGTCGCGCAGCTGCAGCGTCCAGCCGGGCCGCTGCTCGTCGAGGTCGGCATGCACGACCCGGGTTCCGAGCCGTACCACCTCCCACAACGCGAATCGGTCGGCGTAGCTCTCCAGGTACTGCTGTACCTGTGCCCCGGTAGGCCACTCGGGATAGTGCGCGGGCATCGGATGGTCCGACAGCGCATAACTGTGCTTGCCGTTCTGCGTCGTCAGCCCGGGATAACGCCGGGTCCTGCTCCAGACACCACCCACGTCGGGGGAGGCATCGAACACGACGACGTCGAATCCCATGGCACGGAGCACCTTGGCCGAGCTGAGGCCGGCGAAGCCGGCACCGATCACTCCGACACGAACCGGTCGGGACATGGCGAGGTCACCTCTTCTGGGTGGGACTGGGGCACGCGATCCGTACAGGTCGGCGCGCACGGCGGAAGGCGCCGGCGAGCGGAGGGGGGGCCGGCGCTGCGTGGAGGTGGGCCGGGGTACCGGACGTAGGGAGCTCGCCCGGTACCCCGGCGTTCACTCGGCGAGCTTCGGAATGAGGACCTCGGTCCGTTCCGGCCCGAGTGCGGAATATCCTCCGTCGACGGCCAGGTCGGCACCGGTGACGAACGAGGCCGCCGGTGAGGCGAGGAACAGGACGGCCGCGGCGACCTCCTCGGGGTCACCGACCCGCCCGGCCAGGTGCAGCGGACCGGCGACCCGATCGGTCTTGGCCCGATCTCCGCCGGAGAGCTGGTCCATCACTGCGGACCAGGTCCACCCGGGCCGCACCGAGTTGACCCGGATCCCCTCCGGTGCCAGGTCCAGCGCCATGGTCCGGGTCAGCTGCGCCACCGCGGCCTTGCCCGCGGGGTAGAGCCAGCGGTCGGGCTGGGCGACCTGCCCGGAGATCGACGTGAAGACGACCACCGAGCCGTGCGGCGAGGCAGCCAGCGGCTCCAGGAACGCAGTGGTCACCAGGGCGATGCTCGCGACGTTGACGTCCAGGCTGGTCCGCCACTGCTCCCGGGTCGAGGCGCGGCCGTCGTCGACGTAGGAACACGCGATGTGCACGAGCGTGTCGATCCTGCCGTGCCGGGTGAGGATCTCGCGGCGGGCGCTCGCGACTGCCTGGTCGTCGGTGATGTCGGTCGGGTGGAAGCTGACCTCGTCGCCGTAGCCGTCCGCGATCGTGGCGCCGCGCTCGCTGTCGATGTCCAGCACGGCCACCCGTGCGCCCGCGTCGACGAACGCCCGGACGGTGGCCTCGCCGATGATCGTCGCACCGCCGGTGACCACCGCGGTGGACCCGGCCAGGGCGGCAGCCCCGTGTGGTGCGGACACCGGAGTCACCGGCCCACCAGTTCGCCGGTCAGCGAGAGCCGGTCGGCGAGCTCGTGCGCGCGGGCTCGCAGGTACAGCACGAACGAACCGTGCGAGTCGACGACCACGTCGTAGTCGTCGAGCACGACGACGCTGGTCGTCCCGAGCTCGATGACCGCCGGCCCGGACAGGCGCGCGCCGGGCGCCATCCGGTGGCCGTCGAGGACCCGGCCGGGCACCATCCTGCGCTGCGCAGGCGACCAGATCGGGCGTTCACCGATCTGCGGATCGTCGTCGAGGTCGGCACCGAGCTCAGCGAGATCGAGTGCCGGCCGGGGCGTGGCACCGACGGCGGTCAGCCGGACGTTGAGGATCTCCACGGGTTGATCCGCGGTGCTGTACCCGAACAGGGTGTCGTGCTGGGCGTGGAACAGCTCCGCCAGCCGGCCCCGATCGGGCCCGTCGACCGCGGACTCCCCCACCGGCACGTTGATCTCGAACCACTGGCCGGCGTAGCGCATGTCCAGCGACGGCTCGAACGAGATCGCGGAGTCACCGATGCCCTCCCCGCGCAGTGTCTCCCGACCGGCACCGGCCATCTCTCGCCAGATCCGGCCGAGCTGGTCCAGGTCGACCTCGCCGAGGGTGGTACTGACGCTCTGCACGTAGTCGTGCTTGAAGTCACACACCAGCATCCCGGAGGCGCAGAAGATCGAGGACTGCCGGGGGGTCACCAGGACCGGGATCTCCAGCTCGCTCGCGATCGCGGCGGCGTGCACCGGGCCCGCGCCACCCGCGACCACGATCGGGAAGTCCCGCGGGTCCAGGCCGCGCCGCACGGTGATCGCCTGCACGCCGGCGGCCATGCTGACGTTCACCAGGTCGTAGACGCCCGCCGCCGCGGTGGTGACGTCGAGCCCCAGCGGGTGGGCGACGTCGCGTTCCATGGCGGCGTGCGACGCCGCGGCATCGAGGGGGACGCCACCGGCCATGAACGACGAGGCGTCGATGTAGCCGAGGAGCACGTCGGCATCGGTGACCGTGGCTCGGTCTCCGCCCCGGCCGTAGCAGGCCGGCCCGGGTACCGCGCCCGCGCTCTCCGGGCCGACCCGCAGGATCCCGCCGTCGTCGACCCGGGCGATGCTGCCGCCCCCGGCGCCGATGGTGTGGATGTCGACCATCGGCAGCGCGATCCGCCAGCGGTCGATCGTGCCGTCGGTCATGACCAGCGGCTGTCCGTCATTGACGACGGCGGCGTCGAAACTGGTTCCACCCATGTCCACGGTCAGGCAGCGGTCCCAGCCGTGCAGCTCGACCTCCAACAACCCGGCCGTGGGGCCGGACGCCGGCCCGGACAGCAGCGACAGCGCCGCCCGCCGGGCCAGTTCGGTGGGAGTGGCGACCCCGCCGTTCGACTGCATCAGCAGCAGGATGCCGCCGAAGCCCGCCTCGGCGAGCGTGTCGGTGAGCCCGGTCAGGTATCGACGGATGATCGGGCCTGCATAGGAGTTGAGCACCGCGGTGGAGGTGCGATCGTAGTAGCGCACCTGCGGGAGCAGCTCGCTGGACCGGGTCAGGTAGACCTCGGGCAGCACCTCGGCCAGAGCTGCGGCCGCAGCGTCCTCGTGGTCGGGGTTGGCGTGCGAGTGCATGAAACTGATCGTCACTGCCTCCACCCCGGCCTCGCGGAAGGTCTCGGCAGCCGACCGCACGGCATCGAGGTCGACCTCGGTGACCACCTGGCCCCCGTGGTCGACCCGACCGGGCACCGGAAGCCGCAGGTGCCGGGGCACCAGCGGTTCGGGAGCGGTCAGTCGGTTGTCGTAGGCAGCCTCGCGGGTCCCGTCGCGCATCGGCAGCACATCACGGAACCCCTCGGTCGTCAGCAGGCCCGTGGTCGCACCGCGCCGGGTGAGCAGCGCGTTCGTGGTGACCGTGGTGCCGTGCACGATCGTGTGCGTCTCGGCCAGCAGATCCTGGACCGACTGTCCACGCAGGTCGGCGATCTCGCGCAGGCCCTGTACGACGGCCCGCGAGGGGTCCGAGGGGACCGAGCTGGTCTTGTGCACCAGGTGGCTGCCGTCGGGCGCCACGACGAGGAAGTCGGTGAACGTCCCGCCGACATCGATCCCGATCCGCAACCCGGTCGTCCCGGTCTTCTCACTCATCGGTGGATTCCTCCGCTCGCACTCCGCAGGGCGGAGGTGGTCTGCTCGTCGACGCTCCAGGACCCGTCCGGACCGATGGTGACGGCGACGCCGTAGTCATTGCGGGCACGCTCCGGACTCACCAGGCCGTTCCGCATCTCGCGGAGGACGACATCTGCCGGACGCCGGTGCGGGTTGCCGTACCCGGCGCCACCACCGCTGGTAGCGCGCACGACGGCCCCCGGCGGCAGCGACACCAGCTCCTTCGAACCCCAGACATGGGTGCTGCCGTCGGGGTGCTCGACGACGATCTCGTTCCGGCCCGCGTCGTGCCCGCCGAACAGGCCTCGGGCCGCCTCGGCGCCCTCGCTGACGACGTCGTCGCCGATCGTGACACCGACCTCGTCGAGGCCGTGGCAGCGCCATGCGGAGCGGGTACCGAGCCCTCCGCGCCACTCGCCTGCACCGGCCGAATCCGGGAGGTACTCGTGGTACTCGAGAAAGTGTGGCGAGGTCATCTCGAACATCTCCGGGTCCGGGGACCGCATCTGACCGGCGGTCCCGGTGAAGCCGAAGGCGTCCCACCCGTCGGTGCCGCGCATGGCACCGGGACCGCTGCGCTGGAACACGGTGAGCGTGACGAACGGAGCATCGGTGCGCGGGTCGGTCCCGTTCAGCGATGTGCAGATGAACTGGTTCCAGCCGGCGGTCACCCGGTCCGGGAGGGCGTCGGCGAGCGCCGTCATGATCGCCTCGAGCACCTCGTCGCACATCTGGTTGCCGAAGATCGTGGCGGCGGGGAACCGCGGGTTCAGCAGCGATCCCTCGCGGAACACCGTGCTCAGTGGCGCGAACAGGCCCTGGTTGGTCGGGATGACCACACCGCCGGCGGCGATGAGCATCAGGAAGGCGATCCGCACGGCCCCCTTCGCCGAGGCGGGCGGCATGTTCGCGATGCCGGGTGACTGGTCGTCGGTGGCGGTGAAGTCGAAGGTGATCTCGTCGCCCTCGATCCGCACCTCGCAGGCGATCCGGTAGCGGGCGCCGGCATCGACGCCGTCGGAGACCATCCAGCTCTCGCCGTGGTAGACGCCGTCGGGCCAGCGCGCGACCTCGGCGCGGACCTGCTGCTCGGACGCGTCGAGCACGTAGTCCATGTGCTCGGTGAACCGCGGTGCTCCGTACCGGTCCAGTACCTGCAGCAGCCGACGCTTGCCGACCGTGCAGGCGCCGACCATCGACTGGATGTCCTGCATGACGAAGTCGATGCGGATGTTGGCGCCGACGAGGTCCCAGACGTCCTTCCGGAGCTCGCCCCCGGAGTAGATCTTGACCGGTGTGATCCGCAGGGCCTCCTGCCAGATCTCCCTGGCCTGTGGGTTGTAGCCGCCGAGGGTCATACCGCCGATGTCGGCCATGTGCCCCTTGGCCGCGGCCCAGGCGACCAACTCACCCTCGTGGAAGATCGGCAGATACACGCCGGTGTCGGCGTTCTGGTTGCCACCGGTGAACACATCGTTGTGCAGGATGACGTCACCGTCGGCGATGTCGTCGCCGAAGTAGTCGATGATGTACTCGAGCGGTGGCTGCGCCCCGAACGCGATGATGGCCGCGAACTCCGCCTGGGCCAGAGCTCGCCCCTTCGCATCGAACAGCACCGTCACCAGGTCACCGATCTCGTTGAAGATCGGTGACCGGGACGATCGCATCAACATCGTCGCCATCTCCTTGGCGATGGCGTCCACACGACGCTGCAGCACCGAGGCGAGGATCGGATCGACGGTCTGTGGTGTCGTTGCCATGTCAGGCCCCCGCCGGGATCCGGTAGAGCTGGACCGGATGCTCGGAAAGTGTCCGGCAACCCGAGTCGGTGACGACGTGGGTGTCGGCCATGTAGCCCATGGCCGCGGTGTCGGCCTCCCAGAGCATCGGGTGCAGCGCCAAAACCATCCCGGAGTCGAGCGTGGACACCGCGCCGGCGGAGCTGTCGTCCTGGACGACGTCGAGCCCGATCCAGGGCTCCTCCAGCACGTCCTGCCCCAGCCCGTGTCCGGACCAGTAGGAGGACTTCACGCCCTCGGCCTCCACGGCCGCGATGACCTGCTTCTGGACGTCACCGGTGCCGATGCCCGGAGTGATCGCCGAGGCGGCGGCCGCCATCCCGGCCCCGACCGCGCGGGCGATCCGCTCGACCGGTTCGGCGGGCGGCGCGAAGGTCACCATCCGGGACAGCTCGACCCAGTAGCCGGCCGGGCCGACCACCTCGTAGGAGAAGGTGAACACATCGTGCGCTCGCAGTACGCGGTCGCGCGGCGCGCCGAACGTCGGGCACGGCCCGGTGGGCTCGTCGTCGGCGAACATCGTCAGGAACAGCGGGTCCTCGCCGCCGAGGCGGGCGGCCGTGGCGTACATCTCGGCCGCCACCTCCCGCTCGGTGACGCCGGGCCGGGCCACCTCCAGCAACCGTTCGAAGCAGCGGTCTGTGATGTAGGCGGACTCCTCGGCGCCGCGCAGCTCCTCGGCGCTCTTCACCGCACGGACGCGCTCGAACATCGGAGAGGCATCGACGATCTCGGCATCCGGGAATGCTCCCGCGATCCGCAGGTAGTCCTCGACCTTCATGATCTGTCCGAGGCCGACGACGCCGATCCGGCCGGCCCGCGGCCCGCTCTCGAGCACCTCGACCAGGCCTGCTCCCAGGTCGTGCGGGTAGCGGTAGTCACCGACCCAGCCCGTCCGGGGGCGGCGCCCGCCGGTCAGGTTCTGCGGCAGCACCATGATCGGCTCGGCGCCGGCGAAGACGACGCTGTAGCCGTAACGGTGCGCGAGGTTGTAGTCCGCGACATAGCGCAGAGTCCCCTTGTGGCCGCGGTAGTCGGCGCCGGCGATCACCAGCGCCTCCAGACCTTCCTCGGCCATCGCGGCCTGCAGCCGACTCCAACGCCGGTCGCGTTCGCTCAACGAGCCACTCATCCGCTTCTCCTTCCGGTGTGAGGTCGTTCACCCCGCACCGGAAGCTAATGAGGTGCGCGGGTGCTGCGGCAGCACTCCGAGGGAGGTAGCAGCGTCATCCCTCGTGCGAGGGAGGTGGCACCGGAGCATCGAGAACCACCCTGGTCAGGGCGACCCGGGAGTTGATGCGCAGCTTGCGGTAGATCGCTTTGAGGTGCTGCTTGACGGTGTGGCGGCTCAGGAACACCCGCGCCGCGATCTGGTCGTCCTGCAGGCCGAGTGCCACGAGCCGGGCCACCTCCTGCTCGCGCGGAGACAGCAGCGCGGCCAGCGACGGCGGTAGCGCCGCGGTCGCGGAGGCGACCTCGTGCAGGCGCAGCACGGTGATCGAGGTGCGGGAACCGGGCGGTCCGGGGACTTCGCGCACCGACAGCGACCATCCGGACTCGGACATCGTCGTCCATCGGCCGTCGCCACCGGGGGCCGCGGCCGCGGCCATGGTGTCCTCCAGCCAGACCTCGGGGTCGGCCGGCGCGACCGTCTCGAGCAGCCGCCGGGCCGACTCGTTGAGCCGGCGGCGACCGGACGCGAGGTCGGTGATGACGAGCGCGTCGGACGCCACGTCCAGCGCAGCGTATGCGTGGTCGCGCTCGCGCTGCAGCTCACCGCGCTCGTTCAGCGCGGACACGGCCGAGCCCACCACCCGGCCGAGCGCCGAGACTACGGCGAGGGTGGCGGGCTCGGCGAACCGGGCCGGGTCCCGGTCGCCGAAGTTCAGCGTGCCGACCGCCCGCGCACCGGCGGTCACCGGTGCCTCGAGCACCATCCGCATCCGGTGCAACGCGAGGACCTGTTTGTAGAAGTCGAGCTGCTGCCAGTCGTCATCGGGCATCAGGTGGGCGCTGTGGACGGCCCGCCCGGTCGACAGGGCCCGGTCGAGTACCGGGTCGTGGTCCCGGCCGGCGTCCTCGTAACGGGCGAGGAAGACGTCGCTGACCCCGGCAGTAATGCGGGCCCCGGACCGGCTGTGCACCGTCGGAAACAGGTAGATGCCCAGCGAGCGGGCGGGCAGCGCCGCAGCGACGATCTCGAGGTAGCGCTCCATCACCTCCTCGAGCGTGGAGGCGCCACACAGGGTGTCGGTGGTCGTGAGGATCAACTCTGCGACGTCGTCGTGTGCTGCCGGCTCCGCCATGGTCCTCCTCTCCTTCGAGGGGCGCAGAGCGTGTGCCCGAGGCACGCGCTCTCAGGTCCGATCGATGATCAAATCCTTCAACAGCGTGTCCGGGTCGGCCGCGGCCGTCGGCGGGATGGTCCTGTCCTTGCCCAGCGCCCGCTTGACGGCCATGAAGTCCTTGGGCCGGTTCACCGACTCGGACGCGATCAGCGCACCCTCGCGGTAGTAGAGGACCGTCACGTCGTTGCCGCTGGAGCTCGAACGGACCACATAGCTGTCGTGTCCACTGGAGATACCGGCGATCTGCAGCTTCAGGTCGCGCTGGTCGGACCAGAACCACGGTACCGCCGGCGGGGGCGGCGCGACGCCGGCGACGGCGGCGGCGACCGCCCTGGCCTGGTCGTTGGCATTCTGAACCGATTCCACTCCGAGCAGCTCGTCGGATAGGTGGGGGTGGGGCAGCACGGTGCAGTCGCCTGCGGCGAACACCCCCCGGTGGCTGGTCCGTCCTGCGGTGTCGACGACGATGCCGCGCCGCACCTCCAGTCCGAGCTTCTCGGCGAGTTCGGTTCCGGGTACCGCACCGACGCCGACGACGACGAGGTCAGCCGGGAGTTCGCGGCCGTCGGCCAGCTTTACGGCCTGCACCCGGCCGCTGTCACCGACGATCTCGCGCACCTCTGTGTCGAGTTCGAAGCGGACGCCCCATGCTCGGTGCCGGTCGAGCAGGAACTCTGACAATGGCGCCGCGCTGACCCGGCTCAGCAGGCGGTTCTCGCGCTCGACGACGGTCGTGTCGAGTCCGCGGGCGGACGCGACCGCGGCCGCCTCCAGGCCGATGTAGCCGGCGCCGAGCACGACCACCCGGTGTGCCCTGGCCAGCCGTGCGCGCAGGGTTTCCGCGTCGTGCAGGCTACGCAGCGTGCAGACCCCGTCAAGGTCCGCGCCACCGATCGGGAGTGTGCGGGCCCGGGCCCCGGTGGCCAGGACCAGGTGGTCGAACGCGACGGTATCGCCGCCGGCGCAGCGGGCGCTGCCCGCTCCGGAGTCATCGATCTCGAGGTCGGCAACCGGCCGGCCGGTCCGGACCTCGATCCTGGCCTCGCGGAAGAAATCCGGGGTGCGCAGCGCCAGGGTGTCGTGGTCGGTGGTGCCGTCGAGGAATGCCTTCGACAGCGGCGGTCGCTGGTACGGCGGGTGTGGTTCGTCGCCCAGCAGCAGGATCGGCTCGTCGTGGCCGAGTTCGCGCAGCGAGGCCGCCACGCGGACTCCGGCTTCGCCGGCGCCCACCACGAGTACCCCGGTACGGGCGGGAAGGTTCTGCGGTTCGCTCATTGCTCGGGCGCCACCGTGACCTCGACACCGTCGAGCTCGTCGGTCATCGGGATCTGGCAGGACAGCCGGCTGGCGGCGGTGCGCTCGGCCTCTGCGTCGTCGAGCATCTCGTCCTCGAAGTCACCGACCTCGCCGACCGCGTCCCGGAACGGGTCGGCGACGTAGACGTGGCAGGTGGCACAGGCCAGCGCGCCACCGCACTCGGCGACGATCCCGGGCACCCCGGCGCGGGTCCCCGCTTCCATGATCGACGAGCCGTTGCGGGCTTCGACTACGTGCTGGGAACCGTCGGGCGAGTTGAAGACGATCTTGGGCATTCCTGTTGCCTTTTCGAATCGGGGTCGGCCCCCGCGCCGGCCGGCCGGCGGAGCCGGCCGACGGCGGAGGTGACGGTGGGGCTGGTCCGGCCTAGAACAGCTCGAAGTACTCCCGGTGCTCCCAGTCGGTGACCCCGTTGACGTAGGTGTCGGCGTCGGGGTTCTCTGCGACCCAGGCTTCGTACCGGGTGATCTCACTGCGCTTCATGGTGACCAGGTAGTCGACGAAGGTGCTGCCGAACTCGCCGCGGAAGAACTGGTCGTTCTCCAGCACCCCGACGGCATCGGACAGGCTGGTCGGCAGCTGCGTGACGTCGGCGGTGTAGGGGTCCTCGCTCAGCGGGCCGGGCGATGTCTGGTTGACGATGCCGTCGAGTCCGGCCACGACCTGAGAGGCCATGTACAGGTACGGGTTGGCCGCGGCCTCGCCGACCCGGTTCTCGACGTGCGAGGCCTTGTCGCCGGGAGCGCTGATGACCCGCATCATCGCCGCGCGATTGTCGTAGGCCCAGGTCAGCCGGTCGGGCGCCAGCGAGTAGGGGCGTCGGCGGCGGTAGCCGTTGATGGTCGGGGTGGTGAACACCGACGCGGCCGCACCGTGTGCCAGCTGCCCGCCGACATAGTGCCGGCCCAGCTCGGACAGCGCCTCACCCTCGCCGGGGACCATCAGGTTCTCCCCGGTCGTGGCGTCGGCCACCGAGGTGTGCATGTGCCAGCCACTGGCGTAGAAGCCCTCGATCGCCGGCGTGCACATGAACGAGGCAAGGTAGCCGTGTCGCTTGGCAGTTTGCTTGACCGCCATCTTGAACAGGCTGGCCGCATCGGCCGCGGCCATCCCCTCGAGCACGTCGAACGTCGTTTCGACCTGGCTGGGGGCCCACTCGTCGTCGAAGGACCGCAGCGGCAGCCCCATCGCCAGCACCGAGTCACGAATGGGAGTGAGCGCATCGTCGATCTCGTCGAGGTGGTCGACGAGCAGGTAGTTGTAGCCGCGTGCGACCGGAGCGACCTGGGGTGGGTCCGCCGGAGTGCCGGGCGCCCCCAGCGAGCACTTGCCGAGCAGGTCATCGACGATCCGGGTGAGATACCACTCCATCTCGATGCCGGCGACGAGCTTGTAGTTGCGCTCGGCGAGCTTGGCCAGCGAGTTCCGCAGGATGGTGCGCGGCGCCAGCGGGAACAGCGCCCCGTTGCTCATGTAGAGGTCGGCGAAGACCACCGCGGTCTTCGGCGCCCACGGCAGCAGCTGGAACGTGTCGGGGTCGGGGACCATGGTGATGTTCGGGCTGCCGCCCAGGCCCTCGACGGCGAATCCGCCGTCGGCGCTGAACGGGTTGAGCACGATCGCGTTCGCCGGGTCGAAGAAGAACGGCGCCATGGTGATCTCGTTGCCGGACTCGAGCGCAGCGAAGTACGCCGCCCGGGTCAGCGCCTTGCCCCGCAGCAACCCGTGCTGGTCGGGCCAGACGATCCGGATCAGCTCGACGTCGTTCTGCTCGACGAGCTTCTTCGACCGCTCGGCGGCCTCGATCTTCTCCGGTCCGTACAGGCCGTGTCGTTCGATGAACTTGCCGGTGGTGGGCATGATCTCTCTCCTTCGGGGATCAGTGTCGGGGGCGGTCGGACGGGAGTAGGTCGAACCAATGACCGAGCAGGGCTCGGGCATCCGGGGCGCCGTCGGCGAAGTACCGCTCGGCCTCGGCGTGCATCGCGGCCACGTCGACGCCGAACCGCTCGAGTTTCGGGCCTTCCACCTCGAGCACGTCGTGCACGCCGGTCATGGTGATCTCGGGATGGAACTGAACCGCAAGTGCCGAGCCGAGGGCCCAGGCCTGGACGTAGCGGTCGGATGTGGCGAGCACCTCGGCGGTCGCGGGTGGGGTCATCGAGTCGGAGTGGAACGAGAAGAACTGGCCGGCAATCCCACCCGCGGTGGTGTCGGAGGGCTTGACGTCGATGATTCCGGCCTCCAGGCCGGTACCGCCGGGGTGTGCGGTGCCGCCGAGTGCCCGGGCCAGCACCTGGGAGCCGAGACAGATCGCCAGTACGGGAACGTCGGCATCGACGGCGGCGGACAGGAACCGGCCCTCGTCCTCGAGATACGGGTGGTCCTCGTAGGCGGCCTGCGGCCCACCCATCGCCACCACGGCGCCGACCTCGTCGAGCTCGGAGAGCTGCTCACCCCGGTACGGCCGCACGATCCGGCACTCGTGGCCGCGGTCGCGGGCGATCTCGTCGACCAGGCCGACGTCGGCCCGATCCACGTGGGTGATCACGGCAATGGTCGTCATGGCTGTGGCCTCGGTTCGATGTCGGTGCCCCAGGGGTTCCAGTGGTCGATCCGGGCGAGCGCGCCCATCAGGGACATCACCTTGGCCCGGTCGACGGCCACCCAGCTGTCGTCCGGAGTGATCTCGTAAGGGGTGAAGTCCCAGACCGCCAGGTGTCTGGCCTGCTCGATCAAGGGCGTGGTACTGGACAGTTCCCGCTCGAGACGGGCGACGCGCAGCCGGAGCAGAGCGTTCTCCCGTCGCAGAGCCTCGAGCTGGTCCGGGGCATCAGGAGCGTCGGGAGGCATCTCAGAACACCAGCGTCAGATTCTCGTGGATCTGGTCGGAGTCGAGCAGGTTGATCTGCTTGAGCTTGATCCGCCATCCTCCCTCGGTCTTTCTCAGGACGTGGCCGTACCAGCCGGGGTAGGTCTTGGTGACCCCAGCGCGGAATTCGTGCACCACGACGTTGGAGCGGACCAGCTGTTCCCCCGTCGCGGGGTCGACGGTGGTCTCGACGTTGCCGATGACGCGCCGGGTCCGCGAGGCCGGGATCTGGCTGAACGCCAGCCCGGTACGCAACCAGTAGACCCGGTCGGTGAGGCGACGCCGGTCGTCGAAGGCGTGCGAGACCTCGGTGGTCGGGTCCCCGCCGCCGGCAGTGACCGGCACCCAGTACAGGCAGTCGTCGGTGAAGTGCTCGAGCCAGTCGTTGAAGCGGCCCTCATCGATCAGGCGGGCCTCTCGGGTGAGGAAGGACTGGACCCGCACGATCTCGTCGGTGCCGGCGCTCGGCCAGTCCTCGCGCAGCAGCGCGCACTGGCGGGCCAGCTCGTCGTAATAGCGCTGGTCAATGTGGTACGACCAGGACGAGGTGTCGGCGTACTCGGCGGGAAGGGGGCTGCTCATCGCGTGGTGTCCTCGCTCATCATCTCCTGCCAGGCGGCGTAGTAGCGGCGCATGTGCAACTCATCGGTCGCTCGGCTCGACACCACGCCGTCCGGTCCGACCTCCTGCCAGCCGGGCACCCCCAGGCCGCGGTTCATCAGGACCCACTCGGCCTCAGGCGCGGCGAGACCTCGTTGGACCTCCTCGAAGTTGGCCTGGTCGTCCGGCTCACCGAAGGAGGGGAAATCCTCCTGGGTGCGCATCCGCATCGTGTTCACCTCCGACGGCACGCCTCCGACCGTGGTGGCGTGCCAGGTGAGCTGGGTGCGTTCCACTCCGAGCGGCTCGATGACCTGGACCTGGTTCCCGATGATCAGCAGGTTCGGGAAGATGTTCAGGTTGATCTGCGAGCCGATGGCCAGGTCGAGCAACCGGTCGGCGTCGTCGCCGTGCTCGGCACGGATCTTCTCCTCGAACCGCTCGCGGCCCGGCTGCGGGCGCTGGTTCGCCCAGAAGCTGCCCGGGCCGTCGTAGTTGGGCCGTTGGTCGATCACGCTGTGCCCGTTGCCGAGCATGTAGGTCCGCATCAGCCCCTCGTCCGGTGAGACACCGAAGTAGGCCATGTCCTTGCTGGTGCCCATCCGGGACGCCATTTCCAGCAGCGACCGGTGCGAGAACGCCGGGTGGTAGCCGTCGCCGGCGTTGTCGTAGGCGAGCTTCCAGTTGCCCCGGTAGCCCATCCGATTCGCCGCACTACGGACGACGATCTCGCCTTGCGGCGCGCGGTCGATCCAGTAGTCCAGCCAGCCCGCCGCCGGGCCGAGCCAGTCCACCACCGACGGGGCCGACTCGTTGAGCGTGCCGAAGACGAACCCACGGTAGGACTCCACCCGGGCCACCTTGTGCAGCCCGTGCTCGGCCCGGTCGAAGTCCTCGCCGTAGCCCTGCGGCCACGGGGTGCCGACCAGCTCACCGGTATTGCGGAAGGTCCACCCGTGATACGGGCACTGGAAGCTCTTCGCGACCCCGCTCTCCTCTCGACACAAGGTCGCTGCGCGGTGACTGCACCGGTTGAACACGGCGTGCAGACTGCCCTTGCGGTCCCGGGTGACGATCACGGGACGCAGCCCCATCCGGACCGAGAGGAAGGAGTTCGGCTCCGGTAGCTGTGACTCGTGCGCCAGGTAAACCCACGAGCGCCCGCCGAACACCTTCACCATCTCCTCAGCGAAGACCGCCGGGTCGGTGTACAGCGTCCGGTGTACTCGATCCTCGCGCACGAGCGCCGCGTAGTCGGTGCGCGACGGTACCGGGATACCGGACAGGGAGTCGCGTTGAAGTGTCATCACTGCTCCGAGACGAGTGGTGGGTGAGGTGCGTCAGCTACGACCGCTCCCGGTCGGCCGGAACGCCGAACCGGGTGTTCGCCAGACAGGGAGATGTCGCGCAACGGCAGACCCGGCCTGTGGTGGGGAGCCGCCGGCCACCGGCCCAGGCCGCTCGAGAGGGGTGGACGAGCGACCTGCTGGGCACCGTGTTTCGTGTTTCGTATACGGTACTATGGCGTAGCAGCCCGGATCGCGCAAGCACTTAGACTCGGCAACGAGCCGTGCGGGCCGCAGTCCGGTCCACTGCGGTATCGGACCGGTCCGTACCTACGCAGGACCCCGCGACCCGGTGACGACGGACAGCAGACGTGGAGGTCGCGGCATGGTGCTCCAGCCCATCGGGCGTGGCGGTACGCCTCTCGCCGACGAGGCGTACCGCCGGATCAGCGAGGCGATGCTCGCTGGTGACCTGCCTCCAGGGTCACGCCTGGTCATGGACGCACTCGCCGAACGGCTCGAGATCAGCCGCACCCCCGTGAGGGACGCGCTGCGCCGTCTGGAACGCGAAGGCCTGGTCGAGCCGACCGGCCGCAAGGGCTACACGGTGCGCGAGATCGCCACCACCGACCTGGAGCACCTCTACGAGTCCCGGATCGCCGTCGAGGCCTTCTCCGCACGCCGCGTCGCCGAACTCGGCGAGCCGGCAATCCACATCGTCGAGCAGACGATCGAGGACGCCGTGAAGAGTGGGGCGCAGACCGCGGCCGAGACCTACCACCAGAACCGCATGATCCACCGGTCCGTCGTCGAAGCTGCCGCGAACCCGATCCTGACCGAGATGTTCGACAGCATCTGGGACCGCGCCAAGGCGCTGCAGATCTTCGAGCAGTTCCACAAGCTCGCAGCCGATGCCGGAGAGTTGCTGACGGAGCACTACGAGCTGACCGACGCCATGCGGGTCGCCCCGGACCACGCCTACGAAGTCATGCACCAGCACATCATCGTCGGGTACAAGGCCCACAAGGACGGCTGACCGATGCCGCCGCCCACCAGGACGGTGGACGGCGGCGGGTCGGGTCGGCCCGGTCGGGCCCGGAGGTCAGGACAGGGTCTCGGCGAACTTCGGGACCGCGTGCTGGAGCGCGTACTCGGTGGCCAGGGTCGAGCCGGCCGAGAAGGCCTCGACGAGCGTCTCGTCGTCCAGGATCAGCAGGTTCCCGGCCTCGGCGGACGGGATCTGGTTCAGCACGGTGTCCCCGCGCAGCGGCGCCGCGTCCCCGCCGATCGGGAACATCACGGTGAGGTCGGCGGAGAGCTGCTCGATCTGCTCGCGGGCCAGCTGCACGTAGAACGTGTCCCCGGCCTGTGCCTGCAGCTCCGGCTTGTTGACGAAGCCGAGGCTCTCCATGAAGTCGACCCGCGCGTCACCGCGGACGTAGGCGCCGTACTGGTCGGCGAAGCGCGCGCCGACCGCGACGTTCTTGCCGGCGAACTGCGGGTTCGCGGCCTTCGCCTCGTCGAACTTCGCCTGCAGGTCGGCGATCTGCCGGGCGCCCTCCTCGGGCTTGCCGAGCGCGGCGGCGACCATCTCGGTCTGCTGCTGCCAGCTCGTGCCGTAGGCGACCACACCCGGGGGTGCCGAGATCGTGGGCGCGATCTTGGAGAGCTCGTCGTGCTTCTCCTGGCTGTTGTCCGAGCGGGTGTTGAGGATCAGGTCCGGCTCGAGCGAGGAGATCTGCTCGTAGCTCAGCTCCATGGTGCCGAGCTGGGCCGGCGTCTCGGTGAACAGGTCGGCCGCCCACGGGCCGACGCCCTTGCCGCCGAACTCCATCCAGTCGCTGACACCGACCGGCTGGACCCCGAGCGCGAGCGCGGCCTCGGCGTCGGACCAGCCGAGCGCCACGACCCGCTGCGGGTTCTCCGGCGCCGTGACCGGCCCGAACATCGTCTCGATGGTGGCGCCCCCGGCGGCCGGCTCCTCCTCGACCTGGCCGCAGCCGGCGAGCACGAACAGGGCGGCGAGGACGCTCGCCACGACGGCCACCGGGCGGCGGCGAAGGGACATCATGCGGTGTTCTCCACTTCATCGGTGATCGTCGCCGTCGGAGCCGCGACGTGGTGCCGTCCGATCGGGACGATCATCGGGGTCCCGGACACCGGATCGCGCAGGACGTCGGCGTCCAGCCGGAACACCTCCTTGATCATCTCGGGCGTGACGATCTCGGACGGCTTGCCCTCGGCCATGATCTGCCCCGCCCGCATCGCGACCAGGTGGTCCGCGTAGCGGCACGCCAGGTTCAGGTCGTGCAGCACGACCGCGATCGTCGTGCCGGAACGCCGGTTGAGGTCGGTCAGCAGGTCGAGCAGCTCGACCTGGTTGGCGAGGTCGAGGTAGGTGGTCGGCTCGTCCAGCAGCAGCAGGTCGGTGCGCTGGGCGAGCGCCATCGCGATCCAGACCCGCTGGCGCTGCCCACCGGAGAGCTGGTCGACGGGCCGGTCCGCCAGCTCCCCGGTGGAGGTGACGGCCAGGGCCTCGGCGACCGCGTCGTCGTCCTCGGCGTTCCACTTGCGGAACCAGCCCTGGTGCGGGTAGCGGCCCCGGCTGACCAGGTCGGTCACGGTGATGCCGTCCGGCGCGACCGGGGACTGGGGCAGGATGCCCAGCACGGTGGCGACCTCGCGGTTCGGGACCGTGCCGATGTCGCGCCCGTCGAGGTAGACCGTGCCCCCGACCGGGGTCAGCAGCCGGGCCAGCGCCCGGAGCAGCGTCGACTTCCCGCAGCCGTTCGGGCCGATGATCATCGTGACGCCCCCGGTGGGGATGTCGATGCTCAGATCGTCGACGACCTGGCGCCGGTCGTAGGCCAGCCGGAGGTGCTCACCGCGCAGGGTGTGCCGGGTCCCGGTGGGCTCGTCGTCGGTCATCGGTCATCCTCCTCGGCCGGCTCGGTTCATCGTCGCCAGCAGGAACAGCAGGTACGGGGCGCCGATCGCGCCGGTGAGCACGCCCACCGGGAGCAGCGGCAGGCCGGGGGTGTGCTGGGCGGCGAAGTCGGCGATCAGCACGATCAGGGCGCCGACCAACGCCGAGGGCAGCAGCGCCGCGCCGCCGTCGCGGGACAGGGTGCGCCCGATCGGACCGGCCAGCAGGGCGACGAACGCGATCGGGCCGGTCGCCGCCGTCGCCACCCCGGCGATCGCGACCGCGACGATCAGCAGCGCCAGCCGGGTCTGCTGGACCGGGACCCCGAGGCCCCGGGCGGTGTCGTCGCCCATGCCCAGCAGGCCCAGGACCCGGGAGAGCACGGCCAGGACCGGCACCAGCACGGCCAGCGCGACGGCCAGCGGGACCGCCTGCGACCAGTTGCGCCCGCTGAGGCTGCCACTGATCCAGACCAGCGCCTCGGAGGCGCTGGTGACCTGGGCCCGGGTCATGAAGAAGCTCACGACGCTGAGCAGCAGGGCGGCGAGACCGATGCCGATGAGGATCAGCCGGTACCCGGAGACCCCGTCCCGCCAGGCGAGCACGTACATCACGGCCGCCGTGAGCAGCGCACCGAACAGGGCGATCACCGAGACCGCGATCCCGTCCAGGCCGATCACGACGATCCCCAGCACCGCGGCGGCGCTCGCCCCGGTACTGAGCCCGATCACGTCGGGGCTGGCCAGCGGGTTGCCCAGCAGGCTCTGGATCACCGTGCCGGACAGGCCGAACCCGATCCCGACCAGGATCGCGGTGACCGCCCGGGGCAGGCGCAGTTCCAGGATCACGTAGTTGGTGTTGCGGCTGCCCTGCCCGGCCAGCGTGGAGAGCACGTCCGGCAACGAGATCACGGACTCGCCGACCGAGAGCGCGACCGCCCCGACGAGCGCGACGGCCGCGGCGAGCACGACGCCGATCGTGATCCGGCGGGTACGGGTGCCGGCCCGGGTGCGGCGGATCGCCGCCCGCTCGGCGGCGGCCGGGTCCGCCACGACGGTCTGCAGGTCGACGCTCACAGGCTGCTCACCCGCCGTCCGCGCACCAGCGCGATGAAGATCGGTGCCCCGATGGCGGCGGTGAGGATCCCGACCTGGACCTCGCCGGGGCGGGCGATCAGCCGGCCGACGACGTCGGCACCGAGCACCAGGACCGGGGCGAGCAGTGCCGCGTAGGGCAGCAGCCAGCGGTTGTCCGGACCCGCGATCAGCCGCGCGATCTGCGGCACCGCCAGGCCGACGAAGCCGATCGGGCCGGCCGCGGCGGTCGCGGCACCGCACAGGAGCACCACCGCGAGCCCCGAGACCACCCGGGCGCGGGTGACGTTCTGGCCCAGGGCCCGGGCCATGTCGTCGCCCATCGCGAGGGTGTTCAGCAGCCCGCCGGACAGCAGCGCGATCACCGACCCGACGACGATGAACACCGCCACCGCCCCGACGACGTCCCAGCCGCGGCCGGCCAGCGAGCCGACCTGCCACAGCCGGAACTGCTCGAACGCGTCGGACCCGGTGAGCAGCACCGCCGTGGTGAAGGAGACGAACGCGGCGTTGGCCGCGGCGCCGGCGAGCGCGAGCTTGATCGGGGTCGCGCCCTCGCGGCCCAGCGAGGACACCCCGTAGACGAGCACGGCCGCGATCGCGGCGCCGACGAAGGCGAACCACACGTAGCCGGTGAGGGTGGTGAGCCCGAACAGGGTGATCCCGGTGACGACCAGCAGCGACGCCCCGGCGTTGATGCCGAGCACGCCGGGGTCGGCCAGCGGGTTGCGCGCCACCGCCTGCATGACGGTCCCGGCGAGCCCGAGCGCGAGGCCGGCGAGCACGCCGAGCACCGTGCGCGGGACCCGCTCGTCCCGGACGAAGAGGTGGTCGTTGTTCGTGGGGTCGAAGGCGGTGAACGCGTCGACCACGGTGCCGACCGGGATCGACTTCGCGCCGATCATGACACTGAGGACACAGGCGACGACCAGCGCCACCACGGCGAGGGGGATGCCGATCAGCTGCCGTCCGGTGTGGGTGTCGCGCCGGACCGGTTGCACGTCGGTCCCGGCCGTGGTGCTCATCGTGAGGCTGCCCAGGCGGTCAACACGGTTCCTCGTCACCTCAGGACATCACATCAGGACATTAGGGACGGCTAACCTATGTCTCCCGCCCGAATCTCGGCAAGACGACGAGGCCGGATCGTCGCGTGAGCGTGATCGCAGCGACCCTGGCCGGGCCCCGCACCCGCGGTCACGAGCGCCCGGGCGTCGTCCGGCCGTGCAGGATCCCGTTCGCCTGGTGCATCCCCCACAGCATCCCCCTGATCAGGTCGGCGACGTCGCCGAGCGGGCTGTCCTCGGCGTCCGTGCGCCGGTGCACGCGGGTGCCGGCGACCGCGAACCGCCGGGTCGGCACGGCGGCGGCGACGGCCGCGACGAGCAGCACCCCGGCCAGCGCGCCGGTCGCGGACCCGAGCGGGAGCACCGCGGTGAGGAGGCCCACCGCGACCGTCGGGAGGCCCGCGCCCAGGTAGTACACGACGTAGGCGGTGGCGGTGAGGCCCGCCGCACGGTCGCCCACCGCGATCGTCTCGACCACGCCGTGGGCACCGCCGTAGGCGAGGCCGTGACCGAACCCGGCGACCGCGGCGGTCCCGAGGACCACCGGCAGCGGGGCCGACCCGCCGGACACGACGAGCACCACCAGGCCGGTCCCGAGCAGGCCGAGCCCGTAGCGCTGTGCCCGGACGGCCCCGAGCCGGGTGAGCAGGCCCTGCGCCGGCAGGGACGCGAGCACCACGAGCGCGGCGACCGCCCCGAGCGCGGCCGTGCCGACGTCGCCGGCGCCGCGGGCCAGCACGCTCGGGACCAGCCCGAGGAACAGCCCGGCCACCGCCCACGACACGAACCCGTTCGCCATCGCGGCGAGGAAGGGTTCCCGGCTGCCGACCGGCAGCTGCGGCGCGGCCTGCGGCCGGCCGCCCAGCGTCCCGACCGGCAGCGGCCCCGGGGTGCGTCCGAGCCGGACGGACACGACCGCGACGAGCACCACGTGCAGCAGGTGCACGGTCGCGTGCGGGGCCGGGGCCGGGGCGAACTCGGCCACCAGGCCGGTCAGGCCCGGCCCGGCGGCGGTGCCGGCGAGGAAGGCCAGCGCGCCCGCCGCGGCGAAGCGGCGCCGGCGGGTGCTGGAGACGGTGTCGGCCAGCACCGCCATCCCCGCCCCGGTCGCCGCGCCGAGCGCGATCCCCTGCAGCGCCCGGCCGGCGACCAGCCACGCCACGCCGTCCCCGATCGCGAAGCAGACCGACCCGAGCGCGGCCACGACCAGCCCGGCCCGGACCATCCGCACCCGGCCGATCCGGTCCCCCAGCGGCCCCAGGACCAGCAGCGCCGGAACGCTCACCACGGCGTAGACGGCGTAGATCACCGTCAGCGTGAGGTCGTCGAAGCCCAGCCGTGCCTGGTAGCCGGGGTAGAGCGGGCCGGCCATGTTCGCGCCGAACGCGAGCGACGCCAGTGCCACCGCCATCGTGAGCGGACGGGCCCCGGGGCGACGGGAACGGGGCGGGGCGGGGTGGGCGGTCGACGTGAACACGGCCCCAGGTTGCGGTGCCGGACTGCTGCAGAGCATCGAAAGACCTGATCGGAAACCGTGTACACAACGAACACGATGTGATCGCTGCAGCTCATCCACGGCGCGGCGTCGCGGAGGCCGCGCCACGGGTGACCCGACTCTCAGGACACCGCGACTTTCAAGACACCGCGACTCTCAGGACACCGCGACTCTCAGGACACCGTGCTTCTCAGGACACCGTGCCGAGGATCGGCGACAACGCGGCGCAGACCTGCCGCAGCGCCGTCAGCCCCGCGGCGATCGCGGGCTGCTCGGCGGACCCGGCCCGCACCGCGGCGACCACCCGGCGGATCGGCACCGGCGGCGCCCCGACGGGGACGCGCCGGGTGTCGTGCCGGGTGGGCAGGTCGGCCAGGCGCGGGACCAGGGCCACCCCGAACCCGCGGGCGACCAGCGCGGCACCGGTGTCCCACTCGTCGGCGTAGTGCGCGACGTCGGGGGCGAACCCGGCGCTGGTGCAGGCCAGCGTGACCAGCTGGTGGTACGCCCGTCCGGGGTTGCTGCCGATCCAGGGGTCGGCGGCGAGCTCGCTCAGCGCGACGTCGTCCCGCCCGACCACCGGGTGCTCGGGCCCGACGAGCATGTCCAGCGGTTCGTCGTAGAGGACGTGCTGCTCGAACGCCTCGTCCGAGGCCGGCGGGATGTCCGGCGTCGCGACGACCACGACGATGTCGGTGTCGTCGGCGGCCAGCAGGTCGAACGAGCGGGACGGCTCGGTCTCGCGCAGGTGCAGGCCCAGGCCCGGGTACTCGGTGCGGAGCGACTCCATCGCCTGCGGCACGACGGCCGCGGCGGCGGTGGAGAAGCCGCAGAAGCGCAGCAGGCCGCCGACGCCACCGGTGCGGTGTGCGGCGAGGTCGGCCCGCGCCCGTTCCCACTGGGCCGCGAGCGCCTCGCCGTGTGCGAGCAGGGTGCGGGCGGCCGCGGTCAGCCGCACCCCGCGCCCGTCGGGCTCGAGCAGCACCACGCCGAGCTCCCGGCTCAGCGCCTGCATCTGGTGCGAGACCGCGGACGGCGTCAGCCGGCACACCTCCGCCGCGGCCGTCACGGTCCGGTGCCGCTCGATCGCCCGCAGCACCCGGAGACGCCGATCGATCATGTACGGACCTTACGAGGTCGACGGGCCGCTCAGGCCACCTGGAACGACCGCCGGGAGAAGCCGACGCTGTAGCCGTCCAGTGTCGTCGTCACCGGCGCCGTGGGGTCGGCGGCCGCGCCGAGCGTGAGGAACAGCGGCGTGAAGTGCTCCACGGTCGGGTGCGCGTAGGGCATCCCCGGCGCGGCGGTGCGGAAGCGGCTGAGCTCGGCGACGTCACCGCGGGCCAGCGCCTCGGCGGCCCAGGTGTCGAAGTCCGACGACCAGCCCGGCACCTGGTTCTCCAGGAACATCTCCCGGGTCAGGTACGGCATGCCGTGGGTCATGTGCCCGGAGCCGATCACCAGCACGCCCTGCTCGCGCAGCGGGCGCAACCGCTCGCCGACGGCCAGCAGCCGGTCCGGGTCGTCGGTCGGCAGGCTCAGCTGCAGCACCGGGATGTCCGCGGCCGGGTACATGATCTTCAGCGGCACCCAGGCGCCGTGGTCGAGCCCGCGCCGGGCGTGCCGGTGCGGCTGCTCGGTGTCCGGCATGAGGCCGGCGACCTGGCGCGCCAGCGCACCGGCGTCCGGGGTGTCGTAGCGGAACCGGTGGTACATCGGGTCGAAGCCGCCGAAGTCGTACACCAGCTCGTCGGGCCGGTCCGCGCTCACCGACAGCGGCGCGGACTCCCAGTGCGCGGAGACCACCAGGATCGCCGTCGGCCGGGGCAGCGAGCGGGCCCAGTCGTGCAGCGGGCCGAGCCAGTCCGGGTCCTCGAAGGGCAGCGGGCCACCGCCGTGGGACAGGAAGAGCCCGGGCAGCGGGCCGTCCTGCGGCGTCCACGGGCGCAGTGGCTCCGCAGCGTCGAGGGCGGCGACGCGCCGCAGGTGCTCGGCGAACGGGTGCGCCGCCGGGATGCGGGCGTCGGCGAGCGCGGTCGACGTGGGACGGGGCGTGGTCATGGGAGCTCCTCGGTCTCTGCCGTGGTTCGGGAGGGTGCAGAACGGGCGTGCCTCAGGGGACGACGGCGAACCCGCCGGTCCAGGCGATCTTCTCGCCGGCGGCGAGGCTGATCTGCAGGAAGCCGAGCGCCTCCAGCTCACGGGCCCGGCGCAGCGACCCGGCGTCGACGGCGCGCAGCCCGCCCGCGGTGACGATCCCGGCCAGCGCGGCCTTGGCCTCGGCGTCGTCGCCGGCGATCAGCACGGTCGTGGGCTCGCCGCCGACGGTGCCCGCGGTCAGGGTCGCCGCGAAGGTGGTGTTGAACGCCTTCACCACCCGGGAGCCGGGCAGCGCGGCGGCGATCTCGGCGGTGGCCGACCCGTCGGCCGGGACGACGAGGGAGTCGAACGTCGCGAAGTCCACCGGGTTGGTGATGTCGACGACGACCTTGCCGGCCAGCTGCTCGGCGCGCCGGGCCACGATGTCGGCGACCGCGCCGTACGGCACCGCGAGGACGACCACGTCGCCGGTGACCGGCGTCGCGCCGTCGCCCGAGCCGAGCAGCTCGACGGTGTTGCCGCCGCGGCCGACGACCTCGGCGATGGCCGATCCCATGCTGCCGGTACCGATGATGCTCACGTGTGCCATGTCCGTGCTCCTGTTCCCCATGCTTGGTTGTTGCTACAACTGTCATCAGAGAGAGCAAACTTGAAGCTTCAACCATTCCGTCGGAGGACGTGACCGTGACCACACCCTGGCTGGACCGACGGCAGCTGCGCGCCTGGATCCGCCTGCGGGCGGTGACCGAGCTGCTGCCGGGCGCGCTGGACACCCAGCTCCGCCACGACGCCGGCGTGAGCGAGTTCGAGTACTTCCTGATGGCGATGCTGTCCGAGGCGCCCGACCGGACGCTGTCGATGACCGAGCTGGCCCGGCAGGTCAACGCCACACTGCCCCGGCTCTCCCACGTCGTGACGCGCCTCGAGGGGCGGGGCCTGGTCGGGCGCCACCCGCACCCGCAGGACCGCCGGACCACCAACGTCCGGCTGACCGACGACGGCTGGGCCACGGTGCGCCGCGCGGCGCCCGGTCACGTGACCACCGTCCGCCGCCACGTCGTCGACACGCTCACCGAGGAGCAGATCGACCAGCTCGCCGCCATCGGCGACGCGATCCTCGCCGAGCTGGACCCGGACGGGACGATGGCCGCGACCTACACCCGGTACGACGACCAGGAGCCCGGGCGGCCGAAGCCCGCAGCCGGCACGTGACCCCTCGCACGCGGGGCCGGAGAAGACTCAGCCCCGACCGGCAGTGCCGGTCGGGGCTGAGTCCTGTGCGCGCCCGAAGGGATTCGAACCCCTAACCTTCTGATCCGTAGTCAGATGCTCTATCCGTTGAGCTACGGGCGCATGTGCGTTCTTCACTTGTCGGCGTCGCCAGGCCCGTGAGGCCCGCCACGCCGGCGCGGAGGCTCCGGGATTTGAACCCGGGATGGGGGGTAACCCCAAACCGCATTAGCAGTGCGGCGCCATAGACCAGACTAGGCGAAGCCTCCCCGGTGCCTCACGGCCACCAGCGAGGGCAACACTACACGGCGCCTCAACCGGCTTCGAACCGGGGGGCCGGGACTCGCCGGCACCCCCGGTCCGGCCGGGCGGGACTCAGCGTCCGGCGAGGTCCACGAAGGGGGACAGCGACTCCGGGTTCTGCAGCGCACCCGCCGACACCGCCTTCTCCGGGTCCGCCCCGGAGAGGATCTTCTTGACCGGCACCTCGCACTTCTTGCCGTTCAGCGTCCGCGGGACCGCGTCGACGACCATGAACCGGTCCGGGACGTGCCGGGGCGAGAGCTCCTTGCGCAGCGCCGTCCGCAGCGGCGGCTCGACGTCGTCGAGGGACACCCCCTCGTCGAGCACCAGGAAGCAGAGCAGCGCCCCCTCCTCCCGCGCGCCCAGCGCCGTGGTGTCGATCACCAGCGAGTCCGCGACGCCGGGGAAGTTCTCCACGACGGAGTAGAAGTCCGCCGTGCCCATCCGCACCCCACCCCGGTTCAGCGTCGAGTCCGAACGCCCGTAGATCACGAACGAGTCGCGCGGGGTGCGCCGGACCCAGTCGCCGTGCCGCCAAGTGCCCGGGAAGTCCTCGTAGTACGACTCCCGCAGCCGGGTGCCGTCCGGGTCGTTCCAGAACCTCACCGGCATCGACGGCGTCGGCGTGGTGATGACCAGCTCGCCGACGTCGTCGAGCAGGTCGGTGCCGTCCTCGGCGAAGGACCGCACGTCGGCACCCAGCGCGGCGCAGGACAGCTCCCCCAGCCACACCGGGACGGTCGGGGCGCTCGTCAGGAACGCCGCGCACACGTCGGTGCCACCGGAGACCGAGCAGATCTGGATGTGCTCACCGGCCGCCTCGCCGATCCAGCGGAAGCCCTCGACCGACAGCGGGGCGCCGGTGGAGCCGAGCGCACGCATCGCGGAGAGGTCGTTGTCGGTACCGGGCCGCAGCCCGGCCTTCATGCACGACTGCACGTACGGCGCCGACACCCCGAACAGCGACACCCGGTGCTTCGCGGCGAGCGCCCACAGCGCGTTCAGGTCGGGATGGCCGGGGCTGCCGTCGAACATCACGATCGTCGCGCCCACGAGCAGGCCGCCGACCAGGAAGTTCCACATCATCCAGCCGGTGGTGGTGAACCAGAAGAACCGCTGCCCGGGCCCGAGCCCGTGCTGCAGGCGCATCGCCTTGAGGTGCTCGACGACGATGCCGCCGTGCCCGTGCACGATGCCCTTCGGCAGCCCGGTGGTGCCCGAGGAGTAGAGCACCCACAGCGGGTGGTCGAACGGCACCGGGGTGAACTCGAGCGGGCCGGGCTCGGCGGTGAACTCGCTCCACGACACGGTGCCCTCGAGCGTCGCGTCCTCGTCGAGGTAGGGCACGAGCACGGTCCGGCGCAGCGACGGCATCTGTTCCTGCAGCGCGGTCACGTTCGCCCGGACGTCGAAACCCTTGCCGTTGTAGCGGTAGCCGTCGACCGCGACCAGCACCGCCGGCTCGATCTGGGCGAACCGGTCGTGCACCGCGCGGGCACCGAAGTCCGGCGAGCACGACGACCAGATCGCGCCCAGGCTCGCCGTGGCCAGGAACGCCACCAGCGTCTCGACCGAGTTCGGGGCGAGCGCCACGACCCGGTCGCCCTGCCCGACGCCGGCGCGGACCAGCCCGGCACGCGCCCGTGCCACCTGATCCCGCAGCTCGGCGTGGGTGACCGTGCGCTCCAGCCCGTCCTCCCGGACGAACTCGACGGCCACGTCGTCGTCCTGACGGCCGGGGCCGGGGGTCAGCACGTGCTCGGCGTAGTTCAGCGTCGAGCCCGGGAACCACTGGGCGCCCGGCATGTCCCGCGAGCCCAGGGTCGCCGTCGGCCGGTCGTGGAAGATCACGCCGGTGTGCTCGGCGACGGCCGACCAGAAGCCCTCGAGATCGGACACCGACCAGGCGTGCAGCTGCCGGTAGTCCGTGACGTCGGTGATCGGCGCACCGCGCTCGTCACGGGCCCAGGTGGCGAACTCGACGATCGCGGTGCCCGGGACCTCGTCGGGGTCCGGCCGCCACAGCAGCTCCGGGGTCTCCGGATCGGTGACGGTCCGCCCCGACAGCCCGGACTCCGACGGCCCGGATCCCGACGGCCCGGCGGACCCCGAGGGCTCGGACGACACGGACGGCACGGGCGGCACAGACGACATGGGCCCAGCTTCCCCGACCGGCCCGGCGGCGCACCAGTGGTCGAGCACCACACCGGGGCCCGCGCACCGGGCTCCGGCCACATCGGACCCGGCCCTGCCCCCGCCGTCGCCGCGGTCAGCGGAGGTGGGCGCCGAACCAGTTGAGGACCCGCTCCCACGCCTCGGCGGCCGAGTCCGGGTCGTCGTCGAAGCGGTAGCCGGTGGCCGGGTAGACGACGACGTCGGTCGCCATCCCCGATCTCCCGGCGGCGTCGCGGAGCCGGGCGACGGCGGCGCTGTCGGCGGCCTCGGAGTAGATGCCCAGCCACGGGCAGGTCAGCTCGGGCGCGGTCTCGACCAGCGCCGGGACACTGCGCGACGGGGACTTCTCGACTCCCTCCCCGGCGACGGTGACCGCGGCCCCCATGATCCGGTTCGCCGCCACGTGCAGTGCCACCGTGCCGCCGATGTCGAACCCGAGCACGCCCATCCGGTCGGCCTCGACACCGTTGTCGGCCAGCCAGCCGAACGCCGTGTCGCAGTCGTCCATGATCTGCCCCGGTTCGAGCCGGCCCAGCTGCGCGGCCACCTCGGAGTCGCTGCCCGCGCCGAGGTCGTCGGCGCCGTCGCGGTGGTACAGGTGCGGGGCCACGGCCAGCCAGCCGTCGTTGGCCAGCCCGGTCACCAGCAACCGCACCGAGTCGGTCACCCCACGGGCCTCCTGGAGCACGACGACGCCGCCCCGGGCCGGCCCGTCGGGTTCGGCGACCGTCAGCCGCAGTTCGCTACCGTCGGTGAGCGGAACGCCCTCGGTCCGGATACCGGTGGTCATGGCACTCACTCAACCAGAGCAACCGCCCGTGTTTCGACCCCTGCGAGATACCGTTGCCCGCATGACGCTGATCCGTCCCGATCTGGACACCCTGCCCGCGTACGTGCCGGGCCGCACCGTCCCCGGGGCGATCAAACTGGCCAGCAACGAGGTCGCGGAGCCGCCGCACCCGGTCGTGCTGGAGGCGATCGCCCGGGCCGCCGCCGGCGGCAACCGGTACCCCGACCTCGGCGTCGTCGAGCTGACCGACCGGCTCGCCGAGGTCCACGACCTCGCTCCGGAGCGGATCGCCGTCGGCTGCGGGTCGGTGACCTTGTGCCAGCAGCTGGTGCAGATCAGCTGCCTGGGGCCCGGTGACGAGGTGCTGTTCGCGTGGCGCTCGTTCGAGGCGTACCCGATCGTGACCCGGATCGGCGGGGCGGAGGTCCGCACCGTCGGGCTCGACGACGGCTTCCGGCACGACCTCGACGCGATGGCCGCCGCGATCACCGACCGCACCCGGCTGGTCTTCGTGTGCAGCCCGAACAACCCGACCGGCCCGGCCGTGCGCCGGGAGGAGTTCGTCCAGTTCCTGCGCACCGTCCCGGCCGACGTCCTGGTGGCCCTGGACGAGGCCTACGCCGAGTACGTCACCGACCCGGACGCGGTGCACGGGCGGTCGCTGCTCGACGAGCACCCCAACCTGGTGGTGCTGCGGACGTTCTCCAAGGCCTACCGGCTCGCCGGGCTGCGGGTCGGCTACGCGCTGGCCTCGGCCGGGATCGCGGCCGCGCTGCGCAAGGTCGCTCCGCCGTTCGGCGTCAACTCGCTCGCCCAGGCCGGCGCGATCGCTGCGCTGGAGCACCGCGAGGAGATCCTCGCCGGGTGCGCCGACGTCGTCGCCGAGCGGGACCGGGTCGCGGCGGCCCTGCGCGATCTCGGGTTCACCGTGCCCGACAACCAGGCGAACTTCGTCTGGCTGCCGCTCGGTGACCGGGCCGCCGAGTTCGCCACGCACTGCAGCGAGCGGAAGGTGATCGTGCGGGGGTTCCAGCCGGACGGCGTGCGCGTCACGGTCTCCACACCGCAGGAGAACGACCTGCTGCTCGACGTCGCCTCGTCGTTCCCCGACCAGGCAGGCTGAGCTCCCCGACCAGGCAGGCTGAGCTCCCCGACCGGGCAGGCTGAGCTCCCCGACCGCACGACGCAGGAGGTCCGATGCTGGTCACCTTCAGCTTCACCCGGATCGCGATCACCGTACGGCGCTGGTTCGAGGTCGGGCCGGACGCGACGATGGAGGCCGGGGCCCGGATCGAGCTGGGCCTGCTGCAGCCACAGCTGCACCGCGGCAGCGAGTCGGCGGCACAGCCGCTCGTCGTCGGGGAGACGTTCTGGCGGGCCGACCTCTTCGGCCGCCTCGACCTGCCCGACCGGCCCTACGCCGCCGCACACTTCCACCCCCGCTTCGACGGTCCGGAGCCCTCGGACCGCGTGTGGTCCGATGCGCTCACCGCGGACCCCTGGGGCTGGCTGGCGGACCGGCTCACCGGCATCGAGCAGACCGTCGCCGACGCCGGGCTCGATCCCGCACCGGCGCGCGCGGACGCCGACGCGATCCGCGCGGCGGCCGGGCGGATCGTGGCGACGGCGCGCGACCTCGGCCCCGAGCAGCCGTTCACCCGGGACGACGACTTCCGGCTCACCCGCGACGCCGCCCTGCGGGTCCGGATGCTGGTCGAGCGGGTCGAGGACCGGTCCGCCGTGCCCTGGGACCACGTGCGGCCGTGGCTCGACGAGGCGGACCGGAGCTGACCCGGCCTACCCCTCGAGCTGGTAGCCGGTGCCGCGGACGGTCCGGATGCGGTCCGGGCCGATCTTGCGGCGCAGGTAGGAGATGTAGACCTGCACCAGGTTCGCCGAGACCGGTTCGGACCAGGCCCGCCGGGCCAGCTCGTCGTGGCTGACGACCTCGCCCGCCCGCTCGGCGAGCGCCACCAGCAGGGCGTACTCGGTGGGCGAGAGGGCGACCCTTCTGCCGTCGGCGAACACCTGGCCGGCGTCGACGTCGAGGGCGAGCCCACCGTGGCCGAGCACCGTCGGTGCCGGCAGCCCGGCCGCCGCGCGCAGCCGCAACCGGATGCGGGCGGCGAGCTCGTCGGGGACGAACGGCCGGATGACGAAGTCGTCGCGGTCGCCGCGGAGCAGGCCGAGGACCGCGGCCGCGCGCTCGCGCGGGACCACCGTGATCACCGGCGTCGGCGGCGACTCCGCCTGCACCGCGCCGAGCAGCACCGACGGGTCGGGCCCGGGCAGTTCCATGTCGAGCACCAGCAGGTCGGCACGGCCGGCCCGGACCGCATCGAGCAGCTCGATGCCCTCCGAGACGGCCGCGACCTCGACCCCCTCCGCCCCGAGGTCCCGGCTCAGCCCGCGGCCGAGCGACGCCGACGTCGCGGACGGCGGCAGGGCGAGCAGCACGGCGAGCGGCCGGGACGGGGAGCGCGGGGACGGGATGTCGACGGTGGGCACAGCGGGGGCCGGATGGTCGTTCACGGTTCCTGGGAGGATCGGGGAGCTGCGGGGAGCATCCGGCCACTGTCGCGCGACCGGCAGTCGGTCACAATCGGCTAACGGTGCGACGCGGAGCGTTCACACCCCCCGATCGGGGCAACCTGAGAACCTTGCTGCTCCGTTCGGCGCAACGTTGGTTCCGATTCGACCGAATCTTGCTGATCATCGCTCAGCGACGACCTGTCGGCGCGGAGGAGCAACCACCCTTCTCAGCGAGGGTGTTCACCGTCGGTCACCCTACCTAGAGTCCCCGGTCATGCGACGGAAGAGTTCCGCTGCGGCTGATCAGGTCGACCCCCGGGATCTGATCGAGCGGGTCGCCGCAGAGCACAGCTCCCCCTCTGTGCCGTCACCCCGGGCCGGGCGCTCCGCGTCCGCCGCCGTCCCCGCCACGGACCTGCTCGACGGGCCGGTGACCGCCTCCGGGCGGCACCGGCGCGCGCAGGCCGACGACGACACCGGTGCCGCTGCGGCGGATTCCCCCACCGGTGTCGCCGATCAGGCGACGGACGCACCGGTGCTGGTGACGGCGGGGTCCCGGGCGGCGACCACCCCTGCCGATGACGCGAGCCCGTGGGGACCACGTCCCCCGGCCGCCGGCACCGACCTGTTCACCCCGCCGGGCGGTGATCGGCTCCTCGGCGGGTCCCCCGGCCCGGACGAGTCCGACACCGGCGCGACCCGGTCCGGGCGCCGGATCCGGGCGATCAGCGGGGCCGGCATCGCCGGTCTGCACGGTGCCCCCGACCGGGACGCCCCCGAGCGGGACGCTGCGGACCACGACCCGGCCGACCGGACTGCGGTCGACCGGAGCCCTGTCGACCGGACAGCCGTCGCCGAGCAGGTGGACGGCCCCGGCCGCGCCGCCCTGGAACCCGGCTCCACCGACGCCGGCCTCCCGGACGGCTCCGTCGTCGAGATCGATCGGACCGGCGCTCCCCACCGGTCCGCGGTCCGCCGCTTCGCCCCGCTCGGTGTCGGAGCGGCCGCGCTCCTCGCCGCGACGATGATCGGGACGCTGCTGCAGCCCGGGGCCGACGACCCGGCGCTGAGCACCACGCTGGTGGACGCGTCGCGGCGGTCGGTCTCGGATGCCCCCGGCAGCGCCGCCTCGGGCGTCGGCGACGGTGGCGGGTCCCGGCTCGGCGACGCCGCACAGGGCGCGTCCGGCCAGATCGGACCGGCGATCGCCGCGGCGGACGCCGCGGAGCGCCGGGCCGAGGAACGCCGCGAGCAGGCCGCGTCCGAGTCCGCATCGGACTCCGGGGCGGGATCGAGCTCGTCCTCCGATTCGGACTCTGCTGCCGGGTCGGACTCGGCCTCCGGATCGGACTCGTCCGCCGGGTCCGGTGCGACCGGTGGTGTCGCCGGTGCCGCCCAGGTCGCCGGCGAGGGCATCCAGGCCGCGCTGGCGAAGGGCTGGCAGGCGATCGGCGGCGACGAGTTCACCGGCTCGTCGCTCGGCGAGAACTGGACCGCCTACGACGGCCCCGGCCACGACGGCAACGGCCGCCGCACGCCGGACGCGGTGTCGGTCGAGAACGACAACCTCGTGATCCGCGGCGACTCCGAGGGCAACACCGGCGGCATCGCCTGGGGCGAGCCGGCCAAGTACGGCAAGTGGGAGATGCGGGCCAAGTTCCCGGCCGGGGACAAGCAGTACCACCCGGTCCTGCTGCTCTGGCCGAGCGAGGTCTCCTGGCCGGGGGGTGGCGAGATCGACTTCGCCGAGACCACCAGCGCCAGCGACGACGTGTCCTTCTTCCTGCACTACGGGTCGGACAACTCGCAGAAGGACGCCAAGAAGCAGATCGACATCACCCAGTGGAACAACTACGCCGTCGAGTGGACCCCGGACGCGGTGGTCGGCTACGTCAACGGCGAGGAGTGGTTCCGGTCCGACGACCCGGACACGCTGCCACCGGGCCCGATGCACGCCACCATCCAGCTCGACTACTTCCCCGAGGGCGGTTCGCCCGAGCCGAGCGAGATGCACGTGGCGTGGATGCGCCAGTACTCCTGAGCTGAGACAGGAGCGGGGCCCTCCGGAGGGCCCCGCTCCCACGGACGCGGTCAGCCGGCGGCGGGCACCAGCCCGCGCCGCTGCAGCAGCGGGCCGATCTCGGGGTCCCGGCCGCGGAACGACCGGTAGGCCGCCATCGCGTCCACCGCCCCGCCACGGGAGAGGATCTCGCGGCGGAACCGGTCGCCGTTCTCCCGCCGCAGCCCGCCGTTCTCCCCGAACCAGGCCACGGTGTCGGCGTCGAGCACCTCGGCCCAGATGTAGGAGTAGTAGGCGGCCGCGTAACCGCCGGCGAAGACGTGGTTGAAGTACGTCGAGCGGTACCGCGGCGGGACGAGCCGGTGCGCGACCCCGGCCGCCTCCAGCGCCTGCTGTTCGAACGCCTCGACGTCGGTCACCGCCGCGGCCTCCTCCGGGGAGAGCCGGTGCCAGGCCTGGTCCAGCAGTGACGCCGCCAGGTACTCGGTGGTCGCGGCTCCCTCGCCGTGGCCACGCGCGGCGAGCGTCGCGGACAGCAGCTCCGGCGGGAGCGGCTCCCCGGTGGCGTGGTGCCGGGCGAAGGACGCCAGGATCGCCGGGTCGGTCAGCCACATCTCGTTGACCTGGCTGGGGAACTCGACGAAGTCGCGCGGGACCGCGGTGCCGGAGAACGTCGGGTACTCGACCGCGGACAGCAGCCCGTGCAGGGCGTGCCCGAACTCGTGGAACAGCGTGCGGACCTCGTCCAGCGTGAGCAGCGCGGGCTCGCCCGGCGCCGGCTTCACCAGGTTCAGCGTGTTCAGTATGACCGGCGTGGTGCCCAGCAACGACGACTGGTCCACCAGCGCGTTCATCCAGGCGCCGCCGCGTTTCGACGGCCGCGCCCACAGGTCCGCCCCGAACAGCCCGAGCACCGCACCGGAGTCCGCCCGGACCTCCCACCAGCGGACGTCCGGGTGGTAGGCGGGCAGGTCGGTCCGCTCGGTGAAGGTGAGCCCGTACAGCTCCCCCGCCGCCCGGAAGACGCCGTCCCCGATCACCCGCTCGGCGCTCAGGTACGGCCGCAGTGCGGCGTCGTCGACCGCGAAACGGGCGTGGCGGTCCCGCTCGGCGTAGAAGGCCCGGTCCCACGGCTCGAGCTCGATCCCGGCCGGCTCGGTGAGCTCGGCGACCTCCCGGTCGGCGTTCGCGATCGCGGCCGGGACCATCGACTCCAGCAGCTCGCGGGCCGCGGCGGCGGTCCCGGCGGTGGCGTCGTCGGCCACGTAGGACGCGTGGTCCGGGTAGCCGAGCAGCCGCGCCCGCTCCGCGCGCAGCCGCGCGATCACCGGTACGAGCCGGCGGGTGTCGTGCTCACCGCCCTGCCCGCGGGTCACCGACGCCCGGTGGAGCTGCTCCCGCAGCGACCGGTCGGTCAGCACCGCCAGCGCCGGCTGCCCGGTCGGCAGGACCAGGGTGAGCAACCAGCCGTCGTCGTACCCACGGTCACGGGCGGCCGCGGCAGCCGCGGCGACCGCGTCGTCGGAGAGGCCGTCGAGCCGGGACCGGTCCGTGACGTGCACGGCCGCCGCGTTCGCCCCGGCCAGCAGCGTCGCCCCGTACCGCGTGGTCAGCGCCGACAGCTCGGCGTTGAGCTCACGCAGCCGCTGCTGCTCCCCCGCACCGAGCCGGACCCCGGCCCGGACCATGTCCCGGTGCCGGCGCTCGAGCAACCGCACCGCCTCGGGGCCCAGGCCGAGCTCGTGCCGACGCTCGTGCAGCGCGTCGACCCGGGCGAACAGGTCCGGATCGAGCTGGATCGCGTCGGCGTGCGCCGCCAGCCGCGGCGCCACCTGCTCCTCGATCTCCTGGATCGCGGGCGACGTGTGCGCCGAGACGCGGGTGAAGAACAGCCGCGACACCCGGTCGAGGACCGCACCGGAGCGTTCCAGGGCGACGACCGTGTTCTCGAACGTCGGCGCACCGGCCTCGATGATCGCCGCGACCTCGTCCCGCTGCTGCGCCATCCCGGCCTCGAACGCCGGGAGGTAGTGCTCGTCGGCGATGCGGGTGGTGTCGGGCAGGCCGTGGGGCAGCTCGCTGGGCGCCAGGAACGGGTTGTCCGGCAGCGGATCGGTCGACACGCGGGTCATGCCGTCCGACCCTACGTCGATCACTGCAGGTCGCGGCGCATCGCCAGGCGTGGCCACACGTCCAGGCCGCGGGCGATCTCGGCGTCCCGGATCGCCTGCAGCCCGGGGCCGAGCCCGACCAGCTCCCGGAACCCGAGCCGCACCCAGTACGGCCCGTTCCACGGCACGTCCCGGTAGGTCGTCAGCGTCAGCGCGGGCAGCCGCCGGTCCCGGGCCCAGCCGGCGAGGTGCTCGACCAGGCCTTCGCCGATCCGCCGTCCGCGCAGCCGGGGCAGCACCGAGACCTGTTCCAGGTGCGCGCAGCCGTCGACGATCTCGGTGATCAGGTAACCGACCGGCTCCCCACCGCGCTCGTCGACGAACGCGTGGCCCTCGGTCACGTACGCGGCGAGCACGGCGGCGGGCGGCGGCTCGTCGTCGGCGACCACGTCGAGCCCGATCTCGCGGAACGGCTCGCCCGCGGCGCGCTCGATCCGCCGCATGGCCGCGACGTCCGCGGCGGTCCCCCGCCGGATCACCCCGCGGACGGTACGACCCGACCACGGCGCCGTGCCAGGGACTTCGGTGCATCCGGAACTTCGGTGCATCTGGAACTTCGGTGCGCCTGGAACCTCGGTACGCCGGGGGCCTCAGCCGGAGAACACCAGGTCCGCCGCCCGCTCCCCGATCATCACCGCGGTCGCCGCCGGGCCGCGCCGGGGAACCGCAGGCAGGATCGAGGTGTCCGCCACCCGCAGCCCGCTCAGGCCCTGCACCCGCAGGTCCGGACCGACGACGGCGTCCTGCCCGGTCCCCATGGCGGCGCTGCCCGACAGGTGCACCGAGGTGGTCAACCGGTTGTGGATCCACTCGTCCAGCCGGGTGTCGTTGCCGAGCTCCCAGCCGGCCGGGCCGCCGTCGTCGGGACCGGCCCGGTCCCACCCGGCGGCCCGCAGGACCTCCGCCGCGATCCGCACCGCGGCCCGCATCCGGTGCCGGTCCGACGTGCTGCGCAGGTAGCGGTAGTCCAGCCGGGGCGGGTCGGCGTGGTCCGGCGAGGTGATCGCGAGCAGCCCGCGGCTGTCCGGGCGCTGCACCGCGCACATCAGGTGGGCGGGCCCGCCCGGTGCGAACGGGTGCGCGAACAGCAGCACCTCCAGGTCGCCGGCCGGGTCGGTGCCCGAGTCGACGTTGAGCGAGGCCTGGGCCGCGACGGCGTCCGGGTGCGGGTCGGGCAGGCCGCTGCGCAGCGGCAGGAACACCGACGGGTGGTCCGACCAGCCGCGGCCGACCCCGGGGAGCTCGTGCCGCGTGGCGACGCCCGCCGCACGCAGCGTGTCCTCCGGCCCGATCCCGGAGCGCTGCAGCAGGGCCGGGGTGCCCACCGCACCCGCCGCGACCACGACCTCGCCGGCGTGCAGCTCGGCGTCCCCGGTCCGCACGCCGTACACCCGGTCGCCCTCGAGCAGCAGGGACTCGACGGCCTGCCCGCCGTACACGGTCAGCGCGTCCTGCCACTCGCCGTCGCCCCACGGCGGGGGGAGGTACGCGGTCGCCGAGCTGACCCGCCTGCCGTCGACGGCGTTGGTCGGGACCGGTCCCGCACCGGGCGGGCCGCCGCCGTTCTTGTCCGGCTCCGCCGGGTACCCGATCGTGGCGCAGGCCGCCAGGAACGGGTCGGTGACCGGGGCGCGCAGCCGGCCGGCGGGCCGGGAGATCCGCAGCGGCCCGGCGTCACCGTGCACATCGGAGAGACAGAAGTCCAGGTCGCGTTCGAGCCGCCGGTAATAGGGCAGGACGTCCTCGTAGGACCACCCGGGCACGCCCCAGTCGCTGAAGTCGGCGGGCAGCGCGCGGACGAAGTAGCCGCCGTTGACCGCGCCGGAGCCACCGAGCACCCGCCCGCGGGGCACCGTGATCTCCCGGCCCTCGCAGAGGATCGCGCGGTAGGCCCAGTTCAGCACGTGGCCCGGGGTGGTGGCGGCGAGCGAGGCGATCGGCGTGGCGTCCGGCGGGACGACGACGCTCCCGGCCTCCACCAGCGCCGTCCGGACACCACGGGCGGCGAGCCGGCCCGCGAGCGCGCAACCGGCGGAGCCCGCACCGACCACCACCACGTCGTGGACGTCCGTCCTCGCACTTCCCGTCATTGCTGCCAGGATGCCCTACGTGACCGACGCAGCACGTGACCTCGCCTCGTTCCTGACCGCGAGCCCGTCGCCGTACCACGCGGTGGCCGAGGCCGTCCGCCGGCTGTCCGCGGCCGGGTTCGTCGAGCAGCCCGAGGACGGGCCGTGGGTCGAGGGCGCCGGTGGCCGCTACCTGGTGCGCGACGGCACGATCCTGGCCTGGTGGCAGCCGGAGATCCCGGCGGAGCGGCCGCTGCGGGTCTTCGCCGCGCACACCGACTCCCCCGGGTTCAAGGTCAAGCCGAACCCGGACGTCGGCACGGCCGGCTGGCGCCAGGTCGGCGTCGAGGTCTACGGCGGGGCACTGTGGAACTCCTGGCTCGACCGGGACCTGGGGCTGGCCGGGCGCCTGGCGTTCTACGACGGCCGGGTCGTCCCGGTGCGGGTGGACCGGCCGCTGCTGCGCATCCCGCAGCTGGCGATCCACCTCGACCGGGGGGTGAACCAGGGCCTGACCCTGGACCCGCAGCAGCACCTGCTGCCGGTCTGGGGCCTGGGCACCCCGGACGACGGCGCGCTCGTCGAGTTCCTGGCCGTCGGCGTCGACGAGGACCCGGAGGAGGTCGCCGCGCACGACCTGTTCACCCACGACCTCACCCCGCCCGCCCTGCTGGGCCGCGACGACGAGCTGATGGCGGCACCCCGGCTGGACAACCTGGCCTCGGTGCACGCCGGGGTGACCGCGCTGATCAGCGCCGCCGGGCGGGACCCGGCGACCGTCCCGGTGTTCGTCGGGTTCGACCACGAGGAGGTCGGCTCCGACACCGCCACCGGCGCCGCGGGCCCGCTGCTGGAGACGGTGCTGACCCGGCTGGCCGGTGGGTTCGAGGCCCGGCGGACGGTGTTCGCCCGGTCCCGCTGCCTGTCCGTGGACGTCACGCACGCCGCCCACCCGAACCACCTGGACAAGCACGACCCGCACCACCTGTCGGTGCCGAACCGGGGCCCGTCGCTCAAGGTCAACGCGGTGCAGCGCTACGCCACCGACGCACCCGGCGCCGCGGCCTGGAAGCGTGCCTGCCGCACCGCGGGGGTGCCGAACCAGGTCTTCGTCTCGAAGAACACCGTGCCCTGCGGCTCGACCGTCGGACCGATCATGGCGACCCGGCTGGGGATCCGGACGATCGACGTCGGCATCCCGGTGCTGTCCATGCACTCGGCCCGCGAGCTGTGCGGGGTGCACGACCCGGGCCTGCTGCACCGGGCGGGTGTGGAGTTCCTCGCCGATCCCGAGTGACGCGACCCGTCACACGGCTCGGCTCCGCCCGGCGTCACCCGGGTCGGCCCGGACTGCCTGCCCCGGCCTCACCCGGCTCAGCCCCGGCCTGACCCGCTCGGCTCAGCCGGCGATGCGTGAGCCGGGCACGTACGTGCCGGCGTCGACGATCTGCGACCCCAACGGCAGCAGCGAGACGGGGATCAGCTTCAGGTTCGCCCAGGCCATCGGCAGTCCGATGATCGTGACGGCCAGCGCCAGCGCGGTCCCGATGTGCCCGAGGACGAGCCACCATCCGAACAGGATGATCCACAGGACGTTGCCGATCGTCGACGCCGCGCCCGCCGTCGGCCGGCGTACGACGTCGCGGCCGAACGGCCACAACGCGTAGACCCCGATCCGGAACGACGCGATGCCGAACGGGATGGTGACGATCAGCAGGCAGGCGACGATCCCGGCGGCCAGATAGCCGAGGAACAGCCAGAACCCCGAGAGCACCAGCCAGATCACGTTCAGGACGAGCCGCAGCATGGGTCCAGGATGCCCGTTCTGCCCGGTGGTCATACCGGGGTTCACCCCGATGCCGACCCGGACCCGGGAGCACGCTCACCCCGGTGCGGCAACCGGCCCCGAGCCGTCGGCCGTGCGGCGGCCCGGCCGTCTAGCGAGTGTGGGCCGTCCGGCGGGCGCGGACCGTCCGACGGCTGACGGCTCTCTGCCGGTTGTCGGCCGTCCAGCGGCTGTCGGCACTCCGGCGGCTGTCGGCCGTCCGGTGAGCCTCGGCCGTCCGGGCGCCGTCGCCCCTCCAGCGGCTGGGACCGCCCGGCGGGCCTCGGCCGTCCGGCGGGCATCAGGCCTCGAGCAGCGCCGCGGCGAGCGCCTCCGGCTGCGTGAAGCAGCCCTCGTGGCTGCCCGGCACCGGGATCGGGGTGACCCCGAGACGCTCGGCGAACCGAGCCCAGCCGTACTCGCCGGGCGGGAGCGCGACGTCGTCGCTGCTCAGCACGTAGGCGACCGGGACGGCCCCCGGCTCGAGCGGGTCGACGGTCTCGGTGAAGTACTGCATCGGCTGCGGCACCAGCAGCGCGTGGACCGTGCGCTGCACGTCCTCGGAGGCGTCGTTCATGAACGCCTGCTGCCACACCTCGAGCGGCAGGGCCACCGAGTTGTTCCCCGACGCCTCCGCCTGGGCCTCGAACAGCTGCTGGTACTGCGGCGGAACCTCGTCGTGGAGCGAGCGGCCCGCCGCCGGGACGAACGCGCTCCAGTAGACGAGCTTGCGCAAGCGCCCCGTGACGCGGTGCGCGGCGCCGGTGACCACGTAACCGCCCCAGCTGTGGCCGACGAGGGTCACGTCCTGCAGGTCGTGCTTCTCGATGAGGCCGGCGACCGCGTCGACGGTGTCGGCGAGCCGGTACCGCGTCGGGTCGTCACCGTCCGCGAGCCCGGGCAGGGTCGGGGTGAACACCCGGTGGCCTGCCGCGCGCAGTCGCTCGGCCACCGGACGCCAGGCCCAGCCGCCGTGCCACGCACCGGTCACCAGAACGAACGTCTCGGACATCGGTGTACCTCCTGGTCGGGGGCCGGGGCCCAGGCAGCATTCTGCGTGGCCCCCGCCGGAATCGGCAGTGTCCGACGGGACATGGACGATCTCGGTCACGACCGGGACGCACCGGGTCAGGGACAACGGCGCGGCTGCGTGTCAGGATCCGGGCATGGACGGATCGGTGGCGATCGTCGGGGCCGGGATCGGCGGGCTGACACTGGCCCTGTCACTACACGCACGCGGCGTCCCGGTGACCGTGTTCGAACGTGCGGAGGAGCTGCGCGAGGTCGGCGCCGCGGTGGCGTTGTCCGCGAACGGGTTGCGCCCGATGGATGAGCTGGGCCTGCTCGGCGAGCTGGAGGCCGTCGCCACCCAGCCGACCGAGCTGATCCACCGCGGCTGGCGCACCCACGACCGGGTCACCGCGTTCCCGGTCGGGCTCGACGGCTCCTACCGTCGCCGGTTCGGAGCCCCCTACCTGGGCATTCACCGGGCGGAGTTCCAGCGGATCCTGTCCGGCGCCTGCCCGCCCGGGATGATCCGGCTGAACAGCGACGTCGTGTCCGCCGACAGCGACGGCACACTCACCCTCGCGTCCGGGGAGACGGTGACCGCGTCGGTCGTCGTCGGCGCCGACGGTGTCCACTCACGACTGCGTGGCCTGGTCGACCCGGCCGCGACACCCGTCTACACCGGGACCTCGGGCTTCCGCGGGATCGTCCCGGTGAGCAGCCTGCCCACGCTGCCGGACCCGGGCGCGATCCAATTCTGGATGGGTCCCGACGCGCACCTGCTGCACTACGCCATCGGCCCGGACGGCGGGGAGGTCAACTTCCTGGCCGTGCTGGAGGGGCCCGACGCCTGGGCCGCCGGGCCTGGGCCTGCCTCGGCGGCGCCCGGGACACTGGCCGAGGCGTTCTCCGGCTGGGCGCCGGCCGTCCGTGAGATGGTCGAGGCGGTACCGCAGTCGGCGCACTGGCCGCTCTACACGCTGCCGCCGCTGACACGGTGGTCGGCGGGCCGCGTCGTGCTCCTCGGCGACGCCGCACACACGATGCTCCCGCACCACGGCCAGGGCGCGAACCAGTCCATCGAGGACGCCGTGGTGCTGGCCGACCTGCTCGCCGAGTCGGACGACCACGCGAGCGCCCTCGCCCTCTACGAGCGGATCCGTCGCAGCCGCACCCGGCAGGTCCAGCGCAGTTCCCTGGTCACCTCGGACCTGCTGCACCTGCCGGACGGCCCCGAGGCCGTCGCCCGTGACGAGAAGCTGGGCGGGCTCGACCCGTGGCTGGCCTGGATCCATGGGCTCGACGCTCGCGCCCAGACCCGGCCGGCCACCGTGACCGGCTGATCTCCCCACCTCGGCGCGGTCGCCCACTCCGGCCCGCACGCCGACGACGTCGTCCACCGCCGGCCCCTGGTCACCTGTCGGTGATCACGTCGCCGTCGCCCACGACCTTCATCGGCCGGCCGCACGGCTCGATCCGTGCCCAGGCCCTGTCGGTCGACTCGCCTCCACCGAGCACCTGGCGATCATCGCAGCCGGACCCTGAGATCATCTGGAAGACGCCTCTAGAACGGTGGTTGGGACTGTAAGAACATCGGTGTAACTCCGATCAAGGAGTGTGGACCCGATGACAGACCAAGCAGCTGAGCCGGTCGACCTCGACAGCGTGACCGACGAGGAGCAGCTCGTCGATGATGACGGCGCGCAGGCAGGGCTCGACGCGGTCGACGAGCAGTTGATCGCCCAACTCGCCGGCCGCGCCCGCGCGAACGGGCTCGACCTGACCGGCGAGAACGGCCTGCTCGCGCAGCTCACGAAGCGGGTCCTGGAGTCCGCGCTCGAGGGCGAGATCACCGACCATCTCGGCTACCAGGCCCACGATCCGGCCGGACGCAACGGCGGAAACTCCCG
>NZ_FOUY01000007.1 GCF_900115005.1 Pseudonocardia ammonioxydans | reverse complement strand
ACATCCATGTACGGGACGAGCTTCTTCACCTCACCCGGGTCGATCACATCCGAATCGACCCCCTGCACCTTGTTGACCTCGGCCCGCCACCGCATCGTCCGCAACGACGCATCATTGTGCGCCAACGTCATGTGCCCCCGCTGCGAGAACATCACATTGAAATTCAGATCCGCAGCCAAATGCTCGTACAACTTCACCGAACGGTCATAGAACCGCACGCCCTCCGGCGTCAGATAATTCGACCGCAGAATCGCCGTGTTCCGCCCCGAACCACCACTACCGATATACGACTTCTCCACCACCGCCACATTCGTGATCCCATGATTCGTGGCCAGGTAGTACGCCGTCGCCAGCCCGTGCACCCCACCACCAATGATCACCACGTCATAACTGCCGGCGATCTCGTGCTCACGCCACGCCCGCGGCCACTCCCCGTCGGTCAGCCCCTTCTGGAACAGACTCCACGCGGAATACCCGCGGACCTTGCCGTCGCCGTTCACGCCGTTGCGACTGCCGTTGTGACCGGCCTTGCCGGAGAGGCCACCGATCCGTCTGAGCGACAGGCCGGCCCTGCCGGCCTCACCCCGCCCGTTCCCCGTCGGCGCTCCGCTGCCATCGCGGGCGCCGTTGGTCGATCCGTCCACGCGTTGCCTCCAGGCTCTCGTGGTGGTGTCGATCGAGTGTGACCCGGAGCATAGGACCTGGCGGAAACGACGTCCACCCGTAGTAGACGATCGATCTTCTGCTCTTGTGGTGCATCGGGTTACGGCATCCGGAGCACCGGCATCCACGACGCCACCACCAGGCGATCAAGCCCCGAGGGCGGCAGCTCGACGGCGGCCGGCCACCAGAAACTCACACCAGAGGGTTGTCACCTGTGGGTAAACGAGGTCTACTCAGGCGGGCTGTACCCGATGTGGTCGCGCTCACGTCGGGATCCGACACCCGAGACCTTCGGAGGTCCAGAATGTCGACCGATCTTCACGACTTCCTCAACCAGCCAGGACGCGACGAAGCGGTTCGCGAGGTCCGGAGAAAGATCGACGAGACCGGCGTCGACTACATCTACTACCAGTTCGTCTCCGTCACCGGCCGGATCATGGGCAAGGCGGCACCGGCCGACCAGTGGGAACGCATGGCCGAGAAGGGCTTCCAGCTCGTCTACGGGTCCACCGCGAACCTGTTCATCGACCGCGGGGGCGACTACATCGGCTACGGAGCCGACGCCTGGGAGCTGGTCGGCCTGCCGGACGTCGAGACGTTCCAGCCACTCCCCTGGGACCCCCAGACCGCCCGCGTGTACTGCACCCTGTTCCGTGGCCGGGAGGAGGAAGAGGATCCCGGCGCCTACCTGAGCGCGGACTGTCGCGGCAACCTCAAGCGGATCCAGGCCGAGCTCGAACGCGAGACCGGCATGCACCTGCGCGTGGGCACCGAGCCCGAGATGATGTGGCTCAAGCTCAACCCGGACGGCAGCCCCTCGGTCGAGGGCATGACCAAGCCGTACTGCTATCACATCGACCAGTTCTCCGAGCTGCAGCCGCTGATCCGCCGCGTGCAGCAGTACTGCAAGGCGATGGACCTGGAGATGATCCAGGGCGACCACGAGGACGCCCCGGGCCAGCTCGAGCTGAACTGGATGTTCGACCGGGCCGAGATCAACGCGGACCGGCTGACCACCTACCGCCAGATCTGCAGGCAGGTCGGGCGCGAGATGGGCGCCTTCCCCTGCTTCATGCCCAAGCCGTTCATGGGCGTCTCGGCCAACAGCTGCCACCACAACATCTCGCTGTGGCAGGGCGACAAGAACATGTTCATGCCCGACGGGGACAACCCGCGGATGCCCGGCAAGGTCGGGCTGAGCGCGCTCGGCGGCATCCTCGAGCACCTCGACGCCCTGACCTGCGTCACGGCGCCCACGGTCAACTCCTACCGGCGGCTGTGGGACACCGGGTTCTGGGCGCCGGTCTATGCGAACTGGGGCTTCCAGAACCGGACGACCACCGTCCGGGTCAGCGCACCGGGCCGATTCGAGTACAAGGCCACCGACTCCTCGGTCAACCCGTACCTCGCCTCCGCCGCGCTGATCAAGGCGATGGCCGACGGCCTCGCCCGCAACCTCGACCCCGGACCGCCGGAGAACCGCAACAGCTACGAGGTGTCCTCGGGCACCGCCACCCAGAAGATCCCGATGAACCTGGGGGACGCGCTGGAGGCCCTGCGGCGGAACGAGGTGATCCAGAGCGCGCTCCCGGGCGACATGTACCGGGTGTTCGAGCACTACAAGCGGGACGAGTGGGAGCGGTTCTGCGCCACCGTCACCGAATGGGACATCAAGGAGTACCTGGACATCCTTCCCTGACACTCCGCACGAAGGGAACTGCGCACGATGTGTGGGATCGCTGGAATCATCCATCTGGACGGGCCGGGCGACGTCGGCCTCGAGATGACCAAGATGCTGCAGTCGATGAAGCATCGCGGTCCGGACTCCTCCGGCTACGCGCTCTACGGCGAGCCGCAGGACAGCCTGGTCATGAGGTTCAAGCTCGCCGACCCGAACGAGACCGGCGAGTTCGACTTCGCCGAACGCCTCGAACGCAACCGCCGCGAGGTGGAGTCGCGGCTGTCCAAGATCGGGGCGACGGTCGACCGGGTGGACGGCGAGTCGGCCTACGCCTACCGGGCCGAGTTCCGCTACGAGGGCGAGCTCAAGCCGCTCGCCGACTACGTCGAGAACATCCCCGGGTGCGAGGTCCTCTCGCTCGGGCACTCGCTCGAGATCGTCAAGGACCTGGGTGACGCCGAGACCGTCGCCGGCCAGTACAAGCTCGACGCGTTCCGCGGGACCCACGCCATCGGCCACGTCCGGATGGCGACCGAGTCCGACGTCGACATCGCCGGGGCGCACCCCTACTGGGCCTACCCGTTCTCCGACGTCGCCGTGGTGCACAACGGGCAGCTGACGAACTACCACCAGTGGCGGCGGCGGCTCGAGCGCTCCGGGCACCGGTTCCAGTCCGAGTGCGACTCGGAGATCATCGCCGTGTACCTGGCCGAGCGCCTCGCCGACGGCCTCGACCTCGAGACCGCGATGAAGCAGAGCCTCGACGACCTCGACGGCGTCTTCACCTACATGGTCGTGACCGAGACCAGCCTCGGCATGGCCAAGGACGAGATGGCGGCCAAGCCGCTGGTCCTGCACCAGGGCGACAACCTGGTCGCGATGGCCTCCGAGGAGGGCGCGATCCGCGCCGTCCTGCCCCAGGAGATCGACTCCTACGACCCCTACGAGAAGGAGGTGCTGGTGTGGTCGCGGTGAACGAGACGTCGCGCACGGGGCGCTACGACGTGCGCGGGCTCGCCGAGCCCGACGCCGAGGCCCCGAAGACCGCCCGGATCGACGGCGACTCGGCCGTGGTCGACGCCGCCGACCTGAGCACGCGCCAGATCAACCTGGAACTGCGTCGCCTGGTCTACGGCGAGGGCATCTCCGAGGTCACCGTCACCAACCCGGGGGCGAAGCACTCGATCGCCGTCGGGTTGCTGACCCGCTGCCGGATCACCGTCGACGGCAGCCTCGGCTATTTCGCCTGCACCCTCGGCGACGGCCCGGAGATCCACGTGACCGGCCGCGTCGGCTGGTCGCTCGCGGAGAACATGATGTCCGGCGTCGTGGTCGTCGACAAGAACGCCGGGTCGCTGACCGGCGCGGCCATGCGCGGTGGCGATCTCGTCGTCCGCGGGCACGTCGGCGCCCGGACCGGAATCGACCAGAAGGGCGGGACGATCCTGGTCGGCGGCAACACCGGGTCGATGACCGGGTTCATGATGCAGCGCGGCCGCCAGATCATCTGCGGGAACGCGGGCCCGGGGCTCGGCGACTCGATGTACGACGGCGAGATCTACGTCGCCGGGACCGTCGCCTCGCTCGGTGTCGACTGCGTCGAGGAGGAGATGACGCCGCGCGACGACGAGCTCCTCGACCGGAAGTTCCGGATCTACCGCATGGACCGGCCGGAGCGCTTCCGGAAGTTCGTCTGCGGCAAGCAGCTCTACAACTACGACACCCTCGAGCCCTCCGAGCGCAAGCTCGTCCTCTAGGAGAGTCACATGGCAGACGAGACAGCACCCTCGGAGAACACGGTCCTCGGCAGGAGCCAGATCTTCACCCCGGAGGTCGTCAACGACATCCACATGAAGGCCGAGCTCGGCCGCTACCGGATGCGCGGCGGTGGGATCTTCAAGAAGATCCCGCACTGGGACGAGCTGGTGTTCCTGCCCGGCACGCTCACCCGCTTCGTGATCGAGGGCTACCGGGAGAAGTGCGAGACGAAGACCGTGCTGGGCGGGCGTTTCGCGAAGAAGCCGCTCGAGCTCGACATCCCCGTCTACATCACGGGCATGAGCTTCGGCGCGCTCTCGCTCGAGGCCAAGATGGCGCTCGCCAAGGGCGCGTCGATGGCCGGTACGGCGACCTGTTCGGGCGAGGGCGGGATGATCCCGCCGGAGCGCGACCTGTCGACGAAGTGGTACTACCAGGTCATCCAGAGCCGGTACGGGTTCAACCCGCACCACCTCATGCTGGCCGACGCGGTCGAGTTCTTCATCGGACAGGGCTGCAAGGTCGGCATGGGCGGCCACCTCATGGGCCAGAAGGTGACCGAACAGGTCGCCGAGATGCGCTCGCTCCCGGCCGGCATCGACCAGCGCAGCCCGGCCCGGCATCCGGACTGGCTGGGCCCGGACGACCTGTCGCTGAAGATCCAGGAGGTCCGGGAGGCGACCGACTACCAGGTCCCGATCCAGCTCAAGCTCGGTGCCGCCCGGGTCTACGACGACGTCCGGATGGCCGCCAAGTGCGGACCGGACGTCATCTACCTCGACGGCGCGGAGGGCGGGACCGGTGCCGGACCGCACATCGGTACCGAGGAGACCGGCATCCCGCTGATGGCGGCCATTCCCGAGGCGCGACGGGCGCTGGAGGACGTCGGTCTCGCCGACGAGATCGACCTCGTGGTGGCGGGCGGGATCCGCAACGGTGCCGATATCGCGAAGTGCATCGCGCTCGGTGCCAAGGCCGTGGCGATCGGCAGCGCCGCACTGATGGCACTGGGCTCCAACAAGGACGTCGCGGGCGCCGACTACGAGGGCACCTTCGGCGTGCCGGCGAGCGACTTCTACCACTGGCACACCGGTAAGGACCCGGCCGGCATCACCACCCAGGACCCGGAGCTGCGCAAGCGGCTCAACGTCGACGAGGCCGCGGTGCGGGTCTACAACTTCCTACACACCCTGACGCTCGAGGTCCAGATGCTCGCCCGTGCCTGCGGGAAGACCGACGTGCACAGTCTCGAGCCCGAGGACCTCAACGCGCTCACCACCGAGGCCGCCGCGATGGCCCGCGTCCCGCTCGCGGGCACCAAGTACATCCCGGGTGTCACCGAGGAGAAGACCCTCACCGAGATCCGGGACCTGCTGGCCAAGCACATCGCCAACGACACCGGGGGCAACCGCGATGTCTGATCTGTTCGACCTGTCCGACCGCAAGCTGAGCACCCGGCAGGGAATCGACACCGAGGAACTGACCGGCAAGACCTTCCCCTACCAGTTCGACGCCACGCTGGTCGACGACGTCGATCTCGACGCCGCCACACCCGGCGACGACATCAACTGGCTGGAGGACGTCCACCTGATGTCCGAGGACGGCATCCCGGCCGTCTTCGACCGGTACACCAACGCGTTCCTGAAGATCCATTTCCCGATCCCCGAGGGCCGGGAGGACGAGTACGCCCGCAAGGTGCTGATCAAGCACCTGCAGGAGGGCAACTCGTACGGGATCTGGCTCAAGTACCGGCACGCCAAGTTCGCCCAGCCCGAGCTGGGCTCGTGGCTGGCCGGCTCGCCGACCGTCGGTGAGAACTGGCGGCCCCCGGTGCTCGAGGGCTGGGAGCCGCCGGCCGGCCACTGACCGGACACGACCAGGGGCACTGACCAGGGGCACCACCGGGGTACGGCCGGGGTGGCGACGAGGCCACCCCGGCCGCCCCGGACACGTGCCCGGACACCGATCAGCGTGCCGACAGCGCGCGACTGCCGGACGAGCACGGAAGGGACTCGGCGTGGAGTCTGGGGGACCGACATGGACCTCGTGAGGTTCGACGGGGTGACCACCGTCCTGATCCTGGTGATCTTCTTCGGGGTGATGCTCTACATCGTCCGGACGATCGCCAAGAAGCAGGAGGACGCGGACGCCTACATGACGGCCGGCAACAGCGTCGGGTTCGGCATCTCGGCCGGGAGCATGACCGCGACCTGGATCTGGGCCTCGTCGATGTACGCCTCGGCGACCTCCGGATACCTCTACGGGATCTCGGGCCCGATCCACTACGGGTTGTGGGGCGCGTTGATGATCCTGTTCATCTACCCGTTCGGGCGCCGGATCCGGTCGATCGCACCGAAGGCGCACACGCTGGCCGAGGTGCTGTACGTCCGGCACGGCCGGTCGAGCCAGCTGATGCTCGCGGTGTCCAACGTGGTCGGGAGCGTCATCAGCCTGACGTCGAACCTGATCGCCGGCGGTGTGCTGATCGCCCTGCTCACGCCGCTGGGCTTCACCCACGGCGTCGTGGCGATCGCGGTGGGCCTGCTCGTCTACACCGTCTGGTCGGGCTTCCGCGCCTCCGTGCTCACCGACTTCATCCAGGTCGTCGCGATGCTCGGCGTGGTCATCGTGCTCATCCCGGCGCTGTTCTTCCTCGCCGGGTTCCCGGAGGCCTTCACCACCGGCGCCGCGAACCTGACCCCGGAGCAGAGCAACTTCTTCTCCAGCGAGGCCTTCCTCAACCAGGGTGCGCCCTACATCGCCGCAGTGCTCGCCTACGCGATCGGCAACCAGACGATCGCGCAGCGCCTCTTCGCCGTCCGCGAGGACCTGATCCGCAAGACCTTCGTGACGGCCACCCTCGGCTACGGCGGGACCGTGATCGGGATGGGCATGTTCGGGGTACTGGCCCTCTACCTGGGGATGGAGCCGCTCGACGGCGACCCGAACAACCTGATCCCGCAGCTCGCGGCGACCTACCTGCCGACCGCGCTCCTGATCGGCTTCTTCGTGCTGATCATCGGCTCGCTGTGCTCGACCGGGGACTCCGACCTGTCGGCCCTGTCCTCGATCGCGATGGCCGACATCTACGGGCAGAACATCGCCGGCAAGGAGAAGGCCGACCCGCGGGTGATGCTGCTGATCGGCCGGCTGACGATGGTGGCGGCGACCGCGGCGGCACTGGTGCTGGCGAGCATGCGGCTCGACATCCTCGACCTGCTGGTGTTCGTCGGCGCGCTGTGGGGCGCCCTGGTCTTCCCGGTGATCGCCAGCTTCTACTGGGAGAAGGTCACCAACGCGGCCTTCACCACCTCCGTCGTCGCGGCGCTGGCGCTGTTCATCCCGGTCCGGTTCGAGCTCGTCGACCTGGTCGGACCGCTCGCCTACGCCGTCGACGTGCTCGCCATCCTCGGCGTGGGCGTCATCGCCGGGCTGATGGCGTTCGGGTTCTTCGGGCTGCGCACCGGCCGGATCGTCGGGGTGGTGGCGGCGGTCGTCGTCACGCCGTTCGCGTTCGGCGCGGTCCACTCCTACGCCGTGCTGTCCGCATCGCTGATCGCCTACTCGGTGAGCACGCTGATCTGCTTCGCCATGTCGGTGAACTCCGGGCGCACGTTCGACTTCTCGGTCATCCGGCAGCGCACCGGCAACTTCGACGAGAAGGAGGCCCTCGAACCCCGCGAGGACCCGTTGCCCGATCCCTGATCCGACCCCTGACCCGACCCCTGGTCCCCGTTTCGCCCGCAACGATCCGAGCACCACGACCGAGTGGAGGTGTGGACGTCATCTGGTTGACCATCTACGTCCTGGTATGGCCGGCGGTCGTCGCCGGAATCCTGTACGTCATCTCCCGGGCTTTCTTCGCCGAATGGCGTGAGGCACGCCGGGAGGGGCGCGACATCATCTGAGAGGAACTCGAGATGGCCGGTATCGCACCCGACCCGGAACGTACGACAGCACCGACGGCCGCCGCTGACGACGACCGCCTGCACCGCACCCTGGACTGGAAGGGCGGGTTCTGGATCGCCAGTGGCGTCCCGGCCCTGGTCCTGTTCTCCATCGGCACCATCGCGGCCACCATCGGTGCGCCGTCGGTGCTGGTGTGGGGCGTCTCCATCTCGTTCGGACTGATCCAGTCGTTCATCTGGGCCGAGATCGCCGGCCTGTTCCCGCGCAAGTCCGGCGGCGCCTCGGTCTACGGGGCCATGGCGTGGGTCCGCTACTCCAAGCTCGTCGCACCGCTGTCGGTCTGGTGCAACTGGCTCGCCTGGTCCCCGGTGCTGATGATCGGGTCCAGCCTGGCGGCCGGGTACGTGCTCACCGCACTGTTCCCGGCGGACGCCGTGATCAACACCTGGTCGCTGACGCTGCTCCCGCTGGACTTCCTGCAGGAGGACCTCGCGCTGCGGATCAACTCGACCTTCGTGGTCGCCGCACTGTTCCTGCTGCTGGTCTTCGGGCTCCAGCACGGCGGCATCCTGCGGGCCGCCCGGGTGCAGACGATCATCGGCATCGCCGTGCTGGTGCCGCTGCTGATCGTCGGGATCGTCCCGCTGATCACCGGTGACGTCCTCGCGGAGAACTTCTCGCCGTTCGTGCCGCTCAACGGCGCGTGGGACCTGTCCGGGTGGACGCTGCTCGCCGGCGGGCTGTTCATCGCCGCCTGGTCGGCCTACGCGTTCGAGACCTCGATCTGCTACACGGCCGAGTTCCGCGACCCCGGCCGGGACACGGTGCGTGCCATCCTCGCGGCCGGGCTGGCCTGCCTGGTCATCTACCTGCTGGTCCCGATCGCGTTCCAGGGCGCGCTCGGCCCGGAGCGGCTCGCCGAGCCCGGCATCGTCGACGGCGACGGTGTGGGCCAGGCGATGACCGAGATCGTCGGCGGCGGGCCGGTCGTGGCCAACCTGCTGATCGTGATGCTGGTGCTCGCGCTGCTGCTCACGATCATGACCACGATGGCCGGGTCGTCGCGGACGCTCTACCAGGGCGCCCGGGACGGCTGGCTGCCCCGCTTCCTGGGCACCACCAACCGGCACGGGGCGCCGACCCGGGCGATGTGGACCGACCTCGTGTTCAACCTCGTGCTGTTGCTGCTCAGCGACACGGTGTTCGTGCTGGCCGCGTCCACCGTCTGCTACATGATCTTCAACTTCCTCAACCTCAACGCGGGCTGGATGCACCGCATCGACAACCCCACCACCCCGCGGCCCTACCGTGCCCCGACGGTGCTGGTGGCGCTCGGCACGATCCTGGCGTTCGTCAACGCGCTGCTGCTCGGCTGGGGCTCGAGCGTGTGGGGCGGCGGCGCGCTGATCTTCGGGCTGGTCGGCGCGGCGCTGATCCTGCCGGTGTTCGCCTTCCGGCACTTCTACCAGGACCGCGGCGTCTTCCCGGACACGATGTACGAGGACCTGCCCGCCTCCGAGCGGGGACCGGGTGGCGCGCTCGTCCGGCGCGCCGGGATGCTGCCGTACCTGGTGCTCGGCGGCGGGATCGCGATGATCGTGATCGGTCAGATCCTGGCCGGCCTCAGTGGCTGAGGACGACGGTGGCTGAGGACGACACGGCCGGGGACGGCGCCGTACCGGTCGTGGGCGGCCCAGCTGCCGGCACGGACGGCCCCGCCCCCGGCACGAATGGCACTGCTCCCGGCACGGACGGCCCAGCTCCCGGCACGGACAGCGCCGGACCGGCCACGAACGGGGTGACGGGTAGGCTCGCCGGGGTGAGGCCAGGACACGTCGGCTCCGTCGACCCGGGACAGGGGGCGGCGCAGCCCGGCGCGCGCGAGGCCGACACCAACGACCTCGAGCAGATCATCGCCGCCCGGGCACGGGAGCACCGGCTGCTCAAGGGCCTCACGATCAGCGCCCTCGCCCGGGACGTCGGGATCTCCAAGGCGATGCTCTCCAAGATCGAGCACGCCCAGACCTCGTGCAGCCTGTCGATCCTCAAGCGGCTGGCGGCGGCCCTGGAGATCCCGGTGACGGCCCTGTTCCGCGGGGCCGACGCCGACCGGGAGGCCGTCTTCACCCCGGCCGGCCAGGGCGCGCTGATCATCCGGCGCGGGAGCCACGTCGGTCACCTGTACCGGCTGCTGGGCGCCCTGCGCGGGGAGCACAAGCGACTCGAGCCGTTGCTGTGCACGCTGACCGAGGCCAGCGAGGTCTTCCCGGTGTTCCAGCACGCCGGCACGGAGTTCCTCTACATGCTCGAGGGCGTGATGGTCTACGTGCACGGCGAGGCCCGCTACGAGATGCGCCCGGGCGACTCGCTGATCTTCGACGGGGAGGGTCCGCACGGGCCGGAGTCGCTGATCACGCTGCCCGTCGTCTTCCTGACCGTCACCGGCTATCCGCAGTAGACACGCGGACGGCTGCCCAGCGCCAGTACCGCACCGAGCGCGGCGGCGCCGGCGAGCACCACGAACAGCATCGGGTACCCGCCGAGCGGCCCGGCCAGGGCGGCGCCCGCCCACGGCGACACGGCCACCGCGACGGTCGCGGGCGCCGAGAGCAGGCCGTTGAGCCGGCCGTAGTACTGCGACGGCCACCGGTCCGACACCGCCGTGGCCTGCAGCAGCGTGGTGATCCCGCGGGCCGCACCGGTGAGCATCGCCGCCGCCACCAGCACCCACGCCGGCCCGGGCAGCAGGCCGAGCAGCGCGGTCGTCGCCGCCAGTCCCATCAGGACCACGACGGCGCGGGCCCGCGCACCGAGCCGGCCCACCGCCCGGGTGTAGAGGGCCCGGCCCAGCACCTGGCCGAGACCGCCGAGGCCGAGCGCCCAGGCCGCCGTCCCCACGTCGAGGCCGCGCTCGATCAGCAGCGGCACCTGGTTCACCGCCACCGCGAACCCGCAGAACGCGCCGAGGAACACCGCGGCCGTCGTCAGCACGAACGCCGGGCTGCGGGCGATCGTGCCCGCGTCCGCGCCGCGCGGGGGCGGCGGGGCGTCCGGCCACGGGCCGCGCAGCCCGAACAGGTGCGCCGGGATCGTGACCACCCCGAGCACGACGGCCAGCACCAGGTAGGTCCCCCGCCAGCCGTGCGGTTCCAGCAGCGCGGCCGTCAGCGGGGCGAACACCGTGCTGGCCAGCCCGGCGACCAGGGTCAGCCCGGTCAGGGCCCGCACCCGGTCGCCGCCCCACCAGCGGGTCAGCGCCGCGAACGCGGGCGGGTACAGCGTCGCCGACTGCGCGAGCCCGGCGAGCAGCCACGCCGCCAGGAACCACCACCACGAGCCCGCCCAGGCGATCGCGACGACCGCGGGGACGCCGAGGACCGACCCGGCCGTCATCGGCCACCGCGGCCCCCACCGGTCCAGCAGCCGCCCGACCGGGATGCCGGCCAGCGCCGAGACCACCAGCCCCGCCGAGAACGCCCCGGTCACCGCGGACAGCGACCAGCCGGTGTCGGCCGAGATCGCCGGCGCCAGCACCGGGAACGCGTAGTACAGGACGCCCCAGCTGGTGATCTCGGTCAGGCAGAGCACCAGCAGCACGCGACGACGGAGGTCCACGGTGCAACGATGCCCCGCCGGGGGCGGCGGCCGCACGCCCGGGCCGGACGGGCCGTCCGCCCGGGCGGACTGTCTACACTGCGCGCAACACAGCGCAACGCGACAGAGCACGAAGGGCGGAGGGCGACGGTGCGACTCGACCCCACGACGGCCGCGGGGATCGACTCCCCGATCGGCGCGGCGCTGGCACTGGCCGCGCAGCGCGATCCCGCCCGCGACGCCGACCATCCGTTGCTCGACCTCTCCCAGGCGGCGCCGCCGTACCCGCCGGCCCCGGAGGTCGTCGAGCGGCTCGTCGAGGTCGCCCGGGACCCGGCCGCCTCCGGGTACGCCCCGGTGCCCGGGATCGCGCCGCTGCGCCGGGCGATCGCCGAGGAGCTGTGCCGCGACTACGCCGGCGGGATCGCCCCGGACGACGTCGCGGTCACCGCGGGCTGCAACCAGGCCTTCGCCGTCGTCGCCGACGCCCTCGCCGGGCCGGGCGATGAGGTCGTGCTGCCGCTGCCGTACTACTTCAACCACGACATGTGGCTGCGGATGCGCGGGGTCGCACCCGTCTATCTCGAGCCCGACGCGGACCTGGTCCCCCGCGCGGCCGACGCCGAGGCCCTGATCACGCCGCGGACCCGGGCGATCGTGCTGGTCACCCCGGGCAACCCGAGCGGTGTCGTCGTCCCGCCCACCGAGATCGTCGCGTTCGCCGAGCTCGCCCGGCGCCACGACATCGCGCTGATCGTCGACGAGACCTACCGGTCGTTCCGCGACGCCGGCACCGAGCCGCCGCACCCGCTGTTCGCCGACCCCGCCTGGCGGTCCACGCTGGTCAGCCTGCACTCGTACTCGAAGGACCTGGCGCTGCCCGGTCACCGGGTCGGCTCGGTGGTCGCCGCGCCGGAGCTGATCCGCCAGGTGCTCAAGCTGCTGGACTGCGTCGCGATCTGCGCGCCCCGGCTCGGGCAGGAGGCAGCGCTGACCGGGCTGACCCGGGCCCGCGAATGGCGGGACGCCCGGGTCACCGAGATCGCCCGGCGGCGGCAGTGGCTCGGCGCGGCGCTCGCCGAGCGGCCGGGCGGGTTCGAGGTCGTCTCGCTGGGGGCGTTCTTCGCCTGGGTGCGGCACCCGTTCGAGGGGCGCCCGACGCTCGACGTCGTCCGCGACCTGGTCCTCGAGCACGACACCCTGGTCATCCCGGGGACGGCGTTCCTGCCCGACGACCGGCGGATGCTGCGGGTGAGCGTGGGCCGGGTCGACGAGCCGGCGGCCGCGACCCTCGCCGGGCGGCTCGCCGCGGCCGGCCGGCGCGTCACCGCCGGGAGCTGAGCCGCCGCGAGCCGGCCGGTCCCGCCACCGGCCTCCGGGCCGCGTGCGGTGCGCGTGCCCGCGTCAGCCCTCCCGGGCGATCAGGTCCGCCGTCCGGCAGGCGAGCGCGACCAGGGCCAGGGTCGGCCCGACCGACCCCGCCGACGGGAAGACCGCGCTCGAGGCGACGTGCACGTTCGGCGTCCCGTGCACCCGGCAGTCGGGTCCGACGACACCGGTCCGCGGCGACTCGGACATCCGCAGCAGCCCCATCTGGTGGGTGCCGTCGGTCATGTCCATGTCGTGCACCCGCTCGACGTCGGACAGGTCGACGTGCGCCAGCCCGGCCCGCTCCATCTCCTTGCCGATCAGCGTCAGCGAGGTCGCGATCGACTCCCGGTCGCCCGCCGAGACCTTGTAGTCGACGCGCAGCCGGTGCTGGCCGAGCGCGTCCCGGTCGCGGTCCAGGGTGACCCGGTTGGCCGGGTCCGGGGTCTGCTCGGCGTCGAAGCGCAGCCGGCAGTGCTCGGAGTCCAGCGGCATGAACGACGGCACCCGCCGCTCCCCGGTGATCCGCGGCCGGGCCCAGCCGCGGGCGAACCGGGCGACGCGGCGCGGGTCAGACACGACGTTGCGGACGTGCTGCCCGATGCCGGTGGTCCGGGTGTACTCCGCGTGGGTGCCGGCCGTCTTGAACCCGGCGCGGAGCCGGCCCATCCCCCAGTAGGTCAGCGCGAACGTCGACAGCAGCGCGTCGCCGTGGTCGGGGTCCTTCGGGTCGGCGAACCACAGGGCGGCCTTGAGGTTGCCGAGCCGCTGGTCGGCCTGGGCCCGCCCGGACAGCGTCAGCATCCGGCGGGCGTACACGCCGTCGTCGGTCGGCAGGTAGCCCAGCCCCAGCTCGCGCCCGGCCCGGGTGAGCCGCAGCCGGCCGACCTCGCCGACCGGGTGGGTCATGTAGTGTCGGCCGACCTGGCCGTACTCGTCGCCGATGCCCGCGCCCATCCCGGTGCCGCCGTACCCGTCGGAGGCCAGCAGCAGCCGGGTCGACTCCAGGCCACCCGCGGCGATCACGAAGTGCTTCGCCCGGACCCGCACGTCCAGGCCCGGCCGCGGGACGACGACGGCCTCGGTCACCGCCCCGGACACCGGGTCGCGTTCCAGCCGGGCCACGGTCGCGTGCAGGAACAGCCGGATGCGCCCGGCCTCGGCCATCGCCTCCACCCGCGGGGCGAACGACGTCGGCGGGCTCCAGCGCCACAGGTCGTCCCAGCGCAGCGCCTCGGAGGACACCCCGGCCGGGGTCGCCGGGAAGCCCGAGGCGGCGGCGGAGTACTCGCAGGCCCCGGCGTCGAGGTGCCGCTGCGCGACCGCGTACCAGCGGCGCAGCTCGTCGTGGGCGATGGGCCAGGCGGTGCCGGGCATCCAGTCGCGGTCGGCGAAGTCGACGTCGTCGAGCGGGGCGCACCGCCCGCCCCACACGAGCGAGGTCCCGCCGAGGCGCTTCTGCCGGACGGCGTCGACCGGATCGTGCGCGCCGCGCCCGGTGACCCCCCGGTAGGTGTCGCGCGCGGTGCGGCCGAGGCCGGGGCCCCCGCCCTCCAGGACGACGACGCGCAGGCCGCGGTCGGCCAGTTCCGCGGCCACGGCCGCGCCGGCCGGGCCACTCCCGATCACGCAGACCTCGGCCTCGAACCAGGAACCGGGAAGCGCTCGCCGGGTGTCGATGAGCATCGGCGCGGATCCTTCCGAAATGTGACGCGGTGACGCGGTGTCGTCATCGGTGTCCCTCGGGGGTGGAACGTACCGGTATGACGATCGGTACCGTTGTGTCCGGTTCCGTGTCCGGTTCGCCCGGTCTACACGAACCGCTGTCGGTGTCGTTCGTTGTGGTCGCCCGTCCCGGGAACCCCGGTGCGCCGGGCGGGGAGGACAAGTATGGGGCTCGCCGCGATGGCGACGACCGCGCGGGGTATGGCCGCGACCGTCCGGGTGCTCGGACGCGGGGAGCTGGGCCGGTTCACCGGGGGTGACCGCTCGGAGGTCGGCCCGCTTCGAGACCGAGCTCGCCGGCTACGTCGGCGCCCGGCACGCGCTGGCTGTGAACAGCGGCACCAGCGCGCTGGTCGCCGCGCTCGTCGGGGCCGGCGTCGGCCCGGGCGACGAGGTCCTGGTCCCCGCCTACACGTGGGTGTCGACCGCGGCCGCGGCGCTCGCCGTCGGCGCCGTTCCGGTGCTGGTCGAGATCGACGGGTCGCTGACGATGGACCCGGCCGACCTCGCCGAGCGGATCACCCCGCGCAGCCGGGCGGTGCTGCCGGTCCACATGGGCAACCACGTCGCCGACATGGACCGGATCATGGAGGTGGCCGCCGCGCACGACCTCGTGGTGATCGAGGACGCCTGTCAGGCGATCGGGGCGACCTACCGTGGCCGGCAGGTGGGCTCGATCGGGCACGCCGGCTGCTTCAGCTTCAACCAGCACAAGAACATCCGCGCCGGTGAGGGCGGCGCCCTGGTCACCGGCGACACCGCGCTGTTCGACCGGGCGGCGATGTACCACGACGTCGGCAGCTACGAGCGGCCCGGTTTCCGCGGCGCCGACACCGACCTGATCGTCGGGGTGAACCTGCGGATGCCGGAGCTCTCCGCGGCCGTGCTGCGCCCGCAGCTGGCCCGCCTCGACGCCCAGATCGCCCGCCGCCACCGGCACCGCGGGATCATGCTGGAGGCACTGGCCGCGCGGGTCGGGCGGGACCTGGCCCCGGTGCCGCACCAGGACCCGGCGCGGGCCGCCGGGCTGGCGGTCGGGTTCGGCTCCGCGCAGGCCGCGGTCTGCTTCGCCGCGGGGCGGGGCGTGCACCGGCTGGCCGACTCCGGGCGCCACGTCTACACCAACTGGCGTTCGCTGCAGGCCCGCAACCCGCTGCACCCGGCCCGGGACCCGTACGCGGCGGTGGACCGCGAGGTCGACCACGGTCCGGACGCCTGCCCGCGGACCCTGGAGATCCTGGCCCGGACCTGCGCGATCGACCTGGCCCCGGAGCTGCTGACCCCGGCGTTCCGGCTGCTGGCCCGGCGCACGGCAGCGCGCCCCGGGGCGGCCCAGCCCGGGGCGGCTCAGCCCGGTGTGGCTCGGCCCGGGGCGGTTCAGCCCGGGGTGAGTCAGCCCGGGGTGTCCGGACTGCGTGGTGCCGGCACCGCCTGCACGTGACCGTCCCGCTCGACGGTGCCGGTGATCGTCAGCGGCACCTCGCGGGCGAAGCCCGGGCCACCGGTGACGAAGGTGTGGAACTCCCCGTTCTCCCCGCACGGGTCGACCGCGGCGGGGAGCTCGGCCAGGAACGCGGCGTCGAACGGCCTGCCCACCAGGCCGGCCGGGACCCGGGCCGGGTCCACGGCGACGACGACGGCGCGCAGCCCGGCGTCGATCGTCTCCGCGGCCAGCTCCGCGGTGTCGCGTCCCCACAGCGGGAAGTACCCGGCGATCCCGGTGCCCTCCAGCACCGCCTCGCGGAACGCCCGCACGTCGGCGAGCGCGATGTCGCCGCCGACCAGCCGGCTCACCCCGTCGGCGCCGGCGAGGCCCGCCCGCACGTGCGCGAGGTACTCCTCGTTCGAACACGGGACCGGCAGCGTCACGGTGTGCAACGGCAGTCCGAGCGCGTCGGCCTGCGCCGCGACCAGCGCGTGCGGCACGCCGTGCACCGGGATCCCGGGCGTCCCGGCGCCGGTCGCGGTCTGCGTGCTGAGCAGCCCGGTCACCCGCAGCCCCGCCGCCCGCGCGGCGACCAGCGCCGCCGCCGCGTCCTTGCCCCCGGACCAGCTCACCCAGACGTCGTCCACGGCCCGGACGGTAGCCCGCGGCCGGCCCGTCACCACGACGCCCGGCCCGGACTCCCCGGGCAGGTTCCGCCGTCAGGGCGCCCCGGGGCCGGCTCCGCCGTGGGTGGAACGGCGCAACCTCCGGTGAGTGGGACGGCGGAACCACCGCTGTCCGGACAGTCGATGCCCCGCGCACACCCCGGTCCCGGCCCGCGGAACGGCAGGTGGGCGCGGTCCGCGGCACCGCGCGGGGCGGCTACCGTGGGTGCCGTGTCCGAACGTCACGACGATGCCGCGGTGACGGCATGGGCGCTGGCCGCCGGGGCCGGTGACCAGGCCGCGCTGGCGTCGTTCGTGCGCGCGACACAGGCCGACGTGCACCGCTTCCTGGTGCACCTCAACGGCCCGGCCGAGGCCGAGGACCTCGCCCAGGAGACCTACCTGCGGGCACTGCGCACCCTGCCGGCGTTCGCGGCGCGCTCGAGCGCGCGCACCTGGCTGCTGTCGATCGCGCGGCGGGTGGCCGCCGACGCGGTCCGCACCGCGGTGCGCCGGCCGCGGATCCGGGACCTGGGCGAGGACACCCAGGAGGTGCTGGAGCGCGCGGCGCCGCGCAGCCGCGCGCAGGAGGCGGTACTGCTGCGTGCGCTGATCGACGACCTCGCCCCGGACCGTCGTGAGGCGTTCGTGCTGACCCAGGTGCTGGACCTGGGCTACGCCGAGGCCGCCGACGTCTGCGGGTGCCCGATCGGCACGATCCGCTCGCGGGTCGCGCGGGCCCGCGAGGACCTGATCCGCGCGCTCGGCGCCGACAGCGGGCCCGCCGCGGGGCGGGCCGTCCGCTCCGCGCAGTACTGATCCCGCCCCCACCGCGGCCCGGACGGCGCGCCGGGAGGCGATCGACGTGACCGCCGTCCCACCCGGGAACCGGGCGGGCCTCCCGGACGACCAACCCGACAGTCACCCGTCCGCCCCTCGCTTCCCGAACGACTCCCTCGCGCCCCGAACGACCGAGGAGACCCCCGTGATCTCGTCCGCGCCGCTCGCCTGGACACTCACCGCCCTGTTCACCCTCACCGGCTGTTACGCGCTGGTCCGCTGGTCGACGGCGGTGTCCGCCGGGCGACCGGCGGCGCACCGCACCGCGGAGCTGGCACACCTGGTGATGAGCGTGGCCATGGTCGTCATGACGTGGACCTGGTTCGGCACCACCGGGCTGACGGTGCAGATCGCGCTGTTCGCGGTGTTCGGCGGGTTCTTCGTCGTCACCGCGGTGCGCGGGATCCACTGCGGCTACCCCGGGCGTCTCGCCGGTGCCGCGCACGCGCTGATGGCCGCGGCGATGGTCTGGATGCTGGCCGCGATGCCTCTGATCATGCCGATGGCGGTGTCCGCCTCCGACGGCGGGCACGGGGCCCACGGCGGGCACGAGGGGCACGGCGGTTCGGGCGGGGCCGACCACGCGATGCACGCCGGTCAGGCGGGCTGGGCGGTCGCGGTGACCGTCGTGCTGTGCGGGGTGCTGCTGGTCGCGGCCGGGTTCTGGGCGGTGCGGGCGGTGAGCGGCGGCGGACGCGCGGGGGACCCGTTCGCCCCCGACGACCCGGGCACCGGAGCCGCCGCGGCCACCGGTTCCGGGGAGCCCAGCGGTTCCGGCGGGCTCGCCCCCGGGACGCAGGACGCCGACGACGCGTCCACCCGGATCGCGCACACCGGAGCCGCCCGGGCCTCCGGTGCCGCGGCGACCGCCCTCGCGGAGGAGCCCGTCCCGGCGGAGGGCCGGGCCACCCCGGCCGGCGGTCAGGCCGACCGGGCGGATGCCCCGGTGGCGCCCGCGGACCGGCCGGTGGCCCCCGCCACCCCGCGGCTCGGGGCCCGCGAGGACGCCGGCTGTCACGCGATCATGAGCCTCGGCATGGTGCTGATGCTCGCCGCGATGGTGGCGGGCTGGTGAGCACCGGCCTGACCACCCGCCCCGGCACACCGGTCCCGCCGCCGCGGGGCGCCGGGACCTTCCGCGGGCTGAAGCCGCTGATCACCCGCATCCACTTCTACGCCGGGCTGTTCGTGGGGCCGTTCCTGCTCGTCGCGGCCGTCACCGGCCTGCTGTACACGCTCGCCCCGACACTCGAGCGCTGGGTGCACGCCGACGCCCTGCAGGTCCCGGTGACCGGACCGGCGGCACCGCTGTCCGAGCAGGTCGGGGCGGCGGTCGCGACCCAGCCGGGGCTGCCGGTCGCCGAGGTCCGGCCGTCCGCGGAACCCGGGGGCACCACCCGGGTGTCGTTCGACGCCGGGCTCCCGGAGAGCTACCACCGGACCGTGTTCGTCGACCCCTACACCGCCGAGCCGCGGACCATCCTGGACACCTACGCCGAGTGGCTCCCGGTGCGCGGGGTGATCGACAACCTGCACCGGTCGCTGCTGCTCGGCCCGCCGGGCCAGGTCTACTCGGAGCTGGCGGCGTCCTGGCTGGCGGTGCTGGCGGTGTCCGGTCTGGTCGTCCAGCTCACCCGGCGGGTCCGGGCGCGCCGCGAACGCCTCCTGCCCCGCACGGACGGTTCGTCCCGGGCCCGGCTGCGGTCCTGGCACGGGGCCGTCGGCGTCTGGGCCTCGGTCGGGCTGCTGTTCCTGGCCACGACCGGGCTGACCTGGTCGCAGTTCGCGGGGGCGAACGTGGGCGCGTTGCGCTCGGCACTGGACTGGACGACGCCGTCGGTGGCCACCGCGCTGCCGGCCGCCGGGGGTGACGCGGCGCCGGCCACCGGCGGCCCCGCCGACCCGGCGACCGGTGACACCGCCGGCCCGGCGACCGGTGACACCGCCGGCCCGGCGACCGGTGACACCGCCGGCCCGGCGACCGATGGCACCGCCGGACCGGCGACCGGTGACACAGCCGCCGGCACCGCGGAGCGGGTGCTCGCCGCGGCCCGCGCCGACGGGCTCGACGGCCCGGTGGAGATCACCCCGGGTGACCCCGGTGAGGCCTGGACGGTCGCGCAGACCGTGCGCAGCTGGCCCTCGCAGCAGGACTCGGTCGCGGTCGACCCGGCGACGGGTGTGATCACCGACCGGCTCGCCTTCGACGACTGGCCGGTCGCGGCGAAGCTGGCCCGGTGGGGCATCGACGCCCACATGGGCCTGCTGTTCGGCACCGTCAACCTGGTCGCGCTGGCCGCGCTCGCGTCCGCGGTGATCGTGCTCGTGGTGTGGGGCTACCGGATGTGGTGGCTGCGGCGCCCGCCGCTGCCCGGGGGGCACCGCGCCGTCGCCGGCCCGCCCGGGTCCCGGCAACGGCCGGCACCCGCGGCGGTGGGGGTGGTCGCACTGACCGCTGTGCTCGCCGGACTGGTGCTGCCGGTGCTCGGGGTCTCGCTGCTGGCCTTCCTGCTGCTGGACGCGGCGCTGTCCGGTGCCCGGTCCCGGCCCCCCGCACCGAGGGCGCGTCGGGCGGAGGACGCCGGGACCGGGTAGACCCGGGGGACGACACCCCCGTCCCCCGCGAAGGAGCCGCTCCCGTGTTCTCGTCCGCACCCGCGCCCTGGACGACCGCCGACATCCCGCCCCAGCACGGTCGCACCGTGATCGTCACGGGGGCGACCAGCGGCCTCGGGTACGAGACCGCCCGCATGCTGGTGGAGGCCGGTGCCCGCGTCGTGCTGGCGGTGCGCGACACCGCCCGGGGCGACGCCGTCGCCGCCGAGCTGGGCGGCGCGGCGAGCGTGGCCCACCTGGACCTGGCCGACCTCACCTCGGTGCGCGCGTTCGCCGCCGGGGTCGAGGGGCCGGTCGACGTCCTGGTCAACAACGCCGGCCTGATGGCGGTCCCGCAGGGCCGCACCGCCGACGGCTTCGAGACCCAGCTCGGCGTGAACTTCCTCGGCCACTTCGCGCTGACCGGGCTGCTGCTCGACCGGATCACCGACCGGGTCGTCACGCTCTCCAGCGTGGCGCACCGGATCGGCCGCATCGACCTCGACGACCTGAACACCGACCGTCGCCGCTACGAGCGCTGGACCGCCTACGGGCAGTCCAAGCTGGCCTGCCTGATGTTCGCCTACGACCTGCAGCACCGGTTCGTCGCGGCCGGGTCGCGGCTGCGGTCGATGGCCGCGCACCCCGGCTACGCGGCGACGAACCTGCAGTCGCGCACCGAGTCGTTCCAGGACGCGCTGATGGGCGTGCTCAACCGGACGATCGCCCAGTCCGGCACGGCCGGTGCCCTGCCGACCCTCTACGCGGCCACCGTCGCGGACCTGCCGGGCGGCACCTACGTCGGACCGGGCGGCATCGGCGAGATGCGCGGGGCCCCGCGACCGGTCGGCTCGACGGCCGCCTCGCACGACCGGCGCGTCCAGCGGGGCCTGTGGGAGCGCGCCGAGGAGCTCACCGGGGTCACGGTCCCGCTGTAACCCCGCGCCCTGCGGGACCGCAGATTCCCGGACGCGTTGCCCCGCGGGCGATGAGATCCCGCGCCGGCACCGGTCCACCCCTGCACGAGGCGACGTGAGGGAGGTCCGCATGAGCGGGGTACGGGTACTCGTCGGGACGCGCAAGGGTGTGTTCGTGCTGACCGCGGACGGCACACGCCGGGACTGGGAGGTGACCGGGCCGCTGTTCGGCGGCTGGGGGGCGTACCACGTGACGGGCTCGCCGGCCGATCCCGACCGGATCTGGGCGGCGCTGTCGCTGGGCTGGTTCGGCCAGCAGGTCCAGCGCTCCGACGACGGCGGGCGCAGCTGGGAGGCGGTCGGCAACGACTTCGGCTACGCCGGGGTCCCCGGCACCCACCAGTGGTACGACGGCACGCCACACCCCTGGGAGTTCACCCGGGTCTGGCACCTGCGGCCGTCCGCGACCGACCCGGACGACGTGCTCGCCGGGGTCGAGGACGCCGCGCTGTTCCGCTCCACCGACGGCGGCACGAGCTGGTCGGAGGTCCGCGGGCTGCGCGAGCACGGCTCCGGCCCGCACTGGCAGCCGGGCGCGGGCGGGATGTGCCTGCACACGATCTGCCCCGACCCGCGCGACACCGACGCGATGCTCGTCGCGATCTCCGCGGCCGGGGTGTTCCGCACCGGCGACGGCGGCGCGACCTGGCAGGCGTCCAACAGCGGGCTGCTCAGCGAGGGCATCGCCGACCCGGACGCCGAGGTGGGCCACTGCGTGCACAAGCTCGCCCGGCACCCGGCCCGGCCGGACACCGTCTACATGCAGAAGCACTGGGACGTCATGCGTTCCGACGACGGCGGCTCACACTGGTACGACATCGGCGAGGGGCTGCCCAGCGACTTCGGTTTCGTCGTGGACGTGCACGCGCACGAGCCGGACACCGTCTACGTCGTCCCGATCACCAGCGACGCCGAGCACTACCCGCCCGAGGGCCGGTTGCGGGTCTACCGCAGCCGCTCCGGCGGGAAGGACTGGGAACCGCTGAGCACCGGGCTGCCGCAGGAGCACTGCTACGTCGACGTGCTGCGCGACGCGATGGCGGTCGACCGGCTCGACGAGTGCGGGGTCTACGTCGGCACCACCGGCGGGCAGGTCTACGCCTCCCCCGACGCCGGGGACACCTGGGCACCGATCGTGCGCGACCTGCCGGCCGTGCTGTCGCTGGAGGTGCAGACGCTGTGAGCACCCGGTGCACGGTCCGGGTCGTGCTGCCCGCCCAGCTGCGCAGGCTGGCCCGGGTCGACGGCGAGCTCCGCCTCGACGTCGCCGGGCCGCCGGTCCGGCTCGACGCGGTGCTCGACGCCCTCGAGCACCGCCATCCCGTGCTGTGCGGGGCGATCCGCGACCGGGACACCGGGGCCCGCCGGGCGTTCGTGCGCTTCTTCGCCTGTGAGGAGGACCTCTCGCACTCCGCGGCCGGGACCGAGCTGCCGCCCGCCGTCGCCCGGGGTGACGAGCCGTTGCTCGTGGTGGGGGCGATGGCGGGCGGCTGACCGTCCGGCGGCGGGGCGGGCGGCCGGTGCCTACAGCTTCGCGGTGCGGCTGAAACCCTCCGGGATGATCAGGTCGTCGCGGGTCAGCTCGTGGATGGAGTTCTTGCCCAGCCCGAGCAGTGCCTCGTCGATGCCCTTGTAGAGGATCGACAGCACGTTGGTGACCCCGCGCTCGCCCTGCGCGCCCATGCCCCACAGGTAGGCCCGGCCGATCAGGCAGGCGCGGGCGCCGAGGGCGAGCGCCTTCACGACGTCGGCGCCACGGCGCACGCCCCCGTCCATCACGATCTCGACCTGCTCGCCGACGGCGTCGACGACGGCCGGCAGCGCCCGGATCGCCGCCGGGGTGCCGTCGAGGTTGTTGCCGCCGTGGTTGGACACCGAGATCGCGGTGGCACCGGCGTCGACGGCGCGCCGGGCGTCGTCCGGGTGCATGATCCCCTTGACCATGAACGGCCCGCCCCACTGCTCGCGCAGCCAGGCGATGTCGTCCCAGGTCGGCAGCGGGCTGGTCCACCAGATGCCGTAGGCGCCGAAGAACGTCGGCGCGTCCCCGCCGCCCGGCGGGGTCATGTTCGGGACCGTGAGGTCGGGCAGCGCGCCCGAGCGCACCCAGTCCAGCAGGTAGCGCGGCTTGGTCACGACCTCGGGGGCGAACTGCATCATCGCCTTGAGGTCCATCTTCTCCGGGATGGGCGGGCTGCCCCAGTCCCGGCGGGTCGCGAAGGTCCAGTCCAGGGTGACGATCAGGCCCTTGGCACCGGCCTCCTTCGCCCGCATGGCACGGGCCAGGATGTCCTCCCGGGAACCGGCCCAGTACACCTGGAAGAAGACCTTGTCGTTCACCGCGCAGACGTCCTCGACCGACCGGGACGCGAACGACGAGAGCCCCATCCCGGTCGAGACCGTCTGCTCGGGGTTCAGCGGGTTCTGGATGTTGGAGCTGGCGGCGGCCCGCGCGACGGCGACCTCGCCCTCGGGGTCGACGGCCTGCACCCCGGTCGGGGAGATCAGCACCGGCAGGTCGATCTGCTGGCCCAGCACCGTCGTGGACTGGTCGCGCTGCGGCGGCAGGTCCGCGATGTGCGGCCGGAACCCGATCTCGTCGAACGCGGCCACGTTGTCCGACAGCGTGATGCCCTGTTCGGCGCCGCCCACCAGCGCGTAGTAGACCGACTTCGGCAGCCGCCTGCGCGCCCGCCGCTGCGCCTCCGCGACGCTCTCGAACCAGTCCTTCGTGCTCGCCATTCCTGCCCCTTCGCAGTCGGTCGCGGTGCTCACTCGCGGGTCGGGAGTGCCATCCCGGCACGACGTGGCGTCGTGCCGTGCCGTCGCCACGTGCTGTTGCCACGTGCTGTCGTCGCCGGTGCTGTCGCCACGTGACGTTCCCACGTGACGCTGCCACGTGGCGGACTTCACGGCAGGCTAGCGTTTCGGCACCGAGTGCCACAATGCGGTGGGGGCCACGCCCGCCCGATCGGGCGGGGGCGCCCCCTCCACCCGGCCGGTCCGGACGTGCCACCCGTCCGCGTCACGACACGCGACCGTGACGCCGACCGGCGCCCGGAGCGGGCCGCCGACCCGGCATCCCCCGAGCAGCCGCACGCCGCTCTCACCCTGCGCCACGGCGCCCACCCCGACGGCCCACCCCGGATCGTGCGAGCCTGCGCGGAGGCCCGGCCGTCGGTGACGCTCCGCAGCCTCGATACGGTGTGCCGGCAGTCACCGGTCAGCGGGCGGTGTGCCCGCGGCAAGGAGGAGCCGTGTACAGCCACGCGCGCGGTGGACACGCTTCCGGCGCGACGCCGGTCGTCACCGGCTCGACCGGCCCGGCCGGATACGGGGCGCAACCCGGCTACGGAGCGGGCAACCACCGGCCGATCGGCCTGCCGGGCCAGGCCCGCGCGCCCGAGCCCCCGCAGCCCTCACCGGCCCCGGCCGGGTCATCACTGACCGTGCTCGCGGTCGACGACGAGGAACCGGCACTGCTCGAGCTCGCCCACCTGCTCGGTGAGGACCCGCGGGTCGACACCGTGCTCACCGCACCGGACGCCACCGAGGCGCTGCGCATCCTGCACGGCTCACAGGCCGACGCGTCCACCCCGGCCGTCGACGTGGTGTTCCTCGACATCCGGATGCCCGGGCTCGACGGACTGGAACTCGCCCGGGTGCTCAACGCGATGGCCGCCCCGCCGCCGGTCGTGTTCGTGACCGCGCACGACGACCGCGCCGTCGACGCCTACGAGGTCGGCGCCGTCGACTACCTCCTCAAGCCGCTGCGCAGCGAGCGCCTGGCCGGATCGCTGGACCGCACCGTCGCGCTGCGCGCCGCGCGCCCGGCCGAGCCCGGCCACCCGCCCGCCGGGGCACCGGCGACCCCACCCGCTCCCGCCGGGCGCCGCAGCGCGCCGGCCGCCGTCGCCGACGACGAGGTCGTCCCGGTCGAACTGGCCGGCACGACCAAGCTGATCCCGCGCTCGTCGATCCGGTTCGTCGAGGCGCAGGGCGACTACGCCCGGCTGCACACCACCGACGGCAGCCACCTCGTGCGGATCCCGGTCTCGGTGCTCGAGGACCGCTGGGGCGATGCCGGGTTCGTCCGGATCCACCGTGCGTACCTGGTGGCGCTCCCGTTGATCACCGAGCTGCGGATGGCGGGCTCCGGCTACGTCGTGCGGCTCGGCAACGGCCCGAACGCCGTCGAGCTGCCGGTCAGCCGCCGGCACACCGCGGGCCTGAAGCGGATCCTGCGCGGGCGCCCGCCGCGTCCACAGCGCGGCCCGGAGGACGGTCCGGACGGGCCGATCCTGCCGCGGTGACCCTGCGGCACGCCGTCGACACGTTCTGCACAGCCCGGGCGGCCCCGATCACCTAACCTGGTGACCGGTGTCTCTCCACGGTGTACCCCAGTCGTCCACGCCCCGTCACCGACTCCTCCGCCGCGTACGACCCGGCGCGCTGCTCGCCGCGCTCGTCGCCGCCTGTGCGCTCCTCGCCGGATGCTCGGCCGGCCCGGCCGCCGACGCGGCTCCCCCGCCGGATCCGGCCCCGGCCCCGGCCGCCGATCCCGCTGTGCCGGCCGTGCCCGAACTCCCGGGCGGTGGCACCGAGGTGTTCCCCGGACGCCGGATCGCTGCGCTGTACGGCCACCCCGGCACCCCGGCGATGGGGGTGCTCGGCGAGCAGGACCTGCCCCGGTCGATCGCCCGGGCCCACGACCTCGCGGCCGACTTCCAGCCGCTCGTGCCCGAGCCGGTGGTACCGGGATTCGAGATCATCACGACCGTCGCCGACAGCGCGCCCGGCCCGGACGGTGACTACTCCGCCGAGATGAGCGTCGAGGAGCTGCGCCCGTGGGTCGAGGAGGCGGGCCGGGCCGGCGTGTACGTCGTGCTGGACCTGCAGCCGGGGCGGGCGAGCTTCCCCGACCAGGCGAAGCGCTACGCCGAGCTGCTGACCCTCCCGCACGTCGGTCTGGCGCTGGATCCGGAGTGGCGGCTGGCGGACGGGCAGCGGCACGGCGTCCAGGTGGGTTCGGTGGACGCGGCCGAGGTGAACGCGACGGCAGACTGGCTGGCCGGGCTGGTGCGGGAGCGGGGGCTGCCGCAGAAGGTGTTCCTGCTGCACCAGTTCCGCGTCGCGATGATCACCGATCGGCAGCACCTCGTCACCACGCACCCGGAGCTCGCGACCGTGTTGCACGCCGACGGTTTCGGCACCCCGCAGGAGAAGTTCGAGACCTGGAACGCCCTCCACTCCGCGCCGCGCCCGCAGGGCCTGTGGTGGGGCTGGAAGAACTTCCTCGACGAGGACTCGCCGATGTTCACCCCTCGCCGGACCTACGACGTCCGCCCGGAATCCCCCGTCTTCGTCTCGTATCAGTGACGGCTATGTCCGGCCTGTCCGAAGCCCCCACCCGGGTGGGTGGGCGGCCACCGAGATCGTGATCACGGCAAGTACTCTCGGGAGGCCCGCGCGCCGGAGCCGTCGCCGGATGCCCGTGCCGCGGTCGCCGAGCCCGGCACGGTGGACCCGGTATCGGCCAGTCGACCTGTGAAGGGGGTGCCCGGGATGGACGACCGACCCCGTGAGGGCACCCACCCGGACGACGAACCCCAGCGCCCCGAGCGCCCGCGGGACGGGCGCCGCCCCCGCCGCGACGACCGCCCGCACCTGCGCGCGGACTGCCGCGGCGAGCAGGACGGCGGTGCCCCGGGGCCCCCGTCCGGCCCGCCGCCCGCAGCACCGGGTGGCGCTGCACCGAACACGCCGCCGCCCGGCGGGGGACGCCCGCCCGCCGGTCAGGATCCGCGGGGCGACCGCCCGGCGGGCGCCGGCCCCGGCCGGCCCGCGGCCGGTGGTCCCGGCAGGCCCTCGGCAGCATCGGGCCCCGAGCAGCGCCCCGGTCCCCCGCCGCCCGCCTCCCGGCCGCCCGGGGCGCCGGCTCCGGGAACGCCGCAGGACGCCCGGCGACCGGCCGCGCCGCCACCGTCCGCCCCGCCGGCGGGCCCGCCAGACCCCGGGGCGCCCCGGTCCGGCCCGGCGCCGTCGGGCCCGCCCCGGTCGGGGACACCCCGGTCGGGGTCCCAGCAGCCGGGGACGCCGCAGTCGGAGGCCCCCCAGCCGGGAGCCCAGCAGTCGGGAGCCCAGCACCCGGAGACACCGCGATCGGGAGCCCAGCAGCCCGGCCCGCCCGGCCGGCACGGGGCCCGTCGCGGACCCGCACACCCCGACGACCGCGAGCAGCCCGGCGAGGACCGTGGCGGCCCCTGGCTGCGCCGCCGCGACCGCGAGGCCGCGGCCGAGGCCGAGCGCGCCGCCGCCTGGTCCGGACGCACCTCCCGTACGAGCGGCGGGCACAGCGACAGCCGGCCCACCGACATCCGGTCGATCGGCGCGTCCCGCCGCGGGATCGGCGAGACGATGCGGGCCGGTCGGCCGGACACGGCCGCCGAGCACCGGCGCCACCGCGCCACCGAGCCGGACGCTCCGCCGGAGGAACGCGACCGCGCGGCGCGGCTGAGCGGTGAGCTCCCGGTCGTCCCGCACCGGCCCGGGGGACCCCCCGGAGGCGCGGACCCGGCCCCCGGAACGCCGGGCGCAGCTCCCGGACGCCCGGGTGCCGTACCCGGCCCGCCCGGGCCCGCCGGTGGGCCGCCCCCCGGAACCTCGGGCCCGGCCGCCCGTCCGGACCACCGGCCCGCCGCACCGGGTGACCGGCCCCGCGGGGCCGGCGCACCGCCGGAGGGCCCCCGCGGCCCGGCCGCGCCACCGGAGGGCTCCCGCGGTCCGTCCGCAGCACCGGAGGGCGCCCGCGGCCCGGCTGCACGACCCGATGGCTCCCGCGGCCCGGCCGTGCCACCCGACGGCTCCCGCGGCCCCGGCATGCCGCCGGAGGGCTCCCGCGGGCCCGCCGCACCAGCCGACGGTTCCCGCGGCCCCGGCGTACCACCGGCCCCCTCCCGCGGACCGGGCACGCCCCCGGACGGGCCCCGCGGCACCCGCGAGCGGCCGGACCGCACCGGCCGGGGCGCGGCAGCCGGTGCTGCCGGTGCCGCGGCCGCAGCCGCCGGCGCGGCGGCCACCGCTGCCGGTGCCCCGCCCGCGGCGGGACGCGCCCCGGGCGAACCGGGCACCCCCGCACGCCCCGGGAACGCCACTCCCGGCCCGGCAGGCGCCGGCCCACCACCCCCCGGCGGGCCCGCCCGCCCCGGGGACGCCGCACCGGGCCCCGAGGACCCGCACGCCGCACGACCCGGCGAGCGCTCCCCGCGTGCCGCGGCCGCGCCGGGCGCCCCCGACCGTGCGGCCCCGGGCGAGCGCCGGCCCTCCGGTGCCGCGCCCGCACGTCCCGGCCGACCCGCGCCCGCCCGGCCACCCCGCGCCCCCGGGGTGCGGGCGGCAGCCGCCGCGGACGGCGCGGACGCGCCGACCACCGTGGTCGGACCGGACGGCGGCTCCCCCGCCGGGGACCGGAGCAGCAGCCCGGCCGCGCGCCGGAGCAGTGGCACGGGCACAGCGAAGCGGCGCCCGTCGGACACCGCCCGGGCCGGTCTCGGTGCGGCGCTCGGCCTCACGGCCGCGTCCACGGTGCTGCCCGGGTCCGGCCACCTGGCCCTGCGCCGCCGGCGCACCGGCGGCCTGATCCTTGGCACGCTCGTCGCGATCATCGGTGGGCTCGCGCTGCTGGTGCTGCTCACCCGTCGCTCGACCCTGCTGCAGAACCTGCTGTCCACGACCACGCTGACCGTCATCGCGGGCACGCTCGTGCTCGGTGGCATCGGCTGGATCGCCCAGATCGCGCGGACCTACGCCCTCGCGAGACCGCGGACCATGCCGCTCGGCAAGAAGATCGTCGGTACCGGGACCGCGGCACTGCTGTGTCTCACCGTCGCCGTGCCGTTCGGCTACGGCGTCGAGCTGCTGAACTCCCAGCGCGGCCTGCTCAACTCGCTGTTCCAGGGCGGCGGGATGTCCGCGGCCGAGGCGCTCGGCAAACCCCGCCTCAACGTGCTGCTGCTCGGCAGCGACGCCGGCGACGACCGCACCGGCACGCGGACCGACACGATGATGGTCGCGAGCATCGACACCAACTCCGGCCGGACCACGCTGTTCAGCCTTCCCCGCAACATCCAGCGGGCCGAGTTCCCACCCGGGTCACCGGCCGCCGAGGAGTTCCCGGACGGCTTCCACGACTCCTCCGGATCCTCCGGGGACTACCTGCTCAACGGCGTCTACGCCTACGGGGAGCAGCACCCGCAGATCGCGCCGCCGGGACCGACGGCGTTCTCCGGGATCAACCTGCTGCAGTCGACGATCTCGTACATGACCGGCCTCCCGATCGACTACTACCTCGAGGTCAACATGGCCGGGTTCTCGTCGATGATCGACGCGGTCGGCGGCGTCACGCTGAACGTCGGCCCGGAGCCGATCCCGGTCGGTGGGGTCACCGCGTTCGGCCGCCACACCACGCCGGACTACTACATCCCGCCCGGCGTCCAGACCCTCAACGGCGAGGACGCGCTCTGGTTCGCGCGCTCCCGCCGCGACGGCACCGACTACCAGCGGATGGGCCGGCAACGCTGCCTGATCCAGGCGGTGGTGACCGAGACCAGCGCGACCGAGCTGATCACCCGGTTCCAGAGCATCGCCGCGGTCACCCGGGAGAACGTCGCCACCGACATGCCGCAGCAGGTGCTGCCGTCGATGGCCGTGCTGGCCGACGAGGGCTTCCAGCTGGAGAGCGTCGCCTTCGACCCGTCGCTGCCGGACCCGAACTCGTCCACCGGGTTCTTCGTCACCGCCGATCCGGACGTCGAGTACATGCAGGAGGTCGTGCGCAACGCGATCGCCGACCCGCCGCCCCCGCCGGACCCGGCGCTCGCCGCCCCGGTACCGGCACCGCCCGAGCCGTCTCCGTCGGAGTCCCCGTCATCGGAGACAGGGTCGCCGGATCCAGGGTCGTCGGGGGCAGGGGCGAGCGCGTCCCCGGACTCCGGATCGGGTTCGGGCTCGACCGAGCCGGACCCGGCCGCGGCCGCCCCGCAGTCCGTCGCCGACGCGTGCGCGACCGGTGGCGCCGCCGATGTCCCGGCCGACGAGGAGGAGGGCGGCGGGACCGGCTCGTCCACCGGCGGCTCGTCCTCCAGCTCGAGCACGTCCAGCTCGTCCACCAGCAGCTCGTCGACCGGCAGCTCGACGACCGCGAACGGCCTCGGCCCCGTGCCGGGCCTGCGCCGCGAGGACGGCTGAGCGACGCCCCGGGGCCGGGACGATCAGGCCTCGGCGAACGCGCCCAGCACCCGGTCCGCGCGCACGCCCGCGAAGTGCTTCTGCCAGATCTCGTAGTAGAGGAACTCCTCGTCGCTGCGCAGCGCCCAGGAGCCGTCCGGGTGCTCGGGCACGGCCCGGGCACCACCCGGGAGGCGGGCCGCCTCGGCCTTGTCCGCGGCCAGCGCGGCGAGCACGGTCCCGGCCCCGGAACCGTCGCCGAACTGCTCCTTGCCCCGCCACAGCAGGTCCTCGGGCAGCCACCCCTCGAACGCCTCGCGCAGGATCGCCTTCTCCGGGCGGCCGTCCACGCGCTGCTTCCACTCGGCGGGCAGCGACAGCGCGGTCCGCACCAGGCCGGAGTCCAGGAACGGCTCGCGGGCCTCCAGACCGAAGTTCATCGTCGTGCGGTCACAGCGCTGCAGGTTGAGGTGGTGCAGCTGCTCGAGCGAGCGGACCAGCTCGGCGTGCAGGGCCTCCGGCTCGGCGAACTCCTCGCCGTGCAGGTAGGAGTAGCCGGCGAACAGCTCGTCGGCGCCCTCCCCGGTGAGCACGACCTTGACCTTCTTCGCCGCTTCGCGGGCCAGGATCAGGTTCGGCACCGAGCTGCGCACCAGCGCCGGGTCGTAGTGCTCGATGACCTCGACGGCGTGGTCGAGCGCCTCGCCGATGTCCTCGGCGGTCACGATGATCTCGTGGTGGTCCGACCCGATGTGCGCGGCGACCTTGCGGGCCGCGATCAGGTCCCCGGACTCCTCGGTGCCCACGGCGAAGGTCGGCAGCTGCTCGCCCCGGGAGCGGGCCTCCTGGGCGGCGATCGCCGCGACCAGCGCCGAGTCCAGGCCGCCGGAGAGGAACACGCCGACGCCGACGTCGGACATCATCCGGCGGCGCACCGCGGTGATGACGGCCTCCCGGACCCGCGACAGGTCGGCGTCGTCCCAGCCGGGGCGGATCGCCCGCCGGGCCGGCCGGACCTCGACCGGGACCGCCTCGGCGTAGCGGACCAGGCCGGAGGCCGGGCTCCACAGGCAGCCGGGCGGGAAGGACTCGACGAAGGGCCGATCCTCGGGGTCGAACGCCCGCAGCTCGCTCGCGAACAGCACCGTCGCCTCGGGGTCGGGCGCGGAGTAGGGCACCGAGTCGTCGGCCCCGTCGGCGAGGTCGGCCGGGGGCAGCCAGTACAGCGGCTTGACGCCGAACGGGTCCCGGGCGACCAGTCCCGAACCGTCCTCCCGTCCCATCGCGACGGCGAACATGCCGTTCAGCGACGCGACCGCGACCTGCCCGTCCCACATGACCGCGTGCAGCGCCGCCTCGGTGTCGGACTTGGTGCGCACGGTGCCGTCCGGGAACGCCTTGCTGATCCGCTCGTGGTTGTAGATCTCGCCGTTCGCGACGATCCACGTCGTCCCGGCGGCGTCGGACATCGGCTGGTGCCCGCCGCTGACATCCATGATGGACAGACGCTGGTGGCCGAGCCAGGCGTTCCCGACGGCCTGCACCCCGGTGTCGTCCGGCCCGCGGTGCGCCAGCCTGGCGAGCATCCGCTCGTACTTGTCGGTGTCTTCCGGTGCCCCTGCCGATGTCCCGCCGAACGCGGCCACGATCCCGCACATGGTGACCATCGTCCCACGTCCGGGTGGGTCCGCGCCCGGCTTGTGCTTGATCGACGTGTGAGTTCGGACTCTGAAAGGCATTTCCGGGCCCGTCGGGTTTGCCCCCGCCCCCGGCGGTCAATACGGTCGAGGGCACCGGCCGGAACGGCCGTCGTCGGCCGCCCACCTGACTGCCGTCGTCGAGGACCATCCCGGCCGTGCAGCAGCGCGGCGACCCCGCGCCAGGACCCACCGACGAGGGGCGGACTCAGGTGAGCACGGCAGCGCACGACGACCGTACGGGCCGGCACAAGGTCGTGATCGTCGGCGGCGGATTCGGCGGCGTCCAGGCCGCCAAGGCGCTCAGTGGGGCGGACGTCGACGTCACCATCGTCGACCGCACGAACCACCATCTCTTCCAGCCGCTGCTCTACCAGGTGGCGACCGGCATCCTCTCCCCCGGCCTCATCGCCCCGGCACTGCGCCGGGTGCTGAAGAAGCAGCGCAACGTCCGGACCCTGCTCGCCGAGGTCGGCGACATCGACCTCGACGCCAAGATCGTGCACGCGGCCGCCCCGGACGGGAAGCACATCGACCTGGCCTACGACACCCTCGTCGTGGCCGCCGGCGCCACGCACGCCTACTTCGGGCACCCGGAGTGGGCCGAGCACGCCCCCGGGATGAAGTCCATCGAGGACGCCCGGCTGCTGCGTTCGCGCATCCTCGGCGCCTACGAGCTGGCCGAGGTCGCCGAGGACCCGGCCGAGCAGCAGGCCTGGATGACGTTCGTCGTCGTCGGCGCCGGCCCGACCGGGGTCGAGCTGGCCGGGCAGCTCTCCGAGCTCGCCCGCCACGTGCTCCCCCGCGAGTACCGGGCGATCGACACCCGCAAGGCGCGGATCATCCTGCTCGACGCCGCGCCGGCCGTGCTGCCGCCGTTCGCGAAGAAGCTGCAGAAGTACACGAAGAAGACCCTCGAGGAGAAGGGCATCGAGGTCCGCCTGAACACGATGGCGACCGACATGGATGCCGACTCCATCACCGTCAAGAGCCCGCACGGCCTGGAGCGGATCACCGCCCGCACCAAGGTGTGGGCGGCGGGTGTCCAGGCCTCCCCGCTGGCCGAGCTGCTGGGCAAGGCCTCCGGCGGCGAGGTGGACCGGGCCGGGCGCCTGGCCGTCGACCCGGACCTCAGCCTGCCGGAACGGCGCGACGTGTTCGCGATCGGCGACATGGTCTCGACCATCGACCGGCTCCCCGGCGTCGCGCAGGTCGCGATGCAGCAGGGCACCTACGTGGGCAAGCTGATCAAGGCCCGGGCGAAGGGCGACGACACCACGCCGGCGCCGTTCAAGTACTTCGACAAGGGCTCGATGGCCACCATCGGCGCCCGCGAGGCCGTCGCCGACGTCCGCGGCGTCAAGTTCACCGGCTGGCTCGGTTACGTCATGTGGTGCTACGTCCACATGATGTTCCTGATCGGCTGGGGCAACCGGCTGGGCACGCTGTTCAACTGGGTCCGCTCGCTGCGCTACGCCCGTTACCGCGGACACCGCCTGATCAGCGTCACCGCCTCGTACGACATGTCGGAGAACGCGCACGACGACGAGTCGTCGGTGGTCTCGGCGCACCCGGACGAGAACGTCGAGCACCGCGGCGCCCTCGACCCGCGCACGGCGCCCGGTACCCCGGCACCACCGCAGGACAGCCCCGCCGCCTCGGCCTGAGGCTCCGCGCCCGCCTGTCCGGAGAACGCGCCCGGGTAGCCGACCGGCCACCCGGGCGCGCGCCCGTTCGGAGATCGTGCCCGGCCGTGGCAGCGTGTACCGCGTGACCCCGGCGATGCAGACGTTGATGCGCGACATCGCGCGGCTCTGGGACGGTGCCGTCACCGGCCTCTACGGCGCCGGCGACGTCGGCCCGGTGGTCGCCGCGCTGGCCGACGACGTCGTGTGGACCGAGCTGCCGACGGGTGCCGGCGGCTCCGGGCGCGACGCCGTCGTCTCGCACCTCACGGAGGTGGCCGCGAACCTGCCGGGCGGGCTCACCCGGACCCGCCTTTCCCGCACGCTCGACGTGCGCCGGGTCGTCGACGAGGTCCGCTTCGGCTTCGTGCACGACCGCCCGCTGCCGTGGCTGCTGCCCGGTACGGCACCGACCGGACAGCGCACGGAGCTGCTGGCGGTGCAGCTGGTGCGGGTCCGGCAGGGCCGGATCGACGAGGTGCGCACGCTGTGGGACGTCGCGGGGGCGCGCACGGTCCCGGCGGAACCGGTGACCGGCCCCACTGCACGCCCCTGACCTGCGACGACAGGTTCGACGCGCGGTGGTGCGATGGGCGGTGGTCCGGTTGCGCCGAGCAGTCCCGATCGGGCCCCGATCCGGGGACGACACGCCCCGTGGAGGGGGTTCCCGCAGGTCGCAGGGGGGACTCTGGGAGTCTGTACCGCGATCCGCGATACTCATCCGCCCCGAAACGGGGTGCGTGGAACCGAGAGGAGGCGTCAGCGATGGCCCTGCCCACCCTGACCCCGGAACAGCGTGCCGAGGCGCTCAAGAAGGCGGCGGCCGCGCGCACCGCCCGCAAGGAGCTCCGCGACAAGATCGCCAGCGGCGAGGAGACCATCCCCGCGGTGCTGGGGCGTGCGAAGTCCGACCAGATCGTCGGGAAGACCAAGGTCGCCGACCTGCTCAAGAGCGTCCCGGGCTGGGGCCCGGCCAAGGTCTCGAAGGTGATGGAGAAGGCCGGCATCGACGCGTCGCGCCGGGCCGCCGGTCTCGGCGACCGTCAGCGCCAGGCGCTCATCGACGAGGTCGGCTGAGCGCAGCGTGCGGAGCGACCCTCGGCATGCGCGCAGCGTGCGGAGCGAACCTCGACACTGAGCGCAGCGTGCGGAGCGAACCTCGACACTGAGTCTCCGAGCACCGCACCACGGCCCGGCCCGCCTCCCGCGGGCCGGGCCGTGGTGTGTCCGGGGGACCTGACAGATTGTCCGGCATGGAACGCGAGGTCGAGGTCGAGCCGGGCGTGACCCTCTGGGTCGAGGACCTGCCCGCCCACCGGGAGGTCCGTACAGCCCCGGTCCTGCTCGTCATGGGGGCGAACGAGAGCGGGATGGCCTGGCCGGAGGGGCTGCTCACCGCGCTGCGCGAGCGGCACCGGGTGATCCGCTACGACCACCGCGACACCGGGCGCTCGTCGCGGACGTTCGAGGAGCACCCCTATGCCATCGCCGACCTGGCGGGCGACGCGTGCACGGTGCTCGACGCCTGTGGTGTCGAGCGTGCCCACCTGGTCGGCATGTCGATGGGCGGGCTGCTCGTGCAGCTGCTCGCGCTGGACGCGCCGGAGCGGCTGGCGAGCGCGGCCCTGCTGTGCACGACCGCGCTCGGCGCCGGCTTCGCCGGGCTGCCCGGCCCGCCGCTGGACCTGCTGCGGATGTGGCAGGAGATCCACGACGTGCGCGACGAGCAGGGTGAGCTGGCCTGGCGCATCGAGCACCAGCGGCGGCTCGCCGGCTCGGTGCTGCCGTTCGACCCACACGAGGTCGAGGAGCGGGAGCGGCGCGTGATGGCCCATGCGGGGCGGGTGGAGCCGGCGACCGCGCACTCCCTCGCCGACGTCGACGGCCTCGACCGCGGGGACGAGCTCGGTTCGATCACGGTGCCGACGCTGGTCGTCGAGTCGCCCGAGGACCCGGTGCACCCGCCGCCGCACGCGTACTTCCTGGCCGAGCGGATCGGGGGCGGGCGGGCCGGTTCCCCCGTCACGCTGGTCACGATCGACGGGATGGGGCACACCCTGCCCACCGCGGTACTGGAACCGCTGGCCGCGGAGCTGCTGGAGCACGCCGCCGACGCCGAGGACGAGGCTGCGCACGCCGCCGCGGCGGCGCCCGCCGCCGGCTACGGGGGTGCTCAGCCCACCCAGCGGTAGCGGCGCTCCGGGCGGCCCGTGCCGCCGTAGCGCAGCCGCACGGCCACCACGCCGGTCGCGACGAAGTGCTCCAGGTAGCGGCGTGCGCTGACCCGCGAGAGCTCCGTGGCCTGGGCGCACTCGGACGCCGAGAGGTCCTCGGCCCCGTCCGCGGCGGCGGCCCGCAGGGCCCGGACGACCAGGTCCGCGGTCGGGGTGGTGAGTCCCTTCGGCATCCGTTCGGGCGTGCCCGCGCCGCCGGAGGTCGGCGCGGCCGCAGTGCCGAAGAGCCGGTCGATGTCGGACTGGTCGCGGACCCGGCCGAGCTCGCGACGGGTCCGTGACGCCCGGTGCACCTGTGCGGCGAGCGCGGCCGAGTCGAACGGCTTGACCAGGTAGTGCAGCGCCCCGCCGTGCAGTGCCGCGGCGATCGTGTCCGGGTCGTCGGCGGCGGTCACCACGAGCACGAACGGATCGTCGGCCACACCGGTGCGCAGCCGCGAGAGGACCTCGAGGCCGGAGAGGTCGGGCAGGTAGACGTCGAGCAGCACCAGGTCCGGGCGTAGCCGCCCGGCGAGCTCGAGGGCCTCGGCACCGCGGTGCGCGACGCCGACGACAGTGCATCCCTCGATCCGCTCCACGTACCCGGAGTGGACCTTGGCGACCATGAAGTCGTCGTCGACCACCAGCACCCTCATGCCCGTACCTCCGCCGCGACCAGCGGCAACGTCGCCTCGAAGACCGCGCCGGCGCCGGCCGCGGTGCGCACGGTGATCGTGCCACCCCGGCGCAGGCACGCCTGCCGGGCCAGCGCCAGCCCGAGCCCGCGACCACCGATCTCGGCGGCCTTCGTGCTGAACCCGGCCCGGAACACCTCCTCGGCGAGCTCGGAGGCCACGCCCGGCCCGGAGTCGCGGACCGTGACGCGCACCTCGTCGTCGCCACCCCCGGTCAGCCCGATCCCGACCCGCCGCGGACCGTCCTGCCCCGCGGTGGCGTCGATCGCGTTGTCGACCAGGTTGCCCAGCACCGTGACGAGGTCCGCGGACAGCTCCGGGTCCCGCTCCGGGCCGGTCGGGGCGAGCTGCGACCCCGGGTCCAGCTCGAGCTCGACCCCGCGCTCGCCGGCCCGGCTGTTCTTCGCGACCAGCAGGGCGGCGGCCGCCGCGTCCCCGACCCGGGCCGAGACCGTGCGCCGCCAGCCCTCGGAGGCGGCGACGATGCCGGAGACGAACCGGCGCACCTCGTCGTGCTCGCCGAGCTCGGTGAGCCCGGCGATGGTGTGCAGCCGGTTGGAGAACTCGTGGGCCTGGGCGCGCAGGGTGTCGGTGACGGTGTGCGAGGCGTCGAGCCGGTGCCGGAGCGTGGTCAGCTCCGTGCGGTCGCGCAGCGTCACGACGGCACCGACGACCGCGCCGGCCCCGCTGCCGTCGCGTCCACCCATCCGCACCGGCATCCGGTTGAGCACCAGCGCCCGGGTGTCGCGCAGCACGAGCTGGTCCTCGCCCTCGGCCGCGCCGGTGAGCACCTCGCGCAACCGGTCGTCGAGCCCGAGGTCGTCGATGTGGTCGCCCGGCCGGACATCGGGCAGCTCCAGCAGATCGCGGGCCACCGGGTTGAGCAGGGTGATCCGGTCGGCGGTGTCCAGCCCGACGACGCCCTCCTTGATGCCCAGCAGCATCGCCTCACGGCGCTGCACCAGCTCGACGATCTCGTCGGGTTCCAGGCCGAGGGTCTGCCGCCGGACGCGGCGGGCCAGCAGCAGCGACCCGGCGACACCGACACCCAGTGCCAGCCCGAGCAGGGCCAGCGACTCCGGGGCGACGGTGAACAGCGACCCGAGGAACGACGGTGCCCGGATCCCGGCGGAGACCAGCCCCACGACCTCCCCGCGGTCGCCGATCACCGGCACCTGCGCGACGACCGTGCGCCCGTCCGGGGCACCCACCCAGGCCCGCCCGGCCGGCGCGGTGCTCGTGCCGGGGTCGAAGCGCTCCCGGACCCGGTCCGGGTCCGGCGAGGTCCGCACCGTCAGGCCCGCGTCGACGATCTCGATCTCGTCGGCACCGGAGAGGTTCTCCGCGCTGCGCGCGAAGGCCGGGAGCAGGTCATAGCGGGGCCGCTGGAGCGCCTGGCGCACGGTCGGGACGGACGCGACGTCCTCGGCGACCGAGAGCATCCGCCGGCCCTGGGTCTCCCGGAACGACTCGCCGGACTGCACCGCCGCCAGCGCCGCGACCGCGGCGAGCAGCACCACGACCACGATCAGCTGCCAGACGAGGAACTGCCGGGCGAGGGGCCGGCCGGAGCGTCCGCGGTGGCCGGCGCGACGTCGCATGGTGCCCAGGCTAGTGCGGCGCCGAGCACCGTCCGGCACACGGACGACAGGACCACGGCGGCCGTGGTGTCATGCGCGCATGAACCGGTCGACGGCCCGGCCCGGCCCGGGCCCGCCCGGTGCTCCGCCCTCGCGACGGCGCACCGGGCTGCTGCTCGGTGCCGTGCTGCTGGTGCTCGCCGCGGTGCTGCTCGTACCGCCCGCGCTCGGGGGTCTCGGCGCGGGCGGGGAGGAGCCCCCGCTGCGCGGCCTGCGCATGCTCGTCCCGAACACACCCGGTGGCGGCTACGACGTGACCGCCCGCAGCGCCGCGAAGGCGATGGAGGAGTCCGGCACCACCGGACCGGTCGAGGTGTTCAACCTGCCCGGTGGTGCCGGCACCGTGGGGCTGGGGCGCACGGTCGCCGAGGCCGGCAACGACCGGCTGACGATGAGCATGGGGCTGGGCGTGGTCGGCAGCGTCTACTCGAACGACGCGCCCGCCACCCTGGCCGGCACGACACCGATCGCGCGGCTCACCGAGGAGTCCGAGATCGTCGTCGTCCCGGCGGACTCGCCGTACCGCGACATCGGCGGGCTCCTCGAGGCCTGGCGGCGCGACCCGGCGGGCACGGCGGTCGGGGGCGGCTCGTCGCCCGGCGGCCCGGACCACCTGGCACCGATGCTGATGGCCGAGGCGATCAGGCTGGACCCGGCCCGCGTCGACTACGTCGGCCACGACGGCGGCGGTGAGCTGCTCGCCTCGGTGCTCGGCGGTGAGGTCGCGTTCGGCGTGTCCGGGCTCGGCGAGTTCGCCGACCAGGTCGGGTCGGGCGATCTGCGGGTGCTGGCGGTGACCGCCGGGCAGCGGGTCCCGGGCGTCGACGCACCCACCCTGCGCGAGTCCGGTGTGGACGTCGAGTTCGCGAACTGGCGCGGCGTCGTCGCCCCGCCGGGACTGTCCGACGAGGGCCGTGCGGAGCTGGAGCGGGTCCACGCCGAGCTCGTCCGCACCCCGGAGTGGCAGGAGACGTTGCGGCGCAACGGCTGGCAGGACGCCTACCTGCCCGGCCCGGAGTTCGGCACGTTCCTGCGGTCGGAGAACGACCGCGTGGAGCGGATCCTGCGCAGGCTCGGGCTGGTGTGACGGCCACCGGGCGCGGTCCGTGCCCGTGCCCGCGTTACGGCAGCAGCTCCTCGGGGATCTCGACCAGCCGGCTGCGCAGGTACTCCCCGAGCCCCTTCGCCTGCGGGTCGGGCCGGGTGGCGGAGGCGACGCCGTCGCCGAGCAGGCCGTGCACGACGACGTTGACCGCGCGCAGGTTCGGCAGGTCGAACACCTCGACGTCGAGGTCCGCGGTCTCGGGCCCGAGCAGTGCGCGGACCCGCTGCGGGGTGAGGAATCCGGCCAGCCAGGCGTGCCCGGCGTCGTCGCGGGCCCAGACGCCGATGTTGGCGTCGCCGCCCTTGTCGCCCGAGCGCGTCCCGGCGACGGTGCCGAGCGGGACCGTCCTGCTCGGGCCCTTGCTCTGCTCACCTCTACGCACCGGGGGTGTGACCTGCGGTTTCTCCGTGGCGAACTCCGGTGGGTCGGCGACCGTGCACCGCTCGCCGTCGGGCAGCACCACGGTGTGCGTGACCGCCGACCGCGGCACGGCGGCGGGCCGGTAGATCCCGAACAGCGACGCGTCGGTCGGCGGGGTCGTGGTGTGGAACCCGGCGTACCCGCCGAGCGCCAGCTGCATGGTCGCGTTCGAGAACGCCCGCCCGGCGACGCGGCGGTCGGCGCTCTTCACGGTGATCCGCAGGTGCGCGGTGGCCTCCGGGTTCGCCGCGGCGTCCGGGTGGTCGAAGCGCAGCAGGCGGACGTCGACCTCGTCGAAGGAGTCCCGGTCGAGGATGCCGAACAGCAGCTCCTCGGCGTGGGCGGCCTTCGCCTCGATGTCGAGCCCGGTGAGCACGAGCGTCATCGTGTTCCGGTAGCCACCGACGTCGTTGAGGGCGACCTTGAGCGTGTCCGGCGGCGGGCTCCCGCGCACCCCGGTGACCGCGACCCGGTGCGCACCGGTCTGCTCGAGCCGGATCGTGTCGAAGTGCGTGGTCACGTCCGGGCCCAGGTAGGCGGGCGGGCCGAGCTCGTAGAGCAGCTGCGCGGTGACGGTCCCGACGCTCACCAGCCCGCCGGTCCCCTCCGGCTTGGTGATCACGCTCGATCCGTCGGCGGCGACCTCGGCGATCGGGAAACCCGGGTAGCGACGGTCGGTGATCTCGTCGAGGAACGGGTAGTTGCCGCCGGTGGCCTGCGGCCCGCACTCGATCACGTGCCCGGCGACGACGGCGCCGGCCAGGGGGTCCCAGTCGTCGTGGGCCCAGCCGTGCCACCAGGCCGCGGGCCCGAGGACCAGTGAGGCGTCGGTGACCCGCCCGGTGACGACGACGTCGGCGCCCGCGGCGAGCGCCTGCGCGATCCCCCAGCCACCCAGGTAGGCGTTCGCCGAGACCGGGGTCCCGCCGACCGGCGGCGTGATCGCGGCGAGGTCGCCGCGGAGGTCGTCGCCCTCGACGTGCGCGACCCGCACGCCGAGCCCCTGCTCGTCGGCGACGGCACGGACGGCGTCGGCGAGCCCGGCCGGGTCGAGCCCGCCCGCGTTCGCGACGATCCGGATGCCCCGCTCGACGCAGGCCGGGAGGATCTGCTCGACCTGGGTGAGGAAGGTGCGGGCGTAGCCGACACCGCCGTCGCGGGCCTGGGCCTTGGCGAGGATGAGCATGGTGAGCTCGGCGAGGTAGTCGCCGCAGACGACGTCGACCGCACCCTGCTCGACCATCTCCCGGGCGGCGTCGATGCGGTCGCCGTAGAAGCCGGAGATGTTGCCGATGCGCACCGGGCGGCTCACGCGAACTCCCCCGGCCGGCGTCCGGCGCCGGGCTCCCCGGCGAACGCCTGGGCGATCTCCATCCAGGCCGTCGCAGCGGCCCCGGTGACCGTCAGGTCGACGTCGTCACGGTGCCGACGCTGGGTGACGGCCAGGCAGAAGTCCGGTGCCGGGCCGGTGACGCGGTCGGCGGCGTCGGCGGGGCCCCAGGTCCAGGTGCCGCCGTCCGGGGCCGCGAGCTCCACCCGGATCGGGGCGTCCGGGAGGTCGCGGCCGTGCGCGGTGAAGCTGAACGGCCGGGCCCCGACCCCGATGTGCGCCACGTGCCGCAGCCGCGCGGTGGGGACGCGGGCGACGCCGAGGGTGTCGGCGACGTCCTGCCCGTGCGCCCAGGTCTCCATGATCCGCGCGGTGAGCGAGGACGCCGCGCTCATCGACGGACCGAACCACGGCACCCGCAGCGACGGGTCGAGCCGGGCGAACACCTCGACGAGCCGGGCGCGGGCGTCGTCGTACCACCTCAGCAGGTCCGCGCCGGACAGGTGCCGGTACGACGCGGCGACCGCGTCCGGGTCGATCCCGCCGGCCGCGTCGATCCGCTCCAGCTCCGCGGCGAACCCCTCCGGATCGGTCCCCGAGCGCACCGCGACGTCGTCGAAGTGCGCCAGGTGCGACACCTGGTCCGCGATCGTCCACCCGGGAGCCGGTGTGGACCGTTTCCAGTCTGATTCGGACAGCGGAGCGAGCAGCCCGCGCAGCTCCGCGGACTCGTCGGCGAGGTCCGCGGCGAGAGATTCCATCGAGACCGGCATCCGGTTCAGATCCCCTTCCAGACCGGGGCCCGCTTCTCGCGGAACGCGGCGGGCCCCTCCTGCGCGTCGGCCGAGGCGTAGACCGGCGCCCAGATCTCCTCGGCCCGGTCGTAGGCGTCCTCCCGCGGGCACGACGCGGACAGGTACGCGGTGCGTTTGGCCGCGGCCACCGACAGCGGCGCGTTCCCCGCGATCCTGCTCGCCAGCTCCTGGGCGCGCTGCCGCAGCTGCGCGGCCGGGACGACGTCGTTGACCAGGCCCACCTCGCGGGCCCGGTGCGCGTCCACCGGGTCGCCGGTCAGCAGGATCTCCATCGCCACCCGGGGCGGGACCAGCCACGACAGCGGCGCCGCCCACGGCGACCCGCGCCCGACCTTCACCTCGGTGACGGCGAACCGCGCGTGCTCCGCGGCGACGACGAGGTCGCACTGCTGGGCGAGCAGGAACCCGCCGGCGTAGGCGACGCCGTTGACGGCCGCGATCGTCGGCTTCGGCACGTCGATGTTGCGCCCGAACTGGGGCAGGAAGTCCGGCGGCGGGACCGTCAGCGCGTCCTCGGCCATCTCCTTCAGGTCGCCGCCGGCGCAGAACGCCTTCTCCCCCGCGCCGGTGAGGACCAGCACCGCCGCGGACTCGTCGTCGACGAACCGGCGGGTGCCCGCCCACAGCCCCTCGCGGACGTCCCTCGACAGCGCGTTGCGGGCCTCGGGCCGGTCGATGGTCAGCCAGGCGACCCCGTCGTGGACCTCGTAGCGCACGACGCCGGTTCCGGAACCGCTCACTCAGAACCACCTCCGCAACGACGGCCGGTCGAGCTTGCCGCTACCGGTGCGCGGCAGCTCCTCGACGATCTCGATGCGACGGGGGCGCGCGACCCCGCGCAGGTCGGGATGGGTCGCGCACCAGGCCGCGACGTCCTCGGCGCTCACCCCGGGCCGGTTCGCAACGACGACGGCGGTCACCTGCTCGACCCAGCGCTCGTGCGGGGTACCGATGACCGCGACCTCGGCCAGGTCCGGGTGCCCGGCCAGGTGCTCCTCGACCATCTGCGGGAAGACGTTCTCCCCACCGGTGACGATCATGTCGTCGATCCGGTCCGTGTAGTACAGGTAGCCCTCGTCGTCGGCGGAGACGAGGTCCCCGGTACGGAACCAGCCGTCGGTGAAGCGCGCGGCGGTGAGCTCCGGCAGGTTCCGGTAGCCGGGGGTGACGGCGTCGCCGCGCACCCACAGCTCCCCGACCTCTCCGGGGCCGGTGACGTCGGCGCCGGTCGACGGGGACACCAGCCGGGTGGCGACGATCTGCGCCAGCGGCCGGCCCATTGCCCCGGGCGTGCGTTGCTCGCCGGGTGCATAGGACACGACCAGCCCGCTCTGCTCGGTCTGGCCGTAGATCTCGGTACCGGCGATCCCGGTGCCCGCGGCGAGCCGGTCGATCGCCGCGGTCGGGGTACGCGACCCGCCGAACATGCAGATCCGGAACGAATCCAGCACCACGGGCGCGTCGACGGTGCGGTTCCCGACGTCGATCATCATCGTGGAGATCAGCCCGCCGTAGGTGGGACGCAGCCGCTGCGCCAGGTCCAGCCAGGCCACGGCGTCCCAGCGCGGCATGAACGTGACCCGGCCGCCACGGGCCAGTACCGGCAGGCTCGCGAGCTGCAGCCCGCCGACGTGGAACAGCGGCAGGCAGTTGAGGACATGGTCGTCAGCGGTGATTCCGTAAAGATCGATCACGGCCTCGACCTGGGCGAACGTGTTCCGGTGGGTCTGCCGGACGCCCTTGGGCGGCCCGGTGGAACCGGAGGTGTACATGATCAGTGCGTCGTCGCCGTCGAGCCGGGGAACGACACCGGGCGCCGGCTGCTCCGCGGCGACGGCGGCGTCGAACTCCGCGCCCAGGCCCAGCAGGGCGGTTCCGTCGGGGGCGAGGCCGCGGACCCGCTCGGCCTCGGACTCCGGGACCACCAGCAGGGCCGGGGAGGAGTCGGCGATCGCGTGCCGCAGCGCGGCGTCCGGGAACAGCGCGTTCAGCGGGACCGCGACGGCGCCCGCCTGCCACGTGCCCAGCAGTCCCACGAGGTAGTCGGGATGGTTCGGCAGGAAGAACCCCACCCGGTCACCGGGGACCGTCCCGCGGCGCAGCAGGTGCGCGGCGAACCGGGCGGCCCGGTCGGCGAACGCCGCGTAGCCGGTCTCGGCCTCGTCGAGCGCCAGCGCCACCGCCGACGGGTGGTCGGCCGCGGCGCGGCGCAGCAGGGTCGCGATGTTCACGACGTGCTCCCCTCGACGGTCACGACTCCGCCTCCACGACCGCGAGCACCTGCCCGGTCTCGACCTGGTCCCCCGCCGCGACCCGCAGCTCGCCGAGCACCCCGTCCCCGGGCGCGGCGACCGTGTGCTCCATCTTCATCGCCTCCAGCACCACGAGCGCCTGCCCGGCGCGGACCGGGTCACCCTCGGCCGCGTGCACCCGCACCACCGAACCCGGCATCGGCGCGAGCAGCGAGCCCGCGTGGGTGACCTCGTTCGGATCGGCGAACCGGGGCACCTCGACCAGCGCGACCGCGCCGTCGGCACCGTCGACGTAGGGCACACCGTCGGCCCGGTGCACGGCGTAGGAGCGGCGCACGCCGTCGATCTCGAGCACGACCCGGTCCGGGGTGACCGACACCGGCGACGCCGCGAGCGGCTCCCCGCCCACGCGCAGGTCCAGCCCGCCGCGCCGGAACCGGTAGGCGACCGTCAGCTCCCGGTCGTCCAGCAGGTAGCCGGCCTGCTGGAAGGCCCCACCGACGTTGCGCCAGCCGGACGGCATCCCGGCCAGCACCCGGGCACCGGCCCGGTGCGCGGCCTGGGCGGCCAGGGCCGCGGCGGCGGCGTGCCGGCGCCCGTGATCGGCGAGCGTGCCGGCGCCGAGGGCGACCGGGTCGTGCCGGACCAGGAACCCGGTGTCGGTGTCCCCGGCCAGGAACCCCGGCGAGCGCAGGATCCCGACCAGCAGGTCCCGGTTGGTGGTGACGCCGTGCAGCGCAGCGCCCGCCAGCGACCGGGCGAGCACCCGGGCCGCCTCGGCCCGGGTGGGTGCGTGTGCGATCACCTTGGCCAGCATCGGGTCGTAGTGCGGGGACACGACCGAGCCGTCCTCCACTCCGCTGTCGACCCGCACGCCGTCCGGGACGGCGAACCGGTGCAGGGTCCCGGTCACCGGCAGGTAGGCGACATCGGTCCCACCGTGCTCGCCCGGCGCGGACGCTCGCGGAACCGGAGAACGCTCTTCCGATCGGGTGAGCGCCGCCGGGTTCGGTGAGCGTTCGCGCTGGGGATCGTCTGCGTCTGCGTCTGTGTCTGCGTCGCCGGCACCGGCCCCGGCCTCGGCGATGGCGCTGACCTGCTCGGCGTAGAGGCGGGCCTCGATCGCGTGCCCGGTGATCGTGGCGTCGCGCACCTCGGGCCCCAGCGGCGCGCCCTCGGCGATCCGGATCTGCTGCTCGACCAGGTCCAGCCCGGTGACGAGCTCGGTGACCGGGTGCTCGACCTGCAGCCGGGTGTTGACCTCGAGGAAGAAGAACTCGCCACCCGCCAGCACGAACTCGACCGTCCCCGCGCCGGAGTAGCCGATCGCCTCGCCCGCCGCGACGGCTGCCTTGCCCAGCTCGGCCCGCAGCGCGTCGGACACCGCGGGCGACGGGCACTCCTCGACGATCTTCTGGTGCCGCCGCTGGATCGAGCACTCCCGCTCGAACAGGTGCACCACCTCACCGTGGGCGTCGCCGAGGATCTGCACCTCGACGTGCCGCGGGTCGACCAGGTAGCGCTCCAGGAACACCAGGCCGTCGCCGAACGCCGAGGCGGCCTCGCGCCGCGCGCTGTCCACCGCGCCGGCCAGCTCGCCCGGAGCAGCGACGACCCGCATGCCGCGCCCACCACCGCCGTAGGCGGCCTTGACCAGCAACGGGAAACCGACGGTCCGGCCGGCCTCGGCGAGATCGGTGCCGTCGTCGACGGTCACGCCCGGCAGCACCGGCACCCCGGCCGCGGCCATCAGCGCCTTGGCCTCCACCTTGGACCCCATCGAGGCGATCGCCTCCGGGGACGGCCCGACGAACGCCAGGCCCGCGGCCGCGCAGTCCCGGGCGAACGCGGCGTTCTCGGAGAGGAACCCGTACCCGGGGTGGACGGCATCGGCGCCGGTCGCCCGGGCGGCCGCGATCACGAGGTCGCCGCGCAGGTAGGTGTCCGACGGCGCGGTGCCGGGCAGCCGGACCGCCTCGTCCGCGTCACGGACGAACGGGGCACCCGCGTCGGCGTCGGAGAACACGGCGACGGTCGCGATGCCCAGCCGGTGCGCGGTGCGCTGCACCCGGGAGGCGATCTCGCCGCGGTTGGCGATCAGGAGCTTGGAGATCATCAGGTCACATCCGGAAGACACCGAAGCCCCGGCGCCCCTCGATCCGCTGGTTGTGCACCGCCGACAACGACATCCCCAGCACCGTGCGGGTGTCGCGGGGGTCGACGATGCCGTCGTCGTAGAGCCGCGCGGTCACGTAGAACGCGTGCGACTCCTGCTCGATCTGCGCCTCGATCGCCGCGGTCCGCGCCGCGTCGGCCTCGGTGTCGAACGGCTTGCCCTGCGACTCGGCCGAGGCCCGCCCGACGATCGACATGACCCCGGCGAGCTGCGTCGCCCCCATCACCGCGAGCTTCGCGCTGGGCCAGGCGAACATCAGCCGCGGGTCGTAGGCGCGCCCGGACATGCCGTAGTTCCCCGCCCCGAACGACGACGCCATGTTGATCGTCAGGTGCGGCACGGTGGAGTTCGTGACGGCATTGATCATCTTGGCGCCGTCCTTGATGATCCCGCCCTGCTCGTAGTCGGCGCCGACCATGTAGCCGGTGGTGTTCTGCAGGAACACCAGCGGGGTGTCGGTCTGGTTGGCGAGCAGGATGAACTCGGTCGCCTTCTTCGCCTCCTCGCTGAACAGCACGCCGCGGTGGTTGGCCAGCACCCCGACCGGATAGCCGTGGACGCTCGCCCAGCCGGTGACCAGCGACGTCCCGTAGAGCGGCTTGTACTCGTCGAACTCGGAGCCGTCGACCACCCGGGCCAGCACCTCCCGCGGATCGAACGGGATCTTCGACTCCGGTGGCAGCAGCCCGAGGATCTCCTCCGGGTCGTACAGCGGCTCGGCGGGCTTCCCCGCCGGCGCCGGGCCGAGCTTGCGCCAGTTGAACCGGCCGACGATCTCGCGGCCGATCCGGATCGCGTCCGGCTCGTCGACGGCGAAATGGTCGCTGAGTCCCGAGACGCGGCTGTGCATCTCGGCGCCGCCGAGCGACTCGTCGTCGGCGTCCTCGCCGGTGGCCATCCTGACCAGCGGCGGGCCGCCGAGGAACACCTTCGCGCCCTTGTCGACCAGCACCGCGTGGTCGCACATGCCGGGCACGTACGCCCCGCCGGCGGTGGAGTTGCCGAACACCAGCGCGACCGTCGGGATGCCCAGCGAGGACAGCTCGGTCAGCTCGTGGAAGATCCGCCCGGCCGGGACGAACAGCTCGGCCTGGGTCGGCAGGTCCGCGCCGCCCGACTCGACGAGGTTGATCACCGGGAGCCGGTTGAGGCGGGCGACCTCCAGCGCGCGCAGCGTCTTGCGCAGCGAGTACGGGTTCATCGCCCCACCGCGCACCGTCGGGTCGTGCCCGATCACCATGCACTCCACACCGGACACCACACCGATGCCGGTCAGGATCGAGGCGCCGACGGTGAACTCGGTGCCCCACGCAGCCAGTGCGGAGAGTTCCAGGAACGGCGAGTCCGGGTCCAGCAGCAGCTCGAGCCGCTCGCGGACCGGCAGCTTCCCCCGGTCCCGGTGCCGCTGCACGTAGCGCTCGCCCCCGCCGGCGACCACCTTCTCGAGCTCGGCGTCCAGCTCGGCGATCGCGGCGAGCTGCGCCTCCCGGTTGACCCGGTACTGCTCGGAGCCGGTGTCCAGCATGGATCGCAGCACCGCCATCAGCGCCCCTCCTCCTCCGCGTAGTGGCCGGCGTACCGGTCCCGGACGACGTTCTTCCGGATCTTGCCGGTGGACGTCTTCGGCAGCTCGTCGACGACCAGCACCGCCTTGGGCACCTTGAACCCGTCGAGGCGCTGCCTCAGCCCGGTCAGCAACGCGTCCGGGTCGATCGACGCACCGGGTGCGGGGACGACGACGGCGGTGATCGCCTCGCTCCAACGCTCGTGCGGCAGCCCGACGACGACCACCTCGGCGATCTGCGGATCGGTGGCGTAGACGGCGCGCTCGACCTCCAGCGACGCCACGTTCTCGCCACCGGTCTTGATCACGTCCTTGTAGCGGTCGGCGAACCAGAGCACGCCGTCCGCACCGAACGATCCGGCGTCCCCCGAGTGGAACCAACCGTGCCGGAACACCTCGTCGGTGGCCTCGTCGTCGTCGAGATAGCCGTTCATGGTCGACGGCCCGCGGTAGACGATCTCGCCCACCTCCCCGGGCCCCAGCAGCGCCCCGTCCGGCCCCATGATCGCGACCTGGACGCCGGTGATCGGGGTGCCGACCGCACCGACGTGGCTCAGCTGGTGCTCGGGCCGGAACAGCGTGGTGCACGGGCTCATCTCGGTCTGGCCGAACAGCAGCGCGAACGCACAGCCGTACCCCTCCAGGCAGGCACGGATCAACGGTTCGGGCATCGGCGCCATCGCGTACACCGCCCGGCGCAGCGAGGACAGGTCACGGCCGGCGAACGACGGGTGCTCCAGAGCGGCCCGGTACATCATCGGCAGCCCGAACACCTGGGTGATGCCCTCGCGTTCGATCGTGTCCAGGAACGCCGCCGGCTCGAACCCGCGCACCACGTGAATCGTGGCCCCCACCAGGATCGCCGGCGTGCAGAACGCGTTGAGCTGCGCGGTGTGGAACATCGGCATCATCGCCAGGAAGCGGTCACCGGCGTGCCACCCCGAGTCCAGTGCAGCCGACATCGACTCCATCGTGATCGCGAGATGCGAGGCGGCGACGCCCTTCGGGAACGACGTCGTCCCCGAGGTGTAGAGGTAGCTCAACGGGTCGCGGTCCTCCACGAGCGCCTCGACCGGGCCGTCGCCCGCCACCTCCAGCGCGTCCATCGTGGACCAGGCACGGTCCGCCGGCCCGGTGCCGTGCCCTGCCCCGAGGCCGGGCGCGACGATCACGTCCGCCACGTCGACGGCCTTCGTGACGGCCTCGGCCAGGCCGTCCACCAACTGGGTCTCCACCACGATGCCGCGGGCCTTCGAATGGCCCAGGACGTAGGCGACCTCATCGGTCCGCCAGCCGAGGTTGATCGGCACGCAGACCACACCGAGCCGGGCACAGGCGTAGTAGACGGTCAGGAACTCGGCGCTGTTGCCCGCCGCCAGCGCGAGCACGTCACCGCGGGCGTACCCCCGCCGGTCCAGGCCGCGGGCGAGTCGGGAGACCCAGGCGTCGAACGCGGCATAGGTCCAGCTGCGGTCGCCGTCCACGACGGCGACCTGGTCCGGCCGGGCGGCCGCGCTGCGGGTCAGCGAATCCGCCACGGCGACCCGCTGGATCAGGTTCCGCTCCAGCGCGCGGTCCATCAATACGACCTCGGAAGGCCCAGGCCGTGCTGGGCGACGTGGTTGAGGATCATCTCCCGGTTCACCGGCGCGACCTGCATCAGCCGGGCCATCCCCCAGTACGGGATGAACCCGTACTCGCTGGCCAGGCCGTTGCCGCCGTGGGTCTGCATGGCCGCGTCGAGCGCGTGCATCGCGGCCTCCGCGGCGGCGTACTTGGCCATGTTGGACTCCTCGCCCGCCGGCAGCCCGCGGTCGTGCAACCAGGCCGCCTTGCGGGTCATCAGCGCCGCGAGCTCGGTCTCGATCCGGGCCTTCGCCAGCGGGTGCGAGACACCCTGGTGGGCCCCGATCGGGGTGTCCCACACCTGACGCGTACGGGCGTACTCGGCGGCCCTGGCCAGCGCGAACCGGGCGATGCCGACACCGAGCGCCGCCCCGGTGATCCGCTCCGGGTTCAGGCCGCGGAAGACCTGGCGGAAACCGTCGCCCTCCGCGCCGACCAGGTTCGCCGCCGGGACGCGGACATCGTCGAAATGCAGGACGTGCTGCTTGTCCGGCGCGATCAGGTCGACCGGGAGCGGGGTGCGGACCAGGCCCGGCGAGTCGACCGGCACGACGAACAGCGACAGCAGCGCCCGCGCGTCGGGTGTGCGCCCGCTACGCGCGACCACCAGCACAGCCTCGGCGTCGTCGGTGCCGGAGATGTAGTGCTTGGTGCCGTTGAGCACCCAGTGGTCACCGTCGCGCTCGGCGTGGGTGGCCATCCGGTGGGTGTTCGACCCGGCGTCCGGCTCGGTGATCGCGAAGACGACCTTCGTGGAGCCGTCGGCGAGGCCCGGCAGCCAGCGCTTGCGCAGCTCCTCGGAGCCGAAGTCGCCGATCACCTCGGCCGAGATCGCCGCGGAGACCAGCACCAGCAGCAGCGGTGTCCCCTGCGCGGCCGCCTCCTCGCAGACCGCGGACAGCTCCACCAGCCCGCCGCCCCCGCCGCCGTAGGCCTCGGCCACGTTGACCCCCAGGAACCCGGCCTCGCCCAGCGCCGCCCACAGCTCCTGGGTGTGCCGGCCCTCCCGGGCGCACCGCAGGTAGTACTCGCTGCCGAAGGATCCCGCGATGTCCGCCACGGCGGACCGGAGGTCGCGTTCCTCGTCTGTCTCGGTGAAGTCCACGCCGACTCCCCAGTGATCGATCGTTCACTTGTGGCGCACCATACCGCGCGACTGCCATGCTGACCAGATGCCGGCCGGAACGCCGTCCTCGACCCCCGCCGCACCGGGTGCGGCGCCCCGTCGCCGCGACCCCGCCCGCGGGGAGCGGATCCTCGCCGCGGCGGCCCGGCTGATCGCGAGCCGCGGCTTCCACGCCGTCGGGATGGCCGAGATCGGCGCCGAGGCCGGCATCGTCGGCTCCGGGGTCTACCGGCACTTCGCCTCCAAGGAGGCGATCCTGGTCGCCCTGCTCGAGCGCGGCATGACCCGCCTGGAGCAGGGTGCCGCGGCCGCACTGGAGGCCGCGACCTCCGACCGGTCCGCACTGTCACTGCTGGTCGGCGACCACATCACGGTGGCGATCGAGCACCGTGCCGAGCTCGCCGTCTACCACCGCGAGGTGCACACGCTGCCCGAGGAGGCGCGCCGGTCGCTGCGCCGGCGCCAGCGGCACCACGTCGAGGACTGGGTGCACGTGCTCGCCCCGCTGCGCCGCGACCTGTCCGACGGCGAGCTGCGGGTGCTCGTGCACGCCTGCGTCGGGGCGATCCAGTCGACGCTGTTCTTCCGCAGCGGACTGGCCCCGGAGCATCTCGCGACGCTGCTGACCGGAGTCGCGCACGGCTGCCTCGGCGTCGACCCGCCCGACACCTCGGCTGAGTGAACTGACATTTACTCCAGCTCTTGCCGGAGTGGCCGGGGTCACGTCATAGTCCCGTGATCCCCCACGGCGAAGGAGCCGGCGGCATGAGCGACACGGCCCGGCACGAACGGCCCGACACCGGACTCCCGCGACACGCGCACGGCACGGCGCTCCCGGCTCCGGACGAGATCGACGTGACCACGCTGCGCGGCCGGCGCGCGGTCCAGCGCTGGGAACGCACCTGCGCCGGCGACGTGCTGGAGCGGCTCACCTGGAGCCGGCCGGACCAGGTGGTGCTGCGCGGGATGCCCGGCGCACACGGCGAGGAGCAGTTCGCCGCCGTCACCGCCCGGCAGGGCGACGCCGTGGCGAACCGGTTCGCGCACGCGCTGCTCGCGGCCGGCCTCACCCCCGGCGACGTGGTGCTGCTGGTGTGCGAGAACTCGGTCGAGGCCTACCTGGCCAAGATCGGCATCGCGAAGGCCGGGATGGTCGCCGCGCCGGTCAATCCGGGCCTGGCCCCGGACGTCCTGACCGCACTAGTCGAACGGGTCGAGCCGCGGTTCACGCTGGTCGACGCCGAGCTGTGGCCCCGGGTCTCGACGGTCTTCGCCGACCGCGGCCTGGCCGTCGGCGCGACGGTCACGATCGGCGGTGGACCGGTCGCCGGGTCGCCGTCGTTCGGCGAGCTCGTGGCGTCGCATCCGGCGGACGAGCCCGAGGTCGAGGTCCACGGCGACGACGTGTACGAGCTGCTGTTCACCTCGGGCACGACCGCGCTGCCCAAGGCCGTGATGCTCTCGCACCAGTACGCCCAGACCGCCGGGCTGAACTTCGCCCTGTCGCTGTCGCGCGGCCTGCGGCACGACACCGACCTGGTCGTCGGCACGTTCCTGCCGGTGATCTACCACGTCGGTGACGTGATCTTCCCGAACGCCGCGCTGCTGGCGGGCGGTGCGGTGGTGCTGGGCCGTCGCCCGGTGCCGGCCGACGTCGCCGCGGCCGTGGACCGGCACCGGGTGAGCGCGCTCTGGGCCGGGTCGCCGCAGTTCGTCGGGATGCTCGCCGACGAGCTGGACCGGGACCCGGCGCTCGACTGGACGTCGGTGACCACCCTGTTCTACGGCTGGGGCGCGCTCGCCCCGGCGCTGCTCGAGCGGCTCGGGGCCCGCTGCGCACCCGGCATGGTCACGGTCGGGATCTTCGGGCAGACCGAGGCGATCGCCTGCCACCGGTTCTGGCCGAGCCGCTGGCCGGACACGCACACGGCGACGGCACCGTCGATGAACTACGTCGGCGTCCCGAGCGGGCTGCTCGCCTCCGACGTGGTCGACGAGGCGGGCGACCCGGTGCGGGGCGAGCCGGGCGAGGCCGTCTACCGGTCCCCGGTCATGGCCGCCGGGTACTACCGGGACCCGGACGCGACCCGGGAGGCGTTCCGCGGCGGCTGGTTCCACTCCGGTGACTCGGCCCTCGTCGACGACGACGGGTTGCGGGTCATGGTCGACCGCTACAAGGACATCGTGAAATCCGGTGGGGAGAACGTCGCCTCGATGCGGGTCGAAGCGGTGCTGCACGAGCACCCGGCGGTGGCGAAGGCCGCGGTCGTCGGACTGCCGCACGCACGGTGGGGCGAGGCGGTGACCGCGGTCGTGGTGCCGGCCGCCGGCGCCGTCCCGGACCCCGACGAGGTGATCGCCTTCTGCCGCGGGCGGCTGGCCGGTTTCGAGACACCGAAGGCCGTCCTGGTCGTCGAGACGCTGCCGGAGACCGTCGGCGGCAAGGTGCTCAAGTACCGGCTGCGGGCCGAGCACGCCGGGCACTTCTCCGCGTGACCTCGCCCGCGTCCGGTTGACAACCGTGCGGGCCCGGAGTTCGGTGGAGGCCGTGACCGGATTCCTGCTGACGCGCCGCCGTCACGTCGACCACCTGGTCGTCGTGAGCCAGGCCTGTCGCTGATCACTCGTTCCGCAGGTCCGTCTTCTCTTTTTCCTCTCCGCCCGACGTGGGGTGCGCGCCGTCCGCGCACCCCCGCAGCCGTGTGCAGCACCGACCACCAGGAGCTCCGCCCGTGTCCGACACCATCGGCAACCTCGACGCCACCGTGAACCCCCAGGTCGGCGAGCCGCTCAAGTTCGCCTACTGGGTGCCCAACGTGTCCGGTGGCCTGGTCACCAGCTCCATCGAGCAGCGCACCGACTGGGGCTACGACTACAACGTGAAGCTGGCGCGCACCGCCGAGGAGAACGGCTTCGAGTACGCGCTGTCCCAGATCCGCTACATGGCCAGCTACGGCGCCGACCACCAGCACGAGGCGACCAGCTTCTCGCTGGCCCTGGCGCTGGCCACCACGAAGCTCAAGCTGATCGCGGCCGTGCACCCGGGCCTGTGGCAGCCGGCCGTGCTCTCGAAGTGGATCGCCACCGCCGACCACCTCACCGGCGGGCGGGTCGCGCTCAACGTGGTCTCCGGCTGGCTGAAGGACGAGTTCACCGCGATGGGTGAGCCGTGGCTGGAGCACGACGAGCGCTACCGTCGCACGAACGAGTTCATCCGCGTGCTGCGGGAGATCTGGACCGCGGGCGAGGGCGGTGCCGAGTTCAGCGGCGACTTCTACCGGGTGCACGGGTTCGACCTGAAGCCGAGGCCGGTCGACGTGCCCGGCCGCCCGCACCCGGAGATCTTCCAGGGCGGCAACTCGACCGCGGCCCGCCGCAACGGCGGCACGGTGTCGGACTGGTACTTCTCGAACGGCAAGGACTACGACGGCTTCTCCGAGCAGGTCGAGGAGGTCCTGGGCCACGCCAAGACCGCCCAGCGCCTGACCCCGGTGCGGTTCGGCCTGAACGGCTTCATGATCGCCCGCGACTCCGAGAAGGAGGCCCGGGACACCCTGCGCGAGATCGTCGCGAAGGCCAACAAGCCGGCCGTCGAGGGCTTCCGCAACGCCGTCCAGCAGGCCGGGAACTCCACCGGTGACAAGCGCGGCATGTGGGCGGACTCGTCGTTCGAGGACCTGGTCCAGTACAACGACGGCTTCAAGACCCAGCTCATCGGCACGCCGGAGCAGATCGCCGACCGCGCCATCGAGTACAAGCGCCGCGGCGCCAACCTGCTGCTGCTGGGCTTCCTGCACTTCCAGGAGGAGGTCGAGTACTTCGGCAAGAACGTGCTGCCGATCATCCGGGAGAAGGAGGCCGAGCTGGCCGCGCGCGAGCCCCAGCTCAGCGGCGCCTGACGGCTCCTCCGCTCCGTCGCACACAACGGGCCCTCCGTGGGATCGCTCCCACGGAGGGCCCGTTCGCGTCCGGATGCGGGTGCGCCGGGGCCGGCGTGTCCGGACAGCTGCACACCCGTCCCACTCCGGCCACGCCGGTGTTGACTGCCCGGCGGGGGCCACGAAGACTGGACTCGTGCTGTTCACCTGGCTCACCCGTCGACGCCACGTCGACCTGGCCCGTGTGAACTCCTCCGGCTGTCGCTGACCGGCCCCCGCGCCACGTGCCCGTCCCGGGTCGTGGCGCGGCCGGTGGCGCCCGCGTCCACCGGTGATCGTCCGGCATCGTCGAACCGCCTGCCGGACCGCGTCCGCGCCGTTCCCGCGCTCCCGTGTCCGGTGGGCCCTCCTGCTCCGAGGAGTTCTGTCATGACCACGACCGAGAACCGTCCCGGCTCCACCACCGTCACCGAGGTGATCGACTGGTCGGCCGCGCCCACCCCGTCCGACGAGGCCGGCTGGCTGGAGCGGGCCCGTGCGGTCCGGCGCATCCTGGAGCGCGACGCGGCCGCCCGCGACCGCGCCGGCGCCACCCCCTACGACGAGGTCGCCCTGCTCAAGGAGGCCGGCCTGGTCACGCTGCTCGGTCCGGTCGAGCACGGCGGCGGGGGCCAGGAGTGGCCGACCGCCTACCGGGTGATCCGCGAGGTCGCCGCGGGCGACGGCTCCATCGGCCAGCTGCTTGGCTACCACCTGTTGTGGTTCTGGGCCGCCCGGCTGGTCGGCACCCCCGAACAGATCGAGGCCGTGGAGGCCGACGCCACCCGCAACCGCTGGTTCTTCGGCGGTGCGGTCAACCCGCGTGATCAGGACCTGCGCATCCGCGACGACGGCGACGAGATCGTCTACGACGGTCGCAAGTCGTTCTCCACCGGCAGCCGGGTCTCCGACGTGACCGTGCTGGAGGGGGTCCTGGAGGGCACCGACACGCACGTGTTCGCGATCGTCCCCAGCGCCCAGGACGGCATCGTCTTCCACGACGACTGGGACAACATCGGCCAGCGGCTCACCGAGAGCGGCAGCGTCACGATCACCGACGTGCGGGTGCCGTGGGCGTCGGCGGCGGGCTTCGTGGACAAGGTGTTCCAGCCGCGGGTCTACAACACGCTCAACGTCCCGACGATCCAGCTGGTGTTCGTCAGCTTCTACCTCGGCATCGCCCGGGGCGCGCTGGAGACCGGTGCCGAGTACACCCGCACGGTGACCCGGCCGTGGCTGCACGGCGGGCACGACCGGGCCGTCGACGAGCCGTACCAGCTCGACCTCTACGGCGACTACCAGTCGAAGCTCTGGGCGGCCGAGGCGCTCGCCGACGCCGTCGCCGCCGAGGGGCTCGCGCTGCACCGGGACGCCTGGAACGTCACCGCGCAGCAGCGGGGCGAGCACGAGGTGCGGGTCGCGGCGGTGAAGGCGCGGGCGACCGAGGTCGCGCTGGAGATCACCGGCGGGATCTTCGAGGGGCTGGGGGCGCGGGCGACGGCCGCGGGGCTCGCCTTCGACCGGTTCTGGCGCAACATCCGCACCCACACCCTGCACGACCCCGTCGCCTACAAGCGGCGCGAGGTCGGGGCACGGCTGTTGCGGGACGAGCTGCCCGAACCGACCTGGTATTCCTGACCCCCGTGAGTGGTTTTCGCGGTCCTGACCGCGAAAACCACTCACGGGCGCAGTAACTCGTCGGCGTGGGCGCGGGCCCAGGCCGCGACCGTCGTGCCGGGCCGGCCCGTGACCTCCTCGACCACGCCGTTCGGGACCGGCTCGGCGTCGTGCAGGAACCCGAGGATCGTGTTGATCACGACGTCGGCGTGCTCGGCGCCCAGCGACGGCTCCAGCGCCGCGACGGCCTCCTCGGGCTCGACCCGCTCGAACCCGATCGGGACGCCGGTGGCCGCGGCGATCGCGGCCACCATCTCGCAGCGGGTCACCGCCTCCGGCCCGGTCAGGGACAGGGCCCTGCCCGCGTAGCCGTCGGTGGTGAGCGCGACGGCCGCGACCTCGGCGATGTCGGTCATGGCCGTCGGCGTGCTCGCCAGCCAGGGCCACGGCTCGCGCACCACGCCGTGCGCGCGGATCTGCGGCAGCCACATCCGCACGTTCTCCACGAAGTCCCCGGGCCACAGGTGTGTCCAGGCCGGCCCGGCCGCCTCCACGGCCGCGGTCACCGAGCCCCACCAGCTCTCGGGCTCCCCGGAGAGGTCGACGACGTACTCCACGCCCGCGTCCGCGGCCCGGGCGAGCACCTCGGCCGCGGTCGCCTCCACCGGCGCGAGGTACAGGGCGCGCACGCCGTCGAACACCCCGTCCAGGCCGGACGGGCGCCGCACCGACCCGCGGACGGCCTCGACCCCCGCGGGCAACGCCGCCCGCTCCGGGTCCACGGTCAGCGCCCGGACCGGTTCCGCGGTGCGCTCCAGCAGGTGGTCGACGACCAGACGGCCGATGTTGCCCGTGGCGCCGGTGACCAGGATCGTCATGCGCTCCCCCTCCGTACGGCAGACGGTCCCCGTACACCGTACTGAGTAGCGCTGCCGCCCGGAAGAGCTCCCGGATCAGCCGACGCGGGTGCGGTCCTCCTCGCCGGCGCCCCGGCGGTGCCCGCGCACCCGGGGCAGGAACCGGCCGGTGCGGCTGCGGTAGGCGTCGTACTCGGGGCCGAGCGCGCTGCGCAGCCCCGGCTCGTACACCCCGCGGGCCTGGATCTGTACCGCGACCAGGATCAGCACACCGGCGAGCACCCCGAGCACCGTCGGCGCCATGCACAGCATCCCGCCGCATCCGACGATCAGGCCGGTCAGCCCGGGGTTGCGGACCCGGCGGTAGAGGCCGCCGGTCGCGAGCACCGGCCGGCGCGCGGGCTCGGGGTCGCCCCCGGCAGCCGCACCGGCCTCGGCCGCCGACCGCTTCCACACCGTCCCGAGCTGCAGCATCGCGATCGCGAGCACGGCGAAGCCGAGCAGCAGCAGTCCGGCGCCGACCACGGCGACACCGGGGCGGGCCAGCACCGAGATGGGCTCGAGCACGTCGAGGGCGACCAGCAGCGGTGCTCCGAAGCCCAGCACCGCCGCCACGGCGAAGGTGACCCGCGCCCACCACGCCGCACTGCCCGGGGCACGGGCGACGTCGAGGCGGCGCTCACCGCGGGCCCGGTGCGCCCGGTTGCGGGCCCACAGTCCGAGGCCGGTGGCGAGCACGCCGAGCACCAGGGCCGCCCAGCCGTACACCGTGTGGTCGATCGCGTCGAGCGCAGCGCCCCAGTCGCCGATGCCGGTCAGCTCGGAGACGGCCTCGACGAGCATCCAGACACCGAAGGCGAGGAAGAGCAGCGCGCCACCGATCCCGATGACCCGGTCGGGCAGCCGCTTGCCGAGCGTGCGGCCGACGACGATGGCCAGCCCACCGGCCGCGACCATGCCTGCGGTCGAGCCGAGCCAGACACCGACCCAGTTGTACTGCGCGCCCAGCGCGATGGTGGCGAGCATCGTCTTGTCGCCGAGCTCGGCGAGGAAGAACGTCACCGTCACCGTCACGACGGCCGAGCCGCCACCGCTGCGGGGCGGCTCGTCGTCGTCCTCCTGCTCCCCGCGCAGGCTCCAGAGCCCGAAGCCGATGAAGGCGACCGCGGCGACCAGCGTGATCCAGCCGGTCGGCAGGGACGCGCCCAGGCCGTAGCCGACGGCCACCGACACCAGGTGGGTCACCGCGGCGGCGACGGTGATGCCGGTGAGCACCGGGAGCACCCGGAACCGGGTCGCGAACGTCAGGGCCATGAGCTGGGACTTGTCACCGAGCTCGGCCACGAAGACAGCACCGAAGCTGACCGCGAGCGCGATCAGGAATCCGTCCATGTCCATCCCTCGATCTCACGCCGGATCGAGGGGAAAAGCGACCTCGATCCGGCACGGTGCGGATCGAAGGTCTCGCTCGCCTGGTGGTGGACAGGCCGCTGCACCCGGGCCCGGGCTCCGTGGCGCGGACCAGTATGTCGAGCACAGCGTTGGGAGCTACTCCCCTTCGCGTACGACAAGGACCGTACCTCACCGATCCAGAAGGCTCGACCGCGCAGCGCGGGCTGTGACCGCACTCTCACGAGGTCGCTGGTGCGGGGCACCGGCGACGGCTTAGCGTTGCGAACGAGCCGGAGTGTCACCGCCGACCGAGGAGAACGTCCCATGCCCGAAGCCGTCATCTGTGAGGCCGTCCGCACCCCCATCGGCAAGCGGAAGGGGTCGCTGTCCGAGATCCACCCGGTCGACCTGTCCGCGGCCGTGCTCACCGCGCTGGCCGAGCGCACCGGGCTCGACCCCGAGGTCGTCGACGACGTCGTGTGGGGCTGTGTCAACCAGGTCGGCGACCAGGCCGCGCAGATCGGCCGGTACGCACTGCTCGCCGCGGGCTGGCCGGAGACGGTCCCGGGCGTCACGATCAACCGGGCCTGCGGGTCGAGCCAGTCGGCGTTCGACTTCGCGGCCGGGATGGTGATGTCCGGGCAGTACGACGTCGTCGTCGCGGGCGGGATCGAGTCGATGACCCGGGTCCCGCTGGGCGCCGGCCGCGACCTCGGACGCCCGTACGGTCCGCTGGTGCGCGAGCGCTACCGGGCGGACCTGGAGTCCGGCGAGTTCCCGAACAACGACTTCAACCAGGGCGTCGGCGCGGAGCGGATCGCCCGTGACTGGGGCTTCTCGCGCACCCGGCTCGACGAGTACGCCTCCCGCAGCCACGAGCTCGCGGCCGCCGCGATCGACTCCGGCGCGTTCGACGGCCAGCTCGTCGACATCCCCGGGGCGCCCGGCTTCACCGCCGACGAGGGCCTGCGCCGCGGCACCAGCGTGGACACCCTGGGCGCGCTCAAGCCGTCGTTCTCCGAGACCGGGGTGATCCACGCCGGGAACAGCTCACAGATCTCCGACGGCGCGTCGGCGGTGCTGGTGACCACGCCGGAGCGGGCGGCCGAGCTGGGGCTGACCCCGATCGCCCGCTACCACTCCGGGGCGGTGTCCGGTGCCGACCCGCTGCGGATGCTGACCGGACCGATCCCGGCCACCCAGAAGGTGCTCAAGCGCTCCGGGCTCTCGATCGGCGACATCGGCGCGTTCGAGGTCAACGAGGCGTTCGCGCCGGTGCCGCTGGCCTGGCAGGTCGAGCTCGGCGCCGAGACCGACCGGCTCAACCCGCTCGGCGGGGCGATCGCGGTCGGCCACCCGCTGGGGGCGTCCGGGACGATCCTGCTGACCCGGCTGGTGCACCACATGCGCGACCGCGGCATCCGCTACGGCCTGCAGACCATGTGCGAGGGCGGCGGCACGGCGAACGCGACGATCATCGAGCTGCTCGGCTGAGAGCGCGGCGCCCGGTCACAGCCGGGCCACTGATTCGCACGATCCGCCCGATCCACGGCACCGGCGGGATAGATTCCCGCCCGTGCTGTGGATCGGGATCGTCCTGCTGCTCGCCGGCGGGGGCTGCTTCTGGATGGCCGTGCGCACCCAGCGACGGGTGCACGCCATGATGGCGGCGGAGACGCTGGCGGTGCCCGAGCTGCTCGAGCGGGCCCGGATCACCGCCGACCTGGGCGGTGGGCCCGGCGGGTTCCGCCTGGTCTGCGAGGTCGTCGGGGAGACCGCGCCCGCACCGGTCGGGATCCTGCGCTCCGAGCTGGCCGGCGTGGAGTGCGTCTGGCACGCGCACCGCGTCGAGCGCCGCTTCGAGCGGCGGGAACGCGACGACGAGGGCCGGATGCGGACCAGCACGCACACCGAGACCGTCTCCGAGCGGACCTCGCCGCACGGGTGGCCGCTGGTCCGCGACGGGCACAGCATCGGTGTCGACCCGGGCGGGGTGCGGCCGGACCCGGTGGAGCAGGTGCTCGACCGGTTCGAGCCGGGCGCCGGGCCCTCCGGCGGGGTCGGCGACTCGGGCTTCCTCGGTGGTCACCGGGACCGGACCGTCGGCTACCGCCACCAGGAGTGGGTGCTGCGCCCCGGGGTGCGGATGTACGTCCTCGGTGAGGTCGACGACCGGGACGGCCCGCTGGTGATCCGGCGCCCGCAGGACCGTGCGCACCCGTTCGTGCTCTCCACCCGCACCGAGGAGGAGCTGACCACCGCCGCCCGGGCCGGCCAGCGGTGGTGGGCGCGCGGCGGTGCGGCGGCGGTGCTGCTCGGGCTCGTGCTCGCCGTGGCCGGCGCCGTCACCTGACCCCGCCGGCGCCGTGCCGCCCGGTGCTCCCCGGCCCACCGGCCGGCCTCGGCCCGCGACACCCGCGGGATTCCCAGCACGGTCACAGGATCGTCTCAGGGTCGCATCCCACAGTGGTGCCATGACCGAGTACGGACCGGGTCCCGGCGAGCGCGCCGACGGACGGACCTCCCCCGGCGGCGACGCCCCGGAACCCACCCGGTCCGAGCAGCGTGCGCCCGGCGACGGTTCCGCGCACGCCGGTGACACCCGCGCACAGGAGACGTCCCGCATGACCGACACCGACCACCGGCCGGGCGGGAACCCGTCCGCACAGCCACGCCCGCCGTGGGCGTCGGACGGGGACCCCGCCGGCCACCCGACCGTCCCGGCACACGGCGCCGGCAGCCCGCCCACCGCGGTCTACCCGCCGTTCCCGCAGCAGGCTCCCCCGCCGAAGCCGCCGCGCCGGTTCGGGGCCGGGCTGGTGGCGGTGGCCCTCGCCGCGGGGCTGATCGGCGGTGGTGTCGGTTTCGGTGGCGCCTACGCCGTCCTCGGCGACTCCGGCTCCGCGAACCCGCCCGCCCTGGCGAGCGCCGCCGAGCCGCCCGCCCCCGCCGAGCCGGCCGACGGGTCGATCGCCGGTGCGGCGGCCGCGATCACCCCGAGCACGGTCGACATCCAGGTCCGCACCGCGCAGGGCGCGTCCGAGGGCTCCGGGGTCGTCCTCACCGCCGACGGCGAGGTCCTCACCAACAACCACGTCGTGGCCGGCGCCGGGAACGGCGCCCAGATCACGGTGTCCACGTCCGACGGCAACCAGTACCGCGCGACCGTCGTCGGCACCTCCCCCAGCTACGACCTCGCGGTCCTGCGGCTGGAGGGGGCATCGGGGCTGAAGGCCGCCACGCTCGGGGAGTCCTCGAGCGTGCAGGTCGGTGAGCAGGTCGTCGCCACGGGCTCGCCGCAGGGGCTGTCCGGCACGGTCACCGCCGGCATCGTCAGCGCCCTGAACCGAACCGTGGCCGCGGGCGGCGAGGACGGCGGGTCACCGGTCGTCTACAACGGCCTGCAGACCGACGCCCCGATCAACCAGGGCAACTCCGGCGGGCCGCTGGTGAACCTGTCCGGCCAGGTCGTCGGCATCAACTCGGCGATCGCGACCAGCGGGCAGAACGCGGGGTCGATCGGCCTCGGCTTCGCCATCCCGGTCGACACCGCGAAGCGGGTCGCCCAGGAACTGATGTCCGACGGCGTCGCGACCAAGCCCCAGCTCGGCGTCCAGGGGTCGGTGTCGGCGTCCGGCTCGGCCTCCGGAGCAGGTGGCGCGCAGATCGCCGCGGTGCAGCCGGGGTCGCCCGCCGAGACCGCGGGCCTGCGGGCGGGCGACGTCGTCACCAAGGTCAACGAGTACCCGGTCTCCAGCTTCGCCGACCTCATCGCCCGGGTGGGCAACTTCGTCCCGGGCCAGCAGGTCACGCTGACCGTCGGCAGTGGTGGGGACGCCCGGGAGGTGCCGGTGACGCTGGGCAGCGTGCCGGACACCGCCGCGGCCAACGCGCAGAACGGCTCGACGTCCCCGGACGGCGGGGGCCCGGGCGGCGGGGGCAGCCCGCTCCCGTTCGGCTTCAGCCCGTTCGGCGACTGACCTCCACCGGACCAGCACTCCCGAGCAGCACCCCAGCGGTTCCGGCCTCCGGCCGGGCGCAGCCCTCCCTCCTGCCGCGCCCGGCCGGTTCCGTGTCCGCGCCCGGAGTGGACATCCGCGGACCGCTCCGGCGACCCTGGCGCTGACCGTTGCGCGACGCAGCCGTCGCGTGAGCCGATCGGGAGGGGCGACCGGATGGCGGCACAAGACGGGTCCGGGCGGGCTCAGCAGCACGGGTCCGGGCGGGCGCGGCACCGCGAGCACGGGTCCGGGCGGGCTCCCCGGCCGGGCCGCGGGGTCGGGGTGGCGACCGCGGTCGCCGCGGGTGGCGGGCTGCTGTTCGGCTACGACACCGGCGTGATCAGCGGCGCGCTGCTGTTCGTCGCGCCGGAGTTCGGGCTCGGTGACGGCGGCCGGCAGCTGATCGTCTCCGGGTTGCTGGCGGGGGCCCTGGTCGGGGCGCTCGCCGGTGGCGCGATCACCGACGCACTGGGACGGCGCCGGACGCTGCTGAGGGTCGCGGCGGTGTTCCTGGTCGGCGCCGTGCTGTCGGGACTCGCCCCGGGCCCGGGGACGCTGCTCGCCGCGCGGGTCCTGCTCGGCCTGGCGATCGGCGTCTCGTCGGTGTGCGTGCCGCTCTACATCGCCGAGATCGCCCCCAAGGAGTCCCGCGGCCGGCTGGTCTCGATGAACCAGTTCCTGATCACCGTCGGGATCCTGCTGTCCTACCTGGTCAACTCGCTGTTCGCCGAGGCGCAGAGCTGGCGCTGGCCGCTGGCGCTGGCCGCCGTCCCGGCGCTGGCGATGCTCGTCGGGCTCGCCGGGGCGAGCGAGTCGCCGCGCTGGCTGGTGCTGCGCGGGCGCGACGACGAGGCCCGGGCCGCGCTCGCCGGACGCTCTCCGGCCGAGGCCGAGGCGGAGATCGCCGAGATCCGCGAGGCCGCCCGCGAGGAGGCCCGCTGGAGCTGGGCGGACCTGCGCCGGCCGCAGCTGCGCCCGGCACTCACGCTGGGCATCGGGGTGGCCGCGGTGAACCAGCTCGTCGGGGTCAACGCGATCATCTACTACGCACCGACCATCCTCGAGGGCGTCTTCGGCTCGGACACCGGCGCGATCCTCGCGACCGTCGGGATCGGGCTGGTCAACACCGTCGTCACCGGGATCGCGCTGGCCCGGATCGACTCCTGGGGCCGGCGCCCGCTGCTGCTCGGCGGGGTCGCGGTCGTCGTCGCCGCGCTGGTGGCGCTGGTGGTGCTGTTCCTGCTGCCCACCCGGGACGGCGTGGTCGGCGTCCTGATCGTGGTGGCACTGTGCGTGTACATCGCCGCCTTCGCCGCCAGCCTGGGCATCGCGATCTGGCTGGTGAACTCCGAGGTCTTCCCGACGGCGGTGCGCGGCAAGGCCGCCGGGCTCGGCGCGACCACGCACTGGGGGCTGGACCTGGTGATCGCCGCGACGACGCTGACGCTGATCACCTCGCTCGGCGAGTCCGGGCTGTTCGCGATCTTCGCGGTGATCGGTGCGGCGGGCTTCGTCCTGCTGTACTGGCTGATGCCGGAGACGAAGGGACGCAGCCTGGAGGAGATCGACGCGTCGCTGCGGGCCCGCGCGGGCCGCCGGGGGTGAACCGCCGCCCGGCTACCCGTCGGCGGTGGTGCGCGGCCGTCGGGCCCCCTCGGGCCCGGCCGGGTGGTCCCGGCGCGCGCGCAGCCGGGAGCGCCACCGGCCCACCAGCGCGGTGACCGCTCCGACGACGGCGACCAGCCCCACCGCCAGCGCCGCCGCCCCCAGCGGCGAGTCGGTGAGGTTGCCGGTGAGCACGCCGACGACGCCGTAGAGCAGCGTCCACAGCACCGCGCCGCCTGCGACCGCGGGCAGCAGCCTCGTCCAGGCCATCCCGGACGCGGCCGCCGCGAGCAGGGCCGGGACCCGCCCGGCCGGCGCCACCCGTCCGACCAGCACCAGCAGCCAGCCGCGTTCGGCGAACGCGCCGCGCACCCGGCTGATCCGCTCGCCGGTACGGGCCCCGCCGAACCGGCCGCCCGCGACCGCGTCGAGCACCGAGGCACTCCCCCGGCGGGCGACGGCGAAGGTCACCGCGTCCCCGATCAGCGCCCCGGCGAAGGCGAGCAGCAGCACCAGCGGCAGGGACAGCGCCTCGCTGGTCATCGCCGTCGCCGCGGCGGCACCGACGATGGCCCCGGTCGGCACCACCGGCAGGATCGAGCCGAACAGCACCCCGCCACCCACGGCGAGGTAGGCGACCCGGCCGGCCTCCGGCGAGAGCTCGGCCTCGAACCACTCCACGCCCGCCGGGGGCGGGGCGGCGAGCACCGCGGCGAGGGCGTTCACGACGCCACTGCCCCGGCGGCGGCACCGGGCGGCAGCACCAGGGTGCGGGTGCCGTGCCCGGCGGCGGTGACGGCGTCGGCGAAGTCGTGCGGCGGGCGCACCAGCAGCTCGCGCATGCGACCACCGACGCGCGGCACCGACCGGAGCCCGGCGACCGCCAGCGTGCCCCAGTGCACCGGCAGCGCGACGCGCGGTGCCAGCCGCCGGACCGCCTCGGCGGCCGCGGCCGGGTCGAGGTGACCGGGCCCGAGGTTCGGGCCCCACCCCCACACCGGCAGCGCGGCCAGGTCGATCGGCCCCTGGCCGGCGACGTCGTCGAGCCCGGGGAACAGGCCGGTGTCCCCGGCCAGGTAGACCCGCAGGCCGTCGGCCTCGAGCAGGTGACCCATCGCCTCGGCCTGCGGCCCGTGGGTGAGCCGGGGACCCCAGCGGTGCCCGGAGTGGTCGGCCGGGGTGCCGGTCACGCCCAGCCCGCCGAACGTGCGGCGCTGCCCGGCGCGCAGCTCGGACACCCGGGGCACGCCGTGGCGGCGCAGCCACTCCCCCGCCCCGGCGGGCACCACGACCTCCGCGTCACGCGGCAGCCGGCGCAACGAGGCGAGGTGCAGGTGGTCGGCGTGCAGATGCGAGATCAGTACGAGGTCGACGGCGGCGAGCTCGGCGGGGTCCACCGCCCCCACCACCCGTCGCAGCGGTCCGATCGCCGCGGTCAGCACCGGGTCGGTCAGGACCGTGCGCCCGCCCATCCGCAGCCGCAGCGTGCTGTGGCCGAGAAAGGTCGTCTCCGGCAGGTCCACACCGACGAGTATCCCCGCGTTCAGGCGTTCCCGAGCACGCGGTCGACGGCGATCCGCAGCACCACCCGCTGCGGGTTCACCCGCGGCTCCTTGTACTCGCGGGCGTAGCGGCGCTCGGCGTCGCGCACCGACTCCGGGTCGTCGTCGACGACGGCGACGCCCTCGAGCGTCGACCAGGTCCGGCCCTCGACCACCGTGACCGTGACCCGGGCACCCTCCGGCCCCGCGGCCGCGACGTTGCGGGCCTTCTGCGAGCCCGCGCTGCACATCACCCGGGCCGTCCGCGCCGCGACGTCCACGGTGACCCCGACCGGTACGGCGTGCGGGGTCCCGTTGCGGCGCAGGGTCACCAGGACGCACGGGCGGCGCTCCGACCAGAGCTCGCGGAACCGGTCGGAGAGATCGTCGGCGAGTGATCGGCGTCGGGTCATGGCCCCATCCTCCCCGCCGCCCCGCACCACCCGCCCGGCCCACCGCCGGTGCCCGGCACGACGCCGGCCTCCGCGCCGGCACCGCGCATCTCGTCCCCGGAGCCGGTGTCGCTCAGCACGCCGCCGTCCCGAACAGGGCGACACCGTGCAACTCGAGCGCGGAGCCGCTCTCGATCAGCACGGTTCTGCCTCCCGCGGGGCGCCGTCGTGCACCTCGTGCGCACGCCGGTCTCGATCAGCGCGCTGGTGTCCCGAGCAGGGCGACGCCGTGCAACTCGAGCCCGCGGCCGGCATCGATCAGCACGGTTCCGCCCCGAACAGGGCGACACCGTGCAGGTCGAGCGTGGAGCCGCTCTCGATCAGCACCCTCGTGCCCCGTGCGAGGCAATACCGTGCACCCCGGCGCGCGTCCGGAAATCGATCAGCGCGTTCTCGCCCGGTCGCGGGCGAGACCGTGCACCTCGAGGACCGATGCGGCGTCGATCAGCGCGTTCTCGCCCTGCACCGGGCGGAAATGCGCATCTCGGGCCGGTGCCGACGCCGGGCTGTGCGCTGCCGCCCTGCCGGGGGCGGACGTGTGCACCTCGAGGGGACCGGAGGCGGTCAGCGCGCCGGTGCGGTCCGGAGTGCGGGCAGGGAGCGTCCGGGCCGGCGGTCCGGTGGGGGCCGGATGCCGGTACCCCGTCGACCGGACGGTCGTGAGAATGCTGCCAATGCGAACTTCCGTGTTGCCCCGGGCGTGACGGTCGTGCTCATCTGATCGGGCACTCTTGCTTGCCGTCACGACCATCGGAGGTCGAGTGTTCCGGGTCCGTCGATCAGCGCAGACCGGGCCCGGTGCAGCGGCCCGGCCCCTCGTGGCGATCATCGTGCTCGCCGCGTGCGGCCTGCTCGTGTCGCTGGTGCAGACGATGGTCGTGCCGTTGCTGCCGCTGTTCCCGCAGCTGCTGTCGGTGAGCCCGTCGACGGCGTCCTGGCTGATCACGGCGACCCTGGTGGCGGGTGCGGTGTCGGCGCCGGTACTCGGCCGGCTCGGCGACATGTACGGCAAGCGCCGGATGCTGCTGGTCGCGCTCGGCCTGGTCGGCACGGGGTCGCTGCTCGGCGCGGTGGCGCCGGGGATCGAGCTGCTGCTCGTCGGACGGGTACTGCAGGGCGCGTCGTTCGGGGTGATCGCGCTCGGGATGAGCCTGATCCGGGACGTCCTGCCGGAGGAGCGGGTCGGGTCCGGGGTCGCGCTGATGTCGTCGTCGCTCGGCTTCGGCGGCGCGATCGGGCTGCCGATCACCGGCGTCGTCGCGCAGTTCGCGGACTGGCGCTGGCTGTTCGCCGGCGCCGCGGTGGTCGCGGTCGGGCAGATCCTGCTCGTCCTGCGCCTGGTGCCGGAGTCGCGGCTGCGGACCGGCGGCCGGTTCGACGCGGTCGGCGCGGTCGGGATCGGTGGCGCGCTGCTCTGCCTGCTGCTCGCGGTCTCCAAGGGCAACGACTGGGGCTGGGCCTCGGCACCGGTGCTCGGCCTGCTCGGTGCGGCCGTCCTGTTCGCGCTGGCGGTCGGCCGCTACGAGCTGCGCGTCGGGAGCCCGCTGGTGGACCTGCGCGTGTCCGCGCGCCCGGCCGTGCTGCTGACCAACCTGGCCTCGGTCCTGGTCGGCTTCGCGATGTTCGCCGGCTTCGTGCTCGCGACCCAGATCCTGCAGGCGCCGACGTCGACCGGGTACGGCTTCGGGCTCTCGCTGGTCACCGCCGGGCTGATGCTGCTGCCGATGGGCGGGGCGATGGTCGTGTTCTCGACCGTGTCCGCGCAGATCTCGCGGCTGCGCGGGCCGCGCACGACGCTGGTGCTGGGCACGCTGCTGCTCGGCGCCGGGAACCTGGCCTTCGCGCTGATGCCCGGGACCGTCTGGCTGCTCGTGCTGGTCACCACCGGCACCGCGATCGGTGCGGCGCTGGCCTACTCCGCGATCCCGCTGCTGATCATGCGGGCGGTACCGGAGGCCGAGACGGCCGCGGCGAACAGCCTCAACACCCTGGCCCGCCAGCTCGGGACCAGTTCGTGCACCGCCGTGGTCGCCGCGGTGACGACGGCGTTCGTCGTCGACGGCGGCGCGTTCCCGGCGAGCACCGCCTACTCCGTCTCGTTCGCCGCGGCCGGGGCGGCCGCGCTGGTGGCCACGCTGCTCGTCGCCGTCACCCCCGCGCCCGACAACGCCCCCGACAACGCGGAACCGGGCTCCCCCGAGGAGCACGGCACCACACAGGACGGCCCGGCGGGGGACGGTGCCCGGCCGCACGACGCGCCCCGCGGGACCGTCGCGCGCCGCGCCGGGACCGACGGCGAGGCCCGGCCGGCGGCCTGATCCCGCGCCGCCCGGCCCACCGCACCGGCGTGCATGTGCACGCGGGGAGACCGTCCGGACACCGGCCGTGACACGTCCATTGTGGACCGCGTCCCGCCGGTCACCTGCACGGACAACGGGAAATGAATGCAAACCCGCCAGTAGAACCGGTGGGTAACATTCTCGCCGGTAACAGTCGGAGTTGACCGACAATCCGTGAGGGCGCACACTCCCGGCCCGGATCACATTCCGATCGTGACAGTTCACCGATACCGTCTGGGGTACCGCACACACATCGATCACCACGGCCGCACATGCATTCGGCCAGGTGATTCGGCCTGGCCGGCGCCACCCCTGGAGGTCGTCACATGAAGCCGTTCGTGGTAAACAGCCACGACCGTCTGGTCTTTCCCGCCAATTTTCTGGGCGAACTCGATTTCTCGGTCATCGACGATCTCGAACAGTTCACCGCAATCGTCGGACGCGATTTCGAGGCGAAGGCCCCTACCGGGACCGACATCCTCGAGCGCATCACCGCCGGGAAGTACGAGAGCCGCTTCGGGCTGCTCCGCGACATGAGCCAGAACCTGTTCTGGGTCAACCGGTACTCGATGACCATGTTCGAGAAGCGCCCCACCCGCTGGCGCGACCTGCCCCGGCACCGCGGCGACGTCTTCCTGCCGACGCTGACCCCGTGGCGCGACGCCGACAAGAAGATCCGCGCGGTGCGGGACGCCTTCGCGTCGCTGCCTGCCACCTGGGACACCGCGGCCGAGCGCCGCATCTTCGACCTGCTCTTCGACGTGTTCGGCAATCGCCGCCACCACGCCACCGAGCTGCCGGCGCTCAAGCCGACCGTGCAGGAGTTCCTCACCACCCCGGGCGCGCAGACGTTCGTCGTGCCGCACCACGACCCGGACTCCCCGGTGTACTCGTGGAACGAGATCCTCGACGCGCACGCCGGCCGCCCGGAGCTCGAGGCGCTGACCCGGTGGGCGATGGTGCTGCACAACCAGTACCCCTGGGACCGGGCCGCGACCGAGCTGCGTACCGCCGAGCAGATCGGCGACGACGACTACGTCATCGCCTTCCACCCGCGCAACCGCGACGTCGAGGCGTTCCTCGACCGCGCCACCGGCACCCGCCCGGCCCGCCGCGGCCGCATCTCCACGCAGGCGGAGCCGGTGGAGCCGCAGAGCCCGCTGCCCCCGGTCCGGGTGCGGGAGGCCTTCCGGGTCCAGCCCCGGGTCGAGTCGCTGGCGGTCGTGCGCGGCGAGCACGTCTGCTCCAACGACGACGTCGTGCGCAACTCCGCGTTCTCCTGGTCGCCGATGAGCGCCGACGAGATCGCCACCAAGACCGGCATCGAGCAGCGCCGCTACACCGAGCTGGACATCGAGGACCTGGCCTGGTCCGCCGCGGTCCGCGCGCTCGAGCACTCCGGGCGCGACCGCTCCGAGATCGGCGCCGTGCTCGTCGCGACCTGCACCAGCGAGCGGCTGATCCCGTCGCTGTCCACGTGGCTGTCCGGGCAGCTCGGCCTGCTGCAGACGCACTGCTCGGCCGACATCATCGCGGCCTGCGCCGGCCTGCCCTACGGGCTGTCCGAGGCCGTCCGCCAGCTGCAGGAGGTCCAGCGGCCGGTCCTGCTGGTCTGCGTCGAGAAGTTCTCCGACAAGATCGGCAACGTCCGCACCTCCCGGATGATCTTCGGGGACGGCGCGGCGGCGATGGTGATCGCCCCGGCCGCCGAGGGCGAGCGCGGTGACGTCGACCTGTTGCAGACCTACGCCTCCGGCCCCGTCGAGCAGGTCAACTCGATCATCTGGCCGAACCCGGAGTTCGACAACGACATCACCGTCTACGGCCCCGAGGTCAAGGCGCTGGTCGCGCGCTACCTCGCCCAGATGATCTCCGAGCTCGGCGAGCAGCCCGGCCCGGAGGGCACCGGCACGATGCTCGAGGCGATCGACGTGATCGTCCCGCACCAGGCCAACAAGACGATGATCCTGCAGCTCGCGGCGAAGGCCGGGCTCTCGGCCGAGCAGCTGTACTTCAACATCGGGTCGATGGGCAACGTCTCCGCGGCGTCGATCCCGATCGCCATGTTCGACGCCGTCGCCGACGGTGTGGTGGCCGGCCGCACCCGGGTGTTCGCGCCCGGCTTCGGCGCCGGCGCGGTCGGCGGCTACGCCGTGCTCGAGGTCGATCCGGCCGTGATGGCCCCGGAGGTGGTCCTCGACCCGGCGGCCGCCGCGGAGGCACCCGCACCCGCCGCCGCGCCCACCTCCGACGACGTCCGCATCGCGTTCGGCGAGTGAGGGACGAGGCGGCAGAGTGACAGCGGCCGTCCTCACCGGTAGGACAGTCGAGTCACCCCGCCCAGCCCGAACAGATCCGCACCGCCGTCGCAGCCATCAGGAGCAGTGATACCCGACATGTTCTCGCGCATCGCCATCGTCAACCGCGGCGAACCCGCCATGCGTCTGATCAACGCCGTCCGCGAGTGGAATGCCGAGAACGGTCCCGACCGCCGGCTGCGCACGATCGCCTTCCACACCGCCGTCGACCGGCGGGCGATGTACGTCCGGGAGGCCGACGAGGCCGTCCTGATCGGGCCGGACGACCCCGACCACATGGGCGCGAGCCCCTACCTCGACCACGCCGAGCTGGAGCGCGCGCTGCGCGCGTCCCGGGCCGACGCCGTGTGGCCGGGCTGGGGCTTCGTCTCGGAGAAGGCCGACTTCGCCGAGCTGTGCGAACGGCTCGGGATCACCTTCGTCGGCCCGTCGGCCGAGGTGATGCGCCGGCTCGGCGACAAGATCGCCTCCAAGCAGCTGGCCGAGTCGGTCGGCGTGCCGATGGCGCCCTGGTCCGGTGGCCCGGTCGCCGACCTCGACGCCGCCCGCGCGGCCGCCGCGACCGTCGGCTACCCGCTGATGGTCAAGGCGACCGCGGGCGGCGGGGGCCGCGGCATCCGGTTCGTGGCGGGCCCGGAGCAGCTGGACGAGGCGTTCGAGCGGGCGGTGTCCGAGGCGTCCCGCACGGCGGGCGACGCCACGGTCTTCCTCGAGCGCGCGGTCTCCGGCGGGCGGCACGTCGAGGTGCAGGTCGTCGCCGATGCCGGCGGGGACGTGTGGACGCTCGGCGTGCGCGACTGCTCGGTCCAGCGACGCAACCAGAAGGTGATCGAGGAGTCGGCGTCGACCGCGCTGGACGCCGACCAGGAGAAGCTGCTGCGCGACTCGGCGGCCGAGCTGGCCCGCGCCGCCGGCTACGTCAACGCGGGCACCGTGGAGTTCCTCTACCAGCCGGAGGAGAAGCTGCTCTCCTTCCTCGAGGTCAACACCCGGCTGCAGGTCGAGCACCCGGTCACCGAGGCGTGCACCGGCGTCGACATCGTCAAGCTGCAGTTGCACGTGGCGGCCGGCGGGGCGCTGGCCGAGGTCGCAGCGGGCGGGAGCGACGCCGCCCCGGCCGGCTCCGGCTGGGCGATCGAGGCCCGGCTGACCGCCGAGGACCCCGAGCGGGAGTTCGCCCCGGCCCCGGGCCGGATCGAGCACCTGGCCCTGCCCAGCGGCCCGGGCATCCGGGTGGACACCGGCGTCGCCGCGGGCGACGTCATCCCCCCGCAGTTCGACTCGATGATCGCCAAGGTGATCGCCTGGGGCCGGGACCGCGACGAGGCCCGCGCCCGGCTCTCGCGCGCGCTGCGCCAGACCGCGGCGGTGATCGACGGCGGCTCGACGAACAAGGCGTTCCTGCTCGACCTGCTCGACCGCGACGAGCTGCGCTCCGGTGACCTCGAGACCACCTGGCTCGACACGATGATGGCGCAGGGCTACGCGCCGCCCCGCCGGCTCGACGTCGCGCTGCTGGCCACGGCGATCCAGTCGCACGACGGGCACGTCACCCGCCAGCAGGACCGGCTGTTCCGCTCGGCCGAGGCGGGGCGCCCCGAGGTGGGCTACGAGACCTGGCACCAGACCGACGTCACCGCGGCCGGGCAGTCCTACAAGCTGCGCGTGGCCCGCACCCGGGCCGGCCGCTACCGGGTCGAGCTGGTGGGCGGCTCCGCCCAGGACGGCGGCTCCACCCAGGTGGTGGACGTCGACGTCGAGCGCAACGGCGCCTACGAGCGCCGGCTCACCGTCGGCGACCGCTCCTGGACGGTGCTGTCGGTCGCCCAGGACGCCGACTACCTGGTCGAGGTCGACGGCGCGGTGCACCGCATCTCCGGCGGCGAGGCCGGCATCGTGCGCGCCCCCGCCCCGGCGATGGTGGTCGCGCTGCCGGTCGCCCCGGGTGACGTCGTCGCCGAGGGCGACACGCTCGCGATCGTCGAGTCGATGAAGCTGGAGACCTCGCTGCGGGCCCCGTTCGACGGCACCGTCGCCGAGCTGCTCGTCCCGGCCAACACCCAGGTCGACGGCGGCACCAAGCTCGTCCGCCTCGAGCCCGCCGCGGACGCGGGCGAGGACTCGGCCGCCTCCGCCACGCCGGCCGCCGACCGCGCGGACTTCTCCGCGTTCGCCGACACCGGCACCGACGCCGACCCGGCCGCCACCGCGGCCGACGCCCTGTCCGCGCTGCGCTACCAGGTCCTGGGCTTCGACGTCGACGAGCGCCAGGCCCGCCCGCAGCTGCGCCGGCTCGACGCGGCCCGCGCCGCGCTGGCCACCGGCGACCCGGCGGTGCTCGCCGGCGAGATGGCCGTCCTGCGGATCTTCGCCGACCTGTGCGCCCTGTCGCGCAACCGTTCCGAGACCGACGACGAGACCGGCGAGACCGAGCGCAACCCGCAGGAGTACCTCTACGCCTACCTGCGCAGCCGCGACCCGGAGGACGAGGGGCTGCCCGAGTCGTTCCAGGCCAAGCTGCGCACGGCCCTGGCGCACTACGGCGTCACCGACCTGAGCGCCGACAGCGCCCAGTCTCGTTCCGCTGACGCTCCTCTCGGCGACCTCGGCCCGGCGCTGTACCGGATGTTCCTGGCCCACCGCCGCGCCCCGCAGCAGGTGCCGGTCGTGCTGGAGCTGCTGAACTGGCGGCTGCAGCACCCCGAGTCGGTCGCCGGCCTGCCCACCGCCGTGCACGAGGAGTACCTGCGGACCCTCGACGCCGTCGTCGTCGCCACCCAGCTGCGGCACCCGGTCGTCGGCGACACCGCCCGGCTGGTCCGCTACCGCGCGTTCGACGCGCCGGTGGTCGCCGCCGAGCGGTCCCGGGCGCTCGCCGAGGTCCGGGAGAGCCTGGACGTGCTCGCCGCGGGCCAGGACGGGGACGGCGCCGTGCCGGACCGCGCCCGGCGGATCGACGCCCTGGTCGCCTCCTCGGAGCCGATCCTGGGCGTGTTCGGCGAGCGGCACGACGCCGTGCTGCTGGAGGTGATGACCCGGCGCTACTACCGGGTCCGGCCGCTGCGCGAGCTGGAGCTCACCGAGCACGCCGGCAAGCCGCTGCTGACCGCGCGCTACCAGCACCTCGGCAACGACCGCACGCTGTTCGCCTCGGTGATCGACAACAACGACCCCGAGGCCGCGACGGCCGTGGCCGCCGAGCTGCGCCGCCGGGTCGCCGAGCTCGGTGACGAGCCCGGCAACCGCACCGCGCTGGTCGACCTCTACGTCACCTCCACCAAGGCCGACGACGGCGGCGACCCCGACGCCCGCGCCGAGCGGGTCCGGGCCGCGCTGGGCCGGGTGCCGGGCGGGATCCTGCACCGGGTCGCCGTCGCGGTGCGCCCGAACCCGCGGGTGACCGGCGACGGCACGGACGAGGCGGAGTCGCCCACCTGGTTCACCTTCCGCCCGGACGAGTCGGGCGAGCTGGTCGAGGACCGGACGTTGCGCGGCATGCACCCGCTGGTCGCCGACCGGCTGCGGCTGTGGCGGTTCCGCAACTTCGAGCTGACCCGCCTGCCCGCCGCGCTCGACGTGCACCTGTTCCGGGCCACCGGCCGCGAGGTCGCCGCCGACGACCGGCTGGTCGCGATGGCCGACGTCCGCGACCTCACCGTGCTGCGCGACGAGGAGACCGGCCGGATCCGCTCGCTGCCGCAGTTCGAGCGGGCCCTGGACGCCTGCATCAACTCGCTGCGCGCCGCCCGGGCCGGGGACCGGACCCTCGCCCGGACGTCCTGGAACCGGATCGCGCTCTACGTGTGGCCCGAGGTCGACGTGCCGCTGGCCGAGCTCGACGCGGTCGTGCGCCGGCTCGCGCCGCGCACCGCGAACCTCGGCCTGGAGCAGGTGCTGGTCGAGTTCCGCACGCCCGAGCGGAGCGTCAGCGGCACCGGCATCAGCTCCGGCGTCGCCGACGGCGAGGGCGCGGGCATCCCCCGGTCGATGCTGCTGCGCATGTCGCGCCCGCCCGGCGCCGGCCTCACCGTGCGCCTCGACGAGCCGCCGACCCAGCCGATGCGCGAGCTCGACGCCTACGACCAGAAGGTGCTCAAGGCCCGCCGCCGCGGCGCGGTCTACCCCTACGAGATCGTCCCGCTGCTCACCGCGCCGGTCGACGCCGGCGAGGGCACCTGGACCGAGTACGACCTCGACGAGGCCGGCGTGCCGCACCCGGTCGACCGGGCCCCGGGCGGCAACACCGCCAACATCGTGCTCGGCGTCGTCTCGGTCCCGACCCGCCGCTACCCGGAGGGGCTGAAGCGGGTCGTGCTGCTCGGCGACCCGACCCGGGCGCTGGGCGCCATCGCCGAGCCCGAGTGCCGCCGGGTGCTGGCCGGGATCGACCTCGCCCGCGAGCTGGGCGTGCCGATCGAGTGGTTCGCCGTCTCGGCCGGCGCGAAGATCGCGATGGACTCCGGCACCGAGAACATGGACTGGATCTCGCGGGTGCTGCGCGGGATCATCGAGTACACCCAGGACGGCGGCGAGCTCAACGTCGTCGTCACCGGCATCAACGTCGGCGCCCAGCCCTACTGGAACGCCGAGGCCACGATGCTCATGCACACCAAGGGCATCCTGGTCATGACGCCGGACTCGGCCATGGTCCTGACCGGCAAGCAGTCGCTGGACTACTCCGGCGGCGTCTCCGCCGAGGACAACTTCGGCATCGGCGGCTACGACCGGATCATGGGCCCGAACGGCCAGGCCCAGTTCTGGGCGCCGGACCTGTCCGGCGCGGTGTCGGTGCTGATGCGCCACTACGGGCACACCTGGACGCTGCCCGGCGAGCGGTTCCCGCGCCCGGCGCCGACCACCGACCCGGTCTCGCGGGACGTCACGACGGCCCCGCACTCCGGCCCGAACTGCGAGTTCGCCACGCTCGGCGAGATCTGGGCGGCGGCGACGAACGGCGAGCGCAAGAAGCCCTTCGACATCCGCTCGGTGCTGCGCGGCGTCGCCGACGCCGACCACGTCACCGCGGAGCGGTGGGCCGACATGCACGACGCCGAGTCGGTCGTCGCCCTCGATGCCCACCTCGGCGGGCAGCCGGTCGCCATGGTCGGCATCGAGTCGCGGCCGATCCCGCGCCGCGGCCCGCGCCCGGTGGACGGCCCGGCCCAGTTCACCGCAGGCACGCTGTTCCCGCGGTCCTCGCGCAAGTGCGCGCGGGCGATCAACGCGGCGTCCGGCAACCGGCCGCTGATCGTGCTGGCCAACCTGTCCGGCTTCGACGGCTCGCCGGAGTCGCTGCGCGGGCTGCAGCTGGAGAACGGCGCCGAGATCGGCCGGGCCATCGTCAACTTCGACGGCCCGATCGTCTTCTGCGTCGTCTCCCGCTACCACGGCGGCGCGTTCGTGGTGTTCTCCGGGACGCTGAACGACAACATGGAGGTCGCCGCGATCACCGGCTCCTACGCCTCCGTGCTGGGCGGCGCGCCCGCGGCCGCGGTCGTCTTCGCGAGCGAGGTCAACGACCGCACCGCGAAGGACCCGCGGGTCACCGACCTGGAGGCCCGGATCGCCGAGGCCACCGAGGCGGGCGACGAGGCCACCGCGGCCCGGCTGCGCGGCGAGCTCACGACGCTGCGGCCGGACGTCCGCTCGGAGAAGCTCGGCCAGGTCGCCGACGAGTTCGACACCAAACACTCCATCGAGCGGGCGCAGTCCGTCGGCTCGGTGCACCGGATCGTCTCCCCGGACCAGCTGCGGCCCTACCTGGCCGATGCCGTCCAGCGAGGCATGAAGCGCACTCTCGACACGATCGGAGGAAACGCATGACCTTCCAGGCCACCGACACCCATCCGGAGCCGCGGGTCGCCGTCGTCACCGGAGGGGCCCGCGGGATCGGCGCCGCCATCACCACCGCGCTGGCCCGCTCCGGGGTCCACGTCGCCGCCGGGTACTCGTCCAACTCGAAGGCCGCCGAGGACCTGCAGGAGAAGCTGCGCGCCGAGGGGGCCTCGATCTCGGTCCACCAGGGCAACGTCGGCTCGCCGGACGACTGCCAACGCGTCGTCTCCGAGGTGCTCGAGCAGCGCGGCCGGGTCGACTACCTGATCAACAACGCCGGCATCACGGTCGACAAGACCGTCCGCAAGCTGACCGTGGACGACTGGCACGCGGTGCTGCGGATCAACCTGTCGGGCTCGTTCTACATGACCAAGGCCGTGCTCGACCACATGACCGAGAACCAGTTCGGCCGGATCGTGAACATCTCCTCGGTGATCGGCCAGACCGGCTCGGTCGGCCAGGCCAACTACGCCTCCTCCAAGTCCGGCCTGATCGGCTTCTCGAAGTCGCTCGCCCAGGAGGTCGCGCGCAAGGGCATCACCGTCAACTGCGTGGCGCCCGGGTTCATCGAGACCGAGATGGTCGCCGCGGTGCCCGAGAAGGCCATGGAGAAGATCCTGGCGAAGATCCCGGTCGGCCGGCTGGGCCAGGCCGACGAGATCGCCCGCGCCGTGCAGTTCCTGGTCGACGACCGCGCCGGTTACGTCACCGGCTCGGTGATCAGCGTGAACGGCGGCATCGACATGGGGTCCTGACCCCTTCCCTGCCGAGGGCCCCGTACGACGACGAGCGGGGCCCTCGTGCGTATCCGGCCGGCACGCCCGTCAGGCGCGGGAGCACAACCCCTTGGACTCGAGGACCCGCGCCGCGGCGGCGTCGTTGGCCTCCGGGGTGATCCGGCCGTCGCCGAGGGCGCGCTCGGCGGAGTCGAGCAGCGGCCCGGCCGCGGTGACGTTGGAGAACAGGGCGATGTCCGACCCGGCGGACAGGGCCCGCACGGTCGCCTCGGCCAGCCCGTACCGGTCGGTGATCGCCTTCATCGCGCCGAGGTCGTCGGTCATCACGACACCGTCGAAGCGGTACTGCTCGCGGAGCAGGCGGTAGGCGGCCGGGTCGATGCTGGCCGGGTTGCCGTCGGCGGTCAGCCCGGGCACCTCCAGGTGCCCCAGCATCACGCCGATCCGGCCGTCGAGCGGCCTGCCGGGCCCCACGAGCGCCGCGTACGGCGCCAGGTCCCGCTGCTGCAGCTCGGCCAGCGGCGGGGTGCTCACCGATCCCTGGTGCGAGTCGCCGGAGCCGCTGCCGTGCCCCGGGAAGTGCTTGAGGACCCCGTACACGCCGCCGGCCTGCTGGCCCTCGGCCCAGGCCCGCGCGTAGCGGGTGGCGGTCTCCGGGTCGTCGGAGAACGAGCGGTCCCCGATCACCGAGGCCCGGGGCTGGTCCGAGACGTCCACCGACGGGGCCAGGTTCCAGGTGACGCCGCGGGCCCGCAGCTGCCCGGCCCGCTCCCGGGCGATCTCGCGGACCTGCTCCGGGGTGCGCGAGGCGGCCATCTGCCGGGCGCTGGGGATGTCGCCGTCGAGCTCGTCGATCCGCTGGACGCGGCCGCCCTCCTCGTCGACGGCGACCGCCAGCGGGGTGCGGGAGGCGTCCTGCAGCGCCTGCATCCGGTCGTTCCGCAGCAGTGCGGTCGCGTTGCCGCCCAGGAACACCCCACCGACCTGCGAGTCCCGCACGATCTGTGCCGCGCCGGCCGGGTCGGACGCGTCGACGCCCACCATCAGCCGCTGCGCCAGGCGGTCCCGCGGGGAGAGCGCGGCGACCATCGGGGCGCAGGTGTCGACGGGCTGCTCGACGCTCGCCGGGGACGCCTGCGGCTGCGCCGGGGCGGGGGCGCCGTCCGCCGGGGTCCGGTGCGTGGTGAGCGCCGGGGCGGCGACGGCCACGGTGCCCGCGACCAGCGCGCCGACGACCGCGGCGGTCAGCAACCCGGCGCCCCGGCGCCTGCCGGTGCCGGTGACGGGGTGGGTTCGTCCGCGCATCGCCGACCATCGTGGCAGCACCCGCGCCGCCCGGCCGCGCACCCCCGGTGACCGGGGTCAGGCCGGTGCCGGGACCTGCTCGTCCGCGGGCGGCGGGCCGGGCGGGGTGCCGTCACCGAACGGGCGGCCGCCGAGCTGCTCGCGGCCGTGCGGGGTCAGCCAGCCCGACGGGTCCGGCCCCACCGGCACCACCCCGGTCGGGTTCACGGAGGTGTGCACGCCGTAGTAGTGCTGCTTGATCTGCTCGAAGTCGATCGTGTCGCCGAACCCGGGTGTCTGGAACAGGTCCCGGGCGTACGCCCACAGCACGGGCAGCTCGGTGAGCTTGTGCCGGTTGGCCTTGAAGTGGCCGTGGTACGCGGCGTCGAAGCGGGCCAGGGTCACCCACAGCCGGATGTCGGCCTGGGTGATCGTGTCGCCGACCAGGTAGCGCCGGGTCGCCAGGTGCGACGACAGCGCGTCCAGCCGCGCCCACAGCGCCGCGTAGGCCCGCTCGTAGGCGGCCTGGCCGGAGGCGAACCCGCACTTGTAGACGCCGTTGTTGACGTCGTGGAAGATCCCCTCGCCGAGCGCGGTGATCTCGTCGCGGTGCTCGGCGGGCCACAGGTCCGGCGCGCCCGGCCGGTGCAGCCCGCGCCACTGGGTGGACAGGTCGCGCTCGAGCTCGGCGTACTCGTTGGTGACGACCTTGCCCGAGGCCACCTCGACCATCGCCGGGACGGTGACGCCCTCGTCGTAGCCGGGGACCGCCTTCTCGTAGGCCTCGCGCAGGTACTCGATGCCGAGCACCGGGTCGACGTCGCCGGGGTCGAGGTGGAAGCGCCAGCTGCGCTCGTCGTGCAGCGGGCCCGCGATGCCCAGCGAGATCGCGTCCTCCAGCCCGAGCAGCCGCCGGGTGATGATCACCCGGTTCGCCCACGGGCAGGCCCGCGCGCCGACCAGCCGGTACCGGCCCGCCTCGACCGGCCACGGCGACGACCCGTCCGCCGTGATGCGCTCGGCCACGCCGAGCGGTTCCCGCACGAACTCGCCGCTGTCCCGATCGGTCCCCATGCCGGCGACCGTAGCGGCGGGTGCGCGGCCCCGCAGGTCACGCCCGTGATCGGATGAGCGCATGAACGACGTCGACAGCACGGCCGAGCGGGCGCTCGGCGATCTGGTCCGGCCCGGTTCCCGCGTCGCGGTGGCCGACGCCTGCGGTCTGCCGTACGTGCTCACCGGCCCGCTGAGCCGGGTGGCCGCGCGGGCCGGCGGCGTGCGGCTGGTGCTCGGCTGGATCCCCGGCCCCGCGCCCGACCTGGACCCGGACGCGTTCGCCGACATCCGCACGGTCGTCGGCGGGCCGGGCGCCCGCGGGCTGATCGAGTCGCGCGCCGCGCACCGCGTCCCGGCCCGGCTCTCGGCGGTGCCGGCGCTGCTCGCCGGGCCGCTGCGCCCGGACCTGCTGCTGGCCACGGTCGTCGAGCACCCCGACGGGTACCGCTTCGGCGCGGAGTCCTCGTGGATGCGCGGGCTCGCCGAGGACGGCGTGCCGGTCGCCGCGGTCGTCGCCCGCGACGCACCGGGTGCCGAAGGCGGAGCCCCGCTGCCGGACGTCACCGTGCTCGGCGAGACCGAGGGGCGCCCGTTCACGGTCGACACCCCGCCCCCGACCGAGGCCGACCGGCGCATCGCCGAGCGGGTCGCCCCGCTGGTGCCCGCGGGCGCGCGGATCCAGTTCGGTCCCGGCCGGCTGGCCACCGCGCTGGTCGCGGCGCTCGACGTCGGGGTGCACGTCGACTCGGGCCTGCTCGCCGACCCCGTCGTGGACCTGGCCGAGCGCGGGCTGCTGCTGGGCACGCCGTCGGCGACCGCGCTGCACGGCAGCCGGCGGCTCTACGACTGGGCCGACGGCCGGACGGAGCAGGGCGTGGTCCGGCCGATCGAGTACACCCACGACCTGTCCCGGCTGAGCACGGCGCCGTCGCCGCTGATCGCGCTGAACACCGCGCTGGAGATCGACGTGCACGGCCAGGTCAACGTCGAGGGCGTCGCCGGCTCGGCGGCCGGGATGATCGGCGGGCACCCGGACTTCGCGGCCGCGGCGGCGCGCGGGCCCGGGCTGTCGGTGATCGCGCTGGCGTCCGAGCACCGGGGCCGTCCCACCCTGGTGGAGCGGCTCGGCGGGCCGGTCACCACGCCGTCGCACGATGTCGACGTGGTCGTCACCGATCGGGGAAGCGCGGACCTGCGCGGCCTGGGCCGGGAGGAGCGGGAACGCGCGCTCGCAGCGCTCTGGCGGGGCGCCGTTGGCGCGAACGAGTGAACTGAAAATCCACTGCGTGACCGACATCACAAAATTCGCAGGTTTTTCGCGTGGCGGAAACCCCCGGCATGCGGCAGCGGGATGCGGCCACGACCGGTTACGCGCCGCACGCCGCGGACGCGGACGCTGCGTCACTGGTGGGAGCGTACGCAGCGCACGGAGCGGAGACGCGGGTCACCCGCCCGTGGCGTGGTCCGGGCCACAGCGACGGATCGCTCGTTGCGTATAACACAACATCGGCGGTCGAATCCAGACCCCCGCCCCGGGGCGGGACGCGGGCGGCTCCCCCGATCTACGGTCGGGTGACCCCGAAACACCCGACTTGTGTCGAGGAGACGCGGTACATGACGGCCGACCATCGCACCGACAGCGAGACGCCCGAGCTGGGCAGGACAGTCCAGGAATTCGGTGACGACCCCACCGAGGTCCGCGAGTCCACCCACTACAAGCACGAGTACGTGCAGACGTTCGTCGACAAGTGGGACGAGCTGATCGACTGGCGGGCACGCTACGAGAGCGAGGGGAAGTTCTTCGTCCAGCAGCTCCGCGACCGCGGGGTGAAGAGCGTCCTCGACGTCGCGACGGGCACGGGCTTCCACTCGGTCCGCCTGCTCGAGGAGGGCTTCGAGACCGTCGTCTCCGCCGACGGCAGCGCCGAGATGCTCGCGAAGGCCTTCGACAACGGCATGAAGTTCGGCGGGCACATCCTGCGCGTCGTGCAGGCCGACTGGCGCTGGCTCAACCGGGACGTCCACGGTGAGTACGACGCGATCATCTGCCTCGGGAACTCGTTCACCCACCTGTTCTCCGAGAAGGACCGCCGCAAGGCACTCGCGGAGTTCTACGCGATGCTCAAGCACGACGGCGTCCTGATCCTGGATCAGCGCAACTACGACTCGATCCTGGACAACGGCTTCAGCTCGAAGCACCAGTACTACTACTGCGGCGACGGCGTCGTCGCCGAGCCGGAGCACGTCGACGACGGGCTCGCGCGCTTCCGCTACGAGTTCTCGGACGGCTCCGAGTACCACCTCAACATGTTCCCGCTGCGCAAGGACTACACGCGGCGGCTCATGCACGAGGTCGGTTTCCAGAAGATCGAGACCTTCGGCGACTTCCAGTCGACCTACTCCGACGACGAGCCGGACTTCTTCGTCCACATCGCTGAGAAGGCCTACCTCGAAGAGGAGAACAACGAGGAGGAGAACGAGGCGTGACCCAGGCACAGGCCGCCGAGAAGACCGCTCGCAGCTACTACGACTCCGAGGACGCCGACAACTTCTACTCCCTGGTCTGGGGCGGCGAGGACATCCACGTCGGCCTCTACGAGACCCCGGGTGAGGAGATCGCGGCCGCGAGCCGCCGCACCGTCGCGCGGATGGCCGAGATCGCCGGCATCGGGGCGGGCACCCAGGTGCTCGACCTCGGTTCGGGCTACGGCGGCGCCGCCCGCCAGCTCGCCCGCAACCACGGCGCGAAGGTGCACTGCCTCAACCTGTCGCCGGTGGAGAACGAGCGCAACACCCGGCTCACCACCGAGCAGGGGCTCGAGAAGCTGGTGAGCGTCGCCACCGGGACGTTCGAGGACGTGCCCGTCGAGGACGCCTCCATCGACGTCGTCTGGTCCCAGGACGCGTTCCTGCACTCCGGGGACCGGGACCGGGTCCTCGACGAGGCCGCCCGCGTGCTGAAGCCGGGCGGGCAGGTCGTGTTCACCGACCCGATGGCCGTCGACGGGCTCGACCAGTCGTCGATCCAGCCGATCCTGGACCGGATCCAGCTGGCGACGATGGCCACCCCCGGCTTCTACACCGGCGGGCTGGAGAAGCGCGGCTTCACCTCGGTCACCTTCCACGACCACGCCGCCCAGCTGCCGACGCACTACGGGCGCGTCCGTGAGGAGCTCGTCGCGCGGGAGCAGGAGCTGGCCGCGGCGATCTCGGACACCTACATCACCAACATGAAGGCGGGCCTGCAGCACTGGGTGGACGGCGGCAACGCCGGCAAGCTCACCTGGGGCGTCGTGCACGCGATCAAGGGCTGATTTCCGCACGAGCCGTGGCCCGGCACCTCGTCAGGGGTGCCGGGCCACAGCCGTGTCAGGCGGCGGGCCCGGCCGCCGTCAGTCGTCGTCCCTGTCGTCCTGCTCGCCGCCCTGCTGCCCGCCGCCCTGCTGGTCGCCGCCCTGCTGGTCGCCGCCCTGCTGGTCATCGTCGCCGCGGTCGTCGTCCCCGTCGTCACCGCCCTGCTGCTCTTGCTGCTGCTGGGGCGGAGCCGGGGCCTCCTCCGCCGGGCCGCAGGCGCCGGCGGTGGTGAACACGAGGGCGAGCGCGGCGAGGGTGCCGAGCGCCGCCCGGGAGAGCGTTGTTCGTCGCATGCGGGCGATTCTTCCACCCGTGTCCGCTTTCAGCTGCGCAGGAAGTCCCGGAGCTCGCCGAGCACGACGTCCGGCTGCTCGTCGACGAGGAAGTGCCCGGCACCGGGCAGCGCGCGCCCGGTGACGAGGTCCGGGCCCACCGCCGCGCGCCGCCACACCTGCAGCGGGCTCTCCGCGTTCGCCCCGACCACCCCGGCGCCGCCCCACAGCACCAGGGTGGGGACCGAGATCCGCTGCCCGGCGCCGTCCGCGGCGGCGTCGTGCTCCAGGTCGATCGACGCACCCGCCCGGTAGTCCTCCAGCATCGCGTGCCGCGCCGCGGGGTCGGCGAACGCCCGCTCGTAGGCTGCGAGCGCCTGCGGCGGGTGCGCGTCCAGCCCGGAGCCCCAGCCGCCGAGCAGCGTGTGCAGGTAGCCGACCGGGTCGGCCGAGATGAGCCGTTCCGGCAGGTCGGCCGGCTGGATGAAGAAGAACCAGTGGTAGTACGCGGTCGCCAGCGCCCGGTCGACGTGGCCGTAGACGTAGGCCGTGGGCAGGATGTCGAGCAGCGCGGCCCGGGTGACCCGCTCGGGGTGGTCGAGCAGCATCCGGTGGGTGACCCGCGCGCCGCGGTCGTGCCCGGCCACGGCGAAGCCGTCGAACCCGAGCCGGGACATCACCTCGACCTGGTCGGCCGCCATCGCGCGGAACGAGTAGCCCGCGTGGTCGTCGCCGGACTCCGGGCGGCCGGACTCCCCGTAGCCGCGCAGGTCGGTGCAGACGACGGTGTGGTCGCGGGCCAGCTCCTCGGCCACCGGTGCCCACATCGCGTGGGCCTGCGGGAACCCGTGCAGCAGCAGGACCGGCGGCCCGTCCCCGCCCCGGACGCCGTGGATCGGCACCGCGTCCGGGCCGACGGTCAGGTCGAAGGTGGTGAAGTCGCCGAACACTGCTGAGGACCTCCAGCCGGTCGTACGTCGTCGCGGGAGCTGTCGTCGTCAGGGCCGGCGTCGTCAGGGCCGGCGTCGTGGGGGCCCGCGACGTGGGAGCGGCGATCCCGCAGATCGAACACCCAGAACCGCAGCACCGCGAACCGGAGCAGGCCGCCCCCGACGCTGGCCACCGCGACCGCGGCCGCCTCCTGCCCCGGCGTGGGCGCGCCGACCAGCCACTGCAGCGCGAGCAGCACACCGGAGCTGTAGGTGGCGTAGAAGGCGATCGTGCCCAGGTCCTGCACCCATTCCCGGAGCCGGTGGGCGCGGGCACCGCCGAACGCGAGCCGCCGGTTCAGCTCGGTGCTGAGCGCGGTGGTGACGGTGAGCGAGAGCAGGTTCGCCGGTACTGCGGGCAGCAGCGGCCGGAACAGCAGGAACAGCCCGGCGTTCAGCGCGGTCGCCGCACCGCCGACGAGCGCGTAACGGGCGAGCTGGACGGCCAGCGGGTGCCGCGCACGCAGCCGGCGCAGGCCGGCACCCGGCCACGTCCGTCGTCCCCGTTCCGGGGTGGGTGCTGCGTCCACCGGTCCTCCCGCCGCCTCCTCCACCGATCTTGACAGGGATCCCCGGTACGGACGAGGCGGACGCCCGCGAACGTTGTCACACCGTCACGCCCAGCTCGGCAGGACCGCCCCCGGAGCTGCCGGACGACCCTCGGATCTGCCAGGACGGCCCTCGGATCTGCAAGGACGGCCCTCAGATCTGCAGGAAAACCGTCTCCCCGTCGCCGCGCAGCCGGATGTCGAACCGGTAGCGGTCCGGCGCCTCGGCGACCGCGACCAGGGTGCCGCGCCGCTCGGCGGGCACCGACGACAGCAGCGGGTCGGCGGCGTTGGCCTCGGCGTTCCCGGGGAGGTAGATCCGGGTCACGAGCCGGTCGAGCAGTCCGCGGGCGAACACCGAGACGTCGATGTGCGGGGCCTCCCGCACGTCCGCGGCCCCGTCGAACACGGGCAGCGCGTCGAACACGGGCAGCGCGCCGGGCAGCACCGTGCGCACGCTCCAGCGGCCCCGGTCGTCGGTCGCGGCCCGGCCGAACCCGCGGAAGCCCTCGACCGCCGGTGTCCGGGCACCGCGCGGGTCGTCGGGATGGTCGAACCGGCCGTCCGGGTCCGCCTGCCAGGTCTCGATCATCGCGTCGACGACGGGCTCGCCGGCGCCGTCGTACACGGTCCCGCCGATCGTCACCGCACCCGGCGTGCCCTCCGGGACGACGTCCGGGCCGTCCGGCCACGGCAACCCGAGGGCGAGGTAGGGCCCGACGGTCTGGGAGGGGGTCAGCTGCCCGGGTCGGTCGGTGCTCATGCGTGCGGCTCCTCGAACGGGGTCTGCTCCCGCCCGCGCAGGACGATGTCGAACCGGAACGCGAGCGCCCACTCGGGCCGGGTCGCGTCCAGGTCGAAGGTGGAGATCATGCGCTCGCGCGCGCCCTCTGGCACCGAGTTGTAGATCGGGTCCTGGGCGAACAGCGGGTCGTCCGGGAAGTACATCTGGGTCACCAGGCGCTGGGTGAACGCCCGCCCGAACAGCGAGAAGTGGATGTGCGCGGGGCGCCAGGCGTTGTGGTGGTTGCCCCACGGGTAGGCGCCCGGCTTGATCGTGGTGAACGAGTAGTCGCCGTGGGCGTCGGTGAGCACCCGCCCGCCGCCGGTGAAGTTCGGGTCGAGCGGGGCGGGCCAGTCGTCCCACCGGTGCGCGTACCGGCCCGCGGCGTTGGCCTGCCAGATCTCGACGAGGGTGTCCGGGACCGGGCGGCCGTCGGAGTCCGCGACCCGCCCGAACACGATGATCCGCTGGCCCTGGGCCTCCCCGTGCTCGCCGAGGGTCAGGTCGTCGTCGCCGGGGCGGATCGGCCCGGTCAGCAGCGGCCCGGTGACCTCGGTGAGCCGGTGCGGCAGGATCACCGGCTGCCGGACCGGGGCACGCAGCCCGGTGCTCCGGTAGCCCGGGAAGTCCAGCGGCGCGTGGGTGCCCTCGGGCACCGGCGCGTACGGCGGGAGCGTCGGGGTTCGTTCGGCCGGCTGGGCCATCGACGGCGTCCTCTCTCGTGGGTGGTGGGTCAGACGGCCCCGTGCGGCAGTCCGACGTAGTTCTCCGCCAGGCTCGTCGCGGCGGCCCGGGACGTCACCGTGTAGCGCAGCTGCGAGCGCTGGAGCCCGACGCCGAACGGGTCACCGGCCTCGGTCGAGGAGTCGAAGCGGTGCAGCATCGACGTCATGAACCAGGAGAAGTGCTCGGCCCGCCAGACCCGGCGCAGGCAGGTCGCCGAGTAGTCGTCGAACCCGCGCTCGTCGCCGTCGCGGTAGAACCGCTCGACGGCCTCGGCCAGCACCCGCACGTCGGCGATCGCCAGGTTCATCCCCTTGGCGCCGGTCGGCGGCACGATGTGCGCGGCGTCGCCGGCCAGGAACAGCCGCCCGTGCCGCATCGGCGAGGCGACCATGCTGCGCATGCCGGTCACGCTCGGCTTCTCGAGCAGCTCCCCCTCGTTCAGGGTGAAGCCGTCGCAGGCCAGCCGGGTCTGCAGCTCGTCCCAGATCCGGGCCTCCGACCAGCTGCCCGCCTCGGTGTCGGGCGGGACCTGCAGGTAGAGCCGGGTGACCTCGGGGCTGCGCATCGAGTACAGCGCGAAGCCGTTGTCGTGGTGGGAGTAGACCAGCTCGTCGGTGGTGGGGGCGGCCTGCGCCAGCACGCCCAGCCAGCCGAACGGGTAGACGCGTTCGACGATCTCCGGCGCCACGACCGAGCGCGCGGTGCCGTGGAACCCGTCGCACCCGGCGACGACGTCGCAGCGCAGCCGGTGGGCCGTCCCGTCCGCGGCGGTGTAGGTGATCGACGGCGCGTCCGTGGTGACGTCGTGGATCTCGACGCCGGACACCTCGAACTCGACCGGCAACCCGGCGTCGTCGATCCGGTCGGCGAGCAGGTCCTTGACCACCTCCTGCTGGCCGTACACGGTGATCCCCCGGCCGACGAGGTCGGCGAAGTCGATCCGGTGGTCCTCGGCCGGCCCGCCGGGGGTCTCGGCGAAGCGCAGCGAGATCCCGGTGTGCGGCATGCCCTCCCGGTCCAGCCGCCCGGCGACGCCTGCCTCGCGCAGCAGGTCGACGGTCGGGGCCTCCAGGACGCCGGCCCGGACCCGGGCCTGGACGTAGGCGCGGCTGCGGGCCTCCAGCACGACCGAGTCGATGCCGGCGCGGGCCAGCAACGTGGCCAGCACGAGCCCGGCGGGCCCCGCCCCCACGATGCCGACCTGCGTCCTGGACTCCTGCCGTGCCGTCATACGGAAAACTGTCCCCGACCCGCGGCCCCCGGCTCGACCCAGCTTCCACTGTGCGGAAGAATGCCCGGTCATGGCGTCACGACCGGTCCGTTCGGGGGTCACCGCCCGGGTACTGGACGTCCTCGGCGCGTTCACCGCCGAGGCCCCGGTGCTCGGCCTGTCCGAGATCGCGAAGCGCACCGGGCTGCCGCTGACCACCGCCCACCGGATCGTCGGCGAGCTCGCCGCCGGCGGTGCGCTGCACCGCGGCGACGACGGCCGCTACCGGATCGGCCTGCGGCTCTGGGAGATCGCCCACCTGGCACCGGCCAGCCACGATCTGCGGGACGCGGCGATGCCCTTCCTCGAGGACCTGCACGAGGTGACCCGGCACAACGTCCAGCTGGCCGTCCTGGACCCCGAGGACCCGGGCGAGGTGGTCTACGTCGAGCGGCTCTCCAGCCGGGACGCCGTCTCGATCGTCACCCGGTCCGGCTCGCGGCTGCCGGCGCACGCCACCGGGGTCGGCCTGGTGCTGCTCGCCCACGCCGACCCCGACGACGTCGAGCGGGTCCTCGCCCGCCCGCTGCGCCGGTTCACCCCGTACACGGTGTGCGACCCCGGCGGCGTCCGGTCGCTGCTCGCGCAGGTCCGCTCCGGTGGCTTCGTGATCTCCGACCGGCAGATCGAGGCGGTCTCGCTGTCGGTGGCGGCACCGGTGAGCCAGGGCAGCGGCCCGGTCGTCGCGGCGCTGTCGATCGTCGTGCCCGCGGTCGGGACGAACCCGCACACCTGGGTCCCCGCCGTCCGGGCGGCGGCGCGCGGCATCAGCCGCGCGCTCGCGCCGCAGTGAGCACTTTCGTGATCGTTCCGATGCGGCGGCGGACGGGACGCCGTGGCGCCGGTCGTGCCACGGTGGCGGCGTGCGCGACTTCCGCATCGAGATCCCCGAGGCCGAGCTCGACGACCTGCGCGAGCGGCTCGCCCGGACCCGCTGGCCGGACCCGGCCACCGTCGACGGCTGGGCCCAGGGCCTCCCGCTGGACTACGCCCGCGAGCTCTGCGAGTACTGGCGGACCCGCTACGACTGGCGCCGGGTCGAGGCGGAGATCAACTCCTGGCCGCAGTTCCGCACCGACCTCGACGGCGGCGGCGACGACTCGGTCGAGGTGCACCTGCTGCACGCGCGCTCGCGGCACCCCGGGGCGATGCCGCTGCTGCTCACCCACGGCTGGCCGGGCTCGATCGTCGAGTTCCTCGACGTCCTGCCCGCGCTGACCGATCCCGAGGACCCGGCCGACGCCTTCCACGTGGTGGTCCCGACGCTGCCCGGCTTCGGGTTCTCCGGCAAGCCCGCCGTGGCCGGGTGGGGCGTGGAGCGGATCGCGGTGGCGTGGGCCCAGCTGATGGACCGGCTCGGGTACGACCGGTTCGCCGCGCAGGGCGGCGACTGGGGATCGATGATCACCTCGGCGCTCGGGACGGCGGCGCCGGAGATGCTGCACGGCATCCACCTGACCATGGCGCTCGCGCCGAAGCCGGACGACGACGACCAGCCGCTGTCCGAGCAGGAGAAGCGCGACATCGCGTTCTCCAAGGACTTCGAGCGCTACGGCACCGGGTACTCCACCGAGCAGCGCACGCGGCCGCAGACCATCGGGTACGGGCTGGTCGACTCGCCCGTCGCCCAGTGCACGTGGATCGTCGAGAAGTTCTGGGACTGGACCGACTGTGCCGGGCACCCGGAGAACGTGATCACCCGGGACCGGTTGCTGGACAACGTGATGCAGTACTGGCTGAACGGGGCGGGCGCCTCGTCGGCGCGGATCTACTGGGAGAGCTACGCGCGGCGCCGGATGGACGACGTCGCCGTCCCGACCGGCATCGCCCAGTTCCCGCACGAGATGGTGAAGCTGCCCCGGCACTGGCTGCAGCGCCGCTACACCGACCTCCGGTGGTTCACCCGGCCCGAGGTGGGCGGGCACTTCGCCTCGCTGGAGCAGCCCGAGACGTTCGTGGACGAGCTGCGGGGGTTCTTCCGGACGCTCCGGTGAGCGACCTTCCCGGACCCACCGGGCGCGCTCCCGGACTCGCCGGTCGGCCCCGCCCCGGACGCCGACGGTCAGCGGCGGCCGGGCGGGATCCGGCCGGGTCGCGGCCACAGCCGCAGCCGGGCCACCGCCCGCACCCGGGCCGGTCCCAGCGTGGCCGAGTCGGTCGAGCCGAACGGGTTGTCGCCGCGGACGTGCCAGCCGTCGTCGTCCGGACGCACCGCCCGCTTCACCGACAGCTGACCGGGCCGCGCGTCCCAGGTGACCAGCACGACGTCACCGGGCCGCACCGGCGCGTCGAACCGGACCAGCACGACGTCGCCGTCGGCGAGCGCGGGGGACATCGACGGGCCCCGCACGGTCACCCTCCGCCAGCGCACGTCGCGCCTCCCTCCAGAGTGGATCTCCTCAACGTGCCCCCTGCTGCGCCCCGGTCACAGGGGTAGGGTCGTCGTCGCCAGAACGATCACCCACCAGGGAGGATTTCATGCGGCTGTCCCGCATTCTCCGCCCGCGGCTGGAGGCCACCGCACACTGCGACCTCCCCTGCGGCGTCTACGACCCGGCCCAGGCCCGGATCGAGGCCGAGTCGGTCAAGGCCATCCAGGAGAAGTACCAGGGCAACGACGACGCGGACTTCCGGGCCCGCGCCATCGAGATCAAGGAGCAGCGCTCCGACCTGGTCAAGCACCACCTCTGGGTGCTGTGGACCGACTACTTCAAGCCGCCGCACTTCGAGAAGTACCCGGAGCTGCACGAGCTGTTCAACAAGGCCACCAAGGCCGCCGGTGCCACCGGCACGAAGGGGTCGAACGACCCCAAGACCGGCCAGGAGCTGCTGGACTACATCGCCCAGATCGACAAGATCTTCTGGGAGACCAAGCAGGCTGCCTGATCACAGGCTCCAGGGCGGCGCCGACCGGTGGGAACGTGTTCCCGTCGGTCGGCGCCGTTTCTCGTCGCCGGGCCGCTTTCCGCCGCCGCTCACCCTCCGCGTGGCCCGACCGATGACTTTCCCGCGCCGGGCCGGTCTCCACGCCGAGGACCGACTCGCAGGAGGCCGACGCCGTGCGGACACTGACCTATGGCATGAACGTGAGCCTGGACGGCTACATCACTGCGCCCGGCGACGATCTCGGCTGGAGCGTGCCGAGCGACGAGCTGTTCCAGTGGTGGTCCGACCGGGTAGCGGCGACGGGCCTGGCGCTGTACGGACGCAGGCTGTGGGAGGCGATGAGCTCCCACTGGCCGACCGCCGACCAGCAGCCCGGCGTCACGCCGGGGCACGTCGAGTACGCCCGCCGCTGGCGGAACATGCCGAAGGTGGTGTTCTCCTCGACGGCCCGGCCGGTCGACTGGAACACCCGTCTGGTCACCGGTGACGCGGTCACCGAGATCACCCGGCTCAAGGCCGAGGACGGCGGTCCCATGGACGTCTGCGGGGCCACCCTCGCCGCGGCGGCCGTGCGGGCCGGGCTGGTCGACGAGTACACGGTCGTCACCCACCCGGTCCTGGTGGGCGGTGGTACGCCGTTCTTCACCGCCCTGGACAGCTGGGTGAACCTGAACCTGGTGGAGACCCGGACGTTCCCCGACGGCGTGGTGCTGGCCAGGTACGAGACCAGGCGCTGACCACCGGTCCGCGGTCGATCTTCTGCTCGGACGCCGGACCGGACTCCCGCTTCGTTGCCGCTGGTCGGCGGCGAAGCTGCACACCTGGACCGACCCCTGCCGCCGAACGGGTGATTTCACGCCCGACAGGTGCATTGACGTGTCTCTCGGTTTCCCCTGACCGGTCAGGGCGCCGAAACTGTCGGTGGTCGAGCGTATGTTCGAACCATGCAGCTGGGGCAGGCGATACCGGACGGGCTGGCGACCATGCCACCCGGCCCCGACCTGGCCACCGTCCTCGCCTCGATCGACCTGACGAAGGTGTGCAACGACGACATCGACGAGGTCATGCTCGCCCACCACCGGCAGCTGGCCCACCACCAGGCCCACATGTTCGCCGCCATCTCCGAGGTCGTGCACCGCCGCCCGTTCGCCGGGCCCCTGGAGATCCGCCGCGGTGCCCTGCCCGACCAGTACGGCTCGGATGAGATCCGCTTCGCGCTGGCCTGGAACCGCCGTGCCGCCGAGTACGAGATGAGCCTCGCCGTCACGCTTGTCAGTGACCTTCCGCAGGTGCAGGCCTCCCTGTGTCAGGGGCGGATCGACCGCACCAAGGCCCGGGTGTTCGCCCAGCACCTCGCCGACCTCCCGGAAGCCCAGCGCACCGCGATCTGCGAGGCGGTCCTGCCACACGCACCGAAGCTGACCACCGGCCAGATCGGGGAACGGATCAAACGGCTGATCCTCGAACTCGACCCCGCCTACTACGAGCGCCGCTACCGCAAAGCCATCCGGGACCGCCTGGTCGTGGCGTACCTGACCGAGACCGGCACCGCCGTCATCTCCGCCGAAGGACTGCCCGCCGAGGAGGCGGCCGCGGCGTGGGAGCGCCTCGACGCCCTGGCCAAAGCCGCGCGGCGTGACGGGCATCCGGGCACGATCGACCAGATCCGTGCCGATCTCGTCCTCGGCCTGCTCGACGGGACACTGCACGGATTGGACCGGGCCGGGATCCTGCGCGCGCTGATGGCCCGCTTCGCCGGGCACGCCGACAACCCCACCGGTAGCGAGGTCGACAAGCCTGCCGCCGGCACCCCGGCTGCGGGCCGCCCGGCGTCCGGCAACCCGGCCTCCGGCAGCGCGAGCCCCGGTAACCGGATCTCCGGCAGGCCGACCGCCGATACCGGTGGAGCCGGCTCCGATGACCCCATCGCTGACGATCCGGGTGTTGGTGCTCCCGTGTCCGATACGCCCGCACCCGAGGACCCTGCACCCGGCAGCCCTACTCCCGACGGCCCTGCACCCGGCGGCCCCGGAACTGATGGACCCACACCGAGCAACGGCTCAGAGCACGGCGACACCACCTCCGGCGCACCCGACACCTCCGGCGCACCCGGCTCGAGCGATCCCGACACCGACCACGGCTCGGGTGCCTCGGACTCGGACTCGGACTCGGACTCGGACTCGGACTCGGACGATCCTGACACCGACGACCAGGGACCGAGCGACCCCGGCCCGAACGACCCCGACCCCGGCCCTGGAGATCCCCGGCCCAACAGCCCGAACGGCGGCGGCACACCCGCACCCCCCGACGCCGGCCCCGACCCATCCCCGACCGTGCCGACACAACGCCGCAGCAACGACCACACCGAACCCCGGACGAGCGCCAGTGTCGGGACCGAGATCCGCATCCCCCTCAGCACCCTGCTCGGCCTCGACAACCGCGCCGGCGAACTCCCCGGCTGGGGACCCATCCCCGCCAGCGCCGCGAGACGCCTCGTCGCCCGCCAGCACCGCGCCCAATGGCGCTGGGTCGTGGTCGACGACCACGGCCACCTGCTCGCCGAAGGCATCACCCGACACCGCCCCGTCCCGCGAAACCGCAACGGGCCACCCGGCGGGATCGTCGAACTCCACATCCCCGCCACCCAGCTCACGGGACTGGCCGCGGACGCTGCCGAACACGACGCCTGGGCGACGGTGATCACCGACATCGCCGACCAGTACCGGCAGCACACCGAACAGGACGATCCCGACGCCGGACTCGACAATCAACCGAGTGCGCGGTTCCCCCATGCGGCACTGCGCCGCCACACCGAGGTCCGCGATCGCACCTGCCTCGGCCCCGGGTGTCGCACCGCAGCCCGACGCTGCGACCAAGACCACACGATCGATCACCATCACGGCGGGCCGACCGTCCGGGCCGACCTCGGGCCGCTGTGCCGGCACGACCACACGCTCAAGTCGAAGGGCAACTGGCGCCTCGACCAACCCGAACCCGGCCACTTCATCTGGACCAGCCCCCTCAAACGCCAGTACCGGGTCGACCCCGAACCGATCCTGCCGCCACCGATCACACCAGTCCCCCGCAAGGACGACCCTGCCTTCGACGCGCCCGCACCCGGTCCCGTCTACGCCGACGACGAACAACCCGACCTACGTCGACACGAACGCGGCCCACCGGCCCAGAACGACACCTCGACGGACGGCATCGAGCCGGCCGGTCCCACGCCCCGGCGTCACACCACACCGGGCGGCACCCCACCACGGACTCCCCCGGCCGGCAGCGACAGACCGGCCGTCGCCGGCCCGGACGGTGGGGCGCGCGATGCCGACCGCGACGATCCGGCTCCGTTCTGACCCGATGTCCGAGATCCTCGACAGCCCCTCACGGGCCGGCGACTCCGTCGGCGGCGATCCGCGGTCGCGTCGCCCCGTGATCGCCGGGCGGACGCGACCCCCGGGCGGAGGCGGCCGATGACGGCACCCGGTCATCACGGTGCTCGTCCCGTTCCCCGAGCACCGATACAGCGGAAGGATGACACCGTGCGTACCCACGTCGCGCTCCTGCGCGGGATCAATGTCGGCGGGTCGGGGAAGGTCCCGATGGCCGACCTCCGACGACTGCTCACCGAACGCGGCTTCACCGAGGTCGCGACCTACATCCAGTCGGGCAACGTCGTACTGACCAGCAGCGTCGCCGACCCGGCCGCCGTCGCGACGACGATCGAGGAGATCCTGCGCGACGACTTCGCCGTGCCGCGGCCGGTCGTGACGTTCACCCGCGACGAGTACCTCGCCGCACTGGCCGCCAACCCGTTCCCGCAGGTCACCGAGCCGAAGCAGCTCCACGCGATCTTCCGCGCCGCGGCCCCGACCGAGGCCGAGCTGACCGGGCTGGACACCGCCCTCGCCGCCGAGCGCGCGGCCGGCGGGCAGGGGGACGCCGCCGTCATCGGCCGGGTCGTGTACCTGCACCTGCCCGACGGGCTCGGCCGCAGCACCCTCGCCGCCCGGCTGACGAGCCGGTCCCGGGCAGCCGACGGCGGCGGCACCGCCCGCAACTGGGCCACGGTCGGCAAGCTCGCCGAACTGCTCGGGTCCTGAGACCACTCGGGCCCGGAACTCCGACGGCGCCGCGGCCGGGAGTCCCCGGGCGGCGCCGTCGACGGCGGGTGTCGAGCTGCCAGAACGATCACCTGCACCGCGCCACCCGCACTCCTGCAAGTGACTTGCAGAAGACTACTCCTGGCGAATCCATTCGTCCACGCGTGCGCGTCGGGGATCGCGGGTACTGGGCTGTTGCTACATAGTGGCAAGTGAACCCGCGTGGCATCCCGCCACGCCCCCGTGACCGAGGAGGTCGGAGACAACCGATGGCCGAGTACACGCTCCCGGATCTTCCGTACGACTACGGCGCGCTCGCCCCGCACATCGCGCCGGAGATCATGGAGCTGCACCACTCCAAGCACCACAACACCTACGTGACCGGCCTCAACGGCGCGCTCGACAAGCTCGCCGAGGCCCGCGACAAGAACGACTTCGGCGCGATCGTCGGCCTGGAGAAGACCCTGGCCTTCAACCTGGGCGGCCACGTCAACCACTCGATCTTCTGGAAGAACCTGTCCCCGGACGGCGGCGACAAGCCCACCGGTGACCTCGCCTCGGCCCTCGACGAGCACTTCGGCTCGTTCGACGCCTTCCAGGCGCACTTCACCGCGGCCGCGACCACGATCCAGGGTTCCGGCTGGGCGATCCTGTCCTGGGACACGCTCGGGCAGCGGCTGCTGGTGCACCAGCTCTACGACCAGCAGTCGCAGCTCCCGGCCGGGCAGACGCCGATCGTCATGCTCGACATGTGGGAGCACGCGTTCTACCTGCAGTACAAGAACGTGAAGCCCGACTACGTCAAGGCCTGGTGGAACGTCGTGAACTGGGCCGACGCGGCCGAGCGCTTCGCAGCCGCCCGCGGCTGATCCGGAGCCTCGGCACCGGCCGAGCCCGTACCTGCGCCTCGCCCCGTCCGGAGTCCCGGGCGGGGCGAGCGCGTCGCTACCGGTGCGCGCCGGGGCCGGTGCGCCCGGTCGCCCGCAGCAGCAGGTGCATCGCCAGGTCCACCGACCGCTCGCGGACGTCGGTGCGCCCGCCCGGGAACTGTGGGTCGCGGCTGATCACCTGACCGTCGGCGGTGGTGACGCAGAAGCAGACGTACCCGACCGGCTTGGCCTCCGTCCCGCCGTCCGGCCCGGCGACGCCGGTGATCCCGACCCCGACGTCCGTCCCGAACCGTGCGCGGGCACCGTCGGCGAGCGCCCGGGCGACCTCCGGGGAGACCGCACCGTGCTCGGCGATCAGGTCCGCCGGCACGTCGAGCTGCGCGGTCTTGGCCTCGTTGGAGTAGGCGACCACTCCCCCGGCCACGTAGGCCGACGAACCGGCCCGGTCGACCAGCCGACCGGCCAGCAGCCCTCCGGTGCAGGACTCCCCGGTCGCGACGGTCCAGCCCCGTTCCAGCAACGCAGCGGCCAGGAGCTCGTCGGTGGTGCTGCCGTCGTCGCTGATCAGCTTGCGCCGGTGCGCCGCCACGATCCGGTCGGCGGCCTCCCGGGCGATCCCCTCCGCCCCGGGCAACGGGTGCAGGTCGGCCTCCAGCTCGGAGCGCCGCAGGCAGGTGATGATCTCGACGCGGGCCAGGTCGAGGTCGGCCCCGATCTCGCGCAGGGTCGCGGCGATGTCGGACTCGGGGATCCCGGCGAAACGCAACCGGATCGCCTCGGCGCGCGGCGCGCGCTCGAGCAGCGTCGCGACCGGTCCGGCGGCGACGACCGCGGGCCACATCCCGGTGAGCTCGCGCGGCGGCCCCGGCAGGACGACGACGACCGGCCCGCCGCCCCGGCTGACCACCAGCCCGGGCGCGGTCCCGACCGGCTCCAGTACCTCGGCCCCGTGCGGCACCCGGGCCTGCTTGGCGGTGGCGGCGTCGAGGGCCGGGCCGGCCCAGCCCGCCCGTTTCGCCCAGCCGGCGACCTTGGCGTGGATCCGGTCGCGCAGCGCAGGGTCGACGGCCATCGGTGCGGCGCAGTACTCGGCGACGATCTCCGCGGTCAGGTCGTCGGCGGTCGGGCCGAGCCCACCGCTGGTCACGACGAGGTCCTCGCCGGAGACGTGGTCCAGCGCGGACCTCAGGTCGTCGGGCCGGTCCCCGACCAGGATCACCCGGCGTACCGCGAAGCCGAGATCGCCGAGCGCGCGTGCCACGAACGGGCCGTTCGCATCGGCGACGTGGCCGGTCAGCAGCTCGCTGCCGGTGACCAGCACGGACGCGGTGGGACGCTCACTCATGATCCGAACCTACCCGCGCCGGACGGTCACGCACCGTTCCGGTTCCCGAGCGGGGCCCGGGTACCGATCGGGCGGCGACGGACCCGCGACCCGGCGGGCACCCGATCCGGGCAGGACACCCCGGACCGGTCGGAACCGGACGGACAGATCCACCCGATCGTGTCCGAACCGATCATCGTCGTCGCAGTTCACTCCCGGGCCGGACGGCCGACGGGAATGCGTTCACCCGATCGTGGCGGTCGGATCCACCGGACACGCCGACGAGCACCCGGCCTCCGGCGTGTCCCCGCCGGATCCGCGACGCTCGTCGTGGTCTCGGACGCGCCGGGTGACCGGGGACCGGCCGGCCGGAACCTCCGGCCCCGAGCCCGGGACCTGCGACGACGGCGACCGTCGGAACCGGAACCGGTGAACCGATCGCCGATGCTGACTCAGCGTCGTCATCCGGGCCCCGTTCGGCACTCTCAGTGTGGTCTCAGGCCTCGTGCACGAGACTGTGCGGTATGTCAGGGATGTCTGCGACCGCCGACGCCGCGACGTGGGTGGGTGAGCTGGACCGGCTCGCACCGCTGCGCGACCTGCGGGTCGGCCCCGGGTTCCACGCCGCCCGCCTGCTGGTGACGGTCGGGGGCACCCCGCAGGGCCAGGTGACCGTCCCGCTGCGGAGCGGGCGCGCCACCATCGCCGACCTGGAGGCCGCGCTCATCGCGCTCGGCTCGCCCGAGCGGGTGGCACCGGCCCCGGTCGCGACCGACCCGGTCACCGTGGTGATCGCGACCCGCAACCGGCCCGAGTCGCTCGCCCGCTGCCTGCGGGCCGTGCTCGCGTCCGACCACCCGGCGCTGTCGGTCGTGGTCGTCGACAACGACCCGGAGGACGAACGCACCCAGAACGTCGTCGCAGCCACCGGCTCGCCGCGGGTCCGCTACGTCCGCGAACCGCGCCGTGGCGCCTCCGTCGGCCGCAACCGGGGCCTCGCCGAGGCACGGACCGACCTCGTCGCCTTCACCGACGACGACACCGAGGTCGACCCGGCGTGGGCCTCGCGGCTGTGCGGTGCCTTCACGGCCGACCCGGAACTCGCCTGCGTGTCCGGCCCGGTGCTCGCCGCCCGGCTCGGGTCGCCCGAGGAGCGCGCGGCCGACGTCGCCCTGGCCTGGAACAAGGGCTTCACCGCCCGGCGGTTCTCGATGGAGCAGCCGCCCGACGACTCGCCGATCTTCCCGTTCGCCCCCGGGCTGTTCGGCATCGGCGCCAACCTCGCCGTGCGGGCCGCGGCCGCGCGGTCGGTCGGCGGGTTCGACGAGGCCATGGGGCCGGGGACCCCCACCCACGGCGGCGAGGACTGCGAGTTCCTGGTCCGGATGATCCTGGCCGGGCACGTGCTCGGGTACGCGCCCGGCGCCTACCTGTGGCACCACCACCGCCCCGACCAGGAGGCGCTGCGCCGCCAGCTGGAGGGCTACGCCGTCGGCCTGGGGAGCTTCCTGGCCAAGGTCGCGCTCTCGCCGCAGGGCCGCGCGGTGGCGCTGCGCCGGTTGCCCGCAGCACTCGCCCGGCTGCGCCACATCGCCGACCGCGAGGCCGGTGCCGGGGACGCGATGCCGAGCGACTCCGACCAGACGCGGACCCGGGGTCTGCTCGTCGGTCCCCGCGCGTACCTGCGTTCGCGCCGCGCCGTCCGCCGCGCCGGGGGTGCGGTGCCGCCGCTGATCGGACGAGCGCTGCCCTCCGTCGTGCCGAACCACCGGGGCCCGGTCCCGGACGGGCCCGGCCCGCTCGGCGCGGTCCGGGCGCCGCAGCAGGGGCCGGGAACGTCGGCTACCCGGTACGAGCCGGGCGCGGCCTGCCCCGGCACGACCCGGCCGGCGGAACGGCACCGCCGCGCGGACAGCGACCCGGCCGTCCCGGCCTGATCGCCCGCCGTCCCGGCGTGATCCGCTGCCGTCCCGGCGTGACCCGCTGCCGTCTCGGCGTGTTCCCCGGCCGTCAGGACGGGCCGGCGCCCAGCAGCTCCGGTGTCGTGGCCGCGGCGGCCAACCGGCCGAACGGGTCGGCAACCAACCGGCGGGTCGTGGTGTCGAGCACTCCCATCGTGCACTCCGCCTCCGCCGCGAGATGGTTCGCGGGGGCACCGTCGCCGTCGGCCACCCGGACGATCCGGTGACGCATCGTGAACGGCTTCCGGTCGCTGAAGGCGATCTCGGAGTCGACGTCGATCTCCTCGCCGTGCCGGAGCTCGGCCCGGAAATGGACCGTGGTCGAGAGCAGCACGACCGTGAGTCCGTGCTCGGCGAGCGCGTGCTGGGTCAGCCCAGTGGCCCGGATGTGCTCCATCCGGGCGTGCTCGGCGTACTGGTGGTACACGGCATGGTTGACGTGCCCGTTCACGTCCATCTCGTAACTGCGGACGGCGATCCGGACCACGTACCGTGCGGGCTGGGCGGCGTTCATGGACGCCAGCCTGTCATCCCGTCCGGGCCCGCGACCGGCCCTGCCCGCCACACCCGGAACGATGTTTGTGCCGCGCACGACCGTGGTCGTAGGGTGGGAGGTCCTCCTGACTAGGCTGGGGCCGGGACAGCATGAGCGGTACGTCAAGAAGCGGCGGCCGGTTGTCACTCACGGTGAGGTCCTTCAGTGGCCGAGCCACCGCCGACGATTGTCGAGGGAGCACGAGGCACATGAGCAGTGAGACGCCCACCGGGGTGGGGGACGAGCAGAGCCCCGACGTCGGCGAGGTCGTCCGCTTCGAGGTGGTCGAGCACGGGGACGGCGCCGTCGTCGTCCACGTGCACGGCGAGATCGACACGATGACCGCGCCGGTGCTCAGCGAGCGCCTGGCGATGCAGATCCCATCCGCGAGCCTGCTCGTGGTCGACCTGTCCCAGGTGACGTTCCTGGGTTCGGCCGGCCTGGCGGCGCTCGTCGAGGCCAAGGAGAAGACCGAGGGGGCCGACGGCCGCCTGCGGCTCGTGTGCGGCTCGCACGCGGTGACCCGCGCCCTGGAGGCGACCAACCTCCTGTCCCTGTTCGATGTGGCCGACGGAGTTCCGGAGGCGCTCCGGACGGCCTGACGAGACCTGGAGGCGTATGGGCGCCTGGTGGCCCCCGCGGTCTTCAACACCGACGTGGCCGAGTATCTCGGCCAGGCGGGTTCGATTCCCGTCCGCCTCCGCCGACCTGTTTCCCCGACGATGAGCACGCTCCCCGAGACCGCCGCTTCCGCCGGGCCCGAGCGCCCGGCCGCCACCCCGTGGACCGTGCCGGACATCGCCGGTGCGGTCCGTGCGGGCCGCAGCACCGCGGCCGGTGTCACCGACGCGCTCCTGACGCGTGCCGATGGCGCCGGCCCGCTGCTGTCGGTCGATCCCGACGCCGTCCGGGCCGCCGCCGCGGCGCTGGACCGGCGCACCGACCGGTTCGCGCTGCCGCTCGCGGGCGTGCCGGTCGTGGTCGAGGACGGCATCTCGGTCGCCGGACGCGGTGACGAGCCGGTCCGGCGGCTGCGCGCCGCCGGTGCGCTGCTCGCCGGCCGTGCCCGCACCGCCGAGTTCGGCATCGGTACCGACGGCTCCCCCGGTGGCCGGGCCACGGCCGCCGTGGTCGCGTCCGGTGCGGTGCCGCTGGCCGTCGGCGTCGACGGCGACGGTGCGCTGCGGGCCGCCGCGGCCGCGCACGGGCTGACCGCGCTGAAGCCGGGACGACGGGTGCTCCCGCTGCCCGCCGCCGCCGAGCGACGGTGGTCCGGCCTGGCCGAGACGACCGTCGTCGCCGGGACCCCGCAGGAGGTGCTCGCGGCGTTCGAGGTGCTGGCCGTCGCCGCCCGCCGGGGACCCGCCACGGCCGGGGGCGGGCTCGCCGGCACCGCGGTCCCGCAGGGCGTCCTCCCCGGCGCCGGCCACGTCGACCGCAGCCCGGGCCCCGGGAACGGGAGCGCGGCCCCCGGTCCCGCCGCCGGCGCCGATCCCGTCGGCTCGCTCGCCTGCTCGCTGCGCACCGGACGCACCCGGCTCGCCGACCCGGCCGCCGCGGCCGCCGTCCACACCGCCATCCGGGTGCTCGACGCCACCGGTACCCGCCTGCTCGCCGTGGACCCGCCCTACAGCGCGGTGCTGCGGGTGCACGGCGCGCGCCGGCGCCAGGTCGGTCTCGCCCGCCGGGTCGAGGACCTCGATCTCGACCCGGACGAGCTCCCCCGCGCCGCCCGCAACGCCCTGCGCCGCGGGCGCCGGGTCCGCCGGCTCGGCGGGCTCCGCCCGGCCACCCCGGCCTCCTGGCGGCAACGCCTCGTCGGCTGGCTGGACGAGGCCGGCACCGAGGCCGGGCTGTTGCCGGTCACCGCCGGACCGGCCGGCGCGGGCACGACCGGGCTGTCCGTCTGGAACCTCGCGGGCCTGCCGTCACTGGTGACGCCGGTGGGGCACGGCGGGCGCGGCTGCGTCCAGCTGGTCGGGCGGCCCGGCTCCGAGCGGCGGCTGCTGGCCACCGCCGCGCTGCTCGCCGCGCCCTGAGGGCGTCACACCTGCGGTGGCTCCCAGCGACCGGTTCGGCTGAACGTCTCCAGCGTCGCGGTGTACGGGGCCAGGTCCATGCCCTGCTCGGCGACCCAGCCGTCGTCGTAGTAGCTGTGCCGGTAGCGCTCACCGCCGTCGCAGATCAGCGTGACGACGCTGCCGGTGCGCCCGGTCCGCAGCATCTCGGCGACCAGCTGGTAGACCGCCCACAGGTTGGTGCCGGTCGAGCCGCCCGCCCAGCGGCCGGTGCGGTCCCGCAGGTGCCGGGCCGCGGCGATGCTCGCCGCGTCCGGCACCGGGAACATCCGGTCGATCACCGAGGACACGAAGCTCGGCTCCATCCGCGGCCGGCCGATCCCCTCGATCCGCGACGGCATCCCCGTCGCGTAGTCCGGGGCGCCCGTGGCCCAGCCGGGCAGGAACGCCGAGTTCTCCGGGTCGACCACGGCCAGCCGGGTGGACAGCCGCCGGTAGCGCAGGTAGCGGCCGATCGTCGCGGACGTGCCGCCGGTCCCGGCCCCCACGACGATCCACTCCGGCACCGGGTGCGGCTCCTCGGCGAGCTGGTCGAGGATCGACTCGGCGATGTTGTTGTTGCCCCGCCAGTCGGTCGCCCGCTCGGCGTAGGTGAACTGGTCCAGGTAGTGACCCCCGGACTCGGCGGCGAGCCGCTCGGCCTCGTCGTAGACGTCCGGCCCGTGCTCCACGAAGTGGCAGCGGCCGCCCTCCCGCTCGATCAGCGCGACCTTCTCCGGGCTCGTCGACCGGGGCATCACCGCGACGAACGGCAGGCCCAGCAGCCGCGCGAAGTAGGCCTCGGACACCGCGGTGGACCCGGAACTGGCCTCGACGACCGTCGTCCCCTCGCGGATCCAGCCGGAGGCCAGCCCGTACAGGAACAACGACCGCGCCAGCCGGTGCTTGAGGCTGCCGGTGGGGTGCACGGACTCGTCCTTGAGGTAGACGTGCACCCCCCACTCCGCGGGCAGGTCGAGGACGTGCAGGTGGGTGTCCGCGGAGCGGTTCGCGTCGGCCTGGACCCGGCGCATCGCCTCGTCGGTCCAGGATCGGGTACGGGCACAGCTGCGGTCGACGGGCTCCACCCGACCGACCCTAGGCCGGACCTACACGTGCACCGTGCCCGTCCCCTCGGTGACGAACCCGATCACGGCGGCCTCGTGCCCGCGCCCGCGCAGCCACCCGACGGCGTCCGCGGCGGACTGCGGCGCCGCACCGAACAGCAGACCGCCGGAGGTCTGGGCGTCCGAGAGGAGCAGCAGGTCCTCCTCGGAGGCCGCCGCGCGCGTCACCCGGTCGTCGATCCACTGCCGGTTGCGCTGCGTCCCGCCGGGCACGACGCCGGCCGCGACCAGGTCGCGCACCCCCTCCAGCAGCGGCACCGACGCGACGTCCACCGTGGCGTCCACACCGGACGCCACCGTCATCTTCGTCAGGTGCCCGAGCAGGCCGTAGCCGGTCACGTCGGTGCAACCGGTGGCGCCGGCGTCCCGGGCGGCCGCCGCCGCGTCCGCGTTCGGGGTGGTCATCGCCGCCACCGCGGCGTCGACCGCGGCCGGGACACCCCGCTTGACCGCGGTCGAGATCACGCCGATGCCGAGCGGCTTGGTCAGCACCAGCGCATCCCCGGGGCGCAGGCCCGCGTTGGTCAGCACCCGGTCGGGGTGCACCTCACCGACGACCGCCAGGCCGTACTTGGGCTCCGGGTCGTCGATCGTGTGCCCGCCGACGACGGCGAAGCCGCACGCCCGCCCGACCCCGGCGCCACCCTCCAGGACCTCGGCGAGCACCTCCGGCCCGAGATCGTTCGACGGCCAGCACACCAGGTTCAGCGCGAACAGCGGGGTGCCGCCCATCGCGTACACGTCGGACACCGCGTTGGTCGCCGCGATCGCGCCCCAGGTGCGCGCGTCGTCCACGATCGGGGTGAAGAAGTCGGTGGTGGCGACCAGCGCGCGGTCCGCGGAGAGCCGCCAGACGGCCGCGTCGTCACCGGTGTCGGTCCCCACGAGCAGGTCCGGGTGCGCCGGTGGGGTGACGCCCGCGAGGACCTCCGCCAGCTGACCGGGCCCGAGCTTGCAGCCGCACCCGGCGCCGTGGCTGAACTCGGTGAGCCGCCGGACGGTGCCGGTGGAGCCGGTGTCGGACATGCGATCCCCTCCCGTGGTGACGACGACCACGTCCGACCCTACCCGCGGTCACCGACGATCACGCTCGGCTGCACACCGCCGGTCGCGGAGCCGCAGCCGTCCGCCGAACGGGGGCTGCGCGGGCCGGGCCGGGCACCGAGACTGACCGACCGTGAGGACGGCGTGACCGACGTGCCGGACGGGCGACGCCCGCGAGACGGTGCAGGACGATGGGCCGGCCTGGTCGGCCGGGGACGCTCCACGAGGGAGCCGGACAGGGGGACGGTCGACGAGGTGGCCGAGCACGGTGAGCCCGAGGACGACGGGGCCGGAGACGTCGGCCCCTCAGACGTCTTCGGAGGCGTCGGACCCGGAGACAGGGGTGGCCGAGACGTGGCCGCCCCCGGCGGGGATTCTTCAGACGTGGGTGGCCGGGACGTGGATTCCCGGGATGACGAGGTCGAGGACGTGCGCGACGACGAGACGACCCGCGCGGCCGGCACGACCGCGGCGGGCCTCCCGCGGCGGACGCCCTCGGTGCCGCACGACGGCTTCCGGGGAGGCCCGGCCGCCGACACCCCCCGGGCCGACAGCAGGGTCGTCGACACCAGCTCCATCGACACCACCATCGTCGAGGAGCTGCTGACCCGGCTCGCCAACACCGAACGGGCACGCGAGCAGGCCGAGGCGGCGCGCGACGAGGCCGTCCAGCGGGCCGACGCGCTCGCCGCGGCCCTGGAGGACGCGCGGGCCCAACCGGCCGAGACGTTCGGGATGCGCGCGGACAAGGTCCTGCGGATGGCCGACCACGACGCCGCGCAACGCCGCCGCACCGCCGAGCGCGAGGCCGAGGAGCTGCGCGAGCAGGCCCGCGCCGACGCGGAGTGGATCACTACCGAGGCCCGCTCACAGGCCTCCCGGATCACCGCGGAGGCGCAGACCCGGGCCCAGCGGGTCACCGCGGACGCGGCCGCCGAGGTCGACCGGCTCAACGCCGCCGGTGTCGCCGCCCGCCGCGACGGCGAGCTCGTCGCGGACACCGCCGCGTCGATGCACGCGCACGTCTCCGGGCTGCGCAGCAGCGTGCGCGACGAGGTCGCCCGGTTGCACGCGCTGCTCGGTGCGGAGCTGCACCGGCTCGACCGACCGGCCCCCCTCACCGGCGAGGGTGGGGAGGCCGGCCGGGTGGCGGACGGTCTCGTGGGGGACACGGGCCCGCTGCCCGCCGTCGCTGCGCGGCCGCAGCCCGCGCCGCCTGCTCCGGACGACCCGGTGCCCGCCGCCGAGGAGCCGTCCGGTGCCGGCCCCGACACCGGCGACCTGCCCGCGGTGTCTCTGCCCGAGCAGCGGGCCGCGGACGGCGGGGCCGGTACCGGCGGACCGGCCGACAGCGGAGCCGGGGGTAGCGGGACCGGGGGCATAGGAGCCGGAGGCAGCCGAGCCGGAGACAGTGGCGCCGGGGGCGGTGGAGCCGGGGGCGGTGCTGCCGAGGACGGGCCGTCCGAGGTCGCGACCCCGGACGCCGACGCCCGGACCGGCGCCGAGCCCGTCCGGACGAGTGGACACACCGGCGAGGAGTGAGCGCTACCGTGCGCGGATGACCACCGCGCGCCCGCACCACGCGGCGGACCCGCGTCGCCGCGTCCCGCGCACCGACGCCGTCCTGGCCGAGCCGGAACTGACCGCCGCCGCCGGACGTCTCGGCCGGGACCGCGTCAAGCGCGCCGTCACCGCGGCCCAGCAACGGGCCCGGGACGGCGTGATCGCGCCCTCGGACGTCGCCGCCGACGCGCTCGCCGCGCTCCCGGCGACCGCCACCGGCATCCGGCCCGTGCTCAACGCCAGCGGGGTGCTGCTGCACACCAACCTCGGCCGGGCACCGCTGTCCGATGCCGCGGTCGCCGCGATCGGCGCGGCCGCGGGGACCTGCGACGTCGAGCTGGACCTGACGACCGGCCGGCGCGGCACCCGTGGGGCCGGGGCGGTCGCGGCCCTGCGCGACGCGGTCCCGGGCGCCGGGGCCGCCTGGATCGCCAACAACGGTGCGGCCGCGCTCGCGCTGGTCTGCGCGGCGCTGGCCGGGCCCGGCCGGGAGATCGTGATCTCCCGCGGGCAGCTCGTCGAGATCGGTGACGGCTTCCGGATCCCCGAGCTGATCGAGTCGACCGGGGCCCGGCTGCGCCCGGTCGGCACCACCAACCGCACCCACCTGTCCGACTACGCCGGCGCGATCGGCCCCGACACGGCGTTCGTGCTGGTCGTGCACCCGTCGAACTTCGTGGTGAGCGGGTTCGTGTCCGACGTGGACCTGCGTGAGCTGGCGGGGCTCGGCCCGCCGGTCGTCGCCGACATCGGTTCCGGGCTGCTCACCCCGCACCCGCTGCTGCCCGCCGAGCCGGACGCCGCGGGCGCGCTGGCGGGCGGGGCCGACCTGGTCACCGCGTCCGGCGACAAGCTCCTCGGCGGCCCGCAGGCCGGGCTGCTGCTCGGCGGCGGCGAGCGCGGCACCCGGCTGGTCGAGCAGGTCCGGCGGTTCCCGCTGGCCCGCGCGATGCGGGTGGACAAGCTGACCCTCGCCGCGCTGGAGGCCTCGGTCGCCGGCCCGCCCACCCCGGTGCGGGAGTTCCTCGACACCGACCCGGCCACGCTGCGCCCCCGGGCCGACGCGCTGGCTGCGGCGCTGGCCGCCGACGGGGTGCCGGCGAGCGCCGCCGACACCGTCGCCGGCGTCGGGGGCGGTGGGGCGCCCGGGGTGGAGCTGCCCAGCGCGGCGGTCGCACTGCCCGCCCGATACGCCGAGGCCCTGCGCGCCGGGGACCCACCGGTGCTCGGCCGGGTCGCCGGTGATCGCTGCCTGCTCGACCTGCGCGCCGTACCGCCGTCCGCCGACAGCGTCCTGCTCGGCGCGGTACGCGCGGTACGGGTGGGGTGAGCCGTGCACGTGCTCTGCACCGCCGGACACGTCGACCACGGCAAGTCGACGCTGGTCCGCGCGCTCACCGGGATGGAACCCGACCGGTACGCCGAGGAACGGCGCCGCGGGATGACGATCGACCTCGGCTTCGCCTGGACCACGCTGCCGGCGGCGTCCAGCAGCCGGCCCGCCGGTGGGTCGGTCGAACCACCACCGACGGTGGCGTTCGTCGACGTCCCCGGGCACGAACGGTTCGTCAGCACCATGCTCGCCGGTGCCGGACCGGTACCGGCCGCGCTGTTCGTCGTCGCCGCCGACGAGGGCTGGATGCCGCAGTCCGCCGAGCACGCCGATGCGCTCGCCGCCGCCGGCATCACCCGCGGCCTGCTCGTCATCACCCGGACCGACCTGTTCGACCCGGAGCTCGCCTGCGACGACGCCCGCTCGGCGCTGGCCGAGCGCGGGCTGGACGGGTGGCCCGTGGTGGCGGTGTCCGCGCACACCGGGGCCGGGATCGACACGTTGCGTGACGCGCTGAGCGAGCTGGTCGCCGACCTCCCCCCGGCCGACCGGGACGGCGCCGCCCGGCTGTGGGTGGACCGGGCGTTCACCGTCCGCGGCGCCGGCACCGTGGTCACCGGGACGCTGCGCAGCGGCACCGTGCGGACCGGTGACGAGCTGGAGCTGCAGGGCGCCGGAGGTCGCGTCCCGGTCACCGTGCGCGGGGTGCAGGAGCTGGGGGCACCGGTCGACCGCGCGGAGGCGGTGGCCCGGGTGGCGCTCAACCTGCGCGGGGTCCCCCGCGAACAGGTCGAGCGCGGTCACGCCCTGCTCGCACCCGGCGCCTGGCCGGACACCACCGAGGCCGACGTCCGGCTGCACGGGATCGGCGGGCCACCGCCGGAGATCGACTCCCCGGTCGGCCTGACCCTGCACGTCGGCTCGGCCGCCGTCCCGGTCCGGGTACGCCCGCTCGGCGACGACGTGGTCCGGCTCCGCCCGCAGCATCCGCTGCCGCTGCGCATCGGGGATCGGGCCGTGCTGCGCGATCCGGGCGCCCGGCGCGTGGTGGCCGGGGTGACCGTGCTGGACCCGGCCCCGCCACAGCTGCGCCGCCGGGGCGCGGCCCGGGCACGCGCGCGGGTCCTGACCGGCGCGACCGGTGTCCCGGACGCCACGGCCGAGCTGGCCCGCCGGGGCACCGTGCGGGCCGCCGACCTGGTCCGGTGGGGCGTTCCCGCGGCCGAGGTGGATGCGCTGCGGCAGGAGGTACCGGGGGCGGCCGGTGTGCTGGTGCACCCGGACACCGCAGCCGCGGCGGTCGCCGCACTGGAGCGGGCGGTCGCGGCGCACGACGACGCCGACCCCCTCGACCCGGGGCTGCCGCTCGCGGCCGCCCGGCGGGCCGCCGGCCTCCCGGACGCCGCGCTGGTGGAGGCGGTGCTCACCGCAGGAGCAGACGCTGGCGGCTCCGGCTCCGGCTCCGGCTCCGGCTCCGGCTCCGGGAGCGACGGTGCCCGGGGCACGGCACTCGTCGTCCGGGACGGCCGGGTACTCGCGGCCACCGCGACCGGACCACCCGAGCACGTCCTCGCCGCGGCCGCCCGGCTGCGCGCGGACCTCGAGCAGGCGCCGTTCGCCGCCCCCGACGCCGACCGGCTGGCCGAGCTGGGGCTCGGGCCCCGGGAGCTGGCCGCTCTGGAGCGGGCCGGGGAGCTGCTCCGGCTGACGCCCGAGGTCGTGCTGCTGCCCGACGCCCCGGACCGGGCCGTCGACGTCCTGCAGGGCCTCGCTGCCGAGGGCCCTGCTCCTGCGGGTCCTGTTCCTGAGGGCCCCGCTCCTGAGGGGCCTGCTCCTGAGGGTCCCGACGGGGAGTTCACCCTCAGCGCCGCCCGGCAGGCGCTCGGGACCAGCCGCCGGGTCGCCGTGCCGCTGCTGGAACTCCTCGGGCGCACCGGGCGGACGGTGCGGACCCCCGCGGGAAACCACCGGTTGCGCTGAAGATCTACTCCGGCCGGGGGTCGGCCGTCGCTCCGAGTGGCGGGCACCGGTGACGGTGCCTACCGTCAGGGCAATGACCGACTCCCGCCATCCCGGCCCCGGCGCCGCGGAGAGCCGTCCCGGCGGGGCGACCCGCACCCCGTCGGCGGCGGAGGCCGGTGCCACCGGGGACGCCACGGGCAGCGAGGCGGTGGAGGGGTTGCACCTGGACGTCGCCACCCCGTCCGAGGGTGTCGAGGTGCTCACCGTCGGTGGCGAGCTGGACATGCTGACCGCGCCGGAGCTGCGTCGGGACGTGCTCGCGCGCATCCCGGCGGTGACACTGGTCGTGCTGGACCTCGACGGCGTGCGGTTCCTCGGTACCAGCGGCCTGGCCGCGCTCATCGAGATCCGCGAGCAGGCGCACCGGTCGGGCGTCGAGCTGCGGATCGCCTGCACCGAGCTGCGTGTGCTCCGGCCGCTCGGCATCGCCGGGTTGCACCACCTGTTCGACATCCACGACGACGTCGAGACCGCCCTGCAGTCCTGATCACCCGTCTGTGATGCACGTCACAGTCGACTGTAGCGTGGTGCCCGGCCCGGCCCGCCGGGACCGGTGGATCCGGCCGTGAGCAGCGACGATGCTCCCGCGTCCGGCGCCGCGCACCGTCGCGGCGGCACCGGTCGCACCCGACACGGCGGCGGTCGGCGGGCCGGACAGGTTTGGTCGCGGTGGCGCTCGGGAACCGATCGGGCAGACGCAACTCCCCCGGACCGTCCGGGCCCCGATCGACGAGGTGAGCACGTGAGCGACGTTTCCCGGCTTCCGGGCCCGATGGACGACGAGTGGGAGTGGCAGCGTCTGGGCGCCTGTCGGGGTATGGACAGCGCCGTGTTCTTCCACCCGGACGGTGAGCGCAACCCCTCCCGGTCCCGCCGCACCGAGCGGGCCAAGCAGGTCTGCCGCACGTGTCCCGTGATCCAGCAGTGCCGCCGGTTCGCGCTGGCCAGCCGGGAACCGTTCGGCGTCTGGGGCGGGCTCGGCGAGTCCGAGCGGCGCGCCATCCTCGAGCGCCGCGACACCGGCCGGCCCGCCGTGGCCGCGCAGTCCCACGGCCTGGTCGCCGCCGCAGGCTGAGGCCGTCCCGGCCGCCGGGCCTCACAGACCTGCTTCGGCCCTCGACCGCCGGGCCTCAGTGCCGTGCTTCGGCCCCCGACCGCCGGGCCTCAGTGCCGTGCTTCGGCCCCCGACCGCCGGGCCTCAGACCGCCGAGGCCTCCCCGCCCAGGGGGCCGCGCACCCTCATCGGCGGGGTCACCCGCGCGACCCCGTCGGCGCCCGGGCAGCGGTAGGGCAGCACCGGCAGCCCGTACACCCGGGCCACCCGCTGGACCGCGCGCCGGACGACCTCGATCTCGGGATCGGCCACGGCGCCGGTGAGCGCCGGGGCAGCACAGTAGGTGTCGTCGTCCGGGTCGAACCCGACCAGTTCGGACAGCGCCGCCACCAGGTCCGGCTCGTCGGCGTCGCGCACCGTCCAGCGCAGCCCGAGCCGGTGCAGCCGCACCGGGATCGACGGGACCCGGGTGACCGGCATCGTCATCGGCGAGTCGTCGGGATCCTGCGACGCGTCCTCACCCGGGTAGTCCTCCGCGTCGGCCGGCTCCACCATCCGCAGCGGCCCCGCCGGGTCGTTGCGCACGACGAGCAGGTCGGTCTCCCCCGTACTGCCGGACAGTTCGGCCAGGGCTCCCCCGGCCTGGACGGACTCGGACTCGGTGAGCGCCACGGCCACCAGCCTGCGCGGCCGGGCCACGTCCTGCCCCACGACGATCACGCGCCTTCCGAGTCCCGCACCTGACAGCTCCTCGCGGAGAGTAGACCCGTCCGGGGGTACCGCCGCGCGCGAAATCGCCACCCGTACGGACGAGTGGAGCCGGTCGCGCCGCGAGCGGACGGTGAACCCGCGGATCCGGCGACCGGGGCCCGCGGCACGGCGCCGCAGCGCCGTCCCGACGCCCGCCGGTCGCGGTGAACGGTCCGGCGGTCGAACGGTGGCGGGTGCCCGCCCGGCGGTCGGCCTGCCGGTCCGGCCGGTTGCCGGGGAGTTCGGACGTGTCCGGCCGACCGCGGCGCAGCGGCCGGCGTGGTCCCCGCCGACCGCCTCCGGCGCAGGCCCGACCATCTGCCTGCAGCGCGGTCGTGATCGCCTGCCTCCGGCGTGGTCCCGGTCAGCCACCACCGGCGTCGTCGAGCCGGATCACCATCAGCGCGACGTCGTCGACCAGCCGCTCCGGCAGGCACTCCGCCAGCATCCCGTCCACGACCTCCTCCGGGGTCGAACCGAGGGGCAGGCCGGCCAGTGTCCGTTCCAGCAGCTCGGCCCGGGCGTCGGCGTCCTCCCCGACGATGTCGGTCAGCCCGTCGGTGTAGAAGACCAGCAGCGAGCCGGGGGCGCAGGTCACCGCCGCGTCGTCGCGGCTCGCACCGGTCGCCCGGCCGAACTCCGGCACCGCGCCGAGCATCGGCGAGCGGTGCTCGTCGAGCCGGACCACGGTGCCGTCCGGCTCGCGCAGCAGCGGCGCGGGGTGCCCGGCATTGGCATAGGCCAGCACCCGGGAGCCGTCCGGTGCGGCGGGCGCCAGCCGGGCGTACACCGCGGTGGCCATCTCGGCGACGTCGAGGCCCTGGACGAGCTGGTCGCAGCGGTCCAGGACCGCCCCCGGCCGGTCACCGCCCCACGCGTAGGACCGCAGCACACCGCGCAGCTGCCCCATCGCGGCCGCGGCGGCCAGGTCGTGCCCGACGACGTCGCCGACGGCCGCACCGACCGAGCCGTCGGGCATCGGCAGCACGTCGTACCAGTCCCCGCCGACCTGGTTGCCGTCCGCGCCGGCCAGGTAGCGCGCCGCGACCCCCGTGCCGGGCACGTCCGGCAGGGCCGGCAGCAGGCTGCGCTGCAGCGTCGCGGCCGCGGCCCGCTCCACCTCGTAGAGCCGGGCGTTGTCGACCGCCAGCCCGGCCCGCCCGGCCAGGTCGGCGGCCAGGTGCAGGTCCCGCTGGGTGTAGCGGCGCCCGTAGGGGAACTGGGTGAACAGCATGACCAGGCCCAGCACCCGCCCCCGGCCCAGCAGCGGCAGCGCCAGCGCGGACCGCAGCCGCAGCCGCTCGTAGTCCTCGGCGGCCGCGGGGTCGTCGCGGAGCATCTCGCCGCCGTCGTCGGGCAGTTCGGGGATCAGGTACGGCTTGCCCGCGCGCACCGCCGCCGCGGCCAGGTCCTCGATCCGCGGAGCTCGCAACGGGCCGCCCCGGTCGAGCAGCCCGTCGTCGTCGCCGTCGCGAGCGGCGACCGCGATCCGTTCGCGGCTGCGCCCGTCCGGCGCCTCCAGCAGGTCGACCGTGCACAGGTCGGCGAGCTCGGGCACGACGATGCGGGCGAACCGGGCGCAGGCGTCGGCGACGTCGAGTGCCGCCGTCAGCTGGGTCGTCGCCTCGGCCAGGAGCCGCAGCTGGGCCCGCGCCGCCTCGGCGTCGGCCAGCGCCGCTCGCCGCTCCTGCTCGACGACGACCCGCTCGGTGACGTCGCTCTGCACGCCGACGAAGCTCACCAGCTCGCCGTCGGCGTCCTGCACCGGCGACAGGGAGATCTGGTTCCAGAAGGCGGTGCCGTCGCGCCGGTAGTTCAGCAGCACCTCGGTGACCGGCCGCCGTTCCTGCAGCGCCTCCCGGATCCGGTGCACCGCCGCGCGGTCGGTGTTGGGGCCCTGCAGGAAACGGCAGTTGCGCCCGACCACCTCGTCCAGCGAGTAGCCGGTCAGCCGCTCGAACGACGGGTTCACCCAGACCAGCGGGTCGTCCGCCCGCCGCGGATCGGAGATCGCGAACGACATCTCGGTGGCGAGCACCGCCCGGTCCCGCAGGTGTTCCAGCCGGTCGCGGTGGGCGGGGCCGTCCGGGAGCAGCAGGACGGCCAGGGCGTGGGCCGGTCCGGTGGGTCCGGCAGCACCGTCGGGGCCGGTCAGGGGGAACCCGGTCACGCGGACAGTCGTCCCACCCTGCTCCGCAGGCGCACCGGAAGCGTGCAGCACGACCGGTTCGTCGGACACCGGCTCACCGTCGGCGATGCGGGTCAGCGGCGATCCCGCGCCGTCGAACGGACGGCCGTCCGGGCCGGTGAGCCGGACGGCCTCGCTCCACTGCGACAGCCCGACCGGCGGCTCCGGCGCCCACGGCACCGCAGCGGACGGGCCGGCGTCGACGATCCGCCGCCCGGCGATGTCGATCACCAGCACCACCACCCGGCCGGCGCTCGTGGCGACGTCCGGGATGGCGACGTCCGGGACGGCGGGGGCCGGGACGGCCAGGTCCGCCGACGCCTCGACCGCGCGGCCCACGGCCCGCCGGAGGGCGTCACCGGGGGTTCCGGGGGGTCCGCTCGCACCGTCGTCGGGATACGGGGTCACAGCGGCGAGAGTAGGCCGTGGCCGGCACCTGCCATCGAGGCCTCCGGCGGTGGCACGACGGACCGGCCGGTATCGTCGCCGAGGAGTTCCGCCCTGTGTGGTGGACTCCCACGGCTCCCGGCACGACACGTACCGGAGCGGGCCCGAAGGCAGTCCGTCGAGACCACGGCGGTGTGCCCGGCCGTCATCGGTCGTCCGCCCCCACACGGAGGTGATCCCCCTGCCCGGATCCGCGCCGGCCGAGCCGTCCCGGGATGACGGCGCCCCCGACCAGGACCTGCTGGTCGACCTCGGTGTCGCGGTGTCGTCCCCGCGTGCCGGCCTGACCGTGCTCACCGTCCGCGGCGAGGTGGACGCCCTGACCGCGCCCCGGCTCGCCACCGCCCTCGACGAGCTGATGAGCGGTCCCGACGACCACCGGGTCGCCCTCGACCTGCAGGGCGTCACGTTCCTCGCCTCGAGCGGCCTGGGCGTGCTCATCGACACCGCGCGCCGGGCCGCCCGCGACGACCGCACGCTGGTCGTCGTCGCCACCGCCCGGGCCGTGCTCCGGCCGCTGGAGGTCACCGGGTCCGCACAGCTGTTCACCGTCGTACCCGACCTCACCGCGATCCCGGGGCCGTGACCACGCCCGACCCTGCACATCCGGCGCGAGCCAGACATGATTCCACCTGATCGGCGTACTCGCGCCGGGACCGGATCCACGTCGAAAGGACATGCCAGCGTGCCCCAGCAGGAACCTTCGAGCGCACCCGCCGAACCCCGCGCGGCCAGCGTCGAGATCCGGACCGCGGCGCGGGCCGCGTTGATCCCGACGGTTCGCGCGGTCGCCTCGGACCTCGCCGCCCGTGCGGACTTCGACCTCGACGCCATCTCCGACCTGCGGATGGCGGTCGACGAGGCCTGCGCGACCCTGGTCGGGCTGGCCGAGCCCGGCTCGTCGCTGCGGTGCACGTTCGACGTGCACGACGAGCGGATCGATGTCGCGGCCCAGGTGCTCACCGGCGCCGACGCGACACTCCCGACCGACAGCTTCGGCTGGCGGGTACTCCAGACCCTCGCCGACCAGGTGGCGGTGGAGACCGGTGCGGTCGACGGCGGCCGTCCCGCCCTGACCATCCGGCTGCACAAGCTCGCCGGGCCGGCCCTGTGACGGCAGACCCCGAGTACGCCCACCTCACGCCGCTGCTCGAGGAGTACTCCGGTCTCGAACCGGACGACCCCCGGCGGGAGGAGCTGCGGGACCGGCTGGTCACCGGCTACCTGCCGGTCGCACAGCACATCGCACGCCGGTTCAACCACCGCGGCGAGCCGCTCGACGACCTCGTCCAGGTCGCGACGGTCGGGCTGATCAACGCGATCGACCGGTTCGACCCCGGCAAGGGCGGCGAGTTCTTCTCCTTCGCCGTCCCCACGATCTCCGGTGAGGTGCGGCGGCACTTCCGCGACCAGAGCTGGTCCATGCGGGTCCCGCGGCGGCTCAAGGACATGCACGTGTCGATCAACGGCGCGGTGTCCGAGCTGTCCCAGACGCTCGGCCGGTCCCCGAAGCCGTCCGAGATCGCGCGGCACCTCGACCTGCCGGTCAACGAGGTCCTGGAGGGCCTGGAGGCCGCCGAGGCCTACCGCAGCTCGTCGCTCGACGAGATGCTGTCCTCCGAGGACGGCAGCGCCACCGTCGGCGAGCTGGTGGGCGACGCCGACGCCGAACTCGACCGGGTCGACTACCGCGAGTCCCTCCGGCCGCTGCTCGCCGAGCTGGCACCGCGCGAACGCACCATCGTCATGCTGCGCTTCTTCGGCAACCGGACCCAGACCCAGATCGCCTCCGAGGTCGGCATCTCCCAGATGCACGTCTCACGGCTGCTGGCACAGACGCTGACCCGGCTGCGCGACCGCCTCGACCCCGGCGAGCGCGCCCTGTAGCCACGCCCCCGTGCGCCGGCCACCGGCGGCAGGAGAGGATCATCGGCAGCGAGCTGGGCGATTCTGCTGCCGTTGGGACGAGGGGTGCGATGAGCGAGCCGGAGCACGTGCTGGTGATCGGGGCCGGGCTGGGTGGCCTGCGGACGGTGCAGGGCCTGCGCCGGTCCGGCTTCACGGGCCGGATCAGCCTGGTCGGGGCCGAGGAGCCGCCCGCCTACGACCGGCCGCCGCTGTCGAAGCAGTACCTGGCCGGCGAGTGGGACCGGGAGCGGATCGGCCTGGTCGCCGACGACGAGTTCGACGGGCTCGGCGTGCGCACCCACTTCGGCCGGTCCGCGGTCGCGCTGCGGCCCGGCGGGGACACGCACGAGGTCGAGCTGGACGACGGCAGCACGCTGCACGCCGACGCGATCGTGCTCGCGGTCGGTGTCGCCCCCCGGCGACTGTCCGGGCAGCCGGACTCGGCCCACCTGCTGCGCACCGTCGAGGACTCCACCGCCCTGCGCGGCACGTTCGACGGCGCGTCGTCGCTGCTCGTGGTCGGGGCCGGGTTCATCGGCGCGGAGGTCGCGAGCACCGCGGTGGCGCGCGGCCTGAGGGTGACGGTGCTGGAGGCCGATGCGGTGCCGATGGCGCGGGTGCTCGGTTCCCGGGTCGGCGCGCTCGCCGGCCGGCTGATCTCCGACGGCGGCGCGGACCTGCGGTGCGGGGTGTCGGTGTCGGCGCTGACCGGCTCCGGGGCGACGCTGTCCGACGGCAGCACCGTCGACGCCGACGCGATCCTCGTCGGCGTCGGTGCCCGGCTCGACCTCGACTGGCTCACCACCACCGGGCTGGACCTGGCCGGCGGGATCCCGTGCGACGAGCGCGGCCGGGTCGAGGGCCTGGCCGGGGTGTGGGCCGTCGGCGACGCCGCCGCCTGGACCGACCCGCGCTACGGCGACCGGCCGCGGCACGAGCACTGGACCTCGGCGACCGACCAGGCCGCCGCCGTGGCCGCGGACATCGCGGGGGCGCAGCCGCCACCGGAGAGCGTGCCCTACTTCTGGTCCGACCAGTTCGGGCTGAAGATCCAGCTGATCGGGCGCCCGGAGCTGGCCGACGGCCTGCTGGCGCTGCACGGCGAGGGCTTCGACGACGGCGGGGACACCGGCGGCGAGATCAAGGGGACGACCATCGGCTACCTGCGCGGCGACGAGCTCGTCGCCGTCGTCGGTTTCGGGGCGGCGCGGCGGATCGCCCGCTACCGCAAGCCGCTGGCCGACCGCGCCGACCGCGACACCGTCCTGGAGTTCCGCGACTCGCTGACCTGAGCGGCCGGCCGCAGGCTCAGCGGAAGATCGAGCGGACCACGGCCAGGCCCACCAGCGTGCCCACCGCGATCAACGTGTACTTGATCTTGGGGTCGGCGAGCTTCTCGGCGATCTGCTCCTTGCTCCCCTCGATCAGGGTCTTCGGGTTCGCCCGGTCGGCCAGGGCGTCCAGGCTCTCGGCCAGCGCGTCCCGGGTCTTCTCGATCTCGCGCTGGATGTTCTCGGGGTCGCGGGCCACCACGTCGTCTCCTCGGTCCGGCCGGTGCGCTCCGCGCCCCGGTTCCTGCTGGTCCTCGCCCGCACCGGCGACGTGCGGGCGGCGTGGCACACACCGTAGCCACCGGGCCCGTGCCCCGCGCGTCCCGCCCACGGCGCGGCGCGCACCGGACGGGTGGCACGCGCCCGCCGGACGCCGCTGTCCACAACCGGGCCCGACCCGGCGGAGTTGTCCACAGGCCACGATCCGGGCCGCTCGTCGCGGCCGGCGGGTGGCACTCTGATCCTCATGAGCACCCGGTTGCAGGCGGGCGACCCCGCCCCCGACTTCACCCTCGACGACGCCGACGGCAAGCCCGTCTCGCTGGCCGACCACAAGGGCCGCAAGGTGATCGTCTACTTCTACCCCGCGGCGAGCACGCCCGGCTGCACCAAGGAGGCGTGCGACTTCCGCGACAACCTGGCCGAGCTGAACGAGTCCGGCATCGACGTCCTCGGCATCTCCCCGGACAAGCCGGAGAAGCTCGCGAGGTTCCGCGACGCCGAGGGCCTGACCTTCCCCCTGCTGTCCGACCCGGACAAGAGCGTCCTCACCGCGTGGGGCGCCTTCGGCGAGAAGACGATGTACGGCAAGACCGTCACCGGGGTCATCCGCTCCACGTTCCTGATCGGCGAGGACGGCACGATCACCGACGCGAAGTACAACGTGAAGGCGACCGGGCACGTCGCGAAGCTGCGCCGGGACTGGAAGATCTGACATGGGCGCGGTCCCGCCGGCGGGCGGTGGGTGATGCCCCGCGCCCGCCGGTGGACCGACGAGCAGCTGATCGCCGCGGTCGCGGCGTCGTCCAGGTTGAGCGAGGTCTGTCACCGTCTCGGGATCAAGCCCGGCCGCTACGACCAGCTCCGGAAGCACATCGAACGAGTCGGCGCGGATGTGCGCCACATCCCGGGCGCCCTCGATCCCGGGCACCGCAACCACCGCCGGCGCTACACCGATGCCGAACTCGTCGAGGCGGTCGCCGCGGAGGTGAGTGTCCACGGGGTGCTGCGCCGTCTCGGTTACCAACCCAATGGAGGGATGTTCCGAGCCGTCACGATGCACATCCGAACGCTCGGGCTGGACACCGGCCATTTCACCGGCCAGGCGTGGGCGCGCGGTCGCCGGTTCCCCCGTCGCCGTGCACGACCCCTCTCCGAGATCCTCGTCCGGAACTCCGACTATCGGAGCAGTGCCGTACTGCGCAGGCGACTGATCGCCGAGGGACTGAAGCAGGCACGGTGCGAGGAATGCGGTCTCACCGAGTGGCGCGGTCGACAGCTCCCTCTCGAGCTCGACCACATCAACGGGGACCACACTGACAACCGGCTGGAGAACCTCCGTATTCTGTGCCCCAACTGCCATGCGCTCACGGACACATGGTGCGGCCGAAAGAACTAGCCGGCGTACTCCAATCGGCAGAGAGACACGGTTTAGGTCCGTGCAAGTGCGGGTTCGAATCCCGCCGCCGGCACAGCACGACCGCCGATCGAGGGCTCGCGGCTCAGGCCGCGGGCTCCTCCTCGGGCAGGGGTCTGCGGGCCGCCAGCACCACCCCGGCCAGCCCGACGACCGCACAGCCGCCCGAGACGATCAGCAGCGCCGGGGGCAGGTGCCCGGTGACCGCATCGCCCAGCGCGACGATCGCGATCGTGCCGGGCGCGGAGCCGAGGACGGTCCCGACCAGGTAGGGCCGGAACCGCACCTGGGAGAGCCCGGCCAGGTAGTTCATCGCGGCGAACGGCACCATCGGGATCAGCCGCAGCGAGGTGACCGCCAGCGTGCCGTGGTGGTCGAGCCGGCGGCGCACCCAGACCGCCCGCGGGTGGGTGGCGTAGCGGGCGACGAGCCGGCCCCCGGTGAGCCGGACGAGGAGGAACGCGGCCACCGCGGCGAGCGCGGTGGCGAGCAGGGTGAGCACCGTCCCGGCGACCGCGCCGAACAGCACCCCGGCCGAGACCGTGAACACGGTCCGGGGGAACGGCGGCACGTTGAGCAGGACCTGGAGCAGCACGAACGCCAGCGGCCCCCACGCGCCGGTGGACTCCACGACCCGGCGCAGCTCACCGAACTGCGGGACGACGGAGATGCCGGAGGCCCGGGCGACGAGTACGACGAGGCTCGCCAGGAGCACCAGCCCGAGACACGCCAGGAGGGGACGCCACCACCGCACGTCCGTCACGGTACTGCGCGTGCCGGCGCGACCGTCGTCACGCCCGGGGTCACGGGTCCGGCGCACCCCGCAGGCCGTGAGAGGCTGCGGCCATGAGCGCTGCGAGCAACGGGATCGATCCCTCCGAGCTGGACGCCGACGGCCTCGCCGTGCGCCGGGAGGTGCTCGGGCCCGACTACGTGGCGGCCGCCCTGGAGAACACCGACGCCACCACCGCCGAGTTCCAGCAGCTGATCACCCGCTACGCCTGGAACGAGATCTGGACCCGGCCGGGCCTGGAGCGCCGGATGCGCTCGGCGGTCACGCTGACCGCGCTCGTCGCGCACGGGCACTGGGCCGAGCTGGAGATGCACCTGCGTGCCGCGCGCCGCAACGGCCTGACCGACGCCGAGATCAAGGAGATCCTGCTGCAGACCGCGATCTACTGCGGTGTGCCCGCCGCGAACTCGGCGTTCAAGATCGCGCAGCGGGTGCTGGCGGAGCCGGCCCCCGAGTAGCCCGGCCGGGCCGTTGAGCCCGGTTCACGCAGCCCGGCTCACACAGCCCGGTTCACGCAGGCCGGTCCGCGCCGCGGAGCCCGGGTTCAGGATTCCGTGAGCAGCGCCTGCAGGTGCGGGACCAGGGCCCGCAGCGCCCGGCCGCGGTGCGAGGCGGCGTCCTTCTCCTCGGCGGACAGCTCCGCCGAGGACCGGGTCCCCTCCTCCGGCGCGAAGATCGGGTCGTAGCCGAACCCGTTCTCCCCGCGGGGCGCCCGCAGCAGGGTCCCCCGCCAGGTGCCGTGCACGACGGTCTGGCCGGGCACCTCCCCCAGCGGCGCGCCGACGGAGCGGGCCCCGCCGGCCGTGCCGTCCCGGGTGTCCGCCGCCGCCCCGGCCGGTGTCACCAGCGCGGCGGCACACACGAACGCGGCACCGCGCCGGGAGTCCGGTACGTCACCGGTCTGGCCCAGCAGGAGCTGCAGGTTGGCCTCGTCGTCGCCGTGCCGGCCGGCCCAGCGCGCGGAGAAGATCCCCGGCATGCCGTTCAGCGCGTCGACGGTGATGCCCGAGTCGTCGGCGATCGCGGGCAGGCCGGTCGCGGCGGCCGCGTCCCGCGCCTTGGCCAGCGCGTTCTCGGCGAACGTCGAGCCGGTCTCGGGGGCCTCCGGGAACTCCGGCACGTCGGCCAGCCCGACGATCTCGACGTCGGCGAGCCCGGCCGCGTCGACGATGCGGCGCAGCTCGACCAGCTTCTTCGCGTTGCGGGTGGCGAGCAGGATCCGCTGCGCCCGCCCGGCGCTGCTGCTGGGGGTGGACCCGCTGCCGGTGGACCCGCCGTCGGGGGACCTGCCGGCGCCGGAGCCGCTGTCGGTGGCGCTCACGCCGGCGTCTCCGGCGCGGTGGCGCCCTTCTCCGCCGCCAGCTTCGGGTGCGGTGCGGCCAGCGCCTCGACCTGCAGCCGGGCGATCTCGGCGATCCCGCCGAGCGCCGAGTCGAGCATGGCGTCGAGGGTCTTGCGGGCGAAGGTGGCGCCCTCGCCGGTGCCCTGGACCTCGATCAGGGTGCCGGTCTCGGTGGCGACGACGTTGGTGTCGACCTCGGCCCGCGAGTCCTCGACGTAGGGCAGGTCCAGGCGCACCCGGCCGTCGACCACGCCCACCGAGACGGCCGCCACCTGGCAGGAGATCGGCTTGGGGTCGGACAGCTTGCCGTGCTCGCCGAGCCAGGTGACGGCGTCGCACAGCGCCACGTAGGCCCCGGTGATCGCCGCGGTGCGGGTGCCGCCGTCGGCCTGCAGCACGTCGCAGTCGATCGCGATGGTGTTCTCGCCGAGCGCGCGCAGGTCGATGCAGGCGCGCAGCGAGCGCCCGATCAGCCGGGAGATCTCGTGGGTGCGGCCACCGATCTTGCCCTTCACCGACTCCCGGGACGACCGGGTGTCGGTCGACGACGGCAGCATCGCGTACTCGGCGGTGACCCAGCCGAGGCCCGAGCCCTTCCGCCAGCGCGGGACACCGTCGGTGACGCTGGCCGCGCACAGCACCTTCGTGTCCCCGAACTCGACCAGTACCGATCCCGCCGGGTGCTTCTGGAAGCCCCGGGTGATCGTCACCGGGCGCAGTTCGTCGTCCGCCCGTCCGTCCGCTCTGCCCTCAGGTCGTGTCACCGGGACATCGTAGGAACTCACACCCGGAACTCGGCGCCCGGGAAGGCCGTCTGGACCGGACCGTCGAACGCGGCCTTGGCCTCGGTGGCGAGTTCGTCGGCGTCGTACCAGGCCGGGACGTGGGTGATCACCAGCCGGCGGGCCCCCGCGGCGGCGGCGTGCTCCCCCGCCTCGCGCCCGGACAGGTGCACGCCCGCGGGGTTGCCGTCCCCGTGCGGCCAGCTGGCCTCGCACAGGAACAGGTCGGCGTCGCGGGCCGCCTCGACGAGGCCGGCGCAGGCGGCGGTGTCGCCGGAGTAGGTCAGCACGGTGCCGCGGTGCTCGACGCGCAGCGCGTACGCCGCGCACGGGTGCACGACGGGGTGGGCGGTCACGGTGACGGTGTCGGTGCCGGTGCCCACGGTGACGGGCTCGCCCGCCGCGAGGTCGTGGAAGGTGAAGACGTCGGTGAGGTCGGTCGTCGCGAGCTCCTGCTCCGACGGGGCGTAGGCGCGGGCGAACCGGGGGTGCGCGCCGGCCGGGGCCAGTACCGGCAGCGGGGCCGCGGTGGCGTCGTACGGGGGCCGTGGGTGGTAGCGGCGATACACGGCCAGGGACGCGAAGTCGGCACAGTGGTCGGCGTGCAGGTGGCTGAAGGCCACAGCGTCGAGCGACCACGGGTCGGTGTGGCGCTGCAGCGCGCCGAGGGTGCCGTTGCCCAGGTCCAGGACGAGTCGGGTGCCGCCGGCCTCGACCAGGTACCCGGACGCCGGTGACTCGGGCCCGGGGCCGCTGCCGGAGCAACCGAGCACGATCAGGCGCATGGGCGACACTAACCCGATCGGCCGGTACGGCGCAGCCACCAGATGCCGACGAACGGCAGCACGAGCGGGATGAACCCGTAGCCCCGGCCGAACCAGGACCAGACGGTGTCGTGCGGGAAGTCGCCGGGGACGAACGCCGTGAACGCCCCGACCAGCAGCACGCCGAGCAGCTCGAACGACACCGCGAACCACGCGAGCCGGCGGAAGCCGGGCCCGGAGCCGGCCAGCCCGACGGTCGCGAGGATGTAGACGAATCCGGCGACGGCGGACAGCGCGTAGGCCAGCGGGGCCTCGTCGAAGCGTTCGGCGATCTGGACGCCGGCCCGCGCACTGGCGGACAGCGCGAAGATCCCGTAGACGGCGATGAGGATCCGGCCCGGGCCGGTCGCCGTGGCCCGCACCTGCGGCGTTCCCTCAGGCACCGGGGACCCACAGACCCTGCAGGCGCAGCACCGCGACGAGCGTGCCGATCGTCCCGACCGCGATCACCGCGCCGCCCCAGCGGGTCGGCTCGGCCGTGGCGAACTGCAGCGCGATCGGGGGCACGCAGATCGCGACGACGAGGTAGATGAGGAAGGTGGTCTGCTCGGGCAGCGTCACCCCGCCGACGAGCACCTGGTACGCCGCGACGGCGGCCTGCACCACGACCAGCGCCGTGCAGATCCCGACGGCGACCCTGTGCACCGGCCCGGGAGGGCGGTTCATCGCCGTCGTGACCAGGCCGAACAGCGCGGTCGCCGACAGGGCCACCATGATCACCAGGACCAGCGCACCGATCACGGCACGGACCGTACCCCTGCGTCCTGGGCCACACCCGCCCCGGCCCGTCCGACGACGGCGCCGATCTCCGGGCCGAGGAAGCGGCGGCCGAGCCGGCGGAACGGCTCCGGGTCCCCGGTGGCCAGGAAGCGGTGCGGCGCGGGCGGGGCGGTGTCGTCCCGGAGCAGGTCGTGGGCGTGCAGGGTGCGCACCAGCGTGCGTGCGGTCTCGTCGGCCGAGGACACCAGCGTGACGTCCGGGCCGAGCACGATCTCCAGGACGCCGGACAGCAGCGGGTAGTGGGTGCAGCCGAGCACGACGGTGTCGGCCCCGGCCCGCTGCAGCGGCTCGAGGTAGCCCTGGGCGACGCCGAGCACCTGGCGTCCGCTGGTGGTGCCGCGTTCGACGAAGTCGACGAACCGCGGGCAGGCCACCGAGGTGATCTCGGTGTCGCGGGCGGCCGCGAACGCGTCGGCGTAGGCGCCGGAGGCGATGGTGGCCCGGGTGCCGATGACGCCGATCCGGCCGTTGCGGGTGGCGGAGACCGCGCGGCGCACGGCCGGGCGGACGACCTCGACGACCGGGACCGGGTAGCGCTCCCGGAAGTCGGCCAGGCAGGCCGCGGAGGCGGTGTTGCAGGCGATGACCAGCGCCTTCACCCCGGACTCGACGAGCTCGTCGCCGATCGCGAGCGCGAGCCGGCGCACGTCGGCGATGGTGCGCGGCCCGTACGGGCTGTGTGCGGTGTCGCCGAGGTAGACGATCTGCTCGGCGGGCAGCAGGTCGATCACCGAGCGGGCGACGGTGAGCCCGCCGACGCCGGAGTCGAAGATTCCGATCGGGGCGTCGAGGCCGGGTGCGTCCGTCACGCCCCCAGGGTAGGTGCGGGGCGGCGGTCGGCCTTCGCCACCCACGACGCGGCGACGAGCCCGCCGAGGGCGCCGAACAGGTGCGCCTGCCAGGACACCCTCGGGTCGGAGGGCAGCACGCCCCACAGCAGCGAGCCCCAGATCAGGAACAGCACCACGGCGAGCGCGATCTGGCGGCCGTTGCGGGCGTAGAAGCCGCGGGCCAGCAGGAACACGAACCAGCCGAACACGATCCCGGACGCCCCGAGCACCGCCGCCGGGGAGATCAGCCAGACACCGACCCCGCTGATCACCCAGATCGTCGCGGTGACCGCGAACCACTGCCCAATCCCGCCGGACATGGCGAGGAACCCGAAGAGCAGGAACGGGAGCGTGTTGGCGGCCAGGTGTACGTAGCCGACGTGCAGCAGCGGCGCGGTGAGGATCCCGGTCAGCCCGGAGGTGTCGCGCGGGTAGATCGCCGCGGCGGCGTCGACCATCCCGCCGGAGGCCTGGTCGATCGCCTCGAACAGGTACAGCGCGGCGGTGAACAGCAGCATCGTCACCGCGGCCCGTCGCGGCGCGGGCGGCAGCACGCGGGCGCGGGCCCGGCCGGACGGGGGTGCGGTCATGCCGTCGACGGTACCGGCCCTCAGGCCCAGAGGTGGCCGTCGATCCCCTGCGCAGCGGAGCCCAGGTCGCCCGAGTAGGCACCGGTGGACAGGTACTTCCAGCCGCCGTCGGCGATGATCACGACGACGTCGGCCCGCTCCCCCGCGTCGAGCGCCTTGGTCGCGACCGCGAGGGCCGCGTGCACGATCGCCCCCGACGAGATGCCGGCGAAGATCCCCTCCTGCTCGACGAGCTGGCGGGTGCGGCGCAGCGCGTCGTAGGACCCCACCGAGTACCGGCCGGTGAGCACGGTCTCGTCGTACAGCTCCGGGACGAACCCCTCGGAGAGGTTGCGCAACCCGTAGACCAGCTCGCCGTAGCGGGGCTCGGCGGCGACCACCTGGACGTCGGGCTTGTGCTCGCGCAGGTAGCGCCCCGCCCCGACCAGTGTGCCGGTGGTGCCGAGGCCCGCGACGAAGTGGGTGATCGACGGCAGGTCCCGCAGGATCTCCGGGCCGGTGCCGCGGTAGTGCGCCTCGGTGTTGGCCGGGTTGCCGTACTGGTAGAGCATCACCCAGTCGGTGTGCTCGGCGGCGAGCTGCTTGGCGACGGCGACGGCCTGGTTCGACCCGCCGGCCGCCGGTGAGGAGATGATCTGCGCGCCGTACATGGCGAGCAGCTGGCGCCGCTCCTCGGAGGTGTTCTCCGGCATCACGCAGACCAGCTGGTAGCCCTTGAGCCGGGACGCCATCGCCAGCGAGATGCCCGTGTTGCCCGAGGTCGGCTCCAGGATGGTGCAGCCGGGTGTCAGCAGCCCCTGCTTCTCGGCGTCCTCGATCATCGCCAGCGCGGGCCGGTCCTTGATCGAGCCGGTGGGGTTGCGGTCCTCCAGCTTCGCCCACAGCCGCACGTCCTCCGACGGCGACAGCGACGGCAGCCCGACCAGCGGGGTGTCGCCGACGGCATGCAGCAGCGAGTCGTAACGCACAGGTTCTCCTCACGAACGGGTGCCGGACGACGGTGCCGGACGACGAGGCCGTCCGGCACCCGGAACGAGGTTGTCAGCGCCCGCCGGCCACGGCCGGGAGGATCGTCAGGGTCGAGCTCTCCTTGACCGGGGCCTCGAGCCCGCCGGCGAAGCGGACGTCCTCGTCGTCGACGTAGATGTTGACGAAGCGGTGCAGCTTGCCGTCGGTGATCAGGCGGTCCTTGATGCCGCCGTGACGCGACTCCAGGTCGTCGATGACGGCGGCGACGGTGTCACCCTTCGCCTCGACGGACTTCTCGCCGCCGGTGTGCGTGCGCAGGATGGTGGGGATGGAGACGGAGACGGCCATCTGAGGTGATCACTCCTGGATTCGTTGTTGCCGTGGCGGCACGTGGTGCCGTGGTCGCACTTCTGGACACGGGAACGCGACCGGAGCCCGGCGACATTCCCGCGGATCCGTCGCACGCGGGTGCGCCGACGGAGGTTCAGGCCCGGTCGGGGACGTCGTCCGAGCCGGTGTGGGAGAACATGTAGGACTCCACGACGGCGACGTCGTCCTCGACGACCTCGCCGTCGGCCAGGTGGTACGAGCGCACCTCGGGGTCACCGTCGGCGGTGGCCAGCCCGACGATCAGCCAGTGCTGGTCGGGGGTCCACTCCATCTGCGCGATGTCCTTGACCGAGGGGTAGGCCTCGGGCAGGCCGGTGTCGGTCAGCGGCCGGCGCGGGACGCGGGTGTGCGAGTGGACGACGAGCATCCGGCGCTCGCCACGGGCGTCGAGGTCGCGTTCGAGCCGGATGTCCTCGGCCGGGGAGAACGCGAAGTCGCTCTCCACCTCGTCGGCGTTGGTCATCGGGACGTAGCGCTCGGCGTGCTCCCCGGCCTCCGGGCCGACGAGCTGCCCGCACGCCTCCAGCGGGAAGTCCCGCCGGGCGTGCGCGACGATCTCGTCGACGAGGTCCGCTCGGATGGCCAGCACGCCGGTGAGAATACCCGCCCGTGCGGCTACAGCGATGTGACCCGCACCCGCACCAGCGAGTCCTGCACGTAGGTCAGCCAGTGGTACACGCCCAGGTGCTGCGCCCGCGGGTCGTCGTCGGGCAGCTGCTCGGGCATGTCCTCGCTGACGTCGAGGGCGGTGCCCAGCGCGAGCCGGACGTCGTTGAGCGCCGCCAGCCAGGCGTCGGCCTGGTCGGGGCTGAGCTCGAGCCGTCCGCCCGCCTCCGGCAGCGTGTCCAGCACCGTGGCCGCCGCGGTGTCCTTGGCCTCGATCAGCTCCGGCTCGTGCAGCGAGCGCAGGCCGGAGGCCAGGTCGGAGTCCTCGGTGGTGAAGTCGGGCAGCAGCCGGGCCAGCACGCGGTCGGTCGGCCGGGAGGTGGGACCGGTGCGGATGCCGGTCAGCTCGGCGAGCTCGTCGGTGGGTGCGAGCTCGGCCCGGCCGGCCAGCATCTGGCGGACCTCGGTGAACAGCCCCCGCAGCACGGCGGCCTCCTCACCGGAGAAACCCGAGGTGTAGCGGACGCGGTTCCCGCGCCCGCTGCGCTTCCAGCCGTTCATGATCCCCCGGATCTCAGCAGCGCTGCATGGTGGCCCAGAGGCCCGCCGTGTGCAGCTGCGCCACGTGCCCCTCGACCGTGTCCTTGTCCCCGGACGAGACCGCGGCCTTGCCCTTGTGGTGCACGTCGAGCATCAGCGCGGTGGCCTTGGGCTCGGGGTAGTTGAAGATCTTCTGCAGCACGTAGGTGACGTACGACATGAGGTTGACCGGGTCGTTCCAGACGACCGCCTGCCACGGGGTGTCGGGATCGGTGACCTCGTCAGTGTCCGGCGAGACGTGCTCGGTGGGAGACGGGGACGGCGCGGTCATGCACGCCATGGTGACACAGGGGCACGACGGCACAGCCGGACAGTCGCCCGGCCGGGCATAGGCTCCGGCCATGACCGGCTCCGTCCCGCCGAGCACCCCGGCCCCCGGCCCGGCGCTGCTGACCGACCGCTACGAGCTCACGATGGTGGCCGCCGCGCTGGCCGACGGCACCGCCGACCGGCGCTGCGTGTTCGAGCTGTTCGCCCGCCGCCTGCCGCACGGGCGGCGCTACGGCGTCGTCGCCGGCACCGGCCGGTTGCTGGACGCACTCTCCCGGTTCCGGTTCGGCCCCGCCGAGCTGGAGCCGCTGGCCGGGGTCGTCGACCCCGCGACGCTGGAGTGGCTGCGCGACTACCGCTTCACCGGCGACGTCGACGGCTACCCCGAGGGCGAGCTCTACTTCCCCGGCTCGCCGGTACTCACCGTCACCGGCACGTTCGCCGACGCGGTGCTGCTGGAGACCCTCGCGCTGTCGATCTACAACCACGACTGTGCGATCGCCTCGGCCGCGGCCCGGATGGTCTCCGCCGCCGCCGGGCGCCCGCTGATCGAGATGGGCTCGCGGCGCACGCACGAGGAGGCCGCCGTCGCCGCGGCACGCGCCGCCCACCTGGCGGGCTTCGCGACGACGTCCAACCTGGCGGCCGGGCAGCGCTTCGGGATCCCCACCGCCGGCACCGCCGCACACGCCTGGGTGCTGCTGCACGACGACGAGCCCTCGGCGTTCCGCAGCCAGGTCGCCTCGCTGGGCACCGGCACGACCCTGCTGGTCGACACCTACGACATCCGCACGGGCATCACGAACGCCGTCGAGGCGGCCGGGACCGGCCTGGGGGCGGTCCGGATCGACTCCGGCGACCTCGGCGAGCTGGCCCGCCAGGCCCGCGACCAGCTGGACTCCCTGGGCGCGACGAGCACCCGGATCATGCTCTCCGGCGACCTCGACGAGTACGCGATCGCGTCGCTGCGGGCCGAACCGGTGGACAGCTACGGCGTGGGGACCTCGCTGGTCACCGGCTCCGGGGCGCCGACCGCGGGGATGGTCTACAAGCTGGTCGAGGTCGACGACCGCCCGGTGAGCAAGCGCTCCAGCGCCAAGGAGTCCCGCGGCGGGCGCAAGTCCGCGCTGCGCCGCTACAAGCCGACGGGCACCGCCGTCGAGGAGGTCGTCCTCCCGTACGGGGCGGCCCCGGAGCTGGGTCCGGACGACCGGGTGCTGCCGGTGCCGCTGGTGCGCGGCGGCGAGTTGACCGCCGAGGCCACCGGCGCGACCCTCGAGGACGCCCGTGAACGGCTCCGCACGGCGCTGGTCGCCGTGCCGTGGGAGGGCCTGAAGCTCTCCCGGGGCGAGCCGGCGATCCCGACCACGTTCCAGGAGGCTCGATGAGCGGCGAGTCCCGTGCGGCCCGCGCACTGATCGTCGTCGACGTCCAGAACGACTTCTGCGAGGGCGGTTCGCTCGGGGTGACCGGTGGTGCCGCCGTGGCCGCCGGGATCGGGGCGCTCGCGACGGGCGGGGACTACGACCACGTCGTCGCCACCCGGGACGTGCACGTCGACCCCGGCCCGCACTTCTCCGACACCCCGGACTTCGTCGACTCCTGGCCGCCGCACTGCCGGGCGGGGACGCCCGGGGCGTCGTTCCACCCGGCCCTCGACGTGGCGCCGATCGAGTGCGTCTTCGACAAGGGCGCCTACACGAGTGCCTACTCGGGCTTCGAAGGCGCCACCGCCAACGAGTCCGGCGCCCCGCTCGCCGACTGGCTGGACGAGCGCGGGGTCACCGAGGTGCACATCGTCGGGCTCGCGACCGACCACTGCGTCCGCGCGACCGCGCTGGACGCCGCCCGGCTCGGCCTGCGGACGTCGGTGCTGCTCGCGCACTGTGCCGGAGTCGCCGAGGAGACGACCCGCCAGGCCCTGGCCCGGCTGCGGGAGTCGGGGGTCACCGTCGTCACCCCGGGGTGATCGACGGTGACCGCCGGGCCTCAGTCCCCGAAGCGGAACGGGGCCAGCGCCTCCGCCAGCCGCACCGGGTCGCCGTTCTCGCCCGGGGCGTGGTGGAAGCCCTCGGCCTCGGCGAGCCCGATCAGGCGGCGCTCGTCGAACAGGCCGCAGACGTAGCGGACGGTGTCCTCGCCGATCTCCTCGACGCCCACCCGCAGCTGGTAGATGCCCGGGTAGTGCACCTGGTCGAGGTACTGCACCGACAGCGACGACGGCGACAGCCCGTCCAGCGGCCCGCCGGCCGGGTAGCCCAAGACGTCCGAGTGCAGCTCGGCCAGGCCGTCGAGGTACCACGACGCCAGCGCCACGTTGTTGACGTGCCGGTTGGTGTCGAGGTCGGTGAACCGGGTCCGGACGTCCCAGCGGAACGGGTAGTTCTCGCGGACGGCGCGGGCGTCGCCGCGCTCGGGGCGGACCGGGGCCGGGGCCTCGATCATCAGCGTGGTCAGCGCCTCGCGGACCTCACCGGGCAGCGGGGCCGGAGCGTCCCCGTCGGTGTGCACCGAGGTCGACTCGCCGGTGGCGACGCACTCGTCGCCGGCGAAGACCGCGTAGCGGTAGGAGAACGACGTCGTGCCGACGTGGCTCACGCCGACACCGATCCGGTAGGAGCCGGCGACGCGCAGCGGGGCGAGCACGTCGACCCGGATCGCGGCGAGGAGCAGCCGGACCCGGGACTGCAGCCGCGCGACCAGGTCGGCGCCGAAGGTGTCGCGCTCGACGGCGACCCGGGCGTCCTCGAACCAGCGCACCAGTGCGTCGCGGCCGATCCGGCGGCTCGGGTCGAGGTCGGCGTAGCGCGCCTCGTGCTCGATCAGCACCGGGAACCCGCTCGGCTGCGGAACCGTGGCGTTCTCAGTCGGGATAGTGGCAGTCACCCCACCATGGTGACGCTGTGTCGCCGCTCACCGGGCACCGGCCGCCCTTTATCACATGTGGTGCGTCTCGCGGCCGGCCCGCGTCCCTGCGTGTCGGCCTCCCCGGTCCGGCCGTGACCGTCGGACCCGCTCGGTAGCATCGAACGGTGCCCGCCGCCCCGACACCCGTGCAGACCCGCGACCTGCCCGGGGTGCACGAGCTGCTGGAGACCGCCGTCTCCTCGGTCGGTGGGTCGCGCCGGGAGGGCCAGGACCGGATGGCCGACGCGGTGCGCCGGTCGCTGTCGTCCGGGGAGCACCTGGCCGTGCAGGCCGGCACCGGCACCGGGAAGTCACTGGCCTACCTGGTGCCCGCGATCCGGCACGCGATCGCCCGCGACACCACCGTCGTGGTGTCGACGGCGACGATCGCCCTGCAGCGCCAGCTCGTCGACCGCGACCTGCCGCGGGTGGCGAAGAGCCTGAAGAAGGTGCTCGGCCGGGAGCCGACGTTCGCGATCCTCAAGGGCCGGCGCAACTACCTGTGCCTGAACAAGCTGCACGGCGACATGGGAGATACTGCGGATGCGCCCGAGGAGCAGCTGTTCGACGCGTTCGCGATCTCCGCGCTGGGCCGCAACGTGAAGCGGCTGCACGAGTGGGCCTCCGACACCGAGACCGGGGACCGGGACGAGCTCGTCCCCGGTGTCCCGGACACCGCGTGGCGGCAGGTGTCGGTGACCGCGCGGGAGTGCCTCGGCGCCAGCCGCTGCCCGGTCGGCGAGGACTGCTTCGCCGAGAAGGCCCGCGCCGAGGCCGGCCGGGCCGACATCGTCGTCACCAACCACGCCCTGCTCGCGATCGACGCGATGGGCGAGGCGCAGGTGCTGCCCGAGCACGACGCCGTGATCGTCGACGAGGCGCACGAGCTGGTCGACCGGGTCACCGGCGCGGCGACGGCGGAGCTGACAGCCGGCACGGTCGCCACCGCCGCGCGGCGCTGCGGCAAGCTCGTCGACCAGGAGCTGGCCGACCGGCTCGCCGAGTCCGGAGAGGGCCTCGGCGCGGTGCTCGACGACATGGCCACCGGTCGCTGGGAGTCGCTGCCGACCCCGGCCGCGGGCGCGCTGAACGCGATCCTGTCCGCCGCCGCCGGCTGCCGCCAGGCGATGGGCGCGAACAAGCGCTCCGACGACGGCGACCCCGAGGGCGCCGCCGCCCGCAAGCTCGCCCTCGCGGTGCTCGACGAGGTGTCCGAGACCTGCGTCCGGCTCAACGACACGTTCGCCGAGACCGACCCGGCGAAGCGCCGCGACGTGGTGTGGCTCGGGGAGCAGGGCCCCGACGGCTCCCGCTACAAGGTGCTGCGGGTGGCACCGCTGTCGGTCGGCGGGCTGCTGCGGGAGCGGCTGTTCAACACCCGCACCACCGTGCTGACCTCGGCGACGCTGGCGCTGGGCGGGTCGTTCGACGCGCTGGCCCGGCAGTGGGGTCTCCCCGCGTCGCAGCCCAAGGAGGTCGGCGACACCCCACCGGCCACGCCCGAGGGGCACGGCCCGGTCCAGGACCCGGACGCCCCGCGCTGGCAGGGCCTCGACGTCGGCTCCCCGTTCGCGCACGGCCGCTCCGGGATCCTCTACCTCGCGAAACGGCTCCCCTCCCCCGGCCGCGACGGCCTCGCGCAGGCGACGCTGGACGAGATCGAGGGCCTGGTGCGCGCCGCGGGCGGCCGCACGCTGGGGCTGTTCTCCTCCACCCGGGCGGCCAAGCAGGCCACCGAGGCGCTGCGGGGCAGGCTCGACACCCCGCTGCTGTGCCAGGGCGACGACTCGACGATGCTGCTGGTCAAGCGGTTCGCCGAGGACGAGGAGACGTCGCTGTTCGGGACGCTGTCGCTGTGGCAGGGCGTCGACGTGCCCGGCCCCTCGCTGTCCCTGGTGCTCATCGACCGGATCCCGTTCCCGCGCCCCGACGACCCGCTGGTCTCGGCCCGGCAGAAGGCCACCGACGCCCGCGGCGGCAACGGGTTCCTGTCGGTCTCGGCGACGCACGCCGCGCTGCTGCTGGCCCAGGGTGCGGGCCGGCTGCTGCGGGCCACCGACGACCGTGGTGTCGTCGCAATCCTGGACCCGCGGATCGCCACCGCGCGCTACGGCGGGTTCCTGCGCGCGTCGTTGCCGCCGTTCTGGGAGACGACCGACGTCACGAAGGTGCACGGCGCGCTCGAGCGGCTGCGCGGCGCCTGATCCGGGTCCGGGCCCGGGTCCATGGACACCGGGCACGGGACACGGGTCACGGCGGCGCCGGGCGCCGGCGTGCGCCACGGCGGTCGCGACGGCACAGTGGTCGCGGCGGCACAGCGGTCCCAGCGGCACAGCGGTCGCAGCGGCACAGCGGTCCCGGCGGCACGGCCGAGCCCTGCCGGATCCGGTCACCGGCGCGGGCCGCCGGGGCCCGCTGCGTCACCGGGGCGGTACGGCCGGTTCCGGCCCAGCCGGAGCGCGGCGTCCGGAGGACCCGGCCGGCCGGGGTCCCCCGCCACCCCCACCGGTCCCCGGGGTCCCGCCGGAACCGGGCCGCCGGGTTGCGACGCCGGGCCCCGTCCGGGCGTCCCCGCAGCCGGGCTCGGGACCGGGCCCGCCACCCGGCCCGGTGCGCGGCCCGGTGCCGAGCCCGGTGCGCGGCCGGGTGCCCCGGTCCGGTGCCGTCCGAGCGGGGGCGGCGCGGCGGGGTCGCCGGTCACCCGGCGCTGCAGGCCGGCACCGGTCAGGGCCCGGACCGAGATCTGCGCGTAGCCGGCGTCGTCGGGCCGCTCACGACCCAGCACCGAGCCGAGGTAGCCGAGCAGGAAGCCCGCCGGCACCGAGACCAGGCCCGGGTTGCTCAGCGGGAACCACGCGAAGTCCAGGCCGGGCAGCATCGACTCCGGTGTCCCGGACACCGCGGGTGAGAAGACGATCAGCGTCAGCGTGACCGTGAGGCCGCCGTAGATGCTCCACACCGCGCCGGTGGTGGTGAACCGCCTCCAGAACAGCGAGTACAGCAGCGTCGGCAGGTTGGCCGAGGCGGCCATCGCGAACGTCAGGGCGGCCAGGAAGGCGATGTTCTGGCCGTTGGCCAGGATCCCGCCCGCGATGCCGACCACCCCGATGACCAGCGTGGTCCGGCGCGCGACCCGGACCTCCTCCTCCGCCGTGGCCCGGCCGTTGCGCATCAGCTGGGCGTAGACGTCGTGCGCGAACGCCGCGGCCGCGGTGATCATCAGACCGGCGACGACGGCGAGGATCGTCGCGAACGCCACCGCCGAGACCAGCGCGAGCAGCACCGGGCCACCGATCTGCAGCGCCAGCAGCGGTGCCGCCGAGTTCACCCCGCCCGGGGCGGCCATGATCGCCTGCGGCCCCACGAGCGCGGTGGCGCCGTACCCGAGGACGAGCACCAGCAGGAAGAACGCACCGATGAGCCAGATCGCCCACACCACCGACCGCCGGGCCTGACGGGCGTCGGGCACGGTGTAGAAGCGCATCATGATGTGCGGGAGCCCGGCCACGCCCAGCACTCCCCCGAGGGCCAGCGACACCAGATCGAGGTTCGCGGTGAGGGAACCGCCGTAGAGCAACCCGGGCTGCAGCACCGCCTCGCCGCCGGGATGGTTCGCCACGGCGGCGGAGAGCAGCGCGGGCAGGCTGAGCCCGGAGGTCCCGAGCACGAACGCCGCCATCACCAGCCCGGTCACGAGCAGCAGGCAGGCCTTCACGATCTGGATCCAGGTCGTGCCGGACATGCCGCCGACCAGCACGTAGGCGACCACGACGGCACCGACGCCGGCGATCACCGCCGACTGGGCGGCCCGGTCGGTGATGTTCAGCAGCAGCGCGATCAGGCCGCCGGCACCGGCGAGCTGGCCGAGCAGGTAGAGCGTCGAGATCACCACCGCCGAGGTCGCGGCCGCCGCGCGGACCGGCCGTTTCCGCAGCCGGTAACCCAGGACGTCGGCCATCGTGTACCGGCCCGTGTTGCGCAGCAGCTCGGCGACGAAGAACAGCGCCACCAGCCAGGCCACGAAGGCCACCACCGCGTAGACGTAGCCGTCCGGGCCGGCCACGGCGACCGCTCCGACGATGCCCAGGAACGTCGCGGCGGAGAGGAAGTCGCCGGACAGGGCGAGCCCGTTCTCCGCTCCGGTGAACCGGCTGCCCGCGGTGTAGTAGTCCGCGGTCGCGGCCCCCGACCGGCGCCGGACCCGCATCACGAGGACGAAGGCGAACAGGATGAACGCGGTGAACACCACGATGTTGAGTACCGGGTCGCCCGGTGCGGGTGCCGCCGCGGCGAGGGTCGGGGCCGGGACGTCCGTGCCGGCGGGATCCGCGATGCTCACAGGTGGGTCCCCTCGAGCCGGCCGCGGATGTCGTCGGCGAGCGGGTCGAGCCTGCGGTTGGCGTACCGGACGTAGGCGGCGGTGAGCGCGAAGGTCGAGACGAACTGCGCGACGGCCAGCACCAGCACCAGCGTCAGGTCACCGACCACCCTGGTGCTCATCAGCTCCGGCGCCCAGGCGGTGAGCCCGATGAAGGCGAAGAACCAGACCAGGAAGCCGGCCGTCGCCGGCAGGACGAACCGCAGTAGGCGCCGTCGGAGCTCGGCGAACTCCGGGCTGTCCGCCGCCGTGGCCCAGAGGTCCCGTCCGGCCCCCGACGGGCCCGGCGGTACCGGGCGGAACATCGGATGTGACGGCTGAGCCTGTCTGGTCATACTCTCGGTAACGACGTGGGTCCGTGCCGGTTACGAAGGTCACAGACGCGGCCACACGGGTCGGGGAACATCGTCACCGCCCGGCGTCGGTTCCCGTACTCTCCTCTTCCGTCCCCGCCGACCGGGGCGGCTGGGAGGCGGCGATGGGTACCGACGTGGGGCGGTTCACGACCCCCGAGGCGGAGCAACGCTTCGGCCGGCTCTACGCCGAGGCACTCGCCCTGCTGCCGACGCCTGCCGGCACCGAGGACGTCCCGACCCCGTTCGGCACCGTGCGCGTGTACCGGTTCGGCGCAGGAGGTGGGGCGCCGATGGTCCTGCTGCCCGGGCGCGGCGGGACCTCGGCGCTGTGGCTGCCGAACCTGCACGCCTGGTCCGCCGCGCGGACCGTCTACGCGGTCGAGCCGCTCGGCGACGCCGGTCCGTCCCGCCAGGAGCGGCCGCTCCGCTCCGGCGAGGACCAGGCGTCCTGGCTCACCTCGGTGCTCGACGCCCTCGACACCGGCCCCGCGCACCTGGTCGGGCAGTCGATCGGCTGCTGGCTCGCCGTCCAGGTCGCCCTGCGGGAACCGGCCCGGGTCGCGTCCCTGTCGATGATCGAGCCGACCCAGGTGCTCGGCCGGATCCGGCCGGGACTGGTGGTGGCGGGGCTGCTCACCGTCCCCGGCCTGCCGGTCGGGCTGCGGCGGAGGGCACTGCGCTGGATCGTCGACGCCGACGACACGCTGTTCGACGGCCCGATCGGCCGGCTGACCGTCGCCGCCGCCGGGGACTTCCGCAACGTCACCCCGCCGCCGGCGCTGCCCGCCGACGACGACCTGCGCGGGCTGCGGGTCCCGGTACTGGCCCTGCTGGGCGGGCGCAGCCGCACCCACGACGCCCGGCGCTCCCGGGAGCGGGCGCGGGCACTCCTGCCGGACGTCCGGGTCGAGATCGTCGACGGTGCCGGGCACGCGCTGAACGGGGAGTTCCCGGAGGTGGTGAACGAGCGGGTGCTCACGTTCGTCACCGAGGTCGACCGCGGCTGAGCCGGCAGCGGCTCCCGGCCGGTCAGCGGCCGGTCAGCGGGCCAGGCAGGTGACGGTACCCGGTTCGACCTCGGTGAACCCGGCGTCGCGTACCGCGACCAGGCCCGGGTCCCCGCCGGCGGCGAGCCCGGCGCAGAGCCGGTCCCAGGCCTCGGGCGCGGGGGTGCGCACGGCGCACCGCGGCACCTCGGCGGGCTCGGCGACCGGCCAGCCACGGGCCGCGGCGAGGATCATCGACGCGTGCCCGACCTGGGCCGCGGCCTTGCCCACCGTCATCTCCGCACGCGGGTTCAGCAGCACCGTCGGCACACCGTCCGGCACCTCACCCGGCCGGTCGGCGTCGAGCTCGGTGCCGCCGATCTGCAGCCGCGAGACCGGCTTCGGCACGTCGTCGACCGGACCCGGCAGCAACGCGCGGGCCTCGGCTCCGTCGACCTCGACCGTGACCCCGGGCAGGTCCTGTACCGCGCGCCAGTGCGCGCCCCGGGCCCGGCGGGCGATCTTGCGGATCCGGCCGTCGATCCAGGGGGCGACGGCCTCGTGCCACTCGCCGTCCGGCTGGGAGCGGGGGTCCAGGCACACCGCCACCGCCGCGGTCGCGGCCGCCTCCAGCAGCGGGGTGCGGCCCGGTAGCGGGTCCCGCTCGATCCGCAGCACGACCGGCATCGCCCGGACGACGCCGTCCGGCTCGGGCGGGATCTCCCGCGAGCGGGCGCCGGTGCCGTACCGCCCGGCGAGCAGGCCCAGGACCGGCGCCGGCGTCGTCACGGGATGGGGACCCGGCGCAGCACACCCTCGGCGGCGTCGGCCGCCTCCACCTCGTTGCGGGTGATGCCCAGGACGAACAGCACCACGTCGAGGTAGGGCACCGACACCGAGGTGTCGGCGACGTCACGCAGGGCCTGCTTGGCGTTGAACGCGATGCCGAGCCCGGCGGTGGAGAGCATGTCGATGTCGTTCGCGCCGTCGCCGACCGCGATCGACTGGTCGATCGGGATCTCGTACGCCTCGGCGAACCGGCGCAGCGCGACGGCCTTGCCCGGCCGGTCCACGATCTCGCCGCACACCCGGCCGGTGAGGGCCCCGTCGATGATCTCGAGCTCGTTGGCGGCCACGAAGTCGAGCTTCAGCTCGTCCGCGAGCCCGGCGATGACCTGCGTGAACCCACCGGAGACGACCCCGCAGCGGTAACCGAGCCGCTTGAGGGTGCGGATCGTGGTCCGCGCGCCCGGGGTCAGCTCGATCTCGGACGCGACCTCGTCGACGACCGAGGCGGGCAGTCCCTTCAGCGCGGCGACCCGGCGGGTGAGGGACTCGGCGAAGTCCAGCTCGCCGGCCATCGCCTCCTCGGTGACCCGCCGGACCTCGTCCTCGACGTCCGAACCGGCCCGCGCCGCGAGCATCTCGATGACCTCGCCCTGGATCAGGGTGGAGTCGACGTCGAACACGATCATCCGCTTGCTGCGCCGGGCGAGCCCGGACCGCGACACCGCGACGTCCACCCCGGCCTGGTGGGCCACCTCGACGAGCCGCTTGCGCAGGGTGCCGGGCGGGTAGGCGTCGGCGTCGCCGTCGGGAACGGGCGAGACGAGCAGTTCCAGCCCGGTCACCGGGTAGTCGGCGACCCGGCGGATGGCGTCGATGTTCGCGCCGACCGCGGCCAGCTCGGCGGCGATCGCCCCGAAGGCGCGGGCCGTGATCGGCCGGCCCAGCACCGTGACGACGTGCGTCGACTGCGGGCGGGTGTCGACGTCGCCGTCGCGCTGGATCTCGATGTGCACGAACATGCCGATGGAGTCCATCGCCTCGCCGACGGACTCCTGCAGTTCCTCCGGGTCCCCGGCCGGCACCACGAGGGCACCGAGGGTGAGCCGGCGGTTCACCACCACCTGCTCCAGGTCGAGCAGCTCGACGCCGGCGGCGGTGAGGGCGGCGAAGAGGACGGAGCTGACACCCGGACGGTCCGGACCGCTCACCGTGACGAGCACGGTGGGGCGGGCCGGACCGGGGGTGGGAGCTACCGGCACCTCAGTTCGACTTGGGGTCGTCGTCCGGCCACGATTCCTTGCCGACCTCCTTGGCCAGCACCTCGCTCGGCTGCGCGTGGCCGCCGACATGGGCCTCGGCCCGGGCCCGCTCGACCAGGTGCGGGTAGTGCAGGTCGAACGCCGGACGCTCGGACCGGATCCGCGGCAGCTCGGTGAAGTTGTGCCGCGGCGGCGGCGACGTCGTGGCCCACTCCAGCGAGTTGCCGAAGCCCCACGGGTCGTCGATCGTGCAGACCCGGCCGAACCGGTAGCTCTTGAACACGTTGTAGAAGAACGGCAGCGTCGAGGCACCCAGGATGAACGCGCCGATCGACGAGATCATGTTCAGCGTGGTGAACCCGTCGGAGGGCAGGTAGTCGGCGTACCGGCGCGGGTAGCCCTCGTTGCCCAGCCAGTGCTGCACCAGGAACGTCATGTGGAACCCGACGAAGGTCAGCCAGAAGTGGATCTTGCCGAGCTTCTCGTCGAGGAACCGGCCGGTCATCTTCGGGAACCAGAAGTAGATCCCGGAGAAGGTGGCGAACACGATCGTGCCGTAGAGCACGTAGTGGAAGTGCGCGACGACGAAGTAGCTGTCCGAGACGTGGAAGTCCACGGGCGGCATCGCGAGCAGGACGCCGGTCAGTCCGCCGAACAGGAACGTCGCCAGGAAGCCCAGCGCGAAGACCATCGGCGTCTCGAAGGTAATCTTGCCGCGCCACAGCGTGCCGATCCAGTTCACGAACTTGATGCCGGTCGGGATGGCGATCAGGAACGTCGTGAAGGAGAAGAAGGCCAGCAGCACCGCGCCGGTGGCGTACATGTGGTGCGCCCAGACCGCGATGGACAGCGCCGCGATGGCGATCGTCGCGAAGATCAGGCCCTTGTAGCCGAAGATCGGCTTGCGGGCGAACACCGGGAAGACCTCGGACACGATGCCGAAGAACGGCAGCGCCACGATGTAGACCTCGGGGTGCCCGAAGAACCAGAACAGGTGCTGGTAGAGCAGCACACCGCCGTTCTCCGGGGCGAACACGTTGGCCGCGAGATGCCGGTCCGCGGCCAGGCCGAGCAGCGCCGCGGTCAGGATCGGGAACGCGATCAGGATCATGATCGACGTGATGAGGATGTTCCAGGTGAAGATCGGCATCCGGAACATCGTCATGCCGGGCGCGCGCATGCAGACGATCGTGGTGATGAAGTTGACGCCACCCAGGATCGTGCCCAGACCGGACACGACCAAGCCCATGATCCACAGGTCGGCGCCGACGCCGGGCGAGCGGACCGCACTCGACAGCGGGGTGTAGGCGAACCAGCCGAAGTCGGCGGCGCCACCCGGGGTCAGGAAGCCGGAGAGGACCGTCAGGCCGCCGAAGAGGAACAGCCAGTACGAGAACGCGTTCAGCCGCGGGAACGCCACGTCGGGCGCACCGATCTGCAGCGGCACGATGTAGTTCGCGAAACCGAACACGATCGGCGTCGCGAACAGCAGCAGCATGATCGTGCCGTGCATGGTGAACAGCTGGTTGTACTGCTCGGTCGAGAGGAACTGCAGCTCCGGACGCGCGAGCTCGGCCCGGATGAGCAGCGCCATCACGCCGCCGACCGCGAAGAAGGCGAACGACGTGACCATGTAGAGGATCGCGATGTCCTTGGGGTCCGTCGTCCTCAGCATCTTGAGGAACGTGGATCCCTTGCCCTCCCGGCGCGCCGGATACGGGCGCGTCGAGATCGGCTTGGGCTCGACCGCTGTCACCTGGGCCTCCATGCACTTGCCTGACCTGAGCAAGTCCTCGCGGACTCCGCGGGGACTCTACTTCTCGATCGACGGCCCGCCTCCGGTCGGGCCGGAAAGCCGCCGATCGTGCTCTACGGAGAGTAGAACGAACACTCTCCGGAAGCGCAATCAGGGCAGCCTTCCACCGGGCCCGCCGGTGTCCGGGATCACCCCCGCGGCCCGCCCGGGGGTACCGCCGGGGCCGCGCGGGGCCCATGCCTACCGTGGCGGGGTGGTCGTACCGACACCGGAACCCGGTCGACCCGGCTCCCGGCGCCGGGAACCCGGCTGGGACGTGCTCCGCAGCGGGTTCGTGCTGCTCGTGGTCCTCTACCACGCCACCCACCTGGGCCCGACGCTGCACCCGGAGCTGATCCCGCGCCGGTTCTCCTTCGATCACCAGGTCGGCGCGAGCCTGCTGCTGGTGATCTCGGCGTACTTCGCGTGCGCCACCCTGGGCAGGCACTCCCCCGGGCGCTACTGGTGGGGCCGGGTGTCCCGGCTGCTACCGGCCTTCCTCGTCGCCGTGCCGATCGCCTGGACCGCGCTGCGCTACCTGTCCCCCGAGGACTGGGGCGACCCGCCCGCCCGCGAGCTCGTCGTCAACTGGCTGATGCTCGGGAACTGGGACACCGAGCGGTTCCCCTGGCTCGACCCCGCGTTCTGGACGCTGCCGCTGCAGCTCATGGCGTTCACCGCGGCGGCCGTGCTCAGCGTGACCCGCTGGGGCACCGGGCCGCGGCTGCGGATCCTGCTGTGGATGATGGTCGTCGTCCCGCTGCTGCTGTGGCCGCTGCGGGCGGCGCCGAACGACCCGGCCGACCCGCCGGAGTGGTACCGGATGATCTCCGACGGCTTCGGGTTCCACCGGCTGCACCTGTTCGTGGCCGGGATCGCCGTCTGGCTGTGGTCGACCCGGCGCATCGGCAACGCCCACGCCGGTGCCCTGCTCACCCTCTGCGGGGTGGCGCAGTTCGTGCACGCCTTCACCCCCGGCCCGGACAACGTCGTGCGCTTCGACCTCGACCACCTCGACGCGATGGCCGCGGGCCTGGTGTGCGTGGGGATCGCGCTGGTCGCGCTGGTCGCGCGGCTGCCGCGGCCGGGGGCGTGGACGCCGGCCCCGGTCGCGTCGGCGGTCCGGTGGCTGGCCGGAATCTCCTACGGCGTGTACCTGATGCACCAGACCGTCGGCTACGTCCTCATGCGCCGGCTGCAGGACGTCGGCGTCGGGCCGCTGCTGCAGTCCGCGGCGATGCTGGTCACCGCGGTCCTGCTCGGCTGGTTGCTGACCCGGCTCGTCGAACGCCCGGCGCACGGCGCGCTGATGCGCACCTGGGACCGGTTCGCGCTACCGCGCCCGTGAGTGGTTTTCGCGGTCAGGACCGCGAAAACCACTCACGGGCGGAGCGGCTCGAAGACGTCGGTCCACACGTCCGGCGCCGAGGCCGGGTTCGGCTGGACCTCGACGATGTAGAACTCGGTGCCCAGCCCCATCGCGAACACCGGCTCGGGCATCGTCAGCATGAAGTGGTCGGGCCCCATCTGGCTGGCGTGCGCGCGCATCGACGCCCGCTTGACCTCGGCGTACTCGACGGCCTCGACCCGGTGGGTGATCTCCGACTCGGGCTTGCCGAACGAGCCGTCGTCGGGGATCTCCGGCGGCGTCCAGTCGGCACCACGGTCCTTCTGCAGACCGCGCATCCCGCGCAGCATCCAGTCCCGGTTCGTGGTGTTCTGCGCGACCACCGGCACCCCGGCGAGCTCGCCGGCCCGGTTGCCGACCCGGTGCACCTGGATGTGGTCGGGGTGGCCGTAGCCGCCGTTGTCGTCGTAGGTGGTGACGACGTCGGCCTCCTCCTCCTCGAGGATCACCGCGAGCCGGCGGGCGGCGTGCTCCACCCCCGCCTGCCAGAAGCAGTACGGCGCGTCGTTGGTCGGCTCGCCCATCATCCCGGAGTCGACGTAGCCGAGGAACTCGACGCGGGCGACGCCGAGCTCGCGCGCCGAGGCGAAACACTCCGCCGAGCGCCGTAACGAGAGCTGCTCGCCGTCGGCCAGGACGCCGGGCACCGGCTCGCCGAGCTCACCGCGGGTGGCGAAGACGAGCACCACCCGGTGCCCGAGCGCCGCGGCCTTGGCGAGCGTGCCGCCGGTGCCGATCGACTCGTCGTCGGGATGGGCGTGGAAGCTGACAAGGGTCCCCACGGCGGCGGAGCCTACGCAGCGCCGGACCACCGTCCGGAGCGGGTCCATTTCGATCTACAAACCGTTGACGACACGTCCGACGTGTGTAGCATCACAGGCCCCGAACCGGCACAGGAGCCACCCACCATGGCTGATGTCGTCAGTGTTGACGAACCCGCCCCGGACGAGCCCACCCGCGTTGACGAACCCGCCCCGGACGAGCCCACCCGCGGTGACGAACCCGCCCGTTCCCTACCGACCGCACCCGGCCCGACCAGCGGCGCGGCCTCCTTCAACGCGGCCGCCCACCTCACCCTGGCCCGGGTCGAGGCCGGTGACGGCCACCGTACCGCCGTCCGGTTCCCGGGCGGCTCGCTCACCTACGCCGAGCTGACCGAGCGGGTCCGCGCGGTCGCGGGCGCGCTGCGGGCGGCCGGTGTCCGCCCCGAGCAGCGGGTGCTCATGGTCATGCCCGACGACATCGACCTGTTCACCGCGATCCTCGGCACGATGTGGGCCGGGGCGGTCGCCGTGCCCGGCTCCACGATGCTGACCGGGCGCGAGCTGGGCGTGCTGATCCGCGACTCCCGGGCGACCACGGTGATCGGCGACGAGGCGTTCGCCGACCGGCTCGCCGAGGCCACCGCCGGCGCGCCCGACCTGGAACGCGTCGTCCTCACCGGCGCCACCGCACCCACCGCGCCGTCCGGGGTCGACGCGCTCACCTGGGACGGGCTGCTCGCCGCCGGCGGGCCGATGCCCGAACCCGCCCCGACCTGGGACGAGTCGCAGGCGCTCTGGCTCTACACCTCGGGCACCACCGGCAAGCCCAAGGGCGCGATGCACCGGCACAGCGACATCCGGTTCGTCTGCGACACCTACGCCGCCCAGGTGCTCGGCATCCGCGCCGACGACGTCTGCCTGTCGGTGGCGAAGCTGTTCTTCGCCTACGGCATCGGGAACTCGATGTTCTTCCCGCTGTCGGCCGGCGCCTGCGCGGTGCTCGAGCCCGGCCGGCCGGACCCGGAGCGGTACTCCCGGCTCGCCGAGGAGCACGGCGCGACGCTGTTCTTCGCCGTGCCCAGCTTCTGGGGGCCGATGCTCGCCGCGGAGCTGCCCGCCGAGCGGTTCGCGACCGTGCGGCGCGGCGCCTCGGCGGGCGAGGCGCTGCCGGCCCGGATGTTCCACGGCGTGCGCGAGCGCTACGGCTTCGAGGTCCTCGACGGCATCGGCTCCACCGAGGCGCTGCACATCTTCGTGTCGAACCTGCCCGGGCAGGTCGTCCCGGGCAGCTCGGGCTTCCCGGTGCCCGGCTACGAGGTCCAGCTGCGCCGCCCGGACGGCACGGTGATCGACGAGGCCGGCGAGCAGGGCATGCTCTACGTCGCCGGGGACTCGATCTGCACCGGCTACTGGTGCCGCACCGAGGTCAACCGGATGGTCTTCCAGGGCCGCTGGATGCGCACCGGGGACCAGTACGTGCGCAACGCCGACGGCTCGTGGACCTGCCTGGGCCGCGCCGACGACGTGCTGAAGGTGGGCGGCATCTGGGTCTCCCCGGGCGAGGTGGAGACCCGCCTGCTGGAGCACACCGGCCTGGCCGAGGCGGTCGTCGTCGGGGTGCCCGACGCCGACGGGCTGGACAAGCCGGTCGCGTTCGTCGTCCCGCGGGACCCGACCGCCGCACCCTCGCCGGAGGAGCTGGTGGCGTTCTGCCGGGACGGGCTCGCCGCGTTCAAGCGGCCCCGCGTCGTCGTCACCGTCGAGGAGCTGCCGAAGACCCCGACCGGCAAGATCCAGCGCTACCGGCTGCGCGAGCACGCCTCCGCCCTGCCGGAGGTCGGCGGGCGCAGCGCGACACCGGAGGCGGTGTCCTGAGGGCGTGACGCCGGGAGGCGTGACCGGGCGCCCCGGGCCGCCGCGGGCACCCGGTCGTCCGGTGGCGGCCCGCCCTGCCCGGCGCTAGCGTGCCGGGATGGCGCTGGAACTCGAGACCGAGCGTCTGCGGGTGCGCGGCTGGCGGCCGGAGGACACCGAGGACGCGTTGGCCACCTACGGGGTCGCCGACGTCACCGGCTGGCTGACGCCCGAGACCGACCGGATCGGCGACGTGGACGCCATGCGCGCGGTCCTGGTCGCCTGGACCGAGGCCCAGCAGAACCTGGAGGCCCCGCGGGGCCGGTGGGCGATCGAGCGCCGCACCGACGGGGTGGTCGTCGGTGGCCTGGCCATCCGGCTGCTGCCGCCCTACGACCAGGACCTGGAGATCAGCTTCCAGCTGCGCCCGGACGCGTGGGGCCGCGGCTACGCCACCGAGGCCGCGTTCGCGCTGATCGGGTGGGCGCTGGGCCAGCCGGACGTCGAGGAGCTGTTCGCGGTGGCCCGCCCGGACAACGAGCCGGCGATCGCGACGGCCCGGCGGCTGGGCCTGGAGTGGGTCGGCGAGACCGACAAGTACTACGGCCGCACCCTGTGGGTCTACCGCATCCGGGCCGGTGACCTGGCCACCGACCCGCTGATCGCGCTCCCCGACCCGGACCGTCGCGGATGACCCCGGACCGGATCGCGTCCGCGGCACTGCGCGCGAAGGTGATGTCCGCCGAGGACGCGGCCGGGCTGATCCCGGTCGGCGCGAACGTCGCCATGAGCGGGTTCACCGGCGCCGGCTACCCGAAGGCGGTGCCCGGCGCGCTGGCCCGCCGGATGACGGCGGCGACCGCGGCCGGCGAGACGCTGCGAGTCAACGTGTGGACCGGAGCGTCGACCGCACCGGAGCTGGACGGCGCGCTCGCCGAGGCCGACGGGATCGAGCTGCGGCTGCCCTACCAGTCGGACCCGGTCACCCGGAAGAAGATCAACGCCGGGACGATGGAGTACCTCGACACCCACCTCTCGCACGTGGCCCAGATGGTGTGGATGGGCTTCCTCGGGGCGGTCGACATCGCCGTCGTCGAGGTCGCCGGGATCGACGCCGACGGCCGGCTGGTGCCGTCCTCGTCGGTGGGCAACAACAAGACCTGGATCGACCGGGCGGACCGGGTGATCCTCGAGGTGAACAGCTGGCAGTCCGAGGGCCTGCGCGGGATGCACGACGTCTACTACGGCACCGCGCTGCCCCCGGACCGCGTCCCGATCCCGATCACCGGCCCGGCCGACCGGATCGGGGTGCCGCACCTGGAGTGCCCGGCGGACAAGGTGATCGCGGTCGTGCCCACCGACGCCCCGGACCGCAACAGCGGGTTCGCGCCACCGGACACCGTGTCCCGCCGCATCGCCGGGCACGTGCTCGACTTCCTCACCGCCGAGGTGCGGCGCGGGCGGCTGCCCGACCGGCTGCTGCCGATCCAGTCCGGGGTGGGCAACATCGCCAACGCCGTCCTGGCGGGGCTCGCCGAGGGCCCCTTCGCGGGCCTGAGCGCCTACACCGAGGTGATCCAGGACGGCATGCTGGACCTGCTCGACTCGGGCACCCTGGCGACCGCCTCGGCGACGGCGCTGTCGTTCAGCCCGGGGACGGTGCAGCGGTTCAACGCCAGCGCGGCCGACTACCGCGACCGGATCGTGCTGCGCCCGCAGGAGATCAGCAACCACCCGGAGGTCGTGCGCCGGCTCGGGGTGATCGCGATGAACGGCATGATCGAGGCGGACGTCTACGGCAACGTCAACTCGACGCACCTGATGGGCAGCCGGATCCAGAACGGGATCGGCGGGTCGGGCGACTTCGCCCGCAACGGCTACCTCTCGATCTTCCTCTCCCCCTCGACCGCCAAGGACGGGGCGATCTCGGCGATCGTCCCGATGGTCTCGCACGTCGACCACACCGAGCACGACGTCGACATCGTCGTCACCGAGCAGGGCCTGGCCGACCTGCGCGGGCTCTCGCCCAAGCAGCGCGCCGAGCAGGTCATCGCGCACTGCGCGCACCCGGACTACCGGCCGGCGCTGCGCGACTACCACGAACGGGCGCTGGCGTCGGCGTACGGACGCCACACCCCGCACCTGCTGACCGAGGCGCTGTCCTGGCACGCACGCTTCGTCGAGACGGGCACCATGCGCCGGCCCTAGTGTCGCTTTTCGCGACGGTCCCTTGGCCGGAGCCGGTCGACAGGGTTCACTCGCAGGGGCACCTGTCACCCGACGGCGAGGAGGCCGGCGTGCACGCGTGGGAGTGGATCCCGGAGACCCCGGCGACCTGGGACACCCGGAAGGCCGGCGTGCTCGGCGTTCTGGATCCGGCACTGTTCGGCCTGGGCAGGCCCGAGTCCGGTGACGCGCTGGGCGACGAGTGGTGGCGCGTCGAGGACGGCGGCGGCCGGACCGTCGCCTACGGCCGGCTGGACGAGTCGTGGGGGGACGCGGAGATCCTCGTCCTGGTGCATCCGGAGGCCCGGCGGACCGGGGTCGGCTCGTTCGTGCTGTCCCGGCTGGAGGACGAGGCCGGGCAGCGCGGGCTGAGCTACATCTACAACGTGGTGCCGCACGCCCACCCGGACCCCGAGCAGGTCACCGACTGGCTGGCCACCCACGGGTTCGTCGGCAACGACGTCGGTGAGCTGCGCAAGCCGGTCCCCGCGGGAGTGGTGCACCACTCCCGCTGACCCCGGCACCGGACGGACACTCCACAATCTTCCGTCGTCGCGTCGTCGTGTTGTAGCCTTTGAGGCACCGCGACGACGCGAGGAGGCGCCCGTCCCATGACCGAGTCCGGCCCCACCACCGACGCCGGTTCCCCGGCGGTCGACTTCGACCGGGATCCCTCGACGTACCGGCACTGGCAACTGGAGATCGACTCCGAGAACCCGGCTGTCGCCTACGTCCGGCTCGACGTCGACGAGGAGGGTGGGCTCGTCGACGGCTACGAGCTGAAGATGAACAGCTACGACCTCGGCGTCGACATCGAGCTGTACGACATCACCCAGCGGCTGCGCTTCACCCACCCCGGCGTCCGGGCCGTCGTGCTGACCAGCGCGCGCGACCGGAACTTCTGCGCCGGCGCCAACATCCGGATGCTCGCCGGGTCCCCGCACCCGTGGAAGGTGAACTTCTGCAAGTTCACCAACGAGACCCGCAACGGCATCGAGGACGCGACCGAGCACTCCGGCCAGACCTGGGTCGCCGCGCTGAACGGCACCGCGGCCGGCGGCGGCTACGAGATGGCACTGGCCTGCGAGACGATCCTGCTGATCGACGACAACTCCTCGACCGTGGCGCTGCCCGAGGTCCCGCTGCTCGGGGTGCTGCCCGGTACCGGCGGGCTGACCCGGGTCACCGACAAGCGGCGCGTCCGCAAGGACCGGGCCGACGTGTTCGCCACCAAGTCCGAGGGGTTCGGCGGGAAGCAGGCCGTCGACTGGCGGCTCGTCGACGAGGTGATCCCCAAGCGCCGGTGGGACGAGACCGTGCGCGAGCGGGCCGCCGACGCGGCCCGCGCCTCCACCCGGCTCCCCGGCGGGGCCGGGATCGAGCTGCCGCCGCTGCAGCGCACCGAGACGGGCGAGGGCATCACCTACCCGCACGTGCGGGCGTCGTTCGACCGGGCCGCCGGCCTGGTCGAGATCACGATCGACGGCCCGGACGGCGGTGCCCCCTCCTCGATGGAGCAGGTGCACGAGCTCGGGGCGGACTTCTGGCCGCTGGCGGTGACCCGCGAGCTCGACGACCTGATCCTGCGGCTGCGCAGCAACGAGCTGGAGCTGGGCACCTGGGTGATCCGGACCCGCGGTGACGTCGGGAACGCGCTGGCCGTCGAGACGTTCCTCGAGGAGCACTCCTCGTCGGACTGGTTGGCGAGCGAGATCCGGCACTACGTCAAGCGCACCCTCAAGCGTCTCGACGTGACCTCGCGGTCGCTGATCGCGCTGATCGAGCCCGGCTCCTGCTTCGCCGGGGCGCTGCTGGAGCTGGCGCTGGCCTGCGACCGGCAGTACATGCTGGACGGTCCGTTCGACGACTCCACCGACGACACCGGCGACACGGACGACACCGACGGCACGGCCGGCTCCGGGCAGGAGGAGGCCCGGATCGTCCTGACGGCCGCGAACTTCGGGACGTTCCCGATGGGCAACGGCGTGACCCGGCTCGGCTCGCGGTTCCACGGCGACGACGACCACGTCGCCAAGCTCCGGCAGGAGGCCGGGCGGCGGATCGAGGCCCGCGAGGCCCTGGAGCTGGGCCTGGTCACCGACGCCCCGGACGACATCGACTGGGACGACGAGGTCCGGATCATGCTCGAGGAGCGGGCCTCGCTGTCACCGGACGCGCTGACCGGGATGGAGGCCAACCACCGGTTCGTCGGGCCGGAGACGATGGAGTCGCGGATCTTCTCGCGGCTCACCGCCTGGCAGAACTGGATCTTCGTGCGTCCGAACGCCTCCGGGCCGGAGGGCGCGCTGCGCAAGTACGGCACGGGCCGCAGGGCCGACTTCGACCGCCGCCGAGTCTGAGGGATGAGCAGCAGTGTCCATTGATTACTCCGAGAAGATCCCGAACAACGTCGACCTGGCCGGGGACCGGAAGCTGCAGCGTGCCCTGGAGTCGTGGCAGCCGAACTTCATCAACTGGTGGAAGACGATGGGCCCGGCCGTGCCGACCCAGGACGTCTACCTGCGCACCGCCGTCGACGTCGGCAAGGAGGGCTGGGCGCAGTTCGGTCACGTCGCGATGGAGGAGTACCGCTGGGGCGTGTTCCTGTCCGAGCGCGGCGACGACCGGCGGATCGCGTTCGGCGAGAACAAGGGCGAGCCGGTCTGGCAGCAGGTGCCGGGCGAGCACCGCGCGGACCTGCAGCGGCTGATCGTCATCCAGGGCGACACCGAGCCTGCCTCGGTGGAGCAGCAGCGCCGCCTCGGCGAGACCGCGCCGAGCCTCTACGACCTGCGCAACCTGTTCCAGGTCAACGTCGAGGAGGGCCGTCACCTCTGGGCGATGGTCTACCTGCTGCACGCCTACTTCGGGCGCAACGGCCGTGAGGAGGCCGAGGCGCTGCTGCAGCGCAACTCCGGTGACCTCGACTCGCCCCGGATCCTCGGCGCGTTCAACGAGGAGACCCCGGACTGGCTCTCCTTCTACATGTTCACCTACTTCACCGACCGGGACGGCAAGTACCAGCTCGGGACGCTGAAGGAGTCCGCCTTCGACCCGCTCTCGCGCACGTGCGAGTTCATGCTCAAGGAGGAGGCCCACCACATGTTCGTGGGCACCACCGGCATCGACCGGGTGATCCAGCGGACCTGCGAGCTGATGCGCGAGCACGACACCGCCGATATCGCCCCGCACGGCGGCGTGCCGCTGCACGTGATCCAGAAGTACATCAACTTCCACTACTCGGTCTCGCTCGACCTGTTCGGGTCCGAGCAGTCGACGAACGCGGCCAACTACTTCACTGCCGGCCTGAAGGGCCGCTGGCAGGAGGAGCGCCGCAGCGACGACCACCTGCTCACCGAGGACGGCTACGGCATGGAGCAGGTCCGCGACGGCTCGGTGATCACCGACGAGGTCCCCGCGCTACTGGCACTGAACCTGGACCTGCGCAACGAGTACGTGAAGGACTGCCAGTCCGGGGTGAAGCGGTGGAACCGGATCCTGGAGAAGAACGGGTTCGACGAGCGGGTGTACCTGCCGCACGTCGGGTTCAACCGCGACGTCGGGCTGTTCTCGACCCACCACATCACACCGAAGGGCGACCTGGTGGGTCCGGATGTGTGGGAGGCCCGCCGCGACGACTGGCTGCCCTCGGAGGCGGACCGGACGTTCGTGCAGAACCTGATGCGCCCGGTCTACGAGCCCGGCAAGATCGCCGGCTGGATCGCGCCGCCGTCGAACGGGATCAACGGCAAGCCGTTCGAGTACGAGTACGTCCACTTCGCCTGAGGTCACCGGGCTCCCGGGCCCCGGTACAGCAGCGCTGCCCCGGTGGCGACGACCAGCGTCGTCGCCACCCCGGGCAGGACGCCGTCGGGGGGCGGGCCGGACACGCAGACGGCCGCCTCCCCCACCACCGCGGCCGCGACGGCGAGGCTGCAGACCCGGCGCGAGGCCGGGCGTCCCGACGACGCCAGCAGGGCATGACCGACGATCAGCCCGCCGACGAGCGAGGTCACCGCGCCGGACGGGACCCCGGCGAGCACGCCGGTGAGCACCGTCGCGAACGCGGCCGTGGCCGGCGGGTCCCGGCGCGGTACCGGCTCGGTGGGTGCCCCGCCGAACCGGGCCCGTGCCTGCCCGAGCCGGTCCGGGGAGTACCGCCAGGCCGCCCACGGTGAGTGCGGCCGCGCGACCCGCGCGATCCCGGCCATCCCGAGCACGGAGATCACCGAGAGCGGAGCCGTCAGGGCGAGGATCCGCTTGCCCTTGAGCCAGTGGACGGTGCCGACGGTGGTGACCAGGGTCAGGAGCGCACCGACCGGCACCAGGACGTCGTCGAGCAGGGCCGGGCCACCGCTCAGCACGTGCTGCCGCCTCGCACCCGTCCAGCGTGCGGGGTGCGGGCCCGGTGCGCGCGTTCGCAGCACGGGGCCGGCTCCTGCCCGGGTCAGCCCGGGTCGGCCGTGGTCCCCTGCGCCGGGTCCGGTGGTGGCACGGCCGGGCACTGCACGTCGGACCCGTCACCGCCGGTCCGTTCCGGGAGCGCCCCGGTCAGCAGGTAGTCCGCCACCCGGTCGTCCACACACGACACACCGGACAGCGAGCCCGAGTGGGTGTGCCCGCCGACCCCCTCGATCAGCGACGACCCGGGGAAGGTCCGCCGGGCCTGCAGCGCCCCGTCGTAGGGCGTCGCGGCGTCGAAGGTCTCCGAGATGAGCAGCGGCCCGGTCGCCAGCTCGCCGGAGACGACCGGGGCCGGCCCCGGTTCCACCGGCCAGTCCAGGCAGGGCGCGTTGTACCAGGCGTTGCCCCAGGTCTCGAACGGTGCCTTCGCGTCGATCTCGGTGTTGTCCCGCTCCCAGCTCGCCCAGTCCCGCGGGAACGGTGCGTCGGTGCATTCGGTGGCGAGGTAGACCGCGTAGGTGTTGTCGTCGGTCGGCGACCCGGCCCGGTCGTAGGCGGCGGTGAGGGCGGCCGCGTCGTTCCGCGCGCCGGCGACGAAGGCCTCGGCGACCGAGGTGTACTCGCCGACGTTGTAGCCGGCCCGCAGGAAGATGTCGGTCCACTCCGCGGAGCCGATCTTCCCGCCCGCCGGGGCCGTCCGGAACTGCTCGTAGAGGTCGTAGAAGCGCTTCTCGACCGCCTCTCCGCTGGTGCCGAGGTGGTAGGTGGCGTCGTGCTCCGCGACCCAGTCGAAGAAGACGCCGATGTTGCGCTCGAACGCCACGTCCTGGTTCAGGTTCGCCCGGTACCACCAGTCCCGCGGGTCGACGACGCCGTCGAGCACCATCCGGTGCACCCGGTCCGGGAACATCGTCGCGTAGACCTGGCCGAGCAGCGTGCCGTAGGAGAAGCCGTAGTAGCTGATCCGCTCGGCGCCGAGCGCCCGGCGGATCAGGTCCATGTCGCGCACGGTGTCCTCGGTGCGCAGGTGCTCCAGCAGCTCGCCGCCTGCCGCGGCGCACGCGTCGGCGTAGGCCTTCGTCCGGGGCAGCCAGGCCGCCTCGGCACCGTTCTCCGGCCGGAAGTCCGGACGGGCGTAACCGCCGTAGTCCGGGCCGCAGCTCAGTGCCGGCTCGCTCGCCCCGACGCCGCGCGGGTCGAACCCGATCCAGTCGTAGGCCTCACCCGCGTCCTTCGGCACCGCACCGCCGAGGCGGCTCAGCCCGCGCCCGGATCCGCCGGGCCCGCCCGGGTTCACCAGGGCGACGCCCTGGTACTCGGCCTCCGGGACGGTGTGCCGGACCCGCGACAGCGCGAGGGTGATCGTCTCGCCGCCCGGGTCGGCGTGGTCGAGCGGCACGGCCAGCGTGCCGCACTCGGCACCCGCGGCGACCAGCGGCGCCTCGGCGCACGGCCCCCAGCTGATCGCCGGCGGCGCCGGGGCGGGCCCGGGTGCCGGTTGCGCGGCCGCGGGCGCCGCGGTCCCGACCGCGACCCCCAGCGCTGCGACGAACGTGACGATGGTCCTGCGCACGGGCCCCCTTCCGCGGGCGCACCGCCCGTCCCCCGACCGAGGCCGCAGACGTTGCCATCCGCAACACCGCGTCCACAATCACCACGCCGGGCGGGACCACGATCGGACGAACGACGCGGAGTGGCTCAGCCGCCGCCGCACGCGCCGCGCCCGCAGACGCACCCGGCGCACCCGCCGGTCGCGGGCAGCAGTGACTCCACCACGTCGGCGGCCTGCACGGCACCACCCGCCGCCCGGGCGATCGCCTGCTGCTCCGCGCAGCGCAGCCCGACCTCCTCCGAGGACGCGACCCGCAGCACCGCCTCGCGCAGCCGCTGCGCGGTCACCTCCCCGGCGGGCAGCTGCTCGCCCACGCCGAGCTCCGCGATCCGGGCCGCGTTGCCGAACTGGTCGACGGCCTGCGGCACCGCGACCATCGGGACGCCGTGCCAGAGCCCCTCCGCGCAACCGCCCATCCCGGCGTGCGTCACGAACGCCGACGCGTGCGCCAGCACCGCGAGCTGCGGCACCCACTCGCGGACCACGACGTCGTCCGGGACCTCGCCGAGGTCCTCGGCCGAGACGTACGGGCCGGTCGCCAGGACGGTCTGCCAGCCGGTGCCGTGCATGGCCTCGATGCAGTCCCGCCAGAACTCCGGACGGTCGGTGTAGGCCGAGCCCAGCGACACCAGCAGCAGCGGCCGCGACGGCTTCGGCCAGAGACCCTGGTGCGACCGGTCGCCGATCACCGGGCCGACGAACGTGTACCGCTCGCGGTCGACCTTCTCCAGGTTCGGCTGCATCGCCTCCGGGATCAGCACCACCGACCGGTCGGGCCGGTCGAGGAACTCGCGGTTGCCGACACCGGCCCCGACCTCGGCCAGCCAGGCGTCCATCTCGGCCCGCCAGGCCAGGCCCTCGGGCGTCTCCAGGTGTGCGAACGCCTCGGCCATGTCCTCCTCGAAGCCGTCCCAGGCGATCATGTGCGGGGCCAGCTCGACCCGGGGGATCCCCCGGACCCGCGACAGCGCGTGCCCCGCCCAGCCGCTGCCGTCGTAGCAGACCAGGTCGGGGTGCTCGTACTGGAGCGCGTCGGCGATCTGCGCGTACGCCGACCGCGCCTCGTCGGAGAACAGCCGCATCGCCTCCACGCCGCCGTCGGGCCACTGCTCGCCCTTCGCCGGGTCGGGCAGGTCGGTGCGGATCCGCAGCGGGGTGGCGCCGGTACCGGCCACGGCGTCGGCGAAGCGCTCCGGCACCGGGTAGGTGACCCGGTGGCCGCGGGCGACCAGCTCGGCGATCACCGGCAGGTTGGGGTGGATGTGGCCGTGCGCGGCCGTCGTGGACATCAGGATGTGGCTCATGGCACGGGAGATCCTCCCCCGCGCCGTCGCGGCCGCGCAGCCGGGTTTCCTTGACCCGGCCGCCAGGCCACAGCGATGATCGACACTCGTGGAGCTGCTGCCCGGCGTGCGGGGTCACGACGGCGCGACCGGGTGCGCCGCGTAATGGCCCGGCTGCGCTGCGACGTCGTCGCCGACTCCCTCGGGCTGGCCACGTCGATCACGGTCCTGCTGCCCCAGCCGTCGCGGACCCGGATCGGGGCCGGCGTGCGCGACCTCGACGCGCCGCCGCCGGTGCTCTACCTGCTGCACGGGCTCTCCGACGACGACACCGCCTGGACCCGCTACACCGCGATCGAGCGCTACGCCGACGAGCTGGGCCTGGCCGTGGTCATGCCGCAGGTGCACCGCAGCTTCTACACCGACCAGGCGCTGGGCGGGCGCTACCGGACCTGGATCGAGCAGGAGCTCCCGCAGCTGGTCCACCGGTTCTTCCGGGTGAGCGAGGACCCGGCTGCGACGTTCGTGGCCGGGCTGTCGATGGGCGGCTACGGCGCGCTGGGCTGGGCGTTGCGCGACCCGCAGCGGTTCGGCGCGGCGGCGTCACTGTCCGGGGTGCTCGACATCGGTGCGCTGGTGACGGGCCCGCCGCGGGCCGAGGACCCGCGGATCTGGGAGCGGATCTTCGGCGGTGACCCGGTGACCGGCACCGGGGCCGACCTGTTCGCGCTGGCCGACCGGGCGGCGGCCGATCACGGCACGGACCGGATCCCGCCGCTGTACGTCTGCGCCGGCGACGAGGACCCGCTGCACGACCAGTCGGCGCGGTTCGCCGGGCACGCCCGCGCGGCCGGGCTGGACGTCACCACCGGGTTCGGGCCCGGGGACCACGAGTGGGGGTACTGGGACGCGCGGATCCGCGACGTCCTGGACTGGCTGCCGCTGCCGCGCTGACCCGGCGGCCGGGATCAGGGCAGCTCGCGGACCAGATGGGCCCGCTCGGCCCCGCCGGCGTCGTACAGGACGAGATCGTCACCGCGGATCCCGGCGCGCCCGGCGTCGGAGACCCAGCGGGCGACCGGGACGTTCTCGCAGGCCATCAGGGTGCTGGGCCCCGCGGTGCCGGTGAAGGCACCGTCCGGGCCGAGCTCCCAGGTGCCGCGCTGCCCGTTGCAGCCGTCCGACCCGGTCCAGCCACCGTCGGCGGTGAAGTCGGCGAACGCCCGGCCCTGCGCGACCCCGTCGGCGGGGAACCAGCGGCCGAGCAGGTCCTGCGCGGTGGCCGGCCGCTCGCCGGAGGCCGCGCCGGCCCCGGGGGACGCCGAGGCGTCGGCGCAGCCCAGCAGGACCAGCACGGCGAGCACCGCCGGCACGAGCATCATCCGGTTCATCCCGCTACCTCCCCGTCCGGCCCCTCCGTCGGAGGTCCTGCCTATCGCGGTTCCACCCCGTTGTCACGCCGGTTCCGCGGCGCCGGGGGCGACGGCGGGCAGACGGACCAGCAGGCGGTCCCGGCCGGTCGCGGCACCGGCCCGCTCGATGCCCGGTCAGGGGGCACCGTCGCCCGGTGGTCGCGGCGACGGGAGCGCCGGGCCCGGCCGGGCGCTCACGGGCTCCGCCGGGAACGGGCCGCCGTGCGCGGCCAGGTCGATCCGCACGAACCGGACCGGCGGGAACACCAGTCCCGTCTGGTCGGCCTCCGGACGCAACGGATGCCGGTAGTGCGTGCGGACCCAGCTGCGGTTCCGCCAGTGCCCCTCGACCCGGACCACGGCCCACCTCCCGCGTTGGCACGTACCAGGGAATCACGGGCCACCGACAGCCACCGCCCCCGTGACCGTGCCCGGCCCGGTGCCCGGCCCGTCCGGTGCGACGGCGCCGTCGTCGGAGAGCAGCCGGTGCATGATGCGGAACAACCCGTCGGCCGCGGCCAGTTCGGTGTAGCTGCCCGACTGCACCACCCGCCCGCGGTCGAGCACGTGGATCCGGTCGGCGGAGCGCAGGGTGGACAGCCGGTGCGCGACGACGAGCACGGTGCGGCCCGCCGTCAGCCGTTCCAGCCCGGCCATCACCAGCGACTCGGAGACCGCGTCCAGCCCGGAGGTCGGTTCGTCGAGGACGACGACCGGGGTGTCGCGCACCAGCGCGCGGGCGATCGCGATCCGCTGGCGCTGCCCGCCGGACAGCGTCGACCCGCGCTCGGTGAGCACGGTGTCCCAGCCGCCGGGCAGCCGGTCGGCGAACTCGTCGACGTGCGCGGCCCGCCCGGCCGCGACCAGCTGCTCGCGGGTGGCGTAGGGAGCGCCGTAGCCGATGTTGTCCAGGATCGTGCCGGACAGCAGCGCCGGCTCCTGCGGGACGACCGACACCTGGTCACGCAGCGACTTCCCGGTGACGGTGCGGACGTCGTGGCCGTCGAGCAGCACGGCGCCGGCCTGGACGTCGTGCAGCCGCAGCACGAGCCCGCCGATCGTGGACTTCCCGGCCCCGGTGGGCCCGGCGAGCGCCACCGTCTCGCCGGGCCGGGCGAGGATCGAGACGTCGTGCAGCACGGGGTGCGCCGGGTCGTAGCCGAACCGGACCCCGCGCAGCTCCACCTGCCCGCGCAGCCGCGGCAGCGGGCGGGCCCCGGGCACGTCGGCCGTCCCCGGGACGGTGTCGAGCACCTCGCAGACCCGCTCCGCCGACGCCTGCCCCTTGCTGATCGTCGTCTGCAGCTTCGCGAGCTGCTTCACCGGCTGGTAGAGCCGCTCGTTGTAGGTCAGGAACAGCAGCAGCACACCCAGGTCCATCCGCCCGGCGAGCACCTGCAGCGAGCCGGCGAGCAGCACCACCGCGCGTCCGGCGTGGACCAGGGCGTCGACGACGGCGGGCAACCGCGCGGCGTGGTCCACCCGCGACAGCCCGGCGGCCATCCGCTCCCGACCGTGCCCGCGGAACCGCGACTCCGACCGGGCCTCGCCGGCGAACGTCTTGACCAGCCGGATCGCGCCGAGCGCCTCGACGGCGTGCGCGGCCACCCGGCCCTCGGCGGCGCGGGCGACCGAGGCCCAGGACTTGATGATCGTCCGGTAGTGCACGAGGACGGCGTAGAGCACCGGCCCCACTGCCAGCGACAGCAGCGCGAACACCGGGTCCAGCACCAGCGTCACGACGACGATCCCGGCCAGCAGCGTCGCGTTGGGCAGCAGCACCGACAGCACGGCGACGAGCAGGGTCTGCACGGTCGAGGTGTCCGCGGTGAGCCGGTTGCCGAGGTCACCGACGCGCCGGCCGTCGTGGTAGTCCAGCGGGAGCGCCTGCAGGTGGGCGAACAGCCGGTGCCGCAGGTCGGCCAGCACCCGCTCGCCCACCCCGGACAGGACGCGTTCGGCCCCGTAGGTCGCCGCGGCCCCGGCCGCCGCGGCCAGGCAGAGGCCGAGCGCACAAACGACGACCAGGCCGGCGCCGGTACCCACGAGCCGGGTGAGCGGCTCCAGGGCCCCGGGCACTCCCGCCCCGCCCAGCACCGAGTCCACGACGACGGCCAGCGGCCAGGGCAGCAGCAGCGTCAGCGCGGCCGCGAGCACGGTCAGCAGCCCACCCGCCGCCAGCCGCCGCCGGTGCGGTGCCAGCAGGTCGCGGAACCGCCACAGCACGGTGGTCATCAGGCCGCCCGTCCGGGCCCGGTGTGCTCGGCCGCGACCCCGGCCAGGACCGCGCGGTCGCGGGACCGGGCCGGCCACCGGGGCGCCTCGTCCAGCGGCACCCAGCGCACACCGTCCACCTCGGACGGATCCGGGCGGCCGTGCGCGGCGAGCGGGGTCATCAGCCAGTAGCGGACCTGCTTGGCCCGGCGGTTGCGGTCCCGGTAGCGGACGCCGGTGACCTCGGCGCCGGCCCGGCAGCGCAGCCCCGTCTCCTCCCGCACCTCGCGCAGAGCGGCGTCCACATCGGACTCGTCGGGTGCGACCGCCCCCTTCGGCAGGGACCAGTCGCCGTGCCGCGGCCGGTGCACGAGCAGCACCTCCGGGCCCGCCGGCCCGGGCCGCAGCAGCACGCCGCCGGCGGCCCGCTTGGCCGGGCCCGCGGTGTCGACGGGCAGGGCGTCGCGCGAGGCCGCCAGGGCGGCGAGCGGGCCGCGCAGGTCCGGCCGGTCGGCGCGGAGGAGCGCGTCGCGGGCGGGTCCGGGCGAGAGCGCTGCCGCCGGCTCCGCAGCGGCGTCGGCGAGCAGGACGGCCGCGGCCCGGTCCTGCAGGACCGCCGCCTCCCGGTCCACGGCGTGGAGCACGGCGGTGCTCTCGGGCGCAGTGCCCTCGAGCGCGCTGCCCTCGAGCGCGCTGCCCTCGAGCCCGGCGTCGAGGGTCAGCGCCAGCACGATCCGCAGCTCGGCCACCCGTCGGTGCACGGCGCCGGCGTCGCCCGGGTCGGTGTCGCGCACCAGCTTGCGGACGCGCCGGTGCAGCAGCGGCGGCAGCAGCACCGTCGCGGGCAGCGCGGGGTCCCCCAGGGACGCGCCGGCCCGCACCGCGAGCCGGCCCGCGGCGAGCGCAGCGAGGTCCGCGGCGAGCCCGGCGTCCGCGACCACGGGCGCCGCGCGGCGCCGGGCCCGCCGCAGCGCGGACCGCAGCACCCGCGCCTCCGGGTCGCCGGCAACCCCGTCGAGCAGCGCGATCCGCACGTCCAGGTCGTGCCGGGCGGCCAGCGCGCGGGCCGGGGCGTCGGTGGCCGCGCGGATACGCACCACCGTGTCCTTGTCCAGCAGCGGGCGCAGCGACCGGAGCTCGGTGCGCAGGGTGCCGAGTGCGTCGAGCGCGGCGGCGACCGACCCCGGGTCGCCACGGCCGGGGCCGGCGACCGCGCGCAGCCAGCAGGCCGCCGTGGCAGCGCTGCCGGCGAGCCGGGCGACGGCGAGCGGACCCGTCCCCGGCGGGACCGGGCGGGTCGCCCGCACGGGCGGCGTGCCCGATCCTGCGGTGGTCGCAGCGGTGGCCGTGATCGCGTTCTGCACGACCGTCACGGTGCGTGAATGCCCGGTAGGAGCGCGCTGTATGACGGTTAACGCACGGTTATTCCGATTCGGGCCCGGTCGGCACCCGGCCCGCGCGCACGGCGGGCAGGATCGCCTGGTCGACGATCTCGGCGAGGCGGTCGGGCCCGGGCTCGCTGCCCGTGTCGATCCCGTACTTGAGCACCAGCGCCTCCCCGAGGTCCTCGACGACGGGGGTCAGCGCCGCCGGGTCGAGGTGGCCCAGCCGGGCGTAGTGCCGCAGGACGGTCGCGGTGAATCGGCTCCCCGCGCCGTCGAACACCTCCTGCAGGCCCGCGGTGAGCTCTGGATACCGGTGTCGCTCGGTGAGGATCGCCTGCACCGCCCGCGCACTCGGGTGCCGCGACCACTCCAGCAACAGCTCCAGCGCGCGGATGAGGTCCCCGCGCAGGTCGTCGGCCGCCGGGGACGGTTCCTCGACCGGGTAGGCCGCACCGATCGCCTCGAGCAGCAACGCCCCGGGGGTGGCCCACCGCCGGTAGAGCGTCGTCTTCGCCGTCCCCGCCCGGCGGGCGACCCCCTCCATGGTCAGCCGGCCCAGCCCGGCCTCCTCGAGCTCGGCGAGGACGGCCGCGTGCAGGGCGGCGACGAGCTCGGCCCCCCGGCGGCGTGAACGTGACGCCACGATCCTCCTTGTTAGATACGGCCCCGTATCTTAGTCTTCGATCGCTACGGCACCGTATCTTAGAGGAGAGCTCCCATGTCGGCGTCGCCACCCACGAGGCTCCCGGGCGCTGCCCGGGCACTCGCCCCGGATCTCGCCCGCGGGGTCATGCTCGCCCTGATCGCGCTGGCGCACGCCCAGGCGCTCACCGGCCGGGGGCTCGCACCACTGCCCGGCACCGCGACGGTCGTGGACGGTGTGACTCAGGCGCTGCTGACGCTGCTCGTCGACAGCCGGGCCTACCCGATGTTCGCGGCGCTGTTCGGCTACGGCCTGGTGCAGGTGCTGCGCCGGCGTGAAGCGGCGGTCGGCCCGGACCGCGCACGACGGATGGTGCGCCGGCGCGGCGTATGGCTCGTGGTGTTCGGGGTCGCCCACACCGTGCTGCTGTTCACCGGCGACATCCTCGCCGCCTACGGTCTTCTCGCGGTGCTGCTGGCCGGTGTGCTGGACGGGCGCGGCGGACGCCTGCTCGGCGCGGCCGCGGTCGCCGCTGTGGCCGGGTCGCTCGCCTACGGCGCGGTGCTCGCGCTGCCCGATCCCACCGCCGGGGCCGAGGTGCCGGCCGACCCGCTCACGTCGGCCCTGGTGCGAGTGGCCGTCTTCCCGGTGCTCACCCCGCTCAACGCAATCATGGCCGCGGCGCCGGTCCTCATCGGCGCCTGGGCCGCCCGGCACGGCGTGCTCACCGACCCCGCTCGGCACCGGGCCCCGCTGCGCCGGGTGGCCCTCGCCGGGATCGCGATCGCCGTGACCGGGGCGCTCCCCCAGGCCGCCCGCACCACGGGCCTGTGGGCCCCGGAGTTCCCCGGCGCGTTCGCCGCGGGAGCCCTGCACACCGCGACCGGATACGCCGGGGGCATCGGCTACGCCGCGGCGATCGGTCTGCTCGCGGCGTACCTGGGCACCCGGCCGTGCACCGGCCGGTGCACGGCGGCGCTCGTCGCGTGCGGGCGGCGCTCGTTGAGCTGCTACCTCGCCCAGTCGCTCGCCTGGCTGCTGCTGTTCGAGCCGTACCTGTTCGACCTGGGCGGCGCGGTCGGCCCGGCGGGCGCGTCGGCGATCGGGCTGGCCGTCTGGGCGGTCACGGTGGCCGTCGCGGCCCTGGCGGAGCGCGCCGGCCGGCCGGGCCCGGCCGAATGGCTGCTGCGCAGGATCGTGGAGCCCCACCGCGCGGGATGAGCCGGTCGGCGGTCGATCCACGGCCGGCGAGCCGTCGGCCGGCCGGTCCAGGGGAGCCGGGCGCAGAGCCCTCAGCGCGGGGACGGCGGTGCCGTCGTCCCCCGTACCACCAGCCGCGTCGGCAGCTCGACGCCCGCCGGCTCACCCCCGTCGAGTGCGACGAGCAGCGCCTGCGCGGCCAGCTCGCCCTGCCGGCGGACCGGCTGGGCGATGGTGGTGAGGTCGGCGACGGCCGCCATCTCGTGGTCGTCGAACCCGATCACCGACACCTGCCCGGGCACCGCGACCCCGGCCCGGCGCAACGTCCGGACCAGGCCCAGCGCGGCCTCGTCGGACATCGCGAACACCGCGGTCGGCAGCCGGGGCAGCGACAGCAGCTCCCCCGCCGCCGCGTCACCGGCCTCGACGCCGGCGCCGGTCTCCAGGACCGGCCCGCGCCCGCTGCCGGACTCGTCGAGGGCGTCGGCCCAGCCGGCCCGGCGGTCCCGGGTGGTGGCCTGCCCGCACGCCTCGTCCGGGTCGAAGGACACCAGCGCCACCTCGGCGTGCCCCAGGCCCACCAGGTGCTGCACGGCCGCCCGCGCGCCCGCCCGGTCGTCGATCCCGATCCGCGGCCGGCCCGGCATCTCGCCGCCGACGACCACCACCGGGACCGCGAGCTCGTCCAGCGCGGCCCGCTCGGCGTCGTCGATCGCGGAGGCGACGACGATCAGCCCGTCGGCCCGCCCGCGCACCGGCAGGGTCGCGAAGAAGTGCGCCCGGCCCACCGGGTCGCCGACGTTGTGCAGCTGCAACGCGTGCCCGGCCACGGCGAGCACCGACTCCACCCCGGCGACGGCCTCGGCGAAGAACCAGCGGGTCGGGAACCGGGCGAGTACCCCCACGGTGGCCGCCCGGGCCGGGAGCGTGTACCCGAGCGACGCGGCCGCGCGGCGGACCCGCTCGCGGGTGCCCGCGGAGACCGGGGTGCCCTCGCGCAGCGCCCGGGACACGGTCGCCGGCGAGACCCCGGCGAGCTCGGCGACCCGCCGGACACCCGCCCGGCGGACCACCTCGGGCAGCGGCTCGTCCGTCACGGGGACATTCTGCGCCGCGCTCGACAGTCGTTGCAACAGCGTGGAACAGTATGAAACATGAGCGCCCACGACCTCGACTGGTGGCGCAACGCCGTCGTCTACCAGGTGTACATCCGCAGCTTCGCCGACGGGAACGGTGACGGCACCGGCGACATCGCCGGCCTGCGCAGCAAGCTCGACCACCTCGCCCGGCTCGGCGTCGACGCCGTCTGGATCAACCCCTGGTACCCGTCGCCGCTGGCCGACGGCGGCTACGACGTCGCCGACTACCGCGCGATCGACCCGCGGTTCGGCGACACCGCGCAGGCCGAGGCGCTGATCGCCGAGTTGCACGAGCGCGGGATCAAGATCCTGCTCGACATCGTCCCCAACCACCACTCCGACGAGCACCGATGGTTCCGGGAGGCGCTCGCCGCCGGGCCCGGCTCCCCGGAGCGGGAGCGCTACGTCTTCCGCGACGGCCGCGGCGAGCACGGCGAGCAGCCGCCGAACAACTGGGAGTCGATGTTCGGCGGGCCCGCCTGGGAGCGGGTTCCCGACGGCCAGTGGTACCTGCACCTGTTCGACGTGAAGCAGCCGGACGTCAACTGGGAGCACCCGGAGATCCGCGAGGACTTCGAGCGGACGCTGCGGTTCTGGTTCGACCGCGGCGTCGACGGCTTCCGGGTCGACGTCGCCAACGCGATGGTCAAGCAGCCCGGCCTGCCGGACATCGCCGAGGGCGTCAACGACGTCCAGGACGGCGGCCACCCCTACCTCGACCGCGACGACGTGCACGAGATCTACCGGTCCTGGCGCGCGATCGGCGACTCCTACGACCCGCCGCGGGTCTTCGTGGCCGAGGCCTGGGTGCCCGACCCGGAACGGCTGGCCCGCTACCTGCGCCCGGACGAGCTGCAGACCGCGTTCAGCTTCAACTTCCTCACCGCGGCCTGGCTCGCCGACGACCTGCGGCGCAACATCGACGAGGCGATCGCCGAGAACACCGCGGTCGGCGCGCCCGCGACCTGGGTGCTGTCCAACCACGACGTCTGCCGGCACCCGAGCCGGCTCTCCCGCAAGCCCGAGGCCGGACGGGGCTGGAACCTCGACGACGTGATCGACCTGCCCGCCGATCCCGAGCTCGGGCTGCGCCGGGCCCGCGCCGCGACGCTGCTGATGCTCGCGCTGCCCGGGACCGCCTACCTCTACCAGGGCGAGGAGTTCGGGCTGCCCGAGGTGGAGGACATCCCGGTCGAGAAGCTCGACGACCCGACCTGGACGCTGTCCGGCCACACCGAGCGGGGCCGCGACGGCTGCCGGGTGCCGCTGCCCTGGGCGGCGGACCGGCCCGGGTTCGGCTTCGGTTCCGGTGCCGGCGCTGCCGCCGAGCCGTGGCTGCCCCAGCCCGCGGTGTTCGCCCGGCACGCCGCCGACGTCCAGGAGGCCGACCCGGACTCGGTGCTGCACCTCTACCGGGACGCGCTCGCGATCCGGCGGGCACACCCGGCGCTCGGCGGCGGCACGCTGACCTGGCAGGACTCCCCGGAGGGCACGCTGGCGCTGCGCCGGACCCCCGACCCCGACTGCGCTGCCCCCGGCGGCCCCGACTCCGGAAGCAGCTTCACCGCCCTGGTGAACGTGTCCTCGGCCCCCGTCTCGCTGCCCGAGGACGCCGAGGTGATGCTGGCCAGCGGCCCGCTCACCCCGCGCGGAGAGGTGCCCGCCGACACGACGGTCTGGCTTCGCCTGTGAGTGGTTATCGCGGTCAGAGCCGCGAAAACCACTCACGAGCCACTACGCCACCACCGGCAGCCCGGAGAACCAGATCTCGCGCAGCGTGCGCTCGGTCCAGCGCCAGACCCGCCGGGCGACGACCGGGTCCACGGCGTGCACGGCGACCCCGTGCCCGGATCCCGGCCCGGCCGGGTGGGCCTCGCCGAGGTCCTCGAGGTAGCGGCCGCTGATCCCGCCGACCAGAGGCGACGCCGCGGCCAGCACGACCGTGGCCGCGGCCTGCTCCGGTGCGGCCGAGGCCGGCCCGGGGTGCACGGCGTTCACCGCGATCCCGTCGCCGGACCAGCGGCGCGCGGCCTCGACCGTGTGCAGCACCGCGGCGGTCCGGGACCGAGCGTCGGCCAGCGCGCGGTCGTAGCGGGACGAGACGAAGTGCGGGTCCTCGAGGTCGAACGGCGCGCGCAAGTGCGCATCCGGGGAGACGTTCACCACCCGGGCGCCGTCCACGGCGGTCAGTGCCCAGTGCAGGCCCGCGCTCAGGGCGGCCGGGCCGAGGTGGTTGACGGCCAGGTGCAGCTCCCACTCGTCGACGGTGCGGGTGAGCGGTGCGCCGCTCACCCCGGCGGCGTGCACGAGCATGTGCAGCGGACCGTCCCAGAGCCGCACGAACCGGGCGATCTCGCGCTGGTCGGCGAGGTCGATCTCGCCGACCCGGACCTGCTCGTTGCCGGTGGTGGCGACGATGCCGGCCCGGGCGGACTCACCGGCGTCGGCGTCGCGGACGGCGAGGGTCACCTCGGCGCCCGCACCGGCCAGGGCACGGGCGGTCTCCAGCCCGACGCCGGAGGCGGCGCCGGTGACGACGGCGCGCCGGCCGGTGAGATCGACCCCGGCCAGGACGCCGGCAGCGGTCGGCGCAGCGACCAGCGGGGTCTCGTCCTGCTCGGAGAAGGTGTGGGTGGACAGGGATCGGGGTGTGGTGAACCGGAAGTGCATGGCGGTGATCCCGTCTGCTCGGGGACTCACGGAACCGGCTCGGCGGCAGCTCGGAGACGGCTCGACAGCAGCTCAGAGGCGACCGGAGGCAGCATCGCGAACCCGGGACGTGAAAACGGAGGACTCTCCGAATAGACTCGACAGTATCCGGAGCATCCTCCGGTTCGCAAGTCGTATCGTGGAGCCGACCCTGTTGGAGGAGGCACACATGCCCACCGGCACCGGCGACACCGGAACCCGCCCCGCGCAGCGCGCGGACGCCGCCCGCAACCGCGAGCTCCTGCTGGCCGCGGCGGTGCGGGCGTTCACCACCGAGAGCGCGGGCGGCCCGGCGCCGACGCTGGACCGGATCGCGAAGGACGCCGGGGTCGGGATCGGCACGCTGTACCGGCACTTCCCGAACCGGGAGGCGCTCGTCGAGGCCGTCTACCGCAACGAGCTCGACCGGCTCTGCGCGGCGGCGACCGAGCTGCTGGGGCAGCTGCCCGCCGACCGGGCACTGCGCGCCTGGATGGACCGGTTCGTCGACTACGTGATCACCAAGAAGCACCTGGCCGACTCGCTGCACGCGCTCGTCGCGTGCGGGCACAACCCGTTCGCGCGCAGCCGCGAGCGCATGGTCGACGCGATCCGCGCGCTGCAGGAGGCCGGCGTGGCCGACGGCACCCTCCGGCCGGACGTCGACGCCGCCGACGTGCTCGTCGGGACCAGCGGGGTGTGCATGGCCGTCGCCGACCCGGAGGGTCGCGCCCAGGCCGGACGCCTGCTGGACCTGCTTGTGGACGGCCTGCGCCCGCCGGCGGCGCGGACCGGCACCGACGGTGATCGTCCGGACACGTAGGATCGGCGGCGGGGTTCCGGACACCCGGTCCGGATGAACGTCGGAGGGACCATGGGCGAGCCGCTGCGTCGCCGCCGGGCACAGAAACCGATCGTCACGGCCGCACCGCCCGCGGACCTGGTCGCCGCCCCCGGTTACGGTGCCCGGCGCATGTACCAGGCCTACCTGTCGGCCTGGAGCCGGCACGTCGACGCCGTGCTGACCGGACCGCAGTTCGCGGTGCTCTCGGCCATCCGCGCCTACCCGGACTCCGACCAGAGCTCGCTGGCCGGCGCGGTCGCGCTGGACACCTCGACGATGGCCGACGTCTGCCGGCGGATGGAGCGGCGCGGCCTGATCACGCGCACCGAGTCCCCCCGCGACGCCCGTCGCAAGATCCTCTCCCTGACCGCCGACGGCGCCGCCGCGCTCGAGGAGGTCACCCGCCGCACCCGACGCCTGGACCGCGAGCTGCTCGACGCCGTCCCGGCCGAACGGCGCAGCGAGATCGCCGGCCTGCTGAACACCCTCGGCGCGCACTGGGAGGCGGTCGCCGAGCGCGGCCCGCTCGACGACCCCGCCTGAGCCCCCGGCCCGGCGACACTGGGCCGGATCCGCGGCCTGCCGGATGTGAACGGCGGGTCACGCCACGTTGCGGTGCGAGGTCATTCCGCGCAAACTCTTGCGTATCCGGATAGTACGTGCTCGGATTACTTCTCGTTGCGGGCTGCGTCACAACGGTGCGGCCCCCGGATGCGAGGAGGTCGTCGTGGCACCCAGCCAGTCCCTGCAGATCACGGTCGCGGGAGGCGGCCTGGGCGGACTCACCGCCGCGCTCGCGCTGCGCCAGCAGGGCTTCCGGGTCACCGTGCTGGAGGCCGCGCCACAGCTCGGCGAGGTCGGCGCCGGCATCCAGACCGCGCCGAACGCCAGCCGCGTGCTGATCGGGCTCGGCCTGCGGCCGCAGATGGAGGACATCCACACCGCCCCGCAGGACCAGGTCCGCCGGCGCTGGGCCGACGGCAGCGTCATCGCCCAGCTCCCGCTCGGCCAGAGCGTCGTCGACACCTACGGCGCGCCGTACTGGCACTACCACCGTGCCGACCTGCACCGGATGCTGCTCGACGCCTGCCTGGACGCCGACGGGCCCGGACCGGTCGTCGAGGTCCACACCGATGCGAAGGTCGTCGAGCTCGACCGGACGGACCCGGACCGCCCGGTGGCCGTGACCGGCCGCGGCGAGCGGTTCGCCGGCGACGTGCTGGTCGGCGCGGACGGGATCCGCTCGGCCGTGCGCGACCTCGCCGGGTTCCCCGACACCCTCGCCTTCTCCGGCGAGATGGCCTACCGCGCGCTGATCCCCGGCGACCTCATCGCCGCCGACCCGGCCACCCGGTTCCTGGTCGACCGCTACCACTCCACGATCTGGTACGGCCCCGACAAGCACCTCGTGCACTACATGATCCGCCAGGGCGAGTTCCTCAACATCGTGGCGATCGTGCCGTGCACGCCCGAGGTCGAGCGGGACTGGACGGCGCAGGCCTCCCCCGACGAGATGGTCGAGGCCTTCTCCGACTGGGACGACCGCGTCCCGGCGATGCTGGCCAAGGCCAAGGACGACGTGGCCGCCTTCGCGCTCTACCGCCGCCGGCGGGACCCGGTGTGGGTGGACGGGCGCGTCGCGCTGCTCGGTGACGCCTGTCACGCGATGCTGCCCTACCAGGCCCAGGGCGCCTCCCAGGCGATGGAGGACGCCGCCGTGCTGGCCGAGGAGCTGGGCGCCGCGGGCGGGTCCGGTGTGGACGGTGCACTGACCCGCTACGTGCACCGCCGCGCCAAGCACGCCGGGATGGTGCAGGACGCGTCGTGGGCGAACATGAGCTTCTACCACCTGCCCGACGGCCCCGAGCAGCGGGAGCGCGACGAGAAGCTGCGCAGCTTCGACGGTGAGTCCGACGTCTCCTACGACTGGCTCTGGCGGGGATCACCACTGCACGATCCCGACAACGAGGCCATCACCTACCAGTTCGCCCGCTAGGAACATCCACGACAGGAGTACCGACATGCGTACCGGAGACCAGGTCGTTCAGGACCTGCCCTGGCGGTGGAGCGTCCAGGGGAAGATCTTCATCATCGGCGGCCTCGGCTACATGTTCGACGCCTGGGACGTCGCCCTCAACGGCTTCCTGACCCCCCTGCTCGGCACCGAGTTCGACCTCTCGACCGGCGAACGCGGCCTGGTCGCCACGGCCAACCTGGTCGGCATGGCCGTCGGCGCCGTCGCCTGGGGCACGATCGCGGACCGGATGGGCCGCAAACGCGCGTTCAGCATCACGCTGATGATCTTCGCGTTGTTCTCCGTGCTCGGCGCGCTGTCGCCGAGCTGGGAGATCTTCCTCGTCCTGCGCTTCCTGGCCGGTGTCGGCCTCGGCGGCTGCATCCCGGTGGACTACGCGATCGTCAGCGAGTTCTCCCCACGCAAGCAGCGCGGCAAGGTCCTCGCCGCGATGGACGGCTGGTGGCCGATCGGCACCACCCTGGCCGGTCTCTCGGCCACCCTGCTGGTCCCGGTCGAGGGCAACTGGCGCTGGATGCTCGCGCTGATGGTGCTGCCGGCACTGCTGCTGTTCTGGATCCGCCGCGGTGTCCCGGAGTCCCCGCTCTACCTGGCCCGTACCGGCCGCGAGGCGGAGGCCCGTGCGGTCATCGACGACATGGTGCGCAAGACCGGCGCCACGCCGGAGGAGTACTCGATCCCGGCCGTCGCGCCCGAACCCGTCCGGTCCCGCCGCCGGGGCGTGGCGGCGATCGCCGAGCAGCTGAAGCTGATCTGGGCCTTCTCCCCGCGGATCACCGGTGTCGCGTGGTCGCTGTTCATCACCGTGATGGTCGTCTACTACGCCGCGCTGTCCTGGATGCCGTCGATCCTGCGCTCGCAGGGCATGGGTGAGGTCGCCGCGTTCGGCTCCACCACCGTGATGAACGCGGTCGGCATCCTCGGTGTGATCACCTCGGTGCTGCTGGTCGAGACGCTCGGCCGCAAGTGGGTGATCGGCGTCGCCGGCCCGCTCGCCGCCCTGTCGCTGGTCGTGTTCTCGCTGGTCATGGAGTCCTCGACCGCGGCGATCGTGATGATCGCGGTGTTCGGGTTCTTCTCCCTGGTCGTCATCCCGGTCATGTACGCCTACGTCTCCGAGCTCTACCCGACCGAGCTGCGGGCGTCCGGGTTCGGCTGGGCGTCGTCGTCGAGCCGGGCGGTCACCGGATTCGTCCCGCTGATCTTCGGGAGCGTGCTGTGGCCGGTGCTGGGCCTGCCGCTGACGTTCACACTGATGGGCGTGCTCCTGGTCGCCGCGGTCGTGTTCATGGCCTTCGCCGCCCCGGAGACCCGCGGCCGGGAGCTGGACCGCATCACCGGCACCGAGCAGACTGTCGAGGAACGGGCGGTGGGGAAGGCGTGAAGCCCGCCACGTTCACCTACCACCGGGCGTCCTCGGTGCGCGACGCGGTCGGGCTGCTGAGCGAGCTGGCCGAGGAGGAGCCCAAGCTCCTTGCCGGCGGGCAGAGCCTGGTCGCGATGATGAACTACCGGATGGCCCGCCCGGGTCACCTGGTCGACATCACGCACGTGCCCGGGCTGGCCGGCATCCGCCGCAGCACCGGTGACGACGGCCGGGCGATCCTGCGGATCGGGGCGCTGACCACGCACCGTGCGGTGGAGAAGGCCGATCTGGGGCCGGAGTTCGCCGTGCTGTCGCGGGCCATGCGCTGGGTCGGGCACCTGCCGATCCGCACCCGCGGCACGGTCGGCGGCAGCATCGCCCACGCCGACGCCACCGCGGAGTGGTGCCTGCTGGCGGTGCTGCTCGACGCCCGGATCGTGGCGGAGGGCCCCGCCGGGCGGCGGGAGATCGGTGCGGGCGAGTTCTTCCTCGGCCCGTTCACCACCGCCCTGGAGCCCGACGAGGTGATCGTGGAGATCGTGTTCGACCGACCCGCACCGCGGGCGGCCCTGACCGAGTACGCCGACCGCCGCGGCGACTTCGCCGTCGTCGCGGCGGGGGCGGACCTCGACACCGGCTCGGTCGTGCTGGGCGGGGTCGCGACGGTGCCGCAGCTCGTGCGGGCCGCCGGGACCCCGGACGAGATCGCCGACGCCCTGGATCTGCGCGACGAGCCCGGCGTCCCGGCCGCCTACCGCCGCGGCCTGGCCCGGACCCTCGTCGCGCGGGCCCGCGCCGAGGCCGCTGCGACCACCGAGGAGGACAGCAATGGGTGAGCCGGGGTTCCGGCCGGACGGGACCTGGGTGGGCGCGGACGTCCCGCGCCGGGAGGACCCGCGGCTGCTCGCCGGCCGCGGCCGGTTCGTCGACGACATCACGCTGCCCCGGATGCTGCACGCGGCGTTCGTCCGCAGCACCGAGGCGCACGCCCGGGTCACCGCGGTCGACCTGAGCGAGGTGCGGGAGGTGCCCGGCGTCGTCGCCGCGTTCGACGCCGCCGACCTGGGCCTGGCCGACATCACCGCGCTGCTGGACCGGCCGGCGGAGGAGTTCACGCCGACGTCGATGCCGGTCCTGGCCCGGGACAAGGTCCGCTACGTCGGGGAGCCGCTCGCGGTCGTCGTCGCGACCGACCCGTACGCGGCCGAGGACGGGGTCGAGGCCGCGGTCGTCGAGTACGACCCGCTCGACCCGGTGGTGACCGAGGCCGCCGCGCTGGCCGCCGCCGGTACCCCGGTGCACGACGAGGCTCCCGGCAACGTGCTCGTCGACGTGTCGCTGTTCGCCACCGAGGGCATCGACGAGGTGTTCGCCGCCGCATCCGCGTCGGCCGGCGACGTCGTCGTCACCGTCGAGGCGAACACCGGGCGGCAGAACGCGCTGCCCCTGGAGACCCGCGGCGTGGTCGCCGACTGGGACGACCGCGACGAGCAGCTGCTCGTGCGCACCTGCACCCAGGTCCCGCACCAGGTCCGCACGGTGCTGGCCCGCTGCGCCGGGCTCGACGAGAAGCAGGTCCGGGTGACCGTGCCGGACATGGGCGGCGGGTTCGGGCAGAAGTGCGTCGTGGGCCGCGAGGAGATCGCCGCCGCGGCCGCGGCCCGGCGGCTGCGCCGGCCGGTGAAGTGGATCGAGGACCGGCGCGAGGCGCTGACCGCGAGCTTCCTGGCCCGCGAGCAGCACTACACCGCCCGCGCCGCGTTCTCCGCCGACGGGCGGATCCTGGCCCTCGACACCGACGTCGTCTGCGACATGGGTGCCTACTCCTGCTACCCGTTCACCGCGGGGATCGAGCCGCTGATGGCCTCGGCGGAGATGCCGGGCGTCTACCGGGTCCCGGCCTACCGGGTGCGCGGCCGCGCGGTCACCACCAACAAGGCGCCGACCGCGCCCTACCGCGGGGTGTCGCGCCCGCAGTACGTGATGGTGATGGAACGGCTGATGGAACGGGCCGCCCGCGAGCTGGGCCTCGACGCGGTGGAGGTCCGGCGGCGCAACGTGATCACCGAGTTCCCCTACCGCGGGATCAACAACGTCACCTACGACCCCGGCTCGTACCTGGAGTCGCTGGACCTGTGCGAGCAGGTGCTGCGCGACGAGGGCTGGCTGTCCCGCAGCGGGCGCGACCGCGACGGCCGGATGATCGGGATCGGCTTCTCCTGCTTCTCCGAGCGCACCGGCTACGGCTCGGGCGCGTTCGCGCAGCGCAAGATGCAGGTCGTGCCGGGCTTCGACATCTCCCAGATCACGATGGACCTGGACGGGACGGTCACGGTCACCACCGGCACGCTCTCGCACGGCCAGAGCCACGAGACGACGTTCGCCCAGATCGTCGCCGACCGGCTCGGCATCGGCTACGACAAGGTCAAGATCGTCCAGGGCGACACCGACCGGATCACCTACGGCTGGGGCTCGTTCGCGTCCCGCTCGGTCACGATCGGCGGCTCGGCCGCGGCGGCGGCCTCGGTGAAGCTCGGTGACCAGCTGCGCTCGATCGCCGCGCACCTGGCCGGGGTGGACATCGACTCGACCCGGCTCGACGGCCGGGGCGGGGTCCGCGCCGGGGACCACACGTACCCGTTCGCGGAGCTGGCCGACGTCGCCTACCTGCGCGCGCACCTGCTGCCCAAGGACGTCGGCCCCGGGCTGACGGCGACCGCCAGCTTCGACGTCGGCGGCGACGGGACGTTCTCCAACGCCACCCACGGGTGCGTGGTCGCGCTCGACCCGGGCACCGGCGGCGTGGAGATCCTGCGCTACGTGTGCGTGGAGGACTGCGGGGTCGCGATCCACCCGCGCGTCGTCGAGGGCCAGGCCCGCGGCGGCATCGCGCAGGGCATCGCCGGGGCGCTGTTCGAGCAGGTCACCTACGACGAGCTCGGCCAGCCGCTGGCCCCGAGCTTCATGGAGTACAAGGTGCCCACCGCCGCCGAGATCCCGGACGTGCGGATCGAGCACCTCGAGACCCCCTGCGCGTTCACCGCGGACGGCGCCAAGGGCGCGGGCGAGGGCGGGACGATCGGTGCCCCGGCCGCCGTCCTCAACGCGGTGAACGACGCGCTGCGCCACACCGGCGTCGAGCTCGACGCCACCCCGATCCCGCGCGCCGCGATCTTCGCGGCCCTCTCGCTCGAGGAGGCATCATGACCGACGTCGCGCTCGTCGAGCTGCACGTCAACGGCGAGCGGCACGATCTCGCGATCCCGCCGCGGCGCACCCTGGCCGACGTGCTGCGCCACGACCTCGGGCTGACCGGCACGCACGTCGGCTGCGAGCACGGCATCTGCGGGGCGTGCACGGTGCTGGTCGACGGCGCGCCCGCCCGGGCCTGCCTGCTGTTCGCGATCCAGGTGGAGAACGCCGAGATCCGCACCGTGGAGTCGCTGGCCGATCCGGACGGCGGGCTCTCGGACCTGCAGCAGTGCTTCTCCGAGCACCACGGCCTGCAGTGCGGGTTCTGCACGCCCGGCTTCCTGATGCTCGCCGAGGGCTACCTGGCCGAGGAGCCGGAGGCGACCCGCGAGGAGATCCGCGAGGTCGTCGCCTCGAACCTGTGCCGCTGCACCGGTTACCAGACCATCACCGACGCCATCGACGACTGCGCGTCCCGCCGCCGCGCGGCCCTGCAGGCCGCGCTCGACACCGCACCGGAACCGACAGCGGGGAGCACCGCATGAGCAGCCTGCACGGCGCCCAGACCGACGCCACCTACGACCGCGCCGGGTTCGGCGCGCGCAGCCGGATCGGGACCCGACCGGCGATCGTCGTCGTGGACCTCACGGCCGGGTTCACCGACCCGGCCGCCCCCACCGGCAGCGACCTGACCGATGTGGTCGCCGCGACGTCGTCGCTGGTCGAGGCGGCCCGCCCGGCCGAGGCCCCGGTCGTCTGGACGACGATCGCGTTCACCCCGGCCGAGCTCGACACCCTGCCCTGGCTGGTGAAGGCGCCGGGCATGCGCGGGCTGGTCGAGGGCTCGGACGCCGTCGCGTTCGACCACAGGCTCGACGTCCGCGACACCGACCACGTGCTCACCAAGAAGGGCGCGTCGGCGTTCTTCGACACCGGGCTCGCGACCGTGCTGCGGGCCTCCGGTGTGGACACCGTGGTGGTGTGCGGGGCGACGACGAGCGGGTGCGTGCGCGCCACCGCGGTCGACGCCGTCCAGTCCGGGTTCGGCGTGCTCGTGCCGCGCGAGTGCGCCGGGGACCGGGCCGAGGGCCCGCACGAGGCCAACCTGTTCGACATCGACGCCAAGTACGGCGACGTCGTCTCCCTCGACGACGCCGTGGCCTATCTCAAGGGAATCTGAATGGGAAGGACCCCGGTGACCTCCACCCTGACCACCCGCCAGGTCCGCCAGGACGCCCTGGCCGACCTCGCCGACGTGCAGGCGGTGTCGCGCTGGGCGCGCAACGGCGACCTGCGGCTGCACGTGCTCGACTACGAGGGCACCGGCACCCCGGTGCTGATCCTGCCCGGCATCACCAGCCCGGCGATCACGATGGACTTCGTGGCGCGGGAGCTCAGCGACCTGTGCCGGCCGCTGCTGCTCGACGTCCGTGGGCGCGGCCTGTCCGACTCCGGGACCTCCTGGACGCTCGACGACTACGCCTCCGACGTGCTGGCCGTGCTGTCCGAACTGGACCTGGGCGCCGAGCCGGTGCTGGTCGGGCACTCGATGGGCGCGCGGATCGCCGCGGTGGCCGCCACCCGGCGTCCGCTCCGCGGGACCGTGCTGGTCGACCCGCCGCTGTCCGGGCCCGGCCGCGGGCCGTACCCGACCTCGCTGGAGGCCTTCCTCGGCCAGCTCGCCGAGGCCGTGCGCGGCACCGACGGCGACGAGGTCGCCCGGGCCTGGCCGCGCTGGCCGCGGGCCGAGCAGGAGCTGCGGGCGCGCTGGCTGTCCTCGTGCGACGAGGCCGCGATCCGGGCCACCCACGCGGGGTTCGAGAGCGAGGACTTCTTCGACGCCTGGCCGTCGGTCCCCGCGCCCAGCACCGTGCTGTACGGCGCGGACTCGCCGGTGGTCACGGCCGACGGTGCCGCCGAGATCGCCACCGCCAACCCGCGCGGTGAGCTCGTCGCGATCCCGGACGCCGGGCACATGGTGTTCTGGGACAACCCGGCCGAGGCACTGCGCCTGCTGCGTGGCGCGCTCGAGCCGCTGGTCGGCTGACCGACCCTCCCCTCCCCTTCCTCCCCTGACACCGCGTACGGCACCGCCCCGGAACGCCCCGCTCGGGTGCTCCGGGGCGGTGCCGTTCGCGCGCTCCCGGCCGCCGGCGGGCGCCGGCTGCGGTCGAACGGGGAGCGGCCTACCGTCGGGGTCGTGCGTTCCCGAACCCGGACCGGTGTCCTCGCGCGGACCGTCGCCGTCGTGGCGCTGTTCGTCCTCGCCGGCTGCTCCTCCGGCCCGGCCACCATCGAGCAGGACCCGGACACCGGCCGCTCCGGTACGAGCGCGTCCGCCCCGGCCGGGTCGGACGGCGCGCAGGCGCTGCGCACCAAGTTCCGGTTCTTCACCCAGGACGCCTGCTACTCCGCCGACCCGGCCGAGGCGTTCGGCCGGTGCGCGCGGTTCACCACCGAGATCCGCAACGTCCTCGGCCAGGTCCGCCAGGACGTCCCGGCCGCCACCGCGCAGGCCGACGCCACCGAGCAGGCCCTCGACGGCTTCGCCTCCGCCGGCTGCGAGGCGGAGCCGGGCACCGTCGGCGGTGGCGACCCCGCAACCTGCGCACCGGCCTACCGCCAGGTGCAGGAGGCCGTGCAGGGGCTGGCCACCGCGGTCGGTGCGCCCCGCTGAGCCCGACGCTCAGCCGGCCAGCAGCGCGTCCACCTCGCCCCGCGTCGGTGCCGTCGCCGGGCCGTACCGGGTGACCGCCAGTGCCGCGGCGGCGTTCGCCCGTCGCGCCGCCTCGAGCGGATCCGCCCCGCGCAGCAGCTCCGCGGCCAGCACCCCGCAATGGGCGTCACCGGCGCCGTTGGAGTCCACCGCCTCGACCGGCGGCGCCGGGACCGCATCGGCACGTCCGTCCCGGACCAGCACACATCCCTGCGCGCCGTCGCGCACCACCACGGTCGCGCCGTCCGGGAGCTGCCGGGCGAGCGCACGGCCTGCCTCGAGGGTGTCCGGCTCCCCGGACAGCAGGCGGGCCTCGCGGGCGTTGCAGCTCAGCACATCGGTGGCGGCGAGCATCCGGGCCCACGTGTGCGCGGGCACGTCGGCCACCAGGGGCCCGGGGTCGAGCAGCACCACCGCCGGGGTGGCGGCCACGTAGGACACGACCAGGTCGGACTTCCCCGCGGCGAGCAGGCTGTAGCCGGACACGTACACCACGTCGTGCGACGTCGCGGGCGCCAGCGGGCCCGGCGGGCCGGTCTCGACCCCGCTTCCGGTCACGAAGGTCCGTTCCCCGGACGGCTCGACCAGCGCCACACACACGCCGGTGTCGCCGTGCGGATCCGGCGGTGCGGTGACGGTGACGCCCTCGGTGGCCAGCGCCGCCCGCACCAGGTCCCCGCGCGGCCCGGTGCCGTGCCCGCCGGCGTAGGTCACCGCGGCGCCGGCCCGGGCCGCGGCGGCGACGACGTTGAACCCGCCGCCGGGGAGCATGACCGTGTCGGTGGCGAGCACGTCGCCGCCGGGCGGGGGCAGCTCCGGAACGCGCATGACCAGGTCGACGAGCACCTGGCCGGTGTGCACGAGCCGGCCGGTCACCGGGGCTCCCGGGCCCCGCCGGCCACGGCGTACGCCCCGGCCGCGACGACGAACGTGATCACCCAGGCGAGTCCGTTCTCGCCCAACCAGGTACCGGCGAGCGGGCCGGTGAACCACGGTGCCGACGACGGCCCGACCGTCGCGAACAGGTACCCGGCGACGATCCCGACGGCCCACGCGGCGGTCGCCCGGGGCTCGACGCCGCCGCGGTACCAGTAGCGGCTGCTCCGGCCGGTGTCGACCAGGGCGTCCGGGTCGTAGTCCACGCGGCGCAGCATGTCGACCGCGAACACCCCGACCCAGGCCGTGATCGGGATGGCGAGGGCGCTGATGAACGCGATGAACGGCGTGTAGAAGCCGTCGGCGACCAGCATGAAGTAGATCGCGCCGGCGAAGGTCACCAGCACGTCGACGACCACCGCGTACACCCGCGGCAGCCGCACCCCGAGGGTCAGGGTGGTCAGCCCGGCCGAGTACACGGACAGGTGGTTGGACAGCAGCAGCCCGCCGAACGCGGCGACCAGGTACGGGATCGCCATCCAGACCGGGAGCATGTCCCGGATGGCGGCGACCGGATCGCCCGCCTCCGCGAGCGCGGGGTCGCCGGCCGCAAGCAGGCTGCCCAGCGAGATCAGCAGCACCAGCGGGATCCCGGCACCGGCCGCCGCGGACAGCACCAGCGATCCGGCCCGCACCGACGGCGCCTGGTAACGGGACATGTCGGCCGAGGCGTTCGCCCAGCCGATCCCCGTCCCGGCGGCGATGACACCGACCGCGGCCACGACCGCACCGACCGGCGCCGGCGTCGCCGAGGCGACGGCGGTCCAGTCCACAGTGGCGACCAGGAACCCGCCGACGAGGATGTTGAGCGCACCGAAGACCCAGGTCGCCCAGCGCTGGACCGCGACCAGGACCCCGTGGCCGAGCCCCGCGACCAGCACCGTGCAGAGCACGAAGACCGCGATGCAGGCGATGGTGATCACCGGGTGGTCCTTCGCCGCCGGACTCGTGCCCGCCACGATCGTGACCAGCGAGAGCAGCGCGAACGCGGCAGTGGTCGTGTTGACCGTCTCCCAGCCGAGCCGGGAGATCAGCGACACCAGCGTCGGTCCGATGTTGCCGCGGGCACCGAACACCGCCCGCGAGAGGGTCAGCCCGGGTGCGCCGCCACGACGCCCCGCGATCGAGATCGCGCCGACGATCGCGAACGAGCCGACGGCGCCCAGCACCGCGGCGACGACCGCCTGCCAGACCGTGAGCCCGGACGCGACGAGCGTCGCCCCCAGCGGGAGCCCCAGGATCGAGATGTTCGCGGCGAACCAGACCCAGAACAGCTGGCCCGGGCGCCCGTCCCGTTCGCCGACGGGCACGGGCTCGATGCCGCGGGTCTCGAGGGCCCCACCTGCGGGACCGGCATCGGTGTCGGTCGTATCGGTGGCCATGGCAGCCTCCTATCGAGGGGTGGACCGGATCCGGAGCAGCCCGTCGACCAGGTCGTCGAGGGGGTCGAGCAGCGGTGCGTTGACCCGGCGCACGGTCGCGACCAGGTCCGCGGGGAGGCCGGCGGCACCGTGCGCCGCGCCGAGGACGGCGCCGCAGATCGCGGCGACCGTGTCGGTGTCCCCGCCCAGCGACGCGGCGGTGACCAGCGCGCGCCGTGGGTCGTCGCCGAGCGCCGCCACCAGGCCGAGCGCGGCGACGACCGACTCGGTGGCGGTCACGGACGTCCCGACGACGCCCGCGACGGTGTCGGCGAGTGTGTCCGGGGCCAGCCCCGGCAGTAGGCGGAAGGCGACCTCCAGCCGGGATGCGACGTCGGCGCCGGCGGCCCAGTTCCCACGACGGGCGCCGGCCCGGGCCCCCTCCACGGCGGCGGCCAGAGCGGCGGGGAGCCCCGCACCGGCCACCGCGGTGGAGATCGCCGCGGCGACCGCCGCGGCGGCGGCGATCCCGGGTGCGGTGTTGTGGGTGACGACCGCGGACTCCACGACGGCGTCGAGCAGCCGTGGGCCGGTCGCGGCGACCCCGATCGGGGCGACCCGCATCGCGGCACCGTTGGTGACGCCGTCGCGCCCGGCGAGTTCCGGCAGCTCGCCCTCGGCCAGCCGGGTCAGCGCGCGCCGGGTGGAGGGTCCGAGCAGGTCCAGGGACCCGCGCCGGATCATCTGCTCCTCCCACGCCTCGAGCGCGGCGGCGAACACCTGCGGGGGGACCCGCCCACCGTGCGTGACGACGATCCGGGCGAGCAGCAGTGCCTGCTCGGTGTCGTCGGTGACCGTCCCTGCCCGGAGCTTCGGAGCGATCGGCTGGTCGTCGGCGCCGTCGAGCAGCCGGTCGACGACGCCGTACCGGGCAGCGATCGCCTCCCGGGACATCGACTGGGTCGGCATGCCGAGGGCGTCTCCGACGGCCAGGCCGAGCAGCGTGCCGAGCGCGCGGTCCCGCTCCCCGCTCACCGTGCGTCCCCGGCGGGGCCGGAAGCGCCCGTGGCCTCCCCGGCCGAGCCGAAGGCGAGGTGGAACCGGAAGCGTTGCGGGTCGAGCAGGCTCACCACGTGTTCGGCGAGTCCGCCGCCGGGCGTGCGGGTGATCCGCGTCGCCCGCAGGAACAGGTCGCCGGGGTCGCGCTCGAGGCGGGCGGCCTCGGCGGCGTCGAGCGGCTCGGCAGAGATCCACTGCTCGCCGGTCGCACCGTGCAGCCCGGCGGCGGCGAGGGTCGCCGTGATCGACCCGTCCACGAGGCCGCGCTCCGGGAGCCCGGCGAGCTCGGCGGTGGCGGGCAGCGACGCGGTCTCCAGCGAGACCGGGCGGCCGTCGGCGCGGCGCAGCCGACGCACGGTGACCAGCGGGCCCTCCCGCTCCTCGACCGCGGGGTCGCCGCCCGCGGCGATGCCGAGCAGTTCGGTGCCGACCTCGGCACCGGACTCGGCCAGCGCCCGGGCCCAGCCGAGCTGCTGGTCCAGCCGGGCACCGTCGAACGTGACGAAGGATCCGACCCCGGTCTCGGTCGCGATGAGATCGCGGCGCTGCAGCTCGGCGAGTGCGCTGCGCACGGTCCCGCGGGACACCGCATAGGTCTGCGCGAGCTGGTTCTCCCCCGGCAGCCGTTCGCCGTGGCCGAGCCGGCCGGAGCGGATCCGTCCCGCCAGATCAGCGACGAGCCGGGCCCGCTTGGAGCGACCACCCTGTTCAGACATGTACAAACATGTACAGGTTCGCACCGTGGCTTGTCCAGATTCGGCTCGTCCAGATCCGGCTCGTCCTGCTCGGCCGTACCGGCGCCTCGGGCGGATCCGGGCACGCCGATGTGCCCGCGCCCTCGGGCGGGAGCGCGGGCCACGGGCGTCGACGGGGTCAGCCCGCCAGCAGCGCTCCCGCGCCGGGTACCCGGGGGTCGAGGCCGAGCTCGGTGAGGATGCGGTGAGTGGTGGCGGTGGCCGCGGACAGCACCGGGATGCCGATCTCGTCCTGCACCGGCTGGATCGAGGGCAGCGAGGGCATCTGCACACACGCGCTGAGCACGAGCGCCTCGGCCCGGGACAGGTCCAGCTTGCGGTGGTGTTCGCGCAGGTCGGCCGGATCGAGCCGCGCCACAGCGAGGTTGTCGGGGACCTCGAGTGACAGGGAGTCGACGACCTCGACCCCGGCGTCGGTGAGGTAGTCCACGACGGCCTGGGTCAGCGGCTGCATGTACGGGGTGATGATCGCGACCCGGGACACCCCGAGCGCGGTGATCCCCGACAGCAGCGCCCCGGCGCTGGAGACCACCGCGGCCTGCGAGCCCTCGGCGCGCAGCGCGGTGGTGATGTCGTCCTCGGCGGTGCAGTGATACCCCGGGCCCTGCGCCATGATCGCGACCAGGCAGGCGGTGGCGACCACGTCGGGGCGGGCGTCGGCCAGCTCGGCCGCGGCCCGCTTGGCCTCGGCGTTCATCGCGACCAGCTGCTCGGGGGTCACGTGCTGCATCCGGGCCCGCGCGGCGTGGAACACGAACCGTTCCTCGGGCAGGATCTGCTCGCGGGCGGCGAGCATGCGCGGCAGCTCGGTCTCCATCGTCAGGTTCGACGACGGCACGATCATGCCGATGTGGTGGTCGCGGCTCATCGGCGCTCCACCGGGCGCATCTCGGGCACGGTCAGCTCACCGGCGTCGACGATCAGCTCGTCGTCGAGGTACAGGCTGTTGCCGCGCATCGGGATGTCGAAGTGGCACGCGGTGTCGTTCGGGCCGCCGAGCTCGTTGTTCGGGCCGATCGAGAACATCACGTTGCCGTAGAACGAACGCAGCTCCATGCCCATGCCGCCCCCGAACTGGGTCAGCCCGTGCCAGTGCGCCCGCTCATCCAGACCCCACCCGACGTGCGACATGCCGTAGCCGCGCGGGTCGTCGAAGCTCTTGATGTAGCTGCTCAGCAGGTCCGCGTCCAGGCCCGAGGACCCGGCGCCGCCGCGGATGTCGCGGATGAACCCGGCCTCGATGGTGATCTCCACCGGGGTCTGGACGTAGGTGTTGAACGGCAGCAGCACATCACCCGGGGCGAGGACGATCTTTCCGTCGACGCCGTCGTCGGAGCCGCCGGTGAACACGAACGCCGCCGGCCAGTGGTCCCACCGGCCCGGGGTGTCGGTGTAGCCGTACTCCGACAGGGTCGGGTACATCCCCAGCTGGTAGGTCACATCGGTGCCGTGCGGGCTGGTGATCCGCATCGACGAGGCCTTGGCCAGCAGCTCCGCGCCGATCTCGACCCGCTCGCGCAGCTCGGTCGTGGGCATCAGCCGGGCCAGCAGCTCCGGCGGCTCCACCGCGGTCAGGATCCGCGTGCCGGCGTCCTGGATCGCGAACTGCTCAGGGGAGAACAGCAGGAACGTGCAGTCCACCACCATGTCCGCGGCCTTGAGCGCATCCACCGCGAGCGGGATCCGGCCCAGCCCGGAATCCCCGACCGCCCACGCCCCACCCGCACTCGCCGGCGACGGCAACCGCATGTGATACCCGGTCGCGCCCAGCTTCTGGATCGCCCACAGGAACGCGTCCGCGTACTCGGCGCGTTCCCCACCCCGGGTCAGCACCACGACGGTCTCGCCCTCGTGCACCCCGGACAGCGTCAGCTGCTGCAGGCAGATGTCGTTGAACAGGTTCTGGTCCATCACGACCACCTCCGTCTTCTCGATTATTAATCCGAGCACGTACTATCCGGGTACGCAAGACCTGTGGGCGCACGAAACCCGGTCGTCACCCGCGCGGAGTCACTCCGGGGTGCTGTCGCAGACCGAGGAGAGCGCGCGGCCGAGTGCCGCGCGGTGGAGTTCGTCGAGGTTCTCCGCCTGCGCGACGGCGGCCTGGGCGAGCGCCGCCGGGCAGTCCTCGTGCGCCCGGGCCGGTGCGGCACCCTTCAGCGCCGTGACCAGCTCGTCGCCGATCCGGTCCAGGTCCGGCCGCACCTGGGCGAGGTCCGGGCGGTCGGCGGGCCTGCTGTCCGGCCGCTCCTCCCACTGCCGGAGCAGGCCCTCCTGCACCTGGGTGCTCGCCGCGATCTGGTCGGCGACGACGCGCGCGACCCACTCGGGATCGACACCGTCGCGGGTCGCGTCGGCGCGGGCATCGGCGACGACGGCCGCCTCCCGCTCGGGGTCGGTCACGGCCCGCCCGGTGTCCAGCTTCGCGGCCGCCACCCGGTCGGAGACGACGGCCCGTTCCGCGGCCAGCTCCACGACCCGGGTCAGCGCGTCGGCCGGGGCCGCCCCCTCCGGGCCCTGGGTCAGCGGAGCCGGCTGCTCACCGCACCCGGTGAGCAGGACCAGCGCGACCGCGAGCCCGGCGGTCGGAGCGACGGCACGACGGCCGCGGCGCAGCAGGGACGTCCCGAGCCCGATCACGCCCGCGACCCTACGTCGCCGCCCCGTCCGGCCTCCCACGACCGGCCGCGTGCACGGGCCCACCGGGTGCGCAGGCCTGCCGAACGCGCAACCCACCGAGCGCACGGACAGTCCGAGCACGGATCGCACCCGCCGAGATGCAGCACAGCGCGAATAGTCGATCTCCGTGGAGCGCTGAGCCGCATCTCGGCAAGGTAGGGCCGCCGCTCGCGGCACGGCGCGGCACGGCACGGCACGGCGGGGCACGATGCGGCGCGGCGCGGCGGGCAGGCAGGGCGGGTGGCCGGGACCGGCGGGCGGGGCAGGGCCGGGCCGGCGGGCAGGGCGCGGCACGAGCCGTCCGCGACGGGTCGCGCCGCGCACGGCCGGGCGCGATGCTGGCCGTCGTGGACTCGACGGTGATCCTGGAAGTCGCCCTGAACGGCACGACGACGCGGGAGCGGAACCCGCACGTGCCCCGCACGCCGGACGAGATCGCCGAGCAGGCCCTCGACGTGCTCGGGCGGGGCGCCGCGATCGTGCACAACCACAACGACGAGCCGATGTTCACCCGGGACGGCGTGCACGCCGTCGAGCCGTACCTGGACGCGTGGACCCCCGTATTGGCCCGCCGTCCCGACGCGCTGCTCTACCCGACGATGGCGGCCGGTGCCCGGGACATCCCGGTGCAGCGGCGCTGGGCGCACGTGGAGGAGCTCGCCCGGCGCGGGATGGGTGGCATGACCCTGGTCGACCCGGGCTCGGTGAACGTCGGCCTGCTCGAGGACGGGACGTGCCCGGCGGCGGCCGCGTCCGAGCCGTACCAGAACTCCTACGCCGACACCGAGTACATGCTCGCCCGGACCGCCGAGCTGGGTGCCGCACCCAGCATCTCGATCTTCGAACCGGGCTTCCTGCGGACGGCGCTGTCCCTGCACCGGCACGGGCGGGTCCCGCCGGGGGCGATCGTGAAGCTGTACTTCGCCGACCGGCTCCAGTTCGGGCTCCCGCCGACCCCGGCCGCCCTGGAGGCCTACCTGGAACTGCTCGAGCCGTCGGGGCTGCCCTGGTCGGTGGCCGTGCTGGGCGGCGACGTCGTCGGGTCCGGGCTCGCCGAGCTCGCGGTGCGCCGCGGCGGGCACCTGCGGGTCGGCCTCGAGGACTTCGCCGGTGCCGGCACACCGTCGAACCGGGAGTTGCTCGACGGGGCGCTGCGGGTGCTCGACCGGCTCGGCGCGAGCCCTGCGGAACCGGCCGCAGCGCGCGAGATCCTCGGCATTCCACCCGTCCCCGGCAATTCCTGATCAGACGTCTCCCAATTTCCCCGTACCCGCATCCGGAACGTCGAAACACGATTCCGCGGGAAACAATCGGCCGGAAACACGGAACCGGGGGTGTGCCCCGTTCGGGACACACCCCCGGTGTCATCTCTGCTCACCCGGTACGGACCGGTGACCGTTCCGGGCCGGACAAAGCCGGATCGGCACGGATCACCTGGTCAGAACCACACTTTTCGACCGCCCACGGGGCGGCCGACCGCACCGAGGATCAGCATCACGACACCGATGACGAGCAACAGCCCGCCCAGGTAGTAGAGCAGCGTGATGCCGGTGAACGCGCCCACCAGCAAGAGGATCAGACCAAGGATGATCATTTTTCGAACTCCCTCCCAGGAATGTGGGAGAAAGCTACCGCGTGATCCGGAACCGCGCAGCGCGACGATCGAGAACGCCGACCGGAATGCCCGCCGGGAACGTCACCCGCGGGTGGCGAGACCCCGCGCCGAGGTGGCGTGGTCCAGCGCGATCGCAGCCGCCCCGCGCAGGACGCCGTCGGCGCCGTGCGCGGCGTCGCGCACCGGTGGCGGCGCGGACCGGCGGAACGCCATCAGCCCGGCCCCGTAGGCGACGTCGAAGGCCTCCGGCGCGGCGGCCCGCAGCGCGGGTGCGAGCCCGGAGAGCACCACCACCTCCGGGTCGTGCGCGTTGACCAGCCCGGCCGTGCCGCGGGCGAGCGACGCGGCCGCCGCCGTCACCGCCGCCGCCGCGCCCGGCTCGCCGCCGACGGCCCGGTCCAGCACCGTCCGGGTGTAGCCGTACGGGTCGTCGGGCTCCGGTTCACCGAGCAGCCGGGCCAGCGCCCGTCCGTCGGCCCCGTTGTTCCAGCACCCCCGGGCCCCGCACGCGCACGGTAGCGCCGGGTCGCCGAAGGGCAGGTGCCCGAACTCCCCGGCCGCGCCCCGGGCACCGGTCTGCGGCCGCCCGCCGAGCAGCAGGGCACCGCCGATGCCGACCTCCACGGTGAGGAACAGCGCCGTGCCGGCTCCCGCGGCCGCCCCGTCCCGCACCTCGGCGACCCCGGCCAGGTTCGCGTCGTTGCCGACGAGCACCGGCAGGCCGTGCCCCGCGCCGATCCGGCGGACGTCGAGTGGGCTCCAGCCCTGCCCGGCCCCCTGGGCCAGGTGCTCGTCGACGACCGTGGCCGCCACCCCGATCCCGGCCGCGACGACCGGGCCGTCGTGGGCCGCGACGAGCTCGCCGACCACGGTGTCGAGCTCGGCGGCGACCGCGTCCGGGTCGCGGCGGGCGTGCCGGCCGGTCCGTACCGCGGCCGGCACCCCGTCCAGCCCGGCCACGCCGGCCCGCCAGCCCTCGAACCGCACGTCGACGGCCACGACCGCGGGTCCGCCCGGCGCCGGCACCAGCCGGGTGGTGGGCCGCCCGCGCCCACCGCACGGCGCCCGCTCCTCGGTCACCCAGCCCAGCTCGCGCAGCCGGCCGGCGATCTCCGTGGCCGAGCCGCTGGCCAGGCGCAGCCGCCGGGCCAGCTCGACCCGGGTCAGCCCCGGCTCGCGGCGGACCTCGGCGAGCGCCTCGGCGGTCGCCCGCCAGCGGTCGGTCTCGGCCCGACCGGGACGTGAACCGGCTGACACCGAGCCCATCTCGTTTGACACCTCCGAGCCTGCGCTCCTTATCCTCGTGGCGCGATGAAAATTATGCCGACGCGCCCCCGTCACTCTCCCACCCCCTCCCCCACGACCGGCCCCACCACCGGGGGCGCCGGTCCGGCCCTGTTCGCCACCGCGCTGGGCGGGCTCGCGATCGGCACCACCGAGTTCGCCTCGATGGGCCTGCTGCCGGCGTTCGCCGCGGACCTCGGCGCCTCGGTGCCCCAGGCCGGGACCGCGATCAGCGCCTACGCGCTCGGCGTCGTCGTCGGCGCGCCGGTGCTCGCCGTACTGGGCGCCCGGTGGCCCCGCAAGCACCTCGTCCTCGCCCTCGCCGCCGCGCTGGCGCTGTTCAACGTCGCGTCGGCGTTCGCCCCGACGTTCGCGACGTTCGTCGGCACCCGGTTCCTGGCCGGGCTGCCGCACGGCGCGTACTTCGGCGCGGCGTCGGTCCTGGCGGCCTCGCTGGTGCCCCGGGAGCGGCGCCCGCGGGCGATCGCGACCGTGATGAGCGGGCTGATGATCGCGAACATCGTCGGCGTGCCCGGCGCGACCTGGCTGGGCCAGGCGGCGGGCTGGCCCGCGGCCTACCTGGCGACCGGCGCGATCGCCGCCCTGACCGTGCTGGCGGTCTGGCTGCTGGTGCCGGACGTGCGCGACCCGCACCGCGGGTCGATCCGCGGCGAGCTCTCGGCACTGCGCCGCGGCCAGGTGTGGATCACGATGGCGGTCATCGCGGCCGGGTTCGGCGGCTCGTTCGCCGTCTACAGCTACATCACCCCCGTGCTGACCGAGGTGTCCGGACTCGCCGCCGCCGCGGTCCCGGTGGCGCTGGCCGTGTACGGCATCGGCATGACGCTGGGTAACCAGATCGGCGGCCGGCTGGCCGAGCTCGCCCCGATCCGGACGATCGCCGTCGGGCTCGGGGCGGCGGCGGTGTCGATGGCGCTGTTCGCGCTGACCGCGGCCTCGGCGGTCGCGGCCCTGGTCACGCTGTTCGCGCTGGCCTTCACGACGACGGCGACCACGCCCGCGCTGGCCACCCGGCTGATGGACGCCGGGCGGGAGGGCCCGACGCTGGGCGCCGCGCTGCACCACGCGGCGTTCAACGTCGCGAACGCGATCGGCGCAGCACTGGGCGGCGTCGTGCTGGCCGCGGGCTGGGGCCTGACCGCACCGGCCGCCGTCGCCACCGTGCTGCCCCTGCTCGGGCTGGCCGCGCTGTTCGCGGCGGTGCGGATGGAGCGGTCCGAGCGCCGCCGCGACCTCGCGCTCGCCGCCTGAGTCACCGGGGCAGCAGCCCGTCGCCGAACCTGCTGTCGGTCACGTCACCGTCGGGAAGCCGATCTCCGGGCTTATCGTTGCATAAGGCAACGATCGCGCTGTGGCGATCACGACGGGAACGCTCGCGACAGCGAGGAGGGCGACCATGACCACGGCGACCACCGGTGCACCCGCCGGTTCGGGGTCCGCTGCACCGATCCGCTCCGACGTCGAGGAGCTCCTCGACGCGCTCGGGGCCAACCGGGACCGGGAGGCCCTGGTGCACGGCGGCCGGCGCCGGACCGCGGGAGAGGTCGCGGACACCGTGCACCGGATCGCGCACACCCTCGACGACCGGGTCCGGCCCGGCACGATCGTCGCGCTGCTGGCCGGGAACTCCCCCGAGGCACTGATGGCACGCTGGGCGGTGAACCTGCTCGGTGCCGGTGTCACCCAGCCGCACGCCGGGTTGTCGGCCGCCGCCCAGGCCCGGATCCTCGACGACGTCGAGGCCGATCTCGTGCTGGCCGACACCCCGTCCGCGGTCGACGTGCTGGAGCGGGCCCGGCCGGTCGAGGCCCGCGCGCTCGTCTCCGACGTGCTCGCCTCGGCCGCGGGCGCCCCGGCCGGCCCGGTCCGCGGCCGGGCCCGCGCCGGTGACGTCGCCCAGATCCGGCACACCGGCGGCACGACCGGGCACCCGAAGGGCATCACCTACACCTTCGGTCACCACCTGCGGTCGGCGGAGGTCCGCCGGATGCTGTCCGGCATGGCCTCGGGGCCGGCCCGGCTGCTGGTCGCCACCCCGATCGCGCACGCCGGCGGCGGGCTCGCCGACCGGATCCTCGCCGGGGGCGGGACCGTGGTGCTGCAGGACCGGTTCGACGCCGGGGACTTCCTCGCCGCCGTCGAACGCGAGCGGATCACCCACGCCTGGCTGCTGCCCCCGCTGCTGTACCGGCTGCTCGACCACCCCGACCTGGACCGGACCGACCTGTCCTCGCTGCGCACGGTGATCTACGGCGGGGCGCCCGCCGCCCCGCGCCGGATCGCCGAGGCGCACCGGCGGATCGGCCCGGTGTTCACCCAGTTCTACGGCCAGACCGAGGCCGGAGGCATCAGCGTGCTCACCCCGGACGAGCACGACCGGCCGGAGCTGATCGGCACGGTCGGGCGGGTCGTGCCCAGCACCGAGATCGCGATCGTCGGCGACGACGGCGCCCGGGTGGGCCCCGACGAGCGCGGCGAGCTCTGGGTGCGGACCGGTACCGAGATGGACGGCTACTGGAAGCAGCCGGAGCTGACCGCGGGGACGATCGTGGACGGCTGGGTGCGCACCGGGGACGTGGCCCGCCAGGACACGGACGGCTACCTGCACCTGGTGGACCGGGTGAAGGACATGGTCGTCGTGGTCGGCGGGCACGTGTACACCTCGGAGCTCGAGGACACGCTGATGGAGCACCCGGGGGTGCGCCACGCCGCGGTGTTCGGCGCCCCGGACGGCGACGGCACCGAGGCCGTGCACGCCGCCGTCGTCGCCGCCGATCCGGCGCCCTCGGCCGCGGACCTGGCCGGGCTGGTCGCCGACCGGGCCGGGGACATGTACGTGCCGCGGGAGATCAGCTTCGTCGACGAGCTGCCGCTGACCGGCATCGGCAAGACCGACAAGAAGCGGCTGCGGGCCGAGCTCACCGGCTGAGCCCGGCCGGGCTCTCGCGCCGGGCCGCCGGCGCGCGCCGGGCCGGGCGCAGCGCCCGCACCGTGACGGCGAGCTGGCCGGCGACGGTCGCCACCCCGAGCGGGACGTGCAGCCCGAGCAGCCCGGCGTGCCCGATCGCGACCTGCGCGGTGTCGGCGACGACCAGTGCCGCGCCGGCCGCGATCGGCCAGGCCGGCATCCCGCCCGGCCAGGTCGCGAGGACGGCGAGCGCGGTCTGGATCATCGCGACCAGGATCAGCGAGCCGCCGACGCCGCCGTGGCCCTCGAGCGCGTAATCGACGGCGTCGAGCAGCGCCCCGGCGAGCCCGACCTGGGTGAGCACCAGCAGCCCGTGGAACACCGCCCACACCCGGAACGGTGCCGTCGCGAGCGACCTACCCATGGTCGCCGCCGGCCAGGATCGGGGGCACCTCGGTGGTCCCCGGCGGTGCGACGACGAACTGCCCCATCATCCCCTGGTCCTCGTGGTAGAGCAGGTGGCAGTGGTACATGTACGGCGTGGCCGGGTCGGCGTGCCTGCCGAAGCGCAGCACCAGCCGGGTGGTCGTGCGGGGTGGCACGTAGACGGTGTCCTTCCAGGTCCGCAGCTCCGGCGGGACGGCCCGGCCGCCGGCCTCGATCACCTGCCCGCGGGCGTCGTGGACGTGCAGGTTGTGCGGCCGGGAGTGGACGTTCGTGAGCTCCCAGACCTCGGTCGCCCCGGCTGGGACGACCTCGTCGACACGGCTCATGTCCATCGTTCTCCCGTTGATCGTGTTGTTGCCGAGCTCGAAGCGGCGCACGGTCGTGGCCGTCGCCGGGTCCGGGCCCGGGTCGTGCGGCAGCGCGGCGGGCAGCGGCGGGGCCGGTTCGAGCTCGGCGGCGGGCCGGATCTGCAGCACGTCGAGGGTGTCGAGCGCGCCGATCGACCGCTCGTTGCCGGACACGGCGCCGAGGTCCTGGGGCAGCGAGCGCAGCACCACCGGGCGCGCCGGTTCGAGGTCGAGCAGCACCTCGGCCCGCTCGCCGGGGGTGAGCAGCACGTCCGGGACCGGCCGCGGCGCGGCCAGCAGGCCCGAGTCGGTGCCGGCGAGCACCAGCGGGCGTTCGTCGGAGCGGGCGAACCGGTAGCAGCGGGCCGAGGAGGCGTTGAGCAGCCGCAGCCGGATCCGCGCGGTCGTGGCCACGTGGTACGGCGCGACGGTGCCGTTGACCAGCAGGGTGTCCCCGACCAGGCCGTGCGCGTTGCGCCGGGTCTCGTCGAAGGAGCCGTCGGCGGTGAACACCCGGTCGGTGACGACGACGGGCAGGTCGTCGACGCCGTATCGGTGCGGCAGCGGGCCGCCGGCACCGGCGGCGTCGTCGATCAGGAACAGTCCGGCCAGCCCGCGGTGCACGTGCCGCTCGGTGTGCCCGTGCGGGTGCGGGTGGTACCAGAGCGTCGCGGCCGGCTGCTCGATCGTCCACTCCGGACTCCAGGTGGCGCCGGGCTCGATCGGCTGGTGCGGGCCGCCGTCCATCACGGCGGGCAGGGTCATCCCGTGCCAGTGCGTGGTCGTGGTCTCGGGCAGCCGGTTGGTGACGTGCACGCGGACCCGCTCACCGCGGGCGGCGCGCAGTGTGGGCCCGCCGAACGGCAGGTCGTAGCCCCAGGTCGGGGTCCGGGCTCCGGCCAGGAAACCGCTGTCGCCGGGGGCCGCGGTCAGCCGGAACGTCCGCACCCCACCGTCCGAGGTGGACGGTGCGAGGGGCGGGATCGCGAGCGGCCGGGGCGCCGGGGCCGGGCGCGGCGCGGACTCCGGCAGCGTGGCGCAGGACTGGAGCAGGATCCCGCCCGCGGCGGCGCCCGCCCCGGCCAGCACCGAGGCCAGGAAACCCCGGCGGGTGAACGCTCTGCTCATGGCATCGAGCTTCGCCGGGCAGCCGGTACCGGCACATCGGCGCCCGGACGTCACCCGTGCCTACGCGTCTCGACGTAGTCCCCCGGGCCGGGCCTCGGGGACACGCCGCAGGGTCTCGGGGTCCGGCCCGGGGTTCGTCGCTCAGCGGCGGGTGCCGGCCAGGCCGGTCTCGTGCGCGATCACGACCAGCTGCACCCGGTCCCGGGCGTCGAGCTTGGTCAGCAGCCGGCCCACGTGCGTCCGGGCGGTGGCCGGGCTGATCACCAGCTCGGCGGCGATCTCGCCGTTGGTGTGCCCGCGCCCGACCAGCGCCAGCACCTCGCGTTCCCGGCCGGTCAGCACGGCCAGCCGGTCGCGCGCGGGCGGCGCGGCGGGCCCGTGCCGGGCGAACTCGGTGATCAGCCGCCGGGTCACCGACGGCGCGAGCAACGCCTCCCCGGCGTGCACCAGGTCGATCGCGCGCAGCAGCGCGGCCGGTTCGGTGTCCTTGAGCAGGAACCCGCTCGCCCCCGACCGCAGCGCCCGGTAGACGTACTCGTCGAGGTCGAACGTGGTCAGCACGATCACCCGGGTACCGGCCAGCTCCGGGTCGCCGGTGATCTCGGCGAGGGCGTCGAGGCCGTCGGTGCCGGGCATCCGGATGTCCATCAGCACCACGTCGGGGCGGGTCCGGCGGGTCCCGCGCACCGCCTCGGCGCCGTCGGACGCCTCCGCCGCGACCGCGTAGCCGTCCTCGGTCTCGAGCAGCACGCGCAGCCCGGCCCGGATCAGTGGCTGGTCGTCGGCGAGCAGCACCCGCACCTCATCCACCGTTGCCGTTCCTCTCGATCGCGTCGCCCGCGGTCCGCGCACGGAACCCGCGGACGCGCACCCGATCGGGTGCGCGCGGCCCGGTCCGGTGCGCGTTCCCGGGGGTGCCGGGCGGTACCGGCAGCTCGGCGTCGACGGTCCAGCCGTCGGTACCGGGGCCCGCGGTGAGGCGGCCGCCGAGTGCCTCGGCACGCTCGGTGAGGCCACGCAGGCCCTGCCCGGCCGGCCGGTCACGACCGCCGGCGGGCGAGGCCGAGGCGCCGCCGTCGTCGCCGACCCGCAGCCGCAGCCGGTCCGCGGTCCGCTCGAACGACACCCGCACCTCGCAGGCGTGCGCGGCGTGCCGGACCGTGTTCGTCACCGCCTCCCGGACGATCCCGAACGCGGCCCGGTCCACCTCGTCGGGCAGCGCACCGGCCTCCCCGGTGACGGTCACGACGAGGCCCGCGGCCCGGGCGGCACGCACGACCTCGTCGAGCCGGTCGAGCCCGCCGACCCGCTCGCCGCCGTCCACAGCGTCACTGTCCGGGTCGCCGCCGGCCGGGTCGCCGCCGGCCGGAGCACCGTCGTGCGGGTCGCCGTCGTCCGGGGACCGCAGCAGCGCGAGGGTGCTGCGCAGCTCACGCAACGCGTCGCCGCCGGCGTCGCGGATCCGTTCCAGCGCCGCCACGGCCTCCTCCGGCCGACGGGCCGCCACGTGCGCGCCGACACCCGCCTGCACGACGATCATCGACAGGCTGTGCGAGACGACGTCGTGCACGTCGCGCGCGATGCGCAGCCGTTCTTGTTCGACCCGGCGGGCCACCTGTTCCTCGGTCCGTTCGGCGGAGGCCTGCGCCGCGCGCCGGACCGCACCGACCGCCACCCCGAGCGCGACGGTGACGGCGATCCACGAGTAGTGGTCCAGGTGCACCTCCACCGGTGGGGCGATGAGCAGCTGCTCGGTGCCCGTCCAGACCACCGTCACCAGGACTCCGGCCAGCAGCGCCCGCTGCCACGGCACCCGGCTGGCGACGGTGTAGACGGCGACCGCGACGAGCAGCGCCGCCGGCCCGTCGGGGTGGTCGAGCCAGTAGTAGACCGCCGTCGGCGCCATGACCGCGGCCAGCACCGGCATCGGGTACCGGGACCGCCAGCACAACGCCAGGGCGGCGAGCCCGATCAGCACCACACCCCAGGGCAGCAGCGGACGCCCGGACGGATCCCCGAGCAGGGCGCCCACCACCGCGACGACGGCCACCACGAGGGCCAGGAGCACGTCGCGCAGGCTCGGCATAGGCCGCAGGCTACGCAGCGCGGGCGGGTCCGCGCGTCAGCGCGCTGACGTAGCCGAGCGCTGCCGGACCGCCTCGAACAGCACGACCGCGGCCGCGATCGAGGCGTTGAGCGAGTTGACCGTGCCGTGCATCGGGATCACCACGGTGGTGTCCGCGGCGTCGAGCCAGGCGTCGGTGACCCCGGTGGCCTCGGTCCCGACCACCAGGGCCGACGGCCCGGCGAGATCGGCACGGGCCAGCTCGGTGGACCCGGCCGGCGTCGTCACGAACGTCCTGATCTCGTTGCGGCGCAACCAGTCCACCACCTCGGTGGTGGTCGCCGAGGCGACCGGGACGGCGAACACCGTCCCCTTGGACGCCCGGACGACGTTCGGGTTGGCGAAGTCGGTGCCCGCCCGGTCCGCGGTGGCGATGACCACGGCGTCGGCACCGCAGGCCTCCGCGGTGCGCAGCATCGCGCCGACGTTGCCGGGCTTCTCGATCCCCTCGGCGACCAGCACCAGCGCGTCCGGGCGCAGGACCAGATCGGCGAGCGGACGGCCCGGCGCGGGGGCGACGGCGAGCCAGCCGTCCGGGGACTCGCGGTAGGCGATGCGGGCGAACACCTCACGGCTCACCGACGTCGCGCGGGCCCCGGGCATCCGGTCCAGCAGCCCCCGGTCGCGCACCAGGTCGGGGGCCCAGTAGACCTCGGTGGGGCGCACCCCGGCGTCGAGGGCCAGCGCCAGCTCGTCGTGCCCCTCGATCAGCGTGACGCCGGCGGCGTCGCGGTGGCGGCGGGTGCGCAGCCGGACCAGGTTCTTGACGCGCGGGTTGGCGGTGCTGGTCAGGTCGGGCACGTCGACGAGCCTAGGCGGCGCCGTCCGCCCGGCACCGGACCGGTTCAGCCGGTGTCGGCCCGGGCGCGGGTACGGACCGCCAGCCAGGTCGCCGTCGTCACCGTGACCGCGGTCAGCGCCAGCAGCGGCCACACCAGCTCCCCGACGGTGACGAACGCGGTCGCCAGGTACGGCGTGGCGAACCCGAGGTAGGCGGCGGTGTAGAACAGCCCGTTCGCGGCCCCGCGCCCGGACGCCGGGGCCAGCCGTCCGACCAGCGTCAGGCCGGCGTTCAGGCACAGCCCGCCGCCGGCACCGAGCAGGATCCCGGCCACGGCGACCGTGCCGATCGACGGTGCGGCCGCGGCGAGGGTGCCCGCCGCGAACCCGAGCGCGCCGATCCCGGCCCCGACCGGGGCGGTCCGCGGGCCGAGCCGGTGCGCGAACGGCTGCACCAGCGTCCCGGTGCCCAGGGTCAGCGCGGCGAGCAGCCCGGTGAACGCGACCAGCCCCGACGCGCCGGGCAGCAGCAGCGGCAGCACGGTCACCGAGACCGACGGGAACGCATAGACGCACACCGCGGTCGGGACGACGACCCGGACGAAGGTGCGCCGGCCGAGCGCGTCCAGGCCGGGGCGCGGCAACAGCCCGCGCGGCTCCCCCGTGGACGGTGGGGCGCCGAGCCCGACGACCAGCAGGACGGCGAGGGCGGCGGGCACCATCAGCGCGACGTGCACCAGGTAGGGCAGCGTCAGCGGCCACGGCCCGTAGGTGGCGAGCAGCCCGGAGACGAGCGGGCCGATGCAGAACCCGGCGGTCTGTGCGACCGACGCCGCGCGGGCCGCCCGCGCCGCGCCGGCGGTCCCGGCCAGGTCCTGCAGCCAGGCGCTGCCCACCGAGAACACGGCGCCGGAGGCGAGCCCCTGCACGAAACGGGCGGCGAACAGCAGCCACAGCGCCGAGCCGGCACCCAGGAACAGCAGCGACGCCCCGACGGCACCGACCGCGGCCGGCAGCAGCACCCGCACGCGTCCGAAGCGGTCCGAGGCCGGGCCGCCGAACAGCAGCGACGGGGCGAGCCCGAGGGCGTAGACGCCGAACACCGCGGCGAGGGTGCTGGCCGCCAGGTCCAGCTCGACCCGGTAGACCAGCAGCAGCGGTACCGGCACGTTGGTGCCGAACGCCGTCACGAACAGCAGCCCGCAGGCCACCCACCACGTCCGGGCGTCCCGGCCTCCGTCCTGCACCACCGCATCGTGTCAGGCCGGAGTTACTCCGGGGTAGCCTCCCCGGTGCCGGACGGAACGGATGCGAGGGAGTGCAGCGGATGGGCGAGCCGACGAACATCGCGGTCGAGGTGGCGGACGGGGTCGCCCGGCTGCGGCTGGACCGGCCGGAGGCGGCGAACGCGCTGCACGAGCCGATGTGGTTCGGGCTCCGCGACACGATGCGCGAGCTCGACGCCGACCCGTCGGTCCGGATCGTGGTGATCAGCGGCAACGGGAAGCACTTCTGCTCCGGGATCGACCTCGCGATGCTGGGCGGGCTGCAGCAGACCGCCGCGGACCCCTCGCCCGGCCACGGCGCGGAGAAGCTGCGCCGCACGATCCTCGACCTGCAGGACTGCCTGACCGCGATCGAGCGCTGCCGCAAGCCGGTGATCGCCGCGGTGCACGGCGTCTGCCTCGGCGCGGGCCTGGACCTGGCCGCGGCGTGCGACCTGCGCTACGCGACGGCCGACGCGTCGTTCGTGCTCAAGGAGGTCGACATGGGGCTGGCGGCCGACGTCGGTGTGCTGCAGCGGCTGCCGCGGATCGTCGGCGAGGGCGTCACCCGGGAGCTGGCCTACACCTGCCGCCCGGTCCCCGGCATCGAGGCGAAGGAGCTGCGCCTGGTGAACGGCGTGTACGACGACGCCACCGCCCTCGAGGAGGGGGTGTCGGCGCTGGCGGCCCAGCTGGCCGCCAAGTCGCCGCTGGCGATGCGGGGCAGCAAGTACGCGATCACCTACGCCCGCGACCACTCGGTCGCCGACGGCCTCGACCAGATCGCGACCTGGAACAGCGGCACGCTGATCTCGGCCGATCTGCAGGAGGCGGTCACCGCGCACATGGAGAAGCGCCCGGGCGTGTACCGGGACTGAGGGACGCTTGCGGAGCGAACATCGGCACCGCGACGCTCGCGGAGCGCACATCAACACTGCGCGACGACCGCGGACCGTACATCGGCGCCGCGCGATGCCCGCGGAGCGGACATCGGCGCTGATCCCCCGGTACACGCCGGTGGGCCGGGCCGGGGACGGGTGACCGTCCCCGGCGTCAGGTGCCGGCCGAGGTCAGGCCTCAGACGCCGGCGGTTCCCGCTCGCCGCGCGCTGCCGCCGACCTTGCGTTCGACGGCGGCCGCGAACCGGGCAGCCTCCGCCTCGGCCGCGATGCGGCGGGCCGCCTTGTCCGCAGGCTCGGTGTCCGGCACGCCGACCCCTCCGGGCCGCTCGCTCGCGGTGCCGGCGAGCTGCTTCGCCTTCGCGCCCTTCTTGCCCTTCTCGGCCTTCTTGGCCGGGTCCTTCTTGTCCTTCTTCGCGGCGTCCTTCTTCCCGGACTTCGCCTCGATCCGGACGGCCTGCTCGGCCTCCTTCTCCTCGGCGCGGCGGGCCTTCTCGGCAGCCTTCTTCGCGGCCTTCGCGTCGGCCTTCTTCCCGGACTTCTTCTCCGCCTTCTTACCGGCCTTCTTGTCGCTCTTCTTGTCGGACTTCTTCTGGGCCTTCTTGCCCGACGTCGTGTCGCCCTCGTCGGACTTCTTCCCGGCCTTCCCCCGACCGGCGCCGCCCTCGGAGCCACCGGCCTGACTCACGCCGTCGGTCGCACCGCCCACGGCGTGGGTGAGGACCCGCGCGGCCCGCTCGGCGCGATCCGCGGCCTGCTCGGCCCGCTCGGCCGCGCGCTCCATACGTGCCGCAACGGGGGCGCCGTTGTCCGTCGTGCCACTGGTCTGCGATGCCATGCGCGTTCCTCTCCTCCTCCACCGGGAGGCGACCGCGGCGACGGCGGCGGCCGTCCGGAGGGGCCCGGACGCCGGACGCCGGTCGGCGACGCGTTCGCCGTCCGGTGCTGACCTACTCGATACCGACCGGCTCGATACCGAGCGACTCGGTACTGACCTTCTCGATGCTGACCGACCGGTACCGACCTACTCGGTGATGCTGAGCTGTTCGCTACCGACCGGCTCACTGTGGCACGACCGACCACCCGGTGGCCGGAAGGTGGTGTGCAGGGACGTGGTGTGCAGGGAACTCGGCAGGGGTTCCCCGGGCTCCGGGCCACAAACACCCGAGAGGATCACCGGCGACGGTCCCCGGTGTGTGACGTGATGCAGCCCGTGACGGGCCGATGAATCGCGCCGAGCCGGATCGGGTACAGCTTCCGCATGTCTCCGATCCTGCACGTGGAGCTGGCCGCCCAACCCGACGCGGCCGTGCGGTCCCGCAGGGTGACCGGACGGTGGCTCACCTCGCTCTGCGGGGGTGAGCAGCCCTGCGCGACCGCACAGGACCTGGTACTCGCGGTGAACGAGGCCGTGTCCAACTCTGCCGAACACGCCTATGACGGCGACCCGTCCGGTGTCGTCGTGCTGCACGGGACCGCCGAGGGCTCCTCGGTCCGGCTGCAGGTCTCCGACCACGGCCGCTGGCGGGACCCACCGGCCGACCCGGGATTCCGCGGCCGTGGCCTGAACATGATCGAAGCGATGACCGAGGAAGCCCGCGTGGACCACGGCCCGGACGGGACCACCGTGTCGTTCTGCGGAACGCTCGGGCGGTGCCCGGGGGCATGCACTGGGTCGCGTCAGTTCTGACTCGAACGACCGGTCACGAGCCGGGGCCGATGAAGAGTGCGAGAACTCCGGCTGTGGAACCGATCGTCGCCACGACGAGCGAGAGAAGATTGAAGCGCGCCTGTGACCGATTCTCGGGACGCGTCGTTCCAGTTGGGGCCCGGGGCGACTCCAGGGGGACGGTCCGCGCAGCAGTACGGTCATCGCTCCAGGTCACCCGGAAAGCGTTCTCCGGATTAGCGAGATTGAGCGCGTCGAGCAGTGCGGCGCGCTTCCCTCGGGAATGAGAAACGAACACTCCGCAACCGCGGAGCTTGCCGTAAGAATCTCGACTACAGGGCCCGTTACGCCCCTGAAAGTCACAGACAGTGTTCTTGAAGAAGAGGTACCAGAAGACCAGGAAGGCAACTTCGAAAGCGACCACGCCGATCGTTCCCGCCTCGGGAAGAACAACGACGTAGAGGACGACACCGACCACGATCAGCCACGGGAGTTGCCGCCAGTTCGTCCACCGGCCTCCGGATCGCGACCGACGACGCTTTCTTGAACGACGACTCGACACCACCCACCGCCTTCGAGTCCATCCAGACCGGCGAAACAAGCTTACGCAATCAGCAAGAGAACAACGGTGAGCCAAAGGACCTCCTCCAGGCCCCGCCCGAGCCCCACAGAACGAGCAATCGAGTGAGTTGCAGGCCTGCAACTACTTCGATCGAGGCCCATTGATGCCGATGGCCTTCAGTTGGTCTTCTCGACAAGCCCATCCGCTGGCCACGAATCCGCGTCACGTGTCTGAATTCGAGCCAAGCGGTCCGCTTGTCGCGGCAAGCCGACCGCTTGGCTTTCGATCATGAAAACGAACATTTGTTCGACTAGAATCGATCTCATGGACAACTGGTCGACACGCAGCGACGAGGACCTGCTCCTCGCCCTGGCCGACCACCAGCGTGCCCTGAACCAGGCCATGGCCTCCCTGTACGCCCTCGTCGCCGAGGTCGACCGCCGCGCCCTGGCCACCGGCGCCGGGGCTCGCGACACCGCGGAACTGCTGCGCAGCACCCAGAACATCTCCCGAGCCACCGCCCGCGACCGCGTCGGTGCCGCCGCCGACGTCGAACCCCGGGTCCTCGTCGGCGGGACCATCGTCGAACCCCGCCTACCGATCCTGGCCCGCGCGGTGCACGAGCACGCCGTGTCCGCCGAGCACGTCCGCGTCATCCGCCAGGTCCTCGCCGAGCTCCCGCCGCACCTCGACGCGCACCGGCAGGACCTGGAGACCCAGCTCGTGCGCTACGCCCGGCTGCTCGACCCCGACGCCGTGCGCACCATCGGCCGCCGCGCCCTGGCCGTACTCGACCCCGACGGACGCCGCCCCCGCACCCCCACACCCACCCGCAACCGGCTCACCCTGCGCCCGCTGGGCGACGGCACCGAGCTGCGCGGCTGGCTCGACACCGAATCCGCCGCCCTCCTGCGCACCGCGCTGTCCCCGCTGACCGCCCCCGTCCCACCGGTACCCGGCGACCCCGCCGATCCCGGCAGGCGCGACGAACGCAGCACCGCCGAACGCAACGGCGACGGACTCACCGAACTGGCCCGGCGCCTGCTCGCCACCGACACCCTCGGTACCGAAGCCACCGAAGCCGTGCGCGTGAGCGTCACCGTGCCGCTGGAGACCCTGCAGAACCGCAGCGGTGCCGCGCTGCTCTCCTTCGGTGAGGGCGGACTGGCCGCGGCGATCGACGCCCAGACCGCGCTGCGCCTGGCCTGCGACGCCCGGGCCGTCCCGATCGTGCTCGCCGCCACCGGCGAGCCGCTGTTCGTCGGTCGCGAGCTCCGCTTCGCCAACCGAGCCCAGCGCCGCGCACTGGCCCAGCGCGACGGCGGATGCGCCTTCCCCGGCTGCGAGACACCGCCCCAATGGTGCATCGCCCACCACATCGACCACTGGGTCGACGGCGGGCCGACCGACCTCACGAACCTGGTCCTGCTCTGCGGATGGCACCACCGCGTCATCCACCAGGGCGACTGGACCATCAGCATGGACGGCGGGTTCCCGCTGTTCCACCCACCGCCCTGGATACCTGGCGGGCCACGCCGCAACCCGCTGCACCGGCCCGACCTCGTTGCCGCCGCAGTGGTTCCGCGACCCCGACCACCCACCGAGTGGATCCCGGAGGTGGCTCGTGCCTAGTCGCGCATCGTCACGGCTGCGTCCGCGCACATGTCGGTGCCGGCAGCAATTGCGGTGTCCTCGGTGCCGCCGGTCCGCGGAGCCGGTACGTACCGGCCCTCGCTCCGGGCCGCCTCGCTGCCCGGGTGCGGCCAGGAGGCGTCCGCATGACGGATGCTGTTCTCACTCATACGGCCAGGGTGACCGGGCCGGGTCTCCGGACGGCGGAGCACAGACGTCCTGCCGGTTACGTCCCGGTTTCGGCTCGCCCGAGCGGTCCGGCCACGTACCGCGTCCCGGCCGTCACGACCTCGCGGACCAGCGGCACGCCGGGCCGGTAGGCGAGGTGCACGTGCGACGGCGCGGCCAACCGCACGAGGTCCGCCCGGCGGCCGGGCGTGACGGCGCCGACATCGCTGCGGCGCAGGGCCGCGGCCCCGCCCGCGGTGGCCGCGTGCACCGCCTCGCCCGGACTCAGGCCCATGTGCCGCACCGCGAGCGCGACGCAGAACCCCATGGCGGTGGTGAACGAGCTGCCCGGGTTGCAGTCGGTGGCCAGCGCGACCGTCGCGCCGGCGTCGATCAGGCGGCGCCCGTCCGCCCACGGCGTGCGGGTGCTGAACTCCACCCCGGGCAGCAGCGTCGCCACGGTGCGGCTCCCGGCGAGTGCGGCGACGTCGGCATCCGAGAGGAACGTGCAGTGGTCCACCGAGGCCGCGTCCAGCTCGACGGCCAGCCCGACACCGGCGCCGGGGCCGAGCTGACCGGCGTGTACCCGCACGCCGAGGCCGTGGTCGCGGCCCGCGGTGAGCACGGCGCGGGACTCGTCGGCGTCGAACGCGCCGCGCTCGCAGAACACGTCCACCCAGCGCGCGTGCGGGGCGCACGCGTCGAGCATCGGCCCGCGGACCAGGTCGACGTAGTCGTCGCGGCGTCCGGCGTACTCGTCCGGGACGACGTGCGCACCGAGGTAGGTGGTCTCGGGGGTGAAGCGGCCGGCGATCTCGCACGCGCGCCGCTCGTCGTCGACGGTCAGGCCGTAGCCGCTCTTGCACTCGAACGTCGTGATCCCGGCCGCGAGCATCTCCCCCGCCAGGCGCGCCACACCGGCACCGAGCCGGCCGTCGTCGGCGGTGCGCGTGGCCGCGACCGTGGTACGGATGCCGCCTGCGGTGTAGGGCCTGCCGGACGTGCGGGCCGCGAACTCCGCGGAACGCTCGCCGGCGAAGACCAGGTGGGCGTGGCTGTCGACGAAGCCGGGCACGGCCGCGTCCCCGCCCCACGAGACCCGGTGGTCGGCGGCGGGCGCCCGCGCAGCCGGCCCGACCCACACGATCCGGTCGCCGTCCACGACGACCGCGGCGTCGGGCAGCACGCCCAGCGGCGAGCCGTCCCCGATGCCCGGGTCGTTGGTGACCAGCTCGCCGATGCCGGTGTAGAGCACGGTCATGGTCGCTCCGGCAGCCCGGCGGCCCGCGGACACGAGTCCAGCAGCTCCGCCGTGATCGCCGCGAGCCGGCCCGCGGCGTCCGGGACGCCCAGGTGCCTGCCGTCCCGCACGACCACCCGGCCGTCGACGACCACATCGGTCACGTCGGCCGCGCTCGCGGCGAACACCGCGGTCTCCGCCGCCGGTCCCCCACCCGCGGTGCGGACCGTCCCCAGGTCGATCGCGACCAGGTCGGCGCGGGCCCCGGGAGCGATCCGGCCGGCGTCGGGCCGGCCCAGCGCCCGGTGGTCGGCGGCGCAGCCCAGCAGCGTCGCCGCGTCGAACAGGCCCCGCTGCCGGCGGTGCAGCCGCTGGTCCAGCTCGAGGGCGCGGGCCTCGGCCAGCAGGTCGATCACTGCGTGCGAGTCCGAACCGAGGCAGCACGCGACGGGCGGCTCGGCGAGCAGTTCCGGGGCCGGCCCGACGCCGTCGCCGAGGTCGCGTTCGGTGGTCGGGCAGAAGCAGACCCCGGTGCCGGTGGCGCGCACCAGTTCGATGTCGGCCTCGGTCAGGTGGGTGGCGTGCACGGCGGTCGTGCGGGGCCCGAGCACCCCGGTGTCGTGCAGCAGCCCGACCGGGGTGCGGCCGTGCACCGCGCGGCAGCGCCGCACCTCGTCGACCTGCTCGGCGACGTGCACGTGCAGCGGCGCCTCGTGCGCCGCCGCCCACCCGGTGACGGCGGCGGTGTGCTCCGGCGGCACCGCCCGCACCGAGTGCAGCGCAGCCCCGACCAGCACACCGTCCACACCGGACAGACGGGCGTGCAGTGCGTCCACCCGGGACGCCCAGGCGTCCCCGGACCCGTCGCCGAACCGCAGCTGCTCCGGGCGCAGCGGCGCTCCGTCCACGTCGGAGGCGAGGTAGCAGGTGTCGAGCAGGGTGAGCCGGATCCCGGCGGCGCGGGCCGCGTCGGCCAGGGCGAGTCCCATCGCGTTCGGCTCGGCGTAGCGGGCGCCGTCGCGGTCGTGGTGCAGGTAGTGGAACTCGCCGACGCCGGTGACCCCGGCCAGCGCCATCTCCGCGTACACCGCGGTGGCCAGCTCCCGGTAGGTGTCCGGGTCGAGCCGCCGGGCGACGTCGTACATGAGCTCGCGCCAGGTCCAGAACGTGCCGCGCCCGGTCTGGGCGCGCGAGCGCAGCAACCGGTGGAAGGCGTGCGAGTGCGCGTTCGCGAGCCCGGGCACGACGAGGCCGCGCAGCACGGGGATCCCCACCGGGCGCGGCGTTCCCGGCTCGACCCGGGTGATCCGGCCGTGCTCGGCGGTGACCAGCACGTCGTGCTCGACGGCGCCGGCCCACAGGTGCTCGCACCACCAGGCGGTCGTCACCGGCGCTGCCCCATCGGGACCCGGATCCCGTGCTCGGCGGCGACCCGCAGCGCGTCCGGGTAGCCGGCGTCGGCGTGGCGCAGCACCCCGGTCGCGGGGTCGTTGGTGAGCACCCGCTCCAGCTTGGCCGCGGCGAGCTCGGTCCCGTCGGCGACACAGACCTGGCCGGCGTGCAGGGAGCGGCCGATGCCGACGCCGCCACCGTGGTGGATCGACACCCACGAGGCCCCCGACGCGGTGCTGACCAGCGCGTTGAGCAGCGGCCAGTCGGCGATGGCGTCCGAGCCGTCGCGCATCGCCTCGGTCTCGCGGTACGGGGAGGCCACCGACCCGGCGTCGAGGTGGTCGCGGCCGATCACGATCGGCGCCGAGATCTCCCCGGCGGCGACCAGCTCGTTGAACCGCAGCCCGGCCCGGTGCCGTTCGCCGTGGCCGAGCCAGCAGATCCGCGCGGGCAGGCCCTCGAACGCGACCTTCTCCCGGGCCATCGTGATCCAGCGGCGCAGGCTCTCGTCGGCCGGGAAGAGCTCGAGCACCGCGCGGTCGGTGACGGCGATGTCGGCCGGGTCGCCGGACAGCGCCGCCCACCGGAACGGGCCGCGGCCCCGCTCGAACTGCGGGCGAATGTAGGCGGGCACGAACCCGGGGAACGCGAAGGCCCGCGCACAGCCGCCGCGGCGGGCCTCGTCGCGGATCGAGTTGCCGTAGTCGAACACCTCGGCACCGCGGTCGGCGAACCCGACCATCGCCTCGACGTGCGCGGCCATCGACGCGCGGGCCCGCGCGGTGAAACCGTCCGGGTCCGCGGCGGCCTCCGCGGCCCGGTCCCCGACGGCCGTGCCGATCGGCAGGTAGGTCAGCGGGTCGTGGGCGGAGGTCTGGTCGGTGACGACGTCGATCGGGGCCGCGCGGCGCAGCAGCTCCGGGACGACCTCCGCGGCGTTGCCGACGACGCCGATCGACAACGGCCGCCGCGCGTCCCGGGCCACGGTGGCGCGCCGCAGGGCGTCGTCGAGGTCGTCGGCCCGTTCGTCGAGGTAGCGGTGCGCGAGCCGGCGCTCGATCCGGGCCGGGTCGGCCTCCACACAGAGCGCCACGCCGCCGTTCATCGTGACGGCCAGCGGCTGCGCCCCGCCCATCCCGCCGAGCCCGGCGGTGAGCGTGACCGTGCCCGCGAGGGAGCCGCCGAACCGGCGGCGGGCCACGGCGGCGAACGTCTCGTAGGTGCCCTGCAGGATGCCCTGGGTGCCGATGTAGATCCACGACCCGGCGGTCATCTGGCCGTACATGGTGAGCCCGGCGGCCTCCAGCCGCCGGAACTGCGACCAGTCGGCCCAGTCGCCGACGAGGTGGGAGTTGGCCAGCAGCACCCGCGGCGCCCACTCGTGGGTGCGCAGTACCCCGACCGGCTTGCCGGACTGGATCAGCAGGGTCTCGTCGCCGGCGAGCTCGCGCAGGCAGCCGACGATCGCGTCGAACGCCGCCCAGCTGCGCGCGGCCCGGCCGGTGCCGCCGTAGACGACCAGGTCCTCCGGACGCTCGGCCACCTCGGGGTCGAGGTTGTTCATGAGCATCCGCAGCGCGGCCTCCTGCGGCCAGCCGCGGCAGCTCAGCCCGCTGCCCCGCGGGGCGCGTACCGCTGTCGGCACCATGACGGTCTCCCTCCGGTCACCGGCCCAGTGCACGCCGTCGTCCCGGCGGCGATCCAGCACCGCGCGGCCCGCTGTGTCCGGGATCCGAGACACCCCGGGCCTACGCTGGGCCCCGTGACCGGGAGCAGCACCTCACCGGCGGTGGGCCGGGCGCTCGACGTCCTGCTGTTCCTGGCCGCGCGCCCCGGGCCGGTCCCCGGCGCCACCCTGGTCCGCGAGCTCGGCATCCCGCGCTCGTCGGCGTACCACCTGCTGGCCGTGCTCACCGAGCGCGGCTTCGTCGTGCACTACCCGGACCAGCGGCGCTACGGGCTCGGGGTGGCCGCGTTCGAGATCGGCAGCGCCTACCTGCGCCACGACTCGCTCGAACACCTCGGGCGACCGCTGGCCCGCCGGCTCGCCGCCCGCACCGGCGAGATCGCCCACCTCGGCATCCTGCACGGCGCCGACACGCTCTACCTGGTCAAGGAGCGCCCCGCCCGGCAGCAGGCGCCGCTCGCGCTCGTCACCGACGTCGGGGTGCGGCTGCCCGCCTCGCTCACCGCGAACGGGCGCTCGATCCTCGCCCACCTGGGTGCCGCGCAGATCCGGGCGCTGCTCGGGCCGGCGCTGGTGACCCGCACCGAGCACGGTCCGGCCACGCTCGCGCAGCTGCGGTCGCTGCTGGCGGCCGAGCGGCGACAGGGCTACGCGCAGGAGGACTCGATGATCACCGAGGGCCTCCGGTCGGTCGGTGCGTGCGCCTTCGACCACACCGGCACCCCGGTCGCCGCGTTCAGCGTGACCCGCCGGATCGACGGGGCCGGGGCCCCGGCCGCGGAGATCGCCGAGCTCGTGCGGACCGCGGCCCGGCTGCTGACGCGTGCGATGTCCGGCACGGCGCCGGTGGACTGGTTCTGACAGGCGGCAGCACCACCGACGGCGCGGTCGCGCCCTGGCAGGATCGAGCGGGTGATCACGTCGCCGAGGCCCCGGGGCTGGACCAGTTCGCTGCACCGTGTCGAGGGTCGTCCCGTCCTGCGCTGGGAGGGCGACCGTGCGTGGCGGTCGGTGTCGAGCGGGGTCCTCGGCGGCGGGCTGGGGACCAGCCGCTGGGTCCTGAACGCGACGGTGCCCACCGACTTCGACGACGACGAGCCCGCCGCGTACCTCGCGCGGCTGGCCGCGTCGGTGGGGCTGGCCCCGGAGGCCGGGGTCGGCCTGCTCACCGCGGTCGAGGTCGACACGGCCGCCGTGACCGTCGCCCGGCCCGGGGTGACGATGTCGGTGACGACCGGGGTCGGGCAGCACGCCCTGTGGCCGGCGGTCGAGGACGCCGCGGTCGGCGAGCGCTGCCGGGCCGGAACGGTCAACGCGGTGGCCTGGCTGGACCGGCCGGCCACGCCGGAGGCGCTGGTCAACGGCGTGATCACGGTGACCGAGGCGAAGGCGCAGGCGTTCCTGGAGGCCGGGATCGACGGGACGGGTACCTGCACCGACTCGGTGACGCTGCTGTGCCCGATCGCCGCCGACGGCGAGTACAGGGACGAGGAACCGACCCGGTACCTGGGCACCCGCTCCCCGGTCGGGCAGGCGCTCGCGGCGGCGGCCCACGCCGCCGTGACGACCGGCCTGGCCCGGGAGCGTGCCGCCTTCGCCGCGTCGGACGGGTGACTAGCTGTGTGATCCGGAGAGGTTGGTGACGCGGTCGGCTGGTGCGTGGCCTCGGATTCCGGTGTGGGGTCGGTGGAAGTTGTACCAGTCGAGCCAGTCCCCGAACGCGACCTGGCGTTCGGTCTCGGACTGATACGGCTGG
>NZ_FOUY01000042.1 GCF_900115005.1 Pseudonocardia ammonioxydans | reverse complement strand
ACCCGGATCGTCACCGACCTGGCCGTGATCGACGTGACCGGGGACGGGCTCGAGCTGGTCGAGACCGCCCCCGGCGTCAGCGCGGACGAGGTCCGTGAGAAGACCGGGGCACCGCTGCACTGACTGCCGCAGCACTGACGCGGCGTGTGTGCGGTTCGGCGGGCCACGGACCGCCGAACCGGTTCACCGGGCCGCGGGTCCCGCGACGACGGGCATGCTCGTGAGCCCGCGGACCAGGCTCGACTCCCGGTAGGTCAGCTCCTCCGGGGCCACGGCCAGCGCCAGCTCCGGCCGCTGCTCGAGCAGCATCCCGATCGCCGCGCGGCCCTCGTTCCGGGCGAGCTGGGCCCCGAGGCAGAAGTGGATGCCGTGGCCGAAGAACACCCCGGCCGAAGAGTCCCGCCCGAGGTCCAGCTCCTCCGGACGCTCGGCCCACTCCGGGTCCCGGTTGGCCGCGGCCAGCCCGAGCATGACGGTCGACCCGGCCGGGATCGTCACGCCCGAGTAGGTCACGTCCTCGCTCGTGAACCGCATCGGGGCGTTCGACACCGGCGACTCGAACCGCAGGAACTCCTCGACCGCCGACGTGATCAGCGACGGATCGGCCGCCAGCTGCGCACGCTGCTCGGGATGGGTCAGCAGGGCGAGCACGCCGTTGCCGATGAGGTTCACCGTCGTCTCGTGCCCGGCGATCAGCAGCAGCATCGCCATCGCGACCAGCTCCTCGGACGAGAGCCGGTCACCGTCCTCGTCGCTGACCGCGAGCAGCGACGACAGCAGCGCCTCGTCGGGCTCGGTGCGCTTGCGCTCCAGCAGCTCGGTCAGGTAGCCGTGCAGCTTCCCCATCGCCGCGAACTTCTCCTCGGCCGGTGACTCGTCGACCATCACCGACGACCACGCCGAGAAGTCGTCCCGGTCCTCGGCCGGCACGCCGAGCAGCTCGCAGATCACCAGCACCGGGACCTGGAAGGCGTACTCGCGCATCAGGTCGACGGTGCCCTCGGACGGCAGCCGGTCCAGCAGCTCCTGGGCGATCTCCTCGACCCGCGGCCGCAGCTCGTTCATCCGGCGGACGGTGAACGACCGGCTCACCAGCTTGCGCAGCCGCGTGTGGTCCGGCGGGTCCATCAGGATCATCATCGGGGTGGGCGCGGCCGGCTGCCCCGCCCGCTGGTCCTCGGGCAGCGTGTAGCGCCAGTCCTTGCTGAGTCGCGGGTCGACGAACGCCTCGCGGACGTCGGCGTAGCGGGTGATCAGCCACGCCTCGCCGTCCGGCAGCGCGACCTTGCGCACCGGCTCCTCGTCGCGCAGCGCGGTGTACGCGGGGTGGGGGTCCTGCCAGAACGCACCCGAGAACAGGTCGTGCTGTTCGGTGCCGGTGGTGGTCAGCGCCATGCCCCCATGGTGCCAGCGCCGGGTAAGCGCTCGCTTACATCACCCGAATCGTGTGACCGAGCACACGGCGGGGTCCACCGCGACATCGCCGGGGGTCGCCCGCCCGAGGATCACCGACGCGGCCAGCGCGGCCAGCGCGGGCGCCGACTCGATACCGGACCCGCCCTGTCCCGCGACGAAATGGAACCCGGGATGGTCCGGCCACTCCCCCAGGACGGGTGCGCGGTCCGGGGCGAACGTCCGCAGGCCCGCCCAGGCGGTGCGCACCGACCGCAGCCCGAGCGTGGTGGCCTCGCCGACCCGGTCGAGGGCGAGCGCCACGTCGAGCTCGTCGGGCCGGGCGTCGCCGGGGTCCTGCGGGGTCTCGTCCGCCGGGGACACCAGGACGGTGTCGGCCTCGGGCTTGAGGTACCAGCGCTCGGCCGCGTCGGCGATCATCGGCAGCGGGGCGCCCCCGGGCGTCAGCACCGACGGGTCCGGCGCCGGGCAGGCGGCGATCGTCCGCCGGTACGGGGTGAGCCCCGCCCGCGGGACGCCCGCGAGCGCGGCGATCTCGTCGGCCCACGCCCCCGCGGCGTCGACGACGGCGCCGGCCCGGACGACGTGACCGGCGTCCGTCCGGACCACCCAGCCGGCGCCGTCGCGGGCCGGCTCGCACACCCGGGCCCCGCGCAGCACCGTCCCGCCACGGGCACGCAGGCCCCGGCGGTAGCCGTCGTGCAGGGCGGTGGCGTCGACGTCGGCCGCGTCGGCGACCCAGGCCGACGCACGCGGCGCCCGGCGCAGGACGGGTGCGCGCCGGAGCGCCTCCGCCGGCTCCAGCCCGACGGGGGCGCCCGGCTCGCCGCGCTGCTCGTCGAGCATGGCCTCGATCCCGGCCACGCCCGCGTCGTCGTCACCGAGGTGCAGCACCGGCCGCGGGGCGAGCAGCGGGGGCGTGCCGAGCTCCGCCTGCAGGCGGGCGAACCGCGGCCCGGAGGCGTCGATCAGCGCGCGGAACGGGCCCGCGCCGTGCCCGGGGATGTAGGTGGCCGCGGACCGTGCGGTCGAGTGCACCGGCATGTCGGACTCGGCCTCGAGCAGCACCACCGCGGCGTGCGCAGCCAGCTCGTAGGCCACCGAGACGCCGGCGATCCCGCCGCCGACGACCACCAGATCCGTCCCGTACTCGCGCTCGTCCACCACCCGGACGGTAGCCGCGGGAAAATCGGTGGCGGCCGGTGGCGGTGCTTCCTATCCTCGTCGCCATGCTGATCCGGTTCCTCTAGAGCGCCGCGGAGCACACTCCGCGTTCCTCGCCGCCGGCCCGTGACGTCGACCTCCGGGCCCGGAACCGATCCTGCGCGCGGTCGCGCGCCCGTTCCGGAACACGTCACCGGCCCCTCGTGTCCCCGACGACCCGCACCCGTCGCGGGTGCTTCATCCACACAGGAGGCCCGTATGCGCACCACCAGCCCGCTTTCCACCCGGCCGGAGCACACCGGCGACACGGTGGTCCGTCCCGCCCCGGCCGGCACCGACGCAGCGCAGGCCGCAGGCCCCGTCGCCGGGGGCGGTGCCACGCCGCGACCGGCGAACCGTGCCGAGCGCCGCGCGGCGCGGCGCGGCCGCAGCACGGCGACCGACACCGGCCCGGCGGCTCCGCGCCACGCCGGGCCGGCGCCGCACGCGAAACCCGCGCACGTCCGCACGGACTTCGCGGCCCGCCGGACCGGCTGATCCCCTTCCGGGACCGTGCCCGTGGTCGACGCCCGGGTACGGTCCCGGCCGGGTACACCGCGTGCGAGGCTGGACGGCGTGACCGTCACCGTCTGGTGGGCCGCCCCGACCGATCCGGTGTCCCGGCCCGACCTCGTCGCCCTGCTCGACGAGCACGAGCGCACGCGGATGGCCGCGTTCCGCCGCGCGGAGGATCGCGCCCGCTACCTGGCCGCGCACGCGCTCACCCGCCTGGTGCTGGCCTCGCACCTCGACCTCGACATCGACCCTGCCGCCCTCGACCTGGACCGCACCTGCGACTGCGGCAAGCCGCACGGCAAGCCGCGGCTGGCCGGGCGGCCCGACGACCCGGGCTTCTCGCTCACCCACTCCGGCGGGCTGGTCGGGGTCGCACTCGGGGCCGGCCCGGTCGGGGTGGACGTCGAGCGGCACCGCCCGCTCTCCGATCTGGACGGCCTCGCCCGGCACGCGCTCTCCGCGGCCGAGCGGGACGCCGCGCTGCCCGGCGCCGAGGGCTTCCTGATCACCTGGACCCGCAAGGAAGCCCTGCTCAAGGCGACCGGGACCGGGCTGGCGAGCCCGATGGACGCGATCACCCTGTCCGCCCCGGGCACGCCCGCCCAGGTGCTGGACTGGCCGGACGCCGGTGGCCCCTGGTGGGTGGCCGACGTCGCCACCCCGCACGACGATCACCCCGGCGCGGTCGCGGGCGCCGGGCCGGTCGCCCCGGTGATCACGGTCGCGGACGGCGACGCCGTCCTGTCGGTGGTCCGGGGCACCATGAGCCGGTGACCCGGCCCGAGCGCAGCACCGGCGGGACGAGCCTCGACACCACCACGGCGGGCTCGGCCCGCTGGGTCCTGCACCTGGACATGGACGCGTTCTTCGCGTCCGTCGAGCAGCTCACCCGCCCGACGCTGGCCGACCGCCCGGTGCTCGTCGGCGGTGCCGGCCCGCGGGGCGTCGTCGCGGGCGCCAGCTACCAGGCACGCGTGTTCGGGGCGCGGTCGGCGATGCCGATGGGCCAGGCCCGGCGCCGCTGCCCGCACGCGACCGTGCTGCCGCCGCGGTTCCCGTTGTACAAGGCGATCTCGGACGAGGTCATGGGTGTGCTCGCCGAGTTCTCCCCGGTGCTGGAACCGGTGTCGGTGGACGAGGCGTTCATCGAGCCGCCGGCGCTGGCCGGCGCGTCACCGTCGGATGTCGAGGAGTTCGGGACGGCCCTGCGCGCGGCCGTGCGGGACCGCACCGGGCTGCCGGCATCGGTCGGGGCCGGCTCGGGCAAGCAGATCGCCAAGATCGCCTCCGAGCTGGCCAAGCCGGACGGCCTGCGGGTGGTCGCCCACGCCGAGCAGGACGACGTGCTCGCCCCGCTGCCGGTGCGGTCGCTGTGGGGCATCGGGCCGGTGTCCGGCGAGGCTCTGCGGAAGATCGGGATCGAGACGATCGGGCAGCTCGCCGCGATGGACGGGCGCGAGGTCGCCGGCGTCCTCGGCACCGCGATGGGTACCGAGCTGCACCGCCTGGCCCGCGGGATCGACGACCGCCCGGTCGCCCCGCGCGGAGCGGCCAAGCAGATCAGTGCGGAGACGACGTTCGACACCGACCTGACGACGATGACCGCGGTGCACGAGGCCGTGGAGTCGATCTGCGTGGCGGTGCACCGGCGGCTGGTCGCCGACGGCCGGGCCGCCCGCACCGTGACCGTCAAGGCCCGGACCGGGGACTTCCAGACCCACACCCGGTCCGAGACGACGCCGTTCCCCAGCCGCGAGCTGTCCACGCTGTCGGCGGTGGCGCGGCGGCTCGCCGACGCGGCCGTCGGCGAGGGCGGGGTGCGGCTGCTCGGGGTGTCGGTGTCCGGCTTCGGCGAGGAGCCGCCGCTGGCGCTGTTCGACGCGGTGCCCTCCGACGAGGGCTGGACGGCGGCACCCGCACCACCGGACGACACGGGGCTCGCCGGCACTGAGCCCGGCGCCCCAGCACCCGGCGACCCAGCACTCGACGAACCAGCACTCGGGGACCCGGCACCCGGCGGCGCAGCACCCGGTGATCCGGCACTCGATGACCTGGCGCTCGACAGCACGGGCCTCGACGATCCGGCCCCCGGCAGCACAGCGCTCGACGACCCGGCACCCGGTGGCGGCACAGCACTCGGCGGCACAGCACTCGGTGATCCGGCGCCCGGTGATCCGGCACTCGGCGGCACGGACCTCGCCGGGACCGCGCCCGGCGGCCCGGCACCCGACGGCCGGACCGTCGTCACCGCCACCCCGGTCGCCCCCGCCGCACCGGAGATCGGCCCCGGCCCCACCCGCTGGTACCGGGACCCGGATCCGGAGCGTCCGTGGCGGGCAGGCGACGACGCCCACCACCGCGAGCACGGGCACGGCTGGGTGCAGGGCGCGGGCCACGGCCGCGTCACCGTGCGCTTCGAGACGGTGTGGACCGGTCCCGGGCGCACGCGCACGCTCGACGCCGCCGACCCGGACCTCACCCGGGCGGACCCGCTGCACAGCTGGCGCCCCGCCCCCTGACCGGCGCGAACCGGGCGGTGCGGGCGCCGGTCAGCCCAGCGGGCTGCGGCGGGGCGGCGCCACCCGGGTGCCGGCGCGGACGCGGACCTCCAGGCCGGGTGCCGTACGGCCGAGCCCGTCGAGCACCGCGCCCAGCGCGACGTCCCTCGACGGGTCCCCCGCCACCAGCAACACGCCGGTGCCCGCCGGATCGGAGGTCGCCCACGCGGTGACGCGGGAGACACCGTCGCGGGGTGTGATCCGCTCGACCCGCCACGCCTCGGCGTAGAACAGGGCCACCGACTCGGGCCCGTGCGGGAAGGCGAAGACGGTGTCGGCGTCGGCGAGCAGATTCTCGACACCCTGCCCGGCCGGCACGCTCCCGTCGGCCGGCTCGGTACCGAGCACGATCAGGACGGGGTGCACGTCGTCACGCATCGCAGGCCTCCTCGAGGGTCCTCGCCCTCACCAGTGGGAACTCCGCGACGACGGCCAGTATCCTGGCTCACGGATCGACGCGCGTCCCCGGCCTTCCCGCCCGTGCGGGGCCGTGGCCGTGGGGTGGGGACGCGCTCCCCGATGACAGTGGCGGGACCGCGCCGGACTCGCACCGGCTTCCTGCACCGTCGTCGTCGGTCAGCCCATCACGCGGCGGTCCAGGGGTCAACCGGAGCTGTCCGAGGCCACATCCGGGCCACCGACGGGCGCCTCGAGACCGGCGACCGGACCGATCACGATGATCGCCGGCGGGCTGATCCCCTCGCGGTCGGCGACCTCCTCGGCGGTCTCCAGGGTGGCGCGGACGCTGCGCTCGATGCGGGTGGTGCCGTCCTGCACGATCAGCACCGGTGTCTCCGGCGGGCGGCCGTGGGTGATCAGGACGTCGGCGAACCGGCCGAGCCGCTCGACGGCCATCATGAGCACGATCGTGCCGCTCATCCGGCCCAGCGCGGCCCAGTCGGTGAGGCTGCGCGGGTCCCCCGGCGCGACGTGCCCGGACACGACGACGATCTCGTGGGCGACCCCGCGGTGACTGACCGGCGTCCCGGCGACCGCGGGCGCGGCGAACGCGCTGGTGATGCCCGGGACGACGGTGACCGGCACCCCGGCCGCCGCGCACGCCTGGACCTCCTCGAAGCCACGGCCGTAGACGAACGGGTCGCCGCCCTTCAGCCGGACGACGAACCGCCCCGCCCGCGCGTGCTCGATCAGCAGCTCGTTGATCTTCTCCTGGGCCATCGCACGGCCGTAGGGGATCTTGGAGGCGTCGATGACCTCGACGTCCGCCGAGAGCTCGTCCATCAGGTCGCGCGGCCCGAGCCGGTCGGCGACGACGACCTGGGCCCGCGACAGCATCCGGCGGCCGCGCACGGTGATCAGCTCGGGGTCCCCGGGCCCGCCGCCCACCAGGGCGACGCCGGGCGCCGGGGCCTCGGCGTCCTCGTCGACCACGCCCGCCTGCAGCGCCTCGACCAGCGCGGTCCGCACCGCGGCCGAACGACGGTGCGCGCCCCGGGCGAGGACGGCGACGGTGAGCCCGTCGTACGCACCGGTGGCCGGGGTGGCGGCCGTGCCGCGAGACCCGTCGTCGGCGCGGACGCAGAAGACCCGGTTCCGCTCGGCCTCCACGAGGATCGCCTCGTTGACCGCCGGGTCGTCGGTGGCGGCGATGGCGTACCAGGCGCCCTCGAGATCACCGTCGGTGTAGCGGCGGGCGGTCCAGGTGATCTCCCCGGCCGAGGCCATGCCCTCGACGGCCGGGGTGACCTCCGGCGAGACGACCTCGACGACCGCTCCGGCGGCGATCAGGCGGGCGACGCGGCGCTGGGCGACCCGCCCCCCGCCGACGACGACCACCCGCCGGCCGGACAGGTCCAGGCCGACCAGGTACTGCTCGTGCTGCGCGCTCAACGGCGTTCCTTCCCCGGGGGTCCGCGCCCGGCCGTGGTTCGTCGCGCCGGCGGCGAGGTCCGGCTCCCGCGCCCACGGGCGCGGTCACGGTGGCGGGACCGCCCCGGACTCGCACCGGGTTCCCACGCGACGGCGACGACCGAGGATAGCCAGCAGGGCATGCGTGTCCGAGGGATCGGAGGTCTTCCCCACACCCGAACGTCCCCCTCGGTCCGGTTCGCCCGGTTCCGATCACCCTCCCGGGTGCGGCGGAAAGGGGCGCGCCGGTCCGGGACGCCGGCGGGCGACGGCGACCGTGACGCCGTCGCCGGCGGTCTTGGGGACCACCAGCTCCGCGCCCGGCCCGGCGGCGAGCAGGGCGGCGGCCTCGGCGACGGCCGGTGTCCCCGTGGCGGCCGTGACCCGATCGTCCGGGGTCGGGACCGCGACGGCGGCGAGCTCCGCGGGCGGGTAGCCGCGCGGGGTCCGGGGCGCGACGGCCGCAACCAGCCCCGGCTCGGACGTCCGCCGGTCCAGGGTGGCGACGACCGCGTCGTCCAGGTCCAGGCCGTGCTCCCCGGCGACCCGCCGCAGCAGCTCACGGACCGCACACTCCGGCCGGCCGGGCCGCAGCCCGATCCCGACGGCGAGGGCCGCCCCCGCCGGCGCAGCGCTCACCGGCCGGGGGTCGGAGCGTGCGGCAGCCGAGTCCGGGCCTCCGCAGCCGGTGATCACCCGGCGGCCGCGGCGAACCGCGCCACGGCACCGGGCACGCCGGCCGGGTGGGTGTGCAGGAACGACGCGTGCACCCCGCCCGCGACGTGGCCCTCGGGCTCGCCACCGCGCCACGCCCACGCCGGCGCCGCCCCGGCCCGCGGGGTCACCGCGCACCGGTGGAACTCGTGCGCGGCCACCCGGGCGCCGGCCGGGAACAGCGGTGATCCGGAGACGGCGACCGCCTCGCGGTAGCCGAGGGTGAGCCGCGGCGTCATGGCGGCGGTGGCATCGAGGACCCCGCACATCGGTGTGCCGTCCAGCTCGCGGCACAGGTAGAGCAGCCCGCCGCACTCGGCGTGCACCGGCGCCCCGGACGCGGCCAGCCGCGCCACCTCCGCCCGCAGCGCGGCGTTCTCGCCGAGCGCGCCGACGTGCTCCTCGGGGAACCCGCCGGGCAGCACGAGCGCGGCCGTCCGCTCCGGCAACGCGGTGTCCCGCAACGGATCGAAGGTGACGACCTCGGCGCCGGCCGCGGCGAGCAGCTCCGCGTGCTCGGCGTACCCGAACCCGAACGCGGGCCCGCCGGCGAGCGCGACGACCGGCCGGCCCCGGGCGCCGTCCCGCGCCCCGGCAGCCGATACCCCGCCGCCCGGTGTCCTGACGTCCGGTGCCCCGACGCCTCCCCCGGCACCCTCCGATGCCCCGAGGGGCCCCCTGGTGGCGCTCGGCGCCCCGAGGGTGCCCCCGGGAGCACCCGGGCCGGGACCGGGGCCGGGGCCGGGAGCGAGGCCCGGTGCCCCGAGGGTGCCCCTGGGGGCGGTAGGCGCGGTGGCGAGCTCCCCGGAGGCAGCGGCGATCTCGGCGACGGGGTCCCAGGCCGGGCCGTCCGGGAGCGGCCGGGCGAGCGCCCGCACCGCGTCCAGGTCGACGTGCGCGGCGACCAGATCGGCCATCGCGTCCACCGCGGCGATCGCGGCGGCGCCGTGCTCGGCGGCGGTGACCAGGCCCAGGTGCCGGGACGGCACGGCCAGCTCGGCCCGGCGCGGCAGCGCCCCGAGCACCGGCAGCCCGACCTCCTCGGCTGCGGCCCGGCACACCTCGGTGTGCCGCTCGGAGCCGACCCGGTTCAGGATCACGCCCGCGACCTGCACGCGCCCGGGCACGCCCGGGTCGAACGAGCGGAACCCGTGCAGCAGCGCGGCGAGCGAGCGGGACTGGCCGCGGACGTCGACCACCAGCACCACCGGTGCGCCCAGCTCGGCCGCGACCTGCGCGGTGGACCCGGCACCGTCGGCGACCCGGCCGTCGAACAGCCCCATCACACCCTCGACGACGGCGATGTCGGCCCCGGCGGCACCGTGCCGGGCCAGCGGCGCGATCCGGTCGGGGCCCTGCAGCACGACGTCGAGGTTCCGGCCCGGACGCCCGGTGGCCAGGCCGTGGTAACCGGGGTCGATGTAGTCCGGGCCGACCTTGAACGGGGCGACCCGGGTGCCGCGCCGGTGCAGCGCCGCCATGAGCCCGGTGGCCACGGTGGTCTTGCCGCTGCCCGAGGCGGGCGCGGCGATCACGACCGAGCGGGCCGTCACCGCGCCCACCCGCTCACCACTCGATCCCCCGCTGCCCCTTCTGCCCGGCGTCCATCGGGTGCTTGATCTTCGAGGTCTCCATCACGAGGTCGGCGGCGTCGATCAGCGCCTGCGGGGCGTCCCGGCCGGTGATGATCACGTGCTGGTGGCCGGGCCGGTTCGTCAGCGCCTCCACGACCTCGTCGACGTCGATCCAGCCCCACTTCAGCGGGTAGGTGAACTCGTCGAGCACGTAGACGCCGTGGCGCTCGTCGGCCAGCCGGCGGCGGATCTCGGCCCAGCCCTCGCGGGCGTCGTCGGCGTGGTCGGTCTCGTCGCCCTTCTTCCGCGACCAGGACCAGCCCGAACCCATCTTGTGCCACTCGACGGGCCCGCCCTGCCCGGTCTGCTCGTGCACCGTCCCGAGCGCGCGGAACGCCTCCTCCTCGCCGACCTTCCACTTGGCCGACTTCACGAACTGGAACACGCCGATCGACCAGCCCTGGTTCCAGCCGCGCAGCGCCATCCCGAACGCCGCCGTCGACTTCCCCTTCATCACGCCGGTGTGCACCACCAGCAGCGGCCGGTTGCGGCGCTGGCGGGTGGTCAGCCCGTCGTCCGGGGTGACGCTCACCTGTCCCTGTGGCACGGCTCGTTCTCCCTTCAGGCCGCGACGGCGGACCGTGCGGTGCGCACGACGTCCCCCACGCTGTCGGCGGTCAGCTCGTCGAGGGTCACGCGGTCCCCGCCGGCCGCGGCGGCCAGCGGTGCGGCCAGGCCGAGCCGGACGTGTCCGCTCTCGCAGTCGACGACGACGGTGTGCACCCCGTCGGCGGCCAGCAGCCCGGCGGCGCGACGCGCGTCGGCCACCGCGTCCCCGCCCTCGCGGGCCGCGACCGTGGCCCGGCCGTCGGTGAGCAGGACCAGCAGCGGGCGGCGCCGCGGGTCGCGCCGGCGCTCGGCGGTGAGCACGGCCCGCGCCTTGAGCAGGCCCTCGGCCAGCGGGGTGCGCCCGCCGGTGCGCAGCTTCGCCAGGCGTTGCTGCGCGGTCGGGACCGACGACGTCGGCGGCAGTGCCAGCTCCGCGGCCCGGCCCCGGAACGTCACCAGCCCGACCTTGTCGCGGCGCTGGTAGGCGTCGCGGAGCAGGCCGAGGACGGCGCCGGACACGGCCGTCATCCGCTTGCGGACGGCCATCGACCCGGACGCGTCGACGACGAACAGCACCAGGTTCCCCTCGCGCCCCTCGCGCTGGGCGCGGCGCAGGTCGGTGCGGTGTACCAGCAGGCCGGGCCCGTTGCGCCCGCGTTCGGCCTGGTGCGGGGCGGCGGCGAGCACGGTCGCCGGGAGGTGCAGGTCCGCGGCCCGGGTCGCGCCGGAGCCCGCGGGGCGCACGACGCGGCCGGTGTCGGTGCGGGCCCGCGAGCGCCGCCCGGGTGCGCCCGCGCCCAGTCCCGGAACGGTGAACCTGCGGACCGTGGCGCGGTGCAGCCGGGCCGTGTCCCCGAGGACGACGGCACGGCCCTCGCCCCCGTCGCCCCCGGCCCGCGGGTCACTGTCGGCGGTGTCGGGTGCCTCCGGCACGTCCGGTGCCTCGGGGGCGTCCCCGTCCGGTGCCTCCGGGGGGTCGTTCGTGGCGTCCTGCGCCCCGGGGGTGCCCCTCGGGGCACTCCCGTCGGAGTCGGCGGCCCCGGAGGCCCCGGGGGCCCCGGAGTTCTCGGGGGGCTCGGCGTCCCCGGACTCGTCGGCGTCGGAGGACGCGTCCGGGGAACCGGGGTCCGAGCCCCCGTCCGGGCCGGAGCCGTCGGGGCCGGGGTCGTCGGGGCCGTCCGGGCCGTCGTCAGGATCCTCCGGGCCCAGGTCCTCCTCGGCGTCGCGCAGGGCCTCCTCGAGATCCTTCTCGTCGAGACCCGGCTCGTCGAACGGGTCCCGACGGCGCCGGTGCGGCAGTGCGAGGCGGGCGGCGACACGGACGTCGTCCTCGGTGACCGCGCTGCGGCCCGCCCACGCGGCGTGCGCCGCGGCCGCCCGCGAGATGACCAGGTCGGCGCGCATGCCGTCGACGTCGAACCGGGCACAGACGAACGCGATCCGGCGCAGCTCGCGGTCGGACACCCGCACCGAGCCGACCCGCGCGCGGGCGTCCCGCAGCCGTGCGGCGGTGTCGGCCTCGGCACCGGCGAAGCGCGCGGCGAACCCGGCCGGGTCGTCCTCGAACTCCATCCGGCGGCGGGTGACCTCGACCCGGGTGCCGACGTCGCGCGAGGCCCGCACCTCCACGGTCAGCCCGAACCGGTCGAGCAGCTGCGGGCGCAGCTCCCCCTCCTCCGGGTTCATCGTCCCGACCAGCAGGAACCGGGCCGCGTGCGACACCGAGACGCCGTCGCGCTCGACGTGGGCGCGGCCCATCGCCGCCGCGTCCAGCAGCAGGTCGACCAGGTGGTCGTGCAGCAGGTTGACCTCGTCGACGTAGAGCACGCCGCGGTGCGCGTCGGCGAGCAGGCCGGGCTGGTAGGCACGCCTGCCCTCGGACAGCGCGCGTTCCAGGTCCAGCGAGCCGACCAGCCGGTCCTCGGTCGCGCCGACCGGCAGCTCGACCAGCGTCGCCGGCCGCGCCCCCGACGCGGCCCCCGCCGGGTGCGGCCCGTCCGGGCAGTCCGGGTCCGGGGCCGCCGGGTCGCAGCCGAAGCGGCAGCCGTCGACGACGTCGAGATCGGGCAGCAGCGCGGCCAGCGCCCGCACGGCCGTCGACTTCGCGGTGCCCTTCTCGCCGCGGACCAGGACGCCACCGACCCCCGGGTGGACGGCGTTGAGCAGCAGCGCCAGTCGCAGGTCGTCGTGCCCGACGACGGCGGAGAACGGGAACCTCGGGGAGCTCACGGAAGTGCGCACCCGGGCGAGGCTGCCAGACCGGAGGCCAGCACCGGGAGGTCCGCCGCAGGACCGTGTCCGATCACATGTTCAAGTGTCGACGTATCGAGATGATGTTCGACCAGGTCGGCCAGCAGATCCAGCTGACGGGTCCGTTCGTCCGCGAACGACGTGTCCTCCGCCACCCGGAACCCGGTCCGGCCAGCCTCGGCCGCGAGCCGGCTCAGCAGCAGGCGGCGGAACCCGTCGTTCTCGGCGATCCCGTGCCAGTGCGTGCCGAGGACGTTCCCGCGGTCGCTGCCCTCCTCGCCCACGAACCCCGGGTCCCCGGACCGGCGCACCCGGCCGTGATGGATCTCGTAGCCGGTCACCGGCTCGCCCCAGGCCGTGGCCGCCGGGGTGGCGAGCTGCTTGACCGGGTCGAACGCGATCTCCAGGTCCAGCAGGCCGAGACCGTCGACCCGGGTCCCGGGCTCGGCCTCGGCGCCGTCGGGGTCGCTGATCGAGCGGCCCAGCATCTGGTAGCCGCCGCAGATGCCCAGCACCGGCCGGCCGGTCGCGGCGTGGGCCAGGACGGCGTCGGCCATCCCGGACGAGCGCAGCCAGGCCAGGTCGGTGACGGTGGACTTCGACCCGGGTAGCACGACGACGTCGGTGTCGGCGATCCGGGACGGTTCGGTCACGTAGCGCACGGCCACCCCCGGCTCGCAGGCCAGCGCCTCGGCGTCGGTGGCGTTGGAGATTCGCGGGAAGCGGACGACCGACACCCGAAGCCACTGCTCCCCACGCGGCGGGGCGGGGCGGCCGAGGACGCCGTCGGCGACCGCCGAGAGCGAGTCCTCGGCATCGAGCCAGAGTCCCTCGGCGAACGGGAGCACGCCCAGGGTCGGCCGTCCGGTCAGCGCCCGCAGCTGCTCCAGGCCGGGGTCGAGCAGACGCGGGTCTCCCCGGAACTTGTTGATCACGAAGCCGGTGATCAGGGCCTGGTCGGCGGGCTCGAGGACGGCGAGGGTCCCGAACAGGTGCGCGAGCACGCCGCCGCGGTCGATGTCACCGACGACGAGCACCGGCATCCCGGCGCGCCGGGCGAGGCCCATGTTGGCCAGGTCGGTGGACCGCAGGTTGATCTCGGCGGGCGACCCGGCGCCCTCGCAGACGACGACGTCGTAGCGGCGCCGCAGCCCGGCCAGCGAGTCCGCGACGACCTCGGCCAGCGCGGCCGTCCGGTGCCGGTAGGACAGCGCCGATACCTGCCCGTCGGCCCGGCCCCGCACCACGACCTGCGAGGTCCGGTCGCCGCCCGGCTTGAGCAGCACCGGGTTGAGGTCGACGCCGGGCGTGATCCCGCACGCGTGGGCCTGCATGGCCTGGGCCCGCCCGATCTCGCCACCGTCCGGCGTGACCACGGAGTTGTTGCTCATGTTCTGCGCCTTGAACGGCGCCACCGACACCCCGCGCCGGTGCAGCCACCGGCAGATCCCGGCGACGACGGCGCTCTTGCCCGCGTCCGACGTCGTCCCGGCGACCAGCACCGCTCCACGCACCACCACGGCGCCCAGTATCGCCACCGGGATCGCGGGCGGACCGGCCGGGACGGCGCGGCTACCCTGGTGGCGTGCGTTTCCTGCTGCGTCCCGGATGGATGGCCGCTGTCGTGGCGGTGCTGGCGTTCGTGGTGCTCTGCTACACGTTGCTCGCGCCGTGGCAGTTCGGCCGTGAGGCCGAGCGGGAGGCGCAGAACCAGGCCATCGCCACGGCCGACGCGACGCCGGCGGTGCCGTTCGCCGAGCTCGTCCCCGCGGGGACGGCGATCTCCGAGGACGACGTCTGGCGCCGCGTCACCCTCACCGGCACCTTCGAGCCGGGCGCGGAGACGCTGGTCCGGCTGCGCGTCGTCGACGGTGCCCCGGCCTACGAGGTGCTGACCCCGCTGCGCCTGACCGACGGGCGCCTGGTCGTGGTCAACCGCGGGTCGGTCGGTGCCGACCAGGGTGACGCCGTCCCGGAGTACGCGCCCGCCCCGTCCGGGCAGGTGAGCGTGGAGGGCCGGCTGCGGCTCAACGAGACCGACCCGCAGGACCGCGCCCCGCTCACGGAGGGCGACACCACCCAGATCTACGCCGCCGACTCCCGCGCGGTCGCGGACGCGACCGGCGCGACCCCGGTCGAGGGCGTCGTCGCGCTGGAGGAGGGGCAGGCCGGTGTGCTGAACCCGATCCCGATCGCGCCCCCCGGCGGCGGGGCGCCGTTCAGCAACTTCTCCTACGCGCTGCAGTGGCTGACCTTCGGCGTCGTCGCCCTGGTGGCGATGGGCCTGTTCATCCGGCTGGAGCTGCTGCAGCGGCGCGGGAGCCGGTCGCGCGCGGGCAGCCTGCGCGACCAGCTCTCCGGCCGGGACGGCTACGGGACGGACACGAGCACGGACACATCGGCAACGGACGCACCGGGCAGCACCGGCCGGGAGCCCGGCGGGTCGGGCAAGCAGGACTCGCTCACTTCCTGAGCGATCCCGGCGGGGTCACACGAGCAGGGCGAACAGGCCGCCCCCGACCACCGCGCCGAGGACGGCGCCCACGACGACCTGGCCGGGCGTGTGGTCGCGGACCTGCACCCGCGACCACCCGACGCCCGCGACGAGCAGCAGCGACACCCACCACAGCGGCCCGTAGGTGACGACGAGGACCACCGCGGCGCCGCTGCACACCGCGGCGTGCATCGACACCTTCCACCGGAGGGTGACCGCGCCGGTGACGCACAGCGTCGCCAGCATGATCAGATCGAGTGCGATCACGGGCCACGGGGCGCCGAGCACGACCAGGAGCCCGAGGCCGACCAGGCTCAGCACGATCAGCACGAGGAACGGCACCAGCCGTCCTTCGCGGTTGCGCACGTGCCGGCCGTCCCAGCGGCCGGAACGGGCGCCCCGGACGATGACCACCATCGGCAGGATGCTGCTGGTCAGAGCCACGAGCAGCCCCCAGCCCACGGTCGGCAGCACGGTCCGCGTGGCGGCCCAGGCCACCGCGAGCGGGAGCAACGTCACCACCACCGAGGGGGCGAGCGCCTCGGTGAACAGGCGCGCCGCTCGCGCCGACCACGGGGATCCGGTGTCCATCGCGCGGAGAGGTTACCGAGCGGTCCGGCGTTCGCCCCCCGCCGCGGCGACACCCACCGCGAGCACCCCGCTCACCCCCGCGACCAGCCGTGACAGCCGGGCCGCCCGGTGCAGGTCCGCGAGCCCGGGTGCGCGGCCGTCGCCCAGGGACGGCCGCTCCTCCGCCCCGTGGGCGTAGGTCGTGGTGCCGCCCAGCCGCAGTCCGAGCGCGCCGGCGGCGGTGGCCTCGACCGGGCCGGCGTTCGGGCTGGGGTGCCCGGCCGCGTCGCGCCGCCAGGCCCGCACGGCGTCCCGCGGCGCGCCGCCGACCAGTGGCGCGACGGCCACGGTCACCGCCGCGGCCAGCCGGGCCGGGACCAGGTTGGCCAGGTCGTCGAGCCGGGCGGCCGCCCAGCCGAACCGGGCGTGGCGCGGCGAGCGGTAGCCGACCATCGCGTCCAGGGTGTTCACCGCGCGGTACCCGAGCAGTCCGGGCACCCCGGCGACGGCGCCCCAGACCAGCGGCCCCGTGACGGCGTCGGAGGTGTTCTCGGCCAGCGACTCGACCCCGGCGCGGACCATCCCCGCGGTGTCGAGCAGCTCGGGGTCGCGGGCGCACAGGCTCGGGATGCGGGCCCGCGCGGCCGCCCGGTCCCCGGCGTCGAGGGCCTCCGCGAGCGCCTCCCCCTCCCGCACCAGCGACGTCCCGCCCAGCACGGCCCACGTCGACACCGCGGTCAGCGCGGCCCGGGCCACCGGCCGCCCGGCGAGCGCGCGCTCGGCGAGCGCACCGGCCAGCACGACACCGCCGGTGAGGATCGCCGCGTACGCCGCACCGGCGCCGCGGGAGTCGCGGTACAGCCGTCGTTCCAGCCGGCCGGCGAGCGTGCCGAACCCGGCCACCGGGTGCCCGCGGCGCGGGTCGCCCAGCGCCGCGTCGGCCACGATCCCGATCATCAACCCGGCCGCCCGGGCACCGTCGCGCATGAGCACCGACCGTAGGGGGCAGGATCGGGGCCATGCGCACGGACCTGAAACCGGAGGAGCTGGGCTCCGGCCCGTTCTACAAGCTGCTGACCAGCGTCGTCGTCCCCCGGCCGATCGCCTGGGTCTCGACCCGCTCCGCCGAGGGCGTCGACAACCTGGCCCCGCACTCGTTCTTCACGGTGTCCTGCGTCGACCCGCCGATGATCCAGTTCACCTCGGTCGGGAAGAAGGACTCGCTGCGCAACGTGTCGCAGACCCGGGAGTTCGTCGTCTGCCTGGCCGGCGAGCCGATGTTCGAGAAGATCAACGCGACGGGCACCGACTTCCCCGCCGAGATCAGCGAGTTCGCCTCCGTCGGCCTGACCCCGGAGCCCAGCGCCACCGTCGCGCCGTACCGGGTCGCCGAGTCGCCGGTCGCGCTCGAGTGCGTGCTGCACGCGAGCATCGAGCTCGGCAACTCGACGGTGGTGATCGGCCGGGTGACGCACGCCTCGATCGACTCCGACGTGTTCGTCACCGACGCTCGCGGCAACTCGCTGCCCGACGTCCACCGGCTGGCCCCGCTGGCCCGGCTCGGCCGCAACGAGTGGTCCCGCCTCGGCGAGGTCATCGAGATCACCCGCATCCCCTACAAGGACTGGCCGGGACACTACGAGCCGTGAGTGGAAAGCACGGCCGGGACCGTGCTTTCCACTCACGGGCGCGGAGCGCCTACAACGTGTACTCCGTCGGGGGCTGGGCCTGCGGGTCGGCGTGCAGCTCGCCCTCCCGGCCGCGCAGCTCCACCCGGCGGATCTTGCCGGAGATCGTCTTCGGCAGGTCGAAGAACTCGAGCCGGCGGATCCGCTTGTAGGGCGCGAGGTTGTCGTAGGCGAAGCGCAGGATCTCCTGCGCGGTCTCCTCGTTCGGCTCGTAGCCCGTGGCGAGCACCACGTAGGCCTTCGGGACGGCGAGCCGCAGCGGGTCCGGCGACGGCACGATCGCGGCCTCCGCGACCGCCGGGTGCTCGATCAGCACGCTCTCCAGCTCGAACGGGCTGATCCGGTAGTCGCTGGCCTTGAACACGTCGTCGGCACGGCCGACGTAGGTGATGTAGCCGTTCTCGTCGCGGGAGCCGACGTCGCCGGTGTGGTAGTAGCCCCCGGCCATCGCCTCGGCGTTGCGCTCGGGGTCGTCGGCGTAGCCGACCATCAGCCCGGTCGGGCGGTGGTTCAGGTCCAGGCAGATCTCGCCCTCCTCGGCGAGCTGCCCGGTCGCCGGGTCGACGAGCGCGACGACGAAGCCGGGGATGGCCCGCCCCATCGACCCGGGCTTGACCGGCTGCCCGGGCGGGTTGCCGATCTGCAGCGAGGTCTCGGTCTGCCCGAACCCGTCCCGGATCCGCCGGCCCCACGCCTTCTCGACCTGCTCGATGATCTCCGGGTTGAGCGGCTCGCCCGCACCGACGACCTTGCTCGGCGGGTTCGCCAGGGTGGTGAGGTCGGCCTGGATGAGCATCCGCCACACCGTCGGCGGCGCGCAGAAGCTGGTCACGCCGCAGTCGGCGAGCACGGAGAACACCGACTCGGCGTCGAACTTGGCGTAGTTCATGACCAGCACCGTCGACTCGGCGATCCACGGCGCGAACACGTTGGACCAGGCGTGCTTGGCCCAGCCGGGCGAGGAGATGTTGAGGTGCACGTCGCCGGGCTCCAGCCCGATCCAGTACATCGTGGACATGTGTCCGACCGGGTACGACGTGTGGGTGTGCTCCACCAGCTTCGGCTTCGCCGTGGTGCCCGAGGTGAAGTAGAGCAGCAGCGTGTCCGACGCCCGGGTGACACCGTCCGGTGCGAACCCGGGATCGGCGTCGTAGGCCTCGCCGGAGTAGTCGCGCCAGCCCTGCACCGCGCCCCGGACGGCGATCCGGGTGTAGTCGCCCTCGACGCCGTCGAACTTGCCGGCGTCACCCGCACCGACCACGACGTGCTTCGCGTTGCCCCGGTCCACCCGGTCCTGCAGGTCCGACGGGGTGAGCAGGGTGGTCGCCGGGATCACGACGGCGCCCAGCTTCATCGCCGCCAGCAGCGTCTCCCACAGCTCCAGCTGGTTGCCCAGCATCAGGATGATCCGGTCGCCGCGGGCCACGCCCTGGGCCCGCAGCCAGTTCGCGACCCGGTTGGAGCGCTCGGACAGCTCGGCATAGGTCCAGTGCGCCTGCGAGCCGTCCTGCTCGACGATCCACAGTGCACGGCGGGCGCCGCGCTCCGGGTCGGCGGCGACGACGTCGAAGTGGTCGAGCGCGAAGTTGAACTCGTCGAGCTCCGGCCAGCGGAAGTCGCGGTAGGCGGTGTCGTAGTCCTCGCGGTGGGCGAGCAGGAAGTCGCGGGCGGCGAGGAACTTCTCCGTCGCCGCCGTCCCTGCAGCACCGGTGGCCGATGTCATGTGCATGCACCTCGTCGGGCTCGTCGGTCGTGCGTGCGGGGAGCGAGCGGTCCCCGGCGGGGACACTAGCGCTCCGGAAACGGCCGGGCCGTGGACCCGCGCCGGAATCCGTCACCGGAACGTGGTCGTGGCGCCGGCCACTCTGCACGGGTCGAAGATCGTAGGGTGCCCGGGTGACCGCGCCGAACCTGCCGAGGGTGACGCCGTCCGCCGCGCCGTCCGGCCCGGGCGCCGCGCGGCGCGGCTGGTCGTCGCACGTCCGCGTCGGCCGCTACGGGCCGCGGCTGCTGCTGCGCTGCGCGTTCGTCGGGCTGGCGCTGGTGGTGCTGGTGCTCCTGCTGACCGGGTGCGGCAACGGCGAGCTCCCCGCGTCCTGGCAGACGCCGGTGCCGCCGTCGTCGTCGGCGGCACCGACGACGTCGTCGAGCCCGACCCCGTCCCCGACGCCCGCGCCGACGACCACCCGCGAGTCCCCGTCCCCGACCGCGACCCCGGACAGCACCGCACCGAGCGCGAGCCAGGCGCCGCGCACCGACGGCGGTGACGGCACCGGCGGGAGCGGCGGCGGGCAGGCGCAGCGCAACGGCGCCGGCACACCGATCTGGCCGGCCGCCGACTCCGCGGCCGCCCAGCGGATGCAGCAGCAGGCCGACCGCGGCGGCGACCCGTGGCTGCTCGACCCCGAGGAGGTCACGATCTCCTACGTCGGCGCGGAGCTGGGGTTCCGCGACCCGTCGCTGTCCCGGCTCGCCCCGGGGACCTACGCCGTGTCCGACGGCCGCTCCCCCGCCCGCGCGACGGTGACGCTGGAGCAGACGGTCCGCCAGGGCCCCGGCGGCATCTGGCTGGTCACCCACGTCGACCGCAGCTGACCTGCGGCGCAGCCGTTCCGCTGGGCCACGTGAGGCGGGCAACACCTGCGCGAACGGGTGAATCCGGGCCCGGAGTGCAGCGCGCGGGGGGTTGCGGACGATGTTCCGGATGAGGCCGCCACGCACCGGCGGCCAGGGGCGGGGTCCAGGAGGGCGAGCACGATGACCAGCGAGTCGATCCAGCAGGACGTCTTCACCGTGTTGCACGGGCAGGCGTCGCCGATCGTCAGCCGCTGGGCGTACCGCGCCTCCGATCCGTTCGCGATCTCGTTCTCGGTGCGCCGCTCGACCGACCGCTGGATCGAGTGGCTGGTCGCCCGCGACCTGGTGATCGAGGGCCTGACCGCCCCTACCGGCATCGGCGACATCCGGATGGCGCCCCGGCGGGTGGACGGCTACGACGTCGTCGAGATCGAGATCCGTTCGGACGGCGGTTCGGCGGTCCTCGAGGTCGACCGGGACCTGCTGGCGCAGTTCGTCGACGCCACCCTGGAGATCGTCGACCTCGGCGAGGAGACCGACCACCTCGACATCGACACCGCGATCGCCCGGCTGACCAGCGCGGCCTGATCGGACTGGGCGCGGCGCGTGACGGCGCCGCGCCGGCCCCGGGGGAACGCGGCGGGGCCCCGGACCGGTGGCCGGGTCCGGGGCCCCGCCGCGGCCGGTGTCACGCCGGATCGGTGTCACGCCGGATCGGTGTCGGCGTCCCACTCGGCGTCGGCGGCGGCCTCGTCGGCCCGGTCGGCGTCCTCGGCCAGCTGGGCGCTGACCTCGGGGTCCTCGGCCGGGGAGTCGTCGGCGACCGGGGTGATGCCCACCTCGACGTCGTGCACCGCGGCCTCCTCGGCGCCGGCCGCGCCCCCGTCGACACCGACATCGGCGGCGTCGTCGCTCTCCGGTCCGTCGGTGACCAGCCGCCCGGAGCGGTCGCTGTCGTCGATCGGCAGCTCGTCGGGCATCTCCCGGGCCAGCCGGTCGTCGAGGGTCTCCCCCGCGCGCTCGCCCGCCGGGGTGGTCGCGGTGTCGTCGACGCCGTACGGCCGGTCCGGCGGGATGTACCCGGAGTCCAGCGGGTCGGCGTCCGAGGGGCCGGTCAGCGCCTCGTCGGTGTCCAGCTGCAGCGCGGAGGCCATGTCGGGTGCCTCCGGCTGGGACTCGTTCCTGTCGCCTGCGGCCATGGGAAGCGTGTCTCCTCGGGTCTCGTTCGCGTACTCGCCGGGGAGGTACCCCGCCGTGCGGACGCTCATGCGCCGTCCCCGGTGCCGCGGGCGCTACGGTCGCCTACGCCGGATCCACCGGCCCGTCCGGACCGACCGAACTGCCCGAGGGGAGTCGAGGTGTGAGTGAGGCCACCCGCCGCGCGCTGCTCACCGCCGCCGGGGAGCTGTTCACCGAGCACGGCTACGACCGGACGTCGGTGCGGTCCATCGCCGACCGGGCCGGGGTCAACCAGGCCCTGCTGTTCCGCCATTTCGGCAGCAAGGACGCGCTCTACGCCCGGGTCGCGGCCGAGCGCGCGCTGAGCGTGCTGCACGGCGGGCCGCCCGGGGAGCTGCTGGAACGGCTCCTGCGCTCCATTCTCGACCGCGGCTCCGGCCCGGAGAACGACCTGTTCGGGTCGGTGGTCCGTTCGGCGGGCACCTCGGAGGCGGCCGCCGCGGTGCGCGCGGAGCTGGCCGGGGCGTTCACCGCCGCCTTCGCCGCGCGGGCCACCGGCGCCGCGGACCGGCGTGACGCGGAGCTGCGTGCGGAGCTGCTGCTGGCCTGGCTGCTCGGGCTGAGCCTGGTGCACCCGCTGCTGCCCGACGGCGCGGTGGGCCGGGCCGACCAGGCCGACGTGCACGCCCACGTCGGGCGCGCCGCCGCGGCGCTGCTGGAGGAACCGCTCAGCCGGTGAGCGCGTCGCGGACCGCGTCCAGGTTGCGTGCCATCCCGGTCCGCCACTCCTCGAGCCGGCCGGCGACGATCCGCTCCTCCTTCTCGGGCCGGTGGGCGATCGCCCCGCTCAGCCCGGACGGCCCCGGCCCCATCCGGGCCCACTGCCGCAGCCGGGTGCCGGCCCCGTCCGGGGTCAGCTCGAACCGCCAGACCGCGGCCGGGCCGCCGTCCTGGTCCGGCTCGACCGTCCACTCGAAGATCCGGCCGGGTTCCCACCCGGTGACGGTGGCCGTGGTGCGCCAGGTGCCGACCGCCTCGTGCCGGTGCTCGCCGTGGATCCGGGCCCCCGGGCCGGGCGCCGTGCCGTCGGCCCACTCGGCGTGCTGCATCTCGGTCGAGACCCGGGCCAGGAACCCGAGATCGGTGACCAGCGCCCAGACGTCCCCGGGCGCGGCCTCCACCCGGATCTCGGCCTCGGTCGTCGGTCCGTCGGCGTAGCGCATGGGCGATCTCCTCGGGTGTCCCTGGGGTGTCCCTGGGGGTGTGTCACTGTCCGGTCAGCGCTCGTCGGCGCCCCGGCGCAGCAGGTAGGTGTCCATGATCCAGCCCATCCGCTCGCGGGCCGCCGCGCGCACCGCGAGGATCTCCTCGCGCACCTCGTCCAGCGGCCCCGCGACCAGCAGCTCGTCCGGCGTGCCCAGGTAGGCGCCCCAGTAGATGTGCAGCTCGGCGCGCTGCTGCGCCGGCAGGGTCGCGAAGGCCGTGCGGCCGTCGAGCATGACGACCACGTCGTCGACGTCCGCGGGGATCCCGTCGGCGATCCGGCGGCCGGTGGTGATCAGGATCGGCCGGCCGACGCGGTTGAGGATCAGCCGGTGCGCCGCGGCGAGGGCGGCGACGCTGGAGATGCCGGCGATCGACTCGACCGCCCACTCCCCCTCGATGCCGTCGAGGACCCGGTCGAGCAGCCGGAGCGTGCCGTCGTAGAGCGACGGGTCCCCCCACACCAGGAAGGCGCCGGTCGCGCCCTCGGCGAGCTCGGTCGTGAGCATCTCGCGGTACAGATCGGCCCGGCGGTCCTGCCAGTCGACGACGACGTCGCGGTAGCGCCCGGCGTCGCGGGCGACCTCCGCGCCGCGGTCGCGGTCGACCTCGGGCGCGGTGACCAGCCGGTAGCCGCCGTCGGGACGGTGGCGCTGCAGGATCTGCGTGCGCAGCGCGAGCAGGTCGTCGCGCGCCTCCCCCTTGTCGATGACGAACACCACGTCGGCCCGCTGCAGCGCGGCCACCGCCTGGAGGGTCATGTGGTCCGGATCGCCGGCCCCGATCCCGATCACCAACACCGTGCGCACAGCGGTGACCGTAGTGGACCCACCCGGCCCAGGGCCGCCGCGGGCGATGCCACGTCCGTCACGGACCGTCGTCACTCGGTAGTGTCTCGGGAACCGCCGACCGACGTCACCGCTGCACTTCCGGGAGGCCGAAGCTGTGAAGATCGGACATCTCGTCGAGTCCCTCGACGACCGGGGCGCCGCCGCCGCACTCGCCGACCTGGCCGGGGCCGCCCCGGCCGCCGGTTTCGAGGTCGTGGTCGTGGCCCTGACCCCCTCCGGGCACTCCGACGCCGCCACCCGGCTCGGCCGGGCCGGCGCGGCGCCGGTGGAGCTCAACGTCGCGCCGTGGGACCCGCGCGCCGTGTTCAAGGTCGTCGGGGCGCTGCGCGCGCACGGCGTCGACCTGGTCCACACCCACGGGACCCGGCCCGACGTCGTCGGCTCGGCCGCGGCGGCCCGGCTGCGGGTGCCCGCGGTCTCGACGCTGCACCACATCCACGCCGAGCCCGCCGACCGCGTCGACCACCTGCGCCGCACGGCGAAGACCCTCGCCCGCAAGCGGTTCATGACCCGCACGATCGCCACGTCGGCGCTGCAGCGCGACTGGTACCGGCGCGTCGCCGGGTCGGTGGCCGGGCTCTCGGTCATCCCCGACGGCGCCGCCGACCCGGGCACCGGCTCCCCGGAGGAGGTGCTGCGGCTGCGCCGCGGGCTCGGTGTCGACGACGACGAGGTCGTCGCCGTCTCGGTGGCGCCGATGCGCCGCGGGCAGGGGCAGGACATGCTGCTCGACGCGATCGCGGAGCTGCCGCCGGAGGAGCCGCTCACCGTGGTGCTCGGCGGCGACGGGCCGTTGCGCCGCTGGCTGGAGTCGCGGGTGGCCGGCGACGAGGCGCTGTCCGGTCGGGTCACGTTCCGCCGCAGCACCGACCCGCTCGTGCTGCTGCGCGGTGCCGACATCCAGCTGCACACGACCCGGCACGACACGATGCCGCGGATGCTCGTGCTCGGGCAGGGCACCGGGACACCGGCCGTGGCGACCCGGGTCGGCGGGATCCCGGAGATCGTCACCCGGGACACGGGCGCGCTCACCCCGGTGTCCTCGGCGCACATCTCCGACGAGCTGGTGCGGATGGTGCGCGACCCGGAGCTGCGGGCCCGGCGCGGCGCCGCGGCCCGGTCCCGGTTCCTGGACCGCTTCGAGGTGTCGCGGTGGGCGGCCCGGCTGGGCGAGGTGTACCACAGCGCGCTGGGCCACGCGGGTGCCCCGGACCCGGCCGAGCTGGACACCCCGGGCGCCCTCGCACAGGGCTGAGCAGCAGCGCTCAGTCCCCGAGCGCCGAGCGCACGAGCTCCAGCGGGTGCCACGCGGTCCGCCCGGCCCCGTGGAAGATCTGCTGGCGGCAGGAGACCCCGGTCGCCGCGACGAGCGTCCCGGCGGGCTCGGCCCCGATCGCCGGGAACAGCCGGTCCCGGCCGACGGCCATCGAGGTCGCGTAGTGCTCGGCCTCGAAGCCGAACGACCCGGCCATCCCGCAGCAGCCGGCGTCGATCTCGGCGACGTCGAGCCCCGGGACCCGGCGCAGCAGGCCCACCGTCGCCGCCGTGCCGACCTCGGCCTTCTGGTGGCAGTGCCCGTGGAACACGACCCGCCGCCCGCTCAGCCAGGACCGCTGCGGCAGCACCAGCACGCCGTCGTCGATCGCCGTGATCAGCAGCTCCTCGACCTGCCGGACCCGCGCGGCGACCTGCTCGGCCTGCGCGGTGCGTCCGAGCAGCGCCAGGGACTCGTCGCGCAGGGTGAACACGCACGACGGTTCGCACCCGACGATCGGCGTGCCGGGCCCGGTGCCGTGGGCCAGCGCGCCGACCAGGCCGGACGCCGCGCGCCGGGCCTCGTCGAGCAGGCCCTTCGACAGGGCCGCCCGGCCGCAGCAGCCGCCCGCGGCCAGCTCGACGGCCCACCCGGCCCGTTCGAGCAGCTCGATCGCGGCCCGCCCGATGTGCGGCTCGGTGTAGGTGGTGAACGAGTCGGCGAGCCAGGTCACGGTGCCGGCGGAGCCCGGCGCGGGGCGGTCCCGGCGCCGGTCCCAGCGCACCAGGTTCTCCCGCGCGAACCGGGGCAGCGGCCGGGCCGCGGTGATCCCGGCGGTCCGTTCCAGCAGCCTGCGCAGCGGGCCGATCCGGGCCGGCAGGTTCGACAGCGGCGCGGTGGCGGAGCCGATCCGGTTCAGCGCGCGGATCGCACCGAACAGGCGCGACCGCAGCGGCGTGCCGTGCTGCTCGTTCCGGTGGTGCAGCGCCTCGGACTTCAGCGCGGCCAGGTCGACGCTCATCGGGCACTCGCTCTTGCACGCCTTGCAGCCCAGGCAGAGGTCGAGGATCTCGTGCAGCCGCTCGTCGCCCAGCGCGGCGGCCGGGTCGGGTTCGGACAGCGCCTTGACCAGCGCGTTCGCCCGGCCCCGGGTGGAGTGCTCCTCCTGGAGCGTGACCTGGTACGACGGGCACATCACCCCGCCGGTCGCCTTGCGGCACAGCCCGATGTTCATGCACCGGTCGGCGGCGTCGCGCATGGTCGTGCCCCCGCCCGCGCCGATGACCTCGAACGACAGCGCGGTCCGCAGCGGCCGGGCCGGGGGCAGCGCGTCGCGGTCGCGCAGGTTGTCGGTCATCGGGGGCGCGTCGACGATCTTGCCGGGGTTCAGCACGCCGGCCGGGTCGAAGATCCGTTTGACCGCGCGCATCGCCTCGTAGAGCTCGTCACCGAAGATCTCGCGGTTGAACTCGGAGCGGGCCAGGCCGTCGCCGTGTTCGCTGGAGTTGACCCCGCCGTACTCGGCGACCAGGTTCTTGACCTTCTCCGCGACCGTCCGCATGGTCGCGACCTGCTCGGGGTCGGTGAGGTCGACGAACGGCCGGATGTGCAGGCAGCCGACCGAGCAGTGGCCGTAGAACCCGGCCTGCAGCCCGTGCTCGTCGAGGATCGCGGCGAGCCGCTCGGTGTAGGCGGCCAGGTGCTCCGGGGCGACGGCGGTGTCCTCGATGAACGCCAGCGGCCGCCGGGTGCCCTCGCCGGCCGCCATCAGCAGCCCGAGGCTCGCCTTGCGGACCTTCAGCAGCGCGGCCTGCTGCGCCGGGGTGACCAGCTTGAGCGTGTGGTAGCCGTGCCCGTGCCGTTCCCACAGGTCGGCCAGGGCGTCGACCTTGGCGACCAGCTCGTCGGTGCCGGCCTCCTCGGAGCGGGCGTCACCGGAGTGGGCGTCGCCGGAGAACGACACGAACAGCAGCGCGGCCGGGTCACCGACGAGGTGGTCACCCAGGTCGGCGTACTCGATCTTGGCCCTGGACAGCTCGAGGATCGTGCGGTCCATCATCTCGACCTGGTGCGGGTCGCAGCTCAGCGCGTCCAGGGTCGCCGAGATCGCCCCGTGCGTGGTGTCGAAGTGGCCGACGGCGTACACCGTGCGCTGCGGCTTCGGCACCAGGTCGACGACGGCGCGGGTCGCCAGCACCAGCGTGCCCTCCGCCCCGACGACGAACTTCGCCAGGTCGAACGGGTCCGCCCGGCCGCGGCCGGCGAGCCGGTCGAGCCGGTAGCCGCAGGCGCGCCGCCAGAACAGCGGCATGCCCTCGGCGATGGCCTGCTCGTGCGCGGTGACCAGCTCGGGCAGCTCGCGGTGGATCCGGCCCTCGAGGGTGTCGGCGGCCGCGCGCCGGAGCCGCTCGGTCTCGTCGACCGGCTCCAGCCGGGCGGTGGACCCGTCGGCGAGCACGACGTCGAGCGCCTGCACGTGGTCGATCGTCATCCCGAAGGTCAGCGACCCGCTGCCCGCGGAGTTGTTGCCGATCATCCCGCCGATCGTGGCCCGGTTGCTGGTGGAGGTGTCCGGCCCGAACATCAGCCCGTGCGCGGCGGCGGCCTGGTTCAGCTGGTCCTGCACGACCCCCGCCTCGACGACGGCGGTGCGCGCCTGCGGGTCGATCTCGATGATTCGGTTCAGGTGCCGGGACAGGTCCAGCACCAGCCCGGGGCCCACGGTCTGGCCGGCCAGGCTGGTACCAGCCCCGCGCGCGACGACCGGGACACCGTGTTCGGCGGCGGTCCGCACGGCCGCCGCCACGTCGTCGTGCGTGCGGGGGAACGCCACGGCCAGCGGCGTGATCGAGTACATGCTGGCGTCCCGGGAGAACAGGTGCCGGGTGTAGTCGTCGACGGCGACCTCCCCGGTCAGCCGGGCGCGCAGGGCCGCCTCCAGCCGGCGGGCCGGCTCGGTGGTGCCGGCGGGCGTGGTGGCGGCCGGCGTGGTGGCAGCGGGCGTGGTGGTGGACGGCGTGGTCGCGGACATCCGGGGGACTGCTCCTCTCGCGACGGTGCTCAGGCGGCCTGCAGGCGTTCCAGCGCCGCGTCGAGCCCGCCGGGGTCGACCGGCACACCGGAGAGCCGCAGTCCCATCTGGACGCCCGCGAGGGTCCCGGCCAGGGTGAGGTCGTTGAACGCACCGAGGTGCCCGATCCGGAACACCGTCCCGGCGAGGCGGCCCAGCCCGGCGCCGAGCGACATGTCGAACCGGTCGAGGATGAGCGCGCGGACCTTGTCGGCGTCGACGTTGGCGGGCACGAGCACGGCGGTCAGCGCGCCCGAGTGCTCCCGCTCGTCGAGGCACAGCACCTCCAGCCCCCAGCCGCGCACCGCCGCCCGGGTGGCCTCGGCGTGCCGGGCGTGCCGGGCGAACACGTTCTGCAGACCTTCCTCGTCCAGCAGCCGCAGGACCTCGCGCAGGCCGTAGAGCAGGTGGGTGTTGGGGGTGTAGGGGAAGAACCCGCGATCGTTCGCGGCGAGCATCGGGCCCCAGTCCCAGTACGTGCGGGGCAGGCCCGCGGTGCGTGACGCCTCGAGGGCCTTGTCGCTGATCGCGTTGAAGCTCATCCCCGGCGGGAGCATGAGCCCCTTCTGCGAGCCGGCCACGGTGACGTCGACGCCCCACTCGTCGTGCCGGACGTCGATCGCCCCCAGCGACGAGATCGCGTCGACCAGCAGCAGCGCCGGGTGCCCGGCGGCGTCCATCGCCGCCCGGATCTCGGCGATCCGGCTGGTCACCCCGGTCGAGGTCTCGTTGTGGACCACGCAGACCGCCCGGATCCGGTGCCCGCGGTCGGCGGCCAGCCGCTCCCCGATCGCGGCCGGGTCCACGCCGTGCCGCCAGTCCCCCGGCAGCACGTCGACGTCGAGGCCCAGCCCGCGCGCCATCTCCTGCCACAGCGTGGCGAAGTGGCCGGTCTCGTAGGTCAGGACCGCGTCCCCCGGGCTCAACGTGTTGACCAGCGCGGCCTCCCACGCGCCGGTGCCGGTGGCGGGGTAGATGACGACCGGGTTCGTCGTCCCGAACACCGGCCGGATGTCGCGCAGCAGCTCGTGGCCCAGTGCCTGGAACTCCGGCCCGCGGTGATCGATCGTCGGTGCCGCCGTCGCCCGGAGCACCGGGTCCGGGACGTTGGTCGGACCCGGGATCTGCAGGAAGTGCCGCCCTGCCGCGTACGTCATGTGCCCTCCACGGTCGGGGCCGGGTGCTGTCGCACGACGAAATCCGGCCTCGCCAGTAGACGGTATACCTGGTTACAGTCTTCCGTCGAGGAGAGCCGATCCGACGACCGCGCCGCGGAGGAGCGCACGACCGCACCACGTCCCTGGCCGGGTCAGCGTCGACCACAGAGGATTCGAGGACGCGATGTCCATCCAGCTCATCACCGTCGTGGCACTGGCACTGGTGTTCCTGATCGCCACGGTCCTCCCCGTCCACATGGGAGCGCTCGCGTTCGTCGCGGCGTTCGTCGTCGGGACCGCCTTCGTCGGGGAGGACGCCGACGACATCGTCGCGGGCTTCCCCGGCGACCTGTTCGTGATCCTCGTGGGGGTCACGCTGCTGTTCGCGATCGCGAAGGGGAACGGCACCGTCGACCGGCTGGTCCAGCTGGCAGTGCGGGCCGTGGGCGGCCGGATCGCCCTGATCCCGTGGGTGATGTTCGGTGTCACCGCGGTGCTCACCGCGGTCGGCGCCGTCGTCCCGGCCGCGGTCGCGATCATCGCGCCGATCGGGATGGCGTTCGCCGTCCGGCACCGGATCAACCCGATGCTGATGGGCCTGCTGGTCATCAACGGGGCCAGCGCGGGCGGGTTCTCGCCCATGAGCATCTTCGGCAGCATCACCAACGGCGTGGTGGAGCGCAACGGCCTGCCCGGCAGCCCGGTGCTGCTGTTCCTCGCCTCCCTGGTGTTCAACACCGTGCTCAGCGTGATCGTGTTCTTCCTGTTCGGCGGCCGCGATCTGATCCGCCGCTCCGCGACGGGCGGGAACGGCGGGCGGGAAGACGACGGCTCGATCGCCCTGGCCACCGAGCCGGGCACCTCCGTGGCCCTCGGGGGCGGCTCGACCCGCCCCGGGCGGACCCGTCCGCCGACCGGTGGCACCCCGGCAGCAGCGGGCCCCTCGGGGGTGGGCACTGTCGTCACCGCCGATACACCCGCCACCTCCGACGCACCCGCCACCACCGGGCCCCCCGTCCCCGACGGGACCGGGGAGCACGCCCCGCTGAACCGGGACCACGTCCTCACCATCATCGGCCTGGTGGCGCTCGCGGTCGGGGCGCTGGCGTTCGGCCTCGACGTCGGCTTCACCGCGCTCACGGTCGCGACCGCGCTGTCGCTGCTGTCCCCGGCGTCGGCGAAGGCGGCCGTCGGTCAGGTCGCGTGGCCGACCGTGCTGCTGATCTGCGGCATCGTCACGTTCGTGGCGCTGATGGAGCGGGTCGGGACGATCGAGTGGCTGGGCAACCTGGTGACGCGGATCGGCGCCCCGCTGCTGGCCGCGATCATCATCTGCCTGATCGGCGCGATCGTGTCGGCGTTCGCCTCCACCACCGGCATCCTCGGCGCGCTGATCCCGCTCGCCGTGCCGTTCCTGCTCGCCGGCCAGGTCGGTCCGATCGGCATGATCATCGCGCTGGCGCTCTCGTCGTCGGTGGTCGACTCGTCGCCGTTCTCGACCAGCGGTGCACTCGTCGTGGCCAACGCACCGGCGGAGCGGACCGACCAGGTGTTCCGCGGCCTGATGATCTGGGGCTTCAGCATGTGCGCGCTCGTCCCGCTGACCACCTGGCTGCTGTTCGTCGTGCCCGGCTGGGGGTGACGGCGGTGCCCGGACCGGGCCGGGTGCTATCGGCGTTCGCGCCGCGCGGCGAGCCACGCCTCGGACTCGGGCGTCCCGCCCTCGAGCTGGTCGACCACGTCGAGCAGGAACGAGCCGTGGCCGTGCTCGGCCAGGGCCCGCTGCGCCTCGTCGGGGTCCCCCGCCTCGACGACGGCGAGCAGCTCGCGGTGCCGCTCGACGTTCTCCAGCAGCGTCTCCACGTCGCGCCGGGCGGCCCGGTTCAGGGCGTAGCAGAGCAGCATCTGGAACGAGAGCGCCCGGTAGGCCTCGGTCAGCCGGGCGTGCCCGGCCAGCGCGACGAGCGTCAGGTGGAACTCGAACTTGCGCTGCATGAAGTGGGTGCCGTCGCCGGCCCGCCCCGCCTGCTCGAACGCGCGCAGCGCGGCCCGGCAGTCCTCGAGCCGGGACGGGGAGCGCACGGGCAGGGCCAGCCGCACCGCGAACGACTCCAGCTCCTCGCGCAGGGTGACGATCTCGAAGACGTCGTGCCGGGTGAGCGTGCGGACGGTGGCACCCCGGCGCGGGTGGACGACGACCAGCCCCTCGTGCGCGAGGGTCTGCAGCGCCTCCCGCAGCGGCGGGCGCGACACGCCGAGCCGCTCGGTCAGCCGGGCCTCGACCAGCCGCTCCCCGAGCTGCAGCTCGCCGGAGAAGATCATGGCGCGCAAGGCGTCGGTCGCCAGCGCCGCCATGCTCGGCGGTGCGACGATCCGCCCCGCGCCGTGTTCGACCGTGGTCATCGGCTCCACCCCCACTATCCCTGTATACCGTATATCAGCCCGGTCCGTCCGGGCCCGAGGAGGTAGTGCATGACCACCGACCCACCCCTGCAGGGCGTGCTCGTCCTCGAGGTCGGCGCGTTCATGGCGGCGCCGTTCGCGACCCTGCAGCTCGCCGACCTGGGCGCCCGCGTCGTCAAGATCGAGCCGCCGGGTGGCGGCGACCCGACCCGCTCGGCCGGGCCGTTCCTGGACGGTGAGAGCTCGCCGTTCCTGCGGCTCAACCGGAACAAGGAGTCGGTCGTGCTGGACCTGAAGACCCAGCGCGACCGGGAGGCGTTCCTCGCGCTGGCCGACCGCGCCGACGTGGTCGTGGAGAACCTGCGGCCCGGGGCGATGGACCGGCTGGGCCTGGGCTGGGCGGCGCTGAGCGCGCGGCGCCCGGAGCTCGTGTACGCGTCGGCGTCGGGCTGGGGGCAGGACGGCGCCGCGTCCGGGCGCGCCGGGCTGGACATCATGGCCCAGGCGGCGAGCGGCCTGATGAGCGTCACCGGTGACCCGGACGGCGACCCGGTCAAGGTCGGCGTCCCGGTCTGCGACCTGGTCACGGCGCTGTACGTGGCGCTGGCCGTCACCGCCGCGCTGCGCGAGCGGGACCGCTCGGGCACCGGCCAGCACATCGACGTCTCGCTGCTGGAGTCCGGGGTCTCGCTGGCCGTGTGGGAGGCCGGCATGTACTTCGGGGACGGCGAGGTGGCGGCCCGCCGGGGCTCCGCCCACCAGCGCTACGCGCCGTACCAGGCGGTGCGCACCGCCGATGGTCACGTGACGGTCGGCGCGAACACGCCCCGGCTGTGGTCGGCGCTCTGCGGGGCGCTGGGGCTGACCGCGCTGGAGTCCGACCCGCGCTTCGCCGACGCGCCGGACCGGCTCGCGAACCGGACCGAGCTGATCGAACGGATCGAGGAGGTCACGACCACGCTGGGCGCCGGCGAGGTCGTCGCGGCCCTGCAGAACGCCGGCGTGCCGTGTGCGGTCATCGCGGGCTACGACGAGGTGTTCACCGATCCGCTGCTGGACGGCCGGGAGTTCTTCTGGGACGCGACCCATCCCGGCCTCGGCCCGGTGCGTCAGCTCGGGTCCCCGATGCGCTTCTCCCGCACCCCGGTCCGCCGCGGCAGTGCAGGCCCCCCGCTCGGGTCGGCGACCGACGACGTGCTCGCGGAGCTGGGGCGGAACCGGTGACCGACGCAGCGGCCGACGCAGCGGACGACACGGTGACCGACCTCGCCGGCGGCGTCCTGACCCTGACCTTCCACCGGGCCGCCCGGCGCAACGCGCTGACCTGGGCGATGTACGACGCGCTGGTCGCGGCCTGCGAGCGCGCCGACGCCGACGACGCGGTACGGGTGCTGGTCGTGCGCGGTGCGGGCGGGCGGGCGTTCGTGGCGGGCACCGACATCGGTCAGTTCGCGGCGTTCACCTCCGGCGCCGACGGGGTGGCCTACGAGCAGCGGGTCACCGCCGTGCTGGACCGGATCCGGGCGGTCGAGGTGCCGACGGTCGCCGCGGTCGACGGGGTCTGCGTCGGTGGCGGGCTCGGCATCGCCTGCGCCACCGACCTGCGGATCGCGACCCCGGGGTCGCGGTTCGGCGCGCCGATCGCCCGGACCCTGGGCAACTGCCTCTCGGCCCGCACCCTGGACCTGCTGGCGGGGACGCTGGGCCGGGCGCTGACCGCGGACCTGCTGCTCACGGCCCGGCTGCTGGAGGTCGAGGAGGCCCGGCGGGTGCCCGGGTTCCTGCACGCGGTCGTGGACGACCTCGACGCGGGCGTGGCCGAGCTGACCGGGCGGCTGACCGCCGGGGCTCCGCTCACCGTGTGGGCGACCAAGGAGCTGCTGCGCCGCAGGGACGACGCAGCAACCGGCCCTGGAACCGACGACACCGACGTCGTCGAACGGGTCTACGGCTCGGACGACTTCCGGGCCGCGGTCGCGGCGTTCGGCACGGACCGGCCGCCCACCTGGACCGGCCACTGACGACCGACCACTGAGGACCCGCCACTGGGGACCGGCTGCCGGGGACCGGCCACTGAGCACCGACCGCTGCGGACCCGCGGCTGAGGCCCCGAGGCCGCACGCTCAGGGCCGGGCGCGGGGCGCCGTCAACGGCGGACAGGCCCCGCCCTCGGCCCGGACCTGCTGGCGGGTGCGGACGTAGAGCACCGGCCCGGAGGCGAGCCCGCGCAGCTTCCGCCCGGCGGCACCGCCGGGCATCGCCCCGGTCTCGACCCGGCGGTGCACCGGGCCCGGGCCGGGGTCCGGGCGGGACCGCGGCGCCCCCTCCCCGGGCCGGCCCGCCGATTCCCGCCGCACGATCTCGCGCAGCCGGGCGATCGCGGCCGGGAACCGGCGCATCGCCAGCCGCCGGGCCCGCGGGTCCATCGCCACCTTGCCCAGGAACGCACCCAGCCCGAGCGCGTAGCCGCTCAGCTGGTCGCGGAGCTCGTCGTCGGAGGGGCGGTGGTGGTGCCAGACGTAGGCGGCGGGCAGGTAGGCCAGCGTGCCGCCGTCGAGCACGATCCGGACCAGCAGCTCGATGTCCTCGCCGCCGCGGGTCGGGCGTCCCGGGCCCAGCGCCTCGTCGAACCCGCCCAGCCCCCGGGCCGGCCCGGTCCGCACCGCGAGGTTCGCCCCGATCCCGAACAGGCCCGGCGAGAACGGGAAGACCGGCGTGTCCGACGGCGGGTCGTCCAGCCGGAAGCGGCGCGGCACGAAGCCCTTGTTCCAGGCCAGCGCGACGTCCGCGGCCCGCTCCTGCGGGGTGTCGAGCCGGGCGGCCAGCACCGGGCCGCTCAGCCCGGTGAGCTGCGGGTCGGCCGCGAACGCCCCGGCGATGCGCGACGCCCAGCGCAGGTCCGGCTCGGTGTCGTCGTCGGTGAAGGCCACGACGCCGGTGCGGGCCTCGGCCAGGCCGCGGTTGCGCCCGACCGACGCCCCGCGCCGCGGCTCGTGGACGTAGCGGACCCGGTCGCACCCGAACCCGGTGACCACGGCCCGGGTCCGGTCGTCCGGGGGGTCGTTGTCGACGACGAGCACCGTCACGGCCGGGTGGTCGCCGGCGAGGATCGCGGCCACGCAGCGACGCACGCTCTCCGCCCGCCCCCGGGTGGCCACCACGACCGTCATCGGCTCGTCCGACCTCGGTGGCTCGGCGGGGGGCTCGACCCCCACGACGGTCGCCGCCACCCGCGCGATCTCGTCCGCGCCCGCCCGGCCCTGCCGCAGCGGGACGTCCACCTGCCCCACGGGCACCCCGCAGTCGGTGACCAGCAGCCGGGCGGTGTCGAACCGGGCGGGGACCTCCAGGTCGGCCGTGGCCGCCGGGTCGACCGTGGACACAGCACCGGGCCCGCGCAGGTGGGTCGTCTCCCCGACCCAGATCGGTCCGGGTGCTCGGTCCGGCCCAAGTCGATCCGGCCCAGGTCGATCCGGCACTGCTCGGTCCGGCACTGCGGTGGCCTCCGGTGGTCGTCGCGTCGTCCCCCGCCGGGGCGCCGCGGACAGGATCGCGCGACACCGGCCCGGCGGAGCGGTCGTGGTGGGTTCGGACCGGTGACCGGTCCGGTTCGGGGCATCAGTGGTGGGCTCGGGGCGGGGGCCGAGGACGTTTCGCGTTCGGGTGTCACGGTCCCCGCACGATCGTGGCAGAACCACCTGAACCGCTCATCACCACCGCCGCACGACCAGCCGCCCGGCGCCGCTGGACCAGCCGGTGCAATGATCATTGCGGCGTGCGGGGTGTCACCCACCCGCACCGACCGCTCGTCGCAGCCGAACGCCCGGACAACTCGAACAGCCCAACGGTTCCACCGTTCGGCGGCGGATCTGCGCGGGGATCGCGCAGGACCGCCCGTTCGTCGCACACCCGGTTGTCCCGGCGGGCATCCGCGTCACGGAGCGGTTACGTTTCTTCGTGCTGGCCGACGAGACGTCGGTCGGTGCGCCTGGTCGGCCGTCAGCTCCCCGCCGCCGACACTCCCCCTGGCGCCCACCCAGCACGTGGCGGGGGCGGACACGCGTCCGGCTCGACCCCGAGAGCCGGTGTGCCCGTGGCGGCGAGGAACGATCTTATGACCTCAGCACTGCACCCGGCCGATGCCCCCGAGGCCGACATCCCCGATACCGCGGCCCCGCGCCGTCGCCGCGACCGCGACGCGAGCGCCGGCATCTCGGCGACCGAGCTGCTCGCCCGCTACGCCGACGCCGGCTTCGACGCCCCCGCCTCCGGTGGCCGCCGCGCGGCCCGTGAGAGCGCCACCGGCTCGTTCGGCCCCGACACGTTCGGCCCGGACACGTTCGGCCCGGACATCGAGCGGATCGACACCCCGCCGAGCGGCCTCCCGGCCGTGCCCGGCGACGGCGACACCGTCGTGACCCGCGACGTCCCGGCCGGCGTGACCTCCCGGTCCGCGATCGGCCTGGTCCAGGGCACCTCCGGCACCGGCGCCTTCGGCACCCGGCCGCGCGCCGTCGCCGCCACGATGGGGGCGACCCTGGTCGGCGCCACCGCCGTGATGGGCGTCGTCACCTCCCTCGGGGCGCCGGACCAGCCCGCCGACGAGCAGTCCACCGGCGTCGACCTGGCCGGTGCGGACAACCAGGCGACGATGAAGCTGTCGGTGCCGGCCGCCGGATCCGAGCAGGGCGGCGCGGGCACCAGCGACGCCGCGACATCGGTGAGCACCGGCCTGGAGCAGGTCACCGCCGCCGTCCCGCAGGCATTCGAGCAGGCCGATGCCGCCCGGATCGCCGCGGTCGCCAAGAAGGAGGCCGACGAGCGCGCCGCGGAGGCCCGGGAGCGTGCCGCGGAAGCCGGCTCATCGGGGTCCTCCGGCTCCGGGGACGGTGCCGGGACCGGCTCGGTCGCCGGCGACCCGGTCACCGACCACAGCGGCTCCGCGAACGGCCTGCAGGCACTCGCCGCGGCGAAGAGCAAGCTCGGCACCCCCTACCAGTGGGGCGCCACCGGCCCGAGCGCCTTCGACTGCTCCGGCCTGATGGTCTGGGCGTTCGAGCAGGTCGGCGTCGACCTGCCGCGCACCTCGAAGGCGCAGGCGCAGACCGACGGCGAGTCCGTCTCCAAGGGCGACCTCAAGCCCGGCGACATGGTGTTCTTCTACTCCCCGGTCAGCCACGTGGGCATCTATGCGGGCAACGGCAAGGTCCTGCACGCCTCGACCAGCGGTGAGCCGGTGAAGTTCTCCGACGTCGACGACATGCCGTTCAACAGCGCGGTCCGGGTCTGACCGACCGGCACGGGAACGTCCGAGGCCGGTGCCCCTGGGGAGGGGCACCGGCCTCGACGCACGTCTAGAGGCCTCGCAGGCGTTCCGCGACCGCCTCGGGCAGCACGTCGGAGATGAACGCCCCTGCCCCGGACTCGGAGCCCGCCAGGTACTTGATCTTCCCCGGGGCCCGCCGGATCGAGTGCACCCGCAGGTGCAGCCGGGCGTCGGCACGCCCGTCGGCCTCGCGCACCGGGGCCTGGTTCCAGCCGGCGACGTAGGGCAGCGCGTCGTCGTAGAGCGCGTCCAGGCGGCGCAGCAGGTCCAGGTACACCACCGGGAACTCGGCCCGCTGCGCCTCGTCCAGCGCGGGCAGGTCCGGGGTCGGCCGGTTCGGGTACAGGTGCACCTCGACCGGCCAGCGTGCGGCCTGCGGCACGAACGCGGTCCAGTGCTCCCCCGCGACGACGACGCGCTCCCCCGCCCGCTCGGCGGCCAGTGTCGCGTCGAACAGGTTCTCCCCCGTCGCCTCCCGGTGCGCCGCCACGTGCGCGAGCATCCGCTGCGGGAACGGCGGGAGGTACGGGTAGGCGTAGATCTGCCCGTGCGGGTGCGCGAGCGTCACCCCGATCTCGGCGCCCCGGTTCTCGAACGGGAACACGTACCGCACGCCCGGCCGGGCGGCCAGCGCCGCGGTCCGCTCGGCCCAGGCCTCGAGCACCAGCCGCACCCGCTCCGGGGGCAGCCGGGAGAACGGGGTGGCGTGGTCGTCGGTGAAGCAGACGACCTCGCAGCGTCCCGCGGCGGCGAGCGGGGTGTCCGGGTCCACGGCCGGTGACGGCGTGCCGGGCGCCGACCCGAAGGACGGGAACCGGTTCTCGAACGCCACGACCTCGTACTCCGGCGACGGGATCTCGGTGAGCCGCCCGTCCCGGCTCGGGCACAGCGGGCACTGGTCGGCCGGGGGCTGGTAGGTGCGGTCCTGGCGGTGCGCGGCGATCGTGACCCACTCGCCGGCCAGTGCGTCGTAGCGCAGCTGGGAGGCGGGGGTGACCGCGGGCAGGTCGCGCCGGTCGACGAGCTCGGCGGGGTCCCGCGGGGGGCGCCCGGGCCCGTCGAACCAGAGGATCTCCCGGCCGTCGGCCATCCGCGTCGAGAGCGTGCGCGCGTCCATCACTGCCTTCCGGGTCGGGCGATGACCACGCGGTCGACCTCGCCCTCGAGGACCGCGCGGTCGGTGTCGGCGAGCCCGGCGTCGGTGACCAGGACGTCCGCCTCGTTGAGTTCCGCGATCGTGGAGATGCCGACCGTGCCCCACTTGGTGTGGTCGGCGACGACGACGAGCTGCTGCCCGGCGTCGACCAGCGCGCGGTTGGTGTCGCGCTCGGTCAGGTTCGGGGTCGAGAACCCGGCAGCGGCACTCATGCCGTGCACACCGAGGAAGACGATCTCCAGGTTGAGCGAGCGCAGCGCGGCGATCGCGACCGGGCCGACGAGCGCCTCGGACGGGGTCCGCACGCCACCGGTGAGGATCACGGTCGACCCGCGGCCCTCGGCGCCACCGGTGTGCAGGGCCTCCGCGACCGCCAGCGAGTTGGTGACCACGGTCAGCCGCGGGACCTTCGCGAGCCGGTGCGCCAGCCGCCACGTCGTCGTCCCGGCGGACAGCCCGACGGCCGACCCGGGCGTCACCAGGCCGGCCGCCTCGGCCGCGATCGCGTCCTTCTCCTCCAGCTCGCGCACCGCCTTCGCCGAGAAGCCGGGCTCCTCGGTGGTGTGCTCGCCGATCGCCGTCGCCCCGCCGTGCACCTTGTCCACCAGGCGCCGGCGGGCGAGCACGTCGAGGTCGCGCCGCACCGTCATCTCGGACACGCCGAGGTGCTCGGCGAGCTCGGAGACCCGGACCGCCCCGTGCGAGCGGACCCGCTCCACGATCACCTCGCGCCGCTGCTCGGCCAGCAGGCTCACGGCGCGTCGTCCGCACGGCAGATCCCGATCACCCGCACACAATGCAACAAATTCGAACGATCAGCAAGTCGCCGTCCGGGGCCGTGACCGGACCGGCGGAGGTCACCGACCGGTCTCGAAACCGCGCGATCGTGTTCACTTCTGTCCGAGTTCGGTCTATCTTGTGCGGCGGTCCGGACACACGGCCGGCCGACGTGCGCACTCGACGGCGAGGAGCTTGTTCAGATGGATCACCGCGAGACGGCCCCCGAGCGGGCCACGGAGAGGCTGCGGGAGGTCAGGGCATGACGGCCCAGGAGATCCTCCGCCTCGACCCGAACATCGTCGACTACCTGCTGGTCGCGTTCTACTTCGTGCTGGTGCTCGGCATCGGCTACGCGGCACGGCGCTCGGTGTCCTCGAGCCTGGACTTCCTGCTGTCCGGCCGGTCGATGCCGGCCTGGATCACCGGGCTGGCGTTCATCTCGGCCAACCTCGGCGCCATCGAGCTCATCGGGATGGTCGCCAACGGCGCCCAGTTCGGCATCCCGACGGTCCACTACTACTGGCTCGGCGCCATCCCGGCGATGGTGTTCCTCGGCATCGTGATGATGCCGTTCTACTACGGCTCGCAGGCCCGCAGCGTCCCGGAGTTCCTGCTCAAGCGGTTCAACCGGACCACCCAGCGGGTGCAGGCGGTGATCTTCGCGGTGGCCTCGATCCTGATCGCCGGGGTCAACCTGTTCTCGCTCGGCCTGGTGCTCGAGGCCCTGCTCGGCTGGCCGCTGTACGTGGCGATCCCGGTCGCGGCCGTCGTCGTGCTCGGCTACATCTCGCTCGGCGGGTTGTCCGCGGCCATCTACACCGAGGTCCTGCAGTTCTTCGTGATCCTCGCGCTGCTCATCCCGCTGACCGTGGCCGGACTCAACCGGGTCGGCGGCTGGGACGGCCTGACCCGCGCGGTCACCGAGGGCCCCAGCGGCGGCGCCGACCTCAACGCCTGGCCGGGCACCCCGTTGACCGAGATCGAGAACCCGTTCCTGTCGGTGCTCGGCATCGTGTTCGGTCTCGGGTTCGTGCTGTCCTTCGGCTACTGGACGACGAACTTCGCCGAGGTGCAGCGCGCGCTGTCGGCCAAGTCGATGTCCGCGGCTCGGCGCACGCCCATCATCGGTGCGTTCCCCAAGGCGCTGGTCGTGCTGGTCATCGTGACCCCGGGCATGATCGCCGGGATCATGATCCCGCAGATCAGCGCGCTCAAGGCCGAGGGCGGCGAGGCCGTCGACGGCATCACCTACAACAACGCGCTGTCACTGTTGATGAAGGAGGTGCTGCCGAACGGCATCCTCGGGGTCGCGATCGCCGGGCTGCTCGCCGCGTTCATGGCCGGCATGGCGGCCAACATCAGCTCGTTCAACACCGTGTTCACCTACGACATCTGGCAGGACTGGGTGCGCCCGGACCGGGGCGACCGCTACTACCTGCAGGTCGGCCGGCTGGTGACGATCATCGGCTGCGTCCTGGCGATCGGCACCGCGTTCATCGCGTCCGGCTCGCAGAACCTCATGGACTACATCCAGTCGCTGTTCAGCTTCTTCAACGCGCCGCTGTTCGCGATCTTCATCCTGGGCCTGTTCTGGAAGCGCATGACCGGCCCGTCGGCCTGGATCGGGCTGCTGTCCGGTACCGCCGCGGCGGTGGCGGTGGACGTCCTCGTGCGGGTCGGCGTGCTGGAGATCTCCAACCAGGCGGGCAGCTTCCTCGGCGCGATCGCCGCGTTCGTGGTCGGCGTCGGCGTGGCCGGGGCGGTGTCGATGGTGACCGCACCGCGGGCCGAGGCCGAGCTGACCGGGCTGGTCTGGAGCCTGACCCCGAAGGACGCGCGCACCCACTCGACCACGGGTGACGACGCGGGCTGGTACCGCTCGCCCGCCGTGCTCGGTGGCGCCGTGCTCGTCCTCACCGTCGTCCTCTACATCGTGGTCGGCTGAGCAGGAGGAGAACAGAGATGACCGACGAGAGCCGTCACGACCACCAGCCGGACAACGACCCGGAGAGCGACGACCCGACGGGGACCGGCACGCCGATCTCCACGACCGCGACCAACCTGTTCGACCTGCGCTCGGTGATCGCCCTGCTGTTCGGGGTGTACGGGATCGTGCTGCTGATCATGGGCCTGGTCTCCGGCAACGACCCGGAGAACCTGGCCAAGACCGGCGGGACGAACCTCAACCTCGACACCGGCATCGGCATGCTGGTGATCGGGGCCCTGTTCGTGCTCTGGGTGTGGCTGCGACCGCTGCGGGTCCCGGCCGCACCGGACGGCGGGGCCGAGCGGTCCTGACCGGAGCGCCCGGACCGGCCGGGCCGGGGGTCAGTTCCCCCGGCCCGCCGGGGTCGGGTAGACCGGGTTGAACGCCTGCAGGGTGTAGGCGTCGATCCGGCGGGCGATCCGGCCGAGGCCGGTGCGCATGCTGCGGAGGGCGGTACTCATGGGTGGAGCTCCCTTCAACGGTGCGTTGCGAGGGACCGGCCCGCCGGATGAGGCGGGCGGCCTCCTCACCGGACGCCCCCAGTCTGCACTGAATCGATCCCGTCCCGCCGTCGACAGCGAGCCGCGTCACGCTGTGAGCTGCGACGGACCGGCGCCGTGCGGGTGATCGCGCGGGACGGGGTGCACGAGGTCGAGATCCAGCGGTCCCGCTTCGTCGCCACCGTGGCCCGGGTGCCCGACGTCGAGGCCGCCGGCGCCGTGATCGACCGCGTGCGCCGGGCCGGCCCGGACGCGACCCACCACTGCACCGCGCTGCGGGTCGGCGACCCGGACACCGGAGGGCTCGGCGCACGCTCCAACGACGACGGGGAGCCGTCCGGCACCGCCGGGGTGCCGATGCTCGAGGTCCTGACCCGGCGCGACCTGACCGACGTCGTCGCCGTGGTCTCGCGCTGGTTCGGCGGCACCAAGCTCGGCGCGGGCGGGCTGGTCCGTGCCTACTCCGGGGTGCTGTCGGAGGCCCTCGACGTCGTCGGGACGCTGCGCCGGGTCCCGCACCGCGAGCTCCTGCTCGCCGTGCCGCACGACCGCGCCGGGCGGCTCGAGCACGACCTGCGCCACTCGTCGTACCGGCTGCGCGACGTCAGCCACGGTGCCGACGTGACGTTCACCGTGGCCGTCGAGGTCTCCGGGGTGGACGGTTTCACCGACTGGCTCGCCGAGCACACCGGCGGCGCCGTGGACGCCCTCGACGCCGGCCCGTGCGAGCTGTACCTGCCCTAGTCTCACGCCGTGCACATCCGCGACGCGACCGCCGACGACTGGCCCGCGATCTGGGCGGTGCTCCGCCCGATCTTCGCCGAGGGCCGCACCTACACGGTGCCGGTCGACGCCGACGAGTCGTGGTCCCGCACGCTGTGGATGCTGCCCCCGCCCGGCCGGGTCGTGGTGGCCGTCGACGAGGGCGCCGTGGTCGGCACCGCGAAGACCGGACCGAACCAGCCCGGCCCCGGCTCGCACGTCGCCACGGCGAGCTTCGCCGTCGACCCCGGCCGCGCCGGGCGCGGCACCGGGCGGGCGCTCGGCGAGCACGTGCTCGAGCTCGCCCGTGCCGGCGGGTACACCGCGATGCAGTTCAACGCGGTCGTCGAGACCAACACCCGAGCCGTCGCGCTGTGGCACGCGCTGGGCTTCGCGACCATCGGGATCGTGCCGGGCGCCTTCACCCTGCCGGACGGCTCGACCACCGGCCTGCACGTGATGCACCGCCGGCTGTGAGCTGACTCGTTTCGAGACGCACGACGGAGTTAGACGCGCCTACACTGTCGATTCGGCACACCTGTCGACACCGGGAGGGGCGGCGATGGGAGCGATCGCAGCAGCACGCGCGGAGCAGCGGCGCACCGTCACGGTCGAGCAGCTCCGCCGGCGCGGCTGGCGCGGGCGCCTCGCGGTGCTCGGGCCGGCGTTCGTGGCCGCGGTGGCCTACGTCGATCCCGGCAACTTCGCCACGAACTTCTCCGCCGGTGCCGGGTACGGCTACCTGCTGGTCTGGGTGATCGTCGTCGCCAACCTGATGGCGATGCTGATCCAGTCGCTCTCGGCCAAGCTCGGGCTGGCGACCGGCCGCAGCCTGCCGGAGCTGTGTCGCGAGCACCTGTCCCGCTGGGGGACCCGGTTCATGTGGGCGCAGGCGGAGCTGGTCGCCATCGCCACCGACCTGGCCGAGGTGATCGGCGGCGCGGTCGCGCTGCACCTGCTGTTCGGGCTGCCGCTGCTGCACGGCGGCCTGATCACCGGGGCGATCGCGTTCGGGCTGCTGGGCCTGCAGTCGCGCGGGCACCGGCCGTTCGAGCGGGCGATCGTGTTCCTGCTGGCGATCATCCTGGTCGGGCTGGTGTCGACGCTGTTCCGGACCGACGTGGACGCCGGGGCACTGGCGGCGGGCCTGGTGCCGGGCTTCGCCGGGATCGACTCGCTGGTGCTGGCCACCGGCATCCTCGGCGCGACCGTCATGCCGCACGTGATCTACCTGCACTCCGCGCTCACCCAGCGCCGCCTGGTCTGCCGCAGCGCCGAGGACACCCGGTTCCTGCTGCGCACCGGGCGGACCGACATCGTGCTCGGGATGGGGCTGGCCGGTCTGGTCAACCTGTCGATGCTGGTCGTCGCCGCCGCGCTGTTCGCCGGCACCGGCGTGCCCGGGACCGACACCCTGGAGGGCATCTTCGCCGGGCTCGGGACCCAGCTCGACGCCGTCGCCGCCTACGGGTTCGCGATCGCGTTGCTGGCCTCCGGCTTCGCCTCGTCCGGGGTCGGCACCTACGCCGGCCAGGTGATCATGGAGGGCTTCCTGCGCCGACGGATCCCGCTGCTGCTGCGCCGGCTGCTGACGCTCGCGCCGGCGCTGGTCGTGCTCGGGTTCGGCGTGGACCCGACCCAGGCCCTGGTGCTCTCGCAGGTGGTGCTCTCGTTCGGCATCCCGTTCGCGCTCGCCCCGCTGGTCTGGCTGACGGCGAAGCGCTCGGTGATGGGTGAGCTGGTCAACCACCGGGTCACCACGGCCGCGGCGATCGTGGTCACCGCGGTCGTGGTGGCGCTCAACGGCGTGCTCGTGTGGGAGACGTTCGGCGGGTGAGCCGGCCTCAGCGCCCCCGCCAGACCGGGTCGCGCTTCTCGGCGAACGCGGTGGCGCCCTCCCGGGCGTCCTCGGAGGACATGACCGGGGCGACGATCTCGTCGTGCCGGGCCCAGCGGTCCTCGCCCCAGCCGGGGCTCTCCAGCACGATCCGCTTCGAGGCGGCCACTCCGAGCGGGCCGTTGCCCGCGATCCGCGCGGCCAGCTCGCACGCGACGTCCAGCGCGGTGCCGTCGTCGACGACCCGGTTGACCAGCCCGGCGGCCTCGGCCCGGGCGGCGTCGATCGGGTCACCGGTCAGCAGCATCTCCAGCGCCAGCGCGCGCGGCACCCGGTTCGCCAGCTCGAGCGCGCCACCCGCGGCCGCGACCAGCGAGCGCTTCACCTCGGGCACCCCGAACCGGGCACTCCGACCGGCGACGACCAGGTCGCAGGCCAGCATGACCTCGAACCCACCGGCCAGCGCCCAGCCCTCGACCGCGGCGATCATCGGCTTGCGCGGCGGTGCCTGGGTGATCCCGCAGAAGCCCCGCCCCGGGACCGAGGGCCGCTCGCCGTTCAGGAACGCCTTGAGGTCCATCCCGGCGGAGAACGCCCCGCCCGCGCCGGTGAGCACACCGGCGCGCAGCTCGTCGTCGGCGTCCAGCTCGTCGACGGCCGCGGCGACGGCCTTCGCGACGTTCGCGTTCACCGCGTTCTTGGCCCGCGGACGGTTGAGGGTGATGATCTGGACGCCGTCGCGGCGCTCGACGAGCACCTCGTCCTCGGAAACGGTCAGGTCTGACTGCGCTGCCATGGCTTCACCCTAGAGGGCCGGGGCCGCGACCGGCACCGAGTGCTCCCAGTCGGCCAGCAGCGTGCGGAGCGCGGTGACCAGGGCCAGCGGCTGGTCGACCATCACGTGGTGGCCGGCACCGGGGATCTCGACGACGGGGGCGGCGCGGCCCATCCGGTCCACCACCATCTCCCCCATCCCGGCCGGGACCAGGCCGTGTTCGGCACGGAACAGGGCGATCCGGCAGCCGGGGCGCCCGAGGTCACCCGGGGTCAGGCCGATCCCGGCGAAGATCTTCGGGTCGAACTTCCAGCTCCAGCCGCCCTCGACCGCGCGGATGCTGTGCTCGGCGATGTGCCGGTGCACGTAGGGCAGGTCACCCTCCTGCTCGGGCACCGTGCGGAACCGGGCGAGCAGCGCCTCCCGGTCGGCGTGCACCCGGGCCGGGCCGAACGCCCGGCGCTGGCGGGCGGCCCGCTCCTCCGGCGAGCGTTCGCGCACCGGCGAGTCGACCGCGACGGCTCCGGCCAGCTCCTCGCCGTAGCGCAGGGCCGCGGTGAGGGTCACGAAGCCGCCCATGCTGTGCCCGATCAGCGTCGGACGCTCCCCGAGGCCGGCGACACCGAGCACCGCGCGCAGGTCGGACGCCCACCGGTCCAGGTCGTAGGACTTCGCGCGGCCGGAGTCGCCGTGCCCGGCCAGGTCGACGGCGACGACCCGGCGCGCGCCCTCGACCAGCAGCGGTGCGACGTGGTCCCACCAGTGCGCGTGTGCGCCGCCGCCGTGCACCAGCAGCACCCCTGGCCCGCCCGGTTCACCCCAGCCGCGGTAGGCGATCGACACCCCGTCCGACTCGACGCGGCCGGTGTCGCAGGGGGCGGCGATCGCCGTCGTGAACCAGGAGGGTGGCAGCTCGGACACCCGGAGAACGTACCGCGGACCGGCTCGGCCGCTTGTTGACACGTTTTCTACGATGACGGTGTGTCCAACAGTGATGTGGCCGCGCACACCGACGTGGCGGAGCGCACCCGCACGGTCACCACCCCCGACGGGCTGGAGCTGGCGGTGGCGGAGCGGGGGGACCCGTCCCGGCCGACGGTCGTCGCCGTCCACGGCTACCCCGACGACCGGCACGTGTGGGACGGCGTCGTCGAGCGGCTCGCCGCCGACCACCACGTCGTGAGCTACGACGTCCGCGGGCACGGCGGCTCGGCCGCGCCGGCCGGGCGCGCGGGGTACGACCTCGACCTGCTCGCCGCCGACCTGGCTGCGGTGTGCGACGCCGTCTCCCCCGGTGCCCCGGTGCACCTGCTCGCCCACGACTGGGGCGGGATCCAGGCCTGGCACGCGGTGACCGGCGCGGTACCCGGGGACCGGATCGCCTCGCTCACCTCGATCTCCGGGCCGTGCCTCGACCACGTCGGCCTGTTCCTGCGCCGCCGCGCGCCCCGCGACCTGCGTGCCGTGCTGAGCCAGGCCGTGCACTCCTGGTACACGCTGGCCTTCCGGCTCCCGGTGCTGCCCGAGCTCGCCGTGCGCAGCGGCGGGCTCGGCAGCATGGTCGCGCGCACGGAGCGCATCCCGCGCCCGGCGGTACGCGACGCCGTGAACGGCCTGGAGCTCTACCGGCGCAACCTGCCGCGCGGGCTGGGCGCACCGCGGCCGCGCCGCACCGGGGTCCCGGTGCAGGTCCTGGTCCCGCGCGGGGACGCCTACGTCACCGGCCCGCTGGCCACCTCGGCCGCGGAGTTCGCGCCCGACCTGCGCGTGCGCTACCTGGCCGGGGGCCACTGGGTGGTGCGCCACCGGCCCGAGGTGATCGCCCGCTGTGTCGCGGAGATCGTCGCGGAGACCGGCGGGGAGACCCCCGCCCCGGCGGTGACCCGGGCCCGGTCCCGCGGGGCCGCGCTGGTCGCTTCCGGGGGACGCCCGGACCGGGCCGTGCGCTGGGACGGCGGCCTGGCCGTCGTCACCGGCGCGGGCAGCGGCATCGGCCGGGCGACCGCGCGCGCGTTCGCCGAGCGGGGGACCCGGGTCGTCGTCGCGGACCTCTCCGCCGACGGTGCCGCCGAGACCGTCGCGCAGATCGAGCACCGGCACGGGGCCGGGCGCGCGGTCGCGCACACCGTCGACGTGTCCGACGACGCGGCCGTCGCCGAGCTGGCCGCCCGGGTCGCGGCCGAGCACGGGGTGCCCGACGTCGTGGTGAACAACGCCGGGATCGGCGTCGCGGGGCCGTTCGCCGACACCTCGCTCGAGGAGTGGCAGCGGATCGTCGACGTCAACCTGTGGGGCGTCGTGCACGGCTGCCGGCACTTCGGGGTCCTGCTCACCGAGCACGGCGAGGGCGGGCACCTGGTCAACACCGCCTCCGCCGCGGCGTACCTGCCCTCGCGGCTGCTCCCGGCCTACGCGACGACGAAGGCCGCGGTGCTGATGCTGTCCCAGTGCCTGCGCGCCGAGCTGGCCGAGCAGGGCATCGGGGTCACGGCGCTGTGCCCGGGCATCGTGCACACCCCGATCACCACCGCCACCCGGTTCGCCGGCACCGACGGGCCGGCCCAGGACGCCCGCCGGACCGCCGCCGCCGCGGCTTACGCCCGGCGCGGGTACACCCCGGAGCGGGTCGCGACCCGGCTGGTCCGGGCCGTGGAGCGGGACGTGCCGCTCGCCCCCGTCACCCCCGAGGCGCACGCCGCACTGCTCGCCTCGCGCCTGTCCCCCGGGCTGCTGCGCGCCGTCGCCCGTGTCGGCGCCGTTCGAGAGGAGCACCGCTGATGACCGCGACCGACGACGACCGGATCGCCCTGCAGGCCCGCGACGTCCGGTTCGACTTCTCCGGGCTGCGCACGGACTGGATCCCCGGCGAGCCGCTCGCCTCGCACGTCATCGACGTGCTGCACATGCTGCTGCCGGAGGGTGAGCGCTGGTTCGTGGAGGTGTTCTCCCAGGCGCTGCCACTGGTGCGCGACGCGGCGCTCGCCGAGGACGTGCGCGGGTTCATCGGGCAGGAGGCGGTGCACGCGGAGTCGCACCAGGGCGCGCAGGACCACCTGATCGACGCCGGGATCGACGTCTCCGGCTACGTCGAGCAGATCGAATGGATCTTCAGCGACCTGCTGGGCGAGCGCGGGCTGACCGGTGCCGAGGCCCGCGAGTGGCTGGTCGAGCGGGTCGGGCTGATCGCCGCGGTCGAGCACTTCACGGCGGTGCTGGGCGAGTGGATCCTGCACTCGCCCGACCTCGACGCGGCGGGCGCCGACGCGGAGATGCTGGACATGCTGCGCTGGCACGGCGCCGAGGAGGTCGAGCACCGCAGCGTGGCGCACGACCTGTACATGCACCTCGACGGCCGCTACCTGCGCCGGATCCGGGCCATGCTGATCGGTGGGCCGGCGCTGGCGAAGCTCTGGACCGACGGCACCGCGGTGCTGTGCGCCCGCGACCCGCGGCTGCGCGGCACCCCGCAGCGCCGGGTCCGGTTGCGGGACTACCTGCGCGCCGCGCGGCGCGGGCTGGTGCCCGGGCCGGGGATGTTCGCGAAGGCGGTGCTGACCTATCTGAACCCGCGGTTCCACCCGGCGCGCTACGGCGACACCGATGCCGCGATCGCCTACCTGGCGGTCTCGCCCGCGGCCCGGCGCGCCGGCGGTACGGCGTGAGCACCGCCGGCACCGCTCCCCCGCCGCACCCGACACCCGCGGCGAACGCCCTGGCGACGATCACCACCGTCGCCGCGCGGCTGGCGGTCCGCAGTGGACACCGCAGGCGCCCGGCGGGTCCGGTGGACCGGAGCCTGCCCGTGGAGGTGCGCGCGCTGCGGCGGCCGTGCCCGGACGTCGCCGTGCTCGATCTCGTCCCGGCCGGCTCGGCGCCGCTGCCCCGGTGGCGCCCGGGCGCGCACGTCGACGTCGAGCTCCCGTCCGGGCTGCTGCGCCAGTACTCGCTGTGCGGTGACCCCGCGGACCGGTCGGCGTACCGGATCGCGGTGCGCGCGGTGCCGGGCGGGGCCGGCTCGGCCGAGGTGCACGCGCTGACCGCGGGGACCCGGCTGCGCCTGCACGGGCCGCGCAACGCCTTCCCGCTGGCCACGGCGCCGTCGTACCTGTTCCTGGCCGGCGGCATCGGGATCACCCCGATCGCGCCGATGGTGCGGGCAGCGCACGCCGCCGGGATACCGTGGCGACTGGTCCACACCGGACGGGACCTGGCGTCGATGCCGCTCTCGGACGAGCTGGCCGCGCTCGCCCCGGGCCGGGTGCACCGCCGCCCCGATGACACAGCCGGCGTCCCCACCGCCGCCGATCTTCTGTCCGGGATGGACGACGGTGCGGCGGTCCACTGCTGCGGGCCGCCGCCGATGATCGAGGCGGTGCGCCGGGCGGTGCCCGCCGGGCAGCGGTTCCACGCGGAGCGGTTCTCCCCGCCACCGATCCGGGAGGGCCGCCCGTTCACGGTGCGGATCGTGGGCGGTCCGGACGTCGCGGTCCCCGCGGACCGCAGCGCCCTGGACGCGGTCCGGGCGGTGCGCCCGGACGTGCCGTACTCGTGCCGGCAGGGCTTCTGCGGGACCTGCCACGTCCGGCTGGTCGCCGGGACGACGCAGGTCGACACCGCGACCCCGGACCCGGCCGGGCCCGGCCGCACCGCTCTGTGTGTCGGGCGGGCGGCGGGCGACGAGGTCGAGGTGGACCTCGGCCGCTGACAACGCTCAGCCCTCGGGGGCGAGGTAGGTGTGCCCGGTCGGGGTGGTGGTCTGCACGCCGTCGGGGGTGCGTGCCACGTTCCATCCGGGTTGTTCGCGGATGTAGTTGTGGAACTCGCAGACGGCTCGCCCGTTCTCGAGCGCGGTCGGCCCGTGCTCGGCGGAACGGTCGATGTGATCGACGTGCCGGGCCGGGGCGTCGCAGTACGGCTCGGTGCAACGACGACGGGCGCGGGCCTTCACCAACTCCGCGAGCAGCCCGGTGAAGAACCGCTGCCGGGACCCGCCGCCGATGATGAACCCGTCGCGGGTCAACAACCGGCGCAGCGCTTTCCGGCCGGTGGTGGTGGCCAGCAGGTCGACCGGGACGGGGCCGTGGCCGGGGACCTCCGCCGGCAGCGGGCTGTCGGGGTCGATCAACGCCTCGACCGGCACCAGCACCTGGACCTCGATGTCGACGTCGGTCGCGGCGGACTTCCCGGTGGCACGTTCGACCAGGGTGTCGGCCATGACCTGCCCCCGGGAGCGGGTCAGCGGTGCCGGGTCGACCGAGACCTCACTGAACGCCTTACGCAGCGCGGCCAGACACGCGACACCCTGCTCGACCGGCAGGTAGGCGGTCAGGTAGCTCATCCCGTCCGGGGCCGGACGCAGCGTGACCCGCCGCTCGGCGCGGGCGGCCTCGACCCGGGACCGGAACTTCTCCGGGGCGATCTCGGCGACCAGCCGGCGCACCAGGTCCCGCAGCCGCCCAATGCCGAGCCGGGTCAGCTCGTGCGCGGCGAGCCGGGCATCGACCGCAGCCCGCTGGCCGGCGTCGAGGTCGGCGGTGGCGGTGACGATCGCGGCGACCTTGTCCCGGCTCAGCTCCCCGGCCACGAACAGGCCACGGATGTGGTCGAGGCCCTCGCGCAGGTCCCGCGCGGTACGCAGCCGGGAGCGGGCCTCGGTCGGAGACACCCGGCACGCCAGCCCGAGCTGGGCGATCACCCCGCGTTCGAGCTTGTCCGGGTCGACCACCCCGCTCCTGATCCGTTGCTCGACGTGGGTGCGGGCGAAGGAGCGGACCCGGTTCGCCTGCAACGCGGCGAGAGAATTCTGCAGGGATTCGATCTGCTGGATCTGATCGATCAACTCGGATTCGCCACACGATTCCGCGTCAACCGTGGCGGCCTCTTCGACCGCTACCTGCATCAACACGAGATCGACCTGCGGGAATCCGGGCTCACCGGCACCCGGGTGGGTGCCGGGAATCGGGGGATCATGAACTGCGGTCACGCACCCATTCTAGTCGAACTCGTGTTCGACGTCACCTTTCGTTCGCGGTCGTACATTGAATGTTTCCCAGTAGCGAGTTGATCAGGCCGTCCGGTCGTGTTCGTGGTGGAGCAGGACCAGGGCGGCGGCGGTGATCGCGCCGATCCGCCAA
>NZ_FOUY01000012.1 GCF_900115005.1 Pseudonocardia ammonioxydans | reverse complement strand
CCAGCCCTCCGGTACCCCGGTCTCGGTGGGGTCGGGGCGCTCGCCCACGACGAGGGACTCGAGCGGAGCGTCGGCGTTGGGCTCCTTCGCGTACACAGCGAACATGGGTCCGAACCTAACGTGTGCCGTCGGGCGATACCGTGTGGAGTGTGCGCACGATCATCAACGCGTGGGACGCGGTCGAGCTGTGGCTGACCCAGCTCCCGTTCCTGTTCCAGGTGGTGTTCGTGATCGTGGTGGTGGTGCCGCTGGTCGCGCTGCTGGCGACCGGGATCGACCGGGCCACCCAGCGGTTCGACGAGCCCCGCCGGTAGCCGGCGCGCGGGCTCAGGGGCGGGGTCGGGCTGCCAGCGCGCCCAGCACCTCGGAGCAGCCGGCGTCGACCCGGACCTCGGCCAGCTCGTCGCCCCGGGTGGGCCCGCGGTTCACGATCACCACCGGCACCCCGGCCCGGTGGGCGGCGCGGACGAACCGCAGCCCCGACATGACCGTCAGCGAGGAGCCGGCGACGAGCAGCGCCCCGTCCTGCGGGGTCAGCGCGGCGACCGTCGCGTGGCAGTGCGCGACCCGGTCCCGGGGCACGTTCTCGCCGAAGAACACGACGTGCGGTTTGAGCACGCCGCCGCAGGCCGCGCAGGGGGCGACGCGGAAGCCGTCGGTGATCTCCACGGCGGCGTCGCCGTCCGGGGCGGTCTCGACCTCGGCGCTGTGGACCTCGGTGAACCCCGGGTTCAGCGCCGTCAGGCGCTGCTGCAGCTGCGCCCGCGCGGTGACCTGCCGGCAGTCCAGGCAGACGACCTCGTCGATGCGCCCGTGCAGGTCGATCACCGTGCGGTGTCCCGCGGCCCCGTGCAGGCCGTCGACGTTCTGGGTGATGAGGCTCTCGACCACCCCGGCCGCCTCCAGCGCGGCGAGTGCCCGGTGCCCCGGGTTGGGGTCGGCGCGACGCATCCGGGCCCAGCCGACGTGGCTGCGTGCCCAGTAGCGGCGCTGCGCGGGCTCGCCGGAGACGAACTCGGAGTAGGTCATCGGGTTGCGCGGGCGGGAGCCCGGCCCCCGGTAGTCGGGGATCCCGGAGTCGGTCGACAGGCCGGCCCCGGTGAGGACGACCAGCCGGCGTCCGGCCAGGACGTCCTGTGCGGCAGCCGGGTCCGTGGTGGCGCCGACCGCGGAGAGCGTCATGTCCCCCAGCGTAGGCAGCCGAGCGGGCCGGTGCCGCGCACCGCGTGCGACGGGCGGCTCAGGAGCCGGCGGCCCACCGCGGCGGGCGCTTCTCGGCGAACGCCCGGATGCCCTCCTGGCCCTCGTCGGAGGCGAAGAACGACGCCGACAGCTCGTTCATCGCCGCGAAGTCCGCGGCCATCGTCGCCGGGCGCTCGCGGCGCAGCATCTCCTTGGCCCCGGCCAGCGCCCCGGGCGCGCCGCGGCACAGCATCGCGGTGTAGCGGGCGACCTCGTCGTCGAGGTCGTCGGCGGGGACCGCGCTGTTGATCAGACCGATCTCCACGGCGCGGCGGGCGTCGAACGTCTCGCCGGTCAGGAACAGCTCGTGCGCGGCCCGGGCGGACAGCCGCGGCAGCACCGTAACCGAGATCACCGCGGGGACCACCCCGATCCGGACCTCGGAGAACGCGAACGTGGCGTCCCGGGCGGCGACGGCGATGTCGCACGCGGCGACCATCCCGACCCCGCCGGCGCGGGCGGGTCCGGCCAGGCGCGCCACGACCGGCTTGGGCGAGTCCCACAGCGTGGTGAGGATCCGCGGGACCTCGGTGACGCCCTGCTGCTTCGCGTCGGCGCCCTTCGACTCCTTGAGGTCCATCCCGGCGCAGAACACGCTGCCGGTGTGGGTCAGGACGATCACCCGCACCGCGTCGTCGGCGATCGCGGTGTCCAGGTGTGCGATCAGCTCCCGGCGCAGCTGCGCGGACAGCGCGTTGCGGTTGCGGGGGGAGTCCAGGGTGATCGTCGCGACGCCGGCGTCGAGCTCCAGGTGGACGAGTTCGGTACCGGGCGCGTCAGCGTGCTCAGCCACGACGGGGAGCCTAGTGCTTCGTCGGGGAACGTCGGCATCGGAATCGGTGGATCCAGGTGTTCGCTCGCAAGGCGCCGGGCAGGCCCAGTACCGGAGGTACTCGGCCTGTCCGGCAACGCCGCGAGCGGGCAGTTGGGCCGCCGAGTTCGGTGCTGGACGTTTCCTGACGGGGCACTAACCCGCTCCGGACTCAGCTCCGGGGCTGGCGGGGGACCGTGCGCAGGACCGCGATCTGCTGGTCGAGCTCGGCGGCGATCAGCTCTGCGTGCAGGCCGGCACAGCCGCCGTCGTGCGCGGCGAGCGCGCGGTGGCGGCGGACGAGGTCGTCGAGGGAGTCGAGCAGGTGGTCGACGGCCGTGCGCTCCGGCTCCGGGGCGCGGGGTCCGGCGGCGGCCACCGGCGCACCCTCGAGGGGGTGGCTCAGCTCTGCGGTCATGCGACGTTCTCCGTTGAACGTGTCGGGTACGGGCCTGGCATCGAGATCGGTGTGGATGATCGGTGTCGAGTTGTTGCCAATCCGTTGTACCCGGGATCGGCGCGTTTTACGCGCTGTAGAACACAGGTGGGACGGAGGACACGGTGACCGGGTGCGACGCATCGGTGACCGGTCGTGATCATCACCGGTGAAACAGGTGATCACGCGGTCGGCGGGCGAGCGGCGCGGCCGTTCGGTGGCACCGGGAGGGACGTCACGTGACCGGCCGGTTGCGCCGGGTGTGTCCCCGTGCCTGTCCGGAGGAACACCCGTGCGAGCGGTGCGCTCCTCCCCGGGGCTGTGCGGAGATCCGGGAGCTGTGTGGAATCCAGGAGTTGCGGAATCCAGGAGCTGTGCGGAATCCGCCGGGCGGCGCGGGCGTTCCACCCGGCGATGCGTCCCGTGCGGGCGTACCGGACCGGCGGGCTGGCCGGGGGAGGGAGCGCGGCATACCGTGGGACGCGTGGACCTCCGGCTGGTCAAGCGCAGGCACGTCGACCTGTGCCGCCTGCAGTCGGGACCGGTGCGGACGCGGCCCTCCGCCCGTCCGTCCACCCAGGAGCGTCCATGCACCGCAGGAAGAACGAGCGCCGCGCACCCGCCGTCGTGATCGTGGGGGCCGGCCCCCGTGGGGTCGGCCTGCTCGAACGGATGGTGGCCGGCGCCCCGGGCTTGTACGGCGACGCCCTCGCCGGCCCGGGGCTCGACGTCCACCTCGTCGACCCGTACCCGGCCGGGGCCGGGCGCATCTGGCGGCACGCCCAGTCGCCACTGCTCGCGATGAACTCGATGGCCGCCGACGTGACCATGTGGACCGACGACTCGGTGGTCTGCGAGGGCCCTGTCGCGGACGGTCCCACATTCTGGGACTGGGCCCGCGACCTGCGCGAGCACGGTGACCCGCGGGCCGAGCTGGGCCCGGAGCTCGCCGCCGAGCTCGCGACCGTGACGGCGTCGACCTTCCCGAGCCGGCGGCTGCAGAGCCACTACCTCACCGCCGTGCTGCGCGAGGTGATCGACCGGGCCCCGGCCGGGATGCGGGTGCACGTGCACCGCACGACGGCGGAGTCGCTGACCGAGGACCGGGGCGAGGGCGACCAGATCGTCGGGCTCGCCGGTGGCGGGGTGCTGTGCGCCGACGCGGTCGTCCTGGCCTCCGGGCACCTCGACGCGGCACCGACCGCCGACGAGTGGGCCCTCGCTGGCCGGGCACGGGAGCTGGGCCTGCGCTACCTCCCACCGGAACAGACGTCGGACTCGGACCTGTCGGTGATCGAACCGGGCGAGCCGGTGCTGGCGCGCGGGCTGGGCCTGGCGTTCGTCGACCTCGCGGTGCTGCTGTTCGAGGGCCGCGGCGGCCGCTTCGTCCCCGACCCCGACCCGGACGAGCCCGACCGGCTCCGCTACGTCCCGTCCGGCCGGGAACCCGTCCTGATCGCCGGGTCGCCGCGCGGTGCGACCTACCACTCGAAGACGCACTACCAGCTGCGTGGCGGCCGGCCACCGCTGCCACGGTTCCTCCCGCCCGAGGTCAGCGACGAGCTGATCGCGTCCGGCGGTCCGGTGGACATGGCAGAACAGGTCTGGCCGCTGATGGCCAAGGAGATCGGCTGGGGCTGGTACCACGAGCTGTTCGCGGGCCACCCGGACCGGGTCCGCACCGACTGGGACGACTTCGCCACCCGCTTCGCCGCGGTGCCCCACGGGTCCCCCGAGGAGGCGGAGCTGATCGCTGGGCTTGTCCCGGACCCGCTGGACCGGCTCGACCTCACCGCGCTGGACCGTCCCCTCGACGGCGTGCACGCGCCCGACCTGGACACGCTGCAGCCGCTGGTCCGGGAGCGGATCGCCGAGGACCTGCGCCAGCACGTCGACGACCGGCACACCCCGCACCTCGGCGCGTTCGTCGCGATGCTGTCGGTCTACACCGAGACCACCCGGCTCGCGGGGTCGGGCGTGCTCTCGCCCCGCTCCCGGGCGCGGGACCTGCCGTGGTGGCAGAGCTTCTTCAACTCGGTCGCCTCCGGACCACCCGGGTTCCGGGTGCGCGAGCTGCTCGCGCTCGCGGGGGCCGGGTACATCCGGTTCCTCGGCGCCGGGATGGACGTGAGCGTCGACGCCGACGGCTTCCACGCCACGAGCAGCACGCTGGCCGGGGCGGAGCCGGTCACCACCCGGGTGCTGGTCGACGCCCGGCTGCCCGACCCCAGCGTGTCCCGCACCACCGACGGGCTGCTCGCCGGGTTGCTGGACCGTGGCGAGGCCGTCGAGGAGATCCTGCACGACGACGACGGCACGCCGCTGCGCAACACCGGCCTGCTGTCGGTGCGCCCGGCCGACGGGGCCCTGCACACCGCCGGGGGCGGCGTGCACGAGCGGCGGTTCGCCGTCGGGCCGCACACGACGGTCAAGGTCGCGGGCGCCTTCACCCGGCCCGGGATGAACGCGCAGAGCCTGCGCTACAACGACGCCGTCGCCCGTGCCGTGCTGCGTGCACTGCCCGGCGCGGCCGCCCGGGCCACCCCCGCCGCCTGAACCTCACCGGCCGCCCGTCGCGGAGCCCGGCCGCCCCACCGGGGTGCGGCTGCGCCCACGACGGGCGGTCGCTGTGGCGTCGGGCCCGGCTCCGCGGGCTGCCGGCGTCGGGCCGGGCCCCGCCGGGCGGGGTCGTCGGGCCGGGCTCCGCGGGCTGGCGGCGTTGGGCCGGGCTCCGCCGGCGGTGCCGTTGGGCCGGGCTCCGCCGGCGGTGCTGCCGGGCCGGGCTCCGCCGGCGGTGCTGGCGGGCCCGGCTCCGCGGGCGGTGCTGTCGGGCCGGGCTCCCGCCGGGCGGGTCGTCGGTCAGCCGGAGGTGGAGACGGTCTCGCCCTCCTGCAGTGCGGCCTCGGCGCGGCTGCGGCGCAGCCGCGACACCGCGAGCGAGATCGCGGCGGCCCAGGCGGCGACGATCACCAGGTAGGTGACGACGGTCGTCGCCGTGCCCGCCTCCAGGGTGCGCAGGATCGTGCGGGCGTTGGTCAGGACGATGATGCCGCCGACCGCGGTGCCCAGCACCGGCGCCGGGATCTTGGTGACCAGCCACGCCGCGAGCGGTGCGGCGGCCACACCGCCGATCAGCAGCCCGCCGATCGTGTAAGGGTCGAGGACCTCGTGCCCGAGCCCGACCAGGAAACCGATGCTGGCGGCCACGGCGACCAGGAACTCCGAGGTGTCGACCGAGCCGACGACGGTGCGTGGCGCGGTCCGGCCCGCACCCAGCAGGGCCGGGGTGGAGACCGGTCCCCAGCCGCCGCCACCGGAGGCGTCGACGAACCCGGCGACCAGGCCGAGCGGGGACAGGAACCGCGCCCCGTGCGGCGACCGGCGCGCCGTCGCGACGTTCGGGGGCCGCAGCGAGAAGCGCAGCAGGATGTAGACGCCCAGTGCCAGCAGGATGCCGGACATGTACGGGGCGGCGTCGTCGGTGGACAGCGCGGACAGCAGCGTCGCCCCCAGGAACGCGCCGACCGCACCCGGCACACCGAGCTTGAGCACCAGCTTCCAGTCGACGTTGCCGAATCGCCAGTGCGCGGCACCGGAGGCGAGTGTCGTGCCGACCTCCGCGAGGTGCACCGAGGCACTGGCGGTGGCCGGGTTGATACCGGCCACCAGGAGCAGCGACGTGGAGGTGACGCCATAGGCCATGCCGAGGGCGCCGTCGACCATCTGGGCGGCGAACCCGACCAGGGCGAAGACGATGAGTGTGCGCACGCGTGGGATCTCTCTCTCGTGAGGCGGCCGCCGGGCGGTACCCGGCCGGCCGGAGCGAGCCGGTGTCGTGGCTCGGGGAAGTCGCGGGCCTGCGGTGGCGGCGGCGCGACGGTGCGGACTCCGGCGCCCGCGGGCGTGCCCCGGCCGGCGGCCCGTCGAGCGGGCCCGGGCGTACGGGACCGGCCCGGTGACCCCGGCAGGGCGGCGCGGGCGCGGAACGGGGCGGTGCAGGGTGCGGTGCGGCGGTGGGGGTTGCGTCAGCGGGGGTACGTCACCGGGGCTGGGTCAGCAGGGGTGCGTCAGCAACCGCGACAGAATTCGTCGAAGGCGTCCATGCGGCGCGACGGCCAGAACCGCTCGAGATGTGTGACGAGGTACCGGGAGACCGCCGGGTCCGCCGCCGAACGCTCGGGCACCCGGGCCCGGTCGGCGTGCTCCCCGATCGTGGCCATGCCCCCATCGTGGGCCGCGGATCCGGACAGGACAAGTCGTCGTCCGGGCTGCGGGACGTCGCCGAACATGTCCGGACACGTTGCGGGAACGCGGGTGCCGACCTGCCGGTCCGCCGGCGCCGCCCCGGGGTGGGCAGGCGCCGGCGGTCGTGGTGCGATCCTCGTCGTGTCGTTCATCGAGCACCTGGCCGGCCTGGACGCGGAACGCCTGACCGTGCTGCTCGAGCACCGGGCGGACATCCTCCTCGAGCCGGTGCCGGACGACCTCGACGAGCTGGCGTATCGGCTGAACGGACTCGATTCGCTCGCGGCGGCCCTGCAGCGGATGAACCACGACCAGGCCGCCGTCGCCCGTGCCGTCGCGCTGCACAAGGTCGGCGCGGTCTCCGCGCTGGCCGACCTGTTCCGGGTGCCGGAGCGGGAGGTCCGCGCGCTGGTCGACGAGCTCTGCGCCCGGGGACTGGCCTGGACCGACGGTGAGCGGGTCGCACTGGTCGAGCGGCTGGCCGGGCACTTCGCCGCCGAGGTCGGCGGCTTCCTGCCGGTGGCCCACATCGCGCGCCAGGCCCGGGTGGACGACCTGCGGACGGCGGTCACCGCCCTCGGTGCGGACCCGGCCGGACTGCGCGAGCCCGAGCTGATCGAGCGGCTCACCGCGCTGGTCACGGATCCGGAGACGGTGGGTGCGGCCGTCCGGGCCCTCCCCACACCCGTCCGCCGGCACCTCGACGAGCTGGTCCGCTCCGGAGAGGTGTACGACGTCGACGGGTTCGCCCGGCGGCCCGACGAGGCCACCGCCGCGCTGGTCCGCTCCGGGCTGATGCTGGAGGGTCCGTACGACGGACCGGAACTGCCCCGCGAGGTCGCCGTCCTGCTCCGGCGCGAGGACGACGGTCCGACCGGACGGCCGGCACTCCCGGAGTCGGCGGACCCGGCGAACGAGGGCAGGGCCGAGGCGGAGGGAGCCCTGCTCGCGCTGACGACCCTGCTGGACGAGGCGGGCGAGCACCCGCTCACGCCCCTGAAGAAGGGCGGGGTCGGGTCCCGGGAACGCAACCGGCTGGCGAAGCGGCTCGCGCTGTCCGACGTCGCCCTGTGGATCGACGTGGCGCACGCCGCCGGCCTGCTGACGTCGAGGGCGGGCGGATACCCGGCCGCGGACGGTTACGACGGGTGGCGCGAGGAGGAGCCGTCGGTCCGGTGGGCCACGATCGCGCTGGTCTGGTTCGAGCTCGAGCTGGCGCCGACCAGCCGCGAGACCGAGGACGGCGAGATCGCGCCCCCGCTCCCGGTGGAGTCGTCCGCGGGGCTCCTGCGTCGCGCGCTGCTGCGCGCGGCGGCGGGTGGGCGCTCGCTGCGGGCGGTGATCGAGCACCTCGACTGGTTCTGCCCGTTCCACCCCTACGGCGCCACCGACCGGGTACACAAGGTCGAGGCCGCCCTGCGCGAGGCGACGCAGCTCGGGATCGTGGCGGGGGACCGGCTGACGGGTCTCGGCGAGCAGCTCGTCGAGGTGGCCGGCCGGACCGATCCGGGGCCGGAGCTGGCCCGCCGGATCGCGGCGATGCTCCCCCGGGTGCGCGGCATGCTCGTGCTGCAGTCGGATCTCACGGCGGTCGTGTCCGGCCAGCCCGACGCGGCGGCGGCCCGGTTGCTCGCCCTCGCGGCCGTGCCCGAGGCCCGGGGTGTCGCGGCGACGTGGCGGTTCACCCCGGCCGGCGTGCGCGCGGCGATGGACGCCGGTTGGACCGCCGACGAGTTGCGGGCCGAGCTGACGGCGATCTCCGGGCGCGAGCTCCCCCAGCCGTTGGACTACCTGATCACCGACGTCGCCCGCCGGCACGGCGTCGTACGCGTCCGGGCGACCCGGTGCTGCGTGATCGGCCCCGAGCCCGAGATCGCCGAGATCCTGCACTCCCGCTCGTTGGCGGGGCTGCAGCTGCGCTGGCTCGCTCCGACCGTGCTCGCCGCCCCGCTGGACCCCGGCGAGCTCGTGACCCGGCTGCGGGCGGCCGGATTCGCGCCCATGCCGGAGGACGACGGCGGTGTCGTGATCGTCCCGGAGCGCGCGTCGGGGAGCGCGTCCCGGCCCGAAGCCCGGCGGTTCCGCCCCCGGGTCGCCGCACCCGAGCTGGCCGCGCGGCTGCTGGCCGGGGGCTCTCCTGCGCCGTGACCGCTCCGGCCTCCCGGTGTCGGAGGAGCTGCCGGGGCGGAGCCCCCGACCGGGTCGCCGGGCCGGGGAGGCTCCGCGAGCCGGGTCAGCCGTCGTCGATCACGACGAGCCCACCCCCGCGGCCACCGAGCCGAGCGGATCCCCGACCAGCCCGGCGGCCAGGGTGTTCCCGGTCGGGGGGTCGATGAGCACGAAGCCGCCGGTGGTGCGGATCCGCGCGTAGGGGTCGACCGGCAGCGGGTCGGCGACCCGCAGGGACACCCGTCCGATGTCGTTGATCCCGAGCTGCTCCGGTGCCTCCGTGTAGGACACGGCCTCGGTGTCCAGCCGCGACGTCAGCGCTCCGACGACCACCTGCGTGGTGCGCGTGCCGTGTTTGAGCAGCAGCCGCGCGCCGGGGACCAGCGGCTTCTCGGCCAGCCAGCACAGCGTCGCGTCGATCTCGGAGGTGACCTCCGGCGCGTCGGCCGCGGCCGCGATCAGCGCCCCGCGGGGGGCGTCGATGTCGTCGGCCAGCAGCACCGTGACGCTGAGCCCGGCGCCGGCGGCGTCGAGCGGGCCGTCGGCGGTCCGCACCTCGGACACCGTGGTGCGGTGCCCCTCGGGCAGCACGACGACCTCGTCCCCGGCCCGGACGGTGCCGGCGGCGATCTGGCCCGCGTAGCCGCGGTAGTCGTGCAGCTCGTCGGTCCGGGGGCGGATCACGTACTGCACCGGGAGCCGGAACGGGGCGTCGGTGGCGAAGTGCCCGCCCGCCCCCTCGACCGGGACCGACTCCAGGTGCTCGAGCAGCGTCGGCCCCGCGTACCAGGGGGTGCGCTCGCTGCGGCCGGCGACGTTGTCGCCGACCAGCGCGGACAGCGGGATCACCTGGATGCTGGGGGCCTCGAACCCGAGCGAGCGGGTCAGCTCGGTGAACTCCCGCTCGATGTCGCGGATCTTGGCCTCGTCGTAGTCGATGAGGTCGATCTTGTTGATCGCCAGCACCAGGCGCGGCACCCGCAGCAGCGACAGCACCGCGGCGTGCCGCCGGGTCTGCGCGACGACGCCGTTGCGGGCGTCGACCAGCAGCACGGCCAGTTCGGCGGTGGAGGCGCCGGTGACGGTGTTGCGCGTGTACTGCACGTGGCCGGGGGTGTCGGCGAGGACGAACTCCCGGGTCGGTGTGCCGAAGTAGCGGTAGGCGACGTCGATCGTGATGCCCTGCTCACGCTCGGCGCGCAGGCCGTCGACCAGCAGCGACAGGTCCGGAGTGGACATTCCCTTGTCGACCGACGCGCGTTCGACGGCCTCGATCTGGTCGGCCAGCACCGACTTGGTGTCGTAGAGCAGCCGACCGACCAGGGTGGACTTGCCGTCGTCCACCGAGCCCGCGGTCGCGAAGCGGAGGAGATCGCGATGCTGTGATTCCACGAGAAGCTCTGACTCCACTAGAAGTAGCCCTCCTTCTTGCGGTCCTCCATGGCGGCCTCGGAGAGCCGGTCGTCGGCCCGGGTGGCGCCGCGCTCGGTCAGCCGGGACGCGGTCACCTCGGCGATGACCTCGTCCAGGGTGGAGGCGGTCGACTCGACGGCGCCGGTGCAGGAGCCGTCGCCCACGGTGCGGTAGCGCACCGAGCGGGTCTCGAGCGTCTCGCCGGCGCGCGGGCCGCCCCAGGGGCCCTCGGCCAGCCACATGCCGTCGCGGCGGAAGACCGGGCGCTCGTGCGCGTAGTAGATCGACGGCAGATCGATGTCCTCGCGCTGGATGTAGCGCCAGACGTCGAGCTCGGTCCAGTTGGAGATCGGGAAGACGCGGACGTGCTCGCCCGGCGCGTGCCGTCCGTTGTAGAGGTTCCACAGCTCCGGGCGCTGCTTGCGCGGGTCCCAGCGGCCGAACGTGTCGCGCAGCGACATGATCCGTTCCTTGGCGCGGGCGCGTTCCTCGTCCCGGCGCCCGCCGCCGAACACGGCGTCGAAGCGGTGCTCGGCGATCGCGTCGAGCAGCGGCTGGGTCTGCAGCGGGTTCCGGGTGCCGTCGGCCCGCTCGACCAGCCGGCCGTCGGCCAGGTAGTCCTCGACCCGGGCGACCTCGAGCCGCAGGTTCAGCTGCGCGGCGATCCGGTCCCGGAACTCGATGACCTCCGGGTAGTTGTGCCCGGTGTCGACGTGCAGCAGCCCGAACGGGACCGGTGCCGGGGCGAACGCCTTGACCGCCAGGTGCACCAGGAGCGTGGAGTCCTTGCCCCCGGAGAAGAGGATCACCGGCCGGTCGAACTCCCCGGCGACCTCGCGGAAGACGTGGATCGCCTCGGACTCCAGTGTGTCGAGGGCCGTGAGTACTTGTCGCGGCCAGGAGGACGGTTTCCGCTCACGAGCCATGGAGACCACACTCCGTCTTGGCGCGCCCGGCCCAGCGCCCGGAGCGCGGGTCCTCGCCCGGCTGCGGCTTCGCGGTGCACGGGGCGCAGCCGATGCTCGGGTACCCCGCGTCGACCAGCGGGTTCACCAGGACCCCGCGGTCGGCGATGTAGCGGTCCATGTCGTCGTCGGACCAGGCCGCGATCGGGTTGATCTTGACCAGGCCGAACTTGTCGTCGTAGGTGATCAACGGGGTGGTCGCCCGCGTCGGGGCCTCCACCCGCCGCACGCCGGTGACCCACGCGTCGTAGCCGGCGAGGGTGTCCTGCAGCGGGGTGACCTTGCGCAGCGCGCAGCAGCGGTCCGGCTCGCGGGCGAACAGTTCCGCGCCGAACTCGGCGTCCTGCTCGGGGACGGACTGCCGGGCCCGCGCGTTCACGATGGTCAGTTCCGGATACGCGGCGTCGACGGCGTCGCGGGTGCCGATGGTCTCGGCGAAGTGGTAACCGGTCTCGAGGAACAGGACCTCGACGTCGGGCTTCGCCCGGTGGGCCAGGTCGATCAGCACCGCGTCCTGCATGTTGGACGCGACGATCAGCCGGTCGCCGAAGGTCGTCGCGGCCCAGGCGAGCAGGTCCTGTGCGGTCGCGTCCGGGCCCAGCTCGGCGGCGCCGCGCTCGGCGGTCGCGCGCAGGTCGGTCCCGACGGTCTCGCGCACGCTGCCGCTCATGAGGTCGCTCCGGAGGTCTCCGGCACGCCGAGCCCCACGAACGTCACGACGAACGTGCGCAGGCAGTCGGCGCACCACCACGCGGCGCCGGGGACCCGCTCGGAACGCTCGGCCGGTCGCAGGTCCTCCTCACCGCAGTAGGGGCAGTAGAAGGGCGTGGTCCGCTGGGTCGCGCTCACTTGAGATCGGCCTCCTCGGCCCGGAGCACCCACTGCGCGAACCGCTCGTCGTCGGTGCGCTGCTCTGCGAAGTTGCGCACCACCCGCTCGACGTAGTCGCCCAGCTCGGCGCTGGTGACCTTGAGCCCGCGCAGCTTGCGGCCGAACCCGGCGTCGAGCCCCAGGCCACCGCCCAGGTGAACCTGGAAACCCTCGACCTGGTTGCCGTCGCCGTCGGTCACGACCTGGCCCTTGAGGCCGATGTCGGCGACCTGGGTGCGGGCACAGGCGTTCGGGCAGCCGTTGAGGTGCAAGGAGATCGGCACGTCCGGCACGGTGTCGGCGAGCCGCTTCTCCAGGTCCTCGACCAGCCGGATCGCCCGCTCCTTGGTCTCGACGATCGCGAGCTTGCAGAACTCGATGCCGGTGCAGGCCATCGTGGAACGGCGCCAGGTCGAGGGCTCGGCGGGCAGCCCGAGCCGGTTCAGGTCCTCGATCAGGCGGTCCAGCCGGTCGCCGGCCACGTCCAGCACGACGATCTTCTGGTAGGGCGTGAACCGGATCCGGTCGGAGCCGGCGCGCTCGGCGGCGTCGGCGATCGCGGCCAGCGTGCCGCCCGACACCCGGCCCGACGGCGGGGCGACGCCGACGTAGTGCCGGCCGTCCTTCTGCTCGAAGACGCCGACGTGGTCCACCGGGCGCTCCGGGGTCTCCGGGGCGGGGCCGTCGACGAGCGCCCGGCCGAGGTACTCCTCCTCGAGGACCCGGCGGAACTCCTCGGGGCCCCAGTCGGCGATCAGGAACTTGAGCCGGGCGCGGTGGCGCAGCCGCCGGTAGCCGTAGTCGCGGAACACCGTGGTGACCCCGGCCCACACCTCGGGGACCTCGTCGAGCGGTACCCAGGCGCCGAGCCGGACGGCGAGCCTCGGGTTGGTGGACAGCCCGCCCCCGACCCACAGGTCGAACCCGGGCCCGTGCTCGGGGTGCTCGACACCGACGAAGGCGATGTCGTTGATCTCGTGCGCGATGTCCTGCTGCCAGGAGATCGCGGTCTTGTACTTGCGCGGCAGGTTGGAGAACTCCGGGCTGCCGATGTACCGCTCGACGATCTCGTCGACCGCCGGCGTCGGGTCGATCCGCTCCGCGGCGGCGACCCCGGCGACCGGGGAGCCGAGGACGACGCGCGGGCAGTCGCCGCACGCCTCGGTGGTCCGCATGCCCAGACCCTCGAGCTTGTCCCAGATCGCGGGGACGTCCTCGATCCGGATCCAGTGGTACTGGATGTTCTCGCGGTCGGTGACGTCGGCGGTGTCGCGGGCGTAGTCCTGCGAGACCTCGCCGAGCGCGCGGAGCTGGGCGGCGGAGACGGCGCCGCCGTCGAGGCGCACGCGCATCATGAAGTACTCGTCCTCGAGCTCCTCCGGCTCGAGGGCGGCGGTGCGTCCGCCGTCGATGCCGGGGCGGCGCTGGGTGTAGAGGCCCCACCAGCGCATCCGGCCACGCAGGTCCTGCGGATCGATCGAGCCGAATCCGCGCCGGGCGTAGATGTTCTCGATCCGGGCCCGGACGTTGAGGGGGTCGTCGTCGCGCTTGAAACGCTCGTTGGGGTTCAGCGGCTCGCGGTGGCCGAGTTTCCACTGGCCCTGGCCGCGGACACGACCGGGTGCAGTCTGGGAGGGCGCCATGTGGTGGGTGCTCCGAGGTGTCGGACCGGGCACACGCCGGCCCCGGACAGGGCGGAGCGCGGCCCGGGAAGAGGAGAAGAGGCCGTCGGATCAGGACGGACGGCGACAGAGGGCGCTACGAGTCCGGTTCAGGTCCACGTGGCGGCGGGCCACGAGGCGGAGTCGGAGCGCGTGCACGTCGAACAGTCTCTCACGGTGTCCGGACTCCGGGCCAGGACGCGTTCGCATGCTGGGACGCGGGCCGGGAAGGTCCGGACGTTCGGCCCGGGCGGTCCCGGCAGGGGGACGGTGCCCGCCGGGCACGCTGGCACACTCGGGAGCGTGCCGCCCCCCTTCGGGATCTATGTCCACGTGCCGTTCTGCGCGACCCGCTGCGGCTACTGCGACTTCAACACCTACACCGCCTCCGAGCTGTCCGGGGACGCCGCGTCCCCGGACGGCTGGCTGGCGGCCGCGCGCCGCGAGATCGCCCTGGCCGCACGCACGGTCGGGGACCGCACGGTGGAGACCGTGTTCGTCGGCGGCGGCACACCTTCGCTGCTGGGTGCGGAGCGGCTGTCGGCGGTGCTGGCCGCGATCCGCGACGAGTTCGCCGTCGCCCCGGACTGCGAGGTGACCACGGAGTCCAACCCGGAGTCGACCTCGCCGGAGTTCTTCGCCGGCCTGCGCGCCGGTGGCTACACGCGCGTCTCGCTGGGGATGCAGTCGGCGGCCCGGCACGTGCTGGCCGTGCTCGACCGCACGCACACCCCCGGTCGTGCGGTCGACGCCGCCCGGGAGGCCCGGGCCGCCGGGTTCGGGCACGTCAACCTGGACCTGATCTACGCCACCCCCGGCGAGACCGACGACGACCTGCGCCGGTCCGCCGAGGCGGTGCTGGAGGCCGGGGTCGACCACGTCTCGGCCTACGCGCTGATCGTCGAGGACGGCACCGCACTGGCCCGCCGGGTCCGGCGCGGCGAGCTGCCCGCCCCCGACGACGACGTCGCCGCCACCCGCTACGAGCTCCTCGACGCCCGCCTGGCCGAGGCCGGCCTGCGCTGGTACGAGGTGTCCAACTGGGCGCTGCCCGGTGCCGAGTGCCGGCACAACCTGGGTTACTGGCGTGACGGCGACTGGTGGGGCGTCGGCCCGGGCGCGCACTCGCACCTGGGCGGGGTGCGCTGGTGGAACGTCAAGCACCCGGCGCGCTGGGCGGGTCTGCTCGATGCGGGCGACGCGCCCGAGGCGGGGCGTGAGGAGCTGACCGCCGGGGAGCGGCACACCGAACGCGTCATGCTGCGGCTGCGGCTGGCCGAGGGGATGCCGCTGGACCTGCTCGACGACGGCGGCCGGGCCGCCGCGCAGCGCGCCGTCACCGACGGCCTGCTGGACGGTGGTGCGCACGCCGGCGGCCGTGCCGTGCTGACCGACCGCGGACGGCTGCTGGCCGACCGCGTGGTGACCGACCTGCTCCTCGCCGAGGAGGACGCGGTCGGGGCCGCCGGCCGGTGACGCCGGCGCGGCCACGCAGGAATCGCAGGGGGTGAGTCACCGCACCCCGCTGCGCGATCCGTCCACCGGGCCGTGACGGCGCATAGACTGGTCGTGGAACGTCAGCCGTACCGGACGCGCCGGGGGAGGTGCCGGGAGATGAACGCCGACGAGCGCCGCTTCGCCGTGCTGCGGGCCATCGTCGCCGACTACGTGTCCACCCAGGAACCGGTCGGGTCCAAGGCACTCGTCGACCGTCACAACCTCGGTGTCTCGAGTGCGACCGTCCGCAACGACATGGCCGTCCTGGAGGAGGACGGGTTCATCGCCCAGCCGCACACCAGTGCGGGCCGGATCCCCACCGACAAGGGCTACCGCCAGTTCGTCGACCGGATCTCCCAGGTCAAGCCGCTGTCGTCGGCCGAGAAGCGGGCCGTGCAGACGTTCCTGGAGGGAGCGGTCGACCTCGACGACGTCCTGCGCCGGTCGGTGCGGCTGCTGGCCCAGCTGACCCAGCAGGTCGCGGTCGTCCAGTACCCGACCCTGACCCGCTCCACCGTGCGGCACCTGGAGGTCGTGCAGCTCACGCCGGCCCGGCTGATGCTGGTGCTGATCACCGACACCGGCCGGGTGGACCAGCGGGTGGTCGACCTCGGCGACGTGCTCGGCGAGACCGACGTGGCCCGGTTGCGCGAGCTGCTGGGCAACGCGTTGAACGGGCGGAAGCTCGCCGAGGCCTCCGCCGCGGTCGCCGAGCTGCCCGAGACCGGGCCGGACGACCTGCGCGTGCTGCTCACCCAGATCGCGACGGTGCTGATCGAGACGCTGGTCGAGCACCCCGAGGAACGGATGGTGCTCGGCGGCACCGCGAACCTCACCCGCAGCCACGCCGACTTCCCCGGATCACTGCGCCAGGTCCTCGAGGCACTCGAGGAACAGGTCGTGGTGATGCGGCTGCTGGCCGCCTCGCAGGACTCGGGGCTGGTCACGGTGCGGATCGGCGAGGAGAACGAGGCGGAGGACCTGCGGACCGCGTCGGTCGTGACGGTCGGCTACGGGGCGGGTACACCGCTGGGCGGGATGGGCGTCGTCGGGCCGACCCGGATGGACTATCCGGGCACGATCTCGGCGGTGCATGCGGTCGCCCGATACGTGGGTGAGATCCTGACCGGGCGCTAGGAAGCCGCTACGCCGATACTGCACGTGATCGGCACCGCGTCGGCGGTGCCGAGTATGACCTAGAGGACGAGAAGCCAGGTGGCACGCGACTACTACGGGACCCTGGGCGTCGAGCGCGGCGCCGACGCCGCGGAGATCAAGCGGGCATACCGCAAGCTCGCCCGCGAACTGCACCCCGACGTCAATCCGGACCCGGAGGCCCAGGAGCGCTTCCGTGAGATCAGCACGGCCTACGAGGTCCTGACCGATCCGGAGAAGCGGCGGGTCGTCGACCTCGGGGGCGACCCGATGGACCCGCGCGGTGGCGGCGGTGGTGCCGGCGGCGGCGATCCGTTCGCCGGCTTCGGTGGGTTCAGCGACATCATGGACGCCTTCTTCGGCGGCAACGCCGGCGGCGGGCGGGGCCGCGGCCCGCGCAGCCGGGTGCAGCCGGGCGCGGATGCGCTGATCCGGATGGAGCTGACGCTCGAGGACTGCGCCGCCGGAGTGCAGCGCGACCTCGCCGTCGACACCGCCGTGCTGTGCACCCTGTGCCAGGGGTCGGGCTGTGCCGAGGGCACCCAGCCGGCCGCCTGCGACACCTGCGGCGGTTCCGGCGAGATCCAGAGCGTGCAGCGGTCGTTCCTCGGGCAGGTCGTCACCGCCCGTCCGTGCCCGACCTGCCGCGGCTTCGGCGAGGTCATCCCCGACCCGTGCCGGCAGTGCTCCGGGGACGGCCGCGTCCGGTCCCGGCGCACCGTGTCGGTGAAGATCCCGGCGGGGGTCGCCGAGGGCATGCGGGTGCGGCTGGCCGGCCAGGGCGAGGTCGGGGCGGGCGGCGGCCCGGCCGGTGACCTCTACGTCGAGGTCGAGGAGGTCCCGCACGAGATCTTCACCCGGGACGGCTCGGACCTGCACTGCACGTTGCCGCTGCCGATGACCGCGGCCGCGCTCGGTGCGACGCTGCCGCTGACGCTGCTCGACGGCACCGTGCAGGAGCTCGACATCGAGGGCGGCACCCAGCACGGGACCGTCCGCACGTTGCGCGGCAAGGGCATGCCCCGGCTGCGGTCGACCGGCCGCGTCGACGGTCACGGCGATCTGCTCGTGCACGTCGAGGTGTCGGTGCCGACCAAGCTCGACAAGGAGCAGACCGACCTGCTCCGCCAGCTCGCGAAGCTGCGCGGCGAGGAGCAGCCGGACCTGGTCGGCGGTGCCCGCAACGGTCACGGCCTGTTCTCGCGGCTGCGGGACTCGTGGAGCGGCCGGTGACGAGCCCGGCCGGGCGCCGGCGTGCGCCCGTCCGGAGCAACGTCCGCGGCTGCGGGTTCCCGATGTCCGCGAAGCGCCGCCGGGGGACCGGTCCGTCGGTCATGGTGGGCGGCGTGACCCGAGCCGAGATCGACGCGCTCACCCGCCGTGTCGATGCGCACGACGAGACGCTGCGTGCCGTGGCCGACACCGTCCTCGACATCAAGGACGTGGCCGACGAGCACACCGGAACCCTGGGCGGCCACTCGGCGACCCTGGCCGAGCACACCGCGACCCTGGCGGAGCAGACCGCGACCCTGGCGGAGCACAGCGAGTTGCATCGGCAGCACGCGGCGACGCTGGCCGAGCACACCGAGCTGCTGCACGAGATCCTCCGCCGGCTCCCGTCGTCGTGACCACCAGCCCGCTGTTCCTGGTCGACGACGTCGCGGCACTGCCCGCGCCCGGTGGCGAGACGGTCCTGACGGGGCCGGAGGGCCGGCACGCGGTGACCGTGCGGCGGATCCGGCCCGGCGAGGAGCTGGTGCTCTCCGACGGCTGCGGCGGGATCGCGCACGCCGAGGCCGTCGCCACGACGGGGAAGGACGCGCTGACGGTCCGGCTGAGGGCGGTGTCGCACGTTCCCGCACCCGCGGTCCGCATCGTGATCGCGCAGGCCCTGGTGAAGGGCGACCGCGGCGAGCTCGCGGTCGAGACCGCGACCGAGGCCGGCGCGGACGCGTTCCTGCCCTGGAAGGCGGCCCGCTCCGTGGCCCGCTGGGACGACGGCCCGCGCGGGGCCAGGGCCCTGGAACGCTGGCGGTCGTCGGTGCGCGAGGCCGCCAAGCAGGCGCGCCGTCCCTGGCAGCCACAGGTCACGGAGCCGGTGACCACCCGGCAGCTGGCGCAGCGGGTCGCGGCCGCCGACGCGGCCCTGGTCCTGCACGAGTCCGCCGGCACCGGGCTCGCCGGGGTCGAGCTGCCCGCGGACGGTGAGGTGCTGCTGGTCGTGGGGCCGGAGGGCGGGGTGGACGACCACGAGCTCGCCGTGCTCGCCGAGGCCGGTGCGGTCCCGGTGCGGATGGGGCCGGAGGTGCTGCGTGCCTCGACCGCCGCGTGCGTGGCGCTCGGCGCGCTCGCGGTGCGCACCGGTCGCTGGAGCTGAGTCCCGCACCCACGGATCCACCGGAATCCGTGGGTGAGGACGGGCGTTGCACGGGTACCATCCGGACAGTCCGGATACCCGACCCTGAGGCAGGCGAACACAGTCTTGACCGGCACCGAACCCGGCTCCACCCCCCGGACCGACCTGCGGTCCGACGCGGCACCGGGCGGGTCCGTCCGGTCGCGGATGGTCGTCCCGGACACCGCCCTGCTCGCACTCCTCGGCTCACGTGACGAGAGCCTGCGCACCGCCGAGGAGGAGCTCACCGCCGACGTCCACGTGCGCGGCAACGAGCTGACGCTCTCCGGCGACCCCGGCGACGTCGCCTTCGCCGAGCGCGTGTTCACCGAGCTCATCACGCTCGCCGAGCGCGGTCAGCTGGTCGGCGCCGACACGGTCCGGCGGACCGTGCAGATGCTGTCCGACGCCGGGACCGAGACCGACGACCGGATGGGCGAGTCACCCGCCGAGGTGCTGAGCCTGGACATCCTGTCCCGGCGCGGCAAGACCATCCGGCCCAAGACGCTCAACCAGAAGCGCTACGTCGACGCCATCGACTCGCACACCGTCGTGTTCGGGATCGGGCCGGCCGGCACCGGCAAGACCTACCTGGCCATGGCGAAGGCCGTGCAGGCGCTGCAGGCCAAGCAGGTCACCCGGATCATCCTGACCCGCCCGGCGGTCGAGGCGGGGGAGCGGCTGGGCTACCTGCCCGGCACGCTGTTCGAGAAGATCGACCCGTACCTGCGTCCGCTCTACGACGCGCTGCACGACATGATCGACCCGGAGTCCATCCCGAAGCTGATGGCGGCCGGGACGATCGAGGTCGCGCCGCTGGCGTACATGCGCGGGCGGACGCTGAACGACGCGTTCATCATCCTGGACGAGGCGCAGAACACCACGCCCGAACAGATGAAGATGTTCCTCACCCGGCTCGGCTTCGGCTCGAAGATCGTCGTCACCGGGGACATCACCCAGGTCGACCTGCCCGGCGGCAACCGCTCCGGGCTGGCCGTGGTGCAGGAGATCCTCGACGGCGTCGACGACGTGCACTTCTCCCTGCTCGACAGCGCCGACGTGGTGCGGCACAAGCTGGTCTCCGACATCGTCGACGCCTACGCCCGCTTCGACGCCGTGACCGAACGGCGTGCGGCGATGACCGGGGGGAACGGGGCGCCGTCGCCCCGGCGGGGCGGGCGCCGCCGCTGACGGTGACCCACGGCGACCGCCGGCCGACGCGCGGTGGTCGCCCCGGGCGTCCGCAACGGGCGCCGCCGGGACCGTCGGTGCCCGGGACTACGCTGGTCCGCGACCGGAGAAGAACGAGACAGGTGGGGCGGGGCGGCGCCGACGTGAGCGAGCGTGCGAGCGAACCGGTGGACACGGCCACAGCGCGAACGCGGCCGACGGGCCTCGATGAGGAGGTCTCGTGAGCATCGAGGTCGTCAACGAGTCCGGGATCGCGATCGACGAGGCACAGATCGTGTCGGTCGCCCGGTACGCGCTGGACGCGATGAAGGTGAACCCGGCCGCAGAGCTGGCGATCACCGCCGTCGCGCTGGACGCGATGGAGGAACTGCACGTCCGCTGGATGGACGAGCCCGGCCCGACGGACGTCATGGCGTTCCCGATGGACTCGCTCGCCGAGGACGGGCGCCGTCCGGACGCACCGGACCTGGGGCCCGCGCTGCTGGGCGACGTGGTGCTGTGCCCGGCGTTCGCCCGCGACCAGGCCCGCAAGGCCGGGCACACGCTGGCCGACGAGCTGCACCTGCTGACCGTGCACGGCGTGCTGCACCTGCTCGGCTACGACCATCTCGAGCCGGAGGACGAGCGGGAGATGTTCGCGCTGCAGAACCGGCTGCTGGTGCGCTGGCGCGAGGACCGGGCCCAGGCCCACGCCCGCGACGCCCAGCGGCGCAGCGACGACCGCCTGATGGGCACCGTCGGCTTCGAGGACGAGCCCGGCCGGTGAGTCCGCACCTCGACCACGCGGAGGAGACGTGACCACCGCCTGGCTGATCGTCACCACCGTCCTGCTCGTCCTGCTGGCAGGGGTGTTCGCCGCCGCGGACTCGGCCCTGATGTCGATCTCGAGTGCCCGGGTGGACGCGGTGGTGCGGGCCGGGCGGGCCGGCGGGCGGGCGCTCGCCGCCGTCGTCGCGGACCGGCCCCGCCACGTGAACCTGCTGATGCTGCTGCGGGTGATCTGCGAGACCGTCGCGGTCGTCGTGCTGGCGCTGGCGCTGGCCCCGCTGTTCTCCGCACCCTGGATCGGGCTGACGCTGGCCGGCGTGATCATGGTGCTGGCCAGCTACGTGCTGATCGGGGTCGGACCGCGCACGCTGGGCCGCCAGCACCCGTACCAGATCGGCTTGCTGCTCGCCGCGCCGATCCGGGCGCTGGGCACCGTGCTCTCGCCGCTGGCCACGCTGCTGATCCTGGTCGGCAACGCGATCACCCCCGGGCCCGGGTTCCGGGAGGGCCCGTTCTCCACCGAGGTCGAGCTGCGCGAGCTCGTCGACATGGCCAGCAACCGCGGCGTGGTCGACGAGGGCGAGCGCAAGATGATCCACTCGGTGTTCGAGCTGGGGGAGACCCCGGTGCGGGAGATCATGGTGCCGCGGCCGGACGTGATCTGGACCGAGCGCGACACCCCGGTCGACAAGGTGCTGCGGCTGGCGCTCAAGAGCGGCTACTCGCGCATCCCGGTGCTCGGCGAGGGCATCGACGACGTCATTGGTGTCGCCTACCTCAAGGACCTGGTCCGGGCCCGCGACGACGCCCAGTTCCGCGGTGCTCCCCAGAGGTCGCTGGTGGAGATCCTGCGCCCGGCCGCGTTCGTGCCGGACTCCAAACGCAGCGACGAGCTGATGCGCGAGATGCAGCGCACGCGCAACCACATGGCCGTCGTCGTCGACGAGTACGGCGGCACGGCCGGGGTGGTGACGATCGAGGACATCCTCGAGGAGATCGTCGGTGAGATCACCGACGAGTACGACACCGAGGAGGCGCCGGAGGTCGTCGAGGCCGCCGACGGTGCGTTCCGGGTGGCGGCCCGGCTGCCCGTGGAGGACCTGGGCGAGCTGTTCGCCGGGCGCTTCCGCGGGACCCCGCGCGAGGACGAGCTGCGCGAGGCCCTGGAGTCCGCGGACGTCGACACCGTCGGAGGCCTGCTGGCCCAGTGTCTGGGCAAGGTCCCGCTGCCCGGGGCGACGGCAGAGCTGGAGGGCCTGCTGCGTCTCGAGGGCGAGGGCGGCAAGGACGCACGGGGCCGCATCCGGATCACCTCGGTGCTGGTCGGACCGCTGGAGCCGGTCGAGGCCGGGGAGGACGCCGGCACCGGAGACGGCTCCGGTGAGGACACCGAGCATGCGGCCGGCGCCGGGTCCGGGACGGTCGCGTCCGGGCACGAACACGACCACGGTGACCCGGACGGCGCGCGGCCGGACCCGGGCACCGGCGACCCGGCCGGGCACGCCGGGGACGACGCCCGCGCGGAGCGGGCATGACACACGGCTCCCCGGGTGGAGCACGAGCTGGAGAGGCGGCCCCGCGGTGCGGGGCCGGAGGAGGAACCGATGGCAGGAACTGATCGTCCGGCAGGCGGGCTGCCCGCGACGCCGTCCTACGACCTCGTGGTGGTCGGCGGCGGGATCGTCGGTCTGGCCACCGCCTACGCCGCCACCCGCGCCGGGCACAGCGTCGCCGTCGTCGAGCGGGAGGCCCGGCCGGCGAACCACCAGACCGGCAACAACTCCAACGTCATCCACTCCGGCCTGTACTACGCGCCGGGCGGGTACAAGGCCCGGCTCGCGGTCGCCGGGTGCGCGGAGACCGTCGCGTTCTGCCGCGAGCACGACCTGCCGCACCAGGTGTGCGGCAAGCTCGTCGTCGCGACCGAGCCCGAGGAGCTGCCCCGGCTCGACGAGCTGGCCCGGCGCGGCGACGCGAACGGGGTGGAGAACCACCGGCTCGATGAGCACGGCATCCGCGAGTACGAGCCCGACGTCCGCGGTCTCGCGGCGCTGTGGGTGCCCTCCACCGGCATCACCGACTACCGCGCCATCGCCGAGAAGCTGAGCGAGCTCGTCGAGAAGAACGGCGGCGAGGTGCACCTCGGCCGTGCGGTGACCGGATTCGCCCGGCGGCCGTCCGACGTGGTGGTGCGGACGTCGGGGGGCGACCTGCTCGGCTCCCGGGTGGTCGTGTGCGGCGGGCTGCGCTGCGACGAGCTCGCGACGATGGCCGGTGCCGACCCGGGCGTGCGGATCGTGCCGTTCCGCGGTGAGTACTCCGGGTTCTCCGACCGGGCCGCGTCCCTGGTCCGCGGGCTGATCTACCCGGTCCCCGACCCGGCGTTCCCGTTCCTCGGGGTGCACGCCACCCGCGGGATCGACGGGCACGTGCACGCCGGGCCGAACGCCGTCCTCGCGATGGCCCGGGAGGGCTACTCCTGGGGCACGATCAAGCCGAAGGAGCTGCTCGGCACGCTCACCTACCCCGGCATGATCAAGGTCGCGCAGCGGCACTGGCGCTACGGGATCGGGGAGGTGCAGCGCTCGCTGTCGAAGAAGGCCATGGTCCGCCAGATCCAGCGGCTGCTGCCCGACGTGCAGGCCGAGGACCTGCACCCGGCCGGGGCCGGTGTCCGGGCGCAGGCGGTCAAGGCCGACGGCACCCTCGTCGACGACTTCCTGTTCCTCGACCAGCCCGGCCCGGACGGGACCGGCGGGCCGGGCTCGATCCTGCACGTGCTCAACGCGCCGTCGCCTGCGGCGACCGCGGCGCTGCCGATCGGCCGGGAGATCCTCGACCGGCTGGGTGCGGCGTGACGGTTCCGCAACCGCCCGCCGAGGGCTTCCGTTCCGGGTTCGCCTGCTTCGTCGGGCGGCCGAACGCCGGCAAGTCCACGCTGACCAACGCGCTGGTCGGCCAGAAGATCGCGATCACCTCCAGCCGGCCGCAGACGACCCGGCACACGATCCGCGGCATCGTGCACCGCGACGACGCGCAGATCGTGCTGGTCGACACGCCCGGCCTGCACCGGCCGCGCACCCTGCTGGGCTCGCGGCTCAACGACCTGGTCCGCGAGACCTGGTCCGAGGTCGACGTCGTCGGGTTCTGCGTGCCGGCGAACGAGAAGGTCGGGCGCGGTGACCGGTTCATCGCCGACGAGCTGCGCAAGGTCGCCGCGCACACGCCGGTGATCGCCGTGGTGACCAAGACGGACCTCGCGCGTCCGGAGCAGGTCGCCGAGCGGCTCGCCGAGGTCGCGGAGCTGATGGACTTCGCCGAGGTCGTCCCGACCTCGGCGCAGTCCGGCTTCCAGGTGCGGCTGCTGTCCGACCTGCTGGTGGCGCAGCTGCCGGAGGGCCCGCAGCTCTACCCGGACGGCGACCTCACCGACGAGCCGGAGGAGACCCTGGTCGCCGAGCTCGTCCGCGAGGCGTCCCTGGAGGGCGTGCGCGACGAGCTGCCGCACTCGATCGCGGTGACGATCGAGGAGATGATCCCGCGGGAGGACCTGCTCGAGATCCACGCGGTCGTCTGGGTGGAGCGGTCCTCGCAGAAGGGCATCGTGATCGGGCGCGGCGGGGCCCGGCTCAAGCAGGTCGGCTCCGACGCCCGCCGCCAGATCGAGAAGCTGCTGGGCACGAAGGTCTACCTGGACCTGCACGTGAAGATCGCGGAGAACTGGCAGCGCGACCCGAAGCAGCTGCGCAGGCTGGGCTTCTGACCCGCGGCCGCGGCGCTCGGGCGGCCGGGCGGCAGGGCCTAGGGTGGAGTCATGGCCCAGCTCTACCGTGACACCGGTGTGGTGCTGCGCGTGCAGAAGCTCGGCGAGGCCGACCGGATCATCACGCTGCTGACCAAGCAGCGCGGCAAGCTCCGGGTCGTCGCGAAGGGCGTGCGCCGCACCCGCTCCCGCTGGGGGGCGCGGCTGGAGCCGTTCAACCACGTCGACGTCCAGTGCTACACCGGCCGCACCCTCGACGTCGTCACCCAGGCCCAGACGCTCGACGCGTTCGCGCCCGCCGTCGTCGCCGACTGGTCGGCGTACTCGTGTGGCTGCGCGATCCTCGAGACCGCCGACCGGCTGGTGTCCGAGGAAGGGGAGCCGGCGCTGCGTCTGTACCTGCTGGTGCTGGGTGCGACGCGGGCGCTGGCCGACGGTGCCCGCGAGCCCGCCCTGGTGCTCGACGCGTTCCTGCTGCGCGCGATGAGCCACGCCGGGTGGGCGCCGTCGCTGTCGGAGTGCGCGCGTTGCGCGGCCCCGGGACCGCACCGGGCCTTCACCGTCGCCGGGGGCGGCATGGTCTGCCCGCGCTGCCGCCCGCCCGGGTCGGTCACCCCGGCGGCCGAGACCGTGACGCTGCTCGAGGCGTTGCTGCACGGCGACTGGACGACCGCGGACGGCTCCGGCGGGCCGACCCGCCGGGAGGCCAGCGGCCTGGTCGCGGCCCACCTGCAGTGGCACCTGGAACGTCAGCTGCGATCGCTGCCCCTGGTGGACCGCCGGTCCCGGCCGCGGCCCACCGATCCCGCCGCCGCCGACCCCGACACCGCCGTTCCCACCGGCACCGCCGTTCCTGCCGACACCGACCCCGCGCCCGCGGCGGACGGTGCATCCGGTCCGCCCAACGGTTCCCGGAGCCCGGCTGCGGCCGCCGGAGCGCCACCGGTCGCGCCGCACGGCGCACCCGCCGACCCCGCGGGATGATCTCCCCTTCCGGCGGGCAACCCCGCCTCGTTACCCTCCCGTGATCGAGGGGACCCCAGCCCCGTCGACGGAGAGGTAGTCGTGACCCGACCCCATGCCCCGCGGGACGGTGACGGCCGGGCCGAGGGCACCACCCACCGGCTCCCCGCCACCACCCAGCGGATCCCGGTCCCGCCGACCCAGCAGATCCCGGTGCGGACCGAGGTGCTCCCCGAGTCCCCGCAGGACGGCCCCACCCGGGCGATGCGGCAGGTGCGGGCCCGGACCGAGAGCGGGTCCTGGCCGGCCATCCCGATGCTGCCGGTGATCCGCCCCGAGGAGTCCGACCCGGCGAGCGAGGCCGACCGGGTCCGCGGGCACCGCGGTGTCCGCGAGCTGCGCGAGACCCTGGAGCGGCTGGAGGACCCCGACGTGCCGGCCTGGCCGGAGCGCGAGGAACCGGACGAGAACTTCCGCTTCTGATCGACCGCGACCGGCCTCGCAGCACGCACCGTCGGAGGGCGGACGTAGGGTGAACCACGTGCCGTTCCAGCCCCCTCCGCCGCACCCGTCCGGTGCGCGGCCCCCGGCGATCCCGCCGGAGCTGGTGCCGCGTCACGTCGCTCTGGTGATGGACGGCAACGGCCGCTGGGCCAACGCCCGCGGCCTGCCGCGCACCGAGGGCCACAAGCGGGGCGAGGACTCGCTGATGGACGTCGCCCGCGGTTGCATCGACATGGGCGTGCAGTGGCTCTCGGCGTACGCGTTCTCCACCGAGAACTGGCGCCGCAGCCCGGACGAGGTCCGGTTCCTGATGGGCTTCAACCGCGACGTCATCCGCCGCCGGGTCGACGAGATGCACGCGATGGGTGTACGTGTCCGGTGGGCGGGGCGACGACCGCGGCTGTGGCGCTCGGTGATCAAGGAGCTCGAGGTCGCCGAGCAGAAGACCCGGGCCAACGACGTCCTCAACCTCACGATGTGCGTGAACTACGGCGGCCGCGCCGAGATCGTCGACTCGGTACGGCAGATCGCGCAGCTGGCCGCCGAGGGCCGGATCAACCCGGCCCGGATCGACGAGCGGATGCTGGCCCGCCACCTCGACGAGCCGGACATGCCCGACGTCGACCTGTTCGTGCGCTCGTCGGGGGAGCAGCGGACGTCGAACTTCCTGCTCTGGCAGAGCGCCTACGCCGAGATGGTCTTCCTGGACACCCTGTTCCCGGACTTCGACCGCCGCCACATCTGGGAGGCGATCGAGATCTACGCCCGGCGGGACCGCCGGTTCGGCGGCGCGGCCGACCGGCATCCCGCGGGCACGGGCATCGACTCCGACGTGGCGGGTGCGCAGTGACCGATGACGTGATCGCCGGGATGCTGGCGACGGCCCGGGGCGCCCTGGAACGCTTCCACGACGTCCAGGTCGACGACGACGGCGCGCTCACCTTCGCCCACGGCGGCGTGCTCTGCGTCGTCCAGGGCACCGAGCTGGAGGAGGGCCTGCCGGTCCTCAACATCACCTGCGTGGTGGCCTGGGACCTGTCCGACGACGACGTCCCGCGCCGGGTGGGCCTCGGGATCGGTGAGGGCCTGTTCGGCACCCCGCGGGTGGTGCAGGGCGAGCGCGGCTGGGACGTGACGCTGCGCTACGCGTTCCCCGCCCTCGGCCTGGCCGAGCAGCCGATGGGCACGCTGCTCATGCTGGTGGTGTCGTCGGCGTCGAGCATGCGGGCCGAGCTGGTCGAGGCCTGACGGCCCGGTCGGGCCCGCGGTCACCGCTTCCGGTTCGTACCGAGCTCCTCGGCGATCGGGTTGACCGGGTCGACGTCCTTCGTCGCCTCGGACAGCCCGGGCCGCGTGTGCTCGCTGCGCCGCTGCGCTCGCAGCTGCTCGGTCTCCTCCCGGGTCTCGTCGGCCGTGTCGACCGCTGCCAGGACGTCCGCGGCCGAGGTGTACTCCTCGGCCGGGACGGCGCGGACGGCCTCGAGCGTGGCCGCGTCGGCGCCGTTGCGCTCGGCGCCGGCGGCCAGCTCCTGCTTGCCCGCCGGGAACGTCACCCCGTCCAGGGCGGCGTGGACGGCGTCCGGTGTGGTCGTGCGGGTGGCCATGCGAGGTCCCTCCTCGGAACGACGGTCGTGCTGTCCCGATCGGAGTTACCGCGGTACGGCCGATCCATGCGTGCGGCGGCCGAGTCGCCCCGGAGGGGTCAGGCGGGTTCCTGCCCGCCGGCCTCCTCCTCCGGGGACAGGTGCACCAGCGGCAGCGCTGCGAGCTGGGCCGGTGTCATGTCGTGCGCGATGCCGAGCACGTCGTTCTGGGCCTTCGTCATCCGCGCGTCGACCAGCCCGGACAGGGCGTAGGCGACCCGGCCCAGGAGCCGCACCGTGGTCTCGTCGACCTGCGGCCGCGGCGTGGAGACCACGGCGACGCCGCGCGGGGTGCCCTCGTTCGACTGCGCGACACCGATCTCGTAGGACTCGCGGGGGTTCACGTGCCGCGACGCGTAGTGGTCGCGCAGCTTGGTGACCATGTCGTGGAAGCCGCTGACGTCGCCGTCGAGCTCGAGCTTGTCCAGGTCCTCGCGGGTCAGCGTCTTGGTCCGGCCGGAGAAGCACCGGACGTAGCCGATCACCGCACCGCTCCACAACGCCTCGACCAGTGCCGGGTCGGCGTCCACCCGCACCGGGCCGGACTCGGGCCCGCCGAGCGCGGTCACCAGGTGCTCGCAACACCGGAGCACGTACTGCAGGTCGTCGAAGACGCCCGCGAGCTGCGCCAGCTCCCCGGACTCCGGGACATCGATCCGCCGTACGGCTGTGGGCGCCGCGGGGGCGCCGTCCTGCTGCGTTTCGGTCATCGTCGACCTCACCTCCGATGGATCACGCTATCCGCGTGACCGCCGCCACGGTGTCGCGTTATGAGACGGTCCGTGACGGGGATCGCACCGGGCGCGGCGGAGGGGTCTGCTAGCGTCTGCGCCCGAAGGTCACGAGTGCCAGCGCGAAGCCCCGGCTTGCTGGCCGGCAACCCTCCTCCGCGGTGGGGTGCCCCGGGTGATGACCGGGCCGGCGCGGAACCGCCGCCGGCAAGCGCGGATCCGAGCCCCGGAGCGGCCCCCGGATCCCCGAGATCCGAGAGGCCGGATCATGACCGCTGCCCTGCTTCCCGAGACCACCCACGGCCGCACGACGCCGCCCCGGGGGTCTGTTACCCGGGCGACCCCGCCCGAGGCCACCCCGCCCCAGGTGACCCCGCCCCGGGCGACCCCGCACCAGGTGACCCCGCACCAGGTGACCCCGCACCAGGTGACACTGCCCCGGGTGACCGGTGCCGAGCTGACCGTGCCGCTCGTCGACGGCTCCCGCGTGCGCTACTGCGACCTCGACTCGGCGGCCTCGACCCCTGCGCTGGAGTCCGTCGCCGCGCACGTCGCCGAGGTGCTGCCGTACTACGGCAGCGTGCACCGCGGCGCCGGCTGGACCTCGCGGGTCTGCACCTCGCTGGTGGAGAACGCCCGTACCGACGTCGCGCGGTTCGTCCGGGCCCGGACCGGCGACTGCGTGGTGTTCACCCGCAACACCACCGACGCGCTCGCGCTGCTCGCCCGCGCCGTGCGGGCCCGGTCGTGACGTTGGACCTGGAGCACCACGCCACCCTGCTCGCCTGGCGCCACACCGAGCACCGGGTCGTCCGCGCCGGGCGCACGATCGCGGAGACCCTGGACGCCCTGCGGGCCGAGCTGGCCGCGCGACCGGACGCCGCGCTGGTCGCCGTCACCGGGGCCTCCAACGTCACCGGTGAGCTGCTCCCGGTCGGCCGGATCGTGCAGATCGCGCACGCGGCGGGAGCGCGGGTCTGCGTGGACGCCGCGCAGCTGGCCCCGCACCGCCGCGTCGACCTGGCCGGGTGGGGTGCGGACTACGTCGCCCTGTCCGGGCACAAGATCTACGCCCCGTACGGCACCGGGGCGCTGGTCGGGCGCCGGGACTGGCTGGACGCGGCCCCGCCGCACCTGGCGGGTGGGGGTGCGGTCCGCTCGGTCGCCGTCGAGGACGGCCGGACCGACACGGCGTGGCTGCCCGCGCCGCAGCGGCACGAGGGCGGCACACCGAACGTGCTCGGTGTGGCCGCGCTGGGTGCGGCCTGCCGGGCCCTCGACCCCGTCGTCGACGAGGCGGTGCCCGCGCACGAGCGGGAGCTGGTCGCCCGGTTGCATGCCGGCCTCGCCGGGATCCCGGGGCTGTGGACGCTGTCCTGCTTCGACACCGCCGGATCCTCCGATCCCTCCGGCTGCCCTGCCGCTGCCCCCGCCGACGCCGCCCCTGCTGACGCCGACGGTGCCGCTGCCGCCGCCCTCGTCGACGTCGACGCCGCCGACGACGTCGCCGTCGCCGCCGCGGCGGACGCTGCTGCCCCCGACCGGACGGCCACGGTGTCGTTCGTCGTCGAGGACCTGCCGTCCGGGCTGGTCGCGGCGGCCCTGTCGGCCGAGTACGGCATCGGGGTGCGGGACGGCCGGTTCTGCGCGCACCCGCTGCTGGACCGGCTCACCGGGGGCCGGGACGCGGTCCGGGTCGGCCTCGGGCTGCGGTCCACCGCGGAGGACGTCGACCGTCTGGTCACCGCGCTGGACCGGCTCATCCGATACGGCCCGCGGTGGACCTACGCGGTCCGCGACGGGCGCTGGACGCCGACGCCCGACCCGCGCCCGGCCGACCCGTTCGGCCCGGACGAGCGGCCGGGCCCGGCGGGGTGTGCGCGCTGAGTCCTCAGGACTGGCGGGCCGCCGTGCACGCCGCGCACAGCCCGAAGATCTCCAGGGTGTGCGAGAGGTCGGAGTAGCCGTGCTGCTCGGCGATCGACCGGGCCCAGGACTCCACGGCGGGCCCCTCGATCTCGACCGCCGCGCCGCAGCGCCGGCAGACCAGGTGATGGTGGTGGTGCTCGCTCTCGCAGCGCCGGTACACGGCCTCCCCGGAGGCGCTGCGCAGCACGTCGACCTCGTCGCCCTCGGCCAGGGTCTGGAGGGTGCGGTAGACGGTGGTCAGGCCGATGCCCTCACCGCTGCGGCGCAGCTCCTCGTGGATCTCCTGGGCGGAACGGAAGCCCTCGATCCGGTCGAGCAGCGCGGTCACGGCGGCCCGCTGCCGGGTCGCCCGGATGCCGCGCGGCCCGGCGGTGGACCGGGCCGGTCCGCCGCCCGCGGCGGCCCCGTCGGTGCCGGTCTTCACCGGACCGGTCCGCACGGGGTCGGCCTGCACAGGGCCGGTCTGCACAGGGCCGGTCTGCGTGCTCCGGTGCGCGACGTCGCTCACGTGTCCTCCTCGACGTGTGCCACGGCGTCGACCACGATGTGCGCCAGGTGGTCGTCGACCAGGGAGTACAGCACCTCACGTCCCTTGCGCTCGCCCTCGACCACCCCGGCCGCCTTCAGCACCCGCAGGTGCTGGCTGATCAGCGGCTGGGCGACGCCGAGCGCGTCGACCAGGTCGTGCACGCAGCGCGAGTGCTCGAGCAGTTGCAGCACGATCGCGATCCGGACCGGGGCCGCGAGCGCGCGCAGCAGGTCGCCCGCCGCGGCGAGCGTCCGCTGGCCGCGGACCGGGCCGGGCTCGGGTGGCGGCGGGTGGTCGCCGGTGGTGTCGTCGGGAACCCGGGCCGTTCCCGCTGCGGCTGACATGTGGTGACCGTCCCGTTCCCCGGGGGCGGCGGCCACACCCCCGGCACCGTCGAGCCGTGCCGGCCGCACCCGACATGGTAGGCGTGTTCGTTATCGTCGTGTCGTGCTGCTGGTCTGCCGGTTCACCGTGCCACCCGTCCGCGAGGCCGACTTCACCGCCCGGGCGGCCACGGCACTCGAGCTCCTGGCCGCACAGCCGGGATGCCGCGGGGGCGAGGCGGGCCGCGCGATCGAGGACGCGCAGCAGTGGGTGCTCGTCGTCCGCTTCGACTCGGTCGACGCCTACCGCCGGGCCCTGAGCCCGTTCGACGTGCGCGAACACGTCCATCCGCTGCTGGCCGAGGCCGACACGAGCACCGAGTCGACGCACGAGACCCGCCTGTCGGTGGACGCGGGTGCCGGCGTCACCCACCACCCCAGTCTGCTGACCCCCTGACCCCCCCACTCGTGTCCCTCGGCCGCGCACGGTTCCGGCGACGGACGCGCACGAGTTCTGGGAACGCTCACGAGTTCCGGCCGACGCTCACGCGATCCGGTGAGCGTTGGCGCAAACGGTGAGCGTCCCCGGAACGCGTGAGCGTCCGCGGGAGCGGTGAGCGGCGGCGGCGCGTGAGTAGGCATCCACAAGTCGGCGCCGTGTCCACAGGCCCGCAGGTCGACGGTGCAGGGACGGGGAATGGCGGCAGGCTCGTGGCATGGGCGAACTGCACCTGAGACGCGCGCTCCTCGCCGAGGGGCGTACCGACGAGGAGGTCCGTTCCGCGCTCGGCCGCGGAACGCTCGTGCGGGTACGCCCGGGCGCCTACCTCGATGCCGACGACCCGCGCCGCCGTAGTGCGGTGGAGCGGCACCGGCTGCTCGTCGAGGCGACCCTGCCCCTCCTCGGCCCGGGCGCCGTCGTCAGCGGCCCCTCCGCCGCGGTCCTGCACGACCTGCCGCTCTGGGGTGTGTCGTTGCGCCGGGTCCACGTCACCCGTGACCGTGCCGGGGGCGGCCGGAGCACGGCTCGTCTGCACCTGAGCGCGGCCCCGCTCCCGGACGGGGACGTCACCACGGTCGGCAGGATCCCGGTGACCACGGTCGCGCGCACGGTCGTCGACATGGCGCGGACCGCCCCGTTCGAGACGGCGGTGACGGTCGCCGACGCCGCGCTGTTCCGGGAGCTCTGCACGGAGGCCGATCTCGCCGACGCCGCCGGGCGCGCCACCGGCCGCCGGGGCGCCGGCCGGGCACGGGCGGTCGTCGCGTTCGCCGACGGGCGCGCCGACGGTCCCGGGGAGTCGCGCAGCAGGGTCCGCATGCGGGCTCTGGGGGTGGCGGCGCCCGTCCTGCAGCACGTCGTGCGCGACCGGTCCGGGCGCTTCGTCGGACAGGTCGACTTCTGGTGGCCGGAGCACGGCATCGTCGGCGAGTTCGACGGCATGGAGAAGTACGGCCGGTCGCTGCGCCCGGGAGAGACCGTGGCCGAGGCGGTCCTGCGGGAGAAGCGTCGGGAGGACGCACTGCGGGCACAACCGGAGGTCCGGACCGTGGTCCGCTGGACCTGGCCCGACATCGACGACTTCGACGAGACAGCCGCCCGCCTCCCCAGATACTGCGCAGCCGCTCACGGGTTCCGGCAACGCTCGCCCGATCGCGTGAGCGGCGAACGGAACCGGTGAGCGTCCGACACATCGTGGGTGAGCGGCGGGTGAGTCGTGGGAGTGGCGGGGTCGGGTGGGGGTGGTGCGTCGACGGGGGGTCGGTAGCCTGGGGCGACCCCTGGCCGTCCTGCCGGTGGGAGAGTCCGCATCACGTTCCTGGAGTACCGCCGTGGCCAGCAAGCCCACCTCCGCCAAGATCGAGACCATCGTCGCGCTGACCAAGCGGCGCGGATTCGTCTTCGCCTCCGGTGAGATCTACGGCGGTACCCGTTCGGCGTGGGACTACGGACCCCTCGGCGTCGAGCTCAAGGACAACATCAAGCGGCAGTGGTGGAAGTCGATGGTCACCGGCCGCGAGGACGTCGTCGGCCTGGACTCCTCGGTGATCCTGCCGCGCCAGACCTGGGTCGCCTCCGGCCACGTCAACGCGTTCACCGACCCGCTGGTCGAGTGCACGTCGTGCCACAAGCGGTTCCGCGCCGACCAGCTCGCGGAGGAGTTCGCCGAGCGCAAGGGCCGCGACCCCGAGCAGGCCGACCCGAACGACCTGTCCGAGGTGCCCTGCCCGAACTGCGGCACCCGGGGCCAGTTCACCGCGCCGCGCGAGTTCAACATGATGCTCAAGACCTTCCTGGGGCCGGTGGAGTCCGAGGAGGGCATGGCCTACCTGCGCCCGGAGACCGCGCAGGGCATCTTCGTGAACTTCCTGAACGTGCAGACGACCTCGCGCAAGAAGCCGCCGTTCGGCATCGGCCAGATCGGCAAGAGCTTCCGCAACGAGATCACCCCGGGCAACTTCATCTTCCGGACCCGCGAGTTCGAGCAGATGGAGATGGAGTACTTCGTCGAGCCCGGCAGCGACGAGGAACTGCACCAGTACTGGATCGACGAGCGCACCCGCTGGTACACCGACCTGGGGATCGCGGCCGAGAACCTGCGGCACTACGAGCACCCCAAGGAGAAGCTCTCCCACTACTCGAAGCGCACCGTCGACATCGAGTACAAGTTCAACTTCACCGGGCAGGAGTGGGGCGAGCTCGAGGGCATCGCCAACCGCACCGACTTCGACCTGACCACGCACTCGAACCACTCCGGCGTGGACCTGTCGTTCTACGACCAGGCCACCGACACCCGGTACAAGCCGTACGTGATCGAGCCGGCGGCCGGCGTGGGCCGGTCGATGATGGCCTTCCTGATCGAGGCCTACGCCGAGGACGAGGCGCCCAACGCCAAGGGCGGCGTCGACAAGCGGGTCGTCCTCAAGCTCGACCGCCGGCTCGCCCCGGTGAAGGCCGCGGTGCTGCCGCTGTCGCGCAACGCCGACCTCTCGCCGAAGGCGAAGGACCTGGCGGCGCGCCTGCGGAAGAACTGGAACGTCGACTTCGACGACGCCGGCGCCATCGGCCGCCGTTACCGGCGCCAGGACGAGATCGGCACCCCGTTCTGCATCACGGTCGACTTCGACACCCTCACCGATCAGGCCGTCACCATCCGCGAGCGGGACACCATGGCCCAGGAGCGCGTCGCGCTGGACCAGGTGGAGACCTACCTCGCCACCCGCCTGCTCGGCTGCTGAAGCACGGCTCGCAGAACCGCCCCCGCCGGAGTCCCGGCGGGGGCGGTTCGGTCTGCGGGGCCGCTCAGGAGCGGTAGGCCAGCAGCTGGACGCCGAGCTCGGTCTCGGTCCGGCGCAGCTCGGCGAGCTGCTCCTCGCTGAGCGGGGCGTAGGGCGACTCGGGCCGGTAGGCCACCAGCGGCCCACCGATCCGGTCCTCCAGCTGCTTGAGCCTGGTCAGTGCGGTGTCGTCCAGCTCGGCCGGACGGAGCGACGGTGCGGTCATGGTGGACCTCCCACGGTGCGGACTGCGCTACGAGGCCGCCCAGGGTAGGACCGGCCCCGGCCGGGTGCCGAGCGGACACCCGGCCGGGGCCGGATTCACACCGGTTCGGGGAGCAGCCGCTCCACGAGGTCGGAGAGGGTGACGATGCCGATGAGCCGGCCGTCGTCCTCCACCAGGGCCAGGTGCGCCCGCTGGTCGCGCATCGTGTTCACCGCGGTGTGGTACTGGGTGTCGGCGGCGAGCGAGAGGACCGGGCGCATCAGCTCGCGCGCCCGGGTGCCGGGTTCGCGGGTCAGCGTGTCCCGGACGTGCACGTAGCCGACCGGCCGTCCGCCGTCGCGGACGATCAGCCGCAGGTGCCCGGTCCGCCGTGCGGTTTCCTGGACCGCCGCGATGTCGTCGTCGGCCGACACCCCCGACGGCGGGTGGGCCAGGTCGCGCACCGGGGTGCGCTCCAGCTCGAGCGCGGTGACCAGCTGGTCGCGGCGCTCCCGGTCCAGGGCCCCGGTCTGCGCCGAGTGGTCGACCAGCTCGCGCAGATCGTCGGCGTTGCGCCCGGAGGCCATCTCGTCCACCGGCTCCACACCGACGGCGTGCAGGCAGCGGTTGGCCAGGCCGTTGAGCATCACCAGCGCCGGGCGGGTCAGCACCATGAACGCGCGCATCGGCAGCGCCAGCATGATCGCCGACCGTTCCGGGTGCGAGATCGCCCAGGACTTCGGCGCCATCTCGCCCACGACGAGGTGGACGAACGTGACGACGATCAGCGACAGCACGAACGACACGACCGTGGCGATGCCCGAGGCGATGCCCCAGCCCTCCAGCAGCGGGCGCAGGGCGTTGTCCACGGCGGGCTTCGCGACCGCACCGAGGCCGAGCGTGCACAGCGTGATGCCCAGCTGGGACCCGGCCAGCAGCAGCGAGAGGTCCTTCGCGCTGCGCAGGGCCGCCCGGGCCGCGGCGGAGCTCTGCGCGGCCTCCTCCAGGCGGTAGTTCCGGGCGGCGACGAGCGCGAACTCGACGGCCACGAAGAACGCGCTCAACCCGACCAGGGCGATCGAGACGACGATCGAGGTGACGCTCATGCCCACACCTCCTGCTCGTCCTGCTCGTCCCCGTCGGCGGCGGCCTCCGGCTCGGTCCAGACCACGTGGACCGCCGAGGGCACCCGCCGGTCCACCTCCTGCACGGTCAGGCGCAGGGCCCGGTCGTCGTCGTCCGGGTTCTCGGCCGGGATCCGCACGACGATCTCGTCCCCGGCGTCGGGCAGCCGCTGCAGCTCGGACATCACCAGCCCGCCGACGGTCTGGTAGTCGCCCTCGGGCAGCTCGGCGTCGATCAGCCTGCCGACCTCGTCGACGTGCCGGTCACCGGGCACGACCCAGCCGTCGTCGGCCTCGCGTGCCTGGTCGGTACCGGCCAGGTCGTGCTCGTCGGTGATCTCGCCGACCAGCTCCTCGGCGACGTCCTCGACGGTGATCACGCCGGCCAGCCCGCCGTACTCGTCGAGCACACAGGCCAGCTCCTCGCCGTCGGCGCGCAGCTGGGCCAGCACCTGCGGCAGCGGCAGCGACGACGGGACCAGCACCGGTGCCCGCATCAGCTCGGCGACCGTCACCTCGGCGGCGCCGCGCCCACCCAGGTCGGTGCGCTCGGACAGGGCCAGCACGTCCTTGAGGCACACGACGCCGACCAGCTCCATCGCACTGTCCGGGGTGGAGGCGTCCGGCGGCGTACCCAGCACCGGGTAGCGGGAGTGCTGTACCGCCATCTGGCCGATCAGCTGCTCGACGGTGGTGTCCTCGCGGACCCAGGAGACCCGGGGCCGCGGGATCATCGCGGCCCGCGCCGTGCGGTCGCTGAAGTCCACCGCGCGGTCGAGCAGGACGGCGAGCTCGGGGTTGAGGTCCCCGGAGTCCTTCGAGTCGTCGATGATCGCCTCGAGGTCGCGCGGGGTGGCCGAGTGCTCCACGTCGTGCACCGGCTCGATCCGCAGCGCCCGCAGCAGCAGGTTCGACGCCGCATCGAAGATCTTGATGATCCAGCCGAAGACGGCCAGGTAGGTCGTGGTGGACAGGGCCAGCCACCGGGCCACCGGCTCCGGGCGGGCGATGGCCAGGTTCTTCGGGAACAGCTCGCCGAAGACCATCTGGACGACCGTCGAGAGCAGCAGCGCGAGCACGGTGCCGATGGCGACGCCGACCCCGGCCGGCACGTTCACCACACCGAGCAGCTCGCCGATGCCGTTGCCGATCAACGGTTCGGCGACGTAACCGACGAGCAGGCCGGTGACGGTGATGCCCAGCTGGGCGCCGGAGAGCATGAACGAGGTGCGCCGGGTGATGTCGAGGGCCCGGGAGGCCCCGGCGTCGCCCTCGGCCGCCCGGGCCTTGAGCCGGGAGCGGTCGACGGCCATGTAGCCGAATTCCTGCGCCACGAAGTAGCCGGTCAGCGCCGTGATCGCGAGGACGACCAGGATCCCGACCAGGATTCCGAGGATCGTGCCGATCACCGCAGCGTCACCGCCCGGTCATCGGTGCGGGCGGGGGCCGGGATGGGTGGGGGTCGCCGTCCGTCGTGGGACCGGACGGCGCCGGGACTGTCGCTGGGGTCCATGACTCCTTCACTCGCGATGGGGTTCGAGGCGTTCAACGCGTGCGGGGATCGTACGGTTCCGTGCCCCGGGCGTCGCGTCCCTCACCCGATCCGTGTCCGGCCCCGGACTCGGCGTGGCCCGGACTCAGCGTGGCCCGGACTCAGTGCTGCCCGGACTCAGCGTCCTGTCAGGCCCCGTCGCTACCCTGGCGCCCGTGACCACTCCCACGAGCCGGCAGACGGCCGGGCACGGCGGGCGAGCCCGCGACCCGCGCCGGGAGCTCGGCGCGGACCTGCGCCGCTGGGCGTCCGGGGACGCCACGGCGATCGGTGTGGTCCGGGTGCTCGACCGGCACGGCTTCGGCTCGGTCGAGTCCGGCCAGCTGATCGCCGCCACCCCGGGTGGCGAGGTGTCCGGGCTGCTCTACCGCGGCGCGCTCGACGACTCCGCGTACCCGCTGGCGGCCGAGGCCGCGGGCGGGGCGGCGGCCGTGCGGGAGGCGCACGTCGCCGAGTCCTCCGCCCTGGCGGCCGGGCTGGCCTGCGCCGGCGGCGCGACGCTCGTCGGGCACCCACTGCCGGCCGCGGCGGCCGCCGCGCTCGGCGCGGCGCTGGAGGCGGCCCGCCCCGCGGCCCTGCTGTCGACGGTGGAGGGCGGCGCCGCGCTCGTGCTGACCGGCCCCGGACTCACCGAGGAGCACGGCGACCTGGGCGCGGTCACCGCGGCGGCCGCCGCCGAGGCACGCACGCTGCTGCGCCGCGGGGCCACCACCACCGAGCGCGTCCGGGTCGAGGGCGTCGACCTGCTGGTGGACGTCTGGGTCCCGGTGCCGTCGATGCTGGTCGTCGGCGAGGGCGCGCTCGGCGCCGCGCTGCACGCCCAGGCCGGGCTGCTCGGCTGGTCCGCGCGCACCGTGACCACCCTCGAGGAGGCCCGGGCGGCGGTCGCCGACTTCACCGACGCCGACGTGCTGGTCCTGCTCGACCACGCGCCGGCGTTCGACGCGATCCTGCTCGAGGGGATCGCGCACGGCCGCGGCTTCCTCGGTGCGCTGGGCTCGCGCCGCACCCAGGCGGCGCGCCGGGAGCGGCTGCTGGGCGCGGGCGCGACCGACGACCAGCTGGCGGCGATCCACGGCCCGGTCGGGCTGGACCTGGGCGCGCGGACCCCGGCCGAGACCGCCGTGTCGGTGGTCGCCGAGGTGATCGCGTTGCGGGCCGGGCGGTCGGCGTCCGCGCTGGCCGGGAGCAGCGGGCGGATCGGCGGATGAGCGCACCCTCGTCCCGGCGCGGGCTCGGGAGCCCCGACCCGCCCGCCGGCCGGCGTCCGACGGCACCCGGGCCGGTCCGCAGCGGCATGACCTGGGGTGCCCGGCTGCTGGTGGGCGCGCTGGTGATGGTGCTCGCCGTGGTGGGGGTGACGGCGCTGCGGGTGTGGCAGGTCGCCCGGGTGGACGACCAGCGGCCCGCGGACGCGGTCGTCGTGCTCGGGGCCGCGCAGTACAACGGCGAGCCGAGCGCGGTGCTGGCGGCCCGGCTCAAACACGCCGAACAGCTCTGGCGCGACGGTATCGCGCCCCGGATCATCACCGTCGGCGGCGGGGCCACCGGCGACCGCTACACCGAGGCCGAGGCCAGCCGGGACTGGCTGATCGAGCAGGGGGTGCCCAGCACCGCGGTCGAGGCGGTCCCGGAGGGCGCCGACACCCTGCGCAGCCTGGAGGCGGTCGCCGCAACCGCGCAGGAACGGGGCTGGGAGTCGGCGCTGCTCGTGTCGGACCCGTGGCACAGCCTGCGGGCCCGCACGATGGCCCGGGACGCGGGGCTGGAGGCGTGGACGTCACCGACCCGCAGCGGCCCGATCGTGCAGACCCGGGAGACGCAGCTGCGCTACATCTACCGCGAGACCGGCGCGCTGCTGTTCTACGAGCTGACCCACGCCTCGGTCGACACCGCGGGCAGCGGGCAGGGCTGAGCACCGTGTCCACCCTCGCGGTCCCGGCCGACGCCGGTTACCTCCCGGCCGACGGCGAGCGCCGCTACCCCGAGCCGCCCAAGGGCTCCGGGCTGGGGGAGCGGGGACGGGTGGAACGGCGCAGCCCGTTCTCCCGGGACCGGGCGCGCGTGCTGCACTCCGCGGCACTGCGCCGCCTGGCCGGGAAGACCCAGGTCGTGGGGCCGGGTGAGGGCGCGGAGGTGACCGGTATCCCGCGCACCCGGCTCACCCACTCGCTCGAGGTCGCCCAGATCGGCCGGGGGATCGCCGAGGAGCTCGGGCTGGACCCCGACGTCGTCGACGCGGCCGGGCTCGCCCACGACATCGGGCACCCGCCGTTCGGGCACAACGGCGAACGGGCGCTCGACGAGGCGGGCGCCGGGTGCGGCGGGTTTGAGGGCAACGCGCAGACCCTGCGGATCCTGACCCGCCTCGAGCCCAAGGCCCGCTCCTCGGACGGGCGCGCCCCCGGCGGGCTGAACCTGACCCGCGCCACCCTGGACGCGTCGGTCAAGTACCCGTGGCCGCGTCGCGGCGCCGAGCGGAAGTTCGGTACCTACGCCGACGACCGCGCGGCCCTCGAGTGGGTGCGCCTCGGGGCCCGCCCGGGCGTGCGCAGCATGGAGGCCCAGGTCATGGACTGGGCCGACGACGTCGCCTACTCGGTGCACGACGTCGAGGACGCGCTGCTCGCCGGCCGGATGGATCTCGCGGTGCTCTCCTCGCCCGTCGAGCGGGAGGCGCTGGCCGCCGAGGCCGCGCAGCGCTTCGGCGCCGACGCGGCGGCCTGCGCCGAGGCCGCGGCCCGGCTCGACGCGCTGCCGGTGGTCCGGGCGGTGCGCGGGTTCGACGTGCGCACCGCGGGCGGCGACGACCTGGTCGCGATGAAGCGGATGACCTCGGAGCTGGTCGGGCGCTTCGCCCTCGCCGCCACCGACGCCACCCTCGACACCCTCGGTGACGCGCCGCTCGCGCGGCACCGCGCCGACCTCGTCGTCCCGGTGGTGGCCGAGGCGGAGGTCGTGCTGCTCAAGGCACTCGCCACCCGCTACGTGATGAGCGACCCGCAGCGGCTGGCGATGCAGGGCCGCCAGCGCGAGCTGCTGCACGAGCTGGTCACGACCCTGACCGGGCGCGGGCCGGCCGTGCTGGACCCGGCCCGCGCCGAGGACTGGGCCGCCGCCGCGGACGACCGGGCCCGGCTGCGCGTGGTGATCGACCAGGTGGCGCTGCTCACCGATCAGCAGGCGGTGTCCTGGCACGCGGAGCTGTGCCGCACCACCTGACCGCCGGCGGTCAGCGCAGGGTGATCGCCGGCTGTGTTGCGTCGGCCTCGGTGGTGGCCGCCCGGTCCGGGCAGCCGCGCAGCACGCGGTCGATCGCGTCCCGCTCGGCGGCGGTCACCCACAGCTGGTACTTGCTCTTCACCGCGACCTGCCGGGCGACGTAGGCGCACCGGTAGCCGGCGTCCGGGGGCAGCCAGGTGGCGGCGTCGCCGTCGCCCTTGCGGGCGTTCGTCGGTCCGTCGACGGCGATCAGGTTCAGCGGGTCGTTCCCGATCCGCTCGCGGGTCGCCTCGTCGAGCTGCTGGGCGCCCTTCTGCCAGGCGTCGGACAGGGCGACGACGTGGTCGATCTGCACCTTCTCGCTGGTGCCCTGCCCGCGGGTGAAGGAGATCGTCGTGCCGGTGTAGGTGTCGCGCAGGGTCCCGGTGAGCACGATGCAGTCGTGCGTGCCCGCCTTGAACGTCTCCCGGTCCATGTCCCGGGCGAGGACCTGGTTGCGCTGGTCGCAGCCGTCGCGGTCGATGTCGGCCCAGCGGCGTCCGAACTCCTCGCGCTCGTAGCCGGTCTTCGGGGCACGGCCCTTGACCTGCAGCGTCGTCAGGGCCGCCGCGGCGCTGCCGGCCGTGGCGGTGCCCGCGGCCGCGGTGCCCACCCCGGCCGCGCCGACCTCACCCGTGTCGACCCCCGCCGTGTCGCCCCCGGCTGTGTCGACGACGGCGTCCAGCGCGTCGAGCGCGTCCACGAACGACCCGGGGGCTCCACAGCCCGACAGCACCAGTACTGCCGCCAGCACCGCGGCGGTCTTCATCCGACGAACTCGCACCCGCAGATGTTCGCCAACGCCAACACCGATCCACGGAGGACACGCCGCGAGATCGTCACCGTGTGTCGTAACCGGCACACCCGCAGCGCCGGAACGCCGGAGGCGGAAGCATGGATGTGGCCGGCGTCACGTCCGAGGGTGTCACGTCGGGCGGGCGCGCGGTGTCCAAGTCGGTGGGCCGTCTCGCCGCGATCCGGGTCCCGCGATCCGGGTCCCGCGATCCGGGTCACCGCGGCCCGTCCACCGACTCCGTCACCGACCCCGGGAGGTCACCGTGTCCCGCATCCCTGCCGTCCCCGACGCCGACGCCGGCGTCCTCGGCCGACTCGTCTACCGCCTGGCCCGCCGCCGCTTCGGCTCGCTGCCCCAACCGTTCGCCGTGGCCCGCCACCACCGCCGGATCTTCTGGGCGTCGCTGGTGAGCGAGCTGGGCTGGGACCGGGCCGCGACACTGCTGCCGGCTGGGGTCCGCGAGCTCGCGGTCTACCGCACCGCGACCGTCGTCGGCTGCTCGTGGTGCGTCGACTTCGGCACCATGTTGCAACGGCTCTCCGGCCTGGACGTCGAGCGGCTCGCGCACATCGACGAGCACGCCACCAGCCCGCTGTACACCCCGGCCGAGCGGCTCGCGATCGCCTACGCCGACGCGATGACCGCCCAGCCGATGACCGTCACCGACGAGCAGGTCGCCGAGCTCGAGCGCGAGTTCGGCCGGGCCGGTCTGGTCGAGCTCACCCAGATGATCGCGGTGGAGAACATGCGGGGCCGGGCCAACCACGCGCTCGGCATCACCGACCAGGGCTTCGACGCGGCCTGCGCGGTGCGGTGGTCCGGGGAGACCGTCTCCTGAGCACCACTGTGCGGAAGGTCGCGTGCCACGGTGGTGTGAGGGGCCGCCCGCGCGGGCACGTACCCGGTGATGGAGTTTCTGCGTCTGATGTTCCGGGTCGTGTTCCTCGCGGTCGCCGCCGCCGCAGCACTGGGCGTGATCCTCGGCGCCGCGTTGCTGGCCGACTGGATCGGGCGTACCTACGACGTCGTCTGGGCGGTGGCCGCGCTGCTGCTGCTCCCGCTGATCGGCGCCGCCATGACCCTGCGCGACCAGCTGCCGCGGGGCCGGGTCTTCGGCGGGCCGCAGCGGGGCTGACCCGGCGGGGAGGCTCCGGACACGTCCGGTTGCCGAAGACGTTAGCAATGCGATGAAGTGGTGCCGTGCCTTTCCCGCGATGGCTCGTGCCCGTCCTGGCCGTTCTGTTCGTCCCGTTGTGGGCGTCCGGCTTCATCGCGGGCAAGATCGCCACCGGGTACCTCGACGTCCCCGCGGTACTGCTGTGGCGGTTCGTCATCGCGCTCGCGGTGATGCTCGTCGCCGCGGCCGCGCTGCGGCCCGCGCCGCCGAAGGGGCGGGCCTGGCTGCACCTGGTGGTCACCGCGCTGCTGCTGCAGATCGGCCAGTTCAGCTTCGTCTACACCGGACTCGCGTCGGGCGTGCCCGCCGGGCTCTCCAGCCTGATCCTGGGCATGGCGCCGCTGCTGGTCGGGCTGCTCACCCCGCTGCTGCTGACGACCCGGCTCGGCGTCGCGCCGGTGGCCGGGCTGCTGATCGGGGCCACCGGCGTGTACGTCGTGCTGGCCGACGACCTCGGCGGCGGTCTGGGGTGGAGCGTCGTCCTGCCGGTGCTGGGCATGCTGTCGCTGGCCGCGGGCACGCTCTACCAGAAGCGGTTCAACGACAGCACGCCCGTGGTGACGAGCGTGGTCGTCCAGATGGCCACGTCCTTGGTCGCCACCCTGGCCGCATGGCCGTTCCTCGGGGCGCACTGGCTGCCGTCCGGGGTGGGCGGCTGGCTCGCCGTCGGCTGGCTGGGGATCTTCAACTCGGCGGGTGCGTTCGTCCTGATGTTCCTGCTGCTGCGGTGGCGTTCCACGGTGTTCGTGTCGTCGCTGCTGAACCTGGTCCCGGCCACGACCGCGCTGTGCGCGGTCCCCGTCCTCGGCGAGCCGCTGACCCCGCAGGCGGTGCTCGGACTCGCGATCGCCCTGGTCGGCATGTTCGTCGGCCTCGGGCGGCGTCCCGGGCGACGCCGGTCCGCGGACCCGGAGGACACGACCGCGGACCCGACGACGGCGTCGGCGACGTCCCGCTGACCTGCGGGCAGGTCGTCGGACCCGGGACCTAGACTGGCGGCGTGGCAGGACGGATCCGGGACGCCGACATCACCGAGGTCCGCAACCGCACGCGGATCGAGGAGATCGTCGAGGAGTACGTCGCGCTCCGCCGCGCCGGGGCCGGTTCGCTGAAGGGCCTGTGCCCGTTCCACGACGAGAAGACCCCGTCGTTCAACGTCCGCCCCTCGCACGGCACCTTCCACTGCTTCGGTTGCGGCGAGCACGGCAGCGTCATCGACTTCGTGATGCGCATGGAGGTCATCGGGTTCCCCGAGGCCGTCGAGCGGCTCGCGGAGCGCTGCGGGGTCCGGCTGACCTACGAGGGCGGCGGCTCGTCGGTGCAGCGCGACCGGGGCACCCGCAGCCGGCTGCTGGAGATCAACAAGAAGGCGCAGCAGTTCTACGCCGAGCAGCTGCGCACCCCGGCCGGGCGGGCCGCCGTCCAGTTCCTGGCCGAGCGTGGGTTCGACGACGGCGCGGCCGAGAAGTTCGGCTGCGGGTACGCCCCGTCGGGCTGGGACACCGTCACCAAGCACCTGCTGGGCCAGGGGTACCAGCTCGACGAGCTGATCAAGGCCGGGATCTCCAAGGAGGGCCGCCGCGGCGCGATCGACCGGTTCCATCGGCGCCTGCTGTGGCCGATCCGCGACCTGGGTGGCGACGTCGTCGGGTTCGGCGCGCGGCGCCTGTTCGACGACGACGGCATCGAGGCCAAGTACCTCAACACCTCCGAGACGCCGGTGTACCGCAAGACCCACGTGCTGTTCGGGCTCGACCAGGCCAAGCGGGAGATCGCGAAGTCGCGCCAGGTCGTCGTCGTCGAGGGCTACACCGACGTGATGGCCATGCACCTGGCCGGGGTGCCGACGGCCGTCGCGTCCTGTGGCACGGCGTTCGGTTCCGAGCACATCTCGGTGATCCGCAGGCTGATCGGCGACGACTCGTTCGACCGTGGGGAAGTGATCTACACCTTCGACGGCGACGCGGCCGGGCAGAACGCCGCGATGAAGGCCTTCGAGGGGGACCAGAGCTTCGCCGCGCAGACCTTCGTCGCCGTCGCCCCGGACGGTCAGGACCCGTGCGACCTGCGCAACAACCACGGCGACACCGCGGTGCGCGACCTCGTCGCCCGCCGCGAGCCGCTGTTCGAGTTCGCCATCCGCGCCGAGCTGCGCGAACACGACCTGAACTCCGCGGAGGGCCGGGTCGCCGCGCTGCAGCGGACGGTGCCGCTGGTCGCGCGGATCAAGCGGGAGGACCTGCGCGACGAGTACGCCCGCCGGCTCGCCGGCTGGGTCGGCTGGGACGACATCGCCGTGGTCGTGCGCCGGGTGCGGGAGACGGCGGGGGCGCCGGTCGAGGGCCGGTCGCGGCGCCGGGAGCCGCTGCCCGCGCCGAAGCGGGGGGACGCGCAGCTGCACCTGCAGCGGGAGGCGCTGAAGGCGGCGCTGCAGATCCCCGGCGTCGTCGGGCCGGGGTTCGACGAGCTGCCCGAGGCCGGGTTCACGCACCCGCAGTTCGCCGCGGTGCACCGGGCGATCATGGGTGCCGGCGGGGTCTGCGAGGGGCTGGAGGGCCCGGAGTGGCTCGACGCCGTCGTCGCGCAGGTGGCGACCGACGACGTGAAGCGCCTGGTCAGCGAACTGGCGGTGGAGGATCTGGAGCTGCCCAAGCGGAACACCGACGAGGTCCGCTACGTCAACGGCGTCCTGGCCGGGGTGCGGCTCGGGCTGGTGGAGCGCGAGATCGCCGACCTGAAGTCGCAGCTGCAGCGCACCAACATGGTCACCGACCCGGAGGAGTACAACGACCTGTTCGGGGTGTTGGTCCCGCTCGAGCAGTATAAGATCCAGCTGCGCGAGCAGGCCTCCGGGGTGGCGTCGTGACCGGGTGGTGGGCCCGGCTGTTCGGGCGCGACCCGGTGCCCGACGCCGTCGCCGCCGGTCTGGAGCCGTCCGAGGCGGTCGTCGCGACGGCCACGGTCGCCGGCGGCGGGACGCTCGTCGTCACCTCCTGGGGGGTCTGGCCGCCGTCCGGTGCCGGGCGCATCGGGTGGCACGAGGTCGGCAAGGCCGTCTGGGACGGGAACTCGCTGGTGGTGACGCCGACGCACGCCGAGCAGATCGCGCCCGGCACCGAGCTGCTCGCCGACACCCGCCCGCACCGGTTCCGGCTGACCGAGGCCGGCACGGTGCCGCAGGCCGTGCAGGACCGGGTCACGCAGTCGATCCGGACGCGGAACCGGCGCGAGCTTCCCGGCGGGGGAGCGTGGGTACTCCAGCGCAAGGTGCCGGGCCGCGACGGGGTCGTGGTCCAGGTCCGCCCGGACCCGGGCACCGATCCGGCCGCGGCGCGCCGGCTGGCCGAGGGCCTCGCCGACCGGCTGCCGGGACGCGGCACCGAGTGAGCACCGGAGGGGTGCGGTGACCGGGGCATCAGGAGTCGGCTGGGATCCGGAGCTGTACCGGGCGTTCGACGATCACCGCTCCCGCCCGTTCCACGACCTCGTCGCCCGCATCGGCGCGCCGGAGCAGGGGCTTTCGCGGGTGGTGGACGCCGGCTGCGGCCCGGGACACCTCACCGGCCTGCTGGCGAAGCGCCTGCCCGGGGCGACGATCGAGGCGTTCGACTCGTCACCGGACATGGTCGCCGCCGCGCGGGCCGCGGGCGTGCCCGCGGAGCTGGTCGACATCCGGGACTGGACGCCGCCGCGCGACACCGGCGTGCTCGTCACGAACGCAGTGCTGCACTGGGTGCCCGAGCACCCCGATGTCCTGCGGCGCTGGATCGCCGCGCTCGCCCCCGGGGCGTGGCTGGCGCTGCAGGTGCCGGCCAACTTCGACTCGCCCTCGCACGTGCTCACCCGCGAGGTCGCCGCGCAGCCGCGCCGGCGGGACCGGATCCTGCTGCGCGGCGGCGAGTCCGTGCTGGACCCGCGCGGCTATGCCGACCTGCTCGCGGCCGGCGGCGCCGAGGTCGACGCCTGGGAGACGACCTACCTGCAGCGGCTCGACGGCCAGGACCCGGTGCTGCGCTGGATCTCCGGCACGGCCCTGCGTCCGGTCCGCGACGCCCTCGACGACGACGGCTACGCGGACTTCGTCGCCGAGCTCGCCCCGCGGCTGCGGGCGGCCTACCCGCCGAGCGCCGACGGCAGCACCTGGTTCCCGTTCCGCCGGGTGTTCGCCGTCGCGCGGAAGCGCTGACCCGGCTCCCCGGACGCCCCGGGAGCGGGGCGGTCGCGTCAGGCGTCGCCGCTGCCGCGCTCGCCGCGCACCTTGCCGATGACGTTCTCGACACCGGCCTGCGCAACGCCCGCCGCGCCCTGCACCGCGGGGTGGTCCGCGGCCCGGTGGTAGGCGCGCACGAGCTGCTCGTACCGCTCGTGCCCGGCCCGGGTGCCGAGGACGTACCCGACGGCGACTCCCACGAGGAACCTGACCATTCCCCTCACCTCCCTGGCTGCCGACCGTACCGGGCGGCCGGGCCGCGTCGTCCGGCACCCGGAACCAGGGCCGACCTGCGGTAACGACGCCCGAACGGGGGGTGCACGGGCGGCCGATGGGGGTGTTGTAGAGTTCTCCGTGTCGCCGGGACAGCGGTTCGGGCGGCGAGAACGGTCCTCCGTAGCTCAATGGCAGAGCACCCGACTGTTAATCGGGCGGTTACTGGTTCGAGTCCAGTCGGAGGAGCACATTCCCAGGTCAGAGGCTCATGACGTAGCGTTGACCAAGATCGACCCTCTAGAGATGCACACTGATGGGTGTCGCGGTCGAGATGCTTCCGAATGCCTCCAGCGGGGCGAGGCTCCCGTAGAGCTTCGACGCACCGCCGTGGTCGCCGCAGCCCAGGGTGGAGTTGCGCAACAGACGAGCCCCACAGCCTATGGCGGGGTGGCGGGGCCTCGTCTCCCTGCGTGACCGCGGTGGGGCATGACAACGTCGGGCGGCGGTACAGACCGGGTCGGCAGGGAGTCAGAGCCCGACCGAGTCAGCGCCGTGCCTGGCCTGCGCGGCCGTGAAACCCTCGAACTCGAGTTGGTCGATGAGGCTTCCGCGGGAGAACGAGCTGTAGTCCATGTAGCTCTTCGCGGACTTCGCGGCCTGCTCGTTCCAGTCGACGGTCACGTGGTCGACGGCGTACGTGGCGTCGGCGGTGGAGAAGTCCTCGAACTCGAGCTGGTCGATCAGGCCCTGCCGGGAGAACGCGCTGTAGTCGAGGTAGCTCTCGGCCGACTCGACCGCGTTCTGCCGACTCACCGACAGCGCGGGTGTCGACGGCTCCGGCGGGGCGACAGCGAACGTTTCGGGTGTGGACGCCGTGTTGTTCGGTGCAGGCACCGGGGCCGGGAGAACTGCGGTCGTGGGCGGAGCGGCGATCGGTGTGGGCGGAACGACGGCGGGCGCATAGGTCGGCGCTGCTGCGGTCGGGGACTCCGTCCCCTGATCGTTGCCACCCAGTGCGGCGGCGACGACGATCAGCGCGGCGGCGCCGCCGACGATGAAGGGCCACTTCCGCCGTCGTTTCGGAGCCGGGGGCTGCGGTGGGTGCTGTGCCCAGTTCGCGGGCGGCGAGCCCCATTGCTGCGGAATCTGGCCCTGCTGCGGGTACTGGCCGGGCGGAGTGTTCTGGGAAGAACCCTGCGGGGTCTGCGAGGTTGTCACAACGCCTACGTCGTGCGGTGCGATGGGGTGTTGCAGTTAGCGACACCGGATCATCAGATCTGTGGAAGCCCTTCAGCCGCCCCGCCGTGATCATCGGAAGTGATGACGGTGTGGCGGACGTAGTAACCATCGTTGCGTCATTCGCGACACAATCGCCAGAACCCCGGATCATGGGGCCCACTGCCACGAAGGTGAGGGACAACGATGAGGATCGGCCGCTACGCCCTCGCCTGCGTCATCGCCGCTACCTTCGCCACCGCCGCGTGCACCGCTGCGTCGGGCGCGGAGCGAGTCATCCTCGAGCCGGCGTCCTCGTCGGCAGGCGGTCGGCCTGCTCCCGCAGCTGGTCTGCTGCCCCGCATCGAGGCAGGCTCGTCCGGCCTGAGCGTTGCGGTGGACGGGGCGAGCGAGGCGACGCGCAGGCAGCGGGACCGTGTCGCGGAGATGGAGAAGAAGGCGGCCGAAGAGAAGGCGCAGACCCAGGAGGCAGCCAGGCAGGGCCAGGCCCCGTGGTCCGCAGCGGAGGCGCCAGGCCGGCAAGGGACGAAGCAGTCCGACGGTGACTGCGCGCAACGGGCGATGGCCGCCGGCCGGTTCGACCCGTCGTGCGCCGCCTATCAGGGCGTATCTGGATCCGGGCACGCTCGCGGGCCGTGCTCCGACCAGCGGTGAGATCCAGATGCAGTTCGCGTGTGAGCAGGGTCTGGTCCCCAGGAGCGACTGCTGACGCGGTGCCCGGTCCCCGGAGCCGGTCAGCTCCTGGCCCCCGGGGCAAGAGGTCCATGAAGGACGGAGCGCTACTCCGCGCGCAGCGCACGAATCGTCTCCTCGAGGTTCGCGACGGTGGCAGCGATCGCCGCCTCCTCGTCGTGGCGCTCGAGGGCGTCGACGAGGGCGTCGTGCGCGTCGGCGGTGTCGATCAGGGGGCCGTCGTGGGTGATCCTGTCGACCAGGGCGTTCTCGATGACCGGCCGGGCGTGGGTGAACAGCTCGGACAGGATGACGTTGCCGGACAGTCCGACGACCGCGTCGTGGAAGTCGAGGTCGACCGCGACGAAGCGGGCCGGATCGTCGCCGAGCGAGCGTCGCCGGTCGAGCAGGGCACGCAACGCGCCGAGCGACTCGGCCGGGGCCCGGTGTGCGGCGAGCCGGGCCGCCTCGACCTCCAGCGAGCGCCGCACCTCGTACACCTCCAGCAGCCGGGCCCGCCGCATGAGCCCGGCGACGTCCTCCACCGTCCGCTCGGCGCCGGTGACGAACGTCCCGGAGCCGTGGCGGGCCTCCAGCAGGCCGTCCCGGCACAGCAGCAGGACGGCCTCCCGGATCGAGGACCGTCCGACCGCGATCTGGCTCGCGAGCGTCGCCTCGCTGGGGATCTTCGTGCCGGCCGGCCATTCCCCCGAGCGGAGCCGTTCCCGCAGCATCGCCTCGACCTGCGGCACGAGCGGGCCGCGCTCCAGCTTCGGCCACGGGGTCATGGGGTTCCTCTCGACGTGCGGACGCCGGGGAAGGGGCTCACCGCGCGAGGGCGGCGTCGGCGGATCGCGAGCGGGCGAGCCAGCGCCCGTCCACCCGGCTGAGCGAGACGGGGAGGTCGAAGCAGTCGCTGACGCTCTCCGAGTCGAGGACGTCGTCGACCGGTCCTGCGCAGAGCACGCGCCCCTGCTTCAGCAGCAGGGCGTGGCTGGTGTGCGGCGGCAGGTCCTCGAGGTGGTGGGTCACCGTGATGCTCGCCAGGCCCGGCGTCGTGGACGCGACCCGCGCCAGTCCGGAGAGCAGCTGCTCCCGTCCCGCGAGGTCCAGCCCGGTCGCCGGCTCGTCGAGCAGCAGCAGTTGGGGCTGCGGCACGAGCGCCCGGGCGATCAGTGCGCGCGTCCGTTCGCCCTGCGAGGACTGCGTCCACGTCCGGTCGAGCCGATGTCCCAGGTCGACCGAGGCGGCCAGGGTCTCGACCCGGCTCAGCTGGTCGTCCGACAGCACCCGCCGCGGGTCCGGCTCGGGAGTGTTGTCCAACCCGGACAGGATGACGTCGCGCAGCGGCAGGGGGCGCTGGACCTGGTGCCGGGGGTCGACGTGGCCGAGCCGGGTGCGCAGGCTCCGCATGTCGACGCGGCCGAGGCGGTGCCCGAGGACGTGGACCTCACCCCGGCTGGGGTGGACGCGGGCGCCGGCCAGCGACAGGAGGGTGCTCTTGCCTGCGCCGTTGGGCCCGAGGAGGGCCCAGTGCTCGCCCGCGCGGATCCTCAGCGAGACCGCCGAGAGAAGGACGGATCCCGCGCGGGTGATGTCGACCTCGCGGACGTCCAGTACCTCCTCGACGGGGCTGCCCGGCTCTGTCACGCACTTCTCCTCTCCGTCGCGCCCGTGGACGGGTGCACGGCCGGCAAGTCTACAGACGTCTGAAGACTTGCCTGCCCGGGGCGAGGCGGTGGGGCGCCGGGCAGGCGTCCTACGTCCCCACCAGCAGCAGCACGATCGGCGGTGCCAGAGCGAGGACCAGCAGCAGCGCGGCGTTCGCCGCACGGTGCTCGCGCAGGATCGCGACGTACTCCCGGAGCACGGCGCTGGGCCAGTAGTAGCCGGCGGTCGGGGCGCCGACGGCCTGCGCGTCGACCCCGAGCCGGCGCGCCAGTGACGCGGCCCGGAACACGTGGTAGTTGCTGGTGACGATCAGTCCCGGGCCCGGGGTGCCCTCGGCCCGCACCAGCGTGTCGCTGAACCGCAGGTTCTGCTCGGTGTTGCGCGACGCCGTCTCGGTGCGCAGCACGCCGGGGTCGGCGCCGTGCCGCGCCGCCCAGCGGCTCATGGCCTCGGCCTCCGAGAGCTGCTCGTCGGGGCCCTGCCCGCCGGAGAGCACGAGCAGCCGGGCGCCCCGCCGGGCGCACTCCGTCATCCCGGTCCGGATCCGCGACGCCAGCAGCGGCGGCACCTCGCTGCCGTGCAACCCGGCGCCGAGCACCACGACCCAGTCGGCCGGCCGGTCCCGCACGAGCCTGCGGTACAGCTGCGAGTAGCCCAGGAACGCGGCGAACTGGAACGCGAGGACGACTGCGGCGAGCGCGCAGGCGAGCCAGAGCGCCCGCACCGGCAGGGAACCGCCGAGCAGGACGGGGACGCCCGCCACCAGCAGTCCGATGATCAACAGGCCGGTGAGCAGGGACAGCGAGTTGCCCAGGCTCACCCGTTCGCGGCGCAGCATCACCGCCCCGTTGAGTATCAGGAACACCGCGAACACGACCGCCAACAGCGGGGAGAGCACGGCCACCACCACGGCCACACCCAGCACCGGGTTGGCGCCGGTGAAGCCGAGCATGCTGACCGCATTGCCGGCGAGCAGGGCCGCGGCGAGCAGCCAGTAGGCGTTGCTCAGCCGCCTCGGCTCCCGCCGGACACGCCGGTGAGCGATCACGCAGACCAGCGCGGCGAGGGCCAGGGGAACGACGAGGACGGCCAGCAGGAACAGGGCCGTCGCGACTGCGGGCAGCATGGTCACGCCTCGCCCGGCCACCTCGCTCCCTGCCGGGCCCGCACCCGGCCGGCGAGACCGTCGACGGCGGCGAGGAACTCCTTCGGACGTTCGAAGTGGACGAGGTGCCCGGACCGGAGCTGGGTCGTCTCTGTGCCGTCGGGGAGCAGGCGCAGCGCCCGGTCGAGGTCGGCCTGGTCCATGGCGGCCAGCAGGATGCCGTCGTCGCTGTAGGCCGCCCCTCTGGTGGCCTCGACGTAGTTGGTGTGGATCACGGTGGTGGGGACGTCGACGGCGGCGAGTGCGGCCTCGGTGTCGAAGCCGGCGTACCAGCCGGGCTCGCCGTGGACCCAGGCGGCGCCGAAGGCGGTGTCGTAGTGCACCAGGCCCTGGAAGAAGACGCTGACCAGCGGGGGCAGGTAGCCCAGGTGCAGTGGCCGGCCGGGGTGGGCGTCGATCCACCTCAGCGCCGACGCGCGCAGCGCGCCCTGGAGGGGGCCGAAGAACTCGAAGTAGTTGCCGTGCTCGACGAAGTACCGCTGGAACTCGGTCGCCGGTGCGCCGGTGGCCCGGTGCCGCTCGGCCAGCACCAGCGAGATGCCTCCGGTGGTGTGCGGCAGGCGTGGCATCTCCGACGAGAACAGCGGCGGGTCCTCGAGCAGCAGCCCGCACACCCACTCGGGTCGTTCGGCGGCGATCCACAGCGCCAGCAGCCCGCCGGAGGAGTGGCCGGAGAGGATCACCGGCTCGCCGACGACCTCGGCGACGAACCGGGCGAGCAGGGCCCCGACCCGGGCGTTGGTGTACTCCTCGGGGGCGAGCCGGTCGGAACCACCGTGGCCGGGGATGTCGACGGCGACCACGTGGTGTCTGGCCGCCAGTTCGGGCAGGACGAGCATGTGGTCCTGCCACCGGGTGGCCTGGCCGTGGACGAGCAGCAGGGGAGGGCCGTTCCGCGGGCCCTCGGCGTAGTTCAGGACGTGGCCGTCGACCGTGGCCTGCTTCTCGGTGATGCCCGCGGCGGCCACGTCCGCCAGGCCTTTCCCCAGCCCGGTCGCGTTGCGGTGGAGGTAGCCGGCGATGCCGAGGCCCAGCGGGACGGCCAGGCCCGCGGCGCCGAGCAGTGCACCGCGCAGCAGGCGCCGGCGCTTCGGAGCGGACGACATGGGGCACAACCTACGTCGTCGTCCGCCGCGGACCCACCGGTGATCGACATTCGGGTCCGCGCCCGATGCCGGCCGGGGAGCGGCGCTGCGCGAGGTGACATCGACGGGCCCGCAGCCGACTACGTCGTCGTGGGTCGCCGCCGGAGTGCGGACCTGCGACACGACCTGGCGGGGGAGTGCCCGGCCGGAGGCCGGCCACCGCGATCCGGCCGGCCGGCGGGGCCGGCGCCGGGAGGGGCAGGACGGAGGGAACGATGACCGCGAGTCGGGTGCTGGTCGTCGAGGACGACGCCACGATCGGGGACGTGCTGCAGACGATCCTGGTCGACGAGGGTCACGACGCACGCTGGGTGAGGAACGCCTCCGGGGCCCTGTCGGCTGTCACGGACACGGCCTTCGACCTGGTGCTGCTCGATCTCGGGTTGCCCGACCTCGACGGTATCGACGTCTGCCGGCGTGTTCGGGCCGCGCTGCCGGCAACGATCGTCGTGATCCTCACGGCCCGCACCGCGGAGATGGACGTCGTGCTGGGGCTCGATGCCGGGGCCGACGACTATCTGACCAAGCCCGTCCGGCTCGCCGAGCTGCTCGCCCGAGTCCGGGCACACCTGCGCCGGTCTGCAGCCGGTGAGGCCGCTGCCGTGATCGAGATCGGGGATCTGCGCCTGGACACGGTCCGGCGCCGGACGTTCGTCGCAGGCCAGGAGGTCGCACTGCGTACGAAGGAGTTCGACCTGCTCGTCCGGCTGGCCCGCGAACCCGGGACCGCGGTCGGCCGGGAGCGCCTGATGGCCGATGTCTGGGACGAGCACTGGTTCGGCCCCACGAAGACACTCGACGTGCACATCGCGACGCTGCGCAGGCGCCTGGCGGACCTCGCCCCGCACCGCGTACCGGCCATCACGACGCTGCGCGGGCACGGATACCGGCTCGACCCGCCGCCCGCCGATGCCGCGGGGGCCGAGCGGTGAGGTCACGGATCGTCGGTCTCGCGTTGATCGCGGCGGCGTTCTCGGTGGTGCTGTTCGGCATCCCGCTCGCCGCCGGTCTCGCCCAGTTGACGGTCTCCGAGGAGCAGGCATCGCTCGAACGACTCGCCGTGTTCGCCGTCCGTACGGTGCAGGAGGACATGGCCCACGACCGGGTCCCGACGAGCCTGCCCGATGCACCCGACGACGCGGCCGTCGCCCTGTACGACGACGACGGCGAGCGGCTCCTCGGGGTCGGGCCGCCGGAGGGTGACGCCCCCGTCGACTACGTCCTGGACGGCTCCGATGGCCCGTGGCCTGCGGACCAACTGATCGCGGTGGCTCCCGTCAGCGACACCCACGACATCGTCGGCGTGGTGCGGGCCGTCGTGCCGGTGTCGTCGGTGTACGGGCAGTTGCTGCCGATCTGGCTGGGCATGGCCGCGTTGGGTGGGTTGGTGCTCTTCTCGGCGTGGTTGCTCGCCCGGCGCCTGGCCGGTCGTCTCGCGCGTCCACTGGATCAGCTCGTCGCCGACGCCGACCGACTCGGTGACGGGGACTTCGGGATCGTGCCCCGGTCGACGGGCGTCGCCGAGACCGACCGGGCGAGTGCCGCACTGAGCAGGACCGCGCACCGGCTCGACGATCTGCTCGCCCGGGAGCGGGCCTTCTCCGCCGAGGCGTCCCATCAGCTCCGGACCCCGCTCGCCGGACTCCGGCTGCGCCTGGAGGCCGCGGTCGAACGGCCGGAGCGACTCACCCTCGGCACGGTCGAGGACGGACTGGCCTCCATCGACCGCCTCGAGCGCACGATCGACGAGCTGCTGGCCCTGGCGCGTGAGCGTCAGGCGGCCTCGGTCGAGCCGGCGGACATCGGTGTGCTGTTCGGCGAATGCGTCGAGGAATGGGGGGCCCGGCTCGACCGTGACGATCGGTCCCTGCTTGCTCGTCCGCCGCAGGGGCTCCCGAATCCGGATGCCTCCTCGGCGGCGGTCCGACAGATCCTCGCGGTGCTGCTGGACAACGCGTGCATGCACGGCACCGGTGCGGTCTCGGTGTCGGCCCGCGAAGCCGGAGAGGACGCGCTCGCGATCGACGTGGCCGACGAGGGGCCGGGCATCCCGCCGACCGCGATGCGTGGCGCGGAGCACTCCGCGGGGATGGGGCTCCCACTGGCCCAGCGGCTCGCGGAGAGCGAGGGCGGCCGGCTGACCGTCGGCGCACCCGGCTCGGTCGTGACCCTCCTGCTCCCCGTGCGCGCCGCGGCGGAGCCGACCGGCGCAGCGTCCACGCCTCCGGTACCGGGCTGACCGACGCGGCGGTCCGGTGAGCCCGCGCCGGCTGCGCCCGCCCGGACCCCTCGAATGCGTTAGTCCCTGTTCTTTACGTTGCTCTTGCCTTTCTCCAGATCGTTTTACCGACGCCTTGCCCGAAACCGGCTACACACAGGCGAGTGCGTGAGGGGGATCGCGGTGATCGACTGGGGGCTGTTGGTCCGGACGCCGGACGACGATGTTCGAACGGGCCGACGAGGCGACGAGGCCGACGCCGTCGACCGCGACCTGCCCGGTGTCCCGCCGGGACAGGTCCTGGTCGATCCTCGTGAGCCGCAGGGCCGACGCGCGCGCCCGACGGACCGGCTCGAGCACCTGTTCGAGGCGCAGTGCGAGTGGCTGGTCCGGTTCGGCTGTGCCGATCGTCCGGCCGTGGACACCGTCGGTGGGGTCCTGACGTACGTGGAGCTCGACGGCGAGTCGAACCGCCTGGCCCGCTATCTGCGTCTGCACCACATCGGCCGGGGCGACCGGGTCGTGATCCTCCTCGGGGCACCGGACCTGTGTGTCGCGATGCTCGCCGTGGTCAAGGCCGGTGCGGCCTACGTCCCACTGGACGTGGATCTCGGTGCGGAGCACGTGGAGTCGATCGTCGTCGACTCGGGTGCACGCCTGGTGCTGACGACCTCGATGATCGCGGCCGGTATGCCCCGGCTCGATGCGCACACGGTGGCCGCCGTCGTCGCAATCGACTCCGCCGGCCCCGTCATCGCCGATCAGAGTTCCCGGCAGCTGAGTGTGCTCGAGCGCGGTGTGCCGGGCGGACCGGTCGCCTACATCGTCTACAGCGTCGACCCCGACGGGCGTCCCCGCGGCATCGCGTTCGATCACAGCAGCGTGTGCAACGTCGTCCGGGTGGCGGCCGAGGTGTACGGCATCGGCTCCGGGGACCGGATCTACCAGGGGCAGCCGGCCGGGTCGGACCTGCTGGTGGAGGAAACCTGGCTGCCCTGGGTCTGCGGGGCCACCGTGGTGACACCGCCGCCCGGACCACCGCTGCAGAGTGACACCCTGTGGCGCTTCCTCGGCCAGCGGTGCGTGACCGTGATGCGGGCCGACGCGGCGACACTGGACGCCCTCGACGAGCGGTTGCTCGCTCTCCGGCTGGTGCTGTCGAGCACGCCCTGCCCACCGGATGTGATCAGGCGATGGCGCCGTCCCGGACGCCGGCTGATCGGCACCTACGGTCCGCCCGAGGCGACCGTCGCCGCCACCTGGACCGAGCTGGATCCGGACCGGGCGAGCTGTCTCGGGGTCCCGCTACCGACCTACAGCGTGGTCGTGCTGGACGAGGAGGACGTCCGCACGACGCCGGCACACGGTGCCGTCGGCGAGATCGGGATCGCCGGGATCGGGCTGGCACGCGGCTACGTCGACCGTGACGAGCTGGCCCGGGAGGCCTTCGTCGTCGACGGGCCGGACGTGCCCGGCACCCCGTCGCCACGGATCTTCCGCACCGGGGATCTGGGCCGGGTCGATGCAGCGGGACGTGTCGAGTACTGCGGCCGCGTCGAGGCCGGCGCGCCGGCACGTGACCGCTGTCCGGAGCCGTCGGATCCCGCCGTCCCGGAACAGGCACGGCTCGAGCCTGCGGACGAGACGGACACGGCCGTCACGGGATCGGAGGCCGTCCTGGCCGAACTGCTCGGCGGGGTACTGGGCCGGGAACGGGTCTCGATCGATGCGGACTTCTTCGACGATCTGGGCGCCGACTCGTTGCTGATGGCGAAGTTCTGCGCGCGGACCCGCTCCCACCCGGCCCTGCCCTCGGTGTCCATCCAGCACGTCTACCAGCACCCGACGCTACGGCGCCTCGCCACTGCGCTCGCCCTTCCCTCCGATGCTCCGGCGCCGCCCTCGCCGTCGCTGATGCAGGAGCGCTTCGCGGAGATCCTGGCAGCGATACTCGGCCGTGGGGACATCCCCCCGGACGCGAACTTCTTCGAGCTCGGCGCGGACTCGTTGACCATGGCCAAGTTCTGTGCGCGCGTGCGCAAGGAGCCCGGGTTGCCGGCGCTGTCGATGGAGGCCGTCTACGCCGCCCCGACACTCGTCGGTCTGGCCCACTCGCTCGCACCGGCCGGTAACGGCGAGCTTTCCCCGGCACCCCCCGACGAGCCCGCGGTGGACCTCGAGCGGCCCGGCGGGGTTCGCCGCGTCGGCACCCGGGGATACGTCCTCTGTGGTTCGCTCCAGGTGGCGTGCGTCGTGGGCTGGTCCTATCTCATGGCGCTGGTGTTGTTCTGGGGATACGAGTGGTTCGTCGTGTCACCGACCCTGCTCGACCTCTACGTGCGGGCCGTCGTCGTGGGCGGGGCCGGCTTCGGCTTCCTGTGCCTGTTCCCCATCGGGGTCAAATGGCTGTTGATCGGTCGCTGGAGACCCCGCTCGATCCGGGTCTGGAGCCTGGACTACGTCCGGTTCTGGATCGTCAGGACGCTGGTGCGGAGGAACCCGCTGGTCCTGTTCCGCGGCTCACCGCTCTATGCGCTCTACCTGCGTTCGCTCGGCGCCCGGGTCGGTCGCGACGTGGCCCTGTTCGCCGGATCGATGCCGGTGTGCACCGACCTGCTCTCGATCGGTGACCGGTCGGTGATCCGCAAGGATGCGTTGTTCTCCGGCTATCGGGCCCGCGACGGTGTCATCGAGATCGGGTCGGTCACCGTGGGCGCGGATGCGTTCGTCGGTGAAGCCACGGTTCTCGAGCTCGGCACACGCATCGACGACGGCGGTCAGCTCGGCCACACCTCGGCGCTGCTGAGCGGGCAGGTCGTGCCTGCCGGCGAACGCTGGCACGGTTCCCCGGCCCGCCCCGCGGGCGTGAACTACTGCACCGTCCCGCCTCTCGGGTGCGGACCGACTCGGAAGGTCCTCTACTCGCTCGTGCAGGTGGGGCTCGTGCTGGGCGTCGGGCTGCCACTGTCGCTGGGCGGCATCGCGCTGCTGTTGCGGGAGGTCCCACAGTTGACGGCGCTGCTGTTCCCCGGCCCGGAGGCGTTCGTCCACTGGTACTTCTACGCCGAGATCCTCGCGCTGAGCTTCGTGCTGTTCTTCGGCGTCCTGCTGGTGGCGTTCCTGGTGATGGTCACCGCTCCGCGCCTGCTGGCGTGCGCCGTCCGGCCGGACCGGGTCTACCCGCTCTACGGGGTTCACTACTTCCTGCACCAGACCGTCGCCCTGCTGACCAACAGCGTGACGTTCACGATGCTGCTCGGCGACAGCTCCGCCATCCCGCACTACCTCCGCGTGGTCGGTTACGACCTGCTGCCCCTGGTGCAGACGGGAAACAACTTCGGGATGCTGATCAAGCACGAGTCGCCCTACCTCACCACGATCGGCACCGGAACGGTCGTCGCCGACGACCTCTCGATCGTGAACGCGGAGTACTCGAACACCTCGTTCCGGCTGACCCGGACCACGATCGGCACGAACAGCTTCTTCGGGAACCGGATCGCCTACCCGTCCCGGGCGCGGGTCGGGAACAACTGCCTGCTCGGTACCAAGGTCATGGTCCCGGTCGACGGACCGGTCCGGGAGAACGTCGGCCTGCTCGGCTCCCCGAGCTTCGAGATCCCGCGCACGGTGGCCCGCGACGCCCGCCTCGAGCTCGGGGAGCAGGGTCTGCGGCGAGCGCTGCGGGGCAAGAACCGGGACAACGCCGTCACCATCGCGCTCCATCTGACCGTCCGCTGGCTCTACTTCTTCGCGATCGCGCTGCTGGTGCCCGCGATCGCCATCTGGGAGGTCACCCTCGGCGCGGCCGAGATCCTCGTCGCGCAGGTACTGATCATCGTTCTCACCGTCGGATGGTTCACCGCGGTCGACCGGTCGGTTCACCGGCTGATCCTGCGGGCGCCGCACGGATGCTCGATCTACGAGCCGGTCTTCTGGGGCCACGAACGGTTCTGGAAGGTGCCCGCCCCGAGTTATCTGATGCTGTTCAACGGCACCCCGTTCAAGGGCCTGCTGTTGCGCATGCTCGGCGTGCGGGTCGGCGCACGGCTGTTCGACGACGGCGCCTCGCTGGTGGAACGACCCTTCATCACCTTCGGTGACGACTGCACGCTCAACGAGCGCAGCATCGTGCAGAACCACTCCCAGGAGGACGGCGCGTTCAAGTCCGACCACACGGTCATCGGGTCGAGGGTCACGCTCGGGGTCGGCGCCTTCGTGCACTACGGGATCACCATCGGCGACGACGTCGTCATCGAGGCCGACTCGTTCCTCATGAAGGGCGAGGAGGTCCCGGCCGGCGAGACGTGGGGCGGCAACCCGGCCCGTGCGCTCCCCACCAGGTCCCTCCCGGTGCCGGTATGAACGCCGATCGCCCGGCGCGGGGAGCCGACACGTCCTTCCCGGCCCGGGCCGTCCGAACGTCCGCGGAGCCGTTCTGCGTCGAGCGCCGTCCCGGCGCGCCCGTGCTCCTCCGGGCCGAGCCGGACGATCCCGTGCGGTGGGCGTTCGAGTCCCGGCGAGCGCTGCGTGCAGCCGTGGTGGACCACGGCGCGGTGCTGGCCCGCGGTCTGGGCCTGTACGACCCGATCCTGGCCGGCGACGTGGTCCGGATGCTGGCCGACGGCCTGATGAACGAGCGGGAGGCGTTCTCGCCCCGCACGTCCTACACCGACCGCGTCTACTCCTCGACACGGTGGCCGCGCGGGATCCCGATGTGCCCGCACCACGAGCTGTCCTACTGCGACCGGTTCCCGGCGGTGATGATGTTCGTCTGTCTGTCCCCGGCCGTCCTCGGCGGAGCCACGGTGCTGGTCGACTCCGCGGCGGTGCTCGACGCGCTACCGGCGAGCCTGGTCAGGCGCTGCGAGCGCGACGGCTGGACCCTGGTGCGGACCTACAACGGTGACGTCGGCCCGTCCTGGGCGGAGGCCTTCGGCATCGGTGATCGACACGGGGTCGAGGACTACTGCCGGGCGAGCGCCATCGAGGTCGAGTGGGGCCCGGGCGGGCAGCTGCGTACCCGGCAGCGCCGCCCGGCCGTCGTCCGGCACCCGATCACCGGTGTGCGGTGCTGGTTCAACGAGATCGCGCATTTCAGCGAGTGGGTTTTCGGGCCCGGTGCACGTGACGAGCTGTGCGACGTGCTCGGCCCGGACGGGCTACCCGCCACCACCTGCTTCGGCGACGGCACTCCGATCGGCTGGGACCTCGTGGACCAGATCCAGCAGGCCTACGCCGCCAACGCCGTACGCGAGCCGTGGCGGAGCGGGGACCTGTTGATCGTCGACAACATCCGCACCGCTCATGGCCGGGACCCCTACGAGGGCCCGCGCGAGCTGCTCGTCGCCCTGGCCGACCCGACGCGGATCTGAGGCCTGCCCGAGCCGGGGTGCGCGAACCTGTGCGTCCGTTATGAAGATCGTCGTGTGCGTTGACCGGTGTGGATCCGGCCGACGAGATTGGCAGATGTTCGCCTGCTGTTCCGCTGCGCGCCTCCCGCCCGACCCGCGGAGGTCGCCGTGATCCTCCGGAGTCCGCCCCCGCGATGTTCTTCCCACGCCGACGTCGACCCGCGGCCGCAACCGGGTCCGAGCCGCCCGGTGGGCCGGCCCCGGCCGCCGGTGCCGCGGCGCTGCGTGCGCCGAGCCCGCTGCACGCGTTCAACCGCTACGAGCTCAAGTACCTGGTCCCCGAGGCCCGGGTCCCCGAGGTCCGCGAGCTGCTCACGTCCCGGATGGACGGTGACGCGAACGCGCAGCACGGCGGCTACGAGGTCCTGAGCCTCTACTACGACTCGGAGCGGTTGCGGTTCTACTGGGAGAAGATCGAGGGGGAGCGCTTCCGTCGCAAGCTGCGCCTGCGCGTGTACGGCGACCGGTCCGCGGTCACCGACGACACCCCGGTGTTCCTGGAGATCAAGCAGCGGGTCAACCGGGTCACCCAGAAGCGCCGGGTCCGCATCCCCTACGGCGCGGCCCGCCGGCTGTGCGACGAACGGGAGATGATCCCGCACGAGCCGGGGCAGACCGCGTTCCTGGAAGAGGTACTGGCGCTGGTCGTGGAGAACGACCTGCGCCCGATCGTGACGACCTCCTACCGGCGCGAGCCCTTCGTCGGCCGGGACGTCGACCCGGGGCTGCGGGTCACCCTCGACCACCGGATCCGCGGGCGCGACCGCGACTTCCACCTGGGTGCCGACTCCCAGAACCGCTTCACCGTCTCCCCGCACCTGGCCGTGATGGAGATCAAGGTCAACGAGCGTGCCCCGTACTGGATCACCGACATGGCCGCGGCCCTCGAGTTGTCCGTGGTCCGGGTGTCCAAGTACTGCCAGAGCGTCGAGGTCTTCGGCAGGGCCCCGCGATCGGTCTTCCACATTCCCGAGGAGCTTCCCGCCCGATGACCCCGTTCCAGATCGACTTCCAAGACCTGTCCGGCACGTTCAGTGCCTTCGACGTGGCGGCGTCGCTGGGCCTGTCACTGCTGTTGAGCCTGATGGTCGCCACCGTCTACCGGGCCACGCACCGCAACATCTCCTACAGCCAGTCCTACGTGCAGACCCTCGTCATCCTGGGCATGCTGATCGCGCTGATCATGCTGGTGGTCGGCTCGAACATCGCCCGGGCGTTCGCCCTGGTCGGAGCGCTGTCGGTGGTGCGGTTCCGCAACGCCGTCAAGGAGACCCGCGACGTGGGGTTCATCTTCCTGGTGATGGGCGTCGGCATGGCCTGCGGCACCCGCTTCTACCTGCTCGCCGTCGCCGCCACGGTCGCGATCTGCCTGGTCGTGGTGATCATGCACCGGTTCAACTTCTTCGCCCTGAACGTCCAGCGCCAGGTGGTCAAGGTGCAGGTGCCCGGCGACGACGACTACAGCCAGGTCATCGCCGACACCCTGATCCGCCACACCACCGAGTTCGAGCTCGTCAGCACCGAGTCGATCCGTGGGGGCGGGTTGACGGAGCTGTTCTACACGGTCCGTCTCAAGAAGGGCGTCGGTCCGGCCGAGTTGATCGCGGCACTGCGCGAACGCAACGCCGGGCAGCGGGTGTCGGTACTGACCGGGTACGACCAGACCGACCTGTGACCGGGATGCAGGCTGACCGGAAGCACGCCGCCGGCCCGCGGCGCCGGTGGTGGCACCGGATCCCGGTCCGTGCCCGCCACCACTGGCGTCCGGTCGCGCTGTTCGCCGCCTTTCTCGCCCTGACCCTGGGGGTGTTCGGTTCGAGCAGGGTCGTGCCCTACGTCACCGGCGACGACCGGTACGAGGCCCCGGCGGTGACCGAGGACATCGCCGGCAACGCCGACCTGTTCGACACCTCGGTCGCCCACAGCGTGCAGCTCACCTTCCGCGAGGACGACTACCGGCGGATCCTCACCGCCTGGTACGACGAGGGCGAGAAGGAGCACCTCCAGGCCGACGTCGTCATCGACGGTGCCCGGATCGACGACGTCGGGGTGCGGCTCAAGGGCAACTCGACGCTGATGTCACTGCAGGACCCGGACGCCGACCCCGGCGAACGGCGCCGCGGCCCGGGCGGAATGCGACCTCTGGAAGGAAGGGAACTGCCGGAGGGTGTCCCGCCGCCCGGGCAGGGCGGCGGCGACGGTCCGGCGGGCCCGCCCGGCGGGGGGATCGGCAGCGTGACGCTGTCGGCGGACGAGCCGGAGAACCTGCCCTACCTGATCAGCTTCGACGAGTTCGCCGAGGGCCGGCTGTTCCAGGGCCGCAGCGAGATCGCGGTCCGCCCGTCGAGCGGCAGCTCCACCGTCGCGCTCAACGAGTCGGTGGCGCTGGCGATGGTGGACCGGACCGGGCAGACCGGGCAGGCCCACACCTACGCCGCCCTCACCGTGAACGACCGGCCCGCCACCGCCCGCCTGATCGTCGAGCACCCCGACGAGTCCTACGCCGAGGCGCGGTTCGCCGGGGACGGAGTGCTCTACAAGTCCCGGGCGAGCAGCTCGTTCACCGACCAGGGCGACGACCCGACCGCCTACGAGGACGACGTCGAGCAGATCAACCGGATCGGCAGCCAGGACCTGCAGCCGGTCATCGACCTGATCCAGTGGGTCCAGCGGGCCACCGACGAGGAGTTCGCCGCCGAGCTCGGCGACCACCTCGACGTCGGGTCCTTCGCCCGCTACCTCGCCACGCAGAACCTGCTGCTGAACGTCGACGACATGGCCGGGCCGGGGAAGAACTACTACCTCCGGTACGACCTGGGGACCGAGCGGTTCGAGGTGATCGCCTGGGACCTCAACCTGGCCGCGAGCGGGGACCCCACCACCGGCCCGCACGACGAGGTGAGCATGGCGGCCCTGTTCGGCGGCCGCGGCCCCGGCGGTGGGGCACCCCCGGAGGGCGCCGCCGTGCCCGAGGACGGGGCCGCCGCCGCTCCGCCCGGCGGTGGGCCCGGTCCGGGTGGTCCGGGCGGGATGCTGCAGGGCCACCTGCTCAAGGACCGCTTCCTGGCGACGCCGGCGTTCACGGCCGCCTACGACGAGGCCTACCGGGAGCTCCACCAGCAGATCTACGGCAGCGGGGCCGCCGTCGCGGCCCTGGACCGGGCCGTCGCCGCGGCGACCGGTGCCGCCGCCGAGGAGGATCGCGCGACCATCCTCCGGGAGGCCGACGACCTGCGGGCCCTGCTGGACCGGCGTGCGGAGGCGGTGGCCGCCGACCCGCTCCTGCACCCGGCGTCGTAGGCGCCGGGCAGCGTCGTAGGTGCCGGGCAGCGACGACACGTTCGCCACCCGGGCGGTGTCCTGCAACGGCCCCCGACCGGGCGTCGGCCGAGCCGTGGTCAGGACACCGGCAGCTCGACGGTGAACGTCGTCCGCCCCGGCACGCTCTGCACCCCCACGCTGCCCCGGTGGGCCGACACCACGGCCGCGACGATCGCCAGGCCCAGCCCGGTGCTCGGGGTGTCGGCACCGGCGCGGCTGCGGCCCTCCGCGCCGCGGGCGAACCGCTCGAACACCCGGGGCAGCACGTCCGCGGGGATGCCCGGCCCGTCGTCGGTGACCTGCAGCCGGACCCGGCCCGGGGACGGGCGGTCCAGCTCGACCGTCACCGACGTCCCCGGCGGGGTGTGGGTGCGCGCGTTCGCCAGCAGGTTCGTGACGACCTGGGTGAGCCGGTGCGCGTCGCCGGTGACGGTGATCGGCTCGTCGGGCAGCCGGGGCAGCCAGCGGTGCCCCGGTCCGGCGGCGTGGGCGTCGCCGACGCCGTCGAGCACCAGCCGGGTCAGGTCCACCTCGGCGCGCTCCAGCGGGCGCCCGGCGTCCAGGCGCGCCAGCAGCAGCAGGTCCTCGACCAGGGTGCTCATCCGCTCGGCCTGCGAGGTGATCCGCACCAGCGCGTGCGCGGTGCCCGGTGGCACCGGCTCGGGTTCGCGCTGCGACAGCTCGGCGTAGCCGCGGATCGCGGCCAGCGGGGTGCGCAGCTCGTGCCCGGCGTCGGCGACGAAGCGGCGCAGCCGGGTCTCCGACTCCTGGCGGGCGGCCAGGGCGCCCTCGACGTTGTCGAGCATGTGGTTCAGCGCGGTGCCGACCTGCCCGACCTCGGTCCGCGGGTCCGGGTCGGCGACCCGGGCTGCCAGCTGCACCTCGCCGCGGTCCAGCGGTAGCGCCCCCACCCGGGCCGCCACACCCGCGACCTGTTCCAGGGGCCGCAGCTCGCGGCGCACCAGGACCGCGGCCGCGAGCCCGGCCAGCGCCACCGCGCCGCCGAGCACCACGGTCTCGATCAGCACCAGCCGGTCGACCGTCTCGCCGGCGCCGTCCGGCTGGGCCACCACGTAGGTCACCGCCCCGGCGGCGTGCGCGGCCGCCCGGTAGGTGCCGAGCGACAGCGCGACGTCACGCGGCGCGCCGTCGGCCGGGACGGCCTGCAGCACGCGCACGTCGGCGTCGGCCACCGTCGAGCTGCCGCCGCCCGGTTCGGCGCGCTCGGCGTGCACCACCCCGTCCCCGGCGGCGACCACCGCGACCGAGCCGGGACCCTGCCCGGGGCCCAGCAACGAGCCGTCACGGCCCGGCCACGCGGTGCCCGGTCCCGGCCGTCCCGCGTCCGGGGGCAGGGCCACCGGGCCCGGGGCACCGTTGCCGGGCCGCTCCAGGGTCGACCCGGGCGGCTGCCCGGTCCGGCGGGTCACGAGCTCGTCGACGGCGAACGCCAGCTCCCGGTCCTGCCGGGCCGACAGGTAGCGGTCGAGCGAGAGGGTCGTCGCCACCCCGATGGCCACACAGGACACCACGAACACCAGCACGACCGTGATCACCAGCCGGGCACGGAGCGAGCGCGCCCGCCCGGAGACCTGCGAGACGACCACCGGCGGCGTCCTACTCCGCGACCGGGCGCAGCACGTACCCCGACCCGCGCACCGTGTGGATCATCGACGGGCCCCCCGCATCGATCTTCTTGCGCAGGTAGGACACGTACAGCTCGACCACATTGGACTGACCGCCGAAGTCGTAGTTCCACACCCGGTCGAGGATCTGGGCCTTCGACAGCACCCGCCGCGGGTTGCGCATCAGGTAGCGCAGCAGCTCGAACTCGGTCGCGGTCAGCTCGATCGGCCGGTCCCCACGGCGCACCTCGTGCGCATCCTCGTCGAGCACCAGGTCCCCGACCACGAGCTCCGAGGAGCGTTGCGCCGCAGCCATCCCGGCCCGGCGCAGCAGCCCCCGCAACCGCGCGACCAGCTCCTCCAGCGAGAACGGCTTGGTCACGTAGTCGTCCCCACCGGCGGTGAGCCCGGCGACCCGGTCCTCCACGGCGTCCCGCGCGGTCAGGAACAGCACCGGGACCTCCGGGGTCCGGGCGCGGACCCGGCGCAGCACCTCGACGCCGTCGATGTCGGGGAGCATGACGTCGAGGACGATCGCGTCCGGCCGGAACTCCCACGCCTGCCGCACGGCGTTCGCGCCGTCGCCCGCGGTGCGCACCTCCCAGTCCTCGTAGCGCAGCGCCATCGCCAGCAGCTCGGACAGGGTGGACTCGTCGTCCACCACGAGCACCCGGACCGCGCTGCCGTCGGTGCGGCACATCCGGCCGGCGCCGCGGTCGATCGCCTCGGTCATGGCGCCAGTACACACCCGCAACCTGTGCGGCAGCTGTGCACGTCCGGCCGGGCCGGCGAGTCCCACCGGGCGGTGGACGCGGCCGGTCACTCCCCGGGGCGGCCCCGGCGCGTCGTCGTCCTCCCGGCCGAGGCCAGCGACACGGCGAGCACGGCCACGAGGACCAGCATCCCGGCCGGGGCCGCCACCACCCAGGGAGCGCGTTCGACGTAGGGCATGCCGTCGGCGAGCAGGCGGCCCCACTCGGGGCTCGGGGGCTGCGGGCCGAGCCCCAGGAACCCGAGCGAGGCCAGGGCGAGCGCGGTGCCGGGCAGCCGCAGCATCGCGTGCCGGACCAGCGGCCCGGCCGCGGCGGGCAGCACGTGCACGGCGGTGGCCCGGGCCGGGCCGACGCCCAGCACCGGCAGGATCCGCACGTGCGGCTGCGCCCGGATCTCCGACACCAGCGCCGCGGTGTGCGCGGCCAGCGGCGCCCAGCCGACCAGCGCGACGCCGATCGCGGCGCCGGCGGCCGAGGGGCCCAGCACGGCGGCGACGACCAGGCCGGCCAGCACCGGCGGGGCCGCGTTCGCGATCTCCGCCGGCCCGGTGGACAGCCGCGGCGCCAGCCCGATCAGCACGCCCAGCAGCAGCGAGAGCGCGACGACCGCCAGCGCGGTACCGGCGGTGAGCAGCGCGCCGTGCCCGGCCCGGGCCAGCAGGTCCCGGCCGGCGGCGTCCGAGCCCATCGGCAGTGCGAGTGACGGAGCGGCCAGCCGCGGGTGGGCCGACGTGTACGGATCGCGCAGCAGCCCGGCCGCCACGACCACCAGCAGCAGCCCACCGGCGACACCGGGCAGCACCCAGCGGCGCCGGCGCACCGTCGTGACCACGGACGCCACCGGGACGTCACCGGTGCGGGCCGCCCGCCCCAGGATCAGCCGCCGGGCGAGCTGGGCCAGTGCCCCGGCGACCACGGCGACGAGCAGCAGTGCCAGCACCCCGCCCTGCAGCAGCGGCAGGTCCAGGGACTCGGCCGCCCCCAGCGTCGTGCGGCCCGTCCCGGGGATCGCGAAGACCTCCTCGACCGCGACGGCGCCGCCGGTCGTGCCGACGACCACGAGCCCGATCTGCGGCAGCACCGAGGGCAGGGCGCGCCGGACGACCGCGCCGGCCACCCGCCGACGGGACAGGCCGGCCGTCTGCCACGTGCCCACCCACGGTTCGGCGAACGCCGAGGCGACGGCCTCGGCCAGGAGCCGCCCGACCAGGCCGCCCGCCGGCAGGCCCAGCGCCAGCGCGGGCAGGACCGCGTACTGCGGCCCGGCCCAGCCGTAGGGCGGGAGCCAGCCGAGGCCGACCGCCACGGTGACCAGCAGGACCGCCGCGAGCAGGAACTCGGGGAGCGCGGTCAGGGCGGCCGCGAGTCCGCCTCCGTTCCCCACGGTGCCCGCGCCGGCCCCGGTCAGGCCCCGGCGCAGGACCGGGGCGAGCAGCGCCGCCGTGACGAGTGCCGCCACCACCAGGGCGAACCCCATGAGGGTCAGCGAGACGCCGAGCCCGCCCAGTACCGCAGGCAGGACCGGTTGCCCGGAGACCCAGGACGTGCCGAGGTCGCCGGTCAGCGCGCCGCCCAGCCAGTTCCCGAACACGCCCCACGGCCCGGCGTCCAGCCCGAGTTCGGCCCGGATGGACGCGAGCGCCTCGGGGGTCGCCTCCTGCTCGGCCGAACGGGCGCGCAGCACCGCCAGCTCCGGCGAGCGCTGCGACAGCCACGGCAGGCTCCCGATCAGGAACACCACGCCCGCAGCGGCGACCACCCGGGACAGGGCGACGGGCCGTGCGGCCCGTCGCCACGAGGTGCGGGGCAGCGCGGTCCCGGCGGGGCGCGGTGCGGGACCGTCCCGCACCGCCGCCGGACGGCCGGAGGTCACGGCGTGGCCCCCACCGTGGTGCCCGTCGTGATCAGGTCCCGCTCCCGCGGGTCGCGCGCGACCCCGTCGACCCGGGCCGACTCACCCTGGATGACCCGCTCGTGCAGCAGCGGGATCACCGCGTCGGTGGCGAGCACCGTCGCCTCGGCCTGCATCGTCGCGGCCCGCCGCTCGGGTCCGGTGTCGGTCGCCGCGGCCCGCTCGAGGGCCTGCTCGATCTGCGGCGTGCAGACCTGGGAGATGTTGAACCCGCCCGCGCAGCCGAAGTCGCTGGCCATGTAGGCGACCGGATCGCCGGAGTCGAGCACGGTGGCGCGGGAGAGGATGAAGGCGTCGAAGGCGCCGTCGAGGGCGTCGGCCTCGATGAACGCGTACTCGCGCACGTCCTGGGTGACGACGAACCCCGCAGCCTCCAGCTGCTGCTCCAGCAGGACCGCGACCTCGGGCAGCTCGGCGCGGTCGGTGAAGGTGCCCAACGTGATCGGGACCCCGTCGACCCGCCCCGGGGCGGGCCGGTCGGCGAGCGCGCGGGTGTAGTCGGGGGCGCCGCGCAGCTCGGCGGCCCACGGCAGTGCCGGGCCCAGCAGCCCGGCCGCGCTGTCGGCGCGTCCCTCGTAGGCGCCGGCGATGAGCGCCGCGCGGTCGACGGCCTCGCGCGCGGCCGCCCGGACCGCCGGGTCGGCGAAGGGGCCGCGCGCGGTGTTCAGGTACAGCGTGTTCGTCCGCGGCATCGGGACCTCGTGCACCAGCTCCGGGTCCAGCAGCGGGACCTGGCCCGGTGGGATCGCCTCCACGACGTCGGCGGTGCCGGTCCGCAGCGCGGCGGAGCGGGCGGTGCCGTCCGGGACGAAGCTCACGTCGATGCCGGCGGCCCGGGCCGGCTCGCCCCAGTAGTCGTCGTTGCGGTCGAGTGTCGCGCCGGACGTACCCGCGACGGCGGTCAGCCGGAACGGGCCGGTGCCGTGACCGGCCGGGTCCACCTGCCCGTCCGGCCGGTACGCGCCCGGCGCCAGGATCGACAGCTGCGGGCTGGACAGCCGTTGCGGGACCAGCGGGTCCGCCACCGCGGTGGACACCAGCACGGCGTCGTCCCCGTCGGCCCGGGCGGTCAGGTCGACGCCGTCGAGGATGCGCGGGGCCGGGGACGCGGCCACGGCCCGCCCGAGGGCGTCCGCGACGTGCGCGGCGGTCAGCTCGGTGCCGTCGTGGAACCGCACCCCGTCGCGGACGGTGAACCGCCAGGTCAAGGGGTCCACCCGGGACCATTCGGTGGCGAGCATCGGCTGGGCGTCGCCGGCCTCGTCGAGCTGGACCAGGGTCTCGGCGGTGCGCCAGCGCGAGAGCTTGAACGCGTCGTCGCTGAACGGGCTCAGCCCGGAACGCGGTGGCAACAGCATCGCCACGCTCACCCGCTCGGAGCTGCCGTCAGGGCCGTTCGGCGGGGCGGCGAAGCACCCGGCCTGCAGCAGCACGGCTGCCCCCAGCGTCAGGGCCGCCAAGGATCGGTGGAGTCGGGACGCAGGCACGGGTCTCCCTCGTTCGGTGTGTCGAGCCGGGTGGGTTCGGGCGGACCGATCAGCACGGCGTGGGTTCGGGCGGGCCGGCCGGCACGGCGTGGATTCGGGCGGGCCGGTCAGCCGGGCGCGGGTCCGGGCGGGCCGGTCGGTTCGAGCAGGTGGCGTATCCGGCCGGGACCGTCACGGAGCGGTGACGGGAACGGGCGGGCCGAGGCCGGACGCCTCGACGAGCTCGGCGGTGACCGGGTGGCCGGGGCGGGCCGTCACGTCGGCGGTGGGGCCGTCCTCGACGACACGACCGGCGTGCAGGACGACCAGGCGCGAGCAGAGCGCGCCGAGGACGTCGAGGTCGTGGGCGATCAGCAACAGCCCGGCGCCGCTGCGCTCGCACGTCGTGTCCAGCAGGTCGACGACGTGGTCGCGCAGGACCGGGTCGAGGCCGCCGACGGGTTCGTCGGCGAGCAGCAGGCGCGGTCGGACGACCAGTGCGCGGGCGAGCGCGGCCCGCTGCGCCTGGCCGCCGGACAGCTCACCGGGGCGGCGGCCCGCCAGCCCGGCCGCGAGCCCGACCCGGTCGAGCGCGGCCCGGACCGCCGCGGCGGGATCGCCCGGCACGTCGAGCCGGTGCAGTGGTTCGGCCACGAGGTCGTGCACCGTCATCCGGGGGTTCAGCGAGGTCGCCGGGTCCTGCGGCACGTACTGCACGGTGCGGCGGAACCAGCGCTGCGCCCGGACGGGTCCGGCACCGATCGGCCGGCCCGCGACGGTGACGGCGCCCCGGTCCGGCCGGTCGAGTCCGAGCAGGATCCGCAGCAGGCTGGACTTGCCGGCCCCCGACGGGCCGGCGAGACCGACCCGTTCGCCGGCTCCCAGCGCGAGGTCGACGCCGTCGAGTGCCCGGACCGGTGCGCAGTGCCGGCGCCACGGCCGCCACGGCCGGGGGTCCGGGTGGAACCGGTGCAGGTCGTGCGCCTGTAGCAGCGGATCCTCCGGGACGCCCGGTCCGCGGCGTGCGGCGGGGGAGTGGGACCCGATGACGTGGCACGTCCGGCGGCCGGCGCCGACAGCCGTGGCACCGGAGGTTGCGGGATCGGCCGCCGGGGGATCGACCGGCGTCCCCCCGGCGAGGTGCACCGCCCGCGAGCACACCTCCCGGGCGGCGTCGAGATCGTGGCTGATGAACAGCAGGGCCGTCGCCGAACCGGTGAGTCGCTCGGTCAGGACGTCCAGCACACGGCGCCGGTTGACCGGATCGAGGGCGGTGGTCGGTTCGTCGGCGACCAGGAGATCGGGCCGGCCCGCCAGCGCCATCGCCAGCTGGACCCGTTGCCGCTGTCCCCCCGACAGCTCACCGGGCAGACCGGCCAGCACCCGTTCGGGTTCGTCCAACCCGGTCGCCGCCAGCTCGCGGGCGAGGTCGGCGGGGGAGAGGTCGGCACCGCAGGCGCGCACGGCGGCCCGCATCTGGGAACCGACCGGCACCAGCGGGTTCAGGGCCACCCGGGAGTCCTGACCGACGGCCGTGACCCGCACCCGTCGCGACCGGCGGGCAGCCGGGACGGACAGCACCTGCTCGCCCGCCAGCTCCACGCTGCCGCGCCCCGTCGCGACGGCGGGGAGGCGCCCCAGCACGGCGGCGGCGGTCAACGACTTCCCCGACCCGGACGGGCCGACCAACGCCACCCGCTCGCCGTACTGCAGCTCGAGGCCGACCCCGCGGAGCACGGCACGGCTCCCGATCGTGACCTCGAGCTCGCGGACCGTGAGCAGTACTCGGGCCGGTGTACTCGTTCCGCTGACGGACATCGGAGAAACGATAATGGATGCAGTTGTCACTTGAGTCGGCATTGTGACCCAGTGCGCACGGCGGGCGCCCCGCGGCGGGGAGCCCGGCCGTTCGGAACAGCCGGCGGGTGATCGGGACGGCCCGCCGGGTGCAGGGCGGGTAGACGATCCGCGGGTCCGGCCGGAACGTCGTGACCAGCACCGACTTGCGGTGACCGAACTCGTCGAAGCCGGCCTTGCCGTGATGCTCCCCGGCGCGGAACTCGGCCAGGCAGCGCCCGATCCGCTCGACGAGCTCGTCGCGCACCGCGGCCTCGGCGAGCACGTGGTCGGGCGCGATGCAGGTCTGCCCCGAGTTCAGCAGCTCCACCCAGGCCAGGCGCCGCGCCGCGACGTCGAACTCGGCGGTGCGGTCGACGACGGCCGGGCTCCTGCCCCCGCGCGCCCCACGCCCTCGCGCCGCACACGTTCCGGGTCCGCCGCACAAGCCCGGCCCTGTGCGGCGCCCACGCAACCTGTGCGGCGCCTGCCGGCGTCGCTCCTGACGCGCGCCCTGTCCCTCGAGTCGCACACGTTCGCGCCCCGTCGCACGGGTCCGGTCCTGTGCGGTGCGCGGACGACCTGTGCGGCGCGGCGGGCCGGAACAGCCTGCTGCGCGAAGCGGTGAGCGTCGGCGGCAAGGGGCGGCCCCTCAGCGGTCGCGGACCTGCTCGATGTGTTCGAGCAGCCGGTCCAGGGCCCACGTCATGTGCCCGGTGTCGTGCGGATGGCGCTCGAACTGCTCGGGGCCGACCAGGATGCAGAGGCGGTGCGGGCCCACCGCCCGGCCGTGGTGGGGAAGGTGAACATCGCGGCCATGGCACGTTCCACGGTCGCGAGCCGCTCCTGGCCGACCAGTGCCTGGATCTCGGCGACGGCGGGGTCGGTGAGGCTCCACGCGCGGATGGCCGCCTCGGCCCGGTAGGGTAGCTCGCAGGCCATGTCCCGCAGCAGGACCAGCGCCTCGATCGGGCCCGTGCTCGCGTCCGCCGCGGCGGCGATCTGGAGCGTGCGCTCCTCCCGCCAGCGGTGGAGCAGCTCCCGGGTGAACACCTGCCAGTTGCCGAAGTGGCTGTAGAACGACCCCGTGGTCACGGCGAGTCGTTTGCAGACGGTGGCCTGCTTCAGCGCCGGGAACCCCTCGGTGGCGAGCAGGTTCATGGCCTCCTCGAAGTAGTCGTCCCTGGACACCTGGCGGGCCATGCCTGCTCCTCTCGCGACGTGCCGGCGGATCACCCGGAGCCGCTGTGCTCCCGGGGCCGCCGGTGCTCCCGCCGCTCGCGGGCGAGCAGGAGCGTGCCGATGCTCGCAGCCAGCGTCGCGGCGGCGACGATCAGGACCGCCGCGGGGAAGGCGCCCGTCCCGCTCGCCGCGAGCGCGGCGCCGAAGCCGACCGGGGCGAGGGCGCTGCCGACCATCGAGGCGGCGATGACGTAGGCGAACCGGGACCCGTTCGCGTGGCCCGTCGTCGCCAGCCAGGTCAGGCCGTTGGGGAAGATGGGTCCGATGAACAGGCCTGCCAGCAGGAGCGCGCCGACCGCCGCGGGCGGGTGGAACGTCAGGGCCGTGGCCGCGACGAGACCGGCGCAGCTGCCCACGACGAGCAGGCTCGGCCGCACGACCCGGACCAGCATCGCCGCCACGAACCGGCCGAGGACCATGGCGAGCCAGAAGCCCGACGTCGCCAGCGCGGCGACCGAGGCCGGGTGGCCGAGGTCGAGCAGGAAGGTCGGCTCCCAGCTGCCGATCCCCGACTGCACCCCGAAGTGCATCAGGTAGAGGGCGACGAAGCTGCCCAGCACCGCCAGTGCGGGCCCTACGGTGGGGGCGGCGCCGGTCCCGCCACCGCCGGTGGACATGTCCACCTCGGCCGGTGTCGGTCGCGGCACGAGCCCGCCGACCATCGCGAGACCCGCGAACGCCAGCACGGCGATCCCCAGGAACACGAACCCGTACCCGGCGGGACCCGTCCCGGCGGCGCTCAGCGGGGCCGCCACCGTGCCCAGCCCGAAGCAGGCGTGCGCGATGTTCACCATCGTCGGGCCGCGGCTGCCGTGCCCCACGATGAACAGCTGGGTGATCAGTGAGTCGCACCCGCCGAGGCCCAGCCCGGCGACCACGGCGCCGAGCAGCAGCAGCGGCCAGGTCGGTGCTGCGGCGACGGCCAGGGCGCCGACCCCCATCAGCGCCATCGACACGCCGACGGTGAACCGGTTGCCGCGCAGGCGCAGCACGGTCTGCGCGAGCAGGACGCCGGCGACCGCGCCCACCGACTGGACGCCGAGGCCCGCGCCGGCCGCGGCCTCGGCGAGGTCGAAGTGCTCCTGGAAGGCGGGGATGGCCGGCCCGTAGGCCGACAGCAGGGCGCCGGCCGCGACCATCGCCGTGCAGCATCCGATCGAGCCCGCGCGCGTGATCAAGCTCCGCTCCGGCACGGGTCCTCCTCGGGTGCGGCGGAAAAGGGCTGCTCTTTCGGTACGCTAGCGTAAAGGGCAGCTCTTTGATGGTCGGACCGGAGGCGCGGAGCGGGGAGGGGCGGCGATGTCGGACTCGGGCGCCCCGCGCCGGTCGGCGCTGGTCGGCCGGTTGATCACGTTGCTCCAGGAGCGGATCCGGTCGGGCGCGTGGCCGGTCGGCTCACGACTGCCGGTCGAGACCGAGCTCGTCGAGGAGTTCGACGTCAGCCGGGCGACGCTGCGTCAGGCGGTCCAGGCGCTCGTGCACGTCGGTCTGCTGGAGACGATCCAGGGCAACGGGACGTTCGTCCGCGCGACCACCGAGCTGGACGCCGTGCTCGCCCGCTTCGTCGGCGGCGAGGACATGCTGACGGTGCTGGAGGCCCGCCGGGCGGTCGAGAGCGAGGCCGCCGGGCTCGCGGCCCGTCGTGCCGACGACGCCGACCACGCCCGGCTGGCGGCGCTGGCCGCCGAGGGCCGTACCGCGCTCGACGCGGGAGACCACGAGCTGCTCAACCGTGTCGCCACGCACTTCCACCGCGCCGTCGTCCACGCCGCCCGGAACACGCTGCTCAGCCACTTCTACGACGCGTTCGAGGCCGGCGCCACCCGGTCGATCATGCAGGGTCCGGCGCCGCAGACGGCACGGGCGCTGGTCGAGGAGCACGAGGGCATCTGCGCGGCGATCCGCTCCGGCGACGCCGAGCGGGCCCACCGCCTCGCCCGCGCACACGTCACCCCCGCCGTCGAGGCCTGCTGCTCACACACCCGCTGACGCGCTCACACACCCGCTGCGGCGGGTGTGCGGGCGGGCGAACGGGTGTGGCGTGCCGGCCGACCTGCACGCTCGCGCCCTCGACGGGGCGGATGCGTGCACCTCACGCGTGTTCCGGAAGTCGATCTGCACGGTCCTGTCCGCGCCGGGGCGACAGCGTGCGTCTCGGCGGCTGGTCGGCCTCGACCTGCGCGGTAGCGCCCTCCCACGCGCGGCGAGCGACCGCTCGGACGGCGGGCTGGGCGTCGATCAGCGCGTTGGCGCCCTCGGCGGATGGCGAAGCGTCGCGCGCGGGTCTGTCGCAGACCCGTATTCCAGTACTAGGATAGTGTCGTGCCGCAGCAACCGACCGATGCCGACCTCGTGGTGCTGGGCCTGCTGGCCGAGCGGCCCCGGCACGCGTACGACCTCGAGGCCGTGATCGACGAGCGCGGGGTCCGCCGGTGGACCTCGCTCGCCTTCTCCTCGCTGTACTACGTGCTGAACCGGCTCGAGCAGCGCGGTCTCGTCAGCAGCGAGCGGGCGCCGGGCGGGGCGAAGGCGCGCCGGGTCTACCGCCTCACCGACGCCGGCCACGCGGCGTGTGCCGAGGGGACGCGGCAGCGGATCGCCGAGGTGCCGCCCCGGCACGCGCCGGTGCTCGTCGGCATGGCGAACAGTCCGCTCCTGCCGCCCGGCGAGCTGGCGCGGGCACTGGCGGAGCGGAGGTCCGCCGTCGAGCAGGAGCTCGCCGAGCTCCGGCGTGTGCGGGCCCGGCAGGAACCGCTGCCGCGCGCCGCACGCGCGATCTTCGACCACAGCGAGGCGCAGCTCGGCGCCGAGCTGCGCTGGACCGAACAGGTCCTCACCGACACCCCGGAGGAGTCATGACCGCGATGGCGGACGACACGGCGAATTACGACGTCAAGAAGGCGTTCCCGCAGCTCTACGCGCCTCGGGTAGGGCGGTTCGCGACCGTCGAGGTGCCGCCGTTCCACTACTTCCGCATCGACGGTCACGGGGACCCGAACGTCTCCGCCGCCTACGGCGAGGCCGTCACGACGCTGTTCACCGCCTCCTACGCGGCCCGCGCGATCGCGAAGGCGGAGCTGGGCCGGGTGCACACGGTCGGCCCGCTCGAGGGGCTGTGGAGCGCCGACGACCCGACGGCGTTCGTCACCCGGGACAAGGACGCCTGGGACTGGACGATGATGATCAACCAGCCGGAGTGGGTGTCGGCGGAGATCGCGGCCGCGGCGACCGAGGCGGCCCGGCGCAAGGGCGCGCCGGCCGTGGACCTGCTGCGCTTCGAGGAGCTGCGCGAGGGCCTCAGCGTGCAGGTCCTGCACATCGGGTCCTACGACGACGAGGGCCCGGTACTGGCCCGGCTGCACGACGAGTACATGCCCGGGCAGGGGTTCACGTGGAACGGGCGCCACCACGAGATCTACCTGTCCGACCCGCGCCGGACGGCGCCGGAGAAGCTGCGGACCGTCCTGCGCCAGCCCGTCGCACCGGTGGGAGCCGGAGCCTAGGCGGGCGGCAGGTCCGCCGCCGCGGTCACCGCCCCGGAGCGGACGAGCTCGAGCACCGCCTCGATCTCCGGCGCCAGGTGCCGGTCGGGCCCCGGGCCGGGCACGTGGTCGCGGACGAGGTCGCGCACCGCCCCGGTGCGGGGGGCGGGGGACAGCGGCGCGCGCAGGTCCAGCGCCCGGGCCGCGGTGACCAGCTCGACCGCCAGCACCCGGGCGAGACCGTCGAGTGCCCGGCGCAGCTTGCGCCCGGCCGACCAGCCCATCGAGACGTGGTCCTCCTGCATCGCGCTGGAGGGGATCGAGTCCACCGAGGCGGGCACGGCGAGCCGCTTGAGCTCGGCGACGATCCCGGCCTGGGTGTACTGGGCGATCATGTGCCCGGAGTCGACACCGGGGTCGTCGGCCAGGAACGGCGGGAGCCCGGCGCTGCGGGCGGCGTCGAGCATCCGGTCCGTGCGCCGCTCCGACATCGACGCCACGTCGGCGACCGGGACCGCCAGGAAGTCCAGCGCGTACCCGACGGGTGCACCGTGGAAGTTGCCGTTGGACGCGACCCGCCCGTCCGGGGCGACGACCGGGTTGTCGATCGCCGCGGCGAGCTCGCGGCCGGCCACGAGCGCGGTGTGGTCGAGGGTGTCCCGCGCGGCCCCGTGGACCTGGGGTGCGCAGCGCAGCGAGTACGCGTCCTGCACCCGGGTGCAGTCCGGTCCACGGTGGCTGGCGACGATCTCCGAGCCGTCGAGCAGCGCCCGCAGGGCGGCCGCCGAGCGGGTCTGGCCGGGGTGCGGGCGCATCGCCGCCAGGTCCTCGGCGAAGACCCGGTCGGTGCCGAGCAGGGCCTCCAGGCTCATGGCCGCGGCGACGTCGGCGACCTGCAGCAGCCCGTCGAGATCGTGCCCGGCGAGGACGAGCATGCCCAGCATCCCGTCCGTGCCGTTGATGAGCGCGAGCCCCTCCTTCTCGGCGAGCGTCACCGGCGCCAGCCCGGCCTCGGCGAGCGCCGACGCCGTGTCCCGGAGCCGCCCGGCCGCGTCGCGCACCCGCCCCTCGCCGATCAGCGCCAGCGCGCAGTGCGCCAGCGGGGCGAGGTCACCGGAGCACCCGAGGCTGCCGAACTCGTGCACGACCGGGGTGATCCCGTGGTTGAGCAGCGCGGCGTAGGCCTGCGCCGTCCCCGGACGGACGCCGGTGTGGCCGGTGGCCAGTGTCGACAGGCGCAGCAGCATCAGCGCCCGGACGACCTCCCGTTCCACCTCGGCACCGGACCCGGCGGCGTGGCTGCGGACCAGGCCGAGCTGCAGCGCGGTGCGCCGGTCGGCCGGGATGTGCCGGGTGGCCAGCGCGCCGAAGCCGGTGGAGACGCCGTAGTAGGGGTCGTCGGCGACCGCGAGCCGGTCGACGACCGCGCGGCCCCGGGCGATCGCGGCCAGGGCGTCGTCGCCGAGCCGGACCGCGGCACCGCCGCGGGCGACCGCCACCACCTCCTGCGGGGTGACGGGGCCGGTCCCGATCCCGACGGTGCCGGTGTCCAGATCGCAGCCGGCCGTCACGGAGTCGTTCCACCAGTCATGCCCGCCATCCCATCGCGCCCGCGGGGAGGCGTCCACCGGTCGCCCGATCAGCTCCGTCTCGGATCCGAGAGCACCCGCCGGAGGGTCCGCTCCCGCCGGCACTGCAGCACCAGCGAGCCCACCGTCACGACGGCCACGAGGACCGCCGCGGCCAGGACGAACCGGACGGGGCCCGGCCCGGCCTCCGAGCCGGCGACCGACACCACCTGGCTCCACACGAGCGCCGACACGGGGCCGAGCGTCAGGAGCGCGCGGCGCTGCCGGGCGACCCGGGCGACGGCATAGTCCCGGTGCTGCGGGGCGATGCCGGTGCCCCGCAGCAGCGCACGGCCGATCCGGTACCGCTCTCGGCGCCCGAGGGGCTGCCGGAGCGCGGCCCACACCTGCCCGTCCGGGGACGGCGCCGCGGCGAGCCACCAGGCGAGTGCCCCGGCGCCGAGCGCGTAGAGCAGGAGCACCAGGGCCAGGGTGTCGTACGGCGGGGCGAGGGTCCCGCTGCGGAGGTTCAGCACCGTGGTGGCCACCACGATCCCGAGCACGACCACGACCCACACCCGCCACAGCCAGACCGTCACCGGCTCCGGTTCCGGGGAGGGCGGGGGCGTGGTGCCGGTGGCTGCGGGGTCGTCGGGGCTGGCAGGGTTCATGGGCTCCTTCCGGCTCGTGGGCGCCGGGTGGAGTCTCACCCGCGCGCACCGCCGGAGTCACGGGGACGAGCCGGCCCGGCCCGTTCGTGTGCCCGCGCCACGGCGGCACGGGCCGCGTCGATCCCGACCCCGAGCGTGAGCAGGTGCCCGAGTGCCACATCGGACTCGTCGCCGGACCACCGCCCGCCCGCCGCGGCCCGCAGGTAGGTCGTCGACCCCGCCTCCAGCACCTCCGCCAGCACCCGCGCGTCGACGTGCCCGGCGAACACCCCGCACCGGCGGCCGTGCTCGATCAGGTCGCTCATCAGACCGGCGAACGGTGCCATCGCGGCCCGCACCTCGTCGTCCATCGTGCGCCGGGCCAGCGTGATCAGCGGCGCGTTGCGCCGCGCCGTGCTCCAGGTCCGCAGGATGGCGCTCGCGAGCTCCGCGGCGGGGTCCGGCGCGGCCGGGTCGATCTGCCCGACCTCGGCGACGAAGTCCGCCGCGGCCGAGTGGACGAGCGCGACGAGCAACGCCTGCCGGTTGGCGAAGTGGCCGTACACGGTCCGGCGGACGACACCCGCGCGGGCGGCGACGTCGTCGAGGGTCGCCTCCGGATCCCGGCGCAACACCTCGCTCGCCGCGCCCAGGATGGAGCGCCGGTTGCGCTCGCGCGCCGACGGGCGGCGGGCCGGCTCCGTCGTCCGTTTCATCACGAGTGCAGTTTTGCACATCCTGTGCAACCCTGGCAGTGCGGTCACGCAGCGACGCAGCGAGGCCGGGAAGCAGCGAGGCCGGAGGAGACGGAGCGGACGATGACGACCACCCAGGACACCGAGCCGCTCCGGCTCGACGACGCGTTCTTCCAGGACCCGGACGCCCTCTACCGCGAGCTGCGCGTGGACCGGCCGGTCACCCGCGCGACCGGCCCGAACGACCTCTCGTTCTGGATGATCACCCGCTACGCCGACGCCCGGGCCGCGCTCAACGACCGCCGGCTGGCCAAGGACGCCCGCCGCATCCCGGAGCTGCTCGCCCGCCACGAGGACGGGCCACCGGCCCGGGCGCTCGCGGAGTCGCTCGTGCAGCACATGCTCAACGCCGACCCGCCCGACCACACCCGGCTGCGCAAGCTGGTCGGCCGGGCGTTCACGATGCGCGCGATCGCCCGGCTGCGCCCGCGGATCGAGCAGATCGCGACCGGGCTCGCCGACACGATGGCCGCCGCCGGACCCGAGGTCGACCTGCTCGACGAGTTCGCGTTCCCGCTGCCGATGACCGTGATCTGCGAGATCCTCGGTGTCCCGCAGGGCCGGCGCGAGGACTTCCGGCAGTGGTCGAACACGCTGCTCTCGGGCGCCGCCGACCAGGAGCGCGAGGCGGCCGCGGCGGCGATGGCGACCTTCCTCGCCGAGCTGGTCGCGGACAAGTCGGCGCACCCCGGTGACGACATGCTCTCCGAGATCGTGCGCGCGTCGGAGGACGGCGACTCGCTCAGCCACGCCGAGACCACCGCGATGGCGTTCCTGCTGCTCGTCGCCGGGCACGAGACCACGGTCAACCTGATCGGCAACGGCATGCTCGCGCTGCTGCGCGACCCCGGGCAGCGTGCCCGGCTGCAGGCCGACCCGGACGGGATCCCGAACGCCGTCGAGGAGTTCCTCCGCTACGACGGCCCGGTCAACCTCGCGACGTTCCGGTTCACCACCGAGCCGGTGGAGTACTCCGGGATCACGATCCCGGCCGACGAGTTCGTGCTCGTGTCGCTGATCGGTGCCAACCGCGACCCCGAGCGCTACGCCGACGCCGAGCGGCTCGACGTCGAGCGCGACGCGTCGGGGCACCTGGCGTTCGGCTACGGCATCCACCACTGCGTCGGCGCGCCGCTGGCCCGGCTGGAGGGCGAGATCGCGTTCCGCACCCTGCTGGAGCGCTTCCCGGACATGGCGCTCGCCGGGGAGCCCGGTGCCTACCGCGAGAGCACCCTGATCCACGGGCTCACCCGGCTCCCGGTACGGGTCTGAGCCCTGCGCGCAGCGCGCACGGGCCCGTCCGGCACCCGCGCGCCGTAGCCTGGCGCCGTCCGACGACGACGGGAGGCGACATGACGGTGCCGGCACCGGGGCGGGCGCGCCAGGAACGGATCTACCGCGACGGCGTCGTCGGCACCCGCCCGCGTGTCCCCACCGGACCCGAGGAGCTCGAGCGGCGCGGCCGGCGGGCGATGAGCCGGCGCGCCGACGCCTACATCACCGGGGGAGCGGGCGCCGAGACGACGCTGCGGGCGAACCGCGAGGCCTTCGCGCGCCGGGAGATCGTGCCGCGGATCCTGCGCGACGTCGGCGAGCGCGACCTGTCCGTGGAGCTGTTCGGGCGCCGGCTTCCCGCCCCGCTGCTGCTCGCCCCGATCGGTGCGCTCGACCTGGTCCGCCGCGGCGCCGACACCGCGGTGGCCCGGGCCGCCGCGGCCACCGGCGTCCCGATGGTGATCTCCAACCAGGCCGGTGCGCCGATGGAGGAGCTCGCCGCGGCCGGTGCACCGCGCTGGTTCCAGCTCTACTGGTCCACATCGGATGAGCTGGTGGACAGCTTCCTCGCCCGGGCGGAGGCGAGCGGGTGCGAGGCGGTCGTCGTCACGCTCGACACGACGATGCTGGGCTGGCGACCGCGCGATCTCGACCTCGGGCACCTGCCGTTCGCCCGCGGCATCGGCATCGGCCAGTACACATCGGACCCGGTCTTCCGCGGGCTGGTCGACGAGGCGCTCGCCCGGCCGGCGACCGGGCCGTCGCCGAGGGTCACCCCACAGGCCGTGCGGACCCTGCTGGAGATCACCCGCAACGCGCCCGGCGGCTTCCTGGAGAACCTGCGCTCGCCGGTGCCGCGGGCCGCCGTCGAGACGTTCCTGCGGGTCTACTCGCGACCGCAGCTGTCCTGGGAGGACCTCGCCGGCCTGCGGGCGCGGACCCGGCTGCCGATCGTGGTCAAGGGCGTCCTGCACCCCGACGACGCCCGCCGCGCCGCGGACGCCGGTGCCGACGGCGTCGTCGTCTCCAACCACGGCGGCCGCCAGCTCGACCACGCGGTGGCCTCGCTGGACGCGCTGCCCGGCGTGGCCGAGGCGGTGGGGGACCGGCTGGCCGTACTGCTCGACAGCGGCGTGCGGACCGGGGCCGACGTCGCGACCGCGGTCCGGCTGGGCGCCCGGGCGGTACTGCTGGGCCGCCCGTACGCCCACGGGCTCGCGCTCGACGGCGCCCGCGGCGTCGCCCAGGTGCTGCAGAACGTGATCGCCGAGCTCGACCTCGTGTGCGGGCTCGCCGGGGCACGGACGCCGGCAGGGATCGAGCTGCGCGAACGCGGGAGCGGGACCGGGGCGTAGCGAGCCCGGCACTGTCCACTTTCCGAACAGCTCGGAGCCCGTGAGCGGGGTCATGCTGGCGCTCCGGACGATGCGGTCGGGATCACACGCGACCGCTCCACGATTGTTCAGGAGAGCCCCGTGACCCGACTCCGCTTCGGCACCTTCCTCGCCCCGTTCCACCAGCCGGGGCAGAACCCGACCCTGGCGTTGCAGCGCGATCTGGAGCTCGTCGAGCACCTGGACCGGCTGGGGTTCGACGAGGCCTGGATCGGTGAGCACCACTCGGCCGGGTCGGAGATCATCGCCTCGCCGGAGATCTTCATCGCCGCGGCGGCGGAGCGGACCCGGCGGATCAAGCTGGGTACCGGGGTGACCTCGATCTCGTACCACAACCCGCTGTGGGTGGCCGACCGGATGGTGATGCTGGACCACCTGACCCGGGGCCGGTCGATGCTGGGGTGCGGTCCGGGGTCGCTGCCGACGGACTCGGCGATGATCGGGTTGAACCCGACCGACACCCGTGAGCTGCTCGAGGTCAATCTCGACATCATCATGCGGCTGCTGCGCGGGGAGGTGGTCAACGCCGAGACCCGTACGCACACGTTGATCGATGCGCAGTTGCAGCTGGCGCCCTACAGCGACCCGTGTTTCGACGTGGCGGTGGCCGCGGTGGCCTCGCCGACCGGGCCGCGGATGGCCGGGCAGCACGGGGTGGGGCTGCTCTCGATCGGGGCGACGCTGACCCAGGACGGGTTCGACGCGCTGGCCCACCACTGGAGCGTGGTCGAGGAGCGGGCGGCCCACCACGGGCAGCCGGCGCCGGACCGCAGCTCGTGGCGGCTGGTGGGGCTGATGCACATCGCCGAGACCCGCGAGCAGGCCTACCGCGAGGTCGAGTACGGCATCGAGCACTGGTTCAACTACTTCCAGAAGGTCGCGGCGTTCCCCCAGATGGCCGTCGGCGACGGGTCGAACGTCAAGGAGATGATCGACTTCATCAACGAGGCCGGGATCGGGGCCATCGGCACCGTCGACGACGCCAAGGCCCAGGTGCAGAAGCTCGTCGACCAGTCCGGCGGGTTCGGCGCCATGCTGCTGCTCGGCCACGAGTGGGCCAACCCGGAGGCGACCAAGCGCAGCTACGAGCTCATCGCCCAGCACGTCATGCCGGAGTTCCAGGGCCAGGCCGCGGGCACCCTCGCCGCCAAGGACCGGGCGCAGTCGACGCGGGAGAAGCACGCGCAGACCCAGCTCGACGCCGTCGACGCCATGACCAAGCGCTACGAGCAGGAGAAGGCCGGACAGGCCTGATCCACCCCGCCCGGGCCGGGTCCCCACCGCCGAGGGGGACCCGGCCCTGGCGCGTGGCCACCGCGGTGCCGAGGATGGGGTGAAGGAGGTGGCGATGACGACCAGAGGCCCCTGGGAGCTGTTCCAGGCCGGGCAGGAACCGGACGACCTGCGCGGCGACGTCCTGACCTCCTGGCGCCGTTCCCGGTTCAGCGGGGTGGACCCCGAGCACGTCGACGTCCCCTTCGTCGAGACCGAGCTGGACACCGCGTTCGCCCGGGTCGCCGTCCCGATCATGACGGGGATGGCCGAGCTGCTGGTCGGGGACAGCTCCTGCCTCGCCCTGTCCGACGAGCGCGGCAGCGTGATCTGGCGGTGGGTCTCCGAGCCGATGCTGCGCGACACCCTCGACGACCTGTCGGTGGTCGAGGGCTTCTGCTTCGACGAGGAGTTCGTCGGCACCAACGGGCTCGGCACCGCCCTGGAGACGGGCGCGCTCGCCGTCGTCCGGGGGGCCGAGCACTACGTCCAGCGCTTCCACGACGTCACCTGCGTCGCCGCCCCCGTCCGCCACCCGATCACCCGGCGCACCGTCGGCGCCGTCAACGTCACCTGCCGCGCGGGCGACACCAACTCGCTGCTCACCGTCGTCGTGCGCAAGCTCGTCGAGGAGATCCACACGGCGCTGCTGGAGCACGCGAGCCTGCGCGAACGGCGCCTGCTCGACGCGTTCCTGGACGCCCAGCGGCGCGACAGCGGCCCGGTCGCCGTGGTCGGGGACGGGGTGCTGCTCACCAACGCCGCGGCCGGCGGGCTCGGGCTGGACCGGCTCGACCTGTGGGACGAGCTGCGCACGCTGCGCACCGACCGCACGACGATCGGCCTGCCCGCCGACCTGACCGCCCGGGTGGAGCTGGTCCGGGCCGCCGGGACGACGGCCGGTGCCCTGCTCACCGTCAGCGGCCCGGGCGCCCGGACCGTCGCGCCCGTGCCGCGCCGGTCGGCCGAGTCGCGCAGCGACCCGTGGAGCGCCGCGGGTACCCGGGCCGCGGAGCTGGCCGCGACCGGGCCGGTCGCCGTACGCGGGGAGGCCGGCACCGGGAAGGCGACCGTGCTCGCCGGGGCACTGGGCCCGGCGCCGACCGTGCTGGACGCCGCCACGCACGCCGTCGAGGGGACCGGCGCCTGGATCGGGCGCCTGCGCGACGCCGTGGCCGCCGGTGGTTCGCTGATGCTCCGGCACGCCGAGCTGCTCGACGTCCCTGCCGCCCGCGCCGTCGTCGCGGTCCTCGCCGACCCGGCCGGGCGGCCGCCGGTGGGGCTGACCGTCACCGTCCCTGAGGGGGAGGCGCCCGGCGACGCCGCCGGCCTGCTGTGCGACGGGCTGGGTGCCACCACCGTCGCGCTGCCACCGCTGCGCAGCCGGCCCGACGACGTCGCCCGGCTGGCCCAGTCCCTGCTGCGCCGCCGCGGTGGTGGGCTCTCGTTCGCCCCGGACGCGCTCGCCGCGCTGCGCCGCCACCACTGGCCCGGCAACCTCGCCGAGCTCGTCCGGGTGGTGGGTGACGCGGCCGCCGGCGGGACCGGCCCGGTGCTCACGGCCACCGCGCTCCCGGCCGACGTCCGCGCCGCCGCGACCCGGTCGACGCTGTCGCCGCTGCAGCTGGCCGAGGCCCGGGTGATCGCGGCGACCCTGCACGCGCACGGCGGGAACAAGTCCACCGCCGCCCGCGAGCTCGGCATCTCCCGCACCGCGCTCTACGCCAAGATCCGCACCTACCGCATCTGAAGGGACACCCGTGTACCTGGAGATCTCCCGCGCCGACGCCCGCCTCGCCGAGCCGGAGGTGTTCACCGCCTTCCACGTCGTCCGGCCTGCCGGGCTGACCCCCGACGAGTTCACCGAGGCCCTGGCCGCGCACGGCATCGGCGAGCCGGACGGCGACGACGTCCTGGTGCGGGTCGCCGCCGTGCGCGCGCTCGCCGCCGGCCGGGTCGGGCCGGACTGGGAGGACGGGTTCGCCGGGATGCTGGCCTACGCCGGGCGCAAGGGCTGGCTCAGCGCGGACGGCAGCGCGGTGCGCGCTCATGTCGAGGGCTCAGCGGGATCGTGAGTGGTTGTCGCGGCTCCCACCGCGACAACCACGCACGAGCCATTTCGATTTTCATGTGGGGACTGTGTCCCTCTCGGCCCGTCCTACGGCTAGGGTCCACTCCGTAGGTACCGGCAAGACGCGAGGAGACATCCGGATGCCACAGGGAACCGTCAAGTGGTTCAACGCGGAGAAGGGGTACGGGTTCATCACGCCGGACGGAGGCGGGCAGGACCTGTTCGTCCACTTCAGCGCGATCCAGTCCTCCGGGTACCGCACCCTCGACGAGGGCCAGACCGTGACCTTCGAGGTCACCCAGGGCCAGAAGGGCCCGCAGGCGGACCAGGTCGTGCCCTCCTGACCGTGTGAACGACGAACGCCCGGGGTGCCGAGCACCCCGGGCGTTCGTGTGTGTCGTGCCGGTCAGGACGGCAGACGGGCCTCCAGGCCGGTGATCACCAGCTCCACCCGGCGCAGCGTCCAGCTGCGCGGCGGGTCGTCGATCTGGTCGCGGAACACCGCGCGCACCTGCGGGTCGAACGCCTGCGCCGAGTCGAGGACCTGGTCGCGCCGCCGCAGGTCGCCCACGCCCTGGCCGCTGGCGCTCAGCCACGGCTGCATGCCCATCTGCACGGCGGTGCCGCTGGCGAGCACGGCGTCCTCGGCGGAGAACCCGACCGCGATGAGCCGGTCGGTGAGCCTGCGGAACGCCGTCATCATCGCGTCCGGGGCGTCCGGCAGCCGGACCAGCGCGGGAGCCAGGCCCGGGTGGGCGGCCATCACGTCGAAGGTCGCCGCGGCGAACGAGAGCAGCTGTTCCTGCCAGCGGCTCTCGACGTCGGGGAACACGTCGTCGGTCACGACGTCGTCCACCAGCGCGGCCACCAGCGCCTCGAGGCTGGAGAAGTGCCGGTAGAACGTCGAGTACTTGACGCCGACCCGGGTGGTCACCGCGCCGACCGTGAGGTCGGAGAAGCCGATCTCGCGCGCGGCCGCGAGCAAGGTCGCCCGATCGGTCAGCGGGGGGCGCCCGGTACGCCGCGCCGGTCTGCTCTCGGTGTCGGTCACGCCCGCATGCTACTGCCCGTGCCCGACCCGACGGGAGGGTAGTCGCTGTCGATCTGACGACTATCTGTGACCTGCACCATCGCTGGTTCATTGGGCGCTCGGCGATTCCGCCGGACGGCCGGAGGGCGGTATCGGGAAGCAGTCCGACAATCACTCACCGTCACGGCGAATCGGTGGTTCCCGACACGATCCGCCCGAGCATGTCGAGACCGGGCGATCCCGGGTCCCAGTACGCGCCGTGCGCGGCGGCGGGTGCGGACTCGTCGGTCGGGGTCGCCGGATCGTCCGGGCGCGGCAGCGCGGTGCCCGGGGCGGACTCGAACAGGCGGGCGCCGAAGCCGGGGGCGGCGGGGTTCGGGCCGTGGGCCAGACCGGTCGGGCCGAGCCCGCGCGAGGTGCCGAACAGCTCGCTGCCCGGGGCACTCGAGATCGGGTCGTGGCGCGCGGTGGTGGCCCAGACCCGCTCCGGCGCGACGCCGAGCTCCCCGGCGCTGCGCACCCCGGCGCCGGGGCTGCCGACGAACACGACGTCGTCGGCGGCGAACCCCGGCCCGGCCGCCCGGCCGGTGACCGTCGAGCCGTAGGAGTGCCCGACGACGGTCAGGTGCACCGGCCCCGCGTGCCCGCCGCGCAGCCCCTCCTGGAACCCGCGCAGGTCGGCCGCGCCGCGCTCGGCGGGCCCGAGGTGTGCGGCGGCGAGCAGGTCGCCCGGTGCGTCGTAGCCGGTCCACAGCACGGCGGCCACCCGCTCCCGCGGCGCGGCGGCCGCGGCAGAGCCGGCAGCGGCAGAGACGGCAGCGCGGGTGGCTGCGTCACGGGTGGCGTCGACCCGGCGCAGGTCCTCGGGCACCGACGCCCAGCCCGCACCCGTCCCGGGGACGTGGGTGACGACGTGCTCGGCCCGCTCGGGGTCGCCGACCGCCAGCACCACCCGGCCCGCGCCCGCCCCGGTGCCGAGGTCGAGCAGGAACGCCCCGCCCGCGGCGAGCCGGTGGTGCACGGCGTCGAGCCCGGCCAGCGCCGCTGCGGCGCGGGCCCCGGCGGCCCGGTCGCCTGCCCGGTCGGCCTGCCGGGCGCGTGCGACCAGTGCCCGCAGGCGGGCGCGCTCGGCCGCGAGCCGGAGCCGGTTGGCCCGGTCCCGGTCGGCGGCCGGGATGCCGTCGGTGCTCCCGACCAGGTCCGGACGGGTGCGGACCAGCCGTTCCCGCTCGTCCGGCCGTAGCCCCGACCACCAGGCGCGGGCGGCCGCCGGACCCGGCGGCGGGACCGTGCGCGCGGGGGAGACGGCGCCGGGGGTCCCGGGCCCCGCCGCGGGGCGCAGCGCCCGCAGCGCGGCCGCGGCCGCGTCGTCGGAGCGGGTCGCCTCGGCGACCGCGGCCCGGACCGCGGCCCCGTAGCGCGCCGCGTCGAGGGCGAGCCGCCCGGCGAGCAGAGCGGCCCACGGGGCGGGCAGCAGCGCGGCCGCGCCCGGCAGGCCGATCCGGCCGGTGCGCAGGTCGAGGTCGAGCAGCGGGTGCACCGCGAGCGCGGCCCGCACGACCCGGCGCTGGGCGGCGAGCACCTCCCCGGCGTGCCGGCCGAGGACGTCGGCCGCCCGGGCGGCCGTGGCGGCGTCGGCCCGCAGCGCCCGGCACAGTGCGTCCCGCCCGGCGCGGGCCCGGTCGGCGTCGGCGCCCTGCCAGCCCGCCGGTGCGGCCCCGCTCCCCGGCCGGTCGAGCTCGTCGGCGCGGGCGCCCAGCCGCTGCGCCAGCCCGTCCCAGCTCCCCGCCCGGCGCAGCCAGGCCCCCGGGTCGGAGGCCACGAGCTCGGACAGGGAGGGCACGGTGGACTCGGCGGGTTCGGTGGACTCGGTGGGCTCAGCGGATTCGGCCGGGTCAGCCGGCTCGGCGGGATCGGCTGAACGTCGCGGCGACGGCGTCGTCGGTGGTCCGCCACGCGGCGGCCGCGGCGCGCAGGGCGGCGCCGAGGTCCCGCGCCCGGCCGGCGTGCGCGCCCACCGCGGTGACCAGGTCCGCGTCCAGCTCGCCCGCCACGGCGGCCGCGGCGAACCCGGCGGCCGGCGCCTGCGCCGGGACCGCCGCGGCGGCGGCCGCCAGTGCGTCGGCGGCGTCGTCGAACCGGCCCGCGGCCGCGTCGAGCAGGTCCGGTTCGACCCGTGCCATCGGCGAGGCTCCGTACCCGTCGTCCACCGCTGTCCTCCCGTTCCGCCGGGGTTGCGCCGCCGCAGCGGCCGGACCGGAGTCTGCGCCGGGCGGCACCGTTCCCGCGGCGGAACGCCGGATCCCGGTCGCGGGCGCGACCGGGCCGCCGGAACCGGCCCGTCGCTCTCGATCATGCCCGGGGGACGTGAGACCATCCTCGCCGTCCGAACCGGTGAGAGGAGCGTCGTGGTCGGCGTCCAGCGGGTGATGACGGTCTCCGCCCCTGCCGGGACCGTGCTCGGCTACCTCGCCGACTTCGGGCACAGCGAGATCTGGGACCCGAGGACGAAGGCCTGCACGCGCTCCGACGACGGCGGCCCGATCGAGGTCGGCGCCACCTGGGACCAGGTCGCGGTGTTCAACGGCCGGGAGTCCGAGCTGAGGACCACCCTGGTCGAGCGCAGCGACTCGCGGCTGGTGTTCGTCGGGGAGAACGCCACGGTCACGGCCACCGACGACATCGTCGTCGAACCGACCGAGGACGGCAGCATCGTGACCTACCGGGCCGACGTGCGGTTCAAGGGGCTGCTGAAGCTCGCCGCACCGCTGCTGCGGCCGGAGTTCCAGCGCTTCGGCGACGAGGTGGAGCGCATCCTGCCGCCGGTGCTCGAGCGGCTCACGGGCTGAGCGGCCCGGTCGCCCGGGCGCTCACTCGTGCCAGAACCCCATCCGGCGGCTGATCTCCCGGCCCGCCGCGACGACGTCCGGGGTGATCTCCTCGATTCGCTCGTCCGGCAGCCGGTAGGCGGGCCCGGACACCGACAGCGCCGCGATCACGGTGCCCGAGTGGTCACGCACCGGGGCGGCGACGGCGTTGAGCCCGGTCTCGAACTCCTCGATCGACCAGGCGTAGCCCAGCTCGGAGACCCGGACGAGCTCGGCGCCGAGCGCGGCCCGCCGGCGTTCCCCCAGCTCGTCCGGCATCGCGGCCGGGTCGTCGGCGACGGCCGCGGCGAGCAGCACCTTCCCGCTGGAGGTGTTGTGCATCGGGGTGATCCGGCCCAGCCAGTTGTAGGTGGTCACCATCGCCGGCCCGCGGGCCTGGTCGACGTTGACCGCGTAGCCGCGGTCCGGGATCGCGATGTTGACGGTCTCACCGAGCCGCGAGGCCAGCTCCTCGCTGACCGACCGTCCCTGGGTGGTGACCTCGAGCCGTTCCGCCACCCGGCCGGCCAGCGGGATCAGGCCGAACCCGAGGCGGTACTTGCCGCGGTCACCGACCTGCTCGACGAGCCCGTGCTCCTCGAGCGCGCCCAGCAGCCGGAACGCGGTCGACTTGTGCACCTCGAGCTCGCCGGCCAGCTCGCTGACACCGGCCTCACCGCGGCCCGCGATGAGCTCCAGGACGGTGATCGCGCGGTCGACCGACTGCACGCCCGACTCGCGGGTTCGCACCGGGTTGCCCATGGCGCAACCCTAGCGCGCCGGTCGAGGAGACGCGGGGGTTGCGTCACCCGCTCGCTCCGGTGACCATGGTCATCAGCGGTGGATCACGGCTTGCGTAAGCTCCGCCGCAGGTGAAGGCTGCTCCGGTGCCGAGCCTCTACATCGACGGAATCTGGACCACCGGCTCCGCGGGTACCGCGCCGGTGATCAATCCCTACGACGCGTCCACGGTGACCGAGGTCGACCAGGCCGGGTCCGACGACGTCGACCGCGCGGTCGATGCCGCGCGCCGCGCCTTCGACACCGGCCCGTGGCGGGCCACCTCCAGCGACGAGCGCGGCGCGATCCTCGGGCGGATCGCGGACCTGCTCCAGCGCGACCGCGAGACGATCGCCCGCACCGAGACCCTCGACACCGGCAAGACGATCGCCGAGGGCCGCCAGGACGTCGACGACGTCACCGCTGTCTTCCGCTACTACGCAGGGCTCGCGGGCAAGGACGCCGGGCGGATCGTGGACGCGGGCAGCGACACGGTCGTGTCGCGGATCGTGCACGAGCCGGTCGGCGTCTGCGCGCTGATCACCCCGTGGAACTACCCGCTGCTGCAGCTGTCCTGGAAGGTCGCGCCCGCGATCGCCGCGGGCAACACCATGGTGATCAAGCCCAGCGAGGTCACGCCGCTGACCTCGATCACGCTGGTCGAGCTCTGCGCCGAGGCGGGCGTGCCGGCCGGCGTCGTCAACATCGTGCTGGGCGACGGGCCCTCGGTGGGCGCCCCGCTCACCGCGCACCCGGACGTGGACATGGTGTCGTTCACCGGTGGCCTGAGTACCGGGCAGGCGATCATCAAGGCCTCTGCCGACACGGTCAAGCGCACCGCGGTCGAGCTCGGCGGGAAGAACCCGAACATCGTCTTCGCCGACACCGACTTCGAGCTCGCGGTCGACTACGCGATGCTCGCGGTGTTCCTGCACTCCGGGCAGGTCTGCTCGGCGGGCGCCCGGCTGATCATCGAGGACTCGATCGCCGACGCGGTGATCGACGAGATCGTCCGGCGGGCGCAGCGGATCCGGCTGGGCAACGGCCTGGCCGACGGCGTCGAGGTCGGCCCGCTGGTCTCGGCGGCACACCTGGCCAAGATCGAGGACTTCGTGGCGGCGGCGCGGGCCGAGGGCGCGACGATCCGCTGCGGCGGCGCCCGCCCGGACGACCCCGAGCTGGCGAACGGGTACTTCTACCTGCCCACGGTGATCACCGACCTGGAGCCGGGCTCGCGGCTGATCCGCGAGGAGACGTTCGGGCCGCTGCTGACCGTCGAGCGCTTCACGACCGAGGACGAGGCGATCCGGCTCGGCAACGACACCGAGTACGGCCTCGCCGGCGCGGTGTTCACCCAGGACATGGGCCGGGCCAACCGGGTGGCCAACGCCCTGCGGCACGGCACCGTGTGGATCAACGACTTCCACCCGTACTTCCCGGGCGCCGAGTGGGGCGGCATGGGCCGCTCCGGCAACGGCCGCGAGCTCGGCCCGACCGGCCTGGCGGAGTACCAGGAGATCAAGCACATCTGGCAGAACACGGCCCCGGAGCCGCAGCGCTGGTTCGCCGGGAGCACGGAGGGGGAGCAGGCATGAGCGACCGTTTCGATTACATCGTGGTCGGCGGTGGGTCGGCCGGATGCGCGGTCGCCGCACGGCTGTCCGAGGACCCGTCGACGCGGGTGCTGCTGCTGGAGGCCGGCCCGTCCGACGTCGGCGACGACAACATCCTCAAGCTCACCGACTGGATGAACCTGCTGGACTCCGGCTACGACTGGGACTACCCGATCGAGCCGCAGGCCAGCGGCAACTCGCACATGCGCCACGCCCGCGCGAAGGTGCTCGGCGGCTGCTCGTCGCACAACTCGTGCATCGCGTTCTGGACCCCGCGCGAGGACCTCGACGAGTGGGCGTCGATGGGGCTGACCGGCTGGTCGGCCGACGAGTGCTGGCCGCTGATCACGCGCCTGGAGACCAACGACGGGGAATGGGACGGACACGGCCGCTCCGGGCCGGTCAACCTCATGCAGGTCCCGCCGCGCGACCCCTGCGGGTCCGCCGTGCTGGAGGCCGCGGCCGCGGTCGGGATGCCGACGGTGCGCTTCAACGAGGGCCACACCGTCACCGACGGGGCCGGCTGGTTCCAGATCAACTCTTTCCCGGACGGGACCCGGGCCTCGGCGTCGGTGTCCTACCTGCACCCGATCCTGGACTCGCGCCCGAACCTCGAGGTGCGGACCGACTGCTGGGCCTCGCAGGTGCTCTTCGAGGGCACCCGGGCGACCGGCATCGAGTACCAGCGGGGGATCGGGCCGGGCCGGGAGACCGTGCACGCCGACCGCGAGGTGATCCTCTCGGCGGGCGCGATCGACACCCCCAAGCTGCTGATGCTCTCCGGCATCGGGCCGGCCGACCACCTGCGCGAGTTCGGCATCGACGTCCGCTCCGACCTGCCCGGCGTCGGGTCCAACCTGGACGACCACGTGGAGGGCCTGGTCTTCTGGGACGCCGCGAGGCCGATGGTGGCCGAGTCCACCCAGTGGTGGGAGATCGGCCTGTTCCACCGCACCGACCCGCGGCTGGACCGGCCGGACCTGATGATGCACTACGGCTCGGTCCCGTTCGACATGAACACGGTGCGCTGGGGCTACCCGACCACCGACAACGGCTTCTGCCTCACCCCGAACGTCACCCGCGGGCGGTCCCGGGGCACCGTGCGGCTGCGCACCCGCGACTTCCGCGACCGCGCCCGGGTGGACCCGCGCTACTTCACCGACCCCGAGGGCCACGACCTGCGGGTGATGACCGAGGGCATCCGGCTGGCCCGGCGGATCGCCGAGCAGCCCGTGCTCAAGGAGTGGATCGCCGCCGAGCTGGCGCCGGGCCCGGACGCCGTGACCGACGACGAGCTGGCCGACTACATCACCAAGACCCACAACACCGTCTACCACCCGGCGTGCACCGCGAAGATGGGCACCGACGACGACCCGATGGCCGTCCTCGACCCGGCGCTGCGGGTCCGTGGCGTGCAGAACCTGCGCGTCGCCGACGGCTCGGCGATGCCCTTCCTGCCGGCGATCAACCCGAACATCACCACGATGATGATCGGGGAGAAGTGCTCGGACCTGCTCCGCTCGTGAGCCCGTGAGTGGTTATCGCGGTCAGGACCGCGATAACCACTCACCAGCCATGGCCTCCACTCGGTCCCGGTCGCGGTACAGGGTCCAGACGGTGTCGGCGAGCTCGTCCGGGTCCAGGGTCGGCGGCAGCGTCCCGCCCGTCGCTGCCGCGTCGGCCGACAACGCCGTGTGGATGTCCCCGCGCTCGATCAGCCCGCCGATGGTGAGCGTCCCCGCGTGGACACCCTCGTCGGCGAGCGCGGCGTGCAACGTGAGCGCGTAGTTCCGTAGCGCCGCGCCCCCGAGCGCGAGTGCGCCGAGCGCAGGCATCGGTACGACGCTGCTCGCCCCGCCGGCGAACAGCAGCCCGCCGGTGCCGCGCTCGCGCATCTCCGGCAGCACCTGCCCGACCGCGTCGACGGCGGGTTCCAGGACCGCCGCGGACATGGCCCGCACCTCGTCCGGCGTGAGTGCGGTGATGTCCCCGGGGCGCACCGTGTTGAGCGCACCCGGGCCGAACGACAGCACGTCGATCCGGCCGAACCGCTCGCGGGCCGCGGAGATCGCCGCACGCAGCTGGGCGGTGTCGCTCGCGTCCGCGGCGAACGCGGCCGCCTCGATCCCGGCGTCGGCGAGGGTGTGCAGGTAGCCGGGATGACGGTCGGACGAGCGTGAGATGAGCGCGACGGCGTAGCCCTCGCGGCCGAAGCGGCGTGCGACGGACAGGCCGAGGCCCGGTCCGACGCCGACGACGAGCAGGACGGGGTAAGTTGAGGTCATACTCAACTTATTACAGCAACCTGAGGTGGCCCTCAAGTTGTTACGGTGACGCGGTGACTCGACCGCTGCGCGCCGACGCCCTCCGTAACCGGGAGCGGCTGGTCGCCGCGGCGACGGAGCTCTTCACCGGCAGCGGTGTCGACGTCCCGCTGGACCGGGTGGCGAAGCGGGCCGGTGTCAGCATCGGCACGCTCTACAACCACTTCCCGAACCGCGGTGCGCTGATCGACGCCGTGCTGCCCGACCGGGTGGGCGAGCTCGACCGGCTCGCCGCCCATGCGTGCGCGGCCGGGGACCCGTGGAGCGGGTTCACCACCTTCCTGTACGGGATGTTCGAGATGCAGGCCGCCGACCGCGCGATCAACGACGCGATCCTGCAGGGGCGACCGCCCGGGCCCACGGCGGTCCCCGCCGAGTGCGGGCGCGGGGGCGGGGTCGTCGAGCAGGTGCTCGGACGGGCCCGCGACGCGGGCGTGCTGCGCGCGGACTTCGGCCCGTCCGACCTCGGGATGCTCGTGCGGTCGATGGCGCAGGTGATCGCGTGGTCCGAGGGCGACGACGAGGTCTGGCGCCGCCACCTCGGCTTCGTCCTGACGGGGGTGTGGGCCGGCCGCTCGTGAGTGGTTATCGCGGTCAGGACCGCGATAACCACTCACAGGCCGCCAACTGCCCGGCTTCCACGAGGCTGGGGCCGTACCAGGTCAGCAGCCGGCCGCTGACCAGGGCGGACGGGGCCGCGAAGGCCTCCGGGCCGTCGTCGGCGGTGAAGGTGTAGGGCTCGTCGGGCAGCACCACCAGGTCGTGCTCGGGCAGCGCGGTGGGGTCGATCCTCGGGTAGCGCTCGGGGGAGTCGGCCAGGACGTTGTCGATCCCGAGCCGGTCCAGCACGGCACCGGTGAAGGTGTCCGACCCGACCGCCATCCAGGGCTTGCGCCAGATCGGCACGACCGCGCGCAGCCGCGGCGTCGCGGGCTCGATCCGGTCCCAGATCGTGCGTGCCTCCCGCAGCCAGTCCGGTTCGCCGAGTCCGCAGGCGGCGAGCATCCGGCCGAGCGAGGCGAGCCCGCCGTCGACGTCGCGGATGTCGGTGACGTAGACCGCGAGGCCGGCCGCGCGCAGCGCGTCCAGGTCCGGTGGCCGGTTCTCCTCCTGGTTGGCGAGCACCAGGTCCGGCGCGAGCGCGACGATCCTCTCGATGTCCGGGTTCTTGGTGCCGCGGACCCGCTCGGCGGCCAGGTCGGCGGGATGGGTGCACCAGTCGGTCGCCCCGACCACGGTGCCCGGCGCGGTCGCCTCGACGGCCTCGGTCAGCGACGGCACCAGCGACACCACCCGTCGTACCGCTGCCGGAACAGCCACCTCGCGGCCCTCGTCGTCGATCACACGTTCCACGGCGCCGACGGTAACCCGTGGGACAGCAACCGGGGGCCGTGCTCGGCGACGAAGGCACGCAGATCACCGACCGGCGGGGTCGGCCGGTCGCCCGCCGCGTGCACCATCCCGAGCGTCCGCACCGTGCGCGGTGCCCGCACCGGCAGCTGCACCACACCCGGGACGGCCGGCCCGAGCGGCAGCAGCGCGACGCCGAGCCCGGCACCGGCCAGCCCGCGCAGCGTTCCGGTCTCGCCGCCCTCGAACGCGCGGCGCGGCCGGAACCCCGCCTGCTCGCACCACGCCTCGACGGTGCCGTGCAGCCCGTACCCGCGGGCGAAGAGCAGGAACGGTTCGTCGGCGACCTCGGCGAGGTCCACCGCCGGGCGCCCGGCCAGCCGGTGCCCGGCCGGGACGACCAGGCGCAGCTCCTCCTCGGCCAGCGCGGTCGCGGTGAGGCCGGGCTCGTCGGGCATCGGCGAGGTCAGCGCGAGGTCGACGGTGCCGTCGCGGACCCGGTCGAGCAGCTCCGCGTGCGGGTTCTGCACCAGCTCGATCCGCACCCGCGGGTGCGCGTCCCGGAAGCCGCGCAGGATCCGCGGCACGACCTCGGTGCCGAGCGTGCCGAGGAAACCGAACGCGACCCGCCCGGTCGCGGGGTCGGTGTCGCCGGCCAGCTCCGCGGCGGCCGCGGCCAGCTCGGCGAGCGCGGCCTCGGCGCGCGGCAGCAGCGTCCGCCCGGCCGGGGTCAGCCGCAGCCCGCGCCCGACCCGGTGGAACAGCGCGACGCCCAGCTCGTCCTCGAGGCGGGCGATCGCCCGGGAGAGCGTCGGTTGCGGCACGCCGATCCGCTCGGCGGCCCGGGTGAGGTGCCCGTCGTGGGCGACGGCGGCGAAGCGGTGCAGCGCCGGGGCCAGAGATTCATGCACATCTGCATGTTAGCCGGGGGAGGCATGCATTGGACGCATTCGATGTGGCATCCCTATGGTCGTACGCGATGACAACGACCGAACGCGCCGGGACCGCCACCGCCCGCCTCGCGCCCGCCCACGAACGCGGCACCCCGGGGTTCCGCCGGCTCGGCGCCGCGCTGTGGCTGTCCGGCATGGCGACGTTCGTGCTGGTCTACAGCGTCCAGGGGCTGCTGCCCGGGCTCTCGGCGGAGTTCGGCGTCGGCTCGTCGATGGCCAGCCTCGCGCTCTCGGCGACCACCGGCACGCTCGCCCTCGCGGTGCTGCCGCTGTCCGCGGTCACCGAGTCCTGGGGCCGGACGCGGGTGATGACGTGGGCGCTGGGCGCCTCCGCGGTGCTGGCCCTGCTCGCGCCGTTCGCGCCGAGCTTCGGCGCGCTCGTGGCCGTGCGCGCCCTGCAGGGGATCACGCTGGCCGCGCTGCCCGCGCTGTCGATGGCGCACCTGACGCACGAGGTCACCGCGCGCCACCTCGGCGGCGCCGTCGGCCTGCTCATCGCCGGCAACACTCTCGGTGGGCTCTCCGGACGCCTGATCGCGGCCTGGGTCGCCGAGGCCGGCGGCTGGCGGGCCGGGTTGGCCGCCGTCGGCGCGGTGTCGGTGCTGGCGACGGTGGCGTTCCGGTTCCTGCTGCCGGAGCCGACCGCGCCCACCCCGCAGCGGACCCGGCTGCGCGAGCTCGGCGGGCCGCTGCGCCGCCATCTCGCCGACCCCGGCCTGCTGTGCCTGTTCGGGATGGCGTTCCTGCTGATGGGCGCGTTCGTGACGGTCTACAACTACCTCGGGTTCCGGCTGCTCGCCCCGCCGTTCTCGTTGCCCGGCACGCTCGTCGGGCTGGTCTTCCTCGGTTACCTCGCCGGCAGCTGGGCGTCGACCCGGGCCGGGCTGCTGGGGGACCGGTTCGGCCGCCGCCCGGTGCTGTGGGTCGCCACCCTGCTCGCCCTCGCCGGGGCCTGGGTGACGCTGCCGGACGTGCTCGGCTCCGTGCTGGCCGGGCTGCTGCTGGTCACGGTCGGGTTCTTCGGGGCGCACTCGGTCGCCAGCAGCTGGGTCGGGCGCCGGTCGGTACTGCTGCCCGGGGCGGTGCCGGCCCAGGCGTCCTCCCTGTACCTGGTCGGGTACTACGCCGGCTCCAGCGCCGGGGGAGCGGTCGGCGGGATCGCCTACGACCAGGCCGGCTGGTTCGGTGTGGTCTGCTACGTCAGCGCCCTGCTGGCGGGCGCGCTCGTGCTGGCCCTGGCGCTGCGGCGCATCCCGGCGCCGGCCTGAGCGGCCGGTGGTCCCGGGCAGGGTTTCCCTCATCGGACGTGTCGGGCGACGGTGCGCCGATTCACACTGCTCCGGACGGACGTTCTCCACCGGACACGCCGGGCCCGGTTGCGCCGTCCGGGTGGTGTCATCTCCAGATCGGAAGTACTGCGGCCCGCAGCGCCACCGGGACGGAGCAACACCCCCTCGCCAGGCCGTCGTCCCTGGTCTGCGACGGTGACCGGCGCCCCCAGCATCAGCTCGTATCCCCGGGAGGAACACCCGATGAAGAAGGCCGGTCGAAAGCTCTCCAAGGCTGCCGAGTCGTTCGTCGAGGTCCTCGGCATCCTCGGTGGCTGGAACCGCGGCCGCCGGACCAGCAAGGCGCGCCGCTGACCTGACCGGTGGCCGCCCGGGTCGGGGCGGGCGGCGCCGGAGCACCGCGGGCCGGGTACGTGATCACCACGTGCCCGGCCCCCGGTGTGTGCGGGGCCGGGTGGGGGCCCGCCGAATAGTTAGCTTGTGGTAAGCACATGAGGTAGCGCTTTCAGCAGAGGCAGGTGGTACCTCCGTGACCGACACGGTCCCCGACACCGACCGGCCGGGCGGCGCTCCGCCGCCGGACACCCCACTACCCCGGCGCAAGCTGGTGTTCGCCGTGGTCGGGCTGGCGTTGCTGATGTTCTCGCTGGACGGCACCTCGGTCGCCATCGCGATCACGACGATCAGCGGGGACCTGGGGGCGGACCTGGCGTGGACCGGCTGGGTGATCACGGGTGCGGCCGTCGGCCAGATCCTCGCGCTGCCGCTCGGGGGCTGGCTCTCGGACCGGTTCGGCGGGCGCCGGATGTTCCTCGCCGGGGTCGCACTGTTCACGCTGACCTCCGGGCTCAGTGCACTGAGCCCGTCGATCGGCGCGCTGATCGCGTGCCGGCTGGTGCAGGGGCTCGCCGGCGGGATCATGCTCCCGGCCGCGAACGGCGTCGTCGCCCACCAGTTCGGCCACGACCGGGACCGGGCGCTCGCCCTGTTCACCAGCGTCTTCCCGATCGGGGCGATCCTCGGGCCGCTGGTGGGCGGGCTGGTGCTCACCACCTGGTCCTGGCACGGGATCTTCCTGGTCAACGTCCCGCTCGGGGTGGTGCTGCTGGCGTTCGGCCTGGCGCTGGTCGACGACCCGCCGCACCGCGGGGCCGGCCGGGTCGACGTCGTCGGGATCGGCCTGCTCGTGCTCACCCTGCTGGCCACGATGCTCACGATCACCCGGCTCGGCTCCTCCGGGTCGGGAACCGGGTCCGGGGTGCTGCTGACCGCCCTGGCCGCGGTCGTCGCCGTGCTGGCCGGGGTGGCGTTCGTGCTGCACTCCCGGCGACGCCCCGACCCGGTCGTCCCGGTCCGGCTGCTCGCCGGGCGCGGCCTGGGGATCATGAACATCACCAACGTCGTCTTCGGCGCCGTGGTGATCGGCTTCTCGGCGACCCTGCCGCTGTACGCCCAGGTCCGCTACGAGATGGCGGCGTTCGTGGCCGGCGCGCTGCTGACCGGGCGGGCGATCGGCACGATCGCCGCGTCCGGGGCCTCGGTCGCGCTGCTGCGCCGGGCCGGGTTCCGCCCGCTGCTGCTCGTCGGGCTGGGCGCCACCGCGGCGGGCCTGGTGGTGACGGCCGTGCCGCCGCCCTTCGGTGACCCGGCGACCTGGCTGTTCCTCGGTTCCACGGTGCTCGGGCTGGGCGGTGGCCTGGCCGCCCCGGCGGCGAACAACGCGGCCATGCACCTGGTGCCCGACCAGGTCGCCGCGGTGTCCGGGCTGCGGACGATGTTCCGGCAGATGGGCGGGATCGCCGCGGTGTCGGTGATGACCGCGGTGATCACCGCGAGCGGGGACCCGGGCCGGGCCGGTGGGATCACCTTCGCGGTGCTGGCCGGGCTGATGGTCGTGGCCGGCGTGTTCGTGGCCCGGGTGCCGAACCAGCGCGGCCGCTGGTGAGCCGTGGGGCGGGGCGCGCGGGATGCGCGGCCCCGCCCCGGGCCGGCGTCACATGTTGCGGCGGTACTGGCCACCGACCTCGAAGAACGCGGTGGTGAGCTGGCCCAGCGAGCACACCCGGGCAGCCTTCATCAACTCGTCGAACACGTTGCCGTCGCCGGTGGCCACGTCCTGCAGCCGGCGCAGTGCCTGCTCGGCCTCGGTGCGGTGGCGGGACTGGAAGTCCTCCAGGCGCTCGAGCTGGGAACGCTTCTCGGACTCGGTGGCCCGGGCCAGCTCGATCTCCTGCGGCTCCTCGTCGCCCTCGTCGGGCTTGAGGAAGGTGTTCACGCCGATGATCGGCAGGTCACCCGAGTGCTTGCGGTGCTCGTAGAGCATCGACTCGTCCTGGATCTTGCCGCGCTGGTAGCCGGTCTCCATCGCCCCGAGCACGCCGCCGCGCTCGGCGATCGACTCGAACTCGCGGAGCACGGCCTCCTCGACGAGGTCGGTCAGCTCGTCGATGACGAACGAACCCTGCAGCGGGTTCTCGTTCAGCGACAGGCCCCACTCCTTGTTGATGATCATCTGGATGGCCATCGCGCGCCGCACCGACTCCTGGCTCGGCGTCGTGATCGCCTCGTCGTAGGCGTTGGTGTGCAGCGAGTTCGCGTTGTCGTAGAGCGCGCACAGCGCCTGCAGCGTGGTCCGGATGTCGTTGAAGTTCATCTCCTGCGCGTGCAGGGACCGGCCCGAGGTCTGGACGTGGTACTTGAGCTTCTGCGACCGCTCGTTCGCGCCGTAGCGCTCGCGCATCGCGACCGCCCAGATCCGGCGGGCGACCCGGCCGAGCACGGTGTACTCGGCGTCCATGCCGTTGGAGAAGAAGAACGACAGGTTCGGCGCGAACTCGTTGACGTCCATGCCGCGGGCCAGGTAGCTCTCGACGAACGTGAAGCCGTTCGCCAGGGTGAACGCCAGCTGCGAGATGGGGTTCGCCCCGGCCTCGGCGATGTGGTAGCCGGAGATCGAGACGGAGTAGAAGTTGCGCACCTGGTGCGCGATGAACCACTCCTGGATGTCGGCCATCATCCGCAGGCTGAACTCGGTGGAGAAGATGCAGGTGTTCTGGCCCTGGTCCTCCTTGAGGATGTCGGCCTGCACCGTCCCGCGGACGTTCGCCAGCGCGTAGGCCGTGAGCTCCTCGTGCTCGCCCGGGTCGGGCTCGCGGCCCTGCTCGTCGCGGAACTTCGCCACCTGCTGGTCGATGGCGGCGTTGAGGAAGTAGGCCAGGATCGTCGGCGCCGGGCCGTTGATCGTCATCGACACCGAGGTCGTCGGCGAGCAGAGGTCGAAGCCGTCGTAGAGCGCCTCGAGGTCGTCGAGGGTGGCGATCGAGACGCCGGAGGTACCGACCTTGCCGTAGATGTCGGGACGGGTGTCCGGGTCGTGCCCGTAGAGGGTCACCGAGTCGAACGCCGTCGACAGCCGCTTGGCGTCGGAGTCCTGCGAGAGGTACTTGAAACGACGGTTGGTGCGGAACGGGTCGCCCTCGCCGGCGAACATCCGCGCCGGGTCCTCGCCCTCCCGCTTGAACGGGAACACACCCGCGGTGAAGGGGAAGTAGCCGGGCAGGTTCTCCCGGCGCAGGAAGCGCAGCAGCTCCGCGTCGTCGTCGTAGCGGGGCAGTGCCACCCGGCGGACCTTGTTGCCGGACAGCGTCTCGCGCGTCAGCTTGGTGCGGAACTCCTTGTCCCGCACGGTGTAGACGTACTCGTCGCCGGAGTAGTCCGCGACCCGAGCCGGCCACTGCTCCAGCAGCTCCGCGGACTCGGCGGGCACCTGCTTCTCGGCCTGGTCCAACGCCTCCTGCACCGACTCGCCGGCCAGCTCGCGGGCCGTGCGCAGGTGCTGCGCGGTCCGGGCCGCGGCGGCGTGGGTCTCGGTGTCGGCGTGGTAGCCCCGCAGGGTCTCGGCGATCTCGGCGAGGTAGCGCACCCGCTCCGGCGGGATGACGGCCGCATAGTCGCTGGAGGTCTTCGTGTCCACCACCGGGAGCCGGCCCTCGCCGACCGGGAGGCCGCCGGCCGCGAGCAGGTCGCGCAGGTACTGGTACAGCGCGGTGACGCCGTCGTCGTTGAAGGTCGCGGCCGAGGTGCCGTAGACCGGCATGTCCTCCCAGCTCGCGCCGAACTCCTCGCGGTTGCGCACCAGCTGGCGCCCGACGTCGCGGCGGGCGTCCTCGGCGCCGCGGCGCTCGAACTTGTTGATCGCGACGACGTCGGCGAAGTCCAGCATGTCGATCTTCTCGAGCTGGGAGGCGGCGCCGAACTCGGGCGTCATCACGTACAGCGAGTGGTCGACGAACGGCACGATGCCCGCGTCGCCCTGGCCGATGCCCGGGGTCTCGACGAGCACGAGGTCGAACCCGGCCGAGCGCAGCACCGCGATCGTGTCGCCCAGCTTCTCCGGCAGCGACCCGCCGTCGTTGCCGCGCGTGGCGAGGGATCGGAAGTAGATCCGGTCTCCAGAGAGTGCGTTCATCCGGATCCGGTCACCCAGCAGCGCCCCACCGCCCTTGCGCCGGGTCGGGTCGACGGCGAGGACGGCGATGCGCAGCTTGTCCTCCTGGTCGAGCCGGAAGCGGCGGACCAGCTCGTCGGTCAGCGACGACTTGCCGGAGCCGCCGGTGCCGGTGATGCCCAGGACCGGCACCGAGCGCTCGGAGGCCTCGATCCGCGTCCGGACCTCGTCGGGGAGCTTGCCGGCCTCGGCCAGGGACAGCGCGCGGGCGAGGGTGGCGGTCTCGCCGGAGAGCACCGCGTCGGCGAAGGCCGGGTTCGCGTAGCCGTCCGTCGAGGGGGTCTCCGCCGTGAGGTCGGTGTCGCACTCCCGGATCATGATGTTGATCATTCCGGGGAGCCCGAGCCGCTGGCCGTCCTCGGGGGAGAAGATCCGGGAGACCCCGCGCGAGTGCAGCAGCTCGATCTCCTCGGGGACGATCACGCCGCCGCCCCCGCCGTAGACCCGGATGTGGCCCGCGCCGCGCTCGCGCAGCAGCTCGACCAGGTAGGAGAAGTACTCGACGTGCCCGCCCTGGTAGGACGAGATGGCGATGCCCTGCACGTCCTCCTGGATCGCGGCGGTGACGACCTCGTCCACCGAGCGGTTGTGGCCCAGGTGGATCACCTCGGCGCCCTGCTTCTGCAGGATGCGCCGCATGATGTTGATCGCCGCGTCGTGCCCGTCGAACAGGCTGGCCGCGGTCACGAACCGGACCGGATGAGTGGGTACGTGCAGCTCCGGGGCGGTGCTGACGCCCGTTCCGTGTGTGCTGCTCTCGGCCATGACCCGATCCTCCCGCCGGGGTGACGGCGGTGGCCCCGGCCAATTTAGTTTGACATCCTAGTATCGGACGTACAAGAAAATGGGTGCGCGTCACATCGCGATCACCAGGTGGTGGGGCGGGGTGGCGGGTACCGGGGAGCCGGTGTTCCGGGGCCGGGGCCGGGGCCGGGGCCGGGAGAGTCAGGCCGCGCTGCGGCGCGCGGGTAGGCCGGGGGCCACGGTTGGCGCGCCGGCGTCGTCGGTCCCGTTCGTGGTGCTCGTGCCGGGGGCGCTCGTCCCCACGGGAGTTGCTCCGGCCGCGGTTGCCCCGGGCGACGCCGCGGCGCCGGACGATGCCGCTGTCCCGGACGACGCGGCCGCCCCGGATGCCGCCGCCGGGCTGGATGACGCCGCCGCCCCGGACGACGCCGCCGGGCCGGATGACGCCGCTGTACCGGACGACGCAGCCGCCCCGGAGGACGCGGCCGGGCCGGGCCGGGAAGCCGGGTGACGGGCGTGCCGTCCGGTGGGCCAGGGGCGGACCGGCGCACTGCCCGGCGCCGTGTGTACCTCGCCGGACCGTGCGGGCCCGGTACGGTCGTCCGGGTGGGTCTGCCCCGGCTGCTGCGCCCGCCGGAGCCTGCCGACGGCTCCGCCGACCGTGCCGATCACGACCAGGCCGAACCCCGAGCCGACGACGAGCGGCACCGCGAGGGCGGGGAAGGCCGCGACGAGCAGGAATGCCACCAGCGGCCAGTACAACAGCGCGCGCCCCGCTCCCCGTCGCGTCCAGTCGCGGTGCGGAGGCATGATCTATGCCTACCCGACCGACAAGATCATCATGCGTGACGCGCCGGGAAAGTGGCGACGGGAGGACCCGAATTCATGTCCGAGACACCGGATCGCAGCACTGTGGACCGCCATGCGGGGGTGCTGATGTCGGAGAACGACAGGCTCGCCGCGCTGCTGGAGTCGGCCGATCCTGCCGTGGAGGTCCCGACCTGTCCGGGGTGGACGCTGCGGCAGCTCGCGCGCCACGTCGGGCGCGGGCACCGCTGGGCCGCCCAGATGATCACCTCGGGCGCGACCGAGCGGCTGGACCCGCGCGAGGTGGCCGGCGGGAAGCCACCGGCGGACGACCCGCCGGTCGTGGCCCGGTGGCTGCGTGACGGTGCCGCCGAGCTGCTCGACGCGGTGGCCCGGGACCCGCAGGCTCCGGTGTGGACGTTCATCGGCCCGCGCCCGGCGGCCTGGTGGGTGCGGCGCCGGCTGCACGAGGCCACCGTGCACCGGGCCGACGCGGCGATCGCGACGGGTGCCGGGTTCCGGATCGCGCCCGAGCTCGCGGCCGACGGGGTCTCGGAGTGGCTGGGCCTGCTGGCCGGTCGCCCCGCCGCCGACGACGCGCCGCTGGCCGAGGGGGCGACGCTGCACCTGCACGCGACCGACGACGAGCTCGGTGCCGAGGGGGAGTGGATGATCCGCGCCGACGGCGGCCGGGTCGGGTGGGAGCACGGCCACGGCAAGGGCGACGCCGCCGTCCGCGGTACCGCCGCGGACCTGCTGCTGGGGGTGCTGCGCCGCATCCCGGCCGACGACGAGCGGATCCAGGTCCTCGGCGACCCGCAGGTCTGGCGGACCTGGCTGGCGCGCACGGAGTACTGAGCTCGGTCGGTTCCGACGCGGCCGGACTCGGGCGGCCGGTCCTGAGCTCGGCCTGGCTCGGGGCCGGCCGGTGCGGGGCTCGGCCGGGCTCCGGGGCGGCCGGTTGTGAGCTCGGCCGGGCTCGGGGTGCCGGTGCGCAGCCCCGGCCGCACCCGGCGCCGCCCGGCCGGGGCCTGCCGCCCGCCGGTCAGTGCGGGTTCGCCGTCACCGGGGCGCGCGGCGTCGGCGCCTGCGCGGTGAGCACCACCTCGGCGGTCGTGTCCAGGGTGGAGGCGGTGCGCGGCCGCTCGAAGCGGACCGCGGCCCGGCGGTCGTCGAGCTGCAGTGTCGCGATGAGATTGCCGAACAGCGGCCCCGCCGTCCGCTCCCACGACACCCCGGCCCGCCCGGCGGCCCGGGTCCCGCGCAGCCACAGCCGGGAGAACCGCGCGAGCGCCCGCGACCAGCTGAGCCGGAACAGCACCCGCATGAATCCGGGCACGGTGTTGTGCACCGGCGAGCAGGTCAGCTGGTGCACGCGGGCCGTGTCGCCGACGCCGCCCGCCGCGTCGCCGCCCGCCACGTCACCGTCCGGGCCGCTGTGCACGTCGGCGGTCGCGGCGTAGGAGTGGTGGACGTCGCCGGACACGATCGACACCGTCGCCGGGGCCGCTCGCCCGTCCCGCGGCCGCCCCACCGCCCGGACCAGCTCGGCCATCCGCGCGAACGAGTGCCCGAACGCGGGCCAGTGCTCGAGGTCGGCCTCCTGCCGCAAGAACTCGGCGGCCCGGCCGATCCGCCCCGGCCGGTGCCCGGCCCTCTCGACCCCGGCCTGCAGGTCCGAGATGACCTGGGGCAGCAGCCACGGGATCGGGGTCCCCAGTACCAGGTGGTCGATCTCGCCGGGGGCGAGCGCCCGCTCGGTGATCCAGTCGAACTCGGCGTCGGAGACCATCTTGCGCGGTGCCGACTCGACGATCCGGCCGTTCCGGGAGTCGATCACGATGAGTCGGGTGCGGCCGAGCTCCCAGCAGAAGGTGAACCGCTCGTCCTTGTGGCGGTCCGCGCCGGCGCCGGTCTCGGCGTCCCACCGGTCGGCCCGCTCGGCGAGCAGCGGCCAGGCGTCGCCGTCCTGGGATCGGACCGCTTGCCAGTCGGTGTCGGCGGCCAGCTCGGCCGGGGTGAGGTTGCCCAGGTGCTGGTAGACCCAGTAGGCGACCAGTCCGGCGCGGACCCGGTCGCGCCACCAGGGCAGTCGCGCGATCTGTTCCCGCCATACGCCCGAGGTGTTCCAGTCGTCCCGGATGTCGTGGTCGTCGAAGATCATCGCGGTGGGGACGGTGGACATCATCCACCGCACCTCCGGGTCGGACCAGCTGTCGCGGTAGAGCCCGGAGTACTCCTCGAAGCCGACCACCTCGTCGTCGGGCCAGTCCGGGTGCCGGTCGGCGCGCCGGGCGATCCGGCGGCGGGTCTGCGGGGTGAGCTCGTCGGCGTAGACCTGGTCGCCGAGCAGCAGCAGCACGCTCGGCCACTCCTCGGGCGGGCGCGACGTCATCCGGGTCGCGTAGGCGTCGAGGGCGTCCAGGCCGTACCGGCGGGCCTCGCGCGGGTCGGCGAGCTTCACGTACCGGCAGGAGCCGAACAGGATCTTCTGGTGGCGCTCGGTGGACGGCCCCCGGGTCGCGATGACGCTCGGCGGGAACGGCGAGCCCGGGCGCGGCCAGGCCCGCTCGCCGTCGAGGTGCACCTCGTAGGGCGTGCGGGTGTCCGGTTCCAGCCCGGTGACCACGACGACGGCGTAGTGCAGCCCCGCGACCTCGAAGGTGTCGGTGGCACAGCCCAGCACCTCGACCGTGCAGCGCCGGTCGGTCTGCACCCACACCAGGGCGGAGGTCTCGTCCACGTGCCGCAGCACCGGTCCGAGCAAGAGCGTCACCCCGGCGAGCGTAGCCCTCCACCGTCGTGATCAGTGAGTGGTGGCGGATCGGTGCCGGATCCGGCACCGATCCGCCACCACGTCCCGATCACGTCTCCTCGAGCGCCAGCAGGCCCGCGCCGATCTTGCCCGCGTCGCCCTTGTAGGTAGCGGGCAGGACCGGTGGGACGGGGCGGACCTCCGGCGGGCCGTAGTGGAACTCCCGGGCCGCCCGGCGGGCCGGTTCGAGCAGCAGCTCGCCGGCGTCGACCAGACCGCCCCCGATCAGCACCACCTCGAACTCGAAGATCGCGTTGATGCCGGCGATCCCGATGCCGAGTGCCCGGCCGAGCCGCTGGAACAGCGACCGGGCGGTCGCGTCGCCGGCCAGCGCCGCCGTCGTCACGTGCAGGCCGGTCACCTCGCCACCGTCCGCGCGGGCCAGCCCGGCGATCGCACCGTCCGGGTCGTGCGCGGCGGCGCTGCGGCCCATCCGGGTCAGCGCCGTGCCCGAGGCCACCGACTCCAGGCAGCCGTAGTTGCCGCAGCCGCACAGCGGCCCGTCCGGGTTGACGTTCATGTGCCCGACCTCGGCGCCCAGCCCGTGCGGCCCGCGGTAGATCCTGCCGCCGAGCACGATCCCGGCACCGACGCCGGTGCCGACGGTCAGCAGCACCATGTCGTCGTTGCGGGTGTCGCCCAGGCGGGCCTCCGCCAGCCCGGCGACGTTGCCGTCGTTGTCCACCACGGTCGGCAGCCCGGTCGCGGTCTCCAGGACCCCGCGCACGTCCCAGTTCTCGTACTCGTTGTTCGGGGCCCAGCGGATCCGTCCGGCCGGCCACTGGACGATCCCGGCCGCGCCCACCCCGATCGCGGCGACGCCTGCCCCGGCCGGGTCCGCGCGGAGCTCGTCGACCATGTCGCACAGGAGGTCGTTCATCGTGCCCGCGTCGGACGTGTCCGGGGTGTTGCGCCGCAGTTCGGCGTGGACCGTGCCATCCTCGCCCACGATCGCTCCGGCGACCTTCGTTCCTCCGATGTCGAGCCCGATCGCCCGCCGTCCGTTCGTCACCCGGGCATGATTGCGAGACCGCAGTCGTGACGCCACACCCGGCCCCGGGTTTGCGGACGTGGCAGACCGGGGAAAGGTGACCCATGCCAGTCTTGCGACGAGTAGCCCGGCCCATGCTCGCGGCCATCTTCATCTACGGCGGTGTCAACGCGCTCCGCCAGTCGGAGGGGCATGCGCAGGCCGCCAAGCCGGTGTTCGACCGGGCTGCCCCGGCACTCGACCGGGTGGTCGAGAAGGCGCCGCTGAACCAGCGTCCCGACAACGAGACGCTGATCAAGGTGGACGCCGGTGTGAAGATCGCCGCCGGGTCGCTGCTCGCGGTCGGCAAGTGCCCGCGTCTGGCCTCCACGGCGCTCGCCGCCTCGATCATCCCGACGACGCTGGCCGGGCACCGCTTCTGGGAGGAGACCGACCAGCAGAAGCGCAACGAGCAGCAGATCCAGTTCCTCAAGAACGTCGGCCTGCTGGGCGGGCTGCTGATCGCCGCGGCCGACACCCACGGCAAGCCGTCGAACGCCTACCGCGCCCGCCGGGCCGCCGAGCAGGTGCAGGCGCGGTTCTCCGCGGCCGACTCCGACACCGGCTCGCAGGTCGCCGCCGGGATCGCCGGTGCGGGCACCTCGCTGGCGGCCGCGGCCTCCGGTGGCCGCGAGCGGCTGCACGACGCGGTCGAGGAGTACGGCCCGGTCGTGCGCGAGCGCGCCACGGAGTGGGGCGAGCGGGCGTCCGAGCAGGCCGCGCACTTCGGTGAGGCGGCCTCGGTGAAGGCGTCGACCTGGTCCGAGCAGCTCTCCGCCGCCGCCGAGCGCGCCGCGCGCAAGGCCGAGAAGCAGGCGAAGGCGGCCGAGAAGAAGGGCGCCAAGCTCGCCAAGGCCGCGGACAAGCAGGGGGCGAAGCTGGAGAAGGCCGTCGACAAGCGCGGCGCGCAGTACCGCCGGGCCGCCGGCCGGACCGGCGACCGGTGGCTGGCCGAGGCCGAGCGGCGCCGGGCCCGCTGGGAGAAGCAGGCCCAGAAGGCCGTGGCGCGTGCCGAGAAGCGGGCCCCGGAGTACGCCGACCGGCTCTCCATGCTGGCCACCCAGGCGCAGTCGCAGGCGGCGCGGTTCGGCTCCGACCTGGCCGACCGGGCCGCGGTCGCCGGTGCCGACGCGGCGAAGCAGGCCAAGGGCGCCGCGAAGGACGCCCGCAAGCGGGCCAAGGCCGCCGCGCGCTGACGCCCGCCGTCGCCGCGCCCGTCGCACACCGAAAGACACACAGGTGCTGGGCCGGGAACTCCGACGTGACAGTCGACGAGTTCCCGCGCCGGGCGCGGCGCGGCGGCGTGGGCGGGAGTCGGCGCGTCAGGCGGGCCGCAGGACCTGCAGCTCGCCGGTCTCCAGCGAGCGCACCTCCAGCACGACGTGCCCGGGCCACGCCGGCGGGCGCAGCGCGTTCGCCATCCGGGTGAAGAGGGCCTGGGTGCGCGCGTTGGCGGCGGCCTGATCGGCGATCAGGTTCGGCATCATGCCGCCGGAGCGCTTGCGCACGGTCAGCGGCAGCACCGAGAGCCGGGTGAGGAGCCGGTGCAGCCGCCCGACGTCCGCGGCCCGCCCGGCGAGGTCGGACTCCACCAGCGGCCGCAGCGCGGGCAGCGACCGGTTCGGCGAACGCAGCAGGTCGTCGGCGGCGGTGAGCAGGATCCGCCGCGCGTCGAGCACGAGGGCCTGATAGGCGGCGTGCACCGCACCGGGGAACCCGGCCCAGCCCAGCTTGCCGACCTCGCCGAGCTGGTCGCGCAGCCCGATCCCGGGCGTCCCGGCGGCGTCGGCGGTGGTCACGACGCGCTCCCACCCGGCGATCCAGGCGTGGGTCTGGTGGCGCAGCACCGACAGGTTCGCCACCGCGGTGTCCAGCCCGGCCGAGGACGTGACCGCCCCGTGCTCGGCCAGCTCGGTCTGGGCCGTGCGCAGCGACTCCTCGGCCGCGCGCAGCCGTGAGTCCAGCCGCATCCCGCAGGACGGTGCGAGCTCGCCGACCGCGGTGGTCAGCTCGTCGAGCACCCGGTGCTGGGTACCGCTGGTGGCGATCTCCGTGGCCAGGGTGAGCGCGAGCAGGCCGAGGTCCGCGCCGGGGGCCGGGCCGGATCCGGGCAGGCCGACCGGGAGCAGCGCCGACGGGCCGGAGTGCGCGGGGGCGGACTCGGCCCCGGTGAGCCGCAGCAGCGGCTCGGCGCCGAACGCCTCGGGCAGCGTGAGCCGGTAGGTCAGCCCGCGCTCCGGACCGCGGCCGTTGCCCGGGCGGGCCAGCCGGCGCGCCAGCTCGCTCGACGCCGAGAGCGTCGTGCCCCAGTCGCGGTCCGCCTCGGCCGGTCCGGCAGCGTGCCAGCTCAGCAGCAGTGCGGGACCGGGTGGCAGGCCGGGGCGGGCCTGCCGGTCGCCGTGGCCCTGGCCGCCGTTGCGGGCCGGTCCGCCGTTGCGGTCGGGTGCGGCGGCGTCCGGCCCGCCGGGCCGCCCGTCGAGCGGGAGCACGATGCCGCGGGGGTCGTCCGGATGACCGAGCATGACTCTCCAACGACGTCGGGGCCCGCGAGGTCACGAGCCCGGGTGAGCGGGACGCTGGTGACATGGTGCCCTGCGGCGTTCCGGTGCCGCCCCTCGCCCCGGAGTGGTGACTACCGGTAGAACTCCGGTGTGGCGACGGCATACGTGATCGGCACCTACGACACCAAGAGCGACGAGCTGCGGTTCGTGGCGGACCTGATCGCCGCGGCGGGCGTCGGTGTGTGCCGGGTGGACGTGTCCACCCAGGACCCGGACCGGGCGGCGGCGCAGGTCGACGTCGGTGCGGCCGAGGTCGCCGCACACCATCCGGGCGGCGCGGACGCGGTGTTCACCGGCGACCGCGGCAGCGCGGTGGTCGCCATGACGTCCGCGCTGCGCGCGTTCCTGACCGCCCGCGACGACGTCGGCGGGGTGCTCGCCCTCGGCGGCTCGGGTGGGACGGCGCTGGTGACGCCCGCGATGCGCGACCTGCCGGTGGGCGTGCCGAAGGTGATGGTCTCCACCGTCGCCTCCGGGGACACCGCGCCCTACGTCGGCGCGAGCGACATCGCGATGCTGCACGCCGTCACCGACATCGCCGGGCTGAACCGGATCTCGCGACGGGTGCTCGGCAACGCCGCCCACATGCTGGCCGGGGCGGTGGCCGCGCCGGCCCCGTCCGCGCAGGCCGACCGGCCCGCCGTCGGCGTGACGATGTTCGGCGTGACCACCCCGTGCGTCACTGCGGTGCGCGAGCGCCTCGACCGTGGTGGCGGTGACAACAGTGACGGCGGCGGCAGTGACGACAGCGGCGGCAGCGGCGATGGCGGTGATGTTGATGCGCTGGTCTTCCACGCCACCGGCTCCGGCGGGGCGTCGATGGAGAAGCTGGTCGGCTCCGGCCTGATCGACTCGGTGCTCGACCTGACCACCACCGAGGTCGCGGACCTGCTCGTCGGCGGCGTGATGGCGGCATGCGAGGACCGGCTCGACGCGATCGCCCGGACCGGGGTGCCCTACGTCGGCTCCTGCGGCGCGCTCGACATGGTCAACTTCGGTTCGGTCGCGACGCTGCCCGAGCGCTTCGCCGACCGGCTGATCTACGAGCACAACCCCGCCGTCACGCTGATGCGGACCACGGTGGAGGAGAACCGGGCGATCGGCCAGTGGCTGGCGCGCAAGCTGAACGCGTTGACCGGACCCTGGCTGTTCCTGCTCCCGCTCGGCGGCGTGTCCGCACTGGACGCGCCCGGGCAGCCGTTCCACGACCCGGCGGCGGACACCGCGTTGTTCGACGCGATCACCGCCGGGGTGCGCGCCGCGGACCGGGTGCGGCGGGTCCCGCACCACATCAACGACCCCGAGTTCGCCGACGCGGTGCTGGCCGCGTGGCGGGAGGTGCAGGCATGAGGCGGTTCACCCGCGCCGAGCTGATGGAGCGGTTCGCCGCGATGGCGGCGCGCGGCGAACCGATCGTCGGCGGCGGGGCCGGGACGGGGCTCTCGGCCAAGTGTGAGGAGGCCGGCGGCGCCGACCTGCTCGTCGTCTACAACTCCGGGCGCTACCGGATGGCCGGGCGCGGCTCGCTGGCCGGCCTGCTCGCCTACGGCAACGCGAACGACATCGTCGTCGAGATGGCGGCGGAGGTGCTGCCGGTCGTGCGGCACACGCCGGTGCTGGCCGGGGTGAACGGCACCGACCCGTTCCTGCTCACCGACCGGTTCCTCGACGAGCTCGCCTCCCTCGGGTTCGCCGGCATCCAGAACTTCCCGACCGTCGGGCTGATCGACGGTGTGTTCCGGGCCAACCTCGAGGAGACCGGGATGGGTTTCGCGCTCGAGGTCGACCTCGTCGCCGCCGCCCGGGCCAAGGAGCTGCTGACGACGCCGTACGTGTTCTCCGCCGACGACGCCAGGGCGATGGCCCGCGCCGGCGCCGACATCGTGGTGTGCCACATGGGGCTGACCACCGGCGGCTCGATCGGCGCGGAGACCGCGAAGACCCTCGACGACTGCGTCGCGCTGATCGACGAATGGGCCGCGGCCGCGCTCGAGATCCGCGACGATGTGCTCGTGCTGTGCCACGGGGGACCGATCGCCATGCCCGACGACGCCGCGTACGTGCTGCGCACCGCGCGGGTCTGCCACGGGTTCTACGGCGCGTCCTCGATGGAGCGCCTGCCCACCGAGCGGGCGCTCACCGAGCAGACCCGCGCCTTCAAGAACGCGCTGGAGGGATGATGGCGACCAGGCGACCCGCACCGCCGCCGGGCGGCGACTGGCGGCGGCGGATGGCGGTGCGGGGCGGGCGCGTGTCGCACACCCTGGCCTCGCACGGTTGGCTGGTGTTCCTGCTCGTCGGCGTCGGCGTGGGCCTGCTCGTCGGCGGGCTCATCGGTCTGACCGACGTCCCGGAGCCCGGCGACCCGGGCCTCGGGGTCCGTCTGGTCGCGAGCGCGATCGTCGGCGTGATCTTCTGCGCGGTGCCGTCGGTGCTGTTCGTGGGGCTGCCGGTCCAGGCACTGGCGCGGTCCTACCTGCGTTCGGCGAGCCCCGAGGAACAGCAGGCGATGCAGCAGGCGGTCGCGGCCGCCCCGGCCGGCCTCCCGGACGGGTTGGTGCCCGGCTCCCGCTGGGCCCGCGCCTACAGCGGCTGCGTCGAGTCGGTCACCGCGTTCCACGGCGTCGTCCGGACCGTCCCGGACGGCCCGGCGAAGGACTGGCTGCGCGACATCGGGACCCGCCTGGACACCGAGCTCGCCGAGGCGCTGCGGATGGCCCGGCTCGGGGAGAACGTCGAGGCCGGGGCGCCCGGCGCGGCCGTGGCCCGCTCGGTCGGAGCCCGGCTCGAGGTGGCCCGGGCGGGCTTCCACGACACCACCGAGCACGCCGCCGCCATCGCCCTGGACCTGCGGACCGACACCGGGCTCGAGGCCGTCCGGGCCCAGCTCGACCAGCTCGCCGCGCAGGCCCCGCACCTGCGCACCGAACCGACCTGACCGCTCTCGAGGAGGAGAACGATGCCCCGCCCCTACTCCAGTGCCGTGATCCCGGCACCGCTGGCCGAGGTCTGGCCGCAGATCCGTGACTTCGGCGCGATCCACCGCTGGCACCCGGCGATCGAGACGTGCGAGCTGACCCGCGGCGCGACCGGGACCGACATCGGCGCCCAGCGGCGCCTGCGGCTCGGTGACGGCGGCGTCGTCGTCGAGAACCTGCTCGCGCTCGACGACCGCGGGCACTCGCTGACCTACGAGATCGTGGAGTCGCCGTTCCCGGTGCGCCGCTACGTGTCCACCGTCCGGCTGGCCCCGGTCACGGCGGTCGGGCACACCTTCGCCGAGTGGTGGGTGGAGTTCGACGCCGACGCCGCCGACGAGGGCAGCCTGGTCGAGCTGTTCGCCGACGGGGTGTTCGGCACGGGGCTGGCGGCGCTGGCCCGGCGGCACGCCTGACGACTGCGGAGCAGACGCCCGCGCGGCCGCCGGGCCGGGCGGGCGTCAGGCCCGCTGGATGTGGGCGTCCGGTCCCGGGATGAACAGGGACTCGCTGCCGTCGCTCCAGCGGACCCGGTAGCGGAGCTGCTCGGTGTCGCGACCGAGCACCTCCAGCACCTCGCCCTGGCGCCGACCGTGGTCCACGATCGTGGCTTCGACCACGATGCGGTCGCCCACGGATGCGGTGTCGTACATCGGTGCCTCCTCCGGCTCGGGTCGGGTTCGGAACAGCCCAGGATGCCATCCGCGGGTCGGTTCCGCCGGATCCGTCCGGGTCGTCACCAGCCCCGCAGGTCGACCGTCCAGGTGTCGAGCACCTCGCGGTCCTCGATTCCGTCGCCGGCCCCCGAGCCCCGCGAGCCGCCGTCCGCAGAACCGTCGATGACGTACATCCGCTCGTGCAGCGCGACGGTCGGGTCGATGTGGGCGGGCACGACCCGTACCCGGTCACCGGTCCGGGGTGGGGTCGCGGCGGCGAACGTGAGGTGCTCGTCGGAGCAGAACCACACGTCCGCGCCGGGGACGGCCGGGTTGCCGTGGTCCATGCCGAACGCCTTCAGCCCGGCGTCGGCGACCGCCCAGCCGGGCATCCCGCCGGCCGGCGCGGTCGTCGAGATCACGGTGGACAGCACGGTCAGCGCCTGCCGGAACTCCAGCCCGGCGGCGGTGTAGGCGGTGTCCATCAGCGCGTAGGAACCGGCCTGGATCTCGGTGCAGGCGGTGTTGTACGCGTGGGTGCCGGTGCCGCCGCCGGAGATCACGTCCCCGCCGACGTCGGCGTGCGCGGCGAGCAGCCGGTCGGTGCACTCGGTGGTGAGCCGGGCGCGTTCGGCGGCGTCGGTCAGCAGCTGCAGGTGTCCCTCGTAGCCCATCACCCCGCGCACGGACAGCCCCGCGGCGCGGGCGTCGTCGGCCAGGGCGCCGGCCCGGTCCGGGGCGATCCCGCAGCGGGGCAGCCCGATGTTGACGTCGATCAGCACCTCGCGCACGCCGCCGTCGACGGCCGCGCGCAGCGTCTCGGGGGAGTCGATCGCGACCGTCACCCGGGCCCCGGCGGCCACGACGGCGCCGAGCCGGCGGGCGTCGAGGACCTCGTTGGCCAGCAGCAGGTCGTCGCCGAGACCGGCCGCGGCCATGCCCTCGACCTCGCGGACCGTGGCGCAGGTGAAGCCGTGGTGCCCGTGCGCCGCCTGCCGGGCGGCCAGCGCGGTCGTCTTGTGCGCCTTGACGTGCGGGCGCAGCCGCGGGCCCGGCAGCGCCGTGGCCATGGCGGCCAGGTTCGCCTCGAGGGCGCCGGCGTCGACGAGCAGGGCGGGGGTGGTCAGGTCGGCGACGCGCACGGCACTCCCAGGACCCGGTCGAGGTAGGGGTTGCGGAACCGGCCCTCCGGGTCGAGCCGGTCGCGGATCTCGACGAAGTCGTCGAAGCGGGGATAGAGCGGGCGCAGCTGTGCCGCGGTGCGGGTGTGCAGCTTGCCCCAGTGCGGGCGCCCGTCGAGTGCGGTCATGACGGACTCGACGGCACCGAAGTACGCCTCGTGCGGACGTCCGGAACGGACGTGGACGGCGAGGTAGGCGGTGTCGCGGCCGTGCGCGGTCGACAGCCACGCGTCGTCGCCGCCGAGCACCCGGACCTCGACCGGGAACGTGACGTCGCGGGCGTGCCGCTCGGCCGCGGCGCACAGCCCGGCGAACGCCTCGGGCAGCGCCGCGCGGGGCACGGCGTACTCCATCTCCAGGAACCGGACCCGGCGCGGGCTGCAGAACACCTCGTAGGAGCGGCCGACGTACTCCGCGGCGGCCATCCGGTCCGCGAGGACCGCGTTGAGCCGGGGGACCAGCGGCGGGACCAGGGCACCGGCCCGGCACACCAGCCCGAACCCGGCGTTGCCGAGCAGCTCGTCGCCGACCCAGGCGACCGCCCGTCCGCGGCGCGGCCCGTCGCCCTCGGCCGCGCGGTCGTTCACCTTCAGCGCCGCCACCTCGGTGTGCGGGAACCAGTAGAACTCGACGTGGTCGTGGCCTGCGGCGAGGTCGTCGAGCCCCTCGAGCACCTCCGCCAGCGGGCGGGCCGACTCGACCGCGTGCAGGTGGAAGGCGGGCACGGTGGCGAGGGTGAGCTCGGTGAGCACGCCGAGCGCCCCCAGCCCGACCCGCGCCGCGTCGAGCAGCGGGCCGCCGGTGACCCGGTGGACGGTCCCGTCACCGGCCACGAGCTCCAGCCCCCGGATCGCCGCGGCGATCCCCTGGAACCCGGCGCCGGTGCCGTGCGTGCCGGTGGCGACCGCACCCGCGACGGTCTGCTGCTCGATGTCGCCGAGGTTCGGCAGCGCGCGGCCGTGCTGCCAGAGCCGGCGGTTGAGCACCCGCAGCGGCACACCGGCGGGCACGTGCACCAGCTCGCCGTCCACCCGGATGCCGGCCGGGTCCGACGGCGGCCGGAGTGCGACGCCGTCCGGCACGCCGATCCCGGTGAAGGAGTGGCCGCTGCCGAGCGCCGTCACCCGCAGGCCGGTGAGCGCCGCGGTGCGCACGGTGTCGGCGACCTCGCCGGTGTCGCGGGCGTGCACGGTGCGGACCGGACGGGTGCGTTGGTTGCCGGCCCAGTTCCGCCATCGTCCGCGCACCCGATCAGCATCCGGACCACGGGTGATCCGGTCAATCACCCGTGGTCCGCGGCCGTCGACTGTGGTCGCGGCGGGTTCCGGTGCGGGCGGCACCGCCGGGAGTCGGTCCAGGTGCTCGTGCTCCGGGAGGGTGGACGACATTGCCTACCGGTCGTCCGTCAGGCACATTCAGGTGACGGGCGTCACGACGAGGTGGCGTCCCCGAGTGCTGCACGCACCTGCGGAGGTTCGTCATGACCGACCAGTCCACCGACACCCCCGACCTGGACGCGATCGTCATCGGCGCCGGGATGTCCGGGCTCTACATGCTGCACCGGCTGCGCGACACCCTCGGGATGCGCGCGCTGGTGGTGGAGCGGGCCGACGACGTCGGCGGGACCTGGTACTGGAACCGCTACCCGGGCGCGCGGTGCGACTCGGAGAGCTACTTCTACAGCTTCTCCGACCGGCTCTCGGAGGACCTGCTGCAGGAGTGGACGTGGAGCGAGCGCTTCGCCGGGCAGCCGGAGATCCTGCGCTACCTGCAGCACGTCGCGGAGCGGTTCGACCTGCGCCGCGACATCCGGTTCGGCACCACGGTGACGGCCGCGACCTGGGACGAGGACGGCACCCGCTGGCTCGTCGACACCGACGACGGCCGGCGCACCTCGGCCCGCCACCTGATCACCGCCGTCGGCTGCCTGTCCACCACGAACCTGCCCGAGTTCCCCGGCCGGGACAGCTTCGCCGGCGAGAGCTTCCACACCGGGGCGTGGCCGCACGAGGGCGTGGACTTCACCGGCCGCCGGGTCGCGGTGATCGGGACCGGGGCGACGGCCGTGCAGGCCGTACCGGAGATCGCGGCGCAGGCCGAGCACGTGCACGTCCTGCAGCGCACCCCGAACTACGACATCGCCGGCGGCAACCGCCCGATGACCGAGCAGGACGCCCGCGAGATCAAGGAGAACTACACCGACATCTGGGCCCGCACGCGCGAGACCGGGTTCGGCTTCCCCTACGACGCGCCGGAGCGCACGGCGCTCTCGGTCGGCGACGAGGAGCGGCGGCAGATCTTCGAGGAGGCGTGGCAGCGCGGCGGGTTCCGGCTCGGCACCACGTTCAACGACCTGCTGCTCGACGAGGCCGCCAACGACACCGCGTCCGAGTTCCTGCGCGAGAAGATCCGCGAGCGGGTCCACGACCCGGCGGTGGCAGAGCTGCTGTGCCCGTCGGACCACCCGTTCTTCACCAAGCGCCCGCCGCTGGAGAACGGCTGGTACGAGACGTTCAACCGGTCCAACGTGACGCTGGTCGACGTTCGGTCGAACCCGATCGAACAGATCGTCCCGACCGGGGTCCGGACGGCGGAGGCGCAGTACGACGTCGACACGATCGTCTACGCGACCGGGTTCGACGCGATGACCGGGACGCTGTTCAAGCTGGGGATCCGCGGAGCCGACGGTGTCCCGCTCGCCGAGCGCTGGGCGGACGGCCCGCGCACCTACCTGGGGGTCGCGGCCACCGGGTTCCCGAACCTGTTCATGATCACCGGGCCGCAGAGCCCGTCGGTGCTGTCGAACATGCCGGTGTCCATCGAGCAGCACGTCGACTGGATCACCGATCTGCTGCGGCACCTGCAGGAGAACGGGCAGGACCGGATCGAGCCCTCGGAGGAGGCCGAGCAGGGCTGGATCGACCACCACGACGAGGTCAGCGCGGCGACGCTGCTCCCGCGGGCGAACTCGTGGTGGGTCGGGGCCAACATCCCCGGCAAGCCACGCCGGCTCTACCCGTACGTCGGCGGGGTCGGGGTGTACCGGCAGCTCTGTGACGACGTGGCGAGCAAGGACTACGAGGGTTTCGTGACGTCCGCGGCGAGCTGAGGCCGGAGCCGGGCGCGGCGGGTCACCGCTCGGTGCCGCCCGGCCGGGCGCCCTCGGGCTCCTGCGGCACCGCGTCGACCACCTGGTCGAGGGAGTCGTAGGTGCCCTCGGGCAGCGAGCGCAGGGCCTCGAGTGTCTTCTCGTCGGCGTCACGGCCGAGGGCGTAGTCGAGCACCTCCTGGCGGGTGCGGGGGAAGTCGGCGCCCTGCAGCGCCTTGCCGGCGCGGAGATCGTCGCGGAAGGTCATCGGTCCTCCTCGGCGGTGGTGCGGTGGCTCAGCGGATCGGGCGGTTCGGTGTCTGGGCCGCGACGCCGTGCCGCAGCGGCTGGTTGTTCTGTTCCTTGTGCCGGTCCTCGACGGGCGAGCCGCGGTCCGGGGTGGACGGGACCTCGGGCTGGGCGCCGGCCGGGTCGCCGCCGCTCGGTTCCGCGGCGCCGGAACGCAGGTCCTCGAGCCGCCGCTCGAGCAGCTGCACGACCTGGATGCGGTTCGCGTGCCCGCGCTCGTGGTCCAGCAGGCGGTCCACGCCGTCGGCGTCGAGCGTGCGCACCCGGTTCGCCAGGGCGTTCTCCGGGAGGTGGTCGTAGTCGGGAATCGGAAGCTCGTCGGTCATGCCCGACGGGTTCCCGGTGTGCGGCGGGCGAATCCCCGGATCCCCAGGCGTGTCGTGCCGTCACCGTCTGTGACGACTACGTAGGGTGGCACCGGCCCGCCCGGCCGCCGTCCGCATGGCCGGGACCGGTTGCGCGCCGTGTCACCGACGCCGACCCCGGGAGAGCGACACCGCCGTGATGACCAGGTGATGGGCCGTACCCACGCGTTGTCCGGGGCGGTGCTCGGGCTGGCCGTCTGCACGGTCGTCCCGCCGCCGCCGATCCTGGTGCCGGTGGTCGTCGTGGTGTGCGCGCTGGCCGCGTTCGCCCCCGACCTCGACCACCCGTCGAGCACCGCGTCCCGGGCGCTGCCGCCGATCACCTGGGCGCTGTGCCGGATGATCCGGTGGGTGTCGAAACAGGTCACCGGGGTGTCGCACCGGGGGCTGTCGCACTCGCCGGTGTTCGCGGCGCTGGTGGGGCTGCTCGCCTGGTGGGGGACCGGGTTCCTGCTGCCCGGGGACACGGCGGTGTGGACCGGGGTCGCCGCGGCGGCCGGGTGCTGGATCGGCGCGATCGGCGACGAGCTGACCTCGGCGGGCAACCGGTTCGCGTTCTGGCCGCTGGTCGGGATCCGGTGGCCGGACGTCCTGCGGTTCCGGACCGGCGGGACCGGGGAGCACGTCGTCGTGGGGCTGCTCGCCGTCACCGGGGTGGCCCTGGTGACGGGGAGCTGGGCCTGGTGACGCTCGTCACACTGCCGTTGTCAGCGCTGCCGTTCGAAGGTCACCAGGATCCCGTCCACGCCGCCCGGGCCGATCCGGCCCTTCACCTCGGTCGAGGTGATCGCCTTCAGCTGCCAGCCCTTGGCCGCGTGGTCGTTGAGGATCCGCTCCAGCTTGTCGCCGGACATCTTGCCGCCGATGAGCCCTTCGCGGAGCTCGACCACCGTGTACTCGTACATGCCCTGACAACGGTGGCGGTACCGGTCGGGGTTCCCGGTCAGCGCCGGCGGAACGTGCGGGCCGGTTTCCCGACACCGCCCGCGCGGACCTCGCCCGTCTCGACCAGGTGCGGCGCGGTGTGCCGGCGGAAGGTGTCCTTCTGCAGGCGCTCGCCGAGCACGGCCTGGTGCACCTGCTGCAGCTCCAGCAGCGTGAACTCCTCCCCGGCGAGCCGGGCGGGGTCGGGCAGGCGGTGGTAGAGCGCGCGCACGTGGGCCACGGCGGCCGTGACGACGCGGTCGTGGTCGTAGGCGAGGGTGTGGGGGAGCTCGTCGACGGCCACGAGCACCCCGCTCGTGGCGGCGATCGCCTCCGGCGGGACCAGGTCGACGTGCGCCACCGACAGCACCCGGCCGCGCGGGTCGCGGCCGGGGTCGTCGAACACGGCCAGCTGCCGGGGTTCGTGCCCGCGGACGTTCACCTTGGCCCGCAAGGCCCGCAGCGCGGCCTCGCGCAGCGTCTCGTTCCGGTCGACGTGCAGGAAGGTGCCGGGCAGGGCCGGTCGCCCGTGCTCGTGCGCGCCCGGCCGGTCGTGCACGACGACGGCGAGACGTCCCTCGGGATCCAGCGTCAGCAGGGCGACGTCGACCGCCACCGAGGGCTGCGCGTAGTCGTCGAGCCGGTTGCCGTGCTCGTCGCTCCAGACCACGCTGGACAAGTTAGCGCAGTAGTGCTCTTATTTGTTAGCGCGAAGGTGAGCTAATGGAGGCGTCATGGATCGGGACGCGAGGGACCGGGCGGCGGGCACGCTGCTGGGCGCGGCGTGCGGGGACGCGCTGGGGGTGCCCTACGAGTACGGCTCCCGTCCGCTCGCCGGGGAGCCCGCGATGCTCGGCGGCGGCCTGGGCGACTACGCCCCCGGGCAGTGGAGCGACGACACCGAGATGACCTGCGCGATCGCCCGCGTCGCCGCGGCGGGTGCGGACCTGCGCACCCCGGACGCGCTGGACGCGATCGCCGACGGGTTCCTGGAGTGGTTCGTGACCGGCCCGCCCGACGTGGGCGTCCACACCCGCGCGGTGCTCACCGGTCTGCGCCCGGGGCCGGGGTCGTCGGCGCGGATGCGGGACCGGGCCGTCGAGGTGCACCGGCGCACCGGCCGCAGTGCCGGGAACGGGTCGCTGATGCGCACCGCGCCGGTGGCCCTGGCCCACCTCGCCGATCCGGACGCGATCGTCCAGGCGGCGCACGCGGTCAGCGCGCTGACCCACCACGACCCGGTCGCGGGGGAGGCCTGCGCGTTGTGGTGCCTGACGATCGACCACGCCGTACGCACCGGAACCGTCGACCTGCGGGCCGGGCTCGCCCGCGTGGATCCGCAGTGGACGGCCTACCTGGACGAATCGGTCGCGCAGCCGGCGAGCTCCTACGCGCGCAACAACGGCTGGGTCGTCGCCGCCCTGTTCGGGGCCTGGGCGGCGGTACAAAATGCGTCGTCCTACGCCGACGGTGCGGTCGCCGCCGTCCGCGGTGGCGGGGACACCGACACCGTCGCCGCGATCGCGGGCGCCCTGCTCGGGGCCCGATTCGGCGCCTCGGCGGTACCGCAACGTTGGAGGACGGACGTGCACGGGTGGCCGGGGCTGCGCGGGGACGACCTGGTCGCGCTGGCGGAGGCGACGACCGAGGGCCGGTCGAAGCGGGCCCGCAGGTGTGTGTGACAGCCGGCCCGGAGCGGTGCCGGGCGCGGGTGGTGGTGCGGAACGGGCCCGCACCGGGTAGGCGGTGCGGGTGCGGCGCATTTCCGGCGCCGCGGAAGGCGAGGTGCCGAACCGGTGGGTGGAGTCGCGGTCGTGGGCCAGCTCGCGCGGGACCTGGTCCTGCGGATCGACGGGCTGCCGGAGGCGGGCAGCGCGGCGGCGGTGACCGGCCGCCGGGAGCTGCTGGGCGGCAAGGGCGCGAACTGTGCGGTCGCGGTGGCGCAGCTGGGCGCCCCGGTCGCGCTGGTCGCGGCGGTCGGGGACGACGCCGTCGCCGACGACCTGCTCGTGCAGGCCCGCGACAGTGGCGTGGACACCTCGGCGGTCGTGCGACGGCGGGGCGCGTCGACCGGGCTGATCGTGGAGTGCCTGGAACGGGGCGGGGCGTGGCGCTACCTGGAGGACCTTCCGGAGCCGGTGCTGGTGCGGGCCGGCGACGTCGCCCGCGCGGAGCCCGTGCACACCGCCGACACGGTCGTGCTGCAGGCCCAGCAGCCGGGCGCGGCGCTGCTCGAGGCCGCCCGGGCCGCCCGTGGCCGCGGCGCGCGGACGGTGCTCGACGGCGCACCCGACGCCGAACACGCCGACGAGCTGCTCACCCTGGTCGACGTGCTCCGCGCGGACCCGGCGGAGGCCGGCCTGCTGACCGGCGAGCAGCCCGAGGACGCGCGGCCCGCGTTGAGCGCGGCCCGCCGGCTGCGACGCCGCGGGCCGGGGCTGGTGGTGCTCGGGGCGGAGGGCGCCGGCAACGTCGCCGTCTGGGACGGCGGGGAGCGCACCGAACCGCTCGCCGAGGTCGACGTCGTCGACACCACCGGGGGTGGGGACGCGATGACCGCGGCGCTGACCGTCGCGCTGCGGGCCGGGCACGGGCCCGGTCGCGCGTTGCGGGCCGGGACGGCAGCGGCCGCGGACACCGTCGGACGGGTGGGTGGACGGCCGTCGTTGACCCCTGCCGTGCTGGACGGCTACGAGGGCTGATCCGGGCCCGGCGACGACGTGGTCAGGGCTGACGACGTGGTCAGGCCGACGAGGCGGTCAGCCGACTTCGTGGTCAGGATGCGGCCCCGGGAAGCCGGCGCCGGTGGACGGCGGCGGGGTGGTCGTCGCGGACGCGCTTGTTCCCGACCCCGTGGAGACGCTCGCGAACGGTCGTCGACTCGTCGTAGTCGTTCCAGTAGCGGCCGCGGCGCTGGAGTTCGGGGACGATGAACTCGGCGAAGTCCTCGAAGGTGCCGGGGGTGACGGCATAGGCGAGGTTGAAGCCGTCGATGTCGGCGTCGTCGATCCAGCGCTCGAGCTCGTCGGCGACGGTCTGCGGGGAGCCGACCAGGACGGGCCCCATCGCCCCGATGCCGACGAACTTGGCGACCTCGTCGGGCGTCCAGGTGCGGTCCGGGTCGGCCTTGGAGAAGATCTCCAGTGCGAAGCGGGCGGAGTCGGTGTCGACGTACTCCAGCGGCTGGTGCGGGTCGAGTTGCGAGAGGTCGATGCCGGTCACCCCGGCGTAGAAGGCGAGTGCGCCCTCGTAGTCGGTCCAGGACAGCATCTCCTGGTACTCGTCGTGCGCCTCGCGGTCGGTGGCGGCCGTGACGATCGTGATCTCGGTGAAGATCTTGACGCTGCGCGGGTCGCGGCCCTCCTCACCGGCGATCCGGCGGATGTCGTCGACGTAGGTGCGCAGGGTGGTGGTGGTCGGGGCGACGGTGAACACCGCCTCGGCGTGCCGCGCCGCGAACGCGCGCCCGCGCGGCGAGGTGCCCGCCTGCCAGATCACGGGGGTGCGCTGCGGCGACGGCTCGGACAGGTGGATGCCGGGGACGGTGAAGTAGGTGCCCTTGTGACCGATCTCGTGCACCTTCGACGGGTCGGCGTAGACCTGGTTCTCGCGGTCGGCGACGACGGCGTCGTCCTGCCAGGAGCTCTCCCAGAGCTGGTAGCAGACGTCGACGACCTCCTCGGCGATCTCGTAGCGCTCGTCCTGGGAGATCTGACGTTCCAGGCCCAGGTTGCGGGCCGCGCCGTCGAGGTAGCTGGTGACGATGTTCCAGGCGACGCGGCCCTTGGTCAGGTGGTCGAGGGTGCTGAAGCGCCGGGCGAGCGCGTAGGGCTGCTCGTAGGTGGCCGAGACGGTGACGCCGAAGCCGAGCTTCTCGGTGGCGGCGGCCATGGCCGAGATCTGGATGGTCGGATCGTGCACCGGGACCTGCATCGCGCGGCGTACCGACGCGTCGTGGGAGCCCTGGTAGGTGTCGTAGACGCCGAGCACATCGGCGATGAACAGGCCGTCGAACTTCGCGGCCTCGAGCGTCTTCGCCAGGTCGACCCAGTAGTCGAGGTCCTTGTAGCGGACCGACTGGTCACCGGGCCGGGCCCACAGCCCGGGGGACTGGTGCATGATGCACGACATGTCGAACGCGTTGAACTGAATGCGGCTCGTGGCCATGGTGACGGGGGTCCTTCGACGCGGAGGGACCGCAGGCCCACGGCCCGCGGTGGCTAGTCAGAGCGACGAAGGACGACAGGTGTAGGCGGGGGTCCGCATCAGGTCCACGTGTCGACGCCGGGTTCCGAAGAAGCCCGACCCCAGCATCGTTCCTCCACAACCCGGCCAGGCATGACTCCACGCCACGATCCATCGCTACTACACGGGCGGACCGACCCCGCGGTCAAGCCGGCAGTGGCGCAGGTCACGCCCGGGTGAGCCGGGGTGCGGCGGCGGCCCGAGCCGCTACCTCGGGCCCCGCAGCACCGGCCGCGGCCGCAGCAGCGGCGGGAGATCGTCGTCGGGCTCGGCCGGCTGCAGCGCCGGCGCCGGATGGGCCGGACCGGCGACGCCGAGGAACGGCCGTACGTAGTGCGCGGTCCGTTCCAGCACCTCCCGGTGCACGTCGGCGGGGGCGGTCGAGGGTTGCGCCTGCACGACGACCTCGCCGGCCCACGGCAGGGCGGGGTCGGCGAGCAGGTCGTCGATGATCCGGCCGATGGAGTGCCCCGCCGGCAGCGGCCGGGACAGCGCGACCCGGGGCACCCCGCGCGCGTAGGTCCAGTACCGGGCCAGGTCGGGTACGACGCGGGCGTCGGCGGACGGCGGCATGCCGGACAGGAGCCCCAGCCCGCGGGCCGCGGCGGCGTCCACGGCGGACGCGGTCGCCCACCAGGTCCGCTGTTCGGCGAGGGCGGTGGGGAGCAGCTCCAGCAGCACGTCGAGGGTGGCGACGGTGTCGGTGTGCCGGTCGTCGTAGCGGCGCCCGAAACGCTGCGACGCCGTGGCGTCCGCCCCGGCGCCGATGCCCAGCTCGAGGCGCCCGCCGGAGAGCGCGTCGAGCACGGTGGCGTCCTCGGCGAGGCGGCGCGGGTCCTCGAGGGGCAGCGCCACGACCGCGGTGCCCAGCCGGATCAGCCGGGTCCGCTCGGCCACGGCGGCCAGCAGCACCAGCGGGGAGGGCAGCCGTCCACCCAGGTGGCCGTCGTGGTGCTGGGCCACCCAGAACGAGTCGTAGCCGAGCTCCTCGGCCCGTACGGCGAGCTCGACGGTCTCGCGGTATGCCCGCGCGGGGTCGTCTCCCGTGACGTGGGTGAGGTAGCCGAGCCGCATCCGGGACAACCTAGACAACGGCCGGCGTTCCCGGTCGGGTGATCCGGTCGCGAACCGTCGTACTCCCGGCAGGGACGCTGCAGCAGGAGCGGTCCGGTCCGCTAATCTCCGAGGACGAGCGGCGGTAGCTCAATTGGTCAGAGCAGCGGACTCATAACCCGTCAGGTTGCCGGTTCGAGCCCGGCCCGCCGCACAAACCCCCAGTTCATAGCCTTGCTGTCGACACAGACGACGTCGTATGGTGATCAGGCCACACGGAAACCCCACGGAAACTATCCGTGGGCACGCGCGACGGACGGTTTATGGATGGCGCGACCACCGCTGCCGATGGGAACTCACGGCGGGATATGGATCAAGCAGCGCGCGGGCTCCCGGGCCGGAAGCTACGTCGCGCGCTGCAGATTTCGGGACTTCGACGGCGTCACACGCTGGATCGAGCGTGCCGGCTCGACGAAGGCGGCGGCGTCACGCGCCATCCAAGATGAGATCCGCACTCGTACTCGCAGCGTCGCTGTCGCGCCGCTGCGGCCGGAGCACACGTTCGAGCGTGCGGCTGAGCTGTGGCTGGTGAAGCTCGACGCGCAGGTCGCCGACGGCGCCCGTGCTGTGACGACCGCAGATCTGTACCGGCAGCGATTGCGGTCGGTGATCCTCCCGGCGATCGGGCAGTGGCGGCTCTATGAGTGCACAGTGTCGCGCTTCGACGGGTTCTTCGCATCGCTCTCGCCGCGGCACAGCGCCGAATCTCGCAAGACGGTACGCACCATCGTTTCGCTCATTTTGCGTGTGGCCGCGCAGCATGAGGCGATCCCGGACAACCCGGTCCGCCACCTCGATCCGATCGAGAAGGGTTCGCGGAAGCCACGCGCCCTCACCGGTACCGAGCGACGCCGGTTTCTCGACTGGATGGCAGGCGCATCGGAGAATGTCGAGGAAGCGCGCGAGCAGAAGAAGGCTCGTCGGCGGGACCTCCCCGAAATCGTGACTTTCATGATCGGTACCGGCGTCCGGATCGGCGAGGCGCTCGGGGTGCGCTGGTGCGACGTCGACCTCGAGGGCGTGCCCGTGGTCGACGGTGACGCGATGCGCGCCGTCCCGATTGTTGCGATCACGGGCAACATCGTCCGTCATCGCGGGAAGGGGCTGCAGCGACACGATGGCAAGACGGAAACGTCACTTCGCATTGTTCCTCTCCCGCAGTTCGTCGTGACGATGTTGAGGAACCGTGAGAACCATGGTCCGGAGGTTCCGGTGTTTCCTGCTGCGTCCGTGGACGGAGGGCTGGGGTGGAAGGACCCCAACAATATGGCTACCTATATTCGAGATGCCCGCAAATCCGCCGGAATGGACTGGCCGGTCACCAGCCACACGTTCCGTAAGACGGCGGCGACGATCTGGCACGACTCCGGAATTCTCACCGATCGGCAGAAGGCGGATCTCACCGGTCACGCCAAGATCAGCACGCTGACCGACATCTATGTGGCTCGCGGAGAGCTGCACCCGGCCGGAGCCGCTGTCATGGACGCGGCGTGGGCGGATTCCTGATGTCCACCAGGGCAGCTGTGCGACAGCCCGTTCGGGACGCCGGGGCGCGGTAGCCTGAAGTGATGCGCGGAGCGGGTGACGAGATGCAGATCGGGGAGCGGATCGCGTTCTACCGGCAACGTCGCGGCTACACGCAGAGCCAGCTCGCCGGCCTCGTCGGTAGGAGCACCGACTGGCTGAGCAAGATCGAGCGTGGCGAGCGGCAGATGCGCCGTGTCGATCTCCTGACCGAACTGGCCCGCGCACTGCGGGTCACGCTCGGCGACCTCATGGGACAGCCCGTTCTCATGGAGGAGGACGAGGAACGCGACGACATCCCTGCTATCCGCGACGCGCTCATGGCACCCGGCCGGCTCTCTCGGGTCCTGTTCGCCCCACCGAGCGATGGGCGGCAGCCCGATCTCGCTCGCGCCGAGCAACTCGTCGAGTTCTTGTGGGCCGACTACCAGCGCGGACGGATCGGCGAAGTCGTCGAGCGGCTCCCACGGCTCATTCGCGCGGCCCAGCAGCTCGAAGACGCCGCCTCCGATCTCGACGACGGAGGCCGCCGGCGGGCGTGGGCGATGTCCGCCCGCACCCATCACCTGGCCGCGACCACGCTGAGCAAGGTCGGCGAGGCCGACCTGTCGTGGATCGCCGCGGAGCGAGCGATGAAGGCAGCCGACGAGGCCGACGACGCACTCGTGCTCGCGTCCGCGGCGCGGGCCGCCACACACGCGCTACTCGCCGTCGGCCGCTACGACGACGCCCTGAGCCTCGGTGAGACAGCGGCGCACTGGTTGGGCCCGCAGGTCGCCGCCGGAGATCCGAACGCCCTGAGCCTGCTCGGAATGCTGCATCTGCGTACCGCGGTCGCGGCCGCTCGTCGCCAGGACCGGGCCGTCGCGACCGAGCTGCTCGGGCACGCCGAGCAATCGGCGACCCGACTCGGCGAGGATGGCAACTACTGGCAGACCGGGTTCGGGCCGACAAACGTCGAGCTCCACCGGCTCTCGGCCGGCCTCGATCTCGGCGACATGACATGGGTCGTGCGTCGAGGCGAGAACGTCGACGTCGCTCATCTCCCGGCCGAACGCCAGGTGACGCACCTGATCGACCTCGCGCGTGCGCTCTCCTACCTGGCCCGCGACGATGACGCGGTGGATCTCCTGCTCGAGGCCGAGCGCACGGCACCTGCCCTCGTCCGGCACAGCGCCGTTGTGCGCGAAGCGGTCAAGACGATGCACCGCCGCGCCCCGGTTTCCACTGGTGCGCGGTCATCCCGGCTGCTCGCTCTCGCCCAGCGCTGCCGGGCGGTCCGGTGACCGACGACCGGCCGGTCATCGGCCTGGTCGCCACCGCCGTCGGCGGGGTCGACACGATTCGTGACTCGTTCATCGGCCCGGCCCTGGAACGTGGATGGCGCGTGGCCGTCACTCTGACTCCCACAGCAGGCAGCTGGCTATCTGACTCTGGCGAGCTTGCGGAGCTGGAGACGGCGACCGGGCTGCCAGTACGGGTCGCACCGCGAGGTCCTGACGAGCGGAGCCCGCATCCACCCGTCGACTGCTACGTCGTCGCGCCCGCCTCGGCGAACACAGTCGCCAAGCTCGCCCTCGGGATCGCCGACAACCAGGCGCTCACGACAGTCGGTGAGGCCATCGGCAATCCGGCCACCCCGGTCGTGGTCTTTCCCCGCGTGAACGCAGCCCACGCACGGCACCCGGCGTGGGAACGGCACCTCACCACGTTGCGCGCCGGCGGTGTCCACTTGATCTACGGGCCGGAGGTCTGGGCACTGCACGAGCCTCGTCAAGCTCCACCAGATCGCAAAATCCCGTGGGACACAGTTCTCACACGCGTTGACCGGGTCATCGCCGATAGCTAGTTTTGATGATCAATCGCGATCGCTGAGGGACCCGGACAGTTTGTCCGGGTCCCTCGCGCATTCCGGGGTTCTCCTGTGGTCGCACCGCTTCACCGGTGCCTGACACACGAGGGGAACAGATGTCCATTCACGATCGCGAATCTCTACCCGAGCGCTCGTTACCACGACAGCGCTCGCTACTCCTCACCGTCGAGGAAGTCGCCGAGCTGTGGTTCGGTGCTGTAGGTGAGGGTGGGTCCGCCAGCTCCAACTGCCAGAAGATCCGACGGCTGATACCGGACGTCCTGCCGGCCCGTCGAATCGGGAACCGGTGGTACATCAGCCGTACCGTCGCCGAAGAATGGACTCGGGAGACCGATCCGGCCTCGGTCATGGCACACCCGGACAGCCGCGAAGCCCGCGCCGGGCGGACTGCGTGATGGGCAGCGTCGGGGTTCTGTTGCTGATCACGATCATCGGTGCTCTGATCTGCGCGAAAGCGCGATCGGCCGGTGGCGCGGTGGTGTTCTCGCTGCTTGCGCTCGTCTTGTTTCTGGCGACGCCGGTAGGTGCCGGCCTTCCCGGCGCGGTATCGACGTTCGTGTCGGCGTTCGACCGGGCCGCGACACCAGCCCTGAACGACACGCAGCCGGCCCAGACCGGCCCGGCGGTCGCCGAGAACGGGGGCGGTGACCGATGAGCGCGGCAGCCGGAGGGCAACCCGAGGAGTTCGCCCTCAGGGCCGGGTGGGCCGAGAGCACGGATGGCCCCGTCATCGGCGAGACGGCGAGCCGTCCGGCCCGAGTTCAGCACGGCCAGTCTCCCCGTCAAGGGCGCTGCGCGTCGCGGCGCGACCGGCCGGCGGCCGGCCCTGGACGGCGAGCCTCCGAGGCAACGCGCGCCTCACGGCGCGGTGGCGGGGCAGACGCCGCCACCCGGGGCCGGGTCGACCGGCTCACCTCAACTGAGCGGGAGATCAGCGTGGACACGATTACCAAGCACAACACGATTCCCGAGCCGAGCGACGGTCTGCTCGACCTGACCGAGCTCGTGTGCCCGGGCTGCTGGGACCCGGTGGTGGATGGACCGCCGCCGGGTTGGCCGGCTCGCGCCGGTCGAGCCCCCGACTTCTCCCATCCGGACGGATCGGTGCTCTGCCCGGACGAGTACGGCCGGATCGGGGAGCCGATCGAGGCGGATGGGCTGCGCTACGGGTTGACCGATACCGGTGCCACGGCATCGCTCGACGAAGCCCGGTGGTCACAGTGACCCCGAGCACCGGCGGCAGGTACTGGAGCCGGCAGTAAAGGTGGACGAGGTCGACCGGCGGCTTCTGCGGGCGGCCGGGCGGACAGACCTGTTGCAAGTGTTGGTCGACCACGACTGCCCAGTCGTGGGCCGGTGCCCGACGTGTCAGTGGGCGGTGACCTCGGCGCGGAAGGGGTGCCCCTCGCGGGTGGTCGCCCTGTGCCTGCTGGAACGTCGTCCGTTACCGGGGTGGCTGGCCCACCTTGCCGGGCGGGTGCCGGGAGCCCGGACGCGGCGGGACCCAGAGGTGGATCGACACGCCGAGCGCGAGCGCGAGGACGCGTCACCGGGTCTGTTCGAAGCGCCCGCACGGATGCCGGAGCGCGGGAGGAATCAGTGAGCACGCGCAGGACACAGACCGAGGTGGTGGATCGGCTCGGCGACGGGTTCTTGGCGGGACACAGTCGCCGGGCCGCTCTACCCGCAGATCAACAGAAGGCAGGCGAGATGACCACCGTACGATGCGACGACGCCCGGGGCGATTGCGGAGACTGGCGGTCGCGGGCTGCCTGTCGTGGCAGCGAGCCGGAGACGTTCTTCCCGACCGCCGCCGGGGGACCCGAACTGGCCCGGGCGGAGGCTGCCGCCAAGCGGATCTGTACCGGTTGCCCGGTGCGGACCGAGTGCCTGGCCTGGGCGATGGAGGTGCTGCCGTTCGGGATCGCAGGCGGCTTGAGCGAGGCCGAGCGCGCCGAACGTCGCCGTGCCACTCGAACACCGCGGCGACGTGGTCTCGGGCGCGGTGTGGCGATGGCAAAGGCGCATCGGGCTTCGCCGGGTCGGGATGCGGGGCTGGCCGCGCTGGCGGCCGGCGGTGACCGGACACAGGTCGCGATCGACTGCGGGGTGTCGCGGCGAACAGTGGACCGCTGGGCGGCCGCTCTGGTCGCCGAGGCGCCGGCCGGGGGTGCGCGATGAGCCTGTTCGGGGGACCTACCGAGCGTGAGCGCCTTGCCGGGCAGATCCGCCGGCAGATCCACCGGCTGGCCGTGGCCGCCTTCGGCGCGGTCGAGGTGTGGACCCCGATAGCCGGGACGAGCATGACCCGCCCGACTGTCGACGACCCATCGGCCGGAATCCGCGCGGCGCTCCTGACGCGCAATGCGGCAGAGGCGGCAATCGTCGACTATGCCCGCGAAGCCCGCTCCGCGGGCCAGTCATGGGGGGAGATCGCTACCGCGCTCGGCATCGGTGAGGACGAGATTCTCCCGCCGGTAGGGGAGCGCGCGTTCGACGAGGTCACCGGCCGCGTCGATTCCCACACCCAGACCGACCTGCGCTGGATCTGCGGCATCTGCGAGCAGCGGGTGACTGATCTCGGCCCGTCCGGAGCGCACCCGAACGATCAGGAACGCGGACATTCCGAAACGTGTTCCCGTTGTGTCACCGAGATCGTGGCATGGCGCGAGCGGACGGGACGGGCCGACTGATGGGTGTTCTGTTCAGCTCCACAAGCCTCGTGCTGGCGTTGTGTGCCGGCGGTGCCGTGCTGGCGCTTGCTCGTGGCGCCCGGGCGTTGGCTGTCGGCCTGGCCGCGGTCGCAGTGCTTCCTGCGGCGACGATCGTGACGGCCTTGTCCTGGCCCGCGCTGGCCGCGGTCGTCGGCTTGGCCGGAGTTTTCGTGTGGCACCGATGGTCGCGCTCGTCGGCCACGGTGTCGCGGTGGGCGTCGCGGACGCGGCGGAAGGCCGGTGTCGCCTCCGGTGTGGATATCGCCTGTCACGCGGGCACGCTCGCGGTGCGTCGTCGGCGGGCCACGGTGCGTCCATCGCTGGCTGGGCTGGGCCGCTGGGGGCGGCTGCGTGTCGCGACGACCGCGGGGGCGGTGGAGCTGTGCCGGGTCGGGGTGCAGCGGGTGTGGGCGCTGGTCGAGGACGTGGTGATCGTCGTCGGTGGCCCGCGGACCGGGAAGACCGGCTGGCTCGCAGGCCGGGTGCTCGACGCCCCAGGTGCGGCGTTGGTGACCTCGACCCGCACGGATCTGCTCGAGTTGTGTGCGCCGCTGCGCCGGCGCGATCGGGGCCCGGTGTTCGTGTTCAACCCTGCCGGCCTCGGCGACCGCGCTTCGACGATCACCTTCGATCCGTTGACCGGCTGCAGCGATGCGGTGACGGCGACCGAGCGGGCCACCGACATGCTCGCCGCGGTCGCCTCCGGCACGAGCGGAGACCGCGAGTTCTGGGATGGTCAGGCCCGACGCGTCCTGGCCGCGCTGCTGCACGCCGCCGCGCTGGGCGGCAAGCGGATGGCCGACGTGTTGGGGTGGGTGGCCGAGCCGGACACGGCCGGCCGCGAGGTCCCGGCGCTGTTGCGGCGTTCGGGGGTGGCGGCGTTCGAGCAGGACGCGATGCAGTTCTTGACCACGAACGAGCGCACCCGGTCGTCGATCACTTCGAGTGTGATGCCGGCGTTGGGGTGGCTGTCGCATCCGGCCGCGGCCAAGGCCGCCGAGTCCGGTGACGGGTTCGACGTCGCGCGGCTGCTCGACGATCGGGCGACGGTGTTCCTGCTCGGTGCGGAGGAGGCGCAGACTGCGCCGCTGGTGTGTGCGTTGACCGGGCACATCGCCCGCGAGGCCCGCCGCATCGCCACCGGCCAGTCCACGGGCCGGCTGGACCCGCCGCTGGGGCTGTTCCTCGACGAGGCCGCCCTGATCAGTCCCGTCCCGCTGGAGTCCTGGACCGCGGACATGGGCGGACGGGGTGTGACGATCCTATGTGCGTTCCAGTCCCGCGCCCAGCTGCTGGCCCGGTGGGGGGAGCACAAGGCGGCGACGATCCTGAACAACACCGCCGCGGTGATGGTCTTCGGCGGCACCCGGGACAAGGCCGATCTGGAGTTCTGGTCGACCCTGGCCGGGGAGCGCGACGAGCGGGTCGTCACGACGGACCTGCATGGTCGGGTCGCCTCGCGCACGGTGCGGAAGGTGCCGGTGCTGGCCCCGGCGCAGATCGCGAACCTACCCGCGGGACGGGTGGTGGTGATCCGGCGCGGGATCGCGCCGGTGATCGGCCGGGCCCGGATGGCGTGGCGCCGCCGGGACGTGCGGGGGTTCGAGCGGAGCGTGCGGCGGGTCGATGTGCGTGCGGCGCGGGCGTTTCGGTGGGCGCGGCTGCTCGTGTGGCGCGACGACCTCGCCCAGCTCGGGCTGGGCGCGCTCGCCAGGTGGTGGCCGGATCGGTTTCGGGAGCGGTTCGAGCGGCGGCGGGATGCGAATGCGATGTTCCGCGAGCTGGCCGTCATCCACGACCAAGCCCCGGCGCGGGCCCTTCCGGCCGCGGCTGACGATGACGAGGGGGCGGGACGGTGAGCCGCCGCCCGCGCGTGCACGAGTCCGACGTCGCGGACCTGCAACAGCGGCTGCAGGAGCTGCTTTCCGCCCGGGGTGCGGCGTCCGAGGAGGAGATCGCCCGGTACGAGGCCGACCGGGAACGGGTCCTGGATCTGATCGGGGACCAGCTCCGCGAGCAGCGTGACTACGACGCATCACGGCGCCGCCTGCGCGCCCAGATCGAGCGCGACGACTCAGACGGTTGGTTTGCCGACGGTTACGACGCCGCGCACCAGGCCCACCTCGACGCCCTCGCCCACGTCGACGACGACAGCGATCCGCAGGCGGGCGAGGAGACCGAACGTCGAAGGTTCGAGTCGGTCGTCAGTGCTCCGTATCGCAGGAGCGACGACGCGACCACGGACCTGGCATCGGTTGAGCGCCGGATCGGCGACGTTCACGGCGCTCTGCTGATCGAGGACGCAGTCGCGGCCCGGGCGGAACCGCCGACGATCGGTCAGCGGGTGCTCGACGACGAAGCGGGGCAGGCGCGGTGACCGGGCCGAGGATCCCGCCCGCGCCGGACAGCGGCGCGCCGGGTGACCCGATCCCGAGCCTCGCGCGCGAGCTCGATGTGGTGCGCCGCCGGGTCGACACCCTTGCCGAGGCGACCGAGGGGTTGCCGGGGCGGGTGGAGGAAATCGCCGGGTTGGTGGCGAAGCTGACCGATGCGCTGGCCGCGGTCACCGCGCGGCGCAGCCCGGAACCGGCGCCGTCGTGGCTACTCGCCCCCTCCGACCCCGACGAACTCCACGCCCTGGTCGAGGAGCTGGGGTCGTGGCTGGCGACGGTGTTCCTGCGCTACCCGGACGGTGCACAGGTGTTACCGGAATGCTGGTTATGGCACCCGGACGCGGTCGAAGAACTGTTGTGGCTGATGCACGCCTGGTGCGCGGCGTACCAGGGCGCCACCGCGTCGGTGGGGGCGGCGGGGGACTGGCATGACCGCCAACGCCCCGGCGTCGTCGCGCGGCTGCGCAAGTCGGTCGGGTCGTGTTCGATCGAGCGCCACCAGCCCCGGCCCGGCTGGTCCGAGGTCCCGTCGTCTCCGGCCGAGGTTCCTGGCCTCGGGCACACCGGACGGATCGTCGGCTGGTGGGCCACCGGCCGCGATCAGCCTCCGCCCGAGCCAGCCGGATTCCCTGAGGCGTCCGGGGGTGGTCTCGGATGAACCCCCGCCACGACCGCGAGCGCGTGGGCTATCTGCGCGGGATCGCCGACACGGTGCGCGGGTTGGTCGCGGTGGCGCGGGCGCGGAAGGCGGACCTGCGCGCGCTGCGGCAGGTCCCGCATCAGCTGAAATCGGCGAAGGCCGAGGTGCTCCTCGACCGCGCCGCCGAACTGGACTCGTTATCCCGGACGGCGCGTGCCCAGTTCCGTAACGCGGTGGTCGGCCGTAGTGCTGATCACGCCGGGCAGAGGGGCCGGGCCGCGGTGGCGGCCCGGGCTGCGCAGATGGCCGACGACGCACTCGAGGCCTACCGGCACGCCGCCGGCACTCCGGCGTCATGGAATCGCGAACCCCGCTCGCACCCCAGGGCCGACGCAGCATCCGATGACACCGACCGAGTCACCGCCGACGCCGACCGCGCCACCCGCGGCCGGGACAGCGCTTCGAACGACAGGGATTCGGACGAGGCCGGCACCGGACTGGATGACGATCCAGGGCCGCCCTGGGAGACCGATGCTGCGGCGGTCGTGCCGGATCGTGCGACACCGCTGGCGAACTGGCCGCTGTGGCAGGACGCCCAGCGGGTCCGCGACCCCGATCTGGTCGCGTTCTCCGCGGTCGTGGACGAGGTCGTCGCCGACGCTCCGGACAGCGCCGAGTGGGGTCGGTGGTTCGACGAGAACGACTCCCTGGCCATGCTCGTCGAGGACGTGCTCGAAGACCGCCGCCGCGACACCGAGTACCGGGTAGTCGGGGACAACGGGCTCGACACCGACGATCGCGCCGACAGCGTCACCGACCTCGACGCTGGACCGCGACACGAGGACCCGGTCGCCGAGCCCACCATTGACGACACCGCCGGCGGGACCGACGAGGAAGCGCCCGCGAGTCCTGCGGTGGTACCGGACCCGCTGGAGCAGGCCCGCCACGCACTCGATGGAATCGCCGCTGATCTGGCACGTGACCGATGGGACAGCGATCCCCGGGGCTGTGACCGAGGCGACTCCGCCGCCGACCGCGACGGTTCCGGGCACGATCCCGATGACGGCGACCACGGCCGCTACGACGGCGACGATGGTCGGGCGGACCCGTGGTGAGCGCCGGTCGCACCCCGGAGCGGGGCAGGCCGGGGCGGTGGTCGCGGGCGGTGGTGTGGCTACCGGGTCTGGCGGTCGCGCTCGGGGCGGCGGTCGCGACCGCGCACGGGTTGTTCGAGGTCGCCGTCGCCGCCCGCGTCCCGGCCGGGATCGCGTGGATCTACCCGCTGATCACCGATGGGCTCGCATTGGTCGCCTACGCCGCCACCGCCCGCCTGCAAGGTTCCGCGGCCCGCTACGCCTGGACGGTGGTCGTGGTCTCCGCCGGCCTATCGGGGCTGGCGCAGGCGGTCTACCTCGCCTCCGACGCCGTCGCGCTCGGCGACGGGCTGGCGGTGAGTCCGGCGTTGCGCTTCGGTGTGGGTGCGTGGCCCGCGGTGGCTGCCGCGGTCGTGGCGCACCTGCTCTACCTACTCGCGGCGGACCGCCCCGGCGCGGGCGACTGCGACCGGACCGCTGGTCGTGTTCGAGTGGTCGGTGGTGTCCGGTCGGACGCCCGGACGGCATCGGACACCCAGGTCGGGTTGGACGCCGGACACTCGCCGTGGGCGGTGCTCGACGGTCCGGTGATCCCGCCGCCGGAGCCGCCTGTGTCCGACCGGCCGGACGCGGCCGGACCCGTGTCCGGCGCCCCGCGCCCGTCCCGCACCACCGACACGACCGGAGCATCGTCGGCGACCGAGACCCCGGCCCGGGACCGAGCCCGGGACGCCGCGCAGCGCCACCGGTTCCTCCACGGTGCGCTCCCGACCGTGCGCGAACTTCAGGCACTGGCCGAGGTCGGCCGTGGCACGGCCGCCGACGCCCTCAAACAGCTCCGCGAGACCCCGCAGCCGGCCTCGACCGGGCTGCACCTCGTCACCGACGACCCCGAGACCAGGACCCAGCGATGAGCTCGAGCACCCGCAACCGACCCGACAACCTCAGCGCGAGCGACGCGACCGAGCACACCTCGAGATCCGAGCGCGACTACTCCGAATGGATCAACAGCAGATCAAGATCAAGGCGATCACACCGAGGCATCACGATCCGACGGGGCGGGCCGGCCTCCGGCCGGCGACTCCGCAGCACACACGCTATCGATCTCCAGTGTCGCTATTCCATGATCGCTTCGGGAGGGGCGGGGTGCTGAGGATCGCGACCGGTTACAGCCCGGAGTACTTGTTGAAGGAGGTCGCGACCGGGCGGGAGAACTACTACACCGGCGCGGTCACCGAGGGCGAGCCGCCGGGGCGTTGGTGGGGTGCCGGCGCCGAGCAGCTCGGCCTCACCGGGCTGGTAGACGCCCAAGATATGCGGGCGCTCTACGAGCGGTTCCTCGATCCGCGCGAGGACGGGTTCAGTGATCCGAAGCGATGGGACGAGGTGCCCACGCTGGGGCGCACCGGACGCAAGTACGTGTCCGAGGAGGATCTGTACGCTCAGGCGCTGGACGGGGAGCCGGACGCATCCGCCGAACGCCGTGCCGAGCTCCGGACAGAGGCCGGCAAGGCGGCCCGGCACAATGTCGCGTTCCTGGACGCGACGTTCAGTGTGCAGAAGTCGGTGACGCTGCTGCACACCGCGTTCGAGAGCAAGCAGGTCGCCGCGGGTCGCGCCGGCGACGAGCAGAGCGCGGCTGCGTGGGGGCGGTTCCGTCAGGCTGTTGAGGACGCGATCTGGGCCGGGAACAACGCCGCGCTGGCGTATCTGCAGGATAGGGCCGGGTACGTGCGCGTCGGTCACCATGGCGGTACTGCGGGTCGGTGGGCTGATGCGCACGCGTTCACGGTCGCGTCGTTTTTCCAGCACGACTCCCGTGACCGGGATCCGCAGTTGCACATCCATAACGCGGTCCTCAATCGTGTCGAGGGTCCGGACGGGGTGTGGCGGACCCTGGACTCGCGGGCGATCCACCGTTGGCGTCCGGGTGCGGCTGCGATCGCCGAGCGCACGACCGAGGAGCGGATCGCGCACGCGCTCGGTGCACTGTGTGTGACCCGGCCGGACGGTAAGGCCCGTGAGATCGTCGGTGTCAGCGCCGAGGCAATGAGTTTGATCTCCACTCGCCGGCATGCGGTGACGGCGAAGCAGGCCGAGATGATGGAGGCGTTTGAGGCCCGCTTCGGGCGAGTGCCGAACAGGTTGGAGCGCGACCGCCTGGCCCAGGAGGCGACTCTGCTGACCCGGGCGGGTAAGTCGCACGACGGCGAGATCCGTGCCGAGTTGCTCGACCGGGTCCATCGACGGCTGCGTGCCGAGATTGTCGGTGGTCTGGACGGTGTCGCCGACACCGCTCTGGACGCTCGCCGAGAGGGTGTGGAGCCGATGGCGTTCAACCCGCAGGTGGTGATCGAGGTTGCGTTGGCTGATGTTGCCGAGCGTAAGTCTGGCTGGACCCGTGCGGACCTGGTCCGTGCGATCAACACCGCGCTGCCGGACTATCTCGGTGCGCCCGATGGCGGTGAGGTGACGCTGCTGCTCGAGCAGCTCACCGACCGCGCGCTCGAGCACGCGGTCCCGATCGAATCTGAGCGCCCCGCGGCGGAGTTGCTGCCCGACCAGCTGCGGCTCGCCAACGGCGAGTCGGCCTACCTCGCACCGGGTGGGCGCGTGTACTCCACACCGGACCAGGTCCGCTCCGAACGAATCCTGCTCGCGGCCACGGCTGCCCGCGACGGTGCCGCGCTGAGCCCGCAGGCCGCGGATCGGTTCCTCGACCGCCTCCGCGCGCAGGGAGTCGAGTTGGGTGCTGACCAGGTTGCCGCCGTGCGCGGCATCCTCGCCTCCGGCGCCCGCGTCGAAACACTCGTCGGTCCGGCCGGGACCGGGAAGTCCTATGTCGTGGGCACGCTCGCCCGTGCCTGGACCGACCGCGCGCTGCGCTCCGATATTACTCCGGGGCGGGTGTTCGGCCTGGCGACCAGCCAGGCTGCCGCCGACGTGCTCTCGGGCGAGGGCCTGACCGCGCGCAACGTCGCCGCGTGGCTGGGCACCCAGCAGCGGCTCCACACCGGCGCGGCCGAACAGAGGTACCGGGCCGACGACGAGGTCTGGCGGCTGCACGACGGCGACCTGGTCGTCGTCGACGAGTCCGCGATGACCGACACCGCCGCCCTGTCAGCCATCCACCACCACACCGAGCAGGCCGACGCGAAGCTGCTACTGGTCGGCGACCACCGCCAGCTCGCCGCCGTCGGCGCCGGCGGCGGGATGGAGCTGCTCAGCGCGGCCGGACCGAGCTATGAGCTCACCGACGCCCGCCGGTTCACCCAACATTGGGAACGCGACGCCAGCCTGCGCCTACGGGCCGGCGACGAGACCGTGCTGCGCACCTACCACCAGCGAGGCCGGATCATCGACGCCGGCACCCGCGAATCCGCGCAGGACTCCGCCGCCCGGGCGTGGATCGCCGATACCCTCGACGGGCACCGGTCGCTGTTGCTCGTCGACACGAACGACCAAGCCGCCGAACTCTCGGCACAAATCCGTGCTGAGCTGGTCCGGCTCGGCCGAGTCGAGGAGCATGGGGTGCGGCTCGGGCTGCAGGGTAGCTATGCTGGCGTCGGTGACCTGGTGCAGGCACGCCAGGTCGCCTGGCATCTGCAGGGCTACGAAGGCAACCAGCGGGCGCCGCGCAACCGTGACGACTTCCGCGTCACCGCGCTGCGCCTTGACGGCGCGATGGAAGTGACCACCGATCTGACCGGTACCGCCGAGGGCCAGCGGCTCGTGCTCCCCGCCTCCTACGTAGCCGAACACGTCGTGCTCGGCTACGCCGCCACCGTCCACACCGCCCAAGGCGCGACCGTCGACACCACCCACTGCGTCGCTACCGCGCGCACCAGCCCGAACGCGCTGTATGTCGGTATGACGCGCGGGCGCAGCACCAACACCGCCCACGTCGTTACCCGTACCGCCCCCGACGACCCCGCTGACGGAAGCGCCGCGCGCCACGAGCTGCACCGCGACCCGGTCGCCGTCCTCGCCACCGTCCTCGACGGCGGAGACCAGGCCACCGCGAAGTCCTCGCTTGCGATCGCTGCCGAGTCCGCCGACGAGTCCGGCAGCGCCCGCACCGCGGCCGAGCTGTTCGCCGATGCAGCCCAGCTGGCCGCGACCGAGCGCACCGCCCGCTCGCTCGACCGGCTCGTCACCAACGGCACGCTCACCGCCGGCCAGCACGCCCGCATCGCCGCCGAGGACGGCACCATCGCGCTGGCCCGCCTCCTGCGCCGCGCCGAGATCGCCGGCCACGACCCCGACCGGGCACTCACCGACGCGATCGAGCGCGGCCAGCTCACCGGCGCCCGCAACCTGTCCCACGTCGTCTACTCCCGGATCCGTAACACTCACCGGTTCGATCCCGTCGGCGATACCTGGACCGACTGGATCCCGCGCACCGACAACCCGGCCTGGAACGACTACCTCACCGGCCTCGCCCACGCCGCCGACCAGCGCTCTGCCCAGCTCGGCGTCGCCGCGGCGGAAGACCCACCGCGCTGGGCGACCGACGCGTTCGGCGAAGCACCAGCAAACCTGGTCGACCGCACACGATGGGAGGGCGCCGTCGGCCGCATCGCCGCCTACCGTGAGGTCCGCGGCCACGACGACCCCATCGAGGCTCTCGGTGCGGCACCACAACCCAGCCAGGTCGAACAGTTCGCCGCCTACCGGGCCGCCTGGCACGCGCTCGGGCGACCGGAGATCGACCGCGAACACCGGGAACTGTCCAACGGCCAGCTCCGGATGCGGATCCGCGCCTACGAACGCGAACTGGCCGCCGCGCCCCGCTACGTCGCCAACGAGCTCGCCGGCACCCGCCAAGCCGCGGCCGACCACCACCACACCGCGGCCGTGCGCCGCGCCGAGGCCCAGGCGGCGACCAGCGACGAGAAGCAGACACAACTACAGGCTGCCGCAGCCCAGTCAGCCCGCATCGGCCAGCTGCTCAACCAACGTGCCGAGCAGCTCCAGCAGGTCGACGACGCCCGCACGACCTGGCTGGTCCACACCAGCCAGACCCGACTCCAGGCCGAGCTGTCCACAGCCGAACTCTCCGCCCGCGACGCCGACGACGACCCGCACGACCGGATCACCGCCGCCGAGTGGAAAGCAGCCCACCAGGCCGCCGTAGCCGAGGACGAACGGCACCGAGAGATCACCGAAGACGACATCGACCTCCACGAACAGGACCACCCGATCATCGCGCCCGCCGCGGACGCAGCGGACACCAGCCACCGCGACCTGCGTGAGATCGCTGCCGCTGAACCAGCTGCAGTGCTCGAGGACATCGTCCGCGTCCCCGACGCCGACGAGACCGCGCACAGCATCCACCACGCCGGACGGGTCCTCGACGAAATCCTCTACCGCGACAGCGCCAACACCACCGAAGAAGCCGACCACCGCGGCGAGAACCAAGAGCGCTGGCACCGCGACGACCACGACGACGCCACCGAGTACGAGATGGCCAGCCAGAGTGGCAGTGACGTGTGATCAGGCCTGGGGAGCCGACCAGAGCACGACGGCGCCCCGTCCTCGTCGAGCGGTGGCGGCCCTTCATGGCGCCACGCCCAGCGCAAGGTCGCACGGATGCCCTCACACCAGCCCGGCCGCTGTTTGAGCCTCCGGTTCTGGGGGCAGCACCGGGCCGGTTCGCCCCGTCGCAGCCGGGCGGCCAAGACCACCGGCAGCGTGTGCGTGCACGGACGGCCACGCTGGCAACCCGGCTGACATACGAAGCCCTCCACGGTGAGGATGCCATGCGCGGCCTGTGGCCCGCTGACGGAACAGCAGTCTAATACCCAGATCTGTTTTCTGCCATTCGGAGAGAGATCGGGGCGGTGGGCTCACCCGGTCTCGCCGTTCGGATCCGACGCGTTGCCTCAGCCGGGATTCACCGGCGTGATATTCAAACCGGTGGGTTGATCTGGAGGAGTCGGTGATGGGTGGGGTCGGGGCAGGAGTGGTCTGCCGCGTCGTGCCGTCCGTGGGCGGCCACGCGGACTGGGCGATGCCGTGACGCAGCCCAAACGATCGCGAGGAGAGCCGATGCACGGTCCCGCCTGGAGCCTCGTGACCTATCACGAGGGCGACGTCGGCAAGCCACGCACGGGCATGCTGACCGACGGCGTCGTCCGCCAGGTGCCGGAGGCGATCGCCGGACGCCCGCTGCTCGACGTGCTCCGCGACTGGGACGCCGTGGTCCCGACGCTGCACGCGCTTGCCCCGGAAGACGGCGAGGTCGTTGCCGATGCCGTACTGCTCGCCCCGCTGCGCTACCCGGCGAAGGTGCTCTGCGCGGGGGCGAACTACTACGGGCACCTCGAATGGGCATCGGACGTCCCGAGCGGATGCGTCCTTACTTCTTCTTCAAGCCGCCGACGACGACAGTCATCGGGCCGGGGGAGGCGGTCGTGCTTCCGGCACGCGAAGGGCGCCGGATCGACTGGGAGGCCGAGCTCGCCGTGGTGATCGGACGCCGGTGCCGCCGAGTGCCCGCCGAGCGGGCGCGGGAGGTCGTCGCCGGCTGGACCATCGCCGACGACATCTCGGCCCGCGACCGGCTCTACCGCGACGCCCCCCTGGCGCCTCCCTTCGGCTTCGACTGGTTCGAGGCCAAGGCCGAGGACACCTCGTTCCCGATGGGGCCGGGTATCACGCCGGACTGGCTGGTCGGCGATCCCCAAGACCTCGCCATCCGGCTGCGCGTCAATGGCGAGACCAAGCAGGACGCCAGCACCGCCGACATGGTCTGCGGGGTCTGGGATCTGATCGCCGCTGCGAGCGAGGTCGCCACCCTCGAGCCCGGCGACGTCATCGCCACCGGCACACCGGCTGGCGTCGGCGGACCCCGCGGTGAGTTTCTCGCCCCGGGTGACGAGGTCACCGTCGAGATCGAGCACGTCGGCGTCCTGCGCCACACCGTCGTCGACAGCGCCTGACCCTCGAGACTTGGACGGAGCGATCATGTCCACCCCACCGCCCAGCGCTTCCGCGACCCGTGTGTCGAAGCTGGTCTACCTCGGCTTCGACACCCCGGACGTGGCCCGGATGGTCGACTATTACACCAACGTCCTGGACCTGGAACTGATCGAGAAGGATCACAACCGAGCGTTCCTCACCACCAACTTCGACCACCACTGCGTGGTGCTTACCAAGGGTGGTCCGAAAGCCCGCGCGGTCGTGGGCTACGAGGTTCACGAAGAGCTCGGTGACGCGCAGCGTCGATTGCAGGACGCCGGCTACGACGTCGAACGGCGTAGCGACATCGGACCGGGAACGCCCGATGTCCTCGTGCTCACCGAGCCCGACACCAGCGTGCCGCTGCACCTGGTGCCCGACCAGGACCCCAGCGGCGTCGAGGGCTACAGTCCGCTGCGTCCGACCAAGCTCGGGCACGTCGCGGCGTTCGCCCCGTCGCTCGAGCCCCTGGAGAGTTTCTACAAGGACCTGCTCGGGTTCCGGTGGTCGGACACGATCGGCGACTTCTTCGTCTTCCTGCGCTGCAACGCCGACCACCACGCGGCGAACTTCATGGCCAGCACCAAGTACGAGGGCATGCACCACGTGGCCTACGAGATGCGCGATCCTGCGCACCTGATCTCGATGCTCGATCATCTTGCCAAGCACGACTACCGCCTGCACTGGGGCCCGGCCGTCATGGCCCGGGACACAACCTGTTCACCTACCACAGGGACCCGGACGGCAACACGATCGAGCTGTTCACCCAGCTCGACATGATGGTCGACGAGAATCTGGGCTACTGGGAGCCGCGGCCGTGGCACGAGTCGTTCCCCCTGCGCCCCAAGACCTGGGAGGTCGACCTCGCCACGGTCAACCTCTGGGGCCCGATCAACGAGCGCGAGCTCGACCACTGATCTGGATCGTCGTCCACCGACAGCCCGGAAAATGTAGCCTTTGGGTCGGCGGCGGTGTTCGCACCGGCGTTGCCGCGACGAAGTTCCCCGGCGAGGAACTCGCCGGTGTTGTCGGGTGCTCCTTCTCCGAATGCGCGATCACGATCGTCGCGTCGAGATCGATCATCAGCGTCTGGCCGAGATCCCGGCCGGCCACCCGAGACGCAGGGAAGGCCTGACCATGGGTCTCGGCGTGCTGAGCCCACACGACCTCCCGCGCACGGGCCCGCGCCGCGGCAACCGAGGCCAAGACCTGGTCGTCGAGACGGTCGAGCAGCCGCCAGCACGTCGAGTCCGACGCCACCGGCCCGAACACCGCCGCCTGGTCCGCCAGGATCGCGACGTCGGAGAGCGTGGACGCACCATCCGCGACAGCCACGGCCATGTCGACCAGAACCCGACCCGGGTCGTGGCGGGTCCTCGGTCGGCGCAGCCTGTCCAGCGTGTCCGAGAGCCGGCCGGTCAGGGTGGTCCGGTCGGCGGCATCGGCCAGCAGCCGGGACCCGACATGCGACACCACCCCGTCCCCATCGGCGGACACGATGATCTTCGGACGCGTGGTTGTAGCCTGCGCCTGGAAAGTGCCCCCTCGACCTACCGGACATAGCCCTCAGCTAGCTCTGTCCTACCTGGTCACGGGGCACTTTCTGCGTTCGGGGTCCCGATCAGCCTTCAAGATCGTGAAGAGCCGGGGCTAACGGTTCGACTGCGGTGACATCGCCGACTTCGCCGAGCTCTTCGCTCCGGAAGAACGGCTCGTGTTCGGCAACGGCAAGCCTCACCGGTCCGAAGGAGGTCGAGGTGGGATTGGGGCGGTCCTCGGGACGATCAAGGGACTCAGCCACCGGACAGTCGAACAGTGGCACCAGGCGGGGTCCCGCGGTCGTGGCGTTGGATACGAACCACACCCGCCGGCACACAGCGGAGTCCTCCCGGAGCCCGTCGTTCCCTCATCCACCGCGGCGAGGATCGTCTGGTTGACGCTTACCGGAGCTTCTTCGACCTCAGCCCAGTGTGCAGCTGGAGCAGTAGAATGTCGGACGGTCGTCATCATAATGTCACGCGGCGGAGGTTCGAAATGCAGGCTCGTTCGTTGGTCTTCGACCTCTTCGGCGACTTCTTGCGCTACCGCGACGGCGACATACGACTGCGCAACCTGAGCGCGCTGCTGGACTGCTTCGGGGTGCCGGGCTCCACCGCCCGGGTGGTGGTCACGCGGTTGCGTAAGGAGGGCTGGCTGGTCAGCCGCCGAGATGGTCGGGAGACGGTGTACTCGCTCAGTGACGCGGCGTGGGCACTGCTTGACGAGGGTCGTGAGCGCATCTTCCACCGCGTGCAGGGGCCGTGGGACGGACAGTGGCACATGGTCCTGTACTCGGTGCCGGAGAGCGAGCGCGGGCTGCGTGAGCAGCTGCGCAAGAAGCTGTCCTGGTTCGGATTCGGGGCACTGTCGTCCGGTGTGTGGGTCAGCCCCCACGATCGGGCGGGTCGGGTCCAGGCGGCCTTCGCCGACGAGCGCGCGGTGCGGCTGGACGTGTTCCGTTCCCGTTCGACGGGGCATGACGCGGACCGTGACATCGCCGCGCGATCCTGGGACCTCGCCGCGCTCGGCAACGCCTACGCCGAGTTCCTGGGGACCTATGCGCCGCGGCTCGCGGGCTATCGGGCGGGGGACCTGCAGGGCGCTGCCGCTCTCGTCGAGCGGGTGCGGCTCGTGCACGACTATCGCCGCTTCCCGTTCCATGATCCCGACCTTCCGCGGGAACTGCTGCCCGAGTGCTGGCAGGGCCGGCAGGCCCACGAAGTGTTCCTTGAGGCCCACGGCCTGCTACGCGGCCCGGCTGAGGCGTGGGTGGACGCGCTTCTCGAGGCTCCGCTCGCGACGTCTCGGGCCAGCTAACAAAAGTTACACGTCGTAGACGGTCGTCGAATTACTGTTGTACCTTCGAGGCGTCACCGCCGCTCAGCCGCGTCGCCGCGGAGAGGAAGGAATTCGGGCATGACCGCCGCACCGGAAATCACCCCGCAGGAGCAGGAGCAGCTCGACGAGCTGTACGCGGCTTTCGCCGCCGCGCACATGACGCCGCTGTGGACCCAGATCGGCGGTCTGATGCCGACCACCCCGCGGCCGGACTCGGTACCGATGCTGTGGCGCTGGTCCACTCTGCTGCCGCTGGCCGAGCGCGCGGGCGAGCTCGTCCCGGTCGGCCGCGGTGGGGAGCGGCGTGCGATCGCGCTCGCCAACCCGGGCCTGCCCGGCACGCCCTACGCCACGCCGACGCTGTGGGCCGCGATCCAGTATCTGGGCCCGCGCGAGGAGGCACCAGCACACCGCCACACCCAGACCGCCTTCCGGTTCGTGGTCGAGGGCGAGGGCGTGTGGACGAACGTGGAGGGAGACCCCGTGGCCATGCGCCGGGGGGATCTGCTGCTCACCCCCGGCATGCATTTCCACGAGCACCACAACACCACCGACCACCCGATGGCCTGGATCGACGGCCTGGACATCCCGCTGGTCCGCACGATCGACGCCGGGTTCTTCGAGTTCGGCCCGGACGTGCTGGCCACGAAGGAGACGCCGGCGGTCTCGCGCAACGAGCGCTTGTGGGGGCACGCCGGGCTGACCCCGGTCGGCGCGCCCACCCCGAAGGCGTCTCCGCTGATGGCGTACCGCTGGGAGCACACCGACGCCGCGCTGACCGCACAGCTCGAGCTGGAGCGTGAGGGGCAGCCCGGTGTCGTCGAGCCCGGACACGCGGTGGTCCGGTTCACCAACCCGGCCACCGCAGGTGACTGTCTGACCACCATGCGTTGCGAGATGCATCGGCTGCGCGCCGGCACCTCCACCATGCTGACCCGTACGGCCGGATCGTCGGTGTGGCAGATCTTCGAGGGCTCCGGAGCCGTCACCGTGGGCGAGGAGCGGTACGAGGTCGGCAAGGGCGACCTGTTCTGCGTGCCGTCCTGGGCGGGTCTGGCCTTCGACACCGACTCCGGGCTCGACGCCTTCCGTTACTCCGACGCCCCCGTCTTCGAGGCCCTCGGTCTCGCCCACACCGCACGAGAGGGCCGTTCGTGAAGCTTGCGACCATCCGCACCGCCACTGCCACCGCAGCGGTCCGGATCGACGACGATGCGGCTGTTGAGCTGGGTGCCGAGGACCTCGGCGTGTTCCTGGCCCGGCCGGACTGGCGCAGTGCGGCCGAGACCGCGACCGGCGCGCGTCACGAGCTCACCGGGCTGAACTTCGCGCCGCTCGTGCCGAAGCCGGAGAAGGTGTTCTGTGTTGGTCTGAACTACCGCACACACATCCTGGAGATGGGCCGCGAGCTGCCGGAGTATCCGGCGTTGTTCGCGAAGTTCGCCCGGGCGCTGGTCGGTGCCCACGACCCGGTGGAGCTGCCGGCGGGGTCGGAGCAGGTGGACTGGGAGGCCGAGCTGGGTGTGGTCATCGGCACCGAGGTCCGGCACGCGAGCCCGGAGCAGGCCGCCGCGGCCATCGCCGGCTACACCGTGGTCAATGACGTGACCGCCCGAGACTTCCAGTACCGCTCTGTGGAGTGGCTGCAGGGCAAGACCTTCGAGCGGAGCACCCCGGTCGGTCCGTGGCTGGTCACGGATGCGGAGCCCGGTGACATCTCCTGCGAGGTCGACGGGGACGTGGTGCAGAAGGCGGACACCTCGGACCTGGTGTTCGGCCCGGCCGACCTGGTCGCCTACATCTCGCAGATCATCACCCTGGTGCCGGGGGACATTATCGCCACTGGCACGCCGGGTGGTGTCGGGCACGCCCGCAAACCCCCGCGCTACCTCGGGGAGGGCTCCGCGGTCGTGACTCGCGTCGAGGGAGTGGGCGAACTGAAGAACATCGTGGTGAAGGCGGACTGATGCGCATCGCCGTCGCCGGGGGCGGCCCGGGCGGGCTGTTCTTCGCCACACTGATCAAGCGGGCCGATCCGTCGGTCGAGGTGACCGTGTTCGAGCGGAACCGGGCCGATGACACATTCGGCTTCGGTGTGGTGTTCTCCGACCGCACTCTGGCCGGGATTTACGAAGCCGATCCGGTGCTGCGGCAGGCACTGACCGAGCACGGCCGTCACTGGGACGAGATCGAGGTCCGGCTCAAGGGCGAGCGGATCCGCTGCGGCGGCAACGGCATGGCTGCCGTGGTCCGTAAGACGCTGCTGGCGCTGATGCAGGCCCGCGCCCGGGAGGTCGGCGCCGACCTCCGGTTCTCCACGGAGGTCACGCTCGCTGAACTCGCCGACTACGACCTCGTCGTGGCCGCCGACGGCACCGGGTCGAAGATCCGCGAGCAGCTCGACGCCGACCTCGGCGTGGAGATCGAGACCGCGACCGCGAAGTTCGTCTGGTTCGGCACGGACTACCTGTTCGACGGCCTCACCTTCGTGCACGAGCGCAGCCCCGACGGCGTGTTCGCCGTGCACGGCTACCCGATCTCCGACGAGCTCTCCACGTTCATCGTGGAGACCGACGAGGCGTCCTGGCGGCGGGCCGGGCTCGACGAGTTCGACGTGACCCGTCCGTCCGGCGAGAGCGACTTGCTCTCCAAGGAGTACCTGGAAAAGCTGTTCGCCGACCAGATCGACGGGAAGCAGCTGCTGGCCAACAACTCCCGCTGGGGCAATTTCCGCACCCGGCGCACCAGCCGCTGGCACACCCTCGCGCCCCGCCCCGTCGCGTTCCTCGGCGATGCCGTACACACCGCGCACTTTTCAGTCGGTTCGGGCACGAAGATGGCAATGGAGGACGCGGTCGCACTGTCGGCTGCGCTCACCGCGCAGCCCCGTGACCTCGCGGCGGCGTTGGCCGCGTACGAGAAGGCCGCGCAGCCGTCCGTGCGCCAGATTCAGGACTCGGCCCGGCCGAGTCTGGCCTGGTGGGAGCATTTCGGCCGCTACCACGAGGCGTTCGATCCCTGGCAGTTCGCGTACCACTTCCTGTCCCGCAGCATCACCGACTCCCGGCTCGCCCGACGGGCGCCGGACTTCGTCGCCGCCAGCCACCAGGGATGGGTGGACGCGCACGGTGCCGAGCCCCTGGAGACCCCGTTCGAGAACAGGGGGTGGTCGGTGCCCGGTCGCGCCGTCGAGGTCGAGCTGGGCCACGGAATCCCGGTTCGCGCTGGCGGGCTGCCGCTCGGTGAGTCTGGCGAGGGTCCGTGGGGCGGGGTGCTGGCGGCTCCGGAGACCGAGGCCGGATTGCCGCATACCTTCTCCGCGCTGGCGGCGCTGGTCCGGCGCGGGCCCGCGGTCGTGGCGGTCCACGGCGGCACCCCGCTGACGCGGACGCTCGTCACAGAGCAGGCCCGGCTCGCCGAAGGCCTGCCCACCCTGCTCGTCGACCCGGACCTGGACCGGGACAAGGCTCTGACTGCGGTCCTCTCCGGACGGACCGATCTCGTCGGGGTGTCACCGGGGTGGGATCGATGAGCGCGCTCACGCCCCTGTTCGCGCCACGTTCGATCGCCGTCGTCGGGGCCTCACGCACGCCGGGGAAACTCGGTGCCGCGCTGGCCCGATCGCTTGACGGATTCGCGGCGGCCGGTGGCCGGCTCGCCCTGGTCAACGGCCGGGACGCCACGATGTACTCTTCCCTCGCCGCGGCCGCCGCGGACGGCCCGATCGATCTCACAATGATCTGTGTCCCCGCCCCCGCGTGCCCCGGCGTGCTCGCCGAGGCGGCCGCTGCCGGTGTCGGCGCCGCGGTGATCTGCGGTGGCGGGTTCGCCGAGGCCGGCGGATCGGGCGTCGGCTTCCAAGACGAGCTCGCAGCGGTGGTGCGGGACAGCGGGATCCACCTGCTCGGGCCCAACACCAGCGGCTTCCTCACCCCGCCTCGTGCACTGACGGCGAGCTTCGTCCCCGGCGTCGCGTCGGTGGAGGCCGGGCGTGTCGCCGTGGTCGCCGCCAGCGGCGGGGTCAACCACGCGCTGGCCTTCCTCCTGTCCGAGGCCGGACACGGAATCAGCCTGGCCGTCGGCCTAGGCAACGGCGTGGACATCACCGCGCCGGATGTCCTGGCCCACCTCGCCACCGACCCGTCGACCGGTGCGGTGGCCCTGCACGTCGAATCGGTTGCAGACGGCCGGGCACTGGTCGAGGCCGTCGCGGCACTCGTGCCGCACAAACCGGTTGTCGCCCTGGTCGTGGGGCGCAACGACGTCGGAGACTTCGCCGCGTCACACACCGGAGCACTCGCCACCTCCTGGCGCACCACCCGCGCCGCCCTCGCGCAGGCCGGCGCAGTGCTCGTCGACGACGAGCGCGAGTTGGTCGACGCGGTCGGCGCATTGTCGGTGACCCGCGCTGCTCCGGCGGCTGACCCCGGCATCGGCGTGGTAACAGCGCAGGCGGGCCCCGGGCTGCTGCTGCTCGACGAGCTGCGGAGCCGACGCGCCCGCGTCCCTGAGCTCACCGAAACCAGCCAGGGAACGCTCGCGACCCTGCTGCCGCCCCTGACCTTCCAGCGCAACCCGGTCGACACCGGGCGCCCCGGGCCGGAGTTCGGCGCCGTGTTGTCCGCGGTGTCCGGAGACCCGCGGGTGGACGTCGTCGCCGGGTATGCCCTGCATGAACCCGACGCCGTCGACCTCACCGCAGCGGTCAAGGAAGGCTGCCTGACCGAGGTACCGGTGGTGCTCGGCGTCGGTGGCCACGGGACGGACGTACTGCGATGCCGCGCCGAGCTGATCTCCGCCGGCGTCGCCGTGGCCGCCGACCCCCACGGGGTCGCCGCCGCCAGCGCAGCGATCCTCGCCGACGCCCGTGGCCGCGCCCGGATCGCCAGCACGCCCGATCCTGTCGAGGTCACCGTGCCGGCCGCTCCGCTGGACGAGCACCAGGCGAAGGACCTGCTCGACGCCCTCGGCATCGCCACCATGCCCCGGCGTGCCTGCGCGGACCGCGCCGAGGCACGGGCGGCGCTCGCCGAGCTGGGCGGACCGGTCGCGGTCAAGCTGCTCGACGCCACAGTCCTGCACAAGACCGAGATCGGCGGGGTCAAGCTCGGCATCCGGGACTCCGCAGAACTCGAGTCCGCCCTAGACACCCTGGAAGCCGCGGGCGCCTCCCGGTTCCTCGTGGAGCGCATGGCGCCGGGCGGGGTCGACCTGGTCCTCGGCGCCCGGCGGGACGCCGTGTTCGGCCCGATCGTGCTGGTCGGATTGGGTGGGACCACTGCGGAGGCCCTCGCGGACGTCTCCGTGCGACTCGCCCCACTGACCGTCGCCGAGGCAGCCCTCATGCCGGCCGAGCTGGCGGGCCGTGCGCTGCTCGAGGGCTGGCGAGGCGGTCCGAGCCTGGATCCCGCCGCGCTCGGTGAGGCCGTCGCCCGATTGGGCGGGGCCCTCGCCGCTACGCCCGACCTCGCCGAGATCGAGGTCAATCCACTCCGACTCACCGACGACGGCCTGGTCGCCCTCGACGCCGTCGTCCTGCACCGGGAGGCCGACGATGCCCAGCCCCATCAGTGAGCACACCGTCCCCTGGCCCGCCGCAGAGGCCGAGCGGTACGTCGCCGCTGGCTACTGGCAGGGGGTCCCGCTCGGCCACCTGCTGCGCGAGGTCGCGGACCGCACACCCGACGCGCCCGCGCTCGTCGACGCGGCGAACGGGCTGCGGCTGACCCACCGCGAGCTCGCGGACCGGGCGGACGCCGCCGCGGCCCGCCTGCTGGACCTGGGCATCACGCGCGGCGACCGGATTCTCGTGCAACTCGGCAACAGCGCGGAGTTCGTGATCCTCGCCCTCGCCTGCCTCCGCGCCGGCCTCGTGCCGGTGATGGCGCTGCCCGCGCACCGGCGCACGGAGCTGAGCTACCTGGCCGCGCACGCCGAGGCCGTCGCGATCGCGGTCCCCGACCGGATGCGGGACTTCGACCACCAAGCGCTGGCCCACGCCTTGGGCCCGGACGTGCAGAAGACCACCGATGCGGACTGGCACGTCCTTGTCGACGGCGACCAGCTCGATGACGCGAGTGTCGATCTGCGCGCGCTCTGCGGGCCGGGGACAGGGGAGGAGCGCGCCCGGATGGACGCGGCCGCTCCCGACAGCCGGGACGTGGCCGTGTTCCTGCTCTCCGGCGGCACCACCGGCCTGCCCAAGCTGATCGCCCGCACCCACGACGACTACGCCTACAACGCTCGGGCCAGCGCGGACATGGCTGCGGTCGACGCGGACTCGGTCTACCTGGTCAGCCTGCCGGCCGGGCACAACTTCCCACTGGCCTGCCCGGGCATCCTTGGGGTGCTACTCGCCGGTGGCACCGTCGTCATACTGCCGTCGCCGGAGCCAGCACGGGCCTTCGCCACCATCGCCGAGGAGGGGATCACGCACACCGCGGTGGTTCCGGCCGTTGCCGGCCGCTGGCTGGAGCACGCGGTCGAGCACGGTGCCCCGGCGCCGCTGCGGGTGCTGCAGGTCGGTGGGGCACGCCTGGCCGACAAGCTCGCCCGGCGCGTCGAGCCGGTGCTCGGGGCGCGGCTGCAGCAGGTGTTCGGGATGGCCGAGGGCCTTCTCAACTTCACTCGCCTGGACGACCCGATCGACGTCATCTGCACCACGCAGGGCCGTCCGATGTGTCCGGACGACGAGGTACGCCTCGTCGACGAGCTGGACGTCGACGTCGCCGAGGGAACACCCGGCTCGCTGCTCACACGAGGCCCCTACACGCCGCGCGGCTACTACCGCGCCGTCGAGCAGAACGCCCGGGCGTTCACCGAGGACGGCTGGTATCGCTCCGGCGACATTTGCCGCCGTACGCCAGAGGGCAACCTGATCGTGGAGGGCCGCGACAAGGACATGATCAACCGCGGTGGGGAGAAGATCTCCGCCGAGGAGGTGGAGAACCTCGTCTACCAGCTGCCTGCGGTGAGCCAGGTCGCCGCGGTTGCGATGCCGGACCGGGAGCTCGGCGAGCGCGTGTGCCTGTACGTCGTGCCTCGTCCGGGCGCGACGGTCACCCTCGACGAGGTGCGCGAGGCCATGGCCGCGATCGGGGTGGCGAAGTTCAAGTGGCCGGACCGCTTGGAGGTCGTCGACGCGCTGATGTCGACGAAGGTCGGAAAGATCGACAAGAAGGCGTTGCGGGCGGACATCGCCGAGCGCCTCGAGCACGAGTCCGCGGGAGCGAACGCATGACCGACCGCCATGACACGTCGACGACGCTGCCTTGGCTGCGGCAGGGCACCGAGCTGCTGCTGACCACGGTGGACAAGCTCGACGACGATGCCTTCGCCGAGCCGAGCAGCCTGCCCGGTTGGACGAGGGCGCACCTCGTAGGGCACGTCGCGCGCAACGCCGAGGCGCTGGTGCGGCTGGCGACTTGGGCTCGGACCGGTGTCGAGAACCCGATGTATGCCGACCGCGCCCAGCGCGCCGCGGAGATCGAGGAGTCGGTGGGATTCCCGCCGGACCGGCTGCGGCGCGAACTGCACGAGACCGCCGAGGCTCTCGATGCCGCCCTGGCCCAGCTCACTCCGGAAGCCTGGCGTTCGGAGGTGCGCAGCGCCCTGGGGCGGGCGATCCCCGCCGCCGAGGTGCCGTGGATGCGCAACCGCGAGGTGTGGCTGCACGCCGTCGACCTGGACACCGGGGTGACCACGGCCGATCTGCCCGCCGACCTCGTCGATCTACTGCTCGACGACGTGACCGGGATGCTCTCCACCAAGGACGGGTGCCCTGCCTGCACCCTGCGCCCCACCGACCGGAATCGGGAGTGGCAGCTGGGTAGGGCCCCGGCGTTGGGTGAGATCGCGGCTCCCGCGGCGCGGGTTGCGGGCTGGCTGACCGGCCGCGCGACCCTCCCCGACACCCCCGCTCTTCCCACCTGGCTCTGACCTCGGTGTGGATGCCCGATCCGCCGGCACAAGGCGGAATGGGCATCCTCGGCTCGCCTGCTCGAGTCCGACGGCGACCCGCCGGTCCTCGGCGAGTTTCCTCCGCGCCGTCATGTACTTCTCACCGAGTCGACATAGTCGACAGCACGCTGCCTCCGCAGAAGTAGGCGGCAGAGAATCCGGTGTGCCGAGACATCGCCCCGCACCTCCACAGAGTCGTCGCCGGTCGCCAGGTCGGCTGTCTGCAGCTACAGGTTGTACTGGCGGAATCAGAGCCAGGGGACGCTGCAATAACAGGTGTCTTCGCCCGGGATGCTCCGCGCAGCGACATCAGCCCGCTCGGTGGGGTTCTGCACGGCCTCCAGCCGTACCGCGGCATTGTCGCCGAGCGGCCCTGTGGCCGCTCAACTGAGGAAGGTGTCCGGCTCCGCCGAGGGGCCCAACATCTCCTGATCCCGGTCACCCCCCGCGAGGTCCGCTCGGGGTACTGGTCGTTTCGAGGGCTCGTCCGACTCTTGTCCGGCCGCGATTCGGTGCAGCTCACTGGGGTCTGAGATCCGGATGCCGGAGGGATGGCGCTCCACGAGGCCGGCCTCACGGAGCTTCCGGAGCGCTCGGGCCACAACCTCGCGCACCGAGCCGATGGCGTCGGCGAGCTCCTGTTGATCGACCTTGACGATGAGACCCTCGGGTGCGTTGGAGGCGAGGTCGAGTAGGTGCCTGCTGACGCGCTGCTGCACGGTGCCGAACAAGTTGTCCCCGAGGAATTCCACGGTCTCGAACACGATCTGGCACGCCTGTTGGGCGAGGAGCCAGGACAGAGTCGCGTCGCTCGCCGCCAGGCGACGCAGTGTGTTGACATTGAGCATCGAGACCTCGCAGTCGGTGATCGCGTCGGCTCCCACGGGGGAGCCCTGCGCGATCGCCGCCGGCAGGCCGATGACCTGCCCTGGACCCGCATAGCGCACCGTCGCGGCGCGCCCCTCCTTGGACACGACCTTGACGCGTGCCTGGCCGTGGTGGAGAAGTGCGAGCTTGGGCGGGCCGAACGCCTGGTAGATGGCCTGACCGGCCGGCACGGTCACCACGAACGCATCATGGAGCATGGCGTTGCGGATCTCGGAGGAGAGCTGCGCGAAGTAGCTGCTTTCCCATGCCGTCAACGTGCCAGCGTGTAGACCGCCGCGTACCGTAGCCATGACCGGTCACCCCCTTCATCGCAGGCCTCCGCCAGCCTATCCGCCAGGTGTCAACACGAGTGGCTCAGACGAAGCGGTAACCGGGTGTTCTGCCTCGGTGGAAGAGAAGCGGTTCGGATCCGTCGCTGTGTTCGGCGTGCAGGACACGGCCCACGACGATCTCGTGATCGCCCCCGGGATGGACGGTATTGATATCGCAGACGAGTCGAGCGGCGGCGCCGTCGATCGCGGGCAGGCCGTCGTCGGTGGGCCGGAGCGTCACGCCGGCGAACTTGTCGCCACCGGACCGAGCGAACGAGCGAGCCAGCGCGCTGTGCTGCGTGGCGAGAATGTCCACGGCGAACCGGCCGGTGGCCCGGATCCCGGGCCAGGTCGTCGAGGTTAGGGCCGGGCAGAAGAGAATGAGGGGAGGGTCGAGCGAGAGGGACGTGAACGAGTTGACGGCCATGCCAAGAGGCGTGCCGTCGGCGGCGGTGGCTGTCACCACGGCGACGCCGGTCGCCCAGTGACCACAGACCTGGCGCAGCACGGCGGGGTCGACGCCGGTCCCTGCCGTCATGACGACAGCTCCTTCCGGAAGCGGCGGTCGAGGAACGACAGCAGATCGTCGCGGAACCGCTCGGGATGTTCGATGTTTGGGATGTGACCGCAGTCCGGATAGACCAGCAGCTCGGCGTCGGGTATCCGCGCCGCGACCTCGTCGGCATAGCCGGGCAGCCGGAGTGGGTCGTCGGCTCCCGCGACCAGCAACGTCGGCACGGTGATGTTCTCGTACCGGGTGGCGTCGGCCTTTCCGAACTCCCCGCCGCCTTCGTTGCCCGGCGGACGCAGGCGGGCCGACGCGGCGCACTGCCAGGCACCGGGCTCGAGGCTGAGCCGATGCCGCCAGCGCACATACTCCGCATCGTCGGCGAGGTCGGCCGAGTGCATCAGGGTGCGGAGGATGCGCGCCATGCCGGCCTCGGTGAGGTCGTAGTCGAGGATGGTGCGCCGGGCATCGTTGTCGGGCACGAAACCACCGCCGCTGACCAGGACCGCCGTAGTGGCCCGGAACCCGGGCTGGTCCTGCGCGAGGTCCTTGGCCAGGTACGTGCCGCCCATCGAGTTGCCGACGAAGGCAGCGGGTCCGAGGTCGAGAGCCTCGACCGTGGCGGCCATGTGACGCATCCGCCGCCCGGTCGGATCCGCGAAGTCGACCACCTTGTCGGTGCGCCCGAACCCGAGCCAGTCCGGGGCCACGGCGTGGTAGCCCGCCTCAGCGAGTGCCGGCATCAGGGAGGACCACGAGCTCTCGGCGCAGGCGCCGTACTCGCCCGAGTGAAGAAGGACGACCGGCGGGCCCGAACCCGCTTCCAGAATGTGGGTTCGCATACCGTCCACGGTGAGGAAACGGCTGCCGGATGCGGTCATCGTGGTCCTTCCCTGAGATGCGTGTCCCACGCCGGACCTGCTCAAACGGTGACGGACTGGGGGGAGTACAGGCCGTCGAGCGCGGGCTTGACCTGCTCGGCGAACGTGCGGATGCCCTTGACCGTTTCGTCGTGTTCCAGGAAGCCGGCCTGCCCCATCAGCAGCAGGTGCCCGAAGCCACCGACCTTCTCGTAGAACTTCTCGATCTGGCCGCGGACGGTCGACGGGCTTCCCGCGAAGACGATGCCCTCCTCGATCAGATCCTCCAGACTCAGGGACTTGAAGTCGTACGCGGACCGCTCACCGCGGAGACCTGCGGCTCGGGCGAAGTACGGCGTGTAGCCCGGCGGCTGGACGAACTCGAAGGGCACCTTGTTTGCCTTGACGTACCACATCAGCTTCCGCGCGCCCTCGAGGCCTTCCTCGTCCGTCTCGCCCGTGTAGGTGAGGGCGGCGTAGGCGAAGCGGTCGTCGGCCGGAGCCGGTCGGCCGGTTTCGGCCATCCGGTCCCGGTAGGCCTGAAAGACCTTCCGGGTGCCCTCGTAACCGGTCAGGAACGAGGCGATGACGTAGTTGTTGTCCGCGACGCGGGCGGCACTCCCGGGGCTCATGGCGGTGACCCAGACCGGAGGGTTGGGCTGCTGGTAGGGCCGAGGCCAGATGTTGACGTGGCGTTGCTGGAAGAACCTGCCCTCCCAGTTGAACGGGCCGTCGTGCGTGGTCCACGCCTTCTGGATCAGCTCGATGGCCTCCCACATTCGCTCGCTCATCTGGACGGGCTTGCTGTTGACCGCGGATACCTCATAGGGCACGCCCCGCACGAAGCCGACTTCGAGACGGCCGTGGCTGAGCAGGTCGACCAGCGCCATCTCCTCGGCTACGCGGACCGGGTCCTTCCGGTTGGCCACCGGGTTTCCCAGAATCAGGATGCGGGCGTTCGTGGTGAGCCGCCCCAGCGTGCCTGCGATGATCGGCGCGGCCGGGTCCATGCAGGTCGCGGTCGAGTGATGCTCGTTGATCATCACGTTGATGCCGCACTCGTCGGCGATCTGCCACTCGGCCAGGTAGCGGTCCCACAGTCGCATCGCCACGTCAGGGTCGATGACGCCGTTGGGCAGGGTGACCCGGATGGAGTTGATCGTCTCCTCCGGGGGCAGGTACGGGTACGCGGTCTCGCTGAAGTGCCAGTACTGCATCAGGTCTCCTCGGGATGCGCCGAACTCGTCAGGCGGAGTGCTCGGCGATGAGCTTGGCGAGGGTGTCGGGCTGCTCGATCTGTGCGCGGTGGCCGGCTTCGCCAACCAGTTCGAAGCGGGCGCCGGGGATCGCGTCGGCGTAGGCGCGCCCGTAGTCGGGGCTGACGACGCCATCCTGCGCACCCCAGGTCACCAGCGTTGGGACGTGGATGCGGTGCAGCCAGCGCTGCAGGCGGGGATTGTGCAGGTACGGCTCCCACCCGTAGAGGGCGAGCGCCTCCTCGTTGCGTGCGATGTGGAGGACGTCGTCGCGGGAGGCTTGACTCAAGTCTCCGGGGCCTGCAGCTGGATCGGCGTAGTGGCGCGCGTCGAGCTCGCTCCGGGAAATCGCGAAGACGTCGCTGATATCGCGGTCCTCGCGGCCGCCGACCTTGATGCCGACAGGGTCGACCAGGGTGAGTCGGCCCAGGCGAGAGCAGTCGCGGACCGCCATCTCCGCGGCAACCCAGCCCCCGAACTGAAGCCCGACGAGCATGGTGTCGTGCCAGTCTTGACGTTCCAGCCACTCCAGGTAGAGGTAGGCGAGATCCTCGACGGAGTCGCACCAGTCTGGACGTGGCGACAGGCCGAACCCTGGATGGCTCGGGGCGATCACGGTGAACCGCTCGGCGAGGGCAGCGATGAAGGCGTCGTTGGCCTCGCGCCCCTCAGCTCCGTGTAGAAGCACGAGGGCGGGGCCGGATCCGCTGGTGTGGACGTCCAGGACGATGTCCTCGCCCTCGGCCCTCCCCACGACGGTTCCGCTGCCGGAGTCGACAAGGCTCAACATGCGCTGGTTCCTTCCATATGACGCGTGTGGTCGCTTTGGCCGGGGAGGACGTGTGCTCCCTCATCGATAGACAGGGCCAGGTGGTGCCCGAGCCGCCGACGTTTGGTCCGCAGATAGCGCTCGTTCTCCGGGCGGGCGGGGAGCTGCACGGGGATCATGTCGAGCACCGCGATGCCGCAGTCACGCAGAGCGCTGGCCTTGTGCGGGTTGTTGCTCAACAGCCGGAGCTCATGGATTCCGAGCTCTCGGAGCAGCGCCGCGGCCGAGGCGTAGTCGCGCGCGTCGACCGGAAGTCCGAGGCGCGTGTTCGCCTCGACCGTGTCACAGCCTTGTTCCTGCAGCGCGTAGGCGCGGATCTTGTCGACCAGGCCGATACCGCGACCCTCGTGACCTCGCAGGTAGATCACCACCCCGGCACCGGCATCGGCAATGGCGGCCATCGCTGCGTCCAACTGCTCACCACAGTCGCAGCGCCGCGAGCCGAACACGTCACTGGTCAGACACTCCGAATGCACCCGCACCAGCGGAGCCCGAAGCTCAGCCGGATCGCCGAGCACGAGAGCAAGATGTTCGACGTCGTCGAGCCCGCCGTGCGCTACTGCCTTCCAACTGCCGTACCGATTCGGGATCGATGCCGTCGCGACTCTCGCTGAGCCGGGCCCCGGGTGATCGGTGAGTGCGAGCGCGAGGTCGTCGACGTGCAGCATCGGGATCTCCAGCCGCGCGGCAAGCTCGGTCAGGTAGGCGCAGTCGGCCGGGGCGCCGTACTCGTCGAGCACTTCACAGATCGCGGCGGCCGGTGCCAGGCCGGCTCGGACGGCCAGCTCCACAGCGGCCTCGGTATGCCCGCGGCGCTCGACAAGCCCTTCTGCGACCGCACGCAACGGGAAAATATGACCGGGTCGGCGAAGGCCCTCCGGACGAGTGCTGGGGTCGGCCAATGCTCGGATCGTGGCGGCGCGGTCTGCTGCCGAGATTCCGGTGCCGGTGGTGCACGCGTCGACCGAAACGGTGAAGGCCGTACCGTGCGAGTCGGAGTTGCGCTCGACCATCTGAGGCAGATGCAGCCGGTCGACGAGCGCAGGTGCAGCGGCGACGCAGACCAGCCCACGGCCTTCGTTGAGCATCAGATTGACTGTCGACGGCTGTGCCAGCTCGGCCGCGAGGACGAGATCACCTTCGTTTTCGCGGTGGTCGTCGTCGAGGACAAGGACCGGGCGGCCCGACCGCAGCGCGGCGACTGCATCGCCGACAGGGTCCGCAGAAGCTGCGGTGCTCCTCATGAGCGCCTCCTCGTTGATCGCTGTGGCTCAGCGTGCTCGCTGCGGGACCGGGTAGTCGGGGACCTGGATCGGGGCCCTGCGTGACCTGAGGCACGGATGCGTCGTTGACGCATGCGGGCGTGGCCGGGGCCCCGCAGCGGGGCCCCGGCCAGTCGGCACGGCGGGGTTCGGTCAGTCGCTCGGGGTGGTGAGCGTCGTTTCCCGGGTAGCGACGTCGTCGACGGCTGCGACTTCAGTCAGTAGAGCTGTGTGACAGCCGGGACAGAGCTTCTGGCGGAACTCCACCGCGGCACGGATGAAGGCCGGAACACCGGCACGGACCTGGGGACCGGCCTTCGCGACGTCTCCGCGCCGGGTGAGTGCGCGGTGCAGGGCCGGTTCGCCGGCCTCGGCAAGCACGTGATCGCAGTGCGCGCAGTGAATCTTCCCGTTCACACTGGTCAAGTTGTCGTTGACTCGACGGTTCATCGGGCACCCTCCGGCTGCTGTGCCTCGGCTGCTCGGTCGCGCCGGATGGCACGCCGTTGTTCGACGGTCGCGTCATGATCGACAGTTTTGTCGCCGTGCAGGACGACGCCATAGACATCGCGCGCCGCCGCTGACGTCACCTTCTCGGCCAGCACATCTGCGGCCACGGCGTCCGGCGCGCGGTGCAGCGGGTCCCCGTAGCCGCCGCCCCCCTGCCACGCCAGAAAGTAGACGTCGTCGAGGCCAAGCTTCGTCTCGAGATGCGGCGGCATCGGCTCGTGCACGCCTTGCACCTGCTCGATGTCGGTGACGACCGTGCCCTGGGAAAGCAACTCCCGAATGTTGGAGTTCCGAACGGCGACGTCGTACTGGGTGTTCGCCGGATACCCGCCCGACATCCCGGACGACTGGGGCATCGCCTTGCCGCCCCCGGAGACGACCAGCGCCACCTCAGGCGCCGGACTGTCGTAGACGACGAACGCCGACGAACCACCCAACCCGCCTCGGTATCGCCCGGGCCCACCGGAGTCGGCCTCCTCACGGCGCCAGAGGTAGAGCATCGGGTAGCTGAACTCACTCATCTCCACGTCCGGCACTCGTCCCATCGGGATCATCGCGAGGCCACCGGTATCGACCCCGTCGGAGTCCGGCCGGGCGCCGAGTCCACCGGCCATCGGGTCGCCGACGAGGTTGACAAACGGCCCACCGCGCTGATCGAGGCCGGCAAGCAGCGCCAGATCCCACGAGCCCACACACACACTCATCGCGTTGCGGCTGTACTCGGCGTGGGCGTCCAGCATGCCGGACAGGCACTCGGTGACAGCGTTCGTCGTGGCCCAGGCCGATGCGACCGAGCCCTTGCTCACCCCGGCCGGATAGGTGCAGTCGTTGACGGTCCCCGGTTCGCTGATGATGTCGAAGCACCGGTAGAGCCCTCCGGGGGACCACGGAAGGTCGCCGCACAGCGTTGTCAGCAGCACTGGCATGATGCCGCCCCGGATCCCGGCGAACGTACAGTTGATCAGACCGTCAGCCTGAGCATCGGTACCGGTGAAGTCGAAGGTCATCTGGTCGCCCTGCTTCTGCAGGCGGAGCCGGATGCGGTAGAGGCCGTCGTCACCCTGCCGCGCGGAGTCCTGGTAGGAGACCGCCGTCCACTCCCCGTCCGGGATCTCGGAGAGCTTGGCGCGGAGGCGTTGTTCGGCATCGTCGATCATGCGTCGCATTACCGCCTTGACGGTGTCGGCAGAGTACTTCTGCACGAGTTCGTTCAGGCGTTCCTGGGCCATGTGGTTGGCCCCGATCTTCGCCCGCAGGTCGAGCGCGACCAGCGCGGGGATGCGGCACCGGCGCAGCCAGACGTCCTCGATGTCCGACCGCAGGTGCCCGCCCTCGACGATCTTGAGCGGCGGGGTGGGCAGCGACTCCCAGAACACATCCTGGGAGTTGACCGACCAGCTACCGGGCGAGACTCCGCCGACGTCGACCTGATGGGCAACTGCCGCGGTCCAGGCGAAGATCTCGTCGCCGACGAACAGCGGAGCGAACAGCGACACGTCGTTCTGGTGCAGGCCGCCGCCGACCCAAGGGTCGTTACAGAGGAACATGTCCCCAGACCGGATGCCGGGATTTGCGGAACGGTTCTCCAACGTCCACTTGACCGCCATGTCGGAGCAGGCGGCGAGTTCGGTGTTGTAGAGCCCCATCTGTACCGCTTCGCCGACCTCATCGAGGATGGCGAAGTTGAAGTCGTTGCAGTCGGTAACGATGATCGAGCCCGACATGCGGACGATGGCCTCGCCCATCTCGTCGGTGACGGCTTCGAGCCGGTGCCGGACGACCTCGTAGGTGAGTGGGTCCAGGCGTGTGACCGCCTCGGTCGAGACGTCGTGCAGCTTCACGTGCGGGGACGCGAGCTCACGGACCTCGGCGGCCGGGCGTGGGCGGTAAGAGAACTTCTCGGAGCCGGGTACAGGATTGACGGGCATGGCTCAGGCCCCCTTCTCGTCGGTGAGCACGACATTGCCGAGCCGGTCCACCTCGGCATTCATCCCAGCGGGGACGGCGAGGGTGGTGGTGTCCGCTTCGACAATCGCCGGTCCGGCGAAGCGGTGGCCGGCTCGGAGATCGGCGTTCTGGTAGACGGCCGCGTCCTGCCAGCCGGCTTCATGCGAGAGGAACGCGCGCCGCTGACCGGATGGTGCAGGTGTTCCCGAACCGGTCTCATGGCCGGGCAACTCGGAGGAGAACGGGAGCGTGCCGGTGGCGTACGCCCGATAGGTGATCAGCTGCAGACCGGCGTCCCGAAATCCGGCCTCTGAACCATAGAGCTTGGCGTAGAGTTCGTCGAAGGTCTCGGCGACCCCTTCCAGGGCTTCCTGGTCGAGGGAACCGGCCGGTACCGGAGTCGCGACCTCGGACAGCTGCATGCTGTACCGGATGTCGACCTCCCGGGTGATATCCACCGACTTGAACGGTAGCTGTTGTGCGTCCATGCGCTCGTGGAGCTCGCCCTCAATCCCGTCGTAGGCGCGCTGGACCACCTCCGGGGGCACCGGGTGGTTCGCGGGATCGGACACCTCGGCGGAGAGGACCACATCGCTGGTGGCCAGTCCGTATGCCGAGAACGTCGAGGCCGTCGCGCCGAGCGGCACCACAACTGCCTCGGCGCCAAGGTCGCGAGCGTAGTTGGCGCAGTGCACCGGGCCGGCGCCGCCGAACGAATAGACCACGAAGTCGCGCGGATCGTATCCGGAGTTCACCACGACGCTTCGGACCAGATCTGCAGCCTGAGCGTTCTGGATCGCATAGATCGCTGCCGCGGCGTCCTCGACAGACATGCCCAGCGGCTCGGCGATCTTCTCCCGGATCGCCTTCTCAGCTAGTACTGCAACGGCGGTTTCGGCGTGTCGTGAGAGGCTGACGGTCGTTCGGCGGTGATGATCGCCGTGTGGTGGATCTTGCTGGGTGGGTGGCGGCGTTGGACCAGGTCATAGCCTCGATCGGTCCTCGGTTCTTCCGTCGTGAGCCCCGCGCGCGGGCCGGAGCGTACGTGCGCGGGCTGCTGGCTGGGCTGGAGCGCAAGAACGGCTGGACCCTGGCCGAGCACGCCGGTGCGGTCTCGCCGGACGGGACGCAGCGGCTGCTGCGCACCGCGGACTGGGACGTTGACGGGG
>NZ_FOUY01000009.1 GCF_900115005.1 Pseudonocardia ammonioxydans | reverse complement strand
GCTGCCGCGACGAGGCCGCCTTCGCCATGCTCGCCGGAGCCGCCCCGATCCCGGCCAGCTCCGGGCGCACCGTCCGCTACCGGCTCAACCGTTCCGGCGACCGCCAGCTCAACCGAGCCCTGCACAGCATCGTGCTCTCTCGACAACGCTACGACCAGGCCACTCGCGACTACACACAACGGCGCCACACCGAAGGCAAGACCGACCGGGAGATCCGCCGCTGCCTCAAGCGCTACACCGCACGACAGCTGTTCCGCCAGCTCGAAGCGAGCACTCAAGGCCTTGACGAACCATAGGAGCGTCCTACCGGCGAACCTGGACCGGGCGTCGAGTGTCGGGGGAACAATGCTGACGGGGTGGCGACGGCGGCGGGCGATCCGTCGGATCAAGCCCGGGGACGGGCACCCGCTGAAGCGTTTCCGCTGGTGGCAGATGTTCACGGGGCGGGCTCTGCTGCACCTCGATCTGGGCGGGCCCGACGGTCGACCGGTCCGCTACTCCGTCGACGTGCGGCACCAGGGGGACCGGGAGGGGCGAGTGATCGCACACCTCTACCGGGAAGGCCGGCACCACGCGTCGTCCCGGGTGCCCGCTGTTCTGCCGGTGCCGGGCGGGGCGATCGAGGTGGCGACATCCGCGGTCGGGCTGAAGCGCTGTCACTATGTCGACACAGTCAGCACCCAGCATCAGCTGGTCCCTGATCCGAGATCGGCGGAGGGGCGCCGGGCGCGTCTCGAGCGGGGTCATCCGGTACTGAGCCGGGCGATCGGTGTCGTGTCGGTGGTCATGCTGGTCATCGGTCTCGGCCTGAACCTGCTCCAGCTCCTCGAACCGATCTCACGGATTCCCCCGATCGCCGAGAACATCGGCATCTTCGTCTCGCCGATCCACCTCCCGCTCTGGCTGAACGTGGCGCTCGCCCTCGGGGCCGCGCTGGGCAGCGCCGAACGGGCACTGCGGTTGCGTTACCACTGGCTGCTCGACGCAGGCGGCAACTGAGCACCGCCGACACCCCACCGGGTGTCCGGAAGACCCGGCCGGGTTGTGCCGCCGGGGCCTCACAAGAACCTCAGAAGGACCGGGCCACGAGCTCCTTCATGATCTCGTTGGTGCCGCCGTAGATCTTCTGCACGCGGGCCGAGGTGAACATGCGCGCGATCGGATACTCGTTCATGTAGCCGTACCCGCCGAACAGCTGCAGGCAGCGGTCGGCGACGTTGTTCTGCACGTCGGTGCAGAAGAACTTCGCCATCGACGCCGACGCGGCGTCCAGCTCTCCGGCCACGTGCCGGGGGATGAACCCGTCGACCATGCTGCGGGCGGCGGTCGCCTCGGCGGCGCACTCGGCGAGCACGAAGCGGGTGTTCTGGAAGCTCATCAGGTTCTGCCCGAATGCCTTCCGCTCCTTCACATACGCGATCGTCTCGCGGACGGCCGCGGTGGCGGATGCGGCGCCGGCCACGGCGATGATCAGCCGTTCCTGCGGCAGCTGCTGCATCAGCTGGGCGAAGCCGCGTCCCTCCGTGCCGAGCAGGTTGCCGGCCGGCACCCGCATGCCGGAGAAGAACAGCTCCCGGGTGTCCTGGCCGTGCTGGCCGACCTTGTCCAGCACGCGACCGCGCTCGAAGCCTTCCAGGCCCTCGGTCTCGGCGACGATGAGCGACAGCCCCTTGCCTCCCTCGTCCTCCCCGGTGCGGGCGACGATGACCAGCAGGTCGCAGTGGGTGCCGTTGGAGATGAACGTCTTGGCGCCGTCGATCACGTAGTCCTCGCCGTCGCGGCGCGCGCGGGTGCGGACGCTCTGCAGGTCCGAGCCGGTTCCGGGCTCGGTCATGGCGATCGCGCCGACGAGGTCGCCGGAGGCCATGCCGGGCAGCCAGCGCTGCTTCTGCTCCTCGGTGCCGAACGCGTCGATGTAGTGCGCGACGATCGTGCTGTGGACCATGTTGGCCCAGGCGTCGTCACCGACGCGGGCCTGCTCCTCGGCGATGACGGCCTCGTGCGCGAACGTCGCGCCGCCGCCGCCGTACTCCTCGGGGATGCTGATGCAGAGCAGCCCGGCCCGGCCGGCGGCCCGCCAGAACTCGCGGTCGACCATGTGTTGGGCGGCCCAGCGCTCCTGGTTCGGCACGACCTCCTTGGCGATGAAGGTGCGGGCGAGCTCGCGCAGGTCGTCGAGCTCCTGGGTGGCCCACGGGGCGCGGTAGTCGTCGAGAATCATCGGATGCTCCCTCTCAGCGGCCGGTGAAGGCAGGTGTGCGTCCTGCGGTGAAGGCGGACAGCCCCTCGCGGGCGTCGTCGGTGCCGAGCGCGCGCAGGAAGTGGTGGCGTTCGGTCGCCAGCCCTTCCCGCAGCGGCTGGTCGTGGGCCCGGCGGGCCGCGTCCGCGGCGAGTGCCACGGCGCGCGGCGCGTTCCCGGCGATGCGGCCGGCCAGTTCGAGCGCGGCCGGGACGACCTCGTCGTCGTCGACCACGTCGGCGACCAGCCCGGCGTCGCAGGCCCACGCGGCGCCGACCGGGTCGCCGGACAGCAGCATGCGCATCGCCTTGGCCTTGCCGACGGCGTGCACGAGCCGCTGCGTGCCACCGGCCCCGGGGATGACTCCGAGCTTGACCTCGGGGACGGCGAACCGGGCCGAACGGCCGGCGATCGCGATGTCGCAGGCCAGCGCCAGCTCGCACCCGCCGCCGTAGGCGATGCCGCGTACGGCCGCGACCGTCGGTGTCGGGTAGTCGGCGAGGACGTCGAAGAGCCGGTCGAACGGCAGCTCGTCGGTCGGCGCGGCACCGATCATGGCCGGGACCTCGGCGATGTCGGCGCCGGCGCAGAACGCCGGGCCGGCGCCGGTGAGGACCACGACGCGCACGTCGGGGTCGGCGGCCGCGTCGGTGAGCCGGCCGGTCAGCTCGGTGACCAGGTCGCGGCCGAGCGCGTTGTAGGACCCGGCGTGCTCCAGGGTGAGCAGTGCGACCGGGCCGTGCCGCTCGGCGGAGACCAGGGTCCGGGTGGGCTGCTCAGTCATCGGTACCGCCGTAGTGACCGGCCCACGTCGTGCGGATGGTCTTCTTGTCGCACTTGCCGACGCTGGTGCGGGGGATCTCGCTGACCGTGGTGAAGGACTCCGGCAGCTGCCAGGACGCGAACGCCGGCGACAGGTGCGCGTGCAGGTCCTCGAGCGTCACCTCGTGGCCGGGGGTCGGGACGATGAGCACGAACGGCCGCTCCTGCCACTTGGGGTGCGGCAGCCCGACGACCGCCGCCTGGGCGACGGCGGGGTGGCCGGTCAGGAAGTTCTCCATGTCGATGGAGGAGATCCACTCGCCGCCGCTCTTGATCACGTCCTTGAGCCGGTCGGTGACCTTGAGGTAGCCGTCCGGGTCGATCGTGCCGACGTCGCCGCTGCGCCACCAGCCGTCCGCGAAGCGGTCGTCGGCGTCGGCCATGTTGTGGTACCGCGTGGTGATCCACGGGCCGCGCACGCAGATCTCGCCCTGGGCGACGCCGTCGTGCGGGACGTCCTCGCCGGCCGCGTCGACGAGCCGGACGTCGACCATGGTGGCGGGGAGCCCCTGCTTGCGCTTGAGCTCGAGCAGGTCGTCACCGGACAGCCGGGCGCGCACGCCCGGCTTGTACCGGTTCATGGTGACCAGCGGCGTGGTCTCGGTCGCGCCGTAGGCGTGCACGATCTCCGCGCCGGTCAGCTCGGCGAAGCCGCGCATCAGCGACAGCGGCGGCTCGGTCGCGCCCGACATCATCCGCAGCCGTCCCAGGTCGGGCCTGTCCTCCAGCGAGCGGATGTAGTCCAGCATCGGCCCGAAGATCGCGGGAGCGCCGTTGGTGACGGTCACGTCCTCGGCGATCAGCGCGTCGGTGAGCGGCTTGGTGTCCTCGGCCGTGTACCGGCCCGGCAGGACGATCTTGTTGGCGGTCAGGGTGGCCGCCTGCGGCAGCCCCCAGGCCTGCCCGTGGAACATCGGGGTGATCAGCATCGTGCAGTCGTCGAGGGTCATGCCGATGTTGGTCGCGAGCGAGAAGGAGTGCAGGCAGATCGCGCGGTGCGAGTAGTAGACGCCCTTCGGCCGGCCGGTGGTGCCGGTCGTGTAGCAGGCGCCGTAGGCGGAGCGTTCGTCGATCTCCGGCCAGTCGATCCGGGGCGACGCGGCCGCGAGGAGGTCCTCGTAGTGGTGCACGTTCGGCAGCGTCGTGCTGATCCGGTCGAGCGGCTTGTCGGTCAGCACGACCCACGCCGTGACCTCGGGCAGCATCGGGGCCACGGCCTCGGCGACCGGCAGCAGCGTCTCGTCCACACAGACGATCGAGGTCCCGCTGTCGGAGACGACGAAGGACAGGTCCTCCGGCCCCAGGCGCAGGTTCAGCTGCACCATCACCGACCCGAGCCCGGGGATCGCCCAGTACAGCTCGTAGTGGCGGCGGCTGTTCCAGTCGAGGATGCCGACCCGGGTGGCCGGGCCGGCGCCGAGGCCGGCCAGGGCGTTCGCCCCGCGCACGATGCGGTCGTAGGCGTCGGCGTAGGTGTAGCGGTCCCAGCCGCCGTCCGGGAGCCGGTAGACGATCTCGCGGTCGCCGTGGGTCCGGGCGGCGTGCCGGATCAGGGTGGTGGTGTTGAGCTGGACGTCGTCGCCCATCGTGGACGGGTATCCGGTCACGACGGTGCGGGGCGGTGCCGGCACGCGGGACTCCTTCATCGGTGCACGGGTGGGGTCAGGGGAGGCGTTCGATGACGGTCGCGTTGGCCATGCCGGCGGCTTCGCAGACGGTGAGCAGGCCGTAGCGGGCCTCGCGACGCTCCAGCTCGTCGAGGAGCTGGGTGAGCAGGCGTCCGCCGGTCGAGCCGAGCGGGTGGCCGATCGCGATCGAGCCGCCGTTGACGTTGAGCTGGTCGTCCGGGTAGCCGAACTCGTCGCGCCAGAGCATCGGGACGGGTGCGAACGCCTCGTTGACCTCGGCCAGGTCGATGTCACCGATCGTCAGCCCGGCCCGGTCGAGCGCGGCGCGGGTGGCGGCGAGGATGGCGGTGAACTGCAGGACCGGGTCGTCGGCGGCGACCGCCATCGACACGATCCGTGCCCGCGCCCGCAGGCCGGCCGCATCCGCGTACGCCCGGTCGGCGACGAGCAGCGCGGCGGCGCCGTCGCTGATCTGGGAGGAGTTCCCGGCGGTGATCGCCCCCGCCGGGTCGAAGACCGGCGTCAACGCGGCCATCCGCTGCCGGTCGGGCGCGGCGCGGATGCCCTCGTCGCGGGTCATCGGGCCGTCGACGCCCTCGAGCGGCACGAGCTGGGACGCGAAGTACCCGGCCTCGGTCGCCGCGGCGGCCCGCTGGTGGCTGCGGACGGCGTAGTCGTCGAGCTGGTCGCGGGTGTAGCCCCACTTGGCGACGACCAGCTCGGCGGACGGGCCCTGGGCGGGCAGGTTGCCCCCGAACCGGGCGAGTGCCCGCTCGCCGTACCACTCGCCCCGCGGCCCGCTCGGGTCGAACAGCGGGCCGAGGTCGACCCGCGACATCGACTCGACACCGGCGCCGATCGCGACGTCGTACTCGCCGGAGCGCACGCCCTGCGCCGCGAAATGGACCGACTGCTGACCGCTACCGCACTGCCGGTCCAGGGTCGTGCCGGGCAGGCCGATCGGCAGCCCGGCGCCGAGCAGCGCGGTGCGGGCGACGTTGCCGGTCTGCTCGCCGCGTTGCAGGGCGCAGCCCACGATCACGTCGGCCGGCGCGTCCGGGGCCACGCCGCTGCGCTCGACGAGGTGGGTGAGGGTGTGGGCGAGCAGGTCGACCGGGTGCCAGTCGCGCAGCTGCCCGCCGCGCTTGCCGACCGGGGTGCGGACGGCGTCGACGATCACGGCGTCTCGGGTCATGCGGCGTCTCCTGTCAGCGGGTGTGGACGTCGTGGGAGTTCCTCAGCCATCCAGGTCCACCCGGAGCCGGTGCTTGAGGATCTTTCCGGACGGGTTGCGCGGGACGGCGCCGATCGTGAGCTCCCGCGGGAGCTTGTAGCCGCTCAGCTGCGTGCGGCCGTACTCGCGCAGCTCGTCGAGGGTGAGCGAGGCTCCCGGCGCGAGGTCGACGACGGCGACGACGATCTCGCCGTACTCCTCGTTCCGGCGCCCGACGACGGCCAGGTCGCCGACCGCGGGGTGCGCGGCGAGGACGCCCTCCACCTCCGCGGAGTAGACGTTGGCCCCGCCGGTGATGATGAGGTCCTTCAGGCGGTCGACGAGGGTGATGTAGCCGTCCTCGTCGATCCGGGCGAGGTCGCCGGTGTGGACCCATCCGTCGCGGACGGTCTCGGCGGTCGCCTCCGGCTTGCGCCAGTAGCCCTTCATCATGGACTCACCGCGCATGATCATCTCGCCGACGCCGCCCGGCTCGACGTCGTTCCCGCTCGGGTCGACGATCCGCACCTCGGTGTTGGGCACCGCGACCCGGCCGCTGGCCTCCGGGCGCGCGACGACGTCGTCGTGGTGCAGCAGGATGCCGCCCGGCCCGCCCTCGGTCTGGCCGCACGCCTGCACGATCCAGGCGTCGGGCAGCGCCGCGACCAGGGCCTCGGCGGTGTGGGCGGGCATCGGTGCAGCGCCGTAGAGGCAGATCCGCAGGCGCGAGAGGTCACGATCGGCGAGGTCCGGCAGCCGCAGCAGATGGGTGTACATGGTCGGGACGCCGAAGAAGAACGTGATCCGCTCGCGGGCGAGGGTGTCGGCCACCGTGGCCGGTTCGAACGCCGGGAGGATCACGTGGGTCGCTCCGAGCATCATCCCGTTCAGCAGCAGCATGTTGAGGCTCGCCGCGTGGTACAGCGGTGCGACGTGCAGCATCCGCTCCCCGTCCCGCAGACCCATGCCGATGCTGGTGTTGATCCCGACCCACAGCACCCGGCGGTGGTCGAACAGCGCCCCCTTGGGCCGCCCGGTGGTCCCGGACGTGTAGATGATCAGAGCGTCGTCGTCCTCGGAGACCTCGACGTGGGCGGGCCGTGCGGCGTGGCCCCGGGCTGCGTGCTTCCTGGCGGCGTGGTCCCGGGCAGCGCTGCGCACGTCGTCGTATCCCTCGACGGCGCCCAGCGCCAGCGGCTCCGCCTCGCCCGTCCGGTCGGGCAGGGAGTGCCACGCCCGGACGCCGTCGGCGACCTCGGGACCGAACAGCAGGAGCCGGGCCCCGGTGTCGGTCGCCAGGTAGTCGATCTCCGTCGGGGCCGAGCGCGGGTTGATCGGCACCACGATCGCGCCGAGGCGGAGCCCGGCGTAGACGGCGACGACGAACGCGTCGCTGTTGCCGGCCAGCAGCAGCATGCGGTCGCCCTGCGCGAGGCCACGGCCGGCCAGCTCGGCCGCCAGCGCGTCCACCTCGCGGTCCAGCTCGGCGTAGGTGAGCGCCACGTCGCCGAACTGCACGGCGATCCGGTCGGGACAGCGGCGGGCGGTGCGGGCGAGGACGCCGGCGAGGGTGGTCATCGCATCTCCTGGAGGGTGTCGTCGTCGACGATGGACCCGACCGCGACGATCGGGATGTCGAGCTCGTTGCCGAGCTCCTGCCAGTGCTTGCTGTCCGCCGTGGCGAACCGCGCGGCGAGCTCGGCCCGGGTGCGGCCGACGGCGTCACCCAGCCGCGCGACGAAGTGCGGCTCGACCGCGCCGACGGCGACGTATCCGTCGGTCGTCGGGTAGATCCCGTACCCGGGGCTGGCTCCGCCGAGCACGTCGCCGGGCCCGGTCAGCCCGTGCCGCACGCCGGCGGCCGCGTCCCGGGCGACGTGGTCGAGCACGACCGGCTGGTGCACTGCGTCACCGCTGCGATCACGCAGGCGCAGGCCGGCGACGGCGGCGAGGGCGGCCCGCTCCCCGCCGAGGAGATCCGCGACCGGGACGGTCGGGACGGCCGGCGGCTGCAGCGTCCCGTGCGCGGCCTGGTAGGTCAGGTCGTGCCCGGCCTCACCGGCGCGCTCGCCGTCGTAGCCGACGATCTCGACGTGCACCAGCCGGTGCCGTCCCACGCTCGCGCGCAGGCCCAGCCGGTCCAGCGCGGCCGGACGCATCGCGGTGAGCAGGACGTCGGCCGTGGCGAGCCGCTCCTCGAGCCGCTCGCGGTCGGCGGCATCGCGCAGGTCGAGGGTCACGACCTCGTGGCGGGCGGTCAGCTCGCGGTACCAACCGGCCGCCGCGACCTGCAACGCGTCCCCGGCCGGCGGCTCCACCTTGACGACGTCGGCGCCGAGGTCGGCGAGCCGTGCCGCGGCCACCGGGCCCGGGACGTTCACCGCCAGCGACACCACGCGCACGCCGTGCAGCGGCGCGGCCGACCCTCGGTCCACGTCGTCTCCCGTCATCGAGAACGACTGTACATGCGTACAGTAAGTTGGGCGAAGCGTATAGTCCGCGGCGTGATCGACACAAGGGCGGGGTCGTACGATGCGTGCCGTGACGGTGGAAGCCCGGTCGGCGACATGAGCGAGCGCTCGCGGCCGCGCCGCGAGGAGGACCTCACGGCCCGGGCACGGATCCGGCACGCCGCGCTGGAGCTGTTCGCGGAGCGCGGGGTTGCGGGCACGCCGATGCGCGCCGTCGCGGCCCGGGTGGGGGTCACGGTCGGGCTGATCGTGCACCACTTCGGCACGAAGGAGGCGCTGCGTGAAGCGGTCGAGGTCGACATCGTCGACCGGTTCGCCGACGCGATCCTGACCGCACCGGCGGACGGCTCGGGCGCGGAGGTGGCCGCGGCCCGCGACCGCGCCGTGGCCGCCATGCTCGCGCAGAGCCCGGCCGTCGTGGACTACCTGCGCCGTGCGGTCCTGGACCCGCACGGTGAACGCGGCGACCTCGTCAGCAAGCTCAGCGCGCTGACCGCCGACCAGGTCGGCGACCTGCGCCGCCGGGGCCTCGCCTCGGCGCGCAGCACGATCGGCGAGCAGGTCCTGACCATCATGATCAGGCAGCTGGGGCAGGTGTTCCTGCAACCGCTCGCCGACCGGATCGTCGACGAGTTCGGTGCGGGACCCGACGCGACGTCGCCCCGGATCGTCGTACGTCTGGAGGGGCGCCGCGAGGTGTCCTCGGCCGACGACTGAGCTCGATCGGGGCAGCCGGGAAAAAATCTTCGGCGGGCATGTCGAGAACCCGTGCCGGGCTCCGTCCCCGACGTGAATGCGGCCACGATGGGCCGCACCACACCGAGGAGACCACGATGGCCAAGTACCTGTTGCTCAAGCACTACCGCGGCGCCCCGGCGTCGGTGAACGACGTGCCGATGGACCAGTGGACCCCCGAGGAGGTCTCGGCCCACATCCGGTACATGAACGACTTCGCCGCCAGGCTCGAGGAGGCCGGCGAGTTCGTCGACGGCCAGGCGCTCGCCCCCGAGGGGACGTTCGTCCGGTACGACGGCGAGGGGCGCCCGCCGGTCACCGACGGCCCGTTCGCGGAGACCAAGGACCTCATCGCCGGCTGGATGATCATCGACGTGGACAGCTACGACCGGGCCCTCGAGTTGGCAGGGGAGCTCTCGGCCGCCCCCGGCGCCGGTGGGAAGCCGATCCACGAGTGGCTCGAGCTGCGCCCGTTCCTGACCGCACCGCCCACCGTCACGGAGTGAGCACACGGTGGACGCCACGCTCCTGCGGAGCCTGACCCCGGGCGTGCTCGCCGTCCTCGTCCGTCGCGGAGCCGACTTCGCGGCGGCCGAGGACGCCGTGCAGGAGGCACTGGTCGAGGCGCTCCGTGTCTGGCCGGCCGACCCGCCCCGGGACCCCCGGGGCTGGCTGGTCACGGTGGCCTGGCGCCGGTTCCTCGACGCGACCCGGTCCGACGCCGCCCGACGCAGGCGGGAGGAGGGGGCCGCGCTGGGCGACACGGAGCCGGTGACCGTCCCGGCGGTCGACGACACGTTGCAGCTGTACTTCCTGTGCGCGCACCCGTCGCTGTCGCCGTCGTCCGCGGTGGCGCTCACCCTGCGCGCCGTCGGCGGGCTGACCACCCGCCAGATCGCCCAGGCCTACCTGGTGCCGGAGGCGACCATGGCGCAGCGCATCAGCCGCGCCAAACGCACCGTCTCGACGGTACGGTTCGACCGACCCGGCGACGTCGCCACCGTGCTGCGTGTGCTCTACCTCGTCTTCAACGAGGGCTACTCCGGCGACGTCGACCTCGTCGCCGAGGCCATCCGGCTGACCCGCCGGCTCGCGGCCGCGATCGACCACCCGGAGGTGGCGGGGCTGCTCGCGCTCATGCTGCTCCACCACGCCCGGCGGGCGTCCCGGACCGCGGACGACGGCAGCCTGGTCCCGCTCGCCGACCAGGACCGCGGACGCTGGGACACCGGCCTGATCGCCGAAGGCGTCGGGATCCTGCAGGCGGCGCTGGCGCGCGATCGGCTGGGGGAGTTCCAGGCGCAGGCCGCGATCGCGGCCCTGCACGCCGACGCACCGAGGGCCGAGGAGACCGACTGGGTGCAGATCGTCGAGTGGTACGACGAGCTGCTGCGCCTGACCGACAGCCCGGTCGTCCGCCTCAACCGGGCGGTGGCCGTCGGGGAGGCCGACGGCCCGCGGGCCGGCCTGGCCGAGCTCGCGGAACTGGACGAGGCGTTGCCCCGGTGGGCCGCGGTGGCGGCCCACCTCCACGAGCGCGACGGCGACCCGGACGTCGCGGCCGGCCTCTACGCCGAGGCGGCCCGGAAGGCGACCGACCTGGCCGAGCGCGACCACCTGACGCGCCAGGCCGCCCGGCTCAATACCCGGGGCCGTGCGGGATCATGACCGGGTGGCGGAGGAGTTCGAGCTGGTCGGAGGTGTCGAGCAGCGCGCGATCGTGCTTGTCCCGTACGACCCCGGGTGGCCCGCACGGTTCGAGACCGAACGCCGACGGATCGAGGCTGCTCTGGGGCCCGTGGCCCGCCGGGTGGACCACGTGGGCTCCACGGCGGTGCCCGGCCTCTCTGCGAAACCGATCATCGACATCGACGTCAGCGTGGCCGACGCCGACGACGAGGCCGGCTACCTGCCCGCGCTGGAGCGGGCGGGGTACCGGTTGCGGGTGCGGGAGCCCGGACACCGCATGGTGCGGACGCCCACCCTCGACGTCCACGTGCACGTCTGCTCCGCGGGCAGCGACTGGGAGCGCCGGCACCTGCTCTTCCGCGACCGGCTCCGCGCCGACCCGCACGATCGGGCCGCTTACGCAGCGCTCAAGGCGGATCTCGCGGCACGGGAGTGGCCGGACATGAACGCCTACGCCGCGGCGAAGGGCGGGCTGATCGCCGAGATCACCCGGCGTGCCGAGGCGTGGGCCGAACGGGTCGGCTGGAGTGTGACGCCGTAGTTCCAGCGCCGGCTCACTCGGCGGGCATCCAGGTCAGGTCGACCTCGAGCTGGTTGGGCCCGGTCGAGGTCCAGCTCGTGGCGCTGCGCCGGACGACCGCGCGGCCGTCGCGGAGCGCCTGGGCGGCCTGCTCGAGATGCCGGGCGAGATCGGTCGTGGCCCGGGCGCTCCAGCTGTCCGGCCAGGCCCACTCCCCGGAGGACTCCGACGGTGTCATCCCGCCAGTGTGAACCCGTCCGCGGCGTGGCGGGGCTCAGCCGGCCTGCGGCGCCGCGGCGGGGTCGGTCCGGAGCCCGGCGGCGAGCCGGCGCAGCAGGTCGTCGAACATCCCGGCGTCCGGCCCCAGGATCTCCGCGCAGCGGTCGCGTGCCCCGGCCGCCGCCGCGTCCCAGCGGGCGAGCGCCTCGCGGCCGCGGGCCGACGCGAAGATCAGCACCCGGCGCCGGTCGAGCTCGTCGGGCCGGCGCAGCACCAGGTTCGCCGACACCATCCGGTCGACCAGCTTGGAGCACTTCGGCGCGAGCAGGAGCGCGTGCTCGGCGACGACGTTCATCGGGCAGCCGCCCTGGGCGACGAGCAGCGACAGCACCCGCCACTGGTCGATGTCGGAATCCGCGGCGCGGAGCGCGTCGTCGAGCTGTTGGGTGACCATGCGCTCGGCCATCGAGAGCAGGCGTGCCGTCTCGGCGGATCCCGGGTGCGACATCGACGGTGACTATCCCTCCGAACGGAGCAGTGCTCACGGGTGGATCGGTTCTAGCGTAGCGGGATGGCGCCACCGCGTCTCTCGCTGCCGCACGCGCGCAGGCGCGACGTGCTGACGATGGCGCTCGTCGTCCCGCTCCAGGGGCCGGCGGGGATCTTCGGCCCGTCCTGCGAGAGCTGCGGGACGCTGGCCATGGAGGAGATCAACGCCGAGGGCGGGGTGCTCGGCCGGGAACTGCAGCTGCTCCCGGTCGACGGCGGCGCCGCCCCCGACGACGTCGCCCGCGAGGTCGAGGCGCTCGTCCGGGCCGGGTCGATCGACGCGGTCACCGGCTGGCACATCTCGGCCGTGCGCGAGTCCGTCGCTCCGGCGATCGACGGCCGCGTCCCGTACGCCTACACCGCGCTCTACGAGGGCGGCGAGCGCAGGCCCGGCGTCTTCCTCACCGGCGAGACACCCGACCTGCAGCTCGGCCCGACCCTGGACTGGTTCGCCGAGACCGTCGGCGTCCGCCGCTGGACGATCGTCGGCGACGACTATGTCTGGCCGCGCCGCTCGGCGGCGGTGGCGCGCCGGTACCTGCGCCGGATCGGGGGCACCGTCTGCGACGAGATGTACGTGCCGCTGGGCACCTCGCGGTTCGAGCGCGTCCTGCGCCGGGTCGACCGCAGCGGCTGCGAGGCCGTGCTGATGCTCCTGATCGGCAACGACGCCGTGGAGTTCAATCGCTCGTTCGCCGCGGCCGGGATGGACCGCGACATCCTGCGGTTCAGCTCGCTGATCGACGAGAACGTGCTGCTCGCCTCGGGGGCGGACAACACCCGGGGACTGATGACCTCGGCCGGCTACTTCGAGGACCTCGCCACCGCGGCCGGCCTGGACTTCGCCGCCGCCTATGCGCGCCGGTTCGGGCCGGAGGCTCCGGTCCTCAACAGCCTCGGCGAGTCCTGCTACGAGGGGGTGCGGCTGCTGACCGCGCTGATCCGGCGGGCGGGCTCCCCGGAGGTCGCCCCGATGATGGCGGTCTCCGACGGGCTGTCCTACGAGAGCCCGCGGGGCACCGTCGAGGTCCGTGACCGGCACCTGCGCCAGCGGGTCTTCCTCGCCGCCGCCGACGGGCTGACCTGGGACGTCATTCAACAATTGTGACGTTGACACCCCTACGTCACCGCAGTAGCTTTCCTGAGAAATTATTTCCCACCGCGTCGATGACGTGCACGACGTCGGTGGTTGCTGGTTGCACCGCCCCTGGTTCTCCTGTCCTGGATCCACGGCTCACAGCGAGGTGGTCGGAGATGGCGACCTACACCTACCGGTGCGCGGCCGACGGCCCCGTCGACGTGCGACGGCCGATCGGCACGGCACCGGCGTCGGTCGCCTGCCCGGCCTGCGGCGCCCCGGCGCCGCGAATGATCACGCCACCCCTGCTCGGCCTCGCCGACCGCGGCCGGATGGCCGCGATCGACCGGTCCGAGCGGTCGCGGACCGAGCCGGACGTCGTCACCTCGATCCCCGGATCGGGGCGGCCCGCCCGGCCGGCCCCCCGGCTCGATCCCCGTACCCGCGGACTCCCGCGCCCCTGACCGGCCGGGAGCCACCACCGTCACCCCGTTCCCACGGCGGGCCTCGCCCGTCGTGCGGTGCGGCCTGCCCTCGCCGTCCCGGTCGACCCACATCCGGCCGACCGGTATCCGGTCCACCTCGACTCCTGAGAGGTCGTGTCGTCATGCCCGAGGTCGTGTTCCCGCTCGACTCCCGCAAGAGGTTCACCGAACAGCCGATCGTCGGCCACAACCGCTGGCACCCGGACGTCCCCGCCCAGGTGCGCGTCCGCCCCGGGGACGTCTTCCGGGTGGACTGCCGCGAGTGGTTCGACGGCGCCATCCGCAACGACGACTCCGCCGACGACATCCTCAACGCCCCGCTCGCGAGCGTGCACGTGCTGTCCGGCCCGATCCACGTCGAGGGCGTGGAGCCCGGCGACCTGCTGATCGTGGACATCCTCGACGTCGGGCCGATCCCGCAGGAGGACTCCGGGCCGCTGGCCGGCCAGGGCTGGGGCTACACCGGCGTGTTCGCCACCCGCAACGGCGGCGGCTTCCTCACCGAGCAGTTCCCGGACGCCTACAAGGTGATCTGGGACTTCCGCGGCGGCGTCGCCACCTCGCGGCATGTCCCGCACGTGTCGTTCACCGGGATCGTGCACCCCGGCCTGATGGGCACCGCCCCGTCGGCCGAGCTCCTGCGCACCTGGAACGCCCGCGAGCAGGCGCTCATCGACACCGACCCGCAGCGGGTCCCGGCGCTCGCGCTGCCGCCGAACCCGGACTCGGCCATCCTCGGCAACCTCAGCGGTGCCGAGTTCGACCGGGTCGCCGCCGAGGGCGCGCGCACCGCCCCGCCGCGGGAGAACGGCGGCAACCAGGACATCAAGAACCTCACCAAGGGCAGCCGGGTCTTCTACCCGGTGTTCGTCGACGGGGCGAAGCTCTCGATGGGTGACCTGCACTTCTCCCAGGGCGACGGGGAGATCACCTTCTGCGGCGCCATCGAGATGGGCGGGTTCATGGACGTCCACGTCGACGTCATCAAGGGCGGCATGGCCAAGTACGGCGTCTCCGAGAACGCGATCTTCATGCCGGGCCGGACCGACCCGCAGTACAGCGAGTGGCTGGCGTTCTCCGGGACCTCGGTGACCCTCGACGGCGAGCAGCGCTACCTCGACTCGCACCTGTCGTACCAGCGGGCCTGCCTGCACGCGATCGACTACCTGCAGCAGTTCGGCTACTCCGACATCCAGGCCTACATGATCCTCGGTGCAGCGCCGATCGAGGGCAGGCTCTCCGGCGTCGTCGACATCCCGAACTCCTGCTCGACGGTCTACCTGCCGACCGAGATCTTCGGCTTCGACGTCCGTCCCGGCAAGGACGGTCCGACGACGATCGACCCGGGTCAGGGCGTCCCGGTGGCCCGCGCCTGAGCCACGCCTCCCGCACCCGGCCGTCCGCGGCCGGGCCCACCCGGTGCCGGGACCGACCGCCCCCGACCGGTCCCGGCACCGGCCCCTCGAAGGAAGGAACCTGCGATGGGATCCGTCGGGCTGCTGTTCGTCGGCGCCGTGCTGTTCATCAACGGGGTGATGCTGCTGGGGTGGGTGGACGAGAAGTCCGCCGCACCGATGAACTTCTTCGTCGGTGGCCTGCAGATCATCACACCCACCTATCTGATCTTCACCGCGAACGGGGACGCGAACGCGATCCTCGCCGCCTCCGGGCTCTACCTGTTCTCGTTCACCTACCTCTACGTCGCGCTCAACATCACCCTCGGGCTGGACGGCACCGGGCTCGGCTACTTCTGCCTGTTCGTCTTCGTCTCGGCGCTGGTGTTCTCCTGGCTGAACTTCACCCGCTTCGCCGACCCGGGCTTCGGTGTCATCTGGCTGTACTGGGCGTTCCTGTGGCTGCTGTTCTTCCTGCTGCTCGGCCTCAAACAGGAGCGGCTCGGCCGCTACACCGGTGCCGTCTGCGCGATCCAGGGCTGGGTGACCGGCTGGTTGCCTGCGTTGCTGCTGCTCACCGGCGGCTACGCCGCGATGAGCGGCACGGTCGCGGTCGTCCTCGCGATCTTCGGACTGGTCGTGTTCGGCGGGCTCTACCCGGTGCTGGGCAGGCGCTCGCCGGGGAGCGTGCCGGCCGCACCGGGGCCACAGGTATCGGCGTGACCGGCCGGAACGTCCGGCGAGGTGTGTTGATCTGAGACGGCCCCGGGGCCGCCGACCGGCGACGATGGTCGCGGAGGTGTGGCGGTGGACGAGCTGGACGCGGTCGTCGTCGGGGCCGGGGTGGCGGGCCTGTACGCGCTGCACCTGTTACGGGAGCAGGGCCTGCGGGTCCGCTGCTTCGACGCCGCCGACGAGCCCGGCGGCGTCTGGCACCACCAGCGCTACCCGGGTGCCCGGATCGACACCGAGGGGTACGCCTACCAGTACCAGTTCTCCGAGGACCTCTACCGCGACTGGGGCTGGAGTGAGCGCTTCCCGGCCGGGTACGAGGTGCTCCGCTGGCTGCGCTTCGCCGTCGACCGGCTGGACCTGACCCGCGACCTGCAACCGGCCACCCCGGTCGTCTCCGCGCGGTTCGACGACGACGGCTGGGTGGTCCGCACCGGTGACGGCGGCTCCGTCCGGGCGCGGTTCCTGCTCTGCTGCACCGGGGTGTTCGGGTCGCCGCGCCGGGACGCGATCCCGGGCCGGACCGACTTCGCCGGCCCGGTCGTCCACACCGGGGCATGGCCGGCCCGGGGGCCGGACCTCGCAGGCAAGCGGGTCGGGGTGGTCGGGAACGGGCCCAGCGCGGTCCAGCTCGTCCCACGGGCCGCCGACGTGGCCGGGCACCTCACCCTGTTCGCCCGCTCGCCGCGCTGGGTGCTGCCCGCGGCGAACCCGATGTACGGCTGGCCGGAACGCGAGGCCTACCGCTCGCGCCTGTCCGAGGTCCGCCAGGCGGTCCGGAGCACGTTCGGCGGGCTGGAGCGCGAACTGTCCGGGGTCGGGCCGGCGGACGTCGCGGCCCTGTACGCCGAGGACCCGCTGCTCCTGCGCCCGGCCGCGCTGCCCGGTGTGCTCACCGACGAGGTGCTGCGTGCCGCGGTCGCCGGTGAGGTCCGGGAGCGGATGTGCGAGCGGCTGGGCGGCGATCCCCGGCTGACGAAGCTGCTGGTCCCCGAGAACGACGACTTCGGACTGCGCCCGGTCGCGACCGACCAGGGCTACCTGGAGGCCGTGGCGCGCGACGACGTCGACGTCGTCGGGGTACGGGACGACCCGGTCACCCGGATCCGCCCGGAGGGGATCGAGCTGGCGAGCGGCACCGTGCACGCCCTCGACGTGGTCGTGCTCGCCACCGGGTTCGCGCAGGCCGGTGGGTGTGGGGTCGAGCTCCGTGGCCGCGACGGCGCCCGGTTCACCACGGCCGGGGCGCTCGGGATCACCGCCCACGGCTTCCCCAACCTGTTCGTCCCGTCGGCGGTCTCGCGTGGGCACGGCAACGACGCCGCGTGCCTGCAGGGCCAGGTCGAGTGGATCTGCGAGGCGATCCGGCGGGTACGGGCCGACGGGGCAGCGACGATCGAGCCGACCCCCGCCGGGGACACGGCCGAGGTCTCTGCCGGGGACACCGCCGGGACGGGCGTGCCGAACACCGGGCTTCCGCCGCCCGGCGGTATCGGGGCCTACCTGCGCCGGTGCGCCGAGGAGGCGCGGGCCGGTTATCCCTCGTTCCGCCGGGGCTGACCGTCCAGCCGCACGTCCGGTCCGGGAACGCCGAACAGCACGTCGCGCGCGGCGACCGGCTTCCCGGGCACCCGGTCGAGCACCTCGATCAGGTTCATCGCGCCGGTGACCTGCAACGCCCGGCGGGCCGGGCGGCTGCGGCCGCACAGCACCCGCAGGCGACCGCCCTCCGCCGCGACCATGTCCCGGGCCTCGAGCAGTGCCGTGAGCCCCGCCGTGCCGAGGAACTGCACGCCGGACAGGTCGACGACCAGGTCGACGACGAGGTCGCCGCACAGGTCGCCGGCCAGGTCGCCGGCCGGACCGGGGCCCTCGTCGGACCAGGCGCCCAGCTCCACCCGGAGGTCGGCCGCCGTGGCGTCGTCGACCGCGCCCACCACCTGCAGCACGGGTGCCCCGGACGGATGTCGCGACCGCTCGAACCGCAGTGCGGGACCGGCCTGCTCCGCGGGCTGCGGAGCGGGCAGGCGCCGTTCGTCGTCCGCCATCGCCGTCCTCTCCCGACACCGGCATCTCCGGCACGTCGGGTCAGCATCGCAGCGTCGTGCGGTCACCGCATGTGGTGACGACCCCGCGCGCACCCGGCCCGGAGGGTGCGCCGGTCCGCGTAGCCTCGGTGCCCGCCCGTGCAGCCGTCGCGGGGGAGACCCACCCGCCGGAGGAGGCCCCGTGCGCGCTCCGCACCCCACCGCCGCCGAGATCGCCGGGATGATCGACCACGCGATCCTGCGGCCCGAGCTGACCCGGGCCGAGGTCGACGCCCAGCTCGACCTCGCCGCCCGTTACCGGATCTTCAGCGTGTGCGTGCGTCCCAGCGACGTCGCGCACGCGGCCGACCGGCTCGCCGGGACCGGCGTCGCGGTCGGCACGGTGATCGGCTTCCCGCACGGCACGACCGGGACCTCGACCAAGGTCGCGGAGGCCGGGCAGGCGATCGCCGACGGCGCCACGGAGCTGGACATGGTGCTCAACGTCGGCCGGCTGCGCAGCGGCCTGCTCGACGACGTCGAGGCCGACATCCGCGCCGTCGTCGCGGCCGCGGACGGCCGGACCGTGAAGGTCATCCTGGAGACCGCGCTGCTCTCCGACGACGACGTCGTCGCCGGTTGCCGGGCGGCCGAGCGGGCCGGGGCGGCGTTCGTGAAGACCTCCACCGGGTTCGCCGACGGTGGTGCGACACCCGAGCACGTGGCGCTGATGCGTCGCACCGTCGGGCCGTCGGTGCAGGTCAAGGCGTCGGGTGGGGTGCGGGACCTGGACACCGTGCTCACCTTCCATACGGCGGGCGCCACCCGGTTCGGCACCAGCGGGACCGCGACGATCCTCGACGACGCCGCCGCCCGCGAGGCCGGTGCCACCGGGTCGGCTCGGGTGGACGACACGTCCTACTGACGGACGTACTGAGCGACGTACTGGGGGACGCAGTGCGCGACGTGCTGCGGGACCTGCCGACGCGAGGTGCCGACCGGCCGGTGCCCGCCCGATCTGGGAAGCTGGCACTCCGCCGGGGGTTGCCGTCCGGAACCCGTGATTCAGTGCCCCTGCCCCAGTGCCCCTGACCCAGTGCCCGCGACCCAGCGCCCGTGATCCGGAGGAGACCGATGGCAGAGCAGCCCGTTCCGTCCCCGTGGTCGCCCGCGGGCGTCACCGGGACGGTGATCGGTGCAGCGCTCGGGACCGTCGGCGCCGCCGTGGAGATCGGACGCCGGCTGCCCGGCTGGCTCGCCGAGGCGCCCCGTGCTGTGGAGGCGCTACCGTCGGTCGCCGCGGACGTGACCGCGCTGCCCCGCCGCATCGCCGGAGTCGACGCCGCGCTGACCGGGCTCGCACCGGTGCTCGACGACGTCCTCGGCCGCGTCGCCGCGCTCTGGGACGATCCCGAGACCGTCGCCCGGGTGGACCGGCTGACCGAGGCCGTCGTGGAGCTCGCGGGAGCGGCCGGCCCGCTGACCGAGCTCGCGCGGGCCCGGCAGGACCTCGGCACCCTCGCCGGTGCCGTCGAACCGCTGCGCGAACTGGCGACCGTCCGCGACGACCTGCGCGAGCTGGCGGCGGTGCGCGCCGACCTGCACGAACTCGCCGCGGTCCGCGGTGACCTGCACGAGCTGGCCGCCGCCGTCGGGCCGCTGCGTGACCTCGCGGGCGCGGTGGGGCCGCTGCGCGAACTCGCCGGTGCCGCCGGGCCGTTGCGGGACCTGTCCGGTGCCGTCGAGGCGCTGCAGGACCTGGCGGGCGCGGCCGAGCCGTTGCGCGACCTGGCGGGTGCGACCGGCCCGTTGACCGATCTGGCCGGTGCGGTCGAGGCGTTGCGGGGCCTCTCCGGTGCGGTCGGGCCGCTGACCGACCTGGCGGGTGCGGTCGAGGCGCTGCGGGGCCTGGCGGACGCGGCCGGCCCGCTGACCGAGCTCGCCGGTGCCGTCGAGGCGCTGCGGGACCTCTCCGGTGCGGTCGGGCCGCTCACCGACCTGGCGGGTGCCGCCGCGCCGCTGTCCGACCTGGCGACCGCGGTGGAACCGCTGCGCGAGCTGAGCACGGCGGTCGAGCCGCTGCGTGAGCTGGCCGCCGCGCGCGAGGACCTGCACGTGCTGGCCGGCGCCGCCGAACCGCTGCGCGAGCTCGCCCCGGCCCGCGCGGACCTGGCGGCCCTCGCCGGAGCGGTCACCGCGCTGCAGCGCCTCGCCGACGCCGTCGAACCCCTGCAGGAACTCGCCCGCACCCGCGAGGACCTCGGCGAGCTCGCCTCCGCCGTCGGACCACTGCGCGACCTCGCCGCCGCGGGCGAGCACCTGGAACCGCTCACCGCGGCCGTCCCGTCGATGCGGGATCTCGCCGCGGCGGTCGGCCCGCTTCAGGAACTGGCCGGTACCCGCGAGGACCTGACCCGGCTGGCCGAGGCGGTCGAGCCGCTGCGCGAGCTCGCCCGGGCCCGGGCGGACCTGGCCCGGCTGGCCGGTGCCGTCGAGCCCCTGTCGGAGCTCGCGAGCGTCCGGCACGACCTGGCCGCGCTGGCGAGCGCGATCGGTACGGAGGACGGCGTGGTGCAGCGGCTCGCTGCCGCCGTCGCCGACCCGGCCACCGAGGACGGCGGTCGTGCCGCGCCCCGGCTCGCGGCGCTCGACGCCAACGTGGCCGAGGCGGCCAACCAGCTCTCCGCCGTCGCACCGGACCTGCGGTCGGTCGCCACCCGGATCGACGCCCTCGACCGCCAGATCGGCGTGCTCGCCGACGCGCTCGCCCCGCTGCAGGGCACCACCGAACGGATCGGCCGGATCGTGGACCGGTTGCCGGACCGGTCCCGCCGGATCGTCGCCCGGCCCACCCCGGAGAGCTGAGCCGGCGGGCCCACGACGACGTCCACGACGGGGCACCGGTTCCGGACGTCGGGCACCATGCGGTCGTGCCCCGTGTGGATCTGTTCGTCGACCCCGTCTGCCCTTTCGCCTGGATCACCTTCCGCTGGTTGACCGAGGAGGTGTCGCCTGCTCGGGATCTCGACCTGCGAGTCCGGCTGATGAGCCTGGCCGTGTTGAACGAGGGACGCCCGGACCACACTCCAGAGCACGAGAAGGGCGACGACAGTGGATGGCGCCCGGTTCGCGTCGCCACCGCGTCGGGGCGGGAGCGCGGCGAGGCCGGGGTCCGGGCGTTCGTGCGTGCCTTCGGGGAGCGTTTCCATCAGGAGCGGATCCGGCCGCGGGACGCGGCCCTGCGTGCGGCTCTGGGTGACATCGGCGCACCTGGCCTGCACGCCTGCGCTGACGACCCCACGCACGACGGAGCGATCCGTATCGAGCACGCCGCCGGCCAGGAGCCGGTTGGTGACGACGTCGGTACCCCGGTCCTCCATGTCGACGGCGTCGCGTTCTTCGGTCCGGTGCTCGGCGCGGTGCCCCGCGGGCAGGAGGCACTCGACGCGTTCGACGGCGCGGTCCTCCTCGCCCGGAACCCGATGTTCTACGAGCTCAAGCGGACCCGGACGGGTGGGATCGACCTGACGTCGTGACCGGGTGGGGCATGTCCGGCTGCACGGTCATCGGGTCGACACGATCACTGGATCCAGACGGTCTTGGCATTGACGAACGACGTCGGGCCGAAGTCGGCGAGCTCGCGTCCGTAGCCGGAGTTCTTCGTCCCGCCGAAGGGCACCTCCGGCGTCGACGCGGTGAGGGTGTTGACATAGACCATGCCGGTCTCGATCTCGTTGACGCACCGTTCCTGCTCGGCCGGGTCGGTGGTCCAGACGCTGCCGCCGAGCCCGAACGGGGAGTCGTTCGCGATGCGGATCGCGTCGTCGACGTCGCGGGCGCGGAACAGCAGCGCGACCGGGCCGAACAGCTCCTCGCGGTGGGCCGGGGCGTTCTCCGGGATGTCGGTGAGCACCGTCGCCGGGTAGTGGTTGCCCGGCCCGTCGAGCGGCTTCCCGCCGGTGAGCACCCGGGCACCGGCCGCCACCGAGTCCCGGACCTGCCGATCGAGGTCCTCGACCCCCTGCGGCTGGGACAGCGGTCCGAGATCGGTGTCCTCGTCGAACGGGTCGCCCACGGTCAGCTCCTCGAACGCGGCCACCAGCCGGCGCTCGAACTCGTCGGCGACGTCGTCGTGCAGGATGAAGCGCTTGGCGTTGATGCAGGACTGGCCGTTGTTGAGCAGCCGCGACTGCACGCCCTGCTCGACCGCGGCGTCCAGATCGGCCGACGGCAGCACGACGAACGGGTCACTACCGCCCAGCTCGAGCACGCTGGTCTTGACGTTGGCACCGGCCCGGGCACCGACCTCGCGGCCGGCCGGCTCGGAGCCGGTGAGGGTGGCGGCCCGGACCCGGTCGTCGTCGATGACCCCCTCGATCCGTGACGACGAGAGCAGCAACGTCTGGAACGCGCCCTCGGGCAGGCCCGCCCGGCGCAGCACGTCCTCGATCGCCAGCGCCACCTGCGGCACGTTCGAGGCGTGCTTGAGCAGGCCGACGTTGCCCGCCATCAGCGCCGGGGCGGCGAACCGGAACACCTGCCAGTACGGGAAGTTCCACGGCATCACCGCGAGCACCGGGCCGAGCGGCTCGTAGCGGGTGAACACCCGAGCGCCCTCGGGCGCGCTCCGCGGCGACCACGGGACGTCGGCCAGGATCCGCTCGGCGTGGTCGGCGTACCAGCGCAACCCGAGCGCGGACTTGCCCACCTCGGCCCGGGCCGCGCCGATCGTCTTGCCCATCTCCAGCGTCGCGAGCCGCGCCAGCTCCTCGGTCTCGTCGTCGAGGATGTCCGCGGCACGGCGCAACCAGCCGGCCCGGTCGTCGAAGCTCGTGTGCCGGTAGCTGCGGAACGCGTCGTGGGCACGCTGCAGCGCCTGCTCCAGCGCGTCGTCGGACAGCTCGTCGAACTCGCGGACGGTCTCGCCCGTCGCCGGATTCGTCGTCGCGATCGCCATGCCCGGCGGGTACCCGCTCGGCCCGCCGGGACACGCCGTTGCTCCCAGGGGCACCCTCGGGGCGCCGGGCGCTACGGGGGTGCCCCTCGCGGCGCTCGGACACTCGCGACCCGGGGCGCCGGGTTTGGGGGGCCCGCCGCCCCCAGGGGCACCCCCGGGGCACCTGACGCTACGGAGGTGCCCCTCGGGGCACGTGGGAGCGCCGCGTCAGCCGCGCAGGCGCTCCAGGCCCGGCCAGAGCAGGGCCAGCAGCAGGTCGGCGAGCTCGTCCGGGTCGTCGGTCCCGCCGGCCGCCGACCAGTCGGCGAGCCCCTCGGCCGCGCCGACCAGCGCCGCCGCCACCGGCGTCGCGCCCGCGCCCGTCCCGGGCACGCCGAGCTCCGCGGCGAGCAGCTCGGCGACCCGGTCCACGATGCGCGACCGGGCCTCGTGCACCTCGTCGGCGAACGCACCGGTGCGGGCCTGCCGGTAGAGCACCGACCAGCCGTCGCGGTGGGTCGTGACCGTCCTGAAGAACGCCCGCACCCCGTGCCGGAGCCGCTGCTCGGCACCCGCCGCCGGGCCCGCCGCACCCGACACCGAGTCCAGCAGGCGTGCGGCCTCCCGGCGGATGCAGCGGCGCAACAGCTCGTCCTTCGAACCGCCGCCGTGCGTGTAGACCATCGGTTTCGACACCCCGGCCTCGGTCGCGACGGCGTCCATCGAGGCGTCGTGGAAGCCGGTCCGCGAGAACACCCGCACCGCCGCGTCGAGCACCTGCTCCTCCCGCTGTTCCGGTGGCAGGCGCCGGCGGGACGTACCCGTCGAGGGGGTCATCTCGACAGCTTAGCTACTGCTGCGTAAAGTACCGCGCATCCTGCACCGGTACCGCGAGTACCGGGCACTTTCCCGGACCACGGCGAGGTGGAACGAGCGATGGCCGACACGGTCGACATCAACGAGCTGGGACGCAGCATCGACCCGAAGTCCCTGTCCGACGAGCAGCTGATCGGCACGCTGGACACCGCCCTGCGCGACGGTGACCCGAAGACGGTGGACCCGTCGCTGTTCGCGCGGCTGGTCAAGGGCGCGTCGAAGCAGCAGCTGGCGACCGTGATGGCCTCCGACGTCCGGCGTCCGGTGCTGGACGCGATCTTCGGCCGGATGAGCGAGTTCTACTCGTCGAAGGGTGCGAGCGGGAACCGCCAGGTCGTGCACTGGCACATCAAGGACGACGCCGGCGAGGACAGCTTCCAGACCGTGCTGCACGACGGCACCTGCACCGTCACCGCGGGCACCGACGAGGAGCCGCGCACGGCCCTGACCCTGGCGGGCACCGAGTTCCTCAAGATCGTCACGAACAACGCCAACCCGGTCACGCTGTTCATGACGCGCAAGCTCAAGGTCTCCGGCGACGTCGGGTTCGCGACCGCGCTGCCGAACATGTTCCAGATCCCGTCGGCCTGACGACAACCGGACCCGAGCAGGGGAGACGTCGATGACCTCGTTCGAACTGTCCGACGAGCACCGCGAGCTGCGGGAGTGGGTGCACGGGTTCGCCGCCGACGTCGTCCGCCCGGCCGCCGCCGAGTGGGACGAGCGCGAGGAGACCCCGTGGCCGATCCTGCAGGAGGCCGCGAAGATCGAGCTCTACAACTTCGAGACGCTGGCCTCGTTCTGGGGCGACGAGACCGGGCTGTCCATGCCGCTGGTCAACGAGGAGCTCTTCTGGGGCGACGGCGGCATCGGCATGGCGATCTTCGGGACGACGCTGGCGGTGGCCGGCATCTTCTCCTCCGGCACCCCGGAGCAGATGGTCGAGTTCATCCCGCAGTGCTACGGCGACGCGTCGGAGCCGAAGGTGGGCGCGTTCTGCTCGTCCGAGCCCGACGCCGGCTCCGACGTCTCGGCCATGCGGACCCGCGCGGTGTACGACGAGGCCCGCGACGAGTGGACGCTGACGGGGCAGAAGGCGTGGGCCACCAACGGCGGCATCGCGAACATCCACGTCGTGCAGGCCGTCGTCGATCCGGAGCTGGGCAGCAAGGGGCAGGCGGCGTTCGTCGTCCCGCCGGACACGCCGGGACTGGAGTCCACCCGCAAGATCAAAAAGATGGGCCTGCGGGCCTCGCACACCGCGGACGTCTTCCTCGACGGGGTGAAACTCCCCGGCAGTTGCCTGCTCGGCGGCAAGGAGAAGCTCGACGAGCGACTCGCCCGGGCCCGCGAGGGGGTGCGGAGCACCGGGTCGGCGGCGATGCAGACCTTCGAGCTGTCCCGCCCGACGGTCGGCGCGCAGGCGATCGGCATCGCCCGGGCCGCCTACGAGTACGCCCTGGACTACGCGAAGGACCGGGTGGCGTTCGGCAGGCCGATCGTCGAGAACCAGTCGATCTCGTTCACCCTCGCCGACATGCGGACCGAGATCGACGCCGCGCGGTTGCTCGTGCACCGGGCCGCCTGGATGGGGCGCAACGGCGTCCCGTTCACCGCGGGTGAGGGCTCGATGTCCAAGCTGAAGGCCGGTCGGGTCGCGGTCTGGTCGACCGAGCGGGCCATCCAGATCCTGGGCGGCGCCGGGTACTCGCGCGAGCACCCGGTGGAGCGGATGCACCGCGACGCGAAGATCTACGACATCTTCGAGGGTACCGAGCAGATCCAGCAGCTCGTGATCGCCCGCGCGATCTCCGGGATGCACCTGGCCTGAGCTGCCCGGCCGGGCCGTCCTCACCCGGAGGACGTGTCGGCCACGACCCGGCCGACACCGTCCCGGAACCCGGCGGTGGTGAAACAGATCGGCTCGGCGAACTCCTCCATGGTCACCGCCTGCTCCCAGGGAAGGTCCGCCGCGCTGCGCAGCAGCGGCTTCGCCATCTCGACCGCGTGCGGCGGCAGTGCCACGATCCGCCGGCACCACGCCAGGGCGGCGTCGAGGAGCTCGCCGTCGGGGACGACCTCGTCGACCAGGCCCAGCCGGCACGCCTCCGCCGCGTCCAGGTGGCGGCCCTCGACGTAGAACGCGAACGCCCGCCGGTAGCCGAGCGCCCGGGTGAGCGCCCAGCTCGTCCCGACCTCGGGGACCAGCCCGAGACGGCCGAAGGCGGGGACCAGGACTGCTCCGTCGGCGGCGAGGGCGAGGTCGCTGTTGAGCGCGAACGCCAGTCCGACACCGGCTGCCGGGCCGTTCAGGGCGGCCACGAACGCGGTGTCGGAGCGGGTCAGCAGCCTGGCCATCGCGCCGAACTGCTGCCGGATCCAGCGCCAGGGGAGCGCGGCGCCTTCGACGTCGTCGGCGCGCCTGCCGCGCTCGGCCTGTTCCTGCATCATCCGCAGGTCGCCGCCCGCGCAGAACGCCGGGCCGGTCCCGGTGAGCACGACGGCCCGCACGTCCGGGTCCCGGACGAGCGCGGTCGTGGCGTCGAGCAGTTGCAGCATCAGCGGGGCGCTGAGCACGTTGAGCTTGTCCGGGTCGGCGAGCCGCAGCACCGCGTGGTCCCCACGGTGGTCGACCTCGACGACCGTCCGGGTCTCGGCCCGGGCGGCGGCCACCACGTCCGCGTACGACATCTCCATCGATGACTCCTTCGTGGTCGGGGCGGTCAGCCGCGCCGGAGCGCCCGCCAGGCGCCCTCGGCGAGCGCGGCTGCCGCGACGTCCGGGTCGGTGGTCGACCGCCCGGCGAGCTCGAGCCGGCAGTACTCCTGCGCCGGGCCGAGCCACAGCGCGTACAGCACGGTCACCGGCAGGTCCTGCAACGCGCCGTCGGCGACCCGGCGTCGCCACCAGCCGACGACGGTCCGGAAGAAGGCACGGTTCTGCTCACCGAGCCGGTCGGCTGCGGCGGCGCGCGCGGCGTCCCCGCAGAACAGCAGGAACCGGGCGGCGTCCGGGCGGTCGGACAGGCACCAGCGCAGGTGCGCCGCGACGGCGGCCCGGACGCCGGCCTCGGCGTCGTCGTGGGTGGTGACGGCCGCGGTGAAGACGTCCTGGTAGCCGGCCAGTGCCCGGACGTAGACCGCTCCGGCGAGCCCCTCCCGGCCGCCGAAGTGGTGGTAGATGCTGCCGACGCTGGCGCCGCTGCGGCCCCGGACGTCCTCGATCGACGCACCGGCCAGGCCGCTCTCCACGAAGCAGGCGAGGGCCGCGTCGAGGATCGCGGTCCGCCGGTCGTGGGTGGTCACCGGACTAGAATATTCTTCTAGTCCTGGTCCGGGCAACGGCTTTGCTCGTCACCGGATCGCCTGCCGGTCGTTTCCCCTGCAAAGAAGATCAACGAGCGGGACGCATCATGATCAGGACGACGAGGTCCGCACTGCTCGCCCTCACCGCGGCCGGAGCCTGCCTGCTGGGCGTGGCCGGTGTCGCCGTGGCGGCGCCCGACGACGCCGGCACCGGCCCCGAGCTCACCGCGCCCGGCCGGGAGGAGAGCCTCACCTGCGCCGGCGATCTCGCCGACGACTCCGCGGGTGCGCCCGTCCTGCTCGTACCGGGCACCCTGTTGGAGCCGGACGTCAACTACGACTGGAACTACGCCCGTGCCTTCGCCGACCAAGGCCGGCCGTACTGCACGGTGACGCTTCCCGCGCACAGCACCGGTGACATCCAGGTCGCGGCCGAGCACGTCGTGCACGCGATCCGGACGATGCACGACGAGGCCGGTTCCCGGATCTCCGTCGTCGGCTACAGCCAGGGCGGCATGGTCCCGCGCTGGGCGCTGAAGTACTGGCCGGACACCCGCGCCATGGTCGAGGACATGATCGGCATCGACCCGTCCAACCACGGCACGCTCGACGCCTACCCGGTCTGTGGCCCCGGCTGTGTCCCGGCGATCGTCCAGCAGCAGACCGGTTCGGCCTTCCTGGCCGCGCTGAACGACGGTCCCGAGACCTTCGCCGGGATCGACTACACCGTGGTCTACACGGTCACCGACGAGGTCGTCGTGCCGAACCTTCCGCCCGCCGCGAGCTCCGAGCTGCGCGGCGGCGAGGGTGAGCTCGCGAACATCCCGGTGCAGGAGATCTGCCCGGTGCACGTGGCCGAGCACGTCACGATGGGGACGACGGACCCGGTCGGGTACGCCGTCGTCGCCGATGCGCTCGATCACGACGGACCCGGTGATGCGAGCCGGGTCGACCGTTCGGTCTGCCGTCAGGACGTGATGCCGGCCGTGGACCGGACCCGGCTGGTCGGCAACGAGGCCCGGGTGCTCGGGCAGGTGGCGACGAGCCTGACGACCGAGCCGTGGGTCGTCGCGGAACCGCCCCTGCGCGACTACGTCGGCGAGTACGCGGGCGGGTCCACCTGACGGCTCATCACTGCCGGGGCGGCAGTACGGCCTGGGTCTGGGTGGTGCGGGAGACCGCGCGGCCCTCGTCGTCGGTCAGCTCGGTGTCGACGACGACGTCGCGGCGCCCCCGGTGCGCCACCCGGGCGGTGGCGGTGACCGTCCCGCCGCGGACCGCGCGCAGCAGGACGGTGTGCGAGCTGGTGGTCGCGGTCGTCGCACCCTCGGGCAGGCCGAGGAACGCGCACAGCCCGCCCGCCGAGTCGGCCAGCGACATGAGCACACCGCCGTGCAGGAGCCCGCCGGCGGTGCAGAGCTCCGGCCGGTGGGTCAGCGTCACTACGACCCGGTCGGGCGTCGCCTCGACGACGGTCGCGCCGAGCAGCTCGGCGAACGGCATGGCGGCGACGAGCTGCGCCGGATCGGGTGCGGGCACGGTGCCTCCTGGTCATGGGTCCGGGCCGCCGATCCTCGCCGACCACCGCACGACGGCGCCATGACCTGCGAGGTCATGGGTTCATGTCACTGCGACGACAAGCGCTGGTTCAACGGACCGTGGAACGAGACAGCTGCCCGGCGGCCCCGACCAGCACGCCGGGGATGAGCCGCCGGTGGACCCGGGCCAGCAGCGGCCACCACTGCCGGGCCGGGAACCGGTCGTAGCGGACCGCGGTGGTCAGCGCCACCTGCCCCGGCTCGATCTGCACGATCAGGTTCCCGCCCAGGAACCACGACCGCGCCTCCAAGCGGATCCAGTCGTCCCCCCGGTCGGTGATCCGCCAGCCGGCGACGTTGTCGGCGGACCGGCCGCGGTCCAGGCGCAGGTGCAGCAGGCCCTGCCACACGAGCGTCCCGAAGAATCCCGGGGTGTCGCCGAACATGGCGCGCGCCCACTGCTCGGGATCGGCCTCGGCACCGGTGGTGAGCACGAACCGGTCGGCGTAGTCCACGCGGAGCGAGGCGTGCTCCGCCGATTCGGTCCGTCCGCCGTTCACCCCGGAGGTTGCGATGGTCATGAGTCCCCCTCGTATACGCTGCCGTATGCGAGCAAGGTAGCCGATGTATACGCCGCCGTATAGAGGGTGAGGACGTGGGAGTCACGCGCACGCCGCGCGAACGCTGGATCGAGGAGGGCCTGCGCGCGCTGGCCGACGGCGGCCCCGACGCCGTCCGGATCGAGGTGCTGGCCACGCGGCTCGGCGTTACCAAGGGCGGCTTCTACGGTGCGTTCGCCGACCGTGGCGCCCTGCTGACCGCACTGCTCGAGACCTGGGAGCGGGAGGCGACCGACGACGTGCTCGAGCAGGTCGAGCGGGAGGGCGGGTCGCCGGCGGTCCGGGCCCGCCGGGCCGGGGCACTGACGTTCTCCGACGACCGCCTGCTGCCGATCGACCTCGCCGTGCGCGACTGGGCCCGCCGCGACCCGGACGTCGCCGAGCGCCTGCGCCGGGTCGACAACCGGCGGATGGAGGTGCTGCGGGAGATGATCGGGCAGTCGGTCACCGACCCGGACGAGATCGAGGCGCGCAGCCTGCTGGCCTTCTGCGCGGCGATCGGCAGTCACTTCCTCGCCGCCGACACGGAGGGCCGGGCACGGGGTGAGATCCTGGCCCGGGCGACGGAGTTCCTCTTCGGCCCGGCCCGGTGATCCGTGTCGCCGAGTGCGGACGGGTGGCCGGTCGGCCGCCCCGCTGACCAAGATGGAGTACGAGCCGGGCCCGCCGACGGAGCCCGGCCGTGTTGCGAGGAGGACGAGTGCCGAGCGTGACGTTCCGCGGACGCACCTGGAACCGCGACCGGGCGATGGTCATGGCGATCGTCAACCGGACCCCCGACTCGTTCTACGACCACGGGGTGACCTTCGCCGAGCAGGCCGCCCGGGACCGGATCACCACCGTGGTCCGCGAGGGTGCCGACGTCATCGACATCGGGGGCGTGCCGGCCAGCCCGGGTACCGAGGTCACCGAGCAGGAGGAGATCGACCGGGTCGTGCCGACGGTCGAGTGGGCGCGCCGCGAGTTCCCGGACGTCGTGATCAGCGTCGACACCTTCCGCGCCGGGCCGGCCGACGCCGTCTGCGCGGCCGGCGCCGACCTCGTCAACGACAACTGGGCCGCGGCCGACGCGGGGATCCTCGACGTCACCGCCCGGTACGGCGCCGGCTACGTCAGTGCGCACACCGACCACGTCACCCCGCGTACCGAGCCGCACCGGCCGCGCTACGCCGACGTGCTGCACACGGTGATCGCGCAGACCGTGGGTCTCGCCGAGCGGGCGGTCGCCGCCGGGGTCCCCGCCGAGGGCGTCCTGATCGATCCGGCCATCGACTTCTCCAAGAACACCCTGCACAGCCTGCAGGTGCTGCGCGGCATCGAGGCGATGGTCGCGACCGGCTGGCCGGTGCTGCTCGCGATGTCGAACAAGACCGTGGTGGGCGAATCGCTCGACGTACCGCTGGAGGAGCGGCTGACCGGCACCCTGGCCGCGACGGCGATCGCCGCCGACCGCGGCGTGGCGATGGTGCGGGCCCATCAGGCGCGGGCGACCCGCGAGACCTGCGAGATGGTCGCCACCGTCCGGGGCGAGCGGAGCCCGTCGCGAGCGGTGAGACTGCTGGCGTGACCGAGATCCACCAGATCTACCCGCCCACCGCCGCCGGACCGCTGACGACCGAGGACATCGAACGGCTCTACACCTATCCCGACTGCACCTCCCCGTACGTCGCGGTCAACTTCGTGAGCAGCGCGGACGGCGCGGTCGAGGTGGACGGGATCGCGCGGCCGCTGTCCACACCGCCGGACCGGGTGGTGCTGCAGCTGGGGACCGACCTCGCCGACGTCGTCCTGGTCGGCGCGAACACCGCCACCGTGGAGGGCTTCACCGGGGTGAAGCCGACCGACCGCAGGGCCGAGCGGCGCCGCCGCTTCGGGCTGTCCGAGACGCCGGTGACCGCGGTCGTCACGGCGACGGGGCGCTCGCTCGACCCGTCCGCGCCGGTGCTGCGCGACACCCTGGTCCCGACGATCGTGTTCACCTGTGCCGCGGTTCCGGAGGACCTGCGCGCGAGGTGGACCGATGCGGGCGCCGACGTCGTGCTCGTCGGTGACGGGACGGTGGACCTGACCGCCGCGGTCGCCGAGCTGGGTCGCCGCGACCTGTACCGGGTCAACTGCATGGGTGGCCCGGCGCTGTTCGGCAGCATGGCCGAGGCCGGGATGGTCGACGAGCTGCGCCTCACGGTGGCACCGTTCGTGGTCTCCGGCGAGGCCGCCCGGATCGCCCGCGGGGCCGGGATGGACCCGGCACGTCTCGAGCTGGTCAGCGTGATCACCGGTGACGACACGCTGTTGATCCGCTACCGGGTCGGGGACTCCTCGCCGACCTGATGCGGCCGACCGGGTCACGGTGGTGGGAGGTCCCGGTCACGGACGGCGACGGGTGCGGCAGGATGGTCGGCGTGCCTCGTCCCTCGAACACGCTGGCGGACGGCGTGGTCGTTCTCAGCCCGCTCGACTGGGGTGACGTGGAGCCGCATCTCGCCGGTGAGGACGCCGAGCTGGTCCGCTGGCTCAGCGGTGGTCGAGGCACCCGCGCGACCGTGCGGGCGCACGTCCGGCGGGCCATCGAGCGGTGGCACGACGACGGTCCGAAGCTCAGCTTCGGCATCCGGGTCGACGGTGGAGCGGTGCTCGCGGGCACCATCGACGCCGAGCTCGACCGGGCCGAGCGCCGGGCCGGGCTCTCCTACGGGATCTACCCGGCGTACCGCCGGCGCGGGCTCGCGACGCGTGCGGTGCGCCTGGCGGCCCGTTACCTCGGTGAACGCGGGGACGTGCACCGGATCTCGATCGACGTCGACCCGCAGAACGTGCCGTCGATCGGCGTGGCGCGCCGTGCCGGGTTCCGCTTCCTCCGCCACGTGACCGACGACGAGGGCGACTTCGACCGCTACGAGCTGCGCGTCCGGGCCCCGGTCGTGCCGGCCCCGCCGCCACCTCCACGCCACGGGCGGCCCTGACCCGCCGCCTCGCCGGCGCAGCTGCGCACGATCGCCGGCGCGGCTCGGGCGCCCCGGCGCCGCACAGGCCTCGTCGCGCCGCACAGGTTGGCCGCGTGCCGCACAGGACCGGACTCGTGCGGCGGGTCGCGAACCTGTGCGGCACGAGGTCGCAGGCCGCCGTTCGGAGCCGCGCTCGTGCGTGCCGGTGCATCGCACGGGCTCTGGGCCCGTCCGGCGCGCGCCGCGGCGGGTGCCACGTGCCGGTGCGTGTGCATTCCCGTCGCACAGCTTCTGGGGGCGTCGCACAGGTCTGGGCTTGTGCGGCGGGTCCCCAGCTTGTGCGGCGCGGGGAGTGCGAGCCGGGAGCGGTGCCGGCAGGCGCCGCGCAGGTTGCGGGTGTGCCCGCGCGGGACGGAACCCCGTGCGCCGGTTCGGACGTCTGCTGCGCGGTCACCGACAGCGCCGGGGACGACATGCCCGCACAGGTCGCGGTGCGTCCACGCCCGGAGCCGTGCAGCGGGTCGCGAGTCTGTGCGGCGCGAGTTCGCCGGGCCCGTCCCGGAGTGGTGTCGCTGGACGCCGCACAGGTTGTGCGGGCGTCGCACAGGACTGGGCTTGTGCGGCGGGTCCCCAACTTGTGCGGCGCGGTCGCGGAGTGCGCCGAGGGTGCGCCGCGGTGCGTGGTGGCGCGGGTGCGGTGTGCGGGGTCGGTTGTGCGCGGCGGTCCCGGGCCGACGGCGACGGCCGCCCGTCCCGCTCCCGGGCTCTCGGGCGAGCGGGATGCGCGGGACGGACGGCCGTGGGAGTGCCGGTCGGGGAGCCCGGCGACCGACGAGGAACCGGAGGTCAGGCCGTGACGTTCGGCGCCTCGATGTACATGACGCCCGGGATGTCCAGCGTTGGGAGGGCCTCGGCGTTCGGGGCCGGGACGGCCTCGGTCAGCGCGTCGGTCGGGAGTGCGTCGGTCGGGAGTGCGTCGAGCGGCAGGGCGTCCAGGGGCAGGGCGTCCAGCGGCAGGGCGTCGGTCGGCAGCGCGCCGAGCGGGGAAGCCGGCTCCTCGGCAGCGGCCTCGTCACCGGACGCCTCGTCACCGGAGGCCTCGTCACCGGAGGCCTCCTCGTCCGAGGCCTCTTCGTCGGACGCCTCCTCGCCGGAGATCTCGTCGGCCTGGTGCGTCGCGGCCGGGGCCTCCGAGGGCAGGCCGGGCAGGGCCGGGAGGGAGTCGGCGGCGGGCAGCTCGGGCAGGCCGTCCGAGGACAGCTCCGGCGCCTGCAGTGGGCCGAAGGTGGCCTCACCCTCGGCGCCCTGGGCGACGTCGGTGTCGGGGGTCGGCAGGGTGTCGGTGACAGTGCCGGCGTCGGGGGCCTCCGGCAGGTCGGGCAGCTCGGCGGCCGAGGCCTGACCGGCCACGCCGGCACCCAGCACGGCGATACCTGCGCCGGCCAGGGAGAACCGGAGCGCGTTGCGGGCGAGCGAGTTCATGTCGCGCGTCCTTTCGAACTATGGGTCGGGGAGCGAAGGCCCGAGGGCCTCCGACGGGAGAACGACGTGCGACGTGGGCCGGTTTCGCTCCGCAGTGATCATGGGCCCGGGTTTCACTCGTACGAGTGGCAACCTGAGAGGGGTCTCGCACGTAGGGCGTGGCGCCGGGGTGACCGTCGGTGGCGCGTATCCCGAGTGTGGCACGGACGTGCGGGGGAGCAGGATGACCGCGTGCACGCAGTCCCGAGCCCGTCGGCCCGCCCGGTTCCCGGCTGCGCCGCCGGTGTCGTCGTCGGCGCCCTGGGCGGGGCCGGGACGGCGGCCGCCGCGGCGGTCGGCTGGCACTACTCGTCGGTGCTGCTGAACCCGGCGTCGACGCCGGGGCTGCCCGAACGCGTGCTGGTGGCCGGTGACGGCGTCGTCGAGCTGGCCCGCAACCGGCTGACCGCCCAGCCCGGTGTGTGGGGCCTGCGCAGCGCGGCGGGCCTGAGCGTCGTCGGGCCGGTGCTCGAGCGGCACCGGCGCCGGGTGGTGCGGGAGCTGCGGGACGGGCCGGTCCCGGCGGCCGGGCCCGCCGTGCTGGACGCCGGCCCGTTCGACCCCGACCCGGGTGCCCGTGGCCTGGCGTTCGACGAGGTCGAGGTCCCCACCGAGCTCGGTCCGGCTCCGGCCTGGCTGGTCCCGGGACCAGGACCAGGACCAGGACCAACGTCCTCCTCCACCTGGGCACTGTGCGTGCACGGGCGCGGCGGGTCGCGCCGGGAGGCACTGCGCGCGCTGCCCGCCCTGCACGACGCCGGACTCACGTCACTGGTCCTCAGCTACCGCGGCGACGGGACCGCACCCGACTCCCCGGACGGCCGATCACACCTCGGCGACACCGAGTGGCGCGACGTCGCCGCCGCCGCCCGGTACGCGCTCGGCCACGGCGCGCACCGGCTGGTGCTGGTCGGCTGGTCGATGGGTGCCGCCGTGGGCGGTGCCTTCCTCGACCGCTGCGAGGTCGCGGAGCGGGTCGCCGCGGTCATGTGGGACGCGCCGTTGCTCGACTGGCGCCGCACCCTGCGCCGCCAGGCCCGCAACCGCGCCCTGCCGCCGTCGCTGGCCGGGGTGGCCGCCCGGTTCACCGAACGCCGGATCGGCATCGACCTGGACCGGTTCGACCTCGTCCGCCACCCACCGGCGGTCCGCCCACCGACGCTGCTGCTGCACAGCGACGGCGACACCGCCGTGCCCGTCACGCTGAGCCGCGACCTGGCGGCGGCCGCACCGGGCCTGGACTGGCCGGTGAGCTACCGCGAGTTCGCCGGCACCGAGCACACCGGCAGCTGGAACGCCGACCCCGAGGCGTACGGCGCCGCCGTCACCGAATTCCTGCGCCGGGTGCTGTGAGGCCGGGCGCTGTGAGGTCGGGCGCTGTAGGTCGGGTGCTCTGGGAGCGGGTGTTCCGAGGGCGGGTCAGGACGTGGGGCCCTGCCCGACCGGCTTGCCGTGGATCTGCTGCTCCGACGGCGGCGTGGTCGGCACCGGGGTGCCGGGGTCGACGGCGCGCTCCCGGCGGAGCAGCGAGGCCCACGCGTAGGCGGCGAGGCCGCTGAGCAGCAGGACGGCCAGGATCCACGGCGCGCGCCGCGTTCTCACGGGCCCCGGGTCGATCGCGGAGGCGAGTGCCCGGCGGGCGTCCTCGACCCCGTGCGAGACGGAACCGGACAGCTCGGTCACGTGCTCGGACACTGTGGACGCTGCGGCCCCGCCTGCGATCCGGCCCGCGTCGGCGAGGGTGCGCACGGCCTCGCCGGCGTCCTTGCGGGCCTTCGCTCGCTTGCGGTCGGTACTCATAATCCGGACCTGCTTCCCACGGATGCGGCTGCGTACTGGCACGATGGTAGTCGTGACGGAGCCAGCAAACGCCAAGACGACGGCCGTTCTGCACACCAACGAGGGCGACATCAGGGTCGCGCTGTTCCCCGACCACGCCCCGAAGACGGTGGCGAACTTCGTCGGTCTCGCCGAGGGCACCAAGGACTACACGGGCCCGAACGCGAGCGGTGGTGACGACGGACCGTTCTACGACGGTTCGATCTTCCACCGGGTGATCAGCGGATTCATGATCCAGGGTGGCGACCCGACCGGGACCGGCCGCGGTGGGCCGGGCTACCAGTTCGGCGACGAGTTCCACCCGGACCTGAAGTTCGACCGGCCGTACCTGCTCGCGATGGCCAACGCCGGCCCCGGGACGAACGGCTCGCAGTTCTTCATCACGGTGGGCCCGACCCCGCACCTGAACCGCCGGCACACCATCTTCGGTGAGGTGGCCGACGCCGAGTCGCGCGCCGTCGTCGACGCGATCGGGAACACGACCACCGGGCAGGCCGACCGCCCGCTCAACGACGTGGTCATCGAGAAGGTCGACATCGAGCGGAGCTGAGACAGCCCTGACCGAACGACCAGACGCCACCGGTCCCCGGTCCGGCCGGGACATGCAGGACGGGCACGGCGCTGCCGGGCGCGGTGAGGCCGACGGCCGGCCCCGGCCGGCCGCCCCACCCGGGCCGCCGTACGCCGGGCCGCCGCAGCCCGGTACAGCACAGCCCGGTACATCACAGCCCGCGGGCCCGCCGCCACCGGGCGGACCGCCCGCGGGCCACGGCGGGCTGCCGGCGTGCGTTCGGCACCCGGACCGGCCGACCCGGCTGGCCTGCACCCGCTGCGAGCGCCCGGCGTGCCCGCAGTGCCTGCAGCCGGCCTCGGTCGGCCAGCACTGCGTGGACTGCCTGGCCGGTTCGGCGGGTGCGGTCCCGCGGTGGCGCAACGTCGCCGGCGCGACCCGCACCGGGCGGCCGGTGATCGTGCCCGGCCTGATCGCCGCGAACGTGGCGGTCTTCGTGCTGACGGTGGTCACGGCGGGCAGCCTCAACCGCAACTTCGCGTCCCCGCTGTTCGCCGAGGGGTCGCTCCTGCCCGCGCTCGTCGCGAACGGCGAGTACTGGCGGTTGCTGACGTCCGGTTTCCTGCACGTCGGCCCGCTGCACCTGGCGTTCAACATGGTCGCCCTGTGGATCATCGGGCGGGAGGTCGAGACGGTACTGGGCCGCGCCCGGTTCGGCGCCGTCTACGCGGTCTCGCTGCTCGGCGGGTCCGCGGCGGTGATGCTGCTCAGCAACCCGCTGGGCCCGACGGCCGGTGCGTCCGGGGCGGTGTTCGGCCTGATGGGCGCGCTGTTCGTGCTGCTGCGCCGGCTGAAGCTGCCTGCCGGGCAGGTGATCGGCGTGATCGCGATCAACGTCGTCATCAGCTTCACGATCCCGCAGATCTCCTGGCAGGGGCACCTCGGTGGGCTGCTGTTCGGTGCGGCGGTGACCGCGGCCCTGCTCTACCTGGGCGTGCGCTCCCACAGCCGGCGCCAGGTCCAGATCGTCGCGGTGTCCGGGCTCGCCCTGCTCGCGCTGGTGCTCATCGGCGCCGGGGTCGTACTGGTCTGAGCGGCCTGCCACCGCGGTGGCACGGCTGCTGGCGCAGTGCCACGGCTGGCTATCGCAGGGGCCGGAGCGCGGTCAGCTCCTCCGCCACGTCGGCCGGGTCGGCGCCCAGCTCCGCGCGCCCGAGGACGACGAGCCGTTCACCGTCGTCGACGTCGCGCAGGTCCAGTTCCAGCAGGACCGACTCGCGCCCGAGGCGACGGGTCCGCAGCAGGCGGACGTCGTCCACCCGGCTCCACGGGGTGTGCCGGGTCCAGGTCAGCCGGCGCACGGTCAGCCCGTCCGGCCCCGCCTCGAGCCGCGGCCGGGCACGGGTGCTGGACGCCGCGGCGAGGGCCAGACCGGCGGCGGCGACACCGGAGATCAACCGTCCGGCCGGGTCCGCACCGGCGACGACCAGCGCGACGAGCCAGCCGGCGGCGACCACGGCCAGTACCCACAACGCGGCGACGGCCCCGGCCGGCGTGGCCCAGGACCGCCGCTCGTGGCCCTCGCCCGGGGTGCTCACGTGAGGTCGTCCACACCCTCATCCACAGTGCGGACGACGCGGCGGCGATGCGGCGGGGCCGGGACACCGCTGCCCGGCACGGTCAACGCCACCGCATGGTCATCAGCAGGCCGATCACGATGAGGGAGAACCCGATGATGAAGTTGGCGTTGCCCAGTGCCGCCATGAACGGGATCGACGGACCGGCGAGGTAGTTCACGACGAGCCAGGCCAGGCCGAGGATCCACATCGCGACCATGACCGCGATGTAGGCGGGGTGGGTCGGGCCGGCCACCTTCTGCGGCGTACGGCTGACCGGCGGCGGGGTGTACGCCGCCTTCTTGCGGACCTTCGACTTGGGCATGGTCGGACCTCATCGGCTGTCGCTGGCGAACACTGCGTTCCGGCTGGTGCTCCGGCCGGGGGCGGGACCTGCGACGGGGCGGCGGACGCCCTGGGGAGCGGCCGACCCGGACAGATCCGCCACCACGGTAGCGCGGATCCCGCACCGGTCGCGTCACACGCCGGGAACCGGCGGGTAGGTCACGTCCCGGCGACCAGCAGTGCCATCTCGTCGGTCAGCCGGGAAACGATCTCCTCGGGCACGGCGAACCCGGACCCGCCCAGCCAGGTGGCCAGCATCCGGTGTCCCCCCTCGGTCAGCACCGACTCCGGGTGGAACTGCACGCCCTCGATCGGCAGCTCGCGGTGCCGCACGGCCATGATCAGCCCGGTCCCGGTGCGCCCGGTGACCTCCAGCTCGGCGGGCAGCCCGTCCGGCGCGATCGTCAGCGAGTGGTAGCGGGTCGCGGTGAACGGCGACGGCAGCCCGCGGAGCACGCCGACGTCGTCGTGGAACACCTGGGAGGTCTTGCCGTGCAGCAGCTCCGGGGCGCGCTCCACGACACCGCCCCAGGCGGTGGCCAGGGCCTGGTGGCCCAGGCAGACACCCAGCAGCGGGGTGCCCCGCTCGGCCGCCCGGCGGATCACCTCGACGCTGCGCCCGGCCCGCTCCGGCGTGCCCGGGCCGGGGCTGACGAGCACGGCACCGACGTCGTCGAGTTCGTCGAGCTCGACCTCGTCGTTGCGGCGGACGACCGGGTCCGCCCCGAGCTGGGCCAGGTACTGGACCAGGTTGTAGACGAAGCTGTCGTAGTTGTCGACGACGAGTACGCGCACGTCCTCATCCTCCCTGGCCGGTGATCAGTCGAACGGGAAACCCTGGCTGGTGGTGTCGGTCGAGTCGCCACCGCTGTTGTCGTCGCGTCCGCCGCCGTTGCCGTTGTTGCCGCCGCCACCGCCGTCGCCGGAGTTCTGGCCGACGGTCAGCGTGACCTCCTGGCCGTCGGAGGCCTGCGACCCCCCGGACGGGCTCTGGCTGAGCACGACGCCGTTGCGGGACGGGTCCGAGACGTCGGTGGTCTCGATCCGGAACGACAGCCCGGCCTCGCGCAGCGTGTTGACCGCGCTGTCCACGCGCCGGCCCACCACGTCCGGGATCTGGGAGCGGTTGCCCCGGCTGACCTGGATCGTGATCGTCTGGTTCTTCGCGACCCGGGTGCCGGCCGCCGGGTCGGTGCCGACCACCTTGCCGGCGTCCCCGCCGCCGTCGACCTCGCTGACCGAGACCGAGGTGAAGCCGCTGCCGCGCAGCGTCGACTGGGCGGCCTCGGGTGACTGGCCGGCCACGTCGGGCACGGGGACGGTCTGCTGCTCGCGGCCGACCACGATCGACACGGCGGAGTTGCCGGCGACGCTCTCACCCGGCCCCGGGCTGGACGAGATGACCTTGCCGATCTTGCTGGTGTCGCTGGTGTCCTGCTCGTTGGTCCCGCCGAGCTGGAGCCCCGCGTCCCGCAGCAGCGCCTCGGCCTCCTGCGGGGTCCGACCGGCCAGCGACGGCACGGTCACCTCGGACGGCCCGGTCCCGACGTAGACGGTCACCCGGCTGTTCTCGGCGACCTGGTTGCCGCCCCCGGGATCGGTCCGGACGACCTTGCCGACCTGCCCGACGTCCGACGGCTGGTTCTGCAGGTCGACCAGCAGCTGGGCGGTGGTGATGGCGGCGCGGGCCTCCTCGGGCGTCTGGCCGAGCACGTCCGGCACCGTGATCCGGTCCGGTCCGGAGTTCGAGAACATCTGGAACCCGACGAACCCGAGCAGGCCCAGCACGGCCAGCGCGACCACCCACAGGGCGGCCTTCCGCCCGCGCCCGCTCCGCTCGTCGTCGGGATAGTCCGGGTGACCCGGGGGCATCGTGTGCCGCCCGGTCGGCGGCCCGCCCGCACCCGGCTCGAGCCGGCGGGTGGCCATCGCGGCGGTCGCGTCGGAGCCCCCGTCGTGCGCCATCATCTGGGTGCGCTCGTACTCGCTCATCACCAGCGGCGCGTGCACCGGCTCGCCGTTGCGCACCCGCACCAGGTCGGCGCGCATCTCGGCGGCCGACTGGTAGCGGTTGGCGGGGTTCTTGCTCAGCGCCTTGAGCACCACCGCGTCGAGCGCGGGCGGCACCGACGGGTTCAGCTCGGACGGCGCCCGCGGGTCCTCCCGGACGTGCTGGTAGGCGACCGCGACCGGGGTGTCCCCGGTGAACGGCGGCTCGCCGGTCAGCAGCTCGAACAGCACGCAGCCGCCGGCGTAGACGTCCGACCGGGCGTCGACCGACTCGCCGCGGGCCTGCTCGGGCGAGAGGTACTGCGCGGTGCCGATGACCGCCGCGGTCTGGGTGACGTTCTGGCCCTCGCCGAGCGCGCGGGCGATGCCGAAGTCCATCACCTTCACGGCGCCGACACCGTTGATCATCACGTTCGCCGGCTTGACGTCGCGGTGGATGATCCCGTGCCGGTGCGAGAAGTCGAGCGCGGCGCAGACGTCGGCCATCACCTCGACGACCCGCTGCTGGCTCAGCGGCCCCTGCGTCTTGACGATCTCGCGCAGCGTCTGGCCGTCGACGAACTCCATGACGATGTAGGGCAGCGGCCCGAACTCCGACTCGACCTCGCCGGTGTCGTACACCGCCACGATCGCCGGGTGGTTCAGCGACGCCGAGTTCTGCGCCTCGCGGCGGAAGCGCAGCTGGAACTGCGGGTCCCGGGCGAGGTCGGCACGCAGCACCTTCACCGCCACGTCCCGGCCGAGCCGAGTGTCGAGGCCGCGGTGGACCTCGGACATGCCGCCGTAGCCGAGCGGGTCGCCCAGCTCATAGCGCTCGGACAGCAGTCGCGGTGTCGTCATCGGTTCAGGTTCCCGGGGTCGGTGGCGTACTCATCATGCCGGTCGGTGGGCGGGAGCACGCCGGTGTGCTCGTCGTGTGCGCCGGAGCGCCGGTTGCGTGGGATCACCGGAGGACCTCCGGTCCCTCGTGGGTCGGTACCGCGACGAGCGGGCGGCCGACGGCCGTCTGTCCCGTCCGGTCGGCCTCCCGTCCGGCGGCGAGGGCCACGGTACCGGCGGGCGGGCCGAGTGACCCGGTTCGGCCGGTACCGGGCGGCGCGTCGCGCAGGATCATGACCGCCAGCAGCACGGCGGCGACGGTCAGCAGCACGAAGAAGACCGCCAGCCAGGCCTTCGCCCGCCCGGAGCGCTTGGGGGTCAGGTCCAGTGGTCCGGACGGGTGCTGCTCGGGCACCCGGTCGGAGTTCGGCCGGTGGACCGGCGGCCGCAGCGGCGCCGGACGTCCGCCGGGGGCGTGGGGACCCTGCGGCCCGGGGGGTGGTGGACCGGCCGGGGCACGGCCGGCCGGCCCGGGGTGCTGGGACTCCCGGCCGTGCGCCGGTGTCCCCGGCGGCGGGGCGGGCAGCGGCCCGGACCGCGGCCGCGCCGGGGGACCGCCGGGCAGCGGCATCCCACCGGAGCGGGCGGCCGGGTCGCCGGTCGCCGGGCGCGCGCCGGGTCCGGCCGGCGGCGGGTGCGCCGGTCCGGGCGGACGGCCGGTGTCGACACCGTGCCGGGGCGAGCGCGCCGGCGGGTCGGCCGGGGCCGGGATGCCGGGGCCCGACGGCCCGCCGTCGCGGCGCGCCGGGTCCGGGTCGCCGTCGTCGGTCCGGGCGTGCCGGCGCGGGGCGGCGGGCGGCTCGTCGTCGCCGCTGAAGCCCGGTGCGTTCCCGGTCGGTGCCGGGATGCCCGCGGGCGGCGGGCGGTGGCCACGCCGGACCGCGGCGACCGCGTCGGCGAACTCGGCACCGTCGGCGTAGCGCTGTTCCGGGTCCTTGACCAGCACCGAGGCGATCAGCTCGCGGACCCGCTCGGGGAGCTCCCCGGGCAGCGGCGGCGGGTCGTCGCGGACCTGCATCATCGCCACCGCGACGGCGCTCTCGGCCCGGAAGGGGCGCACGCCGGCCAGGCACTCGTACCCGACGACGCCCAGCGAGTAGACGTCACCGGACGGCCCGGCCTCCTCGCCGGAGGCCTGCTCCGGTGCGATGTAGTGCGCGGTACCCATGACCATGCCGGACCGGGTCACCGGGACCGCGTCGGCCGCCTTGGCGATGCCGAAGTCGGTCAGCTTCACGACGCCGTCGGTGCGCAGCAGGATGTTGCCGGGCTTGACGTCGCGGTGCACGAACCCGCGCTCGTGCGCGGCCTGCAGCGCCCGGGCGGCCTGCTCGAGGATGTCGAGCGCCTCGTCGGAGGGGATGGGGCCGCGCCCGATGCGGGTGGACAGCGGTTCCCCGCGGACCAGCTCCATCACCAGGTAGGCCGTCCGGCCACCGCCGGCGGCGCCGTCGTCCTCGCCGTAGTCGTGGACCGCGGCGATGCCGGAGTGGTCCAGCGAGGCCACTGTGCGGGCCTCGATCCGGAACCGGTGCAGGAACTCGGGGTCGTCGGACAGATCGGCCTTGAGCACCTTGACCGCGACGCTGCGGCCGAGCCGGGTGTCCGAGGCCTCCCAGACCTCGCCCATCCCGCCGACCGCGATCCGCCGGTCCAGCTGGTAGCGCTCGGAGATCAGCTGGCCGGCCGCGAGGGCGCTCATGACACCGCCGGGGACCTGCGCCGTGCCGTCCCGGACGTCGCCCGCGGGGTCACTGGGCGTCCCGCAGCGCTTCGGCGATCACGGACCGCCCGATGGGCGCCGCCACCGAGCCGCCGGTGGCCTCGGCACCGCGGTCGCCACCGCTCTCCACCAGCACCGCGACCGCGACCTTCGGGTCCTCGGCCGGGGCGAAGGCCACGTACCAGGCGTGCGGCGGGGTGCTCTTGGGGTTCTCGCCGTGCTCGGCGGTACCGGTCTTGGACGCGATCCGGACCCCGGTGATCTTGCCGCCGCCCTGGGTGCGCTCCTCGGAGCCGAGCATCAGGTCGGTGAGCGTGCCCGCCACGTCGGGCGGCATCGAGCGGGCCATCCGGTCCGGCTCGGTGGTGTCGACCGGGTCGAGCGTCGCGCTCTGGATCTCCTTGATCAGGTGCGGGGCCATGGTCTGGCCGCCGTTCGCGATCGAGCCGCCGATCATGGCCAGCTGCATCGGCGTGAGCCGCACGTCGCGCTGGCCGATCGCGGACTGCTGGGTGGACGGCACGTCCGACATCGGGCCGACCTGGGAGGCGCCGACCGGCATCGGGATCTGCAGGTCGGAGCGGCCGATGCCGAACGCCTCGGCCTGCGCGCGCAGCTTGTCCGCCCCGAGCTCCTCGCCGAGCTGGGCGAACGCGGTGTTGCAGGAGCGGGCCAGCGCCTCGCGCAGCGACGCGGTGTCCCCGCTGCCGCACGGCGTGCCGTTGTAGTTCTCCAGCGTGGTGGTGGAGTCGGCCAGCTGGATGTTGCGTGCCGCGGTCAGCCGGCTCTCCGGGGTGTAGCCGTTCTGCAGCGCCGCCGCCGTGGTGACCAGCTTGAACGTCGACCCGGGTGGCTCGATCTCGCTGATCGCCCGGTTCGTCAGCGGGTTCAGCTCGGCGTTGTTGTACTCCTTCCACGCCTCCTGCTGGTCCTTCGGGTCCGGCGACGCGAGCCGGTTGGGGTCGTAGGACGGCGTGGAGGCCATGCCCAGGATGGCGCCGGTCTGCGGCTCGAGCGCCACCACGGCGCCGGTGTAGCCGCGCGACTCCAGCCCCTCGTAGGCGACCCGCTGGACCTCCGGGTCGATGGTGGTGAGCACGTTGCCGCCCGCCGGGTCGCGACCGGTGATCAGGTCGGACAGCCGCCGGACGAACAGCCGGTCGTCGGTGCCGTTGAGCACGTCGTCGGCGGAGCGTTCGAGCGCGCCCTTGCCGTAGACGGTGGACAGGAAGCCGGTGATCGGGGCGAACGCCGGGCCCTCCGGGTACTGGCGGGCGAAGCGCAGCCGGCCGTCGGACTCGACGCTCTGCGCCAGTACCTGGCCGTCGGCGGTGATCTGGCCGCGCTGGCGGGAGTACTCGTCGATCTGCGAGCGCTGGTTGCGCGGGTCGTCGCGGTACTGCCCGGCCATCACGACCTGGACGTAGGTGATGTTCGCGAGGAGCGCGACGACCATGATCATCACGGCGAGGGCGACGCGTCGGACCGGACGGTTCACGAGTGGTCACTCCTCCCTCTCTCGGACGGCCCAGGACCCGACGGCCCAGGACCGGCCGGCCCAGGACCGGACGGCGCCGGGCCGGGCTCCCCGGCCGGGGTCGGGGTGGTCCCGCCGCGCCGGTTCGCCGGGTCGGGCCGCTGCACCAGCTCGGTGCTGGCCTCGGCGATCGGTGCCCGCGGCTGTGCGGGGCGCTGCGGCAGCGGCGCCCTGGCCACGTGCGAGATGCGCAGCAGGATCGCGACCAGTGCGTAGTTCGCGAGCAGCGAGGACCCACCGTACGACAGGAACGGCAGGGTCAGGCCGGTCAGCGGGATCAGCTTCGTCACGCCGCCGATGACGACGAAGATCTGCAGCGCCACCGAGAACGACAGTCCGGTGGCGAGCAGCTTGCCGTAGGAGTCGCGCACCGCCAGCGCCGAGCGCAGGCCGCGGGTGATCAGCACCAGGTAGACGAGCATGATCGCGGCGAGCCCGATCAGACCGAGCTCCTCGCCGAGCGAGGCGAAGATGAAGTCGGTCTCGGCGAACGGCACGAGGTCCGGACGGCCGGCGCCCAGCCCGGTGCCGCCGACCCCGCCGGTGCCGAGCCCGAACAGTGCCTGGGCGAGCTGGAAGCCCCCGCCCTCGTAGTCCTCGAACGGGTCCAGCCAGATCTGCACCCGGACCCGGACGTGCCCGAACAGCTGGTAGGCGATCGTCGCGCCGACCGCGAACGCGGACAGCCCGATGACCATCCAGGAGATCCGCTCGGTGGCGGTGTAGAGCAGGACCAGCACCAGGCCGAAGATCAGCAGCGAGCTGCCCAGGTCGCGCTGGAACACCATGATCGCGACCGACAGGCCCCAGGCGGCCAGCAGCGGCGCCAGGTCCCGTGCCCGCGGCAGCTCCATGCCGAGGAAGCGGCGCCCGGCGGTGGAGAGCAGGTTGCGCTTCTGGACCAGGTAGGCCGAGAAGAAGATGATCAACAGGATCTTGACGAACTCGCCGGGCTGGATGCCGGGGCCGCCGGGGATGCGGATCCACAGCCGCGCGCCGTTGACCTCGGAGATCGACGACGGCAGCACGGCGGGCAGCGCGAGCAGCACCAGGCCGACGAAGCCCGCGGTGTAGCCGTACCGGGCCAGCGTGCGGTGGTCGCGCACGAAGAACAGGACCGCCGCGAAGAGCACGAGCCCGGCGACCGTCCACGTCACCTGGGCCCCGATGAGCTCGGACGGCGCCGGTCGCCCGCGCAGCTCGGCCTGGGCGGCGTAGGCCAGGTCCAGCCGGTGGATCATGACCAGGCCGAGGCCGTTGAGCAGGGCCACCGACGGCAGGATCAGCGGGTCGGCGTACGGCGCCAGCTTCCGCACCGCCACGTGCGCCAGCGAGAACAGCACCAGGTAGGCGAGGCCCACGAACAGCAGGTCGGTGGTGAGCGACTGCTCCTGGTTGGCCTCGACCAGCACCAGGGCGCCGGTCGTGAGCACGGCGGCGAGGGCGAGCATCACCAGTTCGATGCCCCGGCCGGTGGGGGACGCCGCGGCCGAGCTGTCCCTGGCCATCAGCCGTCGAGCCGGCAGTTCCGGCCCGGCTCCGGGGTCACGGTCGGCAGCGGGGTGGTGGTCACCGGGGGCCCGCCGGGCACGGCCGGCGGGGCGACGATCGGGGGTGCCGGTGGGTTCAGCGTGGAGCAGAGCGGCAGCATCTGGGCCCGCAGCCGGTCCACCGTGCCGCGGGCGCCGGTCTCGCCGTCCTCGGAGACGATCCCGCCGGTGACCTGGGTCCGGACCGCCTGCGGCAGGTCGTCGAGGTCGATGTCGGACCGTTCCGACACCCGCTGCAACGGAATCCCCAGCACGTTCCCGCGCACTCCCTGGTAGATCGCGACCTGCTCCTGGTCCACGCCCACGTAGTACTGCTGCAGCACCAGTGCACGGGCCACGAACACGCCGGCACCCAGCACGACCAGCACGCCGAGCAGCGCCAGTACCGGCCGCAGGCCGCGCCGCCGCCCGCCGGACGGCTCCGGGCGGGCGGGCTCGAGCCGGACCGGCTCGGTGCGGGGCAGGGTGGTCGCCGCGGCGCGCTGCGCGGACGAGCCCGGGGCGCGCTCGTCGCGCTGGTAGTCGCCGTCGCCGGCGCGCGGGTTCCGCCCGGCCGAGCCGCCGATGATCGGGGCGTCGTCGGCGTAGGCCACGTCGACCACGTCCGCCACGATGCAGGTGATGTTGTCCGGTCCGCCGCCGCGCAGCGCGAGCTCGATCAGGCGGTCGGCGCACTCGCGCGGGTCGGGGTAGTCCTCGAGGGTCTGCTGCAGGGTCTCGTCGCTGACCGGCCCGGACAGGCCGTCCGAGCAGAGCAGGAAGCGGTCGCCGGCGCGGGCCTCCCGGATCGACAGCGAGGGGTCGACGTCCTGGCCGGTGATGGCGCGCAGCAGCAGCGAACGCTGCGGGTGGGTGTGCGCCTCCTCCTCGGTGATCCGGCCCTCGTCGATCAGCGACTGGACGAACGTGTCGTCCTTGGTGATCTGCGAGAACTCGTTCTCGCGGAGCAGGTAGCACCGGGAGTCGCCGACGTGCACCATGCCCAGCCGCGACCCGGCGAACAGGATCGCGGTCAGCGTGGTGCCCATGCCCTCCAGGTCGGGGGCCTCGGCGACGTGCCGGGAGATCGCGTCGTTGCCCTCGTGGGTCGCGTCGCGGAGCTCGGCGAGCAGGTCGTCACCGGGCACGTCGTCGTCGAGCGGGGCCAGTGCGGAGATCACCAGTGACGAGGCGACCTCGCCGGCGGCGTGGCCGCCCATGCCGTCGGCGAGTGCGAGCAGGCGGGGGCCCGCGTAGACGGCGTCCTGGTTGTTCTGCCGGACCAGTCCGCGGTCACTGCGGGCCGAGTAGCGCAGCACCAGTGTCACGGGGCGGCTCCGGCTTCGGTCGGGGCACGTCGGTGCGATCCCGCGCCGCGGGACCGGTCGAGCGGCCGCGGCACCGGGGGAGCGGGCGGTCGCGGCAGGTTCGTCATGGTCGTTCGCTCATGCTTCGTCCGAGCCCGTCACGTTCGCAGCTCGATCACCGTCTTGCCGATGCGGACCGGCGTCCCCAGGGGGACCCGGGTGGGCCCGGTGACCTTATTACGTTCCAGATAGGTGCCGTTGGTCGACCCGAGGTCCTCGACGTACCACTCGTCGCCCTGCTGGGAGATGCGGGCGTGCCGGGTGGAGGCGTAGTCGTCGTCGAGCTTGAGCGTCGAGTCGTCGGCGCGGCCGATCAGGATCGGCCGGGAGTCCAGGGTGATCCGGGTTCCGGAGAGCGGGCCCTGGGTGACGAGGAGCTGGCGGGCCACCTTCGCCCGGCCTGCGCCGCGGATCCGCGACGGCTTGGGACCGGAGCGGCCCGGCACGCCGGACTTCAGCCCCGACGCCGCATAGAGGTCCGAGCGGACCACCTGCAGGGCGAGCAGGACGAACAGCCAGAGCAGGGCCAGGAAGCCACCTCTGGTCAGCTGCAGCACCAGTTCCGGCACTAGCCCGCTCGCCCTTCTCGTGTTGGTCGTACGGCCCGCCCGCCCGGCTCGGGGCCGGGTGAGCGGGCCGTGCTGCCGCGCCCAGTCTGACGTGTCGGCTCCGGCGGGCTCAGCCCTGGGTCCGGAAGACCAGGCTGGAGTGCCCGACGCGGATCACGTCGCCGTCGGTGAGCTGGCAGGACTGCACCGGCGAGTTGTTCACCGTGGTGCCGTTGGTCGAGCCCAGGTCGTTGAGGGTCGCGACCTGACCGTCCCAGGTGACCTCCAGGTGCCGGCGGGAGACGCCGGTGTCCGGGAGCCGGAAGTTCGAGTCCTGGCCGCGGCCGATGACGTGGGTGCCCTCGGCGAGCTGGTAGTTGCGGTTGGACCCGTCGTCCAGGATCAGCATGGCGGTGAGCTGCGCCGGAGCGCCCCAGCCACCCTGGCCGCCGTAGCCGCCGCCGTCGTAGCCCTGGTCGTAGCCGCCCTGCGGGTAGCCGGGGGGCTGCGCGTAGCCCTGCGGCTGGCCGTAGCCGTCGTAACCCTGGTCGTAGCCCTGCTGCGGGTAGCCGGGCTGGGCGTAGCCCTGCGGCTGTCCGCCGTACGGGGCCTGCGGCTGGCCGTAGCCGTCGTAGCCCTGGTCGTAGCCCTGCTGGGGGTAGCCGGGCTGCTGGCCGTAGCCGCCGTAGCCCTGGTTCGGGTCGGCGTAGGCCTGGGGCGCGCCGTAGCCCTGCGGCTGGCCGTAGCCCTGCGGCTGGCCGTACTGGTCGTATCCGGGCTGGGCGTAGCCGGGCTGGCCGGGCGGAGGCTGGCCGTACGGGTCGTAACCCGGCTGGCCGTAGCCCTGAGGCTGCCCGTACTGGTCGTACCCGCCCTGCTGCTGGCCGTAGCCCTGCTGGCCCTGCTCCTGGTCGTACCCCGGAGGCGCGTAGGTCTGCTGGCCGTACCCGCCGGGGGCGCCCCGGTCGTATCCGTACTGCCCGTTTTCCTCGGGGTGGCCCGGTTGCTGGCTCATGGGTGCTTCTCCTGCGGTGCGTGCTCTGGTGGCGGCCCGACGGGAAGCGTCGGGGTCGACAGCGGAGCGGGTGCGGAACTGTCCCGTGTGCAGCGCCTCGGAGCGCTCCAGAAAGACTACGACCTCACCGTAGGTGTCCCAGCCCTGGTCGGTGAGTTCCTTCGCCACGTGCGACGAGAGGGATCGGACGACCCCGTCCTCGTCGCCCGCCATCCGGTCGAGATCCCTGGGGCTGAGCAGCACGGTGTACCGGTTGGGCGCCAGCAGGCGACCTCCGGCGAGCTGTTCGACGTTGTCCTCGGCTTCCCTCAGCAGTGCCTGTGCGACTTCCTGTGGGACGACACTGCCTCCGAAGACCCGCGCGAAGGCGTCGCCCACGAACCCCTGAAGTCGGCGCTCGAAGCGATCCACGCGGCCCAAATGATCTCCTCCGTCCGCATCGGCGTGTCGGTGATGTGCGACCGATCGTATCTGTGCTATCCGCGGGGTCCGGCGGCGCCCGACCCAACGGCTCCCGGGGGTCCTGCCCGCGGTTCACCCTGTGCCTCTCCGATGTACCCGTGCCGGCCCTTCCGCGCATCTCGTCAGCACTCCGCAAGCAGCTCGCGCCCGGTCCGGGGGCCCCGGGGGGACCCCCCTGAAACCGGTTCCGGAGCCGGGTGCTAACTTTCTCCCGTCGCTCAGGGCGAGTGGCGGAATGGCAGACGCGCACGGTTCAGGTCCGTGTGTCCGTAAGGACGTGAGGGTTCAACTCCCTCCTCGCCCACACTTTCACCTCCGGTGCAGATTCTTCCTCCCCGGGCGTCACGATCGCCATCCCAAGATCGGTATCGGATGTCATCCGATCCGGTGTGGACACGGCGGGCCGACACGCTCCGTCGTCGTGCCGTCGCTCCTACCTCTCCCGGAACGCGGGCCGATCGGGGTGGTCGGCCATCACGAGCACGTCGGCGTACCCGCCGGGGTCACCCTCCTGCGCGTAGCGGTCGAACGCCGCCGCGGTCCACGCCTGTCCCGGGTCGAGCCGCCGGTCCAGCGCCGCCCGGCTCATCCGCAGGTGCACGGTCAGGTCGGCGGGCAGCCCGCGGCCCAGCAGCCGGCCACCGGCCAGCACGACGACCCCGCCGGCGCCGAGCGGTACCGGATCGTCGCGGAACGCACGGTCCCGCTCCGCGTCCCGGAGCCGGGGCAGCACCCGGCCGGTGCCGCAGGCCGCCATCGGGGCCAGCACCTCGCGGCGCAGTGCCGGCTCGTCGAGCCAGCCGTCGAGGAACATGTCCGGGTCGGTGCGGCCGAGCTCCAGCCGCACCGAGGCCGGCCGGAGGAAGTCGTCGACGTCGACCGCGAGCGCGTCCCGGCCGGTGGACCGCAGCCGGTCGGCGACCGCGCGGGCCAGCGTGACCGGCCCGGCCGGCGGCGCCCCGTCGACGATCACCCGCAGCCGGCCCGGCAGCGCCGTGATCCGCTCCGCCAGGTGCGCGACCAGCCCGTCGCGGTCCACCGGCCGGAAATCCCCCGCCACTCGCCCCTCCCGGGTCGCTGGTGTCCGTCGGTCCCGCCCGCGACACTAGGCCGGTGGTGTCCGGGACGGGTGATGCCGTCGCAGGCGGGTCGGGGCTGCGGCGTGCGCTGCGGCTGCTCGAGGCCGTCGCCGAGGCGGGCGACGGGGTGACCGCGAAGGCGCTCGCGCGCCGGCTGGAGCTGCCGCTCCCGACCACCTACCGGCTGCTCGGGACCCTCGTCGAGGAGGGCTACCTGGTCCGGCTGCACGCGGTGCGCGGCTACGGCCTCGGCTACGGCGTCGTCGGGCTGTACCGGGGGATGACCGAACGGATGGTCCCGCCGGAGCCCGCCCGGGAGATCCTCGCCGAGCTGCACACCCGGGTCGGCGCCGCCGCGGTGCTCGCGGTGCTGCGGGCGTGCGACGTGGTCGTCGCCCACACCGAGACGTGTGCCGCGCACCCGGGCCCCGGTGCGACGACCGGCGAGCCGATCCCGGCCCACGCCACGGCCCCCGGCAAGGCGCTGCTGGCCGGGCTGGACCCGGGCCGGCTCGGCGAGGTGCTCGGGACCGGCGGCGGGCGGCTCGACGCGCTGACCCCGCACACGCTCACCGACCGCAGGCTGCTCGACCGGGACCTGCTGCGGGTGCGCTCGGCCGGGGTGGCCGTGGAGGTCGAGGAGCACGCCCGCGGCCGCGCCGGGCTCGCCGTCGCGGTCCCCGCCGCGGGCGCGACCGCGGCGCTGGCGGTCGTCGTCAGCCGGGCCGACTTCGCCGGGCGGCGCTGGGAGCTGGAGCAGGCCGTGCGCGAGGCCGCCGGGCCGCTCGCCCGCCACCTCGCGGCCGTGCCGGGGGCCGCCGCGTCGGGCTGACGCCGCTGGTGCCGGGGTGACCACCGGCGCCGGTCCGGCCACGATGGACCGATGGAGCCATCTGGAGGCGGTGTCCGCTACGAGCGGGACGGGCACGTCGTGACGATCACCTACGACCGGCCGGAGAAGCGCAACGCCATCGACGGGGACATGCGCCGCGCGATCAATGCCGCGTGGGACCGGTTCCGCACCGACGACGAGGCCTGGGTCGCGATCGTGACCGGCGCGGGCAGCGCCTTCTGCGCCGGTGCGGACACCCGCTCCACGACCGGCAACCCGGCGGGCGACTTCCCGGGCAGCTTCTGGGAACGGCCGACGGTGAACTCGCTGGAGAGCGGCTGGGAGATCTTCAAGCCGATCGTCGCCGCGGTGAACGGCCCGGCCGTCGGGTACGGCGTCACGCTGCTGACCTGGTGCGACTTCGTGATCGCCGCGGAGGAGGCGACGTTCTCGTTCCCCGAGGTGCGCCTCGGCGTCCCGACGATCGTCGGCGCCCTGCGGCTGCCCCGGATGATCGACCGGCAGCACGCGATGGAGCTGCTGATGACCGGGGAGACGATCGACGCCCGGCGCGCGCACGAGATCGGGCTGGCCGGACGGGTCGTCCCGGGGGAGTCGCTGATGGACGAGGCCCGGGCCCTGGCCGGCCGGCTGACCGCGGGCGCGCCGCTGGCCCAGCGCGCGATCAAGGAGATGGTGGTGCGCGGCCCCGAGATGGGCACGACCGAGGCGATCCGGTTCGGCGAGACGATGCGCCGGGTCGTGGCCGGGACCGAGGACGCCGCCGAGGGTGCGGCGGCGGCCCGGGAGCGCCGCGCGTCGCACTGGCGGGCCCGCTGATCGGTCTTCCGTACCCCGGAAGCACGTTCGGTGGGCCCGCGCGGGCGGCGCTACCGTCACGCCCATGTCGGAACCAGGGCAGCAGACCCGCACCGTGCCGCCGTTCCGTGCCGACCACGTCGGGAGCCTGCTGCGCCCGCCGGAGCTGCTCGCGGCCCGGGAGCGGCACGCGGCCGGGGAGCTGGACGCCGCCGGGCTGCGGGCCGCCGAGGACGCGGCGGTGACCGACGTCGTCGCGCTGCAGGAGTCGGTGGGACTCCGCTCGGCCACCGACGGCGAGTTCCGCCGCACGTCCTGGCACATGGACTTCATCCACCGCCTCGGCGGGGTCTCCACGACCTCCGGCCGGGTCGAGGTGCGGATGCGCAACGCCGCTGGGCAGAGCAGCTTCACCGCTGCCGGCATGGCGGTCGACGGGCGGGTCCGGCTCGACGAGCCGATCTTCGCCGACGCGTTCGAGCACCTCGCGCGGCAGGTCACGACCGCGACACCGAAGCTCACGATCCCCTCGCCGAGCATGGTCTACGCCCGCGGCGGCCGCGCGGTGATCGACCAGGACGTCTACCCGGACCTCGAAGGGTTCTGGACGGACCTGTCGGCGGCCTACGCCGACGAGCTCCGGGCGATGTACGACCGTGGCTGCCGCTACCTGCAGCTCGACGACACCGCCCTGGCCTACCTCAACGACCCCGCGCACCGCGCGGAGCTCGCGGAGAAGGGCGACGACCCGGACACCCAGCACCTGCGCTACATCCGCCAGATCAACGCCGCGATCGCCGACCGGCCGTCGGACATGGCGGTCACCACGCACATGTGCCGGGGGAACTACCGCTCCTCCTGGGCCGCCGAGGGCGGCTACGACCACGTCGCCGAGGCGCTGTTCGGCGGGCTGGCGGTGGACGGCTTCTTCTGCGAGTTCGACGACGAGCGTTCCGGCACGTTCGCCCCGCTGCGGTTCGTGCCCCCGGGCAAGCAGGTCGTGCTCGGGCTGGTGACGACCAAGTCCGGGACCCTGGAGGACCCGGACCTGCTCCGGCGCCGGATCGACGAGGCCGCGCGGTACGTGCCGCTGGACCAGCTGTGCCTGTCCCCGCAGTGCGGGTTCTCCTCCACCGTGGAGGGCAACGAGCTGACGATCGACGACCAGCGGCGCAAGCTCGAGCTGATCGTCTCGGTGGCCGAGGACGTCTGGGGGCGTTAGGTACTGGAGGGCGTCAGGTACTGGAGGGCGCTAGGTTCCTCCCGTGCGCACCGGTGCCCCGTCCCCCCTGCACGACCGGGTGCTCGCGGGCGCCGGCCCCGGTTCCCGGCTGCTCGACGTCGGTTGCGGCACCGGGACGCTGCTCGCCCGGGCCGCCACCGACGGGCTCGAGGTGTCCGGTGTGGACGTCGCGCCGCAGGCGCTCGCGGCGGCCGGGCAGGAGGCCCCCGCCGCCGTGCTCCGGCAGGCCGACGCCCACGAGCTCCCGTTCGACGACGGCGCGTTCGACCTGGTCACGCTGGTGCAGGTGCTCGAGCACGTGACCAACCCGGTGCTGGCGCTGCGGGAGGCCCGCCGGGTCTGCACGCCCGGTGGCGCCGTGCGCGCCACCGTCTGGGGCGCCCCCGACGAGTGCGACGCCTCGGTGATCGGTGCCGCGCTGGCCCCGCTGACCGTCCCGGCGCCGCCGCCACGGCAGGACCGCCCCGCCGGGGTCGACCGCAGCGGGACCGGCGCGCCCCCGCTGACCGACCCGGACCGGGTCGCGAAGCTCTGCGGTCTGGCCGGGCTCACGGTCCGGGAGATCGCGGTCGTGCGGGTACCGGCCGACCATCCCGACGCCGACGACCTCGTGGCCGGGGTGCTGGCCTCCGGGCCCGGGCGGCACGCGGCACGCGCGGCCGGGCCCGGCGCCGTCCGCACGGCCCTGCTGGAGGCGCTGGAGCCGTTCCGCGCGGGCGCCGGCTACCGCCTCACCGACACCGTCCGTGTCGTCGACACCATCCCCGGCGTCGACACGACTCACGGTCCCGACCCGGCGCCGTAGCCGGCGGCAGAGCCCCGGACACACACGTGGGCCGTGCCTCCGGCGGCGAGGCACGGCCCACGTGTCACGGATCCGGCAGGGTCCGGAACCCGTTACTGCCCTAGTGTCCGGCGGCGGCCGGAGCGTTCTCCGCGTACCGGATCTGGAGCAGCGACTTGCAGTACTCCCCGTTGGTCTCGATCCCGACCCGCTGCAACCGCGCCCGGCGCAGGTGGAGCGGGACCTGTTCGACCGTCACCGGTGACCCGTCCGAGTGCACCAGTAGCGGGGCGTCGTCCCCGGCCGGCAGGCCGATGGCCTCCCGGCGGGTCCGCATCCGGGTCAGCTCGTCGGTGTCGGCCTCGGTCCCGGCGAGCTCACCGAGCGTCAGCGCGGCGAGCTCCTCCGGGCCCTGACCGGCGTCGACCAGCGGTCGCGCCACCCGGTCCTGCCCGGCCAGTGCGGCCTTCGACAGGAACGTGTGCCGCAGCTCGTCCAGCTCGGCCGCGGCCGAGCCGTTGATCGAGCCCTCGAAGGACTTGACGAAGCCGGCGTGTGCCGCGACGCCACCGTTGATCTCGGCGGAGGCGTGGTGGTCGGCCAGCGTCACCTGCGCCCTGCTCACCCCCGGGATCGCCGTCACCGCGTCGTAGGCGTCGGCGACCATCAGGAACGAGAAGTTGGGTGCGCAGAAGAACGTCGGCAGCCGCAGCCCGACCCGGACGAACGACCCGTTGGCCGTGTCGTCGGGGTCGGGCGAGACGGTGCACGTCTCGACGAAGTCGAGGTCCGTGATCGGCTCGTCCAGCTCCGGGTCGAGCACCGTCCCCAGGGCGGACCACACGGCCTGCCGGTCGACCGTGCCCGAGGCCGTGTCGAGCGCAGGCCCGGCGGTCACTGTCCCGCTACCAGCTGCTCGCCGGGGGCGTCCTGCAGCTTGCACTCGTCCGGCACCGGGATGTCGTAGAGCTTGGCGGCGTTCAGCCCGAGGATCTTCTTCTTGCTCGCGGTGGTGAGCCGCGGGTAGTCGGCGAACTGGTCGTCGTCGGGCATCTGCCAGTCGACGAGGCCCTCGACCTGCCACTTCGGCGTCCAGATGTTGTAGTCGCTGCCGAAGGTCATCTTGTCCTCGCCGACCCAGAACAGCAGCTCGCCCATCACCTTGGCGAAGAACTTCGGGCGGGCGTGCATCAGGCCGCCGACGGCCACCGAGAGGCCGGCGTAGACGTTGGGCTCCTGCACCGCCATGAAGCAGAAGTCCTCGATCCGCGGCAGGCCCACGTGCTCGACGATGAAGTTCATGCCCTGGAAGTCGGTGGCGGCGTGGTCGACGTCGGCGACGTCGAACGCGTCCTTGTCCAGCGGCCAGATGGTCGGGCCCTTGTGGATGTGGACGTTCTTGATGCCCATGTCCTGCGCGGCCTGCAGGAAGCGGTAGGCCTCGGGGTCGGTCAGCTTGTAGCCGCGGGAGTCGCCGTTCCACTCCGCGGTGTAGAGCTTGACGCCCTTGAAGCCGAACTTCGCGTGGTCGGCCTCGAGCTGCTTGATCCCGGCGTCGCCCTCGCGCGGGTCGAACCGCCCGTTGACGATGATCCGGTCACCGAAGCGCTGGATCAGCTCCGCGTTCTGCTCGGTGGTGTTGAAGCCGTTCTTGTACCACTCCTTGAGGTAGGTCGACTGGAAGATCGCGTAGTCGACGTGCCCCTCGACGAACATGTCCCGCTCGAAGTCGTCGACGGAGACCTTGAGGTACTTCTCCCAGTCCCAGTGGGTCTCGGGCGGGCCCAGCTGGTGGTAGCCGTAGAAGCAGTCGATCCAGCCCTTGGCGTACTGCTCGCGGCCCTCGACCCAGTTCTCCCGGGACGCGTCCCAGAAGTGGCTGTGGGAGTCGACGATGAAGTACTTCTCGCCGTCCTTCTCGTACATGGTGGCTCCTCCTGCGCCGGCGTCGCCGCCGATCGGTGGTGGTCAGGAATGGAAATGACGTGCGTCTGGTACGGACGTGTGATCAGGGGGTCAGGGGACGAGGATCGCCCGGCCGCGGACCTTGCCCGCGTCCAGGTCGTGCAGGGCGTCCAGCGCCCGGTCGAGCGGGTACTGGACGGTGTGCAGCGTGACCTTCCCGGCCTGGGCGAGGACCATGAGCTCGGCCAGGTCGTTGTACGTGCCGACGATGTTGCCGATCACGTTCTTCTCGCCCGCGACGAAGTCGAGGGTCGGGGCCGTGAACTGGCCGCCGTAGCCGAGGACGAAGGTGTAGCCGGCCGGTCCGGTCATCGCCCAGGCGTCGAGCTCGGCGCCCTGCTCGGCGACGAAGTCGAAGGTGACCGTCGCGCCGCCGCCGGTGAGCTCCTGGACCGCCTCGACGTGGTTGCCGTCGGCGACGACGGTCTCGTCGGCACCGATCTTCTTCGCCAGCTCGAGGGCCGCCGGGTTCTTGTCGACGACGATGATCTTGGTGGCGGTCAGCGCGGCGAGCGCCTGGATGCCGATGTGGCCCAGCCCGCCCGCGCCCTGCACGACGGCCGTGGTGCCCGGGTAGAGGTGCGGCACGGCCTTGCGCACGGCGTGGTAGGCCGTGATGCCGGCGTCGGCGAGCGCCGCGACGTCGGCCGGGTTGGTGTCCGGGTTCAGCTTCACGCAGGCCCGGGCGCTGGTCCGCAGGTACTCGGCCATCCCGCCGTCGTTGTTCGACAGGCCGGGGAAGAACGCGTCACCGGTGCACTGCATGTCCCGGCCGGCCCGGCAGGCCAGGCACAGCCCGCAGGACGGCTGCGGGTGCAGGATGACGGTGTCGCCGACCTTGACGTTGGTGACGGCGTCGCCGACGGCGTGCACCCAGCCCGCGTTCTCGTGGCCGATCACGTACGGCAGGTTCGGGTTCTGGATCGCGGCCCAGTCGCCGTCGACGATGTGCAGGTCGGTCCGGCAGACGCCGGCGCCGCCGACCTTCACGATGACGTCGAGCGGGCCCTGGAGCGTCGGTTCGGGGATGTCGTCGATCTGGGGGTCCTGCTTGTACGCGTGCACCCGCACGGCTTTCACTGGAGGTACCTCCTGGCGTCGGACGCGCGGGGTGGTGCGCGTCGGTCGTGGTGGACTCGCGTCGGTGCGGGACGGCAGGTCCGCCGACCGTGATCGCGTTGTGCCGCCTGTCACAGCGATCAGAACCCCGGCACGCACGCCGAACAAGGGGGTCCCTTCTCGCTCACCGATAATCAGGACTTGTCGGACAGCTGCACGCCGTGGTTACTCGCGAGTAGCATCCGGGCATGACCGACGACGTGAGCTGGGTGTCCGGGGCGATGACGCAGGCTGTGCCGTGGGTCGGCACGGCCGGGATCACCTTCGGGACGATCACCCCCGATCGGGTGGAGGCGTTCCTGCCCGACCGGCCGGATCAGCACAACCACGTGGGCGGCCCGCACGCCGCGGTGATGTTCGGGCTGGGGGAGACGGCCTCCGGGGCGGTCGGCCTGGCCGCCTTCGCCTCGGCCGGGGACCGGGCGGTCCCGCTGGTCGTCCGCTCCGAGATCCACTACCTGAAGCTCGCGCGCGGTGACCTGCGGGCGGAGGCGGTGCTGACCCGTCCGGCGGCCGAGGTCCTCGCCGAACTGGACGACGGCCGGCGTCCGGAGTTCACCGTCGACGTGACGATCACCGACGCCGGCGGCGTGCGGACCGGGGCGATGACGATCGTGTGGACGCTCAAGCCGCACCGGTGAGCCGGGAGTAGCGTCGTCGTATGGACGTGGTGATCGCCGGAGGACACGGGAAGATCGCGATGCGGCTGGCGTCCCTGCTCGCCGGGCAGGGGCACACGGTGCGCTCGATCGTGCGCAACCCCGACCACACCGACGAGGTGTCGGCGACCGGCGCGCGACCGGTCGTGGCCGACCTGGAGTCGACGACCGCCGAGGTCCTCGCCGGCCAGCTGACCGGCGCGGACGCGGTCGTGTTCGCGGCCGGGGCCGGACCGGGCAGCACGGCCGAACGCAAGGAGTCCGTGGACCGTGCCGGGGCGGTGCTGCTCGCCGACGCCGCCGCGCTCGCCGCGATCCGCCGCTACCTGCTGGTCTCCTCGACCGGGGTGGACAGCGAGCCGGACCCGGAGCGGGGCGCGGTGTGGGTCGCCTACATCCGGGCGAAGAAGGCCGCCGAGGAGGCGGTCCGGGGCGATGACCGGCTGGAGGCGACCATCCTGCGCCCGGGCCGGCTCACCGACGACCCCGGCACCGGGAGCGTGCTGCTCGCGCCGCCCCCGGTCACCCGCTCCGACGTCACCCGGGACGACACCGCCGCCGTCCTGGCCGCCCTGCTGAGCGCGGACCACACGATCGGGTCGACCCTGGAGCTGCGAGCGGGCGATGTCCCGGTCGCCGGCGCGGTGGCCGCTCTGCAGGGGTGAGGGAACCGCCCGGATCGGGAATGCTGCCGTCATGGCGGAGCACGAGTACGACGTGGTCGTGATCGGCGCCGGTCCGGTCGGGGAGAACGCCGCGGGGTACGCGGTGGACGCCGGCCTGTCGGCGGCGCTGGTCGAGTCCGAGCTGCTGGGCGGGGAGTGCTCCTACTGGGCGTGCATCCCGTCGAAGGCGCTGCTGCGGACCCCGCAGGCGGTCGCCGACGCCCGGCGGTTGCCCGGCGTGACCGCGGACTTCGACCCCGGTGCGGTCCTGGAACGCCGCACGTCGTTCACCTCGAACTGGGACGACGCCGGTCAGGTCGAGTGGGCCGAGGGTGCCGGTGCCGCGGTGCTGCGCGGCCGCGGCCGGCTGGCCGGGGAACGGACGGTCGAGGTGACCGGGGCCGACGGGAGGACGACCACCGTCACCGCCCGCCGGGCCGTGGTGCTCGCGACCGGCAGCGTCCCGGTGACGCCGCCGATCCCCGGCCTCGACACCGTCGGGTACTGGGGCTCCCGCGAGGCCACCGCCGCGAAGGAGGTCCCCGAGCGGCTCGGGGTGCTCGGCGGCGGGGTCGTCGGCTGCGAGATGGCGCTGGCGTTCGCCCGGCTCGGCTCGCGGGTGACGCTGATCAACCACGGGCCGCGGGTGCTGCCCGGCGCGGAGCCGGTGGCCTCCGAACGGGTCGCCGGGGGACTGCGGGAGGCCGGCGTCGACCTGCGGCTCGACACCGGGCTCGACCGGGTGGAGGGCTCCGGCGGGACCGGCGGCACGGTGCTGCACTGTTCCGGTGCGCGGGCCGGCACCGTCGAGGTCGACCGGCTGCTCGTCGCCACCGGTCGGCGCCCGAACACCGACGACCTCGGCCTGGACACCGTCGGGGTCACCACGACCGGCCGGGGCGCGGTCGGGGTCGACGAGTCGGGCCTGGCCCGGGGCACCTGGTTGTACGCCGTCGGCGACGTCAACGGCCGCGCGCCGCTGACCCACCAGGGCAAGTACCAGGCCCGGATCGCCGCGCACGCCATCGCCGAGCGGGCCGCCGGCCGCGAGCCGGACCCGGCCCCGTGGAGCGAGGACGCCGCCACGGCCGACCACCACGCCGTCCCGCAGGTGGTGTTCACCGACCCCGAGGTCGCCTGGGTCGGGCGCACCGCCGACGCGGCCCGGCGCGACGGCCTGGACGTCCGCGTCGTCGAGCTCGACATCGCCGTGGCCGGTTCCGCGCTGACCGCCGACGGCTGGTCCGGCCGGGTCGTCGCCGTCGTCGACCGGCGGCGCGAGGTGCTGGCCGGCGTGACCTTCGTCGGGCCCGGGGTGGCCGAGCTGCTGCACGCCGCGACGATCGCCGTCGTCGGCGAGGTACCCCTGCACCGGCTGTGGCACGCCGTCCCGGCGTTCCCGACGATCAGCGAGGTCTGGCTGCGGCTGCTGGAGACCTACCGCGCCGGATGAGCGGCCGGCCTGCTCACGGCCGTCCGCTCACGCCTGAACACCCAGGTGGTCCAGCAGCTCGACCTCGATCCGGTCCAGGTCGTGCGCGATCGTCCGGAACGCGGCCCGGCGGCGGGAGGCGGGCATGTTCTCGGCCGCCCGGACCGCGGCGGCCAGGTCGTGCAGCCGCGGCTCGGTCTCGTCGGCGAACCGCTTGGCCCGCACGTCCCGGTCGGTCGTGCCGTCCTCGCGCAGCTCCAGGATCGTCCGGGAGATCCGCGACATCCGCGCGTGCAGCCTGCCGCCGGGCCCCGAGTAGCCGCCGAGCTCGTCGGGGGAGACCCCCAGCTTGCGGGAGCGGTGCTCGTCGAGGCGGTGGCGCAGCGTCCCCGCGGCGGCCATCGCGTACGGCGCGGCCAGCGGCGCCACCAGCTTCACGATGCCCAGGTAACGCTGGACCCGCTTGGCGTTCCACTCGCGGGCGGCGCGCTCGCGCTCGGCGTCCTTCGCGGCACGGGCCTCACTCTTGAGCCGGCCCTTCTCCGTGGCCCGGGCGGCCTTCGCCTCCGCCTTGCGGGCGCTCGCGTCGGCCTTCGCGGCGGTCCGCGTGGCCTTCCGGTCCGCCGAGCGGGACTTGAGGTCCGCCTCGTTCATCAGGCCGCCCGAGGCGGCACCGATCGCGGTCGTGGTGGACCCGATCGCCCGCCGGGTGGTGCGGTCGGCCTTCCGGTCCGCCTTCTGTGCCCGCCGGCTCGCCGCGTCCGCCTTCTTCCGCGCCTTCACGGCGCGGGTGTGCAGCTTCTCCGCGGCACGGTCGGCCGTCTCACGGGTGTAGCCGGCGGCCTCCTGCACCCACTCGGACGCGTCGACCGCCGCCTCCCTGGTCGCCGCGGCAGCGCGTTCGCCGGCACCCGGCTTCCTGCGCAGCAGTCCCATCTCGTGTCCTCCCGTGGGCGGTCCGACCGCCGTTGATCGCCTTGCCGTCGCCGCAGCCTAGGCCCCACGCGTGAGCGGGCGCAGGTCCGACACCGGCGCGTGACCGACTGGTCCACCGGATCGGTACCCCGCCGGAACCGTCGGGGGTGGTCTCTACCCTCGACCCCTGTGAGCACCTCGACCGGATCCCGGACCGCACCACGGGTCCTCCTGGACGCCGCTGCGCTCAGCGGCTGCCGGCGCCGGGTGCACCTGGACCACGACCCGGCGGCGGCCGGCTCGCCGCGTGCGCTGCCCGATCCGGCCATCGAGCAGCGGCGCTCCGATGCGGCCGCGCACCGGGTGCGGATCGGGGAGCTGCTCGCCGGCACCTGGGGCGCGGACTGGGCGAGCACCTGGCCGGGCGGTGCGGCCGGGCCGGTCATCGGTGGCGGGGCGGGGTTCGCCGGGAACGGCGCGGAACCTGGGAACGGCGCGGAACCCGGGAACGGCGCGGAACCGGCGGCGAACCGGTCGGACCCGTCCGGGCCCGGTGCGGAGCCGGTCGCGAGCGGCGCGGACACGCCGGATCCCGGGGCGGGCGCCCCGGCAGCGGGCGGCGGTGCGGACCCCGGGCCGCGACCCGGCTCGCGTGCGGCCCGGGCCGCACGGACCGCGGAGCTGGTGGCGGCCGGCGCCCCGATGATCTGGGGGGCGGTCCTCCCGCTCGACGCCGACCGGCGCGGCACGGCCGAGCTGCTGGTCCGGGTGCCGGGCGGCGGGTACGTCCCGGTGCTGGTGGTCCGCCGCCGGATCACCGACCCGGGCTCCGGGGCCCGCACGACCGCGGTCACCGATCCGTGGCCGCAGCGCGCCCGCCCCGACCCGGACCGCAAGGTCCGGTCCCAGCCGCGGGACCTGCTGGCACTGGCCCAGCTGACCCGGCTGCTCGAGGCGGCCGGCTGGGCACCCCCGGCGTCCGCGCCCCGGCCGGGCGGGGTGATCGGGCTGGACGCCGACGTCGTGGTCTGGCACGACCTGCACGCCGCGCACTGGCCGGGTGACCGGTCCACCCTCGCCGAGTACGACGCCCGGTTCACCGACCGTTCGGCCGTCGCCCGCGCGGCCGCGACCGGTGCCCCGGCGCTGGCCGCGCCGTCGCGGGTCACCGAGTGCCGGCGCTGCCCGTGGTGGCCGACCTGCGAGGCCGAGCTGGAGCGGGCCGACGACGTCAGCCTGGTCGCGCACGGCGAGACCGGCCGGCTGCTGCGGGAGTCCGGTGTCGGCACGGTCGCGGCGCTGGCCGCGCTGGATCCGGCGGCGCCGCCGCGGCACCTGGTGACCCCGCTGCCCGGCCCGCCGCTCACCGACCTGGTGCCGCTGGCCCGGGCCCGCCGGCACGGTCTCGCCGTGGCCCGCCGGGTGCCGCGGGTGCCGGTGCCGCGGGCCGACGTCGAGGTCGACGTCGACATGGAGAGCTTCGGTGAGTCCGGCGCCTACCTGTGGGGTGCGTTGCTGTCCCATCCCGGTGGCCGGCGGGACGGGGATCCGGAGCCGGGCTACCGCGCGTTCGCGACCTGGGAACCGCTGCCCACCCCCGACGAGGGGCGCTCGTTCGGCGAGTTCTGGACCTGGCTGATGCGGACCCGTGCGGCCGCGCTCGCGTCGGGCCGCACGTTCGCCGCGTACTGCTACAACGAGCAGGCCGAGAACCGGTGGATGCTCTCGTCGGCGCAGCGGTTCGGCGGGGTGCCGGGTGTGCCGACCGAGGCGGAGGTGCGCGCGTTCATCGAGGACCCGTGCTGGGTGGATCTCTACGGCGTCGTCTCCACCTGGTTCCTGTGCGCGCAGGGCAAGGGCCTGAAGAAGATCGCGCCCGCGGCCGGGTTCAGCTGGCGGGACCCGGAGGCGGGCGGGGAGAACTCGATGCGCTGGTACCGCGACGCCGTCGCACTGGAGGGCGGCGAGCCCGACCCGCGCCAGCGCGAGCGGCTCATCGGCTACAACACCGACGACGTGCTCGCCACGCAGGCGTTGCGGGAGTGGATGTCCTCGGAGCGGATCCTCGAGGAGGTCCCCCTGGTGAGTGAGCTGGCCGACACCGCCGTGTGAGGATGCGGGCCGTGGACCCGCACAGCTCCCACAGTCCGCCCAGCCCGCTCGTGCACGACCGGATCGGCCCGCGCGGCGCGGTCAGCAGCACCCACCACCTCGGCACCGCCGCCGCGGCGTCCGTGCTGGCCCGGGGTGGCAACGCCTTCGACGCGGCCGTGACCTGCGGGTTCGTCCTGCAGGTCGTCGAACCGCACCTGTGCGGGCCCGGGGGAGAGCTCCCCGCGGTCCTGGTCACCGCCGCGGACCCGGTCCCGCGGGTGCTCTGCGCGCAGGGTGTCGCCCCGGCGGCCGCGAGCATCGACCGGTTACGGCGAGCCGGGTGCGAGATCGTGCCCGGCACCGGGCTGCTGCCGGCGACCGTGCCCGGCGCCTGGGACGGCTGGCTGAGCCTGCTGCGCGATCACGGCACCTGGGAGCTCGCCGACGTGCTCGAACCGGCACTGGGCTACGCCGCGGGCGGGTTCCCGCTGGTCCCGCGCATCCCGGACGCGCTGGCGGTGGTCGCCGAGCACTTCCGGACGCACTGGCCGAGCTCGGCGGCGACCTGGCTGCCCGGCGGACGGGTGCCGCGGGCCGGGGAGATCGTGCGGCTGCCCGCGCTGGCCGCGACCTGGCAGCGGCTGCTTGGTGCCGCGACCGGGCCGGACCGGGAGGCACGCATCGACGCGGCCCGCGACGCCTGGTACCGCGGCTTCGTCGCGGAGGAGATCGAACGCTTCTGCGCGACCCCGGTCCGCGACGAGACCGGCCGCGACCACACCGGCCTGCTGACCGCCGACGACCTGGCGCGCTGGTCCGCGCACTACGAGGACGCCGTCGTCGCCGACGCCGGTCGCGGCTGGTCGGTCGCCAAGTGCGGGCCGTGGTCCCAGGGCCCGGTGCTGCTGCAGCAGTTGCGGCTGCTGTCCGGGACGGACCTCGAACTGCCGGGCGGGGTGGCGAGCGAGGGCACGGTGCACACCGCCGCCGAGGCGGCCAAGCTGGCATTCGCCGACCGGGAGGCCTGGTACGGGGATCCGGCCGGCGGGGACGTGCCACTGGCCGAGCTGCTCTCCGACGACTACACCGCCGCCCGCCGGGCGCTGATCGGGTCCACGTCGGACGGCACGTTGCGCCCGGGCTCGCCCGCCGGGCGACGGCCGCGGATCGGGGCCTACGCGGCGCGGCCCGGGGCCGGTCGCGGCACCGGGGTCCAGGGCCCGGGCACCGGCGAGCCCACGGTCAGCCGGGAGGGCGTCGCCCGCGGGGACACCGTGCACGTCGACGTCGTCGACGCCGCCGGGAACATGATCTCGGTGACGCCGTCGGGCGGGTGGCTGCAGTCGTCGCCGACGATCCCGGCCCTCGGGTTCTGCCTCGGCACCCGCGGGCAGATGTTCTGGCTGGAGGAGGGCCTGCCCAGCTCGATGGCCCCGGGCCGGATGCCCCGCACCACGCTGAGCCCGTCGCTGGCGCTGCGCGACGGCGAGCCCGCGGTCGCGCTCGGCACCCCGGGCGGTGACCAGCAGGACCAGTGGCAGCTGTGCCTGCTGCTGGCGATGATCCACGGCGAGCTTGACCTGCAGGCCGCGATCGACGCCCCCGCCTGGCACTCCACGGCGTTCCCGGCGTCGTTCGCACCGCGCGGCTGGGAGCCGCACGGGCTGGTCGTGGAGTCCCGGCTGGGTGCGGACACCCTGGCCGGGCTCCGGCGCCGCGGGCACGACGTCGTCGACGCCGGGAACTGGGCGCTGGGCCGGATGTGCGCGGTCGGCCGGGGCAGCGCCGTGCCCGGGGGTGGCGGGCCGGGCGCGCTGCACGCGGCCGTCGACCCGCGTTCGGGGGTGGGTGCGGCGATCGCCGTGTGACGCCGCCGCGGCGCCGGGCCGGTCACCAGTCCCCGGTGGCGGAGCGGACCGCGAGCTCGGCACGGCCGCCCGAGCCGGTCTTGGCGAGCAGCCGCTCGACGTGCTTCTCCACGGTCCGGTGCGACAGCCCGAGCCGGGCCGCGATGTCGCGGTTGGACAGCCCGGCCGTGAGCAGGCCGAGCACCTCGGCCTCGCGGGCGGTCACGCCGTGCCGGCGCAGCGCCGGGGCGACCGGGCCGGGCCGGGCGATCCGGGCGCCGGTGTGCCGCAGCATCCTGCGACAGGCCGCGGCCGGTGCCTCGAACCCGGCGGCGGTGAACCAGGCGAGGTCCTCGGCCAGCCAGCCCGCCGGGTCGCCCCAGCCGTCGGCCAGTGCGGCCTCGGCGACCAGCCGCCGTCCGACGTGGAGGAAGTGCGGGATCGGCACCGGTTCGGTGAACGCGCGCTGACCGGCGGCGAAGGCCCGTTCCGCGGCCACCCGGTCGCCCGCACGCCCGTGGCAGACCGCCTCGGCCCAGTACACGTGGGCGACCGTCCAGCGGGCCAGCGACCGGCCGGGATACCCGGCGACCGCGTCCAGCGCCACCCGGCCGCGTTCGAGCGCTGCCACGAGCACCCACCGGCCCAGCGGCGGCCCCGAGGTGGTGTCGGAGTCCTGCGCGATGTGGACCAGTGCCCGGTCCAGTGCGGTCAGCGCGGCCGCCCGGTCCTCGGCGAGCAGCGCCAGTGTCGCCGTCACGTGCTCGGCGACCGCGGCGACGTGCGCGTCGTCCGGGGCGAGGGACCGGGCCCGCCCGGCCTGGGCCAGTGCCGCGGCCGCCTCCCCGCGGTCGGCGTGCACCTCGGCGGTGACGGCGGCCGCCATCGCCTGCACCGGCAGCCCGAGCCGGTCGCAGGCCGGGACCACGCGGCCCAGGTGTTCCAGCGCCGCTCCGGTCTCGCCGCGCCAGCACCGCAGCACCGCCAGGTGGAACTCGGCGGTCGTGGCGAGTGCGAGCGCCCCGAGACCGGACGCCTCGGCGACGGCCCGTTCGGCCCGGTCCGTCCGGAGACCCGTGAACAGATCCACAGTAGACAGCTCGTGCAGCGCACGGACCCGCCACACGGGCAGGTCGTGGGCCTCGGCGAGGGCGTGCCCGCGCTCGAACAGCAGCTGCGCCCGGGCCAGGTCGGTGCGGCGGGCCACCCGGCCGAGCAGCTCGAGCGCCTCGCAGGCCGGCTCGTGCGGGCCGGCCGGCACGGTGGCGTCGAGCACGGCCGCGGCGAGCCGCTCGGCCTCGGCGAACCGGTTGCGGCCGATCGCGACGTGCGCCGCGCAGAGGTCGGCGGCCGGGCCCGCCCCGCCGAGGTCGCGGGCGTGGGCGATCCGGGCGTCGGCCGCGTCCCACTGCCCGGCGGTGGCGTGGGCCCGCGCGAGCCGCAGCACGGCGCCGACCCGCCGGGACACGGCCGCGTCCAGGCCGTCCAGCCGGGCCAGCAGCCGCTCGGTCACCGCGGCCGCCGGTTGCGGCAGGCCCGTCTGCACCAGGACCTCGGCGAGCTCCTCGGCGACGGCGGTGGCGACGAGCGGGTCCCGGGCGAGCAGCGTCGCCCGGTCCAGCGCGTCGCGGGCCGTCGCGAGCGCACCGCGCCGCCGCTCGGTGCGCCCCACCCCGACCAGCAGGTCCGCCGCCCGGTCCGGCTCCCCCGCCTCCTCGGCCAGCCGCGCGGCGAGCCCGCCCCGCTCGCCGTCGCCGGTGGCCAGGACCGCCTCGAGCGCCGCCCCGGCCAGCTCGGCGCGTTCCGCGGGCCAGACGTCGGCGAGCACGGCGTCGCGGGTCAGCGCGTGCCGGAACGCCGGGACGCCGCCCGGCCCGGTGCCCTCCAGCAGCCCGGCCCGGGCGGCCTCGTCCAGCGCGTCCCGCACGGCGTCACCCTCCGCGCCCGAGGCGGCCGGCAGCAGCGACCGGTCGACCCGTTCCCCGAGCACCGCCGCCAGCCGCAGCACCCGCCGTGCCCGCGGGGACAGCGCCGCCGTCCGGTCCCGCACGCCGGCCGCGTGGTCCGGCGGCAGCGCCGTTCCCGACGGGGCGGCGGCCAGCAGCTCCTCGACCAGCAGTGGGACGCCACCGCTGCGGGCGGCGACCCGGGCGGTGACCTCCCCGGGCACCGGCCGGTCCAGGCAGGCCCGGGCCATGGCGGACACCGCCGCGGCGCTCAGCGGTCCGGGGGCGACGACCTCGGCGGCGCCGCGTGCGGAGAGCCGCTGCAGCAGCTCGGGCCACGGACCCGGGCCGTCGCGGCCGGTGGCCACCAGCAGCACCGGCTCGGCGGCGGCGTTGTCGGCCAGGTACTCCAGCACGGTCAGCGTGTCCGGATCGGACCAGTGCAGGTCCTCCAGCACCAGCACCAGGCCCGGAGTCCGGCCCGGTGGCGTGGCGAGCGCCCGCAGCAGGTGCAGCAGGCCCTCGGCGAGCCAGGGGACCGGGTCGGCGACGGCGGGCGGGCCCGCGGTAGGACGCCAGTGCGGCAGCAGCCGGCCCAGGGCCGGGTGGAACGCCGCCAGCCCGGGGGCGTCCGGCGGGGGGCCGCGCCGCAGCCCGGCCAGCAACGCCTCGGTGAACGGCCGCAGCGCCGACCCGTCGCCGTCGACCGCCCGACCGATGAGCACCGGCAGCCGGCCGCGGGCACCGCCGGCCAGCTCGTCGACCAGCCGGGACTTGCCGATGCCGGCCTCCCCGACGACCGCGCCCAGCCCGCCGTGCCCGCGCCGGGCGCGTTCCAGGCCCCGGTGCAGCCGGGCCAGCTCCGCCTCGCGCCCGGTGAGCACGGGGCACCGGAGCCGGGACACCCGGTCAGTATCGCCACCGGCGCGACCCGCGGTACGGCCGTTCAGCCCTGTCGTCAGGCCATCGGCCGGATGTTCTGGTTCAGCGCCAGCGTGTTGTCCGGGTCGTAGGCGGCCTTCACGGCCGCGAGCCGGTGCAGCCGCTCCGCACCGCCGTAGGCCTCGACCAGCCGGTCCGGCCCCTCGTCGCCGTCGAGGTGGTTGACGTAGGTGCCCGCGGCGGCGGGGCGCATGGCGCGCCACACCGCGCGCGCCCAGGCCGCGTGCGGCCCGGCCGCCCCGCCGGGCTCCCACATCGCCGCCGCGGTGGCGATCCAGCGGCTGCTGCGGTGCGGGAACGCGGTCGCGCCCGGCCCCGGGTCGTTCATGGCCCCGCCGGTGACCCGCAGGAGCACCCCGGAGAACGGTGAGGTCACCTCGGCCCAGCGCGCCACCAGCGCGGCGAGGACCCCGTCGTCGAGCGGGCCGAGCAGGTCCGAGCGGACGTAGGACGCCCGACCGGGCGGGGTCATCGCGTCCGTGCTGCACTGCAGCGACACGTAGTCGGTGGGGCCGACGGCGTCGACCAGCGGGTCTCCGAGCCGCCGCACCCGGTCCAGCCACTCGTGACCGGTCTGCGGGTCGCCGAACCAGGCGGGGATCACGACCAGCCCGCGCCGCCCGCGCAGCACCGTCGGCAGCTCCGGCGACGGCGGCAGCGTGGCCAGCACGCACAGCGCGGACAGCTCGCGCGGGGCGTCGGCGACGAGGTCCTGCAGACCGGCCAGCACCCCCGCGGCCTCGTCGGGGGCGAACATCAGCGGGCCGCCCCACACGGGCCCGACCGGGTGCAGCCGGAAGTGGAAGCGGGTGACGACGCCGAAGTTGCCGCCACCGCCGCGCAGCGCCCAGAACAGCTCCGGCAGCTCCTGCGCGCTCGCCCGCAGCAGTCTCCCGTCGGTGGTCACGACGTCGGCGGCGAGCAGGTTGTCGCAGCTCAGCCCGTGCATCCGGGACAGCCAGCCGATCCCGCCGCCGAGGGTCAGCCCGGCCACCCCGGTGTCGGACACCTCCCCGCCCGGCGTGGCCAGGCCGAACGCCTGGGTCTCCCGGTCGAACTCGGCCCAGGTCGCGCCGGGGCCGGCGGTCGCCGACCGGGTCTTCGGGTCGACATGGACCTCCCGCAGCCCGGAGAGGTCGACGACCAGGCCGTCGTCGCAGGTGGAGAAGCCGGGGATGCTGTGGCCGCCGCCCCGCACCGCGACCGGCAGCCGCCGTTCCCGGGCGTGGGCCAGTGCGGCGACGACGTCGGCCGGGCCGGTGCAACGGGCGACGATCGCGGGTCGCCGGTCGACGGCGGCGTTCCAGACGCGGCGCGCGTCGTCGTAGCCGGGTGAGCCGGGAACGAACAGGGTGCCGCGGAAGCCGGCGACGGCCGGCAGGTCGGTGGTGGTCACGACGCCTCCTCGGGTCCGATGGGGTGCCCGAGGGTCGACCCGTCCGGGCCGGGCGGGGAGGGTGGAACCACGTACGCGGACCACCGGTGCCGCTACGTGGAACGGCCCGGCCCCCCGCACGGGAGACCGGGCCGTTCCACGTGGAACCACTACCGGGGGTCGCCCTCCCGGACGACGCGCCCGTTGTCGGCCGGGGACGGGGCGGGCGCGCTGCCCGGCTCGTCGAGCGGGTGCGGGAACTCCACGTCCGAGTGCGTCACCCGGCCGGACTCCAGCGCCACCACCGTCGCCACCGGCGGGTAGCCGCTGGTCGCGAGCGTGTAGCTACCGGCCTGCAGCCGGTCGAAGGTGAACGTGCCGTCCGGGCCGGACAGCCGCGACCCGACGACGGCCCCGTCGGCGTCGATCAGCGTGGCGAGCGCCTGGTTGACCGGCAGGCCGTCCGGTGCGGCGGTCACCCGCCCGGTGAGCCGTGCGCGCTGGGGCAGCCGCAGGTCCTGGGTGGCCGCACCCACCGCCGGGACCTCGACCCCGACCGCCACCGGGTCGACGGCCTCGCCGACCGCGGTGAGCGTGTAGCGCCCCTCCGGGACACCGGTCAGGACGAACCGGCCTGCCTCACCGGTCCGGCCGGAGGCGGCCACGTCCCCGCCGGCGTCGATCAGCGAGACGGTCAGCCCGGCCACGCCCTGCCCGCCGGCGTCGCGGACCGCGCCGCGCACCCCGCTGCCACCGGCCAGGCGGGCGTCGTGCCGGGCCGTCCCGGTTCCGACCCCGACGGTGGCCGCGTGCGGCGGGAGCGAGCCGGACGCGGCGACGACCAGGTACGTGCCCGGTGCGTGCACCGCGACGTGGTAGTGGCCGTCGTCGTCGGTGACCGTGCGGCCGATCTGCTCACCGGACAGCCGCGCGACGGTGACGGTCACGCCGGGCAGCGCGGTGCCGGCCTCGTCCCGGACCCGCCCGGCGACGGCAGGTCCCGTGCTGCCCGGTCCGCCCGCCGTGGCGGCGTCGGGTGCTGTTCCGTTGCTCATGGCTCCCTCTCCGGGTCCGCCGGCGGTGGCCGCGTCCGCCGGGTTGGTCAGGCGCTCCGGGCCCCCGTGAACCGCACGGTCCGCCGGGACACTCTCGTCGGCGACGGGTCCGCGGGCCGGGACCGTCGCGAGCGGTGCGGTCGGCGGGTCCACCGGGACCGGGGCCGCCGCGGGCTCGTGCCCGCCCCCGCGCCCGGCCGGTGCGGGGACCGGCGCCGCGGTGACCGGGTCCCCGGTGGGCAGGCTCGCCCGCGCCTCGGCCTCGGCCTCGGCCCGGGCGGCCTGGGCACCGGACATGGTGCGCAGCGGCAGCTCCTTGAGGAACAGCACCAGCACGAACGCCACCGCGATCACACAGGCGGCCACGAGGAACGCCAGCGTCATCGAGCTGGTGAAGCCCTCCTGGAACGGGGCGGCGAGCCGCGGGTCGATTCGCTGCAGGAACGACGAGTCGCTCAGCACCGACGAGCTCGCGGCGCCGGACTGCATCCCCTGCACGACCTGCCGGTTCGCCGGGTCGGCGAGCACCGCCGGGTCGGCGACGGCGGCGCGGAACCCCGCGGTGCCCGCCGCGGAGCGGAACGCCTCGCCGATCCGGTCGCCCGCGGTGGAGAAGACCACCGAGAGGAACACCGCGGTACCGAGCGTGCCGCCCATCTGCCGGAAGAAGGTGACCGACGAGGTGGTCACACCCATGTCCCGGGCGGGCATCGCGTTCTGCACGGCGAGCACCAGGGTCTGCATGCACAGGCCCAGGCCGAGCCCGAGCAGCGCCATCGTCAGGTCGAGCTGCAGGATCGGGATCTCCGGCGTCAGGGTCTGCCAGAACAGCACCATCGCGATGGTGATGAAGGCGGTCCCGAGCACCGGGAAGATCTTGTAGCGGCCGGTGCGCGAGGTCAGCTGGCCCGACGCGACCGAGGCGACCATGATCCCGCCGACCATCGGCAGCATCATGAAGCCCGCCTCGATCGGGGTGGCCCCGTGCACGAGCTGCAGGAACTGCGGCAGCAGCGCGATCCCGCCGAGCATCGCCATGCCGATCAGCAGGTTGATCACGCTGGACAGCGAGAACACGCCGGTCCGGAACAGGCGCAGCGGCAGCAGGGCGTCGTCGCCGTAGGCGCGCTCGGCCACCAGGAACAGCACCAGGCCGACGGCACCGATGACGTAGCAGACGATCGACGACGTCGAGGCCCAGCCCCAGTCGCGGCCCTGCTCGGCCACGATCAGCAACGGCACCAGGCACAGGGTCAGTGCCAGCGCACCCGGCCAGTCGATCCGGGCCGGCCGCGGCACGTGCGGGATGTTGAGGACCTTGTAGACCACGACCAGCGCGACCAGCCCGATCGGCACGTTGACCAGGAAGATCCAGCGCCAGCCGTCGACCCCGAGGAAGGTGTCCACGCCGGACAGCAGGCCGCCGATCACCGGGCCGATCACGCTGGAGGTGCCGAACACCGCGAGGAACAGGCCCTGGTAGCGGGCCCGCTCCCGGGGCGGGACGATGTCGCCGAGGATGGTCAGCGCCAGCGACATCAGACCGCCCGCGCCGAGGCCCTGCACCGCGCGGAACGCGGCCAGCGAGTACATCGACCAGGCCGCGGTGCAGGCCACCGAACCGACCAGGAAGATCGAGATCGCGATCATGAACAGCGGCTTGCGGCCGTAGATGTCGGACAGCTTGCCGTAGAGCGGCGTCGCGATCGTGCTGGTGATCAGGAACGCGGTGGTCGCCCACGCCTGCAGCGACAGTCCCGACAGGTCGTCGGCGATCGTGCGGACCGCGGTCGAGACGACCGTCTGGTCCAGGGCGGCCAGGAACATGCCCAGCATCAGTCCGCCCAGGACGGTCAGGATCTGCCGGTGCGTGAGTTCCCCGTCCGCACTCGCGGCGGCGGGCCGCGCACCGGCGGCAGCGGTGGACATTCAGGACTCCTGTGCTCGGTCGTGCTGGAGATCTGTGTTGGTGTGGACCTCGGTGGTGCGGGCCTCGGCGTGCTGCGCCTCGTGCTCCTGGAAGTCGGCGAGGAAGCGGCCGAGCAGCCCGGTGAGCGCGTCGCGGTCGGCCGGCTCCCAGGAGCCGAGTACCTGCGCGATCACCCGGGCGCGCCGGCGTCGCTCGGTCTCGATCACCCGGACGCCGTCGGCGGTGGCGGCGAGCAGCGACGCGCGGCCGTCGGCCGGATCGGCCCGGCGCTCCACGAGCCCGGTCCGGACCAGGGAGGACACCTGACGGCTGATCGTCGACGGGTCGGTGTGGAAGGTCGCCGCGACCTCGGTGGCCCGCTGCGGGCCGCCGAAGTGCAGGTGGGCCAGCACGTGGTAGCCGGCCATGTCGACGATCATCTCGGGGCGGTGCCGCTCGGCCGAGCGCTTGACCTGCCGGGTCACCAGGAACAGCTCGCGGACGACGGTGTCGGCGAGCTCGAGCTCGGCCTCGTCCGGCTCGGCGGTGGGTTCCGCGGGGCGCATCGCGGCTCCCTCCCTCGAAAGTGCATGTAGCACGCAACTAGTTGGCGCGCGCAAGCATTGCACCGTTACCCAGTGCAATGCAAAGTGGCTGGTCGTGAGCCGCGCCACCTGATTACGGTGCCGGTGTGACCGTGGACGTGTTCGACCCGCGGACCTTCGCCCGGGGCATCCCGCACGAGGACCTGCGCCTGCTGCGCGACGAGGCCCCGGTCTCCTGGCAGGACGAGCACGCGGTCGGCCCGTGGCCCGCCGGGCCCGGCTTCTGGGCGATCACCCGGTACGACGACGTCCGGCACGTCCTGCGCAGCCCGGCCGACTTCTCCTCGTCGCTGGGCGCGACCCAGATCCGCGACCCGGACCCGGAGGACCTGCCGTTCCTGCGCCGGATGATCCTCAACATGGACCCGCCCGAACAGGTGCGGCTGCGCACCCTGGTCTCCGGCGCGTTCACCCGGCGGCGGATGGAGTCGTTCGAGGCGGTCGTCGCCGAGCGGGCGGAACGCCTGCTCACCGCGGTGCGCGACGACGGCGGGTGCGAGCTGACCACCCGGGTCACCGACGACTTCGGACTGCAGAACCTGTCCGACCTGCTCGGCGTGCCCGCCGAGGACCGCGACCGGCTGCTGCACTGGACGAACCGGGTCATCGGCTACCAGGACCCCGAGCACGGCGGCACGGACGACCCGGCCGCCGGACCGCCGGTGAACCCGCGGTCGCCGGCCGCGCTGGCCGACATGTTCGGCTACGCCGACGCCCTCGCCGAGCGCAAGCGGGCCGAGCCCGCCGACGACGTCATGACCGCGCTCGTGCGAGCCGAGGTCGACGGGCGCAGGCTCACCGGCCCCGAGCTGCACATGTTCTTCTTCCTGCTGGTCATCGCCGGGAACGACACCGTGCGCAGCGCGCTGCCCGGTGGGGTGCTGGCCCTGCTCGACCACCCGGAGGAGTACGCCCGGCTGCGTGCCGAACCGGCGCTGCTGCCGGCCGCGGTCGAGGAGATGTTGCGGTGGCACCCGCCGGTGCTGACCTTCCGGCGGACGGCCACCCGTGACCTCACGCTGCGCGGCGCGCGGATCCGGGCGGGCGACAAGGTCGTCGTCTACCACTGCTCGGCCAACCACGACGAACGGCGCTTCGCCGACCCGCACCGGTTCGACCCGGACCGCGCACCGAACGACCACCTCGCGTTCGGGCAGGGCCCGCACCTGTGCCTCGGTGCGCACTTCGCCCGGCTGCAGATGCGGGTGTTCTTCACCGCGTTCCTGCGGTTGCCGCAGGCCCGCGCGGGCGGGGAGCCGCGGCGGCTGACCTCGAACTTCATCAACGGGATCACCCGGCTCCCGCTGGCGTGGTGAGCCGGGCCGGCCGACCCGGGTTAGCCTCGCGGAGATCCGTCTCGCTCCCCGGGAGGCCCTGCTCGTGCGTACCCGCACCCCGACCGGTGTCCACGTGGCCGCCGGCGCCCTGCTCGTGGTGGTCGGCGCGCTGCTCGCCGGATGCGCGCAGCCCGGCCAGCTCGGTCACGAGGAGTCCGGCGCCGCCGGTCCGGACCGCTCGTCGGCACCGGCCGATCCCGGATCCACGGCGCCCGACGCCCCGGCCGCGACCGGACTGCCCGGCGTGCCGGGGGCACCGGTCGCGCAGGCCGGCTCGGACGCCCGCGGCGCCCTCGACCGCCCGGTCGAGATCGCGACCCCGGGGCCGGCGGAGCTGCTGGTGCGCACCGAGGTGCTGCAGCCCGGCCAGGCGACCGGCTGGATCCGGCACCCCGGAACAGCGACGTCGGCGGTCCGCTCCGGCACCGTCACGGTGCAGCGGGCGGGCAGCTGCGAGCCGCAGACGTTCGGGCCCGGCCAGGCGTTCTTCCTCGGCGACGGCGAGCCCAACGAGCTGCGCAACGACGGCGCGGAACCCGTCGTCCTCACCCGGTCGGAGCTCCTGGCCCCCAACACCCCCGAACGGGAACCCACCACCCCGGCCTGCTGACGCCGGCCTGCTGACGTCGCGCCGAGCCGGTCGCTCACCGATCCGGAGAACGCGCACCCGATCCCGTGAGCAGGGGCCGCATCCGGTGAGCGTTCCCGTATCCGGTGAGCGTGCGGCGGATCTTCGTCCGGGTGGGTGCGGGTGTGGCGGTGCGGGTCGGGCGTGACGGTGCGGGTGGGGCGTTTCGCTCGGTTCTGGCGGTGCGCTGTGGGAACATCGACCACGGACCGGGCAGGGAGCCCGGCCCGGCGCAGGGAGAGCACGGACCTTGGCGACGAAGACGGTGATCGCGGCGGACTACCGCGAGTGGCAGGTGCAGCGGCGGGTCGAGTGGACCACACCGGCCGTGGGTGACGAGTTCGAGCACGACGTGGACGCCGGGAGCGGCGCGGTCGTGCTGATCCTGGGAATGCTCGTCTTCTTCTGGCTGATGATGCTGATCTGGGTGCCCGAGCACGTGGTCTTCCCCTGGTTCTACTGGGTCGTGGTGCTCGTCGGCGTCGGATTCTTCCCGGCCCGCTGGCTGCTGCGGCGGCCGTTCACGATCACCGCGAAGACCCAGGGCGGCTACGACCTGCCGCCGGAGAAGTGGACCGGGATGGTGCGCGGGCTCGCGACCGCCCGGGAGGAGACGAAGGTCGTGATCCGCAGCCTGAAGAACCGGTCGACCCCCGGGCACGCGGACAGCCCGCTGCAGCCCATCAACTAGGCGCCCCAGGAGCCCCGGACTAGGAGCCGCCGTGCCGGAACTCCCCGAGGTGGAGGCGCTGGCCCACCACCTGCGCGAGCACGCCGTGTACCGCCCCGTGGCCCGGGTGGACCTGGCCTCGATGAGCGCGCTCAAGACGTTCGATCCGCCGGTGTCGGCGCTGACCGGGCGGGTGGTGACCGGGGCGTCGCGGTTCGGGAAGTTCCTCTCGGTCGACCTCGTCGACCGGCCGGACGATGGCCCGCTGCACCTGATCACCCACCTGTCCCGGGCCGGCTGGCTGCGCTGGCACGCGAGCGCCGGCGCCGGTCCGCCGAAGCCTGGCCGTGGCCCGCTGCAGCTGCGGGTGCACCTCGACACCGTCGGCGGGCCGGGGTTCGACCTGACCGAGGCCGGGACCCAGAAGCGGCTGGCCCTGTACCTGGTGCGCGACCCCGCGGAGGTCCCCGGCATCGCGCGGCTCGGCCCGGACGCGCTGGAGCTGACCCGCGACGGGCTCGACGCGCTCCTCGACGGCGACGGCCGGCGCCTGAAGACGGTGCTCACCGACCAGGCCACCCTCGCCGGGATCGGCAACGCCTACTCCGACGAGATCCTGCACACCGCCCGGCTGTCGCCGTACGCCACCGCCTCGCGGCTGACCACCGCGCAGCGGGACGCGCTGTCCGAGGCGGTGCACGGGGTGCTGACCGACGCCGTCGCCCGGTCGGTGGGGCAGGGGGCCGCGGAGCTGAAGGGGGAGAAGCGTTCCGGCCTGCGGGTGCACGCCCGTACCGGGCTCCCCTGCCCGGTCTGCGGCGACACCGTCCGGGAGGTCTCCTTCGCGGAGAGATCGTTCCAGTACTGTCCGACCTGCCAGACCGGCGGCAAGCCGCTCGCCGACCGCCGGCTGTCGCGGTTGGTGAAATAGGTGCGGGCGGTGTCGGGAGTCGGAGCGGTGGATCTCGCGGTGGTCGACGGACCGGCCGGCATCTCGCCGTCGCTGGTGCTGCTGATGGCCGTCGTGGTCGTCGTCGTGGTGGTCGCGGTCTTCGTGTTCATGTGGCAGCGCAACCGCCGCAACAACATGGTCTCCCCGCTGGCCAAGGCGACGTTCTCGGCGTTGCACACGGTGGCGCTGGCCGCGCCGGTGCTGCGGGAGGGACTCTCGGCCCGGTCGGCCTCGCAGGCGCTGCCCTACCTGCGCCAGCTGCTGGAGACCACCGCGATGGCGATGACCGACTCGCGCGGCGCCGTCCTGGGCTGGGACGGCAGCGCCGACCAGCACCAGCAGGACGTCCAGACGCTCGCCGACCGCGTCGTCTCCACCGGCCGGATGGAGCTGATGAGCCACACCTCCATCAAGTGCAACCAGCCGGGCTGCGAGGTGCGCGGCATCGTCGTGGTGCCGCTGGAGAGCGACGGCGCCATCATCGGGACGCTCGCCGCGCTGACCCCGTCGACGGCGGGCCCGCCCGTCCTGCGGGCCACCGGGGAGGTCGCCCGGTACGTCTCCAGCCAGCTGGAGCTCGCCGAGCTCGACGACTCCCGGGCCCGGCTGAACCGGGCCGAGGTCCGCGCGCTGCGCGCCCAGATCTCGCCGCACTTCGTCTACAACGCGCTGACCACGATCGCGTCGTTCATCCGGACCGACCCGACCCGGGCCCGGGAGCTGCTGATCGAGTTCGCCGACTTCACCCGCTACTCGTTCCGCTCGGCCGGTGAGTACACGACGCTGACCGACGAGCTCGACAACATCGAGCGCTACGTGCAGCTGGAGAAGGCCCGTTTCGGCAACCGGCTCAACATCCGTCTGCAGATCGACGACGAGATCAAGAACGTGGTGCTGCCGTTCCTCGCGCTGCAGCCCCTGGTGGAGAACGCGGTGCGCCACGGCCTGTCCGGCAAGCCGAACGGTGGCACCGTCACCATCCGCGCGGAGAACGCCGGGTCCGAGTGCGTGATCGTGGTGGAGGACGACGGCGTCGGCATGGACCCGGCACGGCTGAACGAGGACCTCGACGACGCCCACCTCTCCGGCGCGCACGTCGGCCTGGGCAACGTCGACGACCGGATGCGCTCCGCGTTCGGGGACAACTTCGGCCTGGTCGTCGACACCAACGTCGGCGCCGGTATGAAGATCACGCTGCGGGTGCCGAAGTTCCGGGCGGGCATCCGGGCCTGAACCGGCCGGGAGACTGCTCCACCCGGACGACGTGTGATGCGCCCGCTGTGCCGTTCCGGTCACCCGCCGTCACGCTGTGCGCGCGCGTACGGTGGGACCGCATGGACGTCCTGCGTATTCCCGCTGCGGTGACCGATCGGCTGCCCGGCAGGCTCGGCGCGACCGTCGGTGCGGCGGCCGGTGCTCCGGTCGTGTCGGTGGTGCGCCTGCACGGGGTGATCACCGCGCAGACGGCCCCGGTGCCGCGGCAGACGCTGAACGCCGCGTCGGTGGAGAAGGTGCTCGAGCGCGCGTTCGCCCCGGATCGGCTCGCCGCGGTCGCGCTGGTGATCAACTCGCCGGGCGGGTCGCCCACCCAGTCACAGCTCATCGGGGACCGGATCCGGCGCCTGGCCGACGAGTCGGGCGTCCCGGTGCTCGCGTTCTGCGAGGACGTCGCCGCCTCGGGTGGCTACTGGCTCGCGTGCGCCGCCGACGAGATCTACGCCTGCTCGACCTCGATCGTCGGCTCGATCGGGGTGATCAGCGCCGGGTTCGGGCTGGACGGCCTGATCGAGCGGTGGGGTGTCTCGCGCCGGCTGCACACCGCGGGCGGGTCGAAGTCCCGGCTGGACCCGTTCCTGCCGGAGAAAGCGGAGGACGTCGCCTGGCTGAACGGCCTGCAGGAGCAGATGCACGAGCGGTTCACCGGATGGGTCCGCGAGCGCCGGGGGGACCGGCTCAAGCGCGGCGGCGCCGAGCTGTTCGACGGCGAGGTGTGGCTGGGCGAGCGGGCCCGCGAGCTGGGCCTGGTCGACGGCGTGGGCAACGTCCACGACGTCCTGACCGAACGGTTCCCGGACGCCGAGCAGCGCCCGGTCGAGCAGCGCAAGCCGCTGCTGGCCCGGCTCGGCGCGGGGTCCGCCGCCCGGGCGTCGCTGCCGGGGCGGCCGGGCGACCTCGCGACCGAGGTGCTCTCCGCGATCGAGACGAGAGCGGTCTGGGCGCGGTACGGGCTCTGACCCGGATAGCGGGCCGGGGACGGGTGCGCCACGATGCCCAGCGTGTCCGGCCGGTCACCGATCCGGGTCGTGCCCTGGCATCCCGCGCGTTCGCACGTCACCATGGTCGCGGCGCCGGGCGATCATCGATGACGATGGCTTCCCGGCCCAGGCCCGGAAGCAGGATGAGGAGATCGTGGACAGCAACGACACCACCACTCGGGGACTGGTCGTGCTCGCGGTGGACGACGAGCAGCCCGCGCTCGAGGAGATGGCCTTCCTGCTGGACGAGGACCCTCGTGTCGCGACGGTCCTGAAGGCCGGGGAGGCCACCGAGGCGCTGCGCATCCTCAACAGTCGCCGGGCCGCACCCGCCGGTGGTCCGGCCGGGCCCGGTGGGGGGACGGACGTCGCCGAGCAGACCGACATCGACGCCGTGTTCCTCGACATCCGGATGCCGGGCCTGGACGGGCTCGAGCTGGCCCGGGTGCTGAAGAACATGGCCGTGCAGCCGGCGATCGTGTTCGTGACCGCGCACGACGACCGCGCCGTCGACGCCTACGACGTCGGCGCCATCGACTACCTGCTCAAGCCGCTGCGCACCGAGCGCCTCTCCGCCGCCCTGGACCGGATCATGACGACCGGCCGCGCCGCCCCGGTCGAGCCGGTCCGTGACGTCGCGGGCGACGACGAGGTGATCCCGGTCGAGCTGGCCGGCACGACGAAGCTGGTCCCGCGGTCCGCGGTCCGCTACGTCGAGGCCCAGGGCGACTACGCCCGGCTGCACACCACCGAGGGCAGCCACCTCGTCCGCATACCGCTGTCGGTGCTCGAGGACCGCTGGCGCGACGCCGGCTTCGTCCGGATCCACCGCTCGTTCCTGGTCGCGTTGCCGCTGGTCACCGAGCTGCGCCTGGCCGGGTCCGGCTACGTCGTCCGGATCGGGTCCGGCCCGGAGACGGCCGAGCTCCCGGTCAGCCGCCGCCACACCCGTGAACTGAAGGACCGCCTCGTCCGCGCGACCAAGCAGGCGTGGAGCCAGAGGTGAGCAGGTCCACCGGCGGCGTCCAGCCGTCGGTGCGTCCGACGTCCGAGCGGACGCCGGACGACTTCGCCGGGTCCGAGGACCCGGACACCGCCGCGGGGTGGCCGGACGGCGCCGCCCTCCGGCGCGCCGCCGACGCCCGGAACGGCGGCACGTCCCCGGCGGGCACGCGCCGCGCTGCGGGACCGAACGGCACCACCGACCGCTGGGCCGGCGCCACGGGCGCGGATCACGTCGTGGCCCGGGAGAGCGCTGCCGCCCCGGAGAGCGCTGCCGCCCGAGAGAGCGCTGCCGCCCCGGAGAGCGCTGTCGCCCGAGAGAGCGCTGCTGCCCGAGAGAGCGCTGCTGCCCGGGAGGGCGCTGCCGCCCGGGAGGGCGCTGCCGCCCGGGAGGGCGCTGCCGCCCGGAGAAGCCCTGCGGCCTCGGAGCACACCACGCCCGCGGAGCACACCACGCCCGCGGAGCACACCACGCCCGCGGAGCACACCGCGGCCTCGGAGAACGTCTTGTCCCGGGAGGGGTCCGCGAGCCCGACCCCCGGACCCACCGGCCACGCCGCGCACGACCACCGCCCGTCGGAGCGCGCGCCGGTACCGGTCCCGCAGCAACCCCGCAGCCCGAGCATCTCGGCCGAGCACCCCCGCCCCGTCCTGGTACCGCAGCGGGACGCCGCCGGGACGGCCCGGATGAGCGCGGCCGAGCCGGCCCCGGAACCACCCCCCGAGCCGACGCCGGGGCCCGCTCCGCGCCCGGACCCCGAGCCGACCCGGGCGCCGCGCGCCGCCGCCCCGTCCGCGGACCCCGGGCCCGGCGGCTCCGGACCGGAGTCGAGCGGCGGCCGGGCGGCCCGCCGTGCCCGCGGGGGACCCGGGACCGGCGGCAGCTCGGACTGGTTGCAGCAGGAGATCGCCCGCCGGGTCGCCGACCGGTCCGGGGCGTCCGGCCGGCACGCCGCCCGCGCGGACCCCGCCGCTGCCGGGACCGCCGGGCAGGCCCCGCCGGCCGGGAACGGGCCCACAGAGGCCGAGCAGTCCGGGACCGGGCCGACCGGGGCTGCGGCCCCGGAGTCCCGGCCTACCGGGACCGCCCCCACGAACGCCGAGCCGACCTCCACGGACGCCGAGCCGACCGGAACCGCGGCTCCGGGGTCCGGGTCGGCCGGGACCGCCGCCGCGGAGTCCGGGCCGACCGAGGCCCCGTCGCCGGGGGCCGGGCCGTGGACTGCACCCGCGGGGTCCGGAACTGCTCCCGCGGAGGGGAGGCCGTCCGAGGCTGCATCCACGAGGCCCGGACCGACCGGGACCGCGTCCGTGCGGACCGGCCCGTCCGGTGCTGTGCCCGCGGGGTCCGGGTCGTCCGGGCCCGCATCCACGGCGACCGGCCCGACCGGAGCGGCGCCCACGGCGACCGGGCCGTCCGGGACCGCATCCACGGCGACCGGCCCGACCGGGGCTGCGCCCACGGCGACCGGGCCTGCCGGGGCTGCGCCCACGGCGACCGGGTCTGCCGGGGCTGCGCCGACGGACGTCGAGCGGACGGGGGCCGGACCGACCGGGACCGGCTCGACCGGAGGCACACCGGCCGGGACCACGTCCCCGGAGGCAGACGAGCCCGGGGCCGGGGCCACCGGGGCCGGCCGCGCGACGGCGCCTGCCGGGACCCCCGGGCAGCCGGAGGACGCCGACGACGAGCCCGGTCCGGCACGACCCCGCCGGACCGGTGGGCCCCGCCCGCGCTCGCACGTGGACCCGGACCCGTACGCCCCGGACGGCGTCCGCGACACCACCGGTTTCGGCGGACCCGGCCCGACCGACAGCGGCAAGCAGTGGCCGCCGGTCACCGGGGCCTCCGGTCTTCCGCGCCGCGTCCCGGGGGCCACGACGTCGGCGTGGAGCGCGAAGTGGACGCCCGACGCCCAGGCCCTCCACACCGGCTCCCCGCCGGCCCCGACCGCCCCCGGGACCGGGGAGCACCCCGAGACCAGCCCGGTCCCGACCCACTGGACCGCCGGCGGCCGGCGCAGCAGGCCCCCGGCGGCGGGCCCGTCCGGCCCCGCACCGTCGTCCCCGACGGTGGACGACGAGGACGCCGTCGCAGAAGACCTCGATCCGGATCTCGACGGGGAGTTCGGTGACTTCGGGGACCCGGACGAGGACGCGACCGAGCGCACCGAGGTCATCTGGCGCGCCCCCGGCCTCGACGCCCCGGTCACACCGGCGCCCGCCGCGGGGCTCGATGCGCCCGAGCCCTACACGGGCGCCCGGCCGCGCCGGTTCGCCGCCGCTCCCACCGACGCCCCGGTCGCCGTCGAGCCGGACGCTCAGGAGGGCGACGACGGCCCGGGCAGCGGCCGCATCCGCATCGTGCTCTCCGAGCGCCGGTCGACCGCGCACTCGTCGCGCCGGCTGTCCGACGTCCAGGACCCGGGCACGGTCGGAACCCTGCTGCGCAACTCCCTGGTCCGCACGCAGCTGCTGCTCGCCCTGCGGGTCGGCATGGTCGCGCTGTTCGGCCTGGGCATGCTCCCGGCCCTGTTCATGGCCGTTCCGTCCCTCGGCACCGTCGAGGTCCTCGGCATCCGGCTGCCCTGGCTGCTGCTCGGGATCCTGGTCTACCCGTTCCTGCTGGGCCTGGGCTGGTGGTTCGTGCGGTCCTCGGAGACCGCGGAGCAGGAGTTCGCGGAGGACGTGGCCGACAGGTGAGTGAAGGACTGCGATGAGCCTCACCGCGATCATCTCGCTGGTCGCGATCGTGCTGGTGGCCGTGGCGTCGGCGGTGATCGGTTCGGTCGTGCACCGGACCCGCCTCACGTCCGACTTCCTGGTCGCGTCGCGCTCGGTGCCGTCCCGGCTGAACGCCGGCGCGATCTCCGGCGAGTACCTGTCCGCGGCCTCGTTCCTCGGCATCGCCGGCCTGATCCTGGTCCAGGGCGTCGACGCGCTCTGGTACGCGGTCGGCTACACCGCCGGCTACCTGTTCCTGCTGCTGCTCGTCGCGGCACCGCTGCGCCGCTCCGGTGCCTACACCGTCCCCGACTTCACCGACGCCCGGCTCGCCTCACCGCCGCTGCGCCGGGTCTGCACCGCCGTCGTGATCCTCATCTGCTGGCTCTACCTGCTGCCGCAGATCCAGGGCGCCGGGCTCACCCTGGGGATCATCACCGGCCTGCCGGACTGGATCGGCTCGGCCGCCGCGGGAGTGATCGTGGTGGCCACGGTCGCGCTCGGCGGGATGCGCTCGGTGACGTTCGTGCAGGCCTTCCAGTACTGGTTCAAGCTCACCGCGCTGACCGTCCCGGTGATCATCGGGCTCGCGGTCTGGTTCGGCGACTCGCACACGTTCGCCCGCGACGAGCCGCCGGAGTTCCGGGAGCCGACCACCGTCTCGGTCGAGACCCCGGTGACGCTGGAGGCCCCGCGGTCGGTGGACGTCACCGTCCGCGGCACCGTCGACGGGCAGCCGGTCGACGGCCCGGTCAGCTGGACCGCCGGGTCCGCGCACCGGGTCGCGACCGGCACCGAGCTCTCGTTCGCCGCGGGTGAGCCGGTCCCGGTGACCAGCGGCGCCCCCACCGACGACGAGAGCTGGCTGCGCCCGTTCACCGGTTCCGAGCAGCACCAGCTGCTGGCCACGTACTCGCTGATCCTGGCCACGTTCCTGGGCACGATGGGCCTGCCGCACGTGCTGGGCCGCTTCTACACCAACTCCGACGGCCGGGCCGCCCGGCGCAGCGCCGTCGTCGTCCTGGCGATGCTGGGCAGCTTCTACGTCCTGGTGACCCTGATGGGCGTGCTGTCGCGGGTGTACACGCCCCAGCTGCTGGTCACCGGCCGCACCGACGCCGCGGTGCTGCTGCTGCCGACCGCGATCCTGGGCAGCGGTCTGGTCGGCTCGCTGGTCGCCGGTCTGGTGGCGGCCGGGGCGTGGGCGGCGTTCCTGTCGACGGCGTCCGGCCTGCTGGTGAGCCTGGCCAGCGTCGTGTCCACCGACGTGCTGCCCGGCAAGGGCGGGCTGGCCCGGCGCTTCCCGGTGGCCACCGTGCTGGCCGGGCTCCCGCCGACGGTCGTCGCGCTCGTCCCGACCGGGCTGAACTTCGCCGAGGCCGTGGTGCTGGTGTTCGCGGTCGCGGCCTCGACCTTCTGTCCCCTGCTGGTGCTGGGGATCTGGTGGCGCGGGCTGACCGACGTCGGCGCGATCGCGGGCGTGGTCGTCGGCGGGGTGACGTCGGCCGGGGCGGTGACCGCCGCGATCAGCGGGCTGCAGGCGTACCTGCCCGTCGCCACCGGCGGCTGGGTCGAGGTGCTGCTCTATCGGCCGGCCATCGTGAGCGTGCCGCTGGCGTTCCTGACCATGGTCGCCGTGTCTGGGATCACCCGGACGCGCCGTCCCGCGGACGCCGGGCAGGTACTTCTGCGACTCCATGCACCCGAACGGCTGGGCCTGATGCGGGATCGTTTGGACGACCGCGGCTGAACGGACCACCGTTCGGCTCACGGTACGTGACCGGATCGGCGGCGGAGTTGCTCCGGACCGGGGTTCTTGCGGCGGTTCGGCCTCCGCGGACGTCGCTCAGCCCGGCCCCACTCGTTGTGCAAGGGGACGAGGACGAGTTCGTCCACGGGCGTGGCGTGGTCCCGGAGGCCGCACCGCGCCCCGCTCCCCGCCAGCACGACCGAAAGGACCGGTGAACGGCGTCATGAGCAGCCCAGCTGAGCGCTCGGCCGGCACCATCTACGAGCAGGTCCAGGCGAGCCCCGAGTTCCGGGCGTTCCGGGGCCGGCTGCGCCGCTACGTGTTCCCGATGACGGCGATCTTCCTCGCCTGGTACCTGGCCTACGTGGGCCTCGCGAGCTACGCGCCCGAGTTCATGTCGATCCGGGTCGCCGGGACGATCACCGTCGGCCTGCTCATCGGTCTCGCCCAGTTCGTCAGCACCTTCGTGATCACGACCCTGTACGTGCGGTTCGCCGAGCGCGAGCTCGACGGCCCGGCCGCCGAGCTGCGGGCGCGGGTCGAGTCCGGACACCAGGAGGTGGGCGCGTGACCGCCGTCCTCGCCCAGGCCGAGTCGGTCGGCAGCGTCACCGCGAACCTCGGGTTCTTCCTGCTGTTCGTGATCGTGACCCTGATGATCGTGCTGCGGGTCAGCCGTACCAACGCGACCCGTGCCGACTACTACACCGGCGGCCACGCGTTCACCGGGCCGCAGAACGGCACGGCGATCGCCGGGGACTTCCTGTCCGCGGCGTCGTTCCTGGGCATCGCCGGCGCGATCGCCCTCTACGGCTACGACGGGTTCCTGTACTCGATCGGCTTCCTGGTCGGCTGGCTGATGGCCCTGCTGCTGGTCGCCGAGCTGCTGCGCAACACCGGCCGGTTCACCATGGGCGACGTCCTGGCGTTCCGCATGCGCCAGCGGCCCGTCCGGGCGGCCGCCGCGACCTCGACCCTGATCGTGTCGCTGTTCTACCTGATCGCCCAGATGGCCGGGGCCGGTGGCCTGATCTCGCTGCTGCTGCAGATCCCGAAGGACGACACGTTCTCGCAGGCGATGGTGATCGTCGTCGTCGGCGGTCTGATGATCTTCTACGTGCTGTTCGGCGGCATGAAGGGCACCACCTGGGTGCAGATCATCAAGGCGGGCCTGCTGCTCACCGGAGCCGCCGTGCTGACCACCTGGGTGCTCGGCCGGTACGGGTTCGACCTCTCCGCGGTGCTCGAGCACGCGACCGACAACTCCGAGCACGGCGAGGCGATCCTCGACCCGGGCCTGCAGTACACCAACAAGATCGACTTCATCTCGCTGGGACTGGCCCTGGTGCTGGGCACCGCGGGCCTGCCGCACATCCTGATGCGCTTCTACACCGTGCCCTCGGCCAAGGAGGCCCGGCGCTCGGTGGTGTGGGCGATCTGGCTGATCGGCACGTTCTACCTGTTCACGCTGGTCCTGGGCTACGGCGCGACGGCGCTGCTGCCGGCCGGGACGATCACCCGGGAGAACCAGAACGACGCCGCCCCGCTGCTCGCGTACGCGCTCGGCGGTGAGCTCATGCTGGGCCTGATCTCGGCGGTCGCGTTCGCCACGATCCTCGCGGTCGTCGCCGGCCTGACGATCACCGCGTCGGCGTCGTTCGCACACGACGTCTACGCGAACGTGCTGCGGCGCGGCACGGCGTCGCCGGACTCCGAGGTGCGGGTCGCGCGGACGACGGCGCTGGTCATCGGGCTCGTCGCGATCGGCGGGGGGATCCTCGCCAACGGCCAGAACGTGGCGTTCCTGGTCGCGCTGGCGTTCGCCGTCGCCGCCTCGGCGAACCTGCCGACGATCCTGTTCTCGCTGTTCTGGAAGCGGTTCAACACCACCGGCGCGCTGTGCAGCATCTACGGCGGCGTGCTGATCTGCGTGGCGCTGATCGTGGTCTCGCCCGCGGTGTCCGGCTCGCCGAACGCGATGATCCCGAGCGTCGACTTCTCGATCTTCCCGCTGTCCAACCCGGGCCTCGTGTCGATCCCGGCGTCGTTCCTGCTGGGTGTCGTCGGCACGCTGCTCGGCGGCCGCGAGCGGTTCGATGCCGCCACGTACGCCGAGATGGAGGTCCGCTCGCTGACCGGTGCCGGTGCGGTCCGCCCGACGGAGGAGAAGAAGAAGGAGGAGCCGCGCCCGGCCGCGGTCCCGGCTGCCGAGCTCGCGTCCGCGCCGATCCGGGGCGGGGCCGCGCGGCCGTCCCCCGGCGGGGACGGTGCGGCCCGTCGCCCCCGGACCAGCGGGCAGGCCGGTGACCTGTTCGGCAACACCGGCCTGACCGGCACCCAGCCGGCCGTCGGTATGTCCGGTCGCCCGGCCCGTCCCGACCGGTGGGGCGAGTACGGGACGCAGGCGAGCGGCGGGTTCCGGGCCGCACCTCCGGAGGACCCGAACGAGGTGACGATCCCGCACGGCTCGTTCTACCGGGACGACCGCGGGTAGCACGACCGGAGCAGTGGTGGGTCGCGCGCTCACCGGGTGTTGACGGTGCCGCGTGGCAGGATGGCGCGCATGTCCGACCAGGTGCCCACCGTGCGCGTGTCCGACCTGCCCGCCGACACTCCGATCCTGGATGTCCGCGAGCTCGACGAGTGGACCGCCGGGCACGCCCCGTCCGCCCGTCACCTGCCGATGTCCGAGCTGGCGGGCCGGATGGGCGAGGTCCCCGGCGACGACCCGCTCTACGTCGTCTGCCGTTCGGGCGGCCGGTCGGCACGGGTCGTCGCCTACCTGACCCAGCAGGGTTTCCCCGCGGTCAACGTGGCCGGCGGGATGCAGGAGTGGGCGGCCACCGGCCGTGAGGTGATCACCGACGACGGCAGCGCGCCCCGGATCGCGTAGCACCGTGGCCGAGCCGCACCACCGTTCCGCCGCGCCGCCGCCCTGCCCGCGTTGCGGGCGTCAGGCACCGCCGGGCAGCGGCGCGTTCTGCCCGTGGTGCGGCCGGTACCTGGCGGCCCTGGAGTGGGTCGCCGCGCCCCCGGGCGCCGACGCGCTGCCGGAGGAGCTCCGGCCCCGCCCCGCCCCGGTGCCGGAACAGCGCTACGGCGGCCCGCCCCGCTACCGGTCCGTGCCGCGGTGGGGGCTGCCCGTCGGGCCGTGGCGGCCGCCGGCGGACCCGGGGGACGAGCCGCTCCCGCCGCTGGACCGGGCCCGCTGGCTGGCCGCGCAGCTGGTGCCGGTGCTGTGGGTGACGGTCGCGGTGAACGCGGTCGCCGCCGCGGCCGAGGTGTGGCGCTACGTCCTGCTGCTGGCGAGCCGGTCGGACGCGCTGTCGCCGGTCGCGATCGGCTGGTCCGACGCGCTGGTCTGGTTCGGCGGCTGGTCGTCGGTCGCGGCGGTGATCGCGGCCGGGGTGCTGACGATCTCGTGGAGCATCTGGGCCTACCGGGCCGCGGCCGAGCGGTCGGGGACGCGCCCGTGGCGCAGCAGGCGCCGGATCCTCGCGGGGTGGCTGGTGCCCGGATGGAACCTGGCCGCCCCCGGGTCGCTGCTCGCCGAGACCGAGCACGCCGCGCTGGAGCTGCCGCCCGGGCGGCGCCCGACGCCGTCGCGCGTGCTGCTGGTGTGGTGGGGGCTGTGGATCGCCTCGGTGCTGCTCGCCACGCTGGCGCTGGTGTGGCGGTTCCGTTCCGGCACCCAGGCACTGGCCGACGGCGTCGTGCTGCACGCCTGGGCCGACGTGTTCGCCGCCGTCGCGGCCTACCGCACGATCCACCTGGTCCGGTGGGTCACCGCTCTGCTGGAGCCGGATCCGCAGGGTCCGCGGGAGCTTCTGGTCCGTCCGCACGGGGCCGGGGCGACGGCAGCATCGCCGACAGCGGGGCCACCTGCCCGGGCCATGTCGTCGGTCCCGGGGGCGTCGGTCCTGGAACCGTCCGATCTGCCGGCACGGTCCACGGACCCGACGGGGCCGTAGCGGCGTACGGCGCCGTGGCCTCGATCGGCCGGTGCCCGGTCCCGGTGCCCTCCGCGGCGGCATCGCCGTCGGTTCCGGTGGACTCCGGTGCCACCGGGTCGGCGGTCGGCGGAGCCGGGGTGGACGCGGCGGGCAGCGCCGCGGGGATCGAGGGCGCCGACGGCAACGAGGTCGCTGAGTGGCCCGAGGTCGTGGGGCCCGAGGTCGTGGGGCTCGCGGCCGCCGTGGGCCTCGGCGACGCCGCGTCGGTCGCGGGCCGGGGCGGGGAGGGGTCATGAGGATCCGGACCGGGCCGGCCGGTGCGCGGTCCGGGCCCGGCCGGTCCGGTGATACCGGGATGCGACGGTCCGTGCGGGTCCGGCGCGAGGCCGGGCCGCCACGGGCCGCCGTGCGGTGCGGGGCCCGCGGGGGACCCGGCCGGCTGAGCACCGGCCGCGCCGGGCACCGTCCACCCGGCGGAACCGGGGCGGACGGCGACCGACGGACCGGCGGTCAGCGCCGACTCGGAGACGGCCCGCAGCCGCTTGCGGACCTTCGCCACCACGCGGTCCGGGCCACGGACCACCACCGACAGCGCGAGCCGGCCACCGTGCGGGTCCGGGACGGTGTGCAGCACGTGCCGGTCCGGACCGGCCTCCAGGACCAGCCCGAGCACCCCGCCGGAACCGGGCGCCAGGGCGAACCCGATCCGGACCATCTCGGCGTGCGCGGCACCGCGGACCTCGTCGCGGTGGTCGTGCTCGGAGGCCCGGCCGCTGCCGTACCGCCCGGCCGCGGTGTCCGGGCCGCAGACGTCGAGCACCATGCCGCTGTCGGCGTCGATCAGGGCCGCGGAGCGAATCCTGGGGTCGGCCAGCAGCGGTCCGAGGACCGCGGCGAGACCGTCGGTGCGTACCGAGACGGCGTGCCGGTGACGTGCCATGTGCGTGGTGGCTCCGAGCCCGATCCGCTCAGCGCTGCTGGGCGGGGAAGAACGCCTGGCCGCCCTGCTGCTGCGGGGCACCCGCCTGCGGCGCGGACAGGGTGAACTGCTGCTCGATGACCCGCAGGTCGCGGCGGGCCATCGCCAGGTTGGCCTGGGCGCGGTTGAGCACGAGGTAGAAGAACATCTGCTCGTCGGTCCCGCGGATGATCCGGATCAGGTGGTACTGGGTGTCCAGCGTGATCAGGATGTCCTCGATGTTCTCGCGCAGGCCGAGCTTCTGCATGACGTCGAGCTTGGTGCGGACGACGTCCGAGTTGCCGGGCGCGGCGACGTCGAGGTCGAACTCGGGGCTGCCACCGCGGGAGCCGAGGGTCATGCCGCTCTCGAAGTCGACGATCGCGACCGCGAACGCGCCCTTGATGTTGGCAGCCATGTCCAGCGAACGATCGATGTTGTTCATTGTGTTGCCTCCGCGCGGCACGCCGCGCTCGTCTGGTGAATGGGGGAGCCGTTCCACGGCCGTTCCGGTCGGGGCGAAACGGATCTCCACGATTTCCGCGTGGAGAAGAACCACGATAACCCCGTTCCAGGAATCGTCAAATCCCGCCCGTGCCTACCCTTCGAGCCGGCGGAGCCCGGCGAGGATCCGGGCCATCGTGCGGAGATCGTCGGCCCACCGCCGTCCCGGCTGGTCCGGTGGCCCGGACAGCGGGCCGGCGGGGGCTGCGGTGTCCTCCGCACCGGCCTCCCCGGTGGTGGTCCCCGTGGGCGTCCCGGCGGTGGTCTCGCTGGGCGTCTCGGTGGAACGAGGAGCGGCGGGGGCCGGCGTGGGGACGGCGGCCGGGGCGAGCGCGGGCGGCGGCAGCCCGGCCGGTGGGCGGTGCGTCACCGAGCCGGGTGCACGGCGTGGCAACGGCACCGGGAGCGGGGGCGTCCGCTCGGCCTCCGGGGCGGACGCCTGTGCCGGGACGACCGGGTGCGCGGCCGGGGCGGGTGCCGCCGGGGCCGGTGAATGGCCGGCGTCGTCGCTGGTCACGGGCAGGGCCAGCAGGGCGCGCCGGGCCAGCGCCAGGTTGCCGCGGACCCGGTCGACCTGCAGGTAGGCGAGCAGCGTCGCGTCGTCGCGGGGCAGCACCCGGACCAGGTGGTAGACCGCGTCGGTGGTGATCACCGCGTCCGCGAAGACCGGCCCCGCCGCCGCGGGAACGCTCTCGGTGGCGGCCCAGCCGAGCACCGCCGAGGCGTCCACCGGGACGCCGCCGGGCGGGCCGCCCGCGTCCACCGGATCGGGCCCCCACCGGGCCGTGCCGTGGGCGGCGACGACCGCGCCGGTGGCCGGGTCGGCGAGGCAGGCGTAGCGGGCGCCGGGGGCGTCCAGCACGCCCCGGAGGACCTCCGACCACGATTCCACCGGACGGATTCCACCACGCCGACCGTCACCCGGCGACGGCAGGATCGTTCTCCTTTCCGAGGGCCCACGGAACCGTGCGCAGAATTGAGCGAACGGCCGCGGCGAATATGTCTTCCGGGGTATTTGAAATACGTCCGTTCGGCCTATTTTTCGCGGTGCACTTTCCATCGGCCCTGCACGACGAACCGGGGCGGCCGGACCGGGGTGCCGTGCAGTGCCGGGCGGTGCAGGGCAGGGCCGTGCAGGGCGGCACCGGGGGATCCGGTGCAGGAGCGCACGCGGGGCACGGGGCGGCGAGGAAACCGGGGTCCGTCGGGTCGGCGGCACCCGTGACCCGCTACCTTGCCTGGCGATGGGCAAGAAGACGCGTAACCGTGCCGGCCGTTCCGACGGCGCCGCCGCCGACAACCCCCGCCGGCCGTGCCCCTGTGGCTCGGGCAAGCGGTACAAGGTCTGCCACGGTGCCGGCGACGACGTGATCGTCATCCGGCCGTTCGAGGGTCTGGCCGCCGAGCCGGACCTCGTCGCGATGCGGGAGTTCCTGCCGTCGGCGACGGCACCGCTCCCGGTCCGCTCCGGTGGGCCGGTGACGCTGGCGTCGGTGCTCCCGGGCGCGTCCGCGGCGATGGTGCGCGACAACGGCGACATCTTGCTCGGCATGCAGGTGCAGACCCGCTCCGGTGACCTGTCCGCCGACCTGGCGGGCGCGCTGGCCTGGGCCCGCTCGGCGGAGCCCGGCTCCTCGCTGCCGGTCGTGGGCCCGGACCGGCGCACCGGCGAGCGGCTGCAGGACGTGCTGGAGCCGGAGACGCCGCTGGACCCGACGGTGCACGCCGACTTCGGCTGGTGGCTGCCCGCGGACACCCAGGACCCGGAGGCGCAGGCGATGCTGGAGCGCGCCAACTCGGTGATCATGCCGACCGAGGCGCTGTCCGCACCGGGTGTGCGCGGCGCGTACTGGGTGGACACCGGGTCGAAGGCGCACGTGCGCTGGGTGCGCACCGAGGACGAGGGTGACCTGATGGGGGCGCTCGCCCGGCTGTCCGGCCAGGGCGTCCTGGAACTGGGCGAGGGGTCCCGGTACGCCGGGTCGTTCCGGGCGCACGGGCTGCTGGTCCCGGTCTGGGACGTGGACCGGGAGATGCACTCCTCGGAGTGGGCCGGCCCGGCCGGGGAGTTCGCGAAGCGCCTCGACGAGGCGCTGGCGGGGCTGGCGGAGTCGCCGCTGACCGACGCCGAGCACCGGGCCCGCGAGGTGCTCGCGGGCAAGCAGATCACCCTGCGGTAGGGGCCCTGGCCGCCCCGGTGCCGGGGTACGGGCACCGGGGGGCGTGGGACCGACCGACGGGTGGGTCGGGCGGTGGGTCAGACGCGACCGCCGGCGACGGCCGGCGCGGTCGGGTCGGCGGCCTCGGACGCCATCTCGCGGGCCACGAAGTCCTCGATGTGGAACAGGTTGTCCGCCCGGCGGGTGACGGTGAGCAGCGTCGACATCGAGGAGACCTCCTCGACCTGCTCCTTGAGGAACCACTGCATGAACTGCTCGCCGAGGTAGTCGCCCTCGTCGCGGGCGGTCCGGGCGAGCGCGGTGACCTGCTCGGTCACGTGCTTCTCCTGGGTCAGCGCCAGGCTCACGGCGTCCTCGACCGAGGCGAAGTCGTTCTTGACCGCGTCGATGCCCGGGATCGTCGCCTCGACGTCGTTGTCCAGCAGGTACTGGACCATGCTCATGGCGTGGTTGCGCTCCTCGAGCGCCTGCGCGTGGAAGTGCGCGGCCAGCTGCGGGAGGTCCTGGCGGTCCATCCAGACGGCCACGGCGACGTACTGCTGGCTCGCGGTGAACTCGCTCCGGACCTGGTCGCGGAGCAGTGCGTGGAACTTGGTGTCGTCGGTCATGAGAACCAGGCTAGCCACGTCCGCGCTGATCTGGAGTGATTCCAGACTTGTCCTTCGTCTCAACAGGACAGGGTCCCCTTTCCCCAGGTGAGGGGCCCTTTTCCGGTGGTCCGGCGGACCTATGTGAACGGTAGTACATCCACCAGCAGGGCGTACCCGACGAAGGCCACGACGTCGATCAGCAGGTGCGCTCCGACGAGCGGCCAGAGCCGGTTCGTCCGCTGCCAGTACCGGGCGAACACCAGCCCCATGACGAGGTTCCCGACGAACGCGCCGACCCCCTGATAGAGGTGGTAGGCCCCGCGCAACACGGCCGCGACGAGCGCCGACCGGTTCTCCGAGAACCCCAGCTGCCGCAGCCGGGTGAGCAGGTAGCCGATCATGACCACCTCCTCGGCCCAGGAGTTGGCCGCCGCCGAGACGACGAGCACCGGGATCCGCCACCAGGCGTCGGTGAGCGTGCTCGGGGCGACGTCCGGCGTGATGCCGGCGAGCCGGCCCAGCAGGTACAGCCCCAGCCCCGGGATCCCGATCAGGGCCGCCAGCCCGGCCGAGTGCAGCGCGTCGCGACCCGGCCGCCGCCCGTCCAGCCCGACCCGGCGCAGCGCGAAGCCCGCGCGCAGCAGCAGGTAGGCGGCCAGCGCGCCCCAGCCGGCCAGCTGCAGCGCACGGGTCAGCTGGAACGCGAGGTCGAGCCAGAGGTCGGTGGACGCCGGTGCGTTCAGCGCCACCTGCTGCTCGGACAGGGGAGCGGGCGCGAGCAGCGCCTCCAGCAGCGAGAGCGCGCTGCGCAGCGCGGACAGGCCGAGCGTCACCGTCACGACGACGGCGATCTCGAGGCCGATCAGCCGGCGCTCCCGGCGGTCGGTGACGACCGGTGGTTGCGCCGGCGGCCCGGGGGCCAGCCAGCTCCGGAGCACGGATCCGCCCGCCGTCGTCGTCACGTGGGGATCCTCGCAAGGGCCGCCCGGCGGCGGGATGCGTACCCTGGTCGGTGTGATGCGGCTGTTGCTGTCCCCGAAGTGGATGGCCTGGCACGTGCTCACCCTCGGCGCGATGGTCACCTGCGGTTTCCTCGCCGTGTGGCAGTGGGGGCGGGCCGGGTCGGCGATGGGGTCCGCGCTGAACATCGGGTACGGCTTGCAGTGGCCGCTGTTCGCGATCTTCTTCGGCGTGATGTGGTGGCGGTTCCTGCGCCTGGAGGTCGCCGGCCTGCGGGAGCAGGAGGCGGGTGGGGACGAGCCCCCGGCGGACGGCCACGGCGGGACTGTCACCGCCCCGGCCACGACCACCACCACCGCCACCACCGCGACGGCGGCGGAGCCCGAGCTGTCCGGGGTCCCGGCGCAGCCCGCGGCACCCGTGGCCGCCGGCGTCCCGGCCGCGGCGGCCGCGACGGCCGAGACGGCCGCGACGTCCTCGGGGCGGCCGTCGCCGTTCACCGCCCGCCCGGCCGGTGTGAGCGCCCCACGGGCCACCGACCCGCAGCTGCGGGCCTACAACGAGGAGCTGGCCCGCCTGGCGGCCCGGCAGGAGGAGACGAGCTCGTGACCGTCGCAGGAGCGCTCAAGGCCTTCCGGATCTCGGCCTGGGTCACGGGTGTGGGTCTGCTGTTGCTGACCTTCTACGCGATGCCCGCGAAGTACATCTTCGGCGAGCCGGGCCCGGTCGCGGCGATCGGCATGGTGCACGGCTTCCTGTACATGATCTACATCGTGTGCACGCTGATCCTGGCCGAGCGGTGCCGCTGGAAGCCGCTGTTCGCCGTCGTCATCCTGGCGGCGGGCACGATCCCGGTCGCGTCGTTCGTCGCCGAGCGCAAGGTGACGCACAAGGTGCAGAACGAGCACCTCGCCGCGCCCGGGTCACACGTCTAGCGAGCGCCCGGCCGGGCAGCCGACCAGCTCCGCGAACCGCTTCTGCAGCTCGGCGGGGGTGGTGGCCTCCGCGGAGAACGCGAGCCGGACGTCCTGCGTCCCGCCGGGTGCCGGTACCCGCACCCGTACGCCGAACCGGTCGACCCCGATCGGGCGGATCCGGCCCGCCGTGCCGCCCGCGTCCCGCAGTACCTGCGGCAGGTGCCTGCGCAGTGCGCAGAGCATCTCCGGGTGGGCCTGGTCGAGGTGCTCCAGCCAGGCGTGCTCGACCTGGCAGAACGGGTCCGGGTCGGCGGCCGCCAGCTCGGTCGGCGAGACCGGCGCGCAGCCCTCGGCGTCGGAGTAGACCGCCGACGACGGGTGCAGCCGCAGCAGGGTCGCGCCCCGCCCGGCGTCGAGCAGGTTCGGGTGCGGCGCCTTCTCGGCCAGCCGCAGGGCCCGCTCGCGGCCGGTCCGCGCGTCCGGCTCGTGCAGCCGGCCCAGCAGCCACAGCAGCTCGCGTACCGGCTCGGCGAGCGGGACCGGGGTCATCCCGGTCAGCTCGAGCATCACCGGCAGGCCGTCGGCCGAGTGCCGGGCCCGGTCACGCACCACGTGGTCGTCGGGCAGCAGCAGATCGGTCGTGCCGTTCGGCCAGGTGTGGTGCATCAGCGGTATGCAGGGCTCCGGCTCGCCGGTGCCGACGAGCGCGGCGCGAGCGCCACGGGTGACCAGGCTGCGGGCGCGCTCGGCGACGGCGGGCGTCGGCGGGCGGCGCGTGCGGGTGGTTCCCACTCTCACCTCCATTAGGTAACCCTTACCTAAACAGGACTGAGCGTCGCCTGTCCACCCCCGGTCGGTGTGGTCGCGCCCGCAGCGGAGAACCCCCGTTGTCGGCGTGCCGTGACCCGACCGTTAGCGTCTCCGGACGTGATGACCGTGCCCTCGGGTTCCGCTGCCGACCCGTGGCCGATCCGTCCGCTGCTGGCCGCGCTGGTCGACGACACCAGCCTGCTGCAGCCACGGACCGTCGCGCCGGGTGTCGATGCCGTGGTGTCGCGCTACCTCGCCGCCCGCGACGGTCACTACGGAGGCCTCGTCGGGCGGTTGGTCTGCCCGGCCTCGCAGCTGCCCGCCGTGGTCACCGAACTCGCCCGGTCCGCGCCGAACCGGCCGGCCGATCTCGCCCTGGTCGTGGACACCGGCCTGGGTGCGGTGCCCAAGGCCCTGTCGACCGTGTTCTCCCGCTCCAGCCTGCTCACCCCGAGCACCGTCGAGTGCGCCGCCCCGCCGGACGTCGACGGCATCTGGCTGGAGCGTGTCTCCGAGTTCGTGCCCGACGACGTGACGCCGGTCGTCGAGCCGCGCCGCCCGGTCGAGGGCGACGAGGAGGGGACCGAGGCGTGGCTCGCCGCGGTCCGCAAGGTCGCCGAGCACGGCTGCACCCCCAAGATCCGGATGGGTGGGCCGCGGACGTCGGACGTGCCCGAGATCGGCGACCTGCACCGCTTCCTGCAGGCCGGCCTGGAGAGCGGGACCGGCGGGATCTCGGCGCAGGGGCTCGACCGGATCGTCCGCGAGGCCCCGTCCGACGCGGTGCCCCGCGGCCGGCACGGCCTGCTCAACCTGATCGTCGCCGTCGCCCGGATGATCGGGGTCAGCGTGTCGCCGGACCCGGTCGAGGACGCCCTGGAGTCCACCGACGGCGAGGCGCTCGCCCGCGAGCTCGACGAGCTCCCCGAGGCCGCCGTCGAGCAGGTCCGGACCGTGCTGCCGCGCTGCGGCGTGGACCCGGACCCGGTGCCGATCGCCGACCTGGTCGCGCTCGGGTTGCTGGACTGACCGTGCCGAGTCGGCTCCGGCTGGGTTTCCTGGGCCCGCACGCCACGTTCACCGAGCAGGCGCTCCGCACGATGCCGGAGTCGCACGACGCTGAGCTGGTCCCGCTGCCCGGCGCGCCCGCGGTCCTCGCGGCCGTCCGGGACGGGTCGGTCGACGCCGGCTGCGTGCCGATCGAGAACACCGTGGAGGGGGCCGTCCCACCCGTGCTCGACGGCCTGGTCGAGGACCCGCCGCTGGTGATCGGCCGGGAGGCGCGGATCGCGGTCCGGTTCTGCCTGATGGGCGCCGCGGGAACCGGGTTCCGGGAGATCCGCACGGTCGCCTCGCACGGGCACGGCATCGCCCAGACCCGCGGCTGGCTGGCGGCGCACCTGCCCGGCGCCGAGGTGCGGGTCAGCTCGTCGACCGCCGAGGCCGCCGCGCAGGCCGCCCGCGGGGAGGTGGACGCCGCGGTCGCCGCCCCGCTCGCCGCGACCCAGCACGGGCTCGCGGTGCTGGCCGACGACATCGCCGACAACCCCGGCGCGGTCACCCGCTTCGTCCTGCTCACCCGGCCCGGCCCCCCGACGGCGCCGACCGGGTGGGACCGCACGACCCTCGCCGCGACGACGACGAACCGGCCGGGCACCCTGCTCGGCCTGCTCACCGAGCTGTCGGTGCGCGGGATCGACCTGACCCGGATCGAGTCCCGGCCGGTGAAGGACCGGCACGCCGAGTACTGGTTCCACCTGGACTGCTCCGGTCACGTCGCGGAGCCGGCGATGGGCGAGGCGCTCGCCGCGCTGCACCGCCGGTGCGACCAGCTGCGCTACCTCGGCTCGTTCCCCAGGTCGGACGAGCCGGCACCGGTCGCGGGCTCGGGCAGCCCGGTGGTGCCGCCCGCCGCCGCCACCCTCGACGACTACGCCGCGTCCGAGCGCTGGCTCGCCGCGATCAGGGAAGGAGCCGGAACGTGACCGGGCACGCCCCCGACGACGACCACGACGGTGCCGCGTCCTTCGCCGCGGTGCGGGCCGCGTCCCGCGCGCCGGAGGTTCCGCCGGACGACGGCGCGACCCGGCTCGTGCTGGTCCGGCACGGCCGCACGCCGTCCAACGTCCGGCACGCGCTCGACACGAGGGTGCCCGGCCCGTCGCTCGACGAGGTCGGTCACGGGCAGGCGCGCGAGGTCGCGGGGCTGCTCGCCGGCTGGCCGATACGCGCGCTGCACACCTCGCGCGCCACCCGCGCCCGGGAGACGGCCGCCCCGATCGCCGACGCGCTCGGCCTGGACGTCCGGCTGCTCCCCGGGGCGCACGAGGTCTTCGTCGGTGACCTGGACAACCGGGACGACGCCGAGGCCCGGGAGATCTTCGACGAGATCTTCGACGGCTGGTGGCTCGGCGACGTCGAGCGCCCGATGCCCGGCGGTGAGTCCGCCCGCGACGTGTGGGACCGCTTCCTGCCCGACGTCGCCGACGTGCTGGGCGGGGGCGGGTCCGGCGCGTTCGCGGTGGTCAGCCACGGCGCCGCGATCCGGCTCCTCACCCAGGCCCTGCTCGGTGGCCGGGACGGCTCCTCGCCGGGCCGGCCGGACGCGGGCTTCGGCCGGGACCACCCGATCCCGAACACCGGCCGGGTGGTGCTGCGCCGCGACCCGGACGGCTGGACCCGCGAGCTGTGGGACCCGATGCCGGAGCAGGCGCGCTCCCAGCACTGAGCAGTGCCCCGCCGACGAGCAGGGCCCCGCCGGCGGCGGGGCGGTCAGCCCCAGCCCAGCTCGTGCAGCCGATCCTCGGGGATGCCGAAGTGGTGCGCGATCTCGTGCACGACGGTGATCGCGACCTCGTCGACGACCTCGTCCTCGTCGGCGCACATCTCCAGCACCGCGTCGCGGTAGACGGTGATCCGGTCCGGCAGCTCGCCGGCGTAGTCGGCGGTCCGTTCGGTCAGCGCGACGCCCTCGTACAGCCCGAGCAGCTCCGGCTCCTCCGGGTGGCGCGGCTCGACCAGGACGACGACGTTGTCCATCGCCGCCGCGAGCTCCTCCGGGACCAGGTCCAGGGCGTCGCCGACCAGCTCGTCGAACCGGTCCGGCGGCATCGCTACCGGCACGGCCTCAGTCGTCGCCGAGCCCGGGCAGGCCGGGCGGGATGTCCAGGTCCGGCGTCGGCGGTGCACCGGGGGCGGTGGGCTGCTCGCTGCCGGGCCGGCCGGAGGGCTCCGCCGAGCCGTCGGCGGGGGCCGACGGTGCCGCGGGGTCGGCCGGGCCGGTCGGTGCGGCCGGAGATCCGGGTGCGGACGGGGCCCCCGGTGGCGTCGCCGCGGGCGGCGCGGACTGGCCGGCGACCACCAGGTTGCCCTTCACCGATCCGGTGAGGGAGGCGAAGCCGCTGCCGTCGGGCAGCAGGGTGCCGATGTTGCAGTTGACCTTGCGGCTGCCGGCCTTCCAGGACTCCTCCGAGAGGTTGCCCCAGTAGACGGTCAGGCCCTTCTCGCCGATCACCTTGTCGTTGCCGGCGAACTCGTTGGCCGCCGTCGTGCAGGCCGGCTGGAGGAACTCGTCCTGGTCCTCGACCGCGGGGAACTCCTCCGGGAACTCGGTGCCCAGATCGACCACGCCGACCACCTCGGCGGCGTGCGGCCCGCCGCAGCCGGTCGGGTCGCCGACGGTGCGGCCGTCGATGGCCAGGCAGGTGCCGGCCTGCTGGACCGCCGACTGGTCCTGCTCGGCGACCTTGCCGGTGATCGGGAGCATGGAGCCGCTGCGCGAGGCGGTCTGCAGGCCGCAGCGCATGCCCCGGTCGCCCTCGTCCCACCGGGCCTGCGACGGCTTCAGCGCGCCGACCCGGAACTTGCCGTCCGGGTCGAACTTGTTGTCGAGATACCGGGTGACGACCGGCGTGCAGCGATCGGAGACGAGCGTCTGCCAGGCCTCGTCCGAGGGGAACACCGGCTGGTCGGCGAGCTCGACCCGGCCCGCCTGCTCGAACTTGTGCGGCTGCGCGCAGTTCACGGCCGCGGTGTCGGTCGCGTCGGAGCGCTCCCAGTTCAGGCAGGTGCCCGCGGTGTCCGGGGGCGGCGGCAGGGGCGGTGGTTCCTCCGCCCGCGGCGGCACGCCCGAGGAGGCGAACGAGCCCAGTACCGGGACCTCGGCGCCGAGCACCGAGTCCAGTGCCGCCACGGCGAACATCAGGAACGCGCCGACGAGGATCCCGACCCCGACCCGCCGGGGGCCGCTCGGGCGCCCGCGTCGTCCGCCCCGGTCCGTGGTGACCCGGGTGCCGTCGGCGGCGCCGTCCCCGGTGCCGTTGCCGTCCGGGGCCGCGTCGGCGGCGCGCCGGCGTCGCCGGGTCGGTGCCACCGGGGTCGCGCGGGTCGGTGCCACCGGGGTCGCGCGGGTCGGTGCCACCGGGGTCGCGGCCGTCGCTCCCGGGGCCGACGCCGTTTCCGGGACTGCCGTCGCTTCCGGGGCCGGCGCCTCCGGTCGCGACACCGTTTCCGGGGCCGAGACCGCTTCCGGGCGCGACAGCACCGTCGGGCCGCCGCCGGCCCGCGCGTAGCGACCGTCGTACCCGTCGTAGGCCTCCTCGGCCACGTCGGTACCGGTCTCGTCGGGCCGCCGGGGAGCGGAGCCGGCAGGGGAGCTGGGATCCATGGCGGAACCCATGATGCCGCCCGGTCGCCCGGCTTCCCGGTCGGCCGTGTCCCGGCGCGGTCATCGGTCGGCGGTGTGCTGTGAACGAGCAGCCGCCGGGGGTGTCCCGGACGGGGTCGTCGACCACCGGCAGCCGGCCGTCGGCGTGCGACGCGCCCAACCGCAGCCGAATCGAGATCCGCTCCGGGCCGCGGGTCGTCGGGGCCGACCGGTACGGTTCGGGCCGGGGGGATGTGACGTGATGGGTGATCATCGATGACCGACGGACGGCACTCGGCCGACGGCGGCCCGGAGCGGGACGCGACAGGACCCGGCGGCGCCACCGGGGCCGGCGACGACACGCCGACGACCGGGATGCCGCAGGCCGGTGCGGGCGGGGACGCGCCACGGGGCCGGATCCGGCACCAGGACGAGACCACCGCACCGCGCGAACCCACGCTCGCGGAGAAGCGCGCCCGTGAGCAGAAGGTGCGTGCCGACCGCGAGGCGGTGCGCCTCAAGGAGGCGCGCTCGAAGAAGACCAAGCGGGTGCTGATCGGCACCGGCGCCACCATCGGCGTCGTCGCGCTGATCGCCGCGGTCTACGCCGCCTCCAGCCCCGACGAGGAGATCGTCGCGCAGTGCGTCGACGACGCCGGGGTGGTCGTCCCGGACGAGAACTGCGCGGGTGACCCGGCGCGGGAGGGCCAGGTCGCCACCGGTGGCGGCGGGTTCGCCTTCGTGCCGATCTTCCTCGGCGGCGGTGGGCGCCAGTACCACTACAACTACGGCAGCACCGGCAGCGTCGGCCAGGTCGCCACCGGCGGCTCGGTGACCCCGCCGCCCGCGGCGTCGAAGAGCGGCACCACGGTCCGCAGCGGCACCTCCGGCAGCACGATCTCCCGCGGTGGCCTCGGGGTGGGCGGCAGCTCGTCCTACGGCACCTCGGGCTCGTCCGGATCGTCCGGGAGCTGATCGGTGCGACGCGAACGCGGCACCCCGCGTCCGGACTGGAAGCGCACCGTCGCCGACCAGGGCATGGTGTTCGGCACCCCGGGCCGCGACGGCTCCGGCGGCGAGCGGCCGTACTGGGACGAGTCGGTGCACTACGTCTTCGAGATGGACGAGATCCTCTCGCTGGAGGCCGACATCGAGGTCCTGCACTCGATGTGCCTGTCCGCCGTCGACCACGTGGTGACGGCCGAGCGCTTCCGGGACTTCGCGCTGCCGGAGTGGAGCTGGCAGGCGGTGGCCGACTCGTGGAAGCGGGCCGACCCGCACGTCTACGGCCGGTTCGACCTGCGCTACGACGGCTCCGGCCCGGCCAAGCTGCTGGAGTACAACGCGGACACCCCGACGTCGCTGCTCGAGGCCTCGATCCTGCAGTGGTACTGGCTGCAGGACGTCCACCCGGGCGACGACCAGTGGAACTCGCTGCACGAGAAGCTCGTCGAGCGCTGGGGCGAGATCCGCAGCGGGCTGCCGTCCTCGGAGGTGCACTTCACCTGGTCCGGTGAGGAGAGCACCGGTGAGGACCACATCACGGTCGGCTACCTGCAGGAGACCGCGGCCGAGGCCGGCATCGACACCGTCGGTCTGTCCATCGAGGACATCGGCTGGGACTCCGCACTGGACCGGTTCGTGGATCTCGAGGAAGCCCCGATGTCCGGGGTGTTCAAGCTCTACCCCTGGGAGTGGGTGCTGTCCGACCAGTTCGGCAAGCACGTCACCCGCAGCCTGCCGGAGACGCTCTGGCTCGAGCCGCTGTGGAAGACGCTGCTGTCGAACAAGGCGCTGCTCGCGGTGCTGTGGGAGATGTACCCCGGGCACCCGAACCTGCTGCCGGCCTCCCTCGGCAACCCGGGGCTGCTCACCGAGTACGTCCGCAAGCCGCTGCTCGGCCGGGAGGGGGCGAACATCCAGATCGTGGCCCCCGACTACGAGACCGCCACCGGCGGTGTCTACGGCGAGGAGGGCTTCGTCTACCAGATGTTCGACCCGCTGCCCGAGTTCGACGGCTACCGACCCGCGCTGGGCGCCTGGCTGGTCGGTGACACCGCCGCCGGTCTCGGCATCCGCGAGACCGCAGGGCTGATCACCGACGACGGCGCGGCGTTCGTGCCGCACCGCATCCCGTCCTGACCATCGGCCCGCCCGAAGCATCCACCCCGATCCAGCTGCCCGACCCCCGAGCACTGTCCGCTCCCCGCTCCCTCCGGAGGCATCCGTGATCCTCGCCCAGGCGCTCGACGCCACCTACTGGGGCTTCCTCGGCCGTGGCATCGGCGCGATCCTGCTCTACGCCGTGATCGGCATCCTGATGATGCTCGTCGGCTTCTGGGCGATCGACCTGACGACGCCCGGCAAGCTGCCGCAGATGGTGCGGGCGGGGCTGCCCAACGCCGTCACGATCACCGCCGCCGGGATGCTCTCGATGGCGTTCATCATCGTCATCGCCATCTACGTCTCGGCCGGGTCGCTGCTGCAGGGGCTCATCTCGTCGCTGGTGTTCGGCCTGGTCGGGATCATCGCCCAGGTCGCGGCGGTGCGGCTGCTGGAGTGGGTGACGGGCATCGACATCGGTGAGGTCATCCAGTCCGAGGAGCCGCGCGCCGCCGCCAAGGTCGTCGCCGCCGCACACGTCGCGCTCGGCCTGATCGTGGCCGTCGCCGTCTTCTGAACAATTCCCTCGACACCGCCGGTGCGCGCGGGCACGGTTCCCGGACGCGGGCCGACGGCCCGGGCGTGATCGACGGGGGGACGCGGTGACCGGCGACATGGGGACCGGGGATCCGGCCTACCGCAGCGCGGGCGATCTCGTCGGCGACCTGGCCGCGGGCCGGGTCTCGGCGGTCGAGCTCACCGAGGCGGCCATCGCCCGGATCGAGCGTCTCGACGGCACGATCAACGCGGTGTGCGTGCCGGACTTCGACCGGGCGCGCAGCGCCGCCGCCACTGCCGACGCGGCGCTGGCCCGGGGCGAGCGACGGCCGCTGCTCGGCGTGCCGGTCACGGTGAAGGAGTCGTTCCACGTGGCCGGGTTGCCCACCACGTGGGGCGCCCCGGCGTTCGCCGACGTGGTCCCGGACACCGACGCCGTGGCGGTGGCACGGATGAAGGCCGCCGGGGCGGTCGTGCTGGGCAAGACGAATGTGCCGCTGCACCTCGGTGATCTGCAGAGCTACAACGACCTGTACGGGACCACCGGAAACCCGTGGGACCCGCAGCGCACACCGGGCGGGTCGTCGGGCGGGTCGGCCGCCGGGCTCGCGGCCGGCTACGCGCCACTGTCGCTCGGCTCGGACATCGGCGGGTCGTTGCGCAACCCGGCGCACTGCTGCGGGGTCCACGCGCACAAGCCCTCGCTCGGCCTGCTGGCGCTGCGCGGGCACACCCCGCCCCCGGTCCCGGTCCTGCCCGCCGAGCACGATCTCGCGGTGATCGGGCCGATGGCCCGCAGCGCGTCGGACCTGGCCCTGTTGCTGGGCGTCCTCGCGGGGCCCGACGAGCTCACCCACGGCGTGGCCTACCGGCTCGCGCTCCCGCCGGCCCGCCACACCGACCTGAGGAGCTACCGCGTGCTGGTGCTCGACGAGCACCCGCTCGTGCCCAGCTCGGCGAGCGTGCGGGAGGCGATCGACGGGTTCGCCGCGAGGCTCGCCGGCACCGGGGCCACGGTGCTGCGCGACAGCCCGCTGCTGCCCGAGCAGACCGCGGCCGCGCGGGTGTACATGCGGTTGCTGGAGGCCGGGCTCGCCGCGGGCTACCCGCCGGAGGTCTACGAGCGTGCCCGCGCCACGGCCGCCCAGCTGGACGACGACGACCACGGCCTCGCCGCCGAACGGGCCCGCGGCGCCGTGCTCAGCCACCGGGACTGGGTCGTGGCCGACGGGGAGCGCGCGCTGATCCGGCAGCGCTGGCGCGCCCTGTTCGACGAGATCGACATCGTGCTCGCCCCGATCATGCCGACACCGGCGTTCCCGCACGACCACAGTGCCCTGGCCACCCGGCGGATCGAGGTCGACGGCGTCGAGTACCCCTACTTCGATCAGCTCGCGCTGGCGGGTGTCGCCACGTTGCCGGGCCTGCCGGCGACGGCGCTGCCCGTCGGCCGGTCCGGGGACGGGCTGCCGATCGGGGTGCAGGCCATCGGCCCGATGTTCGGGGACCGCACCACGATCGGCTTCGCCGAGCTCGTCGAGCGGGAGTTCGGCGGGTTCACCCCGCCACCGCTGCTGTGAGCGCCGCGCTCACAATCAGGCGAGCAGCGCCGCGACGGTGACCGCGCCGGTCAGCCCGACCCCGAGGACGACACCGAAGGCGGCGTTCGCCCAGCGGGCCGCGCTCCGCTCGCCGTCCCAGCCGGCCCACCGGACCGCGGCCAGGCCGACACCGGCCCCGAACGCGACGCACCCGGCCAGCCATGGGGCCACGAGCACCCACGCGACACCGCCCAGGGAGTAGGTCGCGGCGAGGAAGAACAGCCCGGTCCCGGCCGACCCGAGGAACTCGAGCCGGTTCACCGGCCGCCGCCCGCGCCATCCGCCCCGCGCCGCCACGAGCGTGCTCAGTCCGCCCAGCAGCGGGAAGACCGCGCCGACCCCCAACGGCAGCAGGGCGGCGGCCACATCCGCGTCCGCCTCCTCGTCCCCGCCGGTGAACGGCGAGGGGACGTCCAGCAGCCGGACGGCCAGGTCGTCGACGGGCAGCGTGGAGTTGCCGAACACCACGACCGCCTGCCCGCGGGCGGGCTCGGTCAGGATCGTGGCCCAGGTGCCGGCCACACCGCCGTTCTTCCAGAGGAACGTGCGCCCCTCGGCGGTGAGGGTCTCCCAGCCGTAGCCGACCTGTCCGAGGTCGGAGTCGAACCGGGGCCGGGCGGCCTCGGCGACCGCCGACGCCGGATCGTCCAGCGCACCGACGTAGCGCACCAGGTCCTCGGCGGTCGACCACACGCCGATGCCGGCGGGCGCGTCCCCCTCGCTGGTCCACACGGCGCGGGGACGGCCGGCCAGGTCGTGGGAACGGGCCGCACCGGGCGGCGGGGCGTCGAGCACGGCGGTGCCGGTCATCCCCAGCGGTGCGGTGACCAGATCGGACACCAGCTGCGGGTACGGCGTGCCGGCCCGCGCGGCGAGTGCCTGGCCGAGCAGCGCGCTGCCGAGGTTGGAGTAGAGGTACTCGCCCCGCCCGGTCAGCTCGGCCCGGTCGGCCGCGGTGAACAGCTCCTCGACGCTGCTGTCGTAGGGCGAGAACCCCGCGATGTTGCGCGCCCACAGGGACAGGCCCGCCGCGGGACCGGTCGCCAGCCTCGGCAGCCCGGACCGGTGGCTCGCCAGCTCGGCCAGTGTCACGTCCCCGACCCCACCGGGGCGCCACGCCCGGTCGGGGACCACGTCGCGGACCCGGTCGTCGGCGCGCACCACGCCGCGCCGCTCGAGTTCGACGAGCAGTGCCCCGGTGAAGGTCTTGGTGATCGAACCGATCTCGAACGGCGTCGTCGCGCCGACCGGCTCGCCGTGGCCGTCGTCCCCGATCCCGGCCGCGGTGACCTGTCCGTCCCGCACGACGGCGGCGACCAGCCCGTGCCGGCCCGGGCCCGCCTGGGCCCGCAGCCACTCGGCGAGCGCGGGGTCGCCGGTCGTCTCCGGCCCGGGGGTGGACGGGGCCGGCGCGAGCAGCCAGCCGAGGAGGCCGGCGACCACCGCTCCGGCGAGGGCCGCCACGAGCCCCCGGCGCAGCGGCGGCACGGGACGGGACGGGGTATCGGTGACCACCATGCAACTACGATATTCCGTAATTACGTTCAGGACAACCGAGACGAGGTCGGTCGACCGGGGGCCAGCATGACGTCGCGTGCGATCGCGACGTACTGCTCCGCGATCTGCTCGGGGGTGTGGTGCCCGTCGCGTCGCCACCAGGTGGGCAACGCCGTGCACATCGTGACGATCGAGCGGGCCCGTTCGCGGGCGCCGTCGGACCGGAACAGGCCGAGTGCGACTGCGTCGTGCACCTCGTCGTCGACATAGTGCTGCTGGCGGGTGCGCAGGGCCGCGATCCGCCGCGCGTTGCCGTCGTCGAGGCTCCGCTTCTCGGCGGCGCCCACGAAACCGAGCTCGGCGCGGTGGGTGTGGAACAGGACCAGGTGCTCGACCTGCAGGCCGAACCGCTCGACGGGGTCGAGCCCCTCCGCCCGCGCCGCCTCGGCCCGCTCGAGCAGGTCCGCCATCGTGTACTCGAGGATCGCCATCAGCATGTGCTGCTTGCTCGGGTGGTAGTGGTAGATCCCGGGCACCGACAGGCCTGCGCGCCGCGCGATGCTCCGCACCGTCGCGCCGTGGTAGCCGACGTGCACGAACTCGGTGAGGGCGGCGCCGAGGACGGGGTCGAACGGCAATGGGCCGTAGACCCGCCAGTCCCGGGCCTGTTCGGGGCGCGGCGGGCGTCGGTCCCGGACCGGGCCGGGCCCACCTTCGGCGGAGCGCGCCGGATCGATGGCGAGGATCTCCTGCACGCTCGTCCCGAGCGCGTCGGCGATGCGGGTGAGGCGGGTGAGGGTGAGGCCGGTCCGGCCGAGCTCGATCTGGCTCAGCGTCGCCGGGCTGACGTCGACGGTGCGCGCGAGGGTGCGCAGGCTGAGCCCGCGCCGGGTCCGGGCGGCGCGGATCTGTGCGCCGGTCGGGTCGTCGGTGACCCGGGGGCTCACTCGGCGGGGCACCCGTCATCTCCTCGTCGGTGTCAGCTCTGTCGGTGTTCAGCGCTGTCGGTCTTCGGCTCTGTCGGTGTTCAGCTCGGCTGAACACGCCCGTTGGCGAGGTGTGCTCAGCGGGCTCCTTGACGGAGCAAAATGTGTCCTACAGCATACGTGGACATCGACCGATCGAGCGCTCTGACGCTCTACCGAATGCTTCAGCGCCGAAGGAGACGGAATGTCCGACGTGCCCACGATGCGTGAGCTTCTCGGTGACGACGCCCTGAACAACTGGGGGAAGTGGGGTCCCGACGACGAGGTCGGGGCGCTCAACTACCTCGACGCCGCACAGGTCCTGCGCGGCGCGCAGCACATCCGCTCCGGCGAGGTGTTCCCGCTGCAGGCCCCGATGGGGCACCCGCACGGTGACCCGGTCTTCCCGGGCCGGGAGAGCATCAACCGCGTCAACGTCCTCGACGAGTCCTCGTGGGACGAGGGCCGCGAGGGCGCGCCGGCGTTCCCCGGCGGTCTGCACTACGCCGACGACAAGGCCGAGATCTTCCTGCAGGGATCGACGCAGTACGACGCCCTCGGCCACGTCTGGTACGACGGCAAGATCTGGAACGGCTACGACGCGCGCGACACGGTCGAGGGCATGAAGAAGGCCTCCGTGGCCGCCATCGCCGAGCGGGGCGTCGCCGGGCGCGGGGTCCTGATCGACATGGCCCGCCACCGCGGCAAGCCGTGGCTCGACAAGGGCGAGACGTTCACCCACACCGACCTCGAGGCGGCCGCGCAGGCCCAGGGCGTGGAGATCGGTCAGCGCGACATCCTGCTGATCCGCACCGGTTTCCTGGGGTACTTCTACTCGGTCCCGGCCGAGGAGTTCTACGCCGACTTCGTCGAGCCCGGGCTGACGTACTCCCGCGAGCTGGTGCAGTGGTTCGCCGACCGCGAGATCCCGAACCTGGTCACCGACACGATCGCGAACGAGGTCACCAAGGACCCGGTCTCGGGCGTCATGCTGCCGCTGCACTGCGCACTGATGCGCAACCTCGGCGTGGTGCTCACCGAGATCGTCGCGCTGGACAAGCTGGCCGAGGCGTGCGCGGCCGACGGCCGGTGGGACTTCCTCTACACCGCGGCCCCGCTGAACGTCGTCGAGGGCACCGGTGCCCCGGTGAACCCCGTCGTCATCCGGTGAGGCGGGCACTGTGACCGTCTACGACGAGAAGCCCTGGCTGGGACGCTACGACCCGGGGCAGCCGGCCGGGATCGAGCTCGAGCACGACAGCGCGCTGGCGATGTTCCGGGCGTCGGTGGCGCGCGGCCCCGACGGCGACGCCATCCGCTACTTCGACGGCCGGATCAGCTTCGCCGAGCTCGACCGGCTCACCGACGCCTTCGCCGCCGGCCTGGCGGGCGAGGGGTTCGTCGCCGGTGAGCGGGTCGCCATCTTCGCCCAGAACGTCCCGCAGTTCGTCATCGCGCAGATCGGCACGTGGAAGGCCGGCGGCATCGCGGTGTCGGCGAACCCGATGTACCGGGAGCGGGAGCTCGCCGAGCTGCTCACCGACTCCGGCGCGACCGTGCTCGTGGTCCTGCAGTCGCTGCAGCGCGACGTGGCGGCGGCGGTCGTCGGCGGTACGGCCGTGCGCACGGTGATCACGACGTCCGAACTGGACTTCCAGTCCCGCGACGAGCCCGCCGTGTTCGCCGGGGTGGAGCGCATCGACTGCCCCGGCACGCTCGACCTGGTCGAGCTGCTCGACCGGCACGCGGGTACCGCACCGCCGCCGGTGTCGCTCGGGCCGGACGACGTGGCGTTCCTGACCTACACCTCCGGCACCACCGGCCCGCCCAAGGGTGCGATGACCACGCATCGCAACGTGGTCTTCAACGCCCAGAGCTACCGGGACTGGATCGGCATCGGGCCGGACGACGTGGTGCTGGGCATCGCCCCGCTGTTCCACATCACCGGCCTGGTCGGGCACATCGCGGTGTCGCTGCTGGCCGGCGCGCCGCTGGTGCTGATGTACCGGCTCGACCCGGCGCTGACCATCGACACGGTCGAGGCCGAGCAGGCGACCTTCACCGTCGGGTCGATCACCGTCTACATCGCGCTGATGAACGCACCGAACGCCGACCGGGCGAAGCTCGCCTCGCTCACCAAGCTCTACTCGGGGGGCGCGCCGATCCCGCCGAGCACGGTCGAAGCGTTCCGCGAGGTCTCCGGGAACTACATCCACAACATCTACGGGCTGACCGAGACGACCTCGCCGTCGCACGCCGTGCCGTTCGGTGCCGAGGCACCGGTCGATCCCGACTCCGGCGCACTGTCGGTGGGTGTGCCGATCTACGACACGATCGTGCGCATCATCGACGAGGACGGCACGGAGCTGCCCGCGGGCGAGATCGGCGAGCTGGTCACCGAGGGCCCGCAGGTGGTGACCGGGTACTGGAACAAGCCGGAGGAGACGGCGACGGCGCTGCCCGGCGGCGCCCTGCACACCGGCGACGTCGGCTACATGGACGCCCAGGGCTGGTTCTACATCGTCGACCGCAAGAAGGACCAGATCAACGCGGGTGGCTACAAGATCTGGCCGCGGGAGGTCGAGGACGTGCTCTACGAGCACCCGGCGGTCCGTGAGGCGGCGGTCGTGGGGGTGCCCGACGAGTACCGCGGGGAGACGGTGAAGGCGTTCGTCTCGCTGCGGTCGCAGGCGCAGGTCACGCCGGAGGAGGTCATCGCGTTCTGCAAGGAGCGGATGGCCGCCTACAAGTACCCGCGGCAGCTCGAGATCCTCGACGAGATCCCGAAGACGGTCAGCGGGAAGGTCCTGCGCCGCGAGCTGCGCTCGCGGTAGGTGTCGACGGTGCCGGTCCCGGGCCCCGGGGCCGGCACCGGACCCGCCCGGTCAGGCCGCGGCCAGGGCGTCGTCGGCGAGCTTCTTGTCCAGCCCGACCCGGGTCAGCGCCGCGGCGAACTCCGCGAGCCGCTCGCCGTCGACCAGCCGGGCCAGCCGGTCCGGCTCCGTCGGCAGGCCGAGCCGCTGCGCACCGTCGAGCGCCTTGCCGTCCAGCGACGGGCGCAGCTCCGGCCACACCGCCTGCAGCTCCCGGGCCACGATCGAGGCGCCGGTGGGGCCGAGTCGCGCGAACCCGGTGAGCAGTGAGCGGATCCGGTCCGGGTCGCCGTCCGCGGCCTTCCGGAGAGTGCGCAGGTCACCGGACCAGTCCTCGAGCAGCTGGTGCGCGCCCTCGCCGAGTGCGGTCGCCATCTGCTCGTCGACCCGGCGGTAGTGCGCCCGGTTCAGCGCGTCGACGCGGTCCTGCCAACTCGCGTCGCGCATCCGCTCCGGCGTGCCCATGCCGCCGTCGACGAGCTCACGGGTGGCGGCGACGGCCAGTGACGCCTGCACCCGCGTCGACAGCAGCGTGCCGAGCACCAGCACCCGGTACAGCGGGGCGGGCGTGTCCTTCAGCGTGATCCCGGCCTCGGCCGCGTAGGTGGTCCCGGCGCGGTCGAGCAGCGCGGCGACGGTGGTGTCGTGGTCGGCCATGCCGTCCGGGTACCCGGTGACGCCGCTGCACACCCCGATGCCGGGGTGGCACCGGGGACGGTCAGGCCAGTGCCGCGACGACGTCCACGCGGGCCTGCGGCGGGGGCATCGCGGCGATCTCGGCGCGCACCTCGCGGGCCGCGGCGGCGAGCTCGCCGTCGTGCACCAGGCGCCGCAGCGCGTCCTCGGTGACCGCCCCGCCGATCCCGGCCCCGCGGGCGGCGACGAGCTCCGCGTTGTGCCGCCGATCGCCCGGCCCGGGCAGGGCGAGCTGCGGGATGCCCGCCGTCAGCGCGGACAGCACGTGCCCGGAGCTGCCGGCGTGCAGCACGGCCGCGCACGCCGGGAGCAGCTCGGCCGGCGCGACCCGCCCGACCGTGTGCACGCCGGGCCCGGTCCGGCGGGCCAGCCGGGCGGGTGGGCGGGAGAGCACCAGGTCGCAGCCCAGGTCCTCCGTGGCCTGCACGGTGCGCAGCGCGGAGGTCTGCAGGTCGCCCCGCATCGGGCCGCCACCGCGCAGGACCAGCACCCGCGGACGGACCGAGGGGGCCTTCAACCAGCCGGGCAGCGCGGGCCCGCCTGCCGGTCCGGCCGGCCGGACCGCCAGCGCGTCCCGCGGACCGACCAGGCTGGCCGGCGCGATCGTCAGGACCACGGCGGGGCGGGGCACGTCGTGCAGCCCGTGCCGGGCCCGGGCCCGCTGCACCGGGCGGGAGTGCATCAGGGTCCGGGCCGTCGCGAGCCCGTCGAGCAGGCCGTTCTCGTGCAGCACGGCGGGGACGTCGTGCCGGGCCGCCGCCAGCGCGCCGGCCACGGCGAGCGGCTCGTGCAGCACGACGTCGGGCCGCCACTGCTCGGCGACGGTCACCAGCGCGTCGGTCAGCCCCTCGTTCACCGGGCCGAACAGCGAGCGGACGCCCGCGTCGCCGGCCCGGCCGGTCAGCTCGGCGCGGGCGGTGACCGGGTGGGTCACCAGCGAACGCGCCGCGAGCCGGCCCAGCCGCAGGTTGCGGGCGACGTCGATGAACGGCAGCGACCGGGCGTCCGGACCGGCGGGCCGGGGGAGCGCGTCCCCGCCGCCGGCCAGCAGCACCTCGTGGCCGGAGTCCCAGAGCGCGTGTGCGAACGGCAGCAGCGGCGTCATGTGCCCCGCCAGCGGGGCCGCGACCACCAGAACGCGCACCCGACGAGCGTAACCGTGACGATGGGGGTCGCGGGGTTCCGTAGGCTCGGGGTGTGATCGCCGAGAACCCGCCCCGGCTGGTCGCGACCGACGTGGACGGCACCCTCCTCGACGACCGCGACGCCGTCACCCCGCGCACGGTCGCCGCCCTCACCCGGGCGGTCGAGGCCGGGACCGGATTCGTGCTCGTCACCGGGCGTCCGCCGCGGTGGATCCCGCCGATCGTGGCCAAGCTGCCGGACGGGCTGGTGCGGCTGTGCGTCTGTGCGAACGGCGCCGTGCTCTACGACGCCGCCGAGGACCGTCTGCTCGGGGCACACACCCTCGAGCCGGACGCGGTCCGCACGCTGGCCACGCTGGCCGGGGAGCTGTTCCCGGGGTGCGGCATCGGCGTCGAGCGGGTCGGGAACTCGATCACCGGGCAGGTCACGCTCGGCACGGTCGACGAGTTCCTCACCGGACCCGGTTACGTGCACGCCTGGGGTGCGCACGACGGCGGCGAGGCCAGCCACGAGGAGATGCTCGCCCGGCCGGTGACCAAGCTGCTCGTCCGCGCTCCCGAGCTGACCAGCGAGCAGATGCTGAACGCGCTCGCACCGAAAGCCGAGGGCCTGGCCGACCTGACGTTCTCGCACCCGGGCGGCCTGCTGGAGGCCTCCGCCCCGGGGATCACGAAGGCGACCGGGCTGGCCGACGTGGCCGAGCACCTGGGGGTCGGCGCGGCGGAGACGATCGCGTTCGGCGACATGCCCAACGACCGGGAGATGCTGCGCTGGGCGGGGACCGGGGTCGCGATGGGCAACGCCCACCCGGACCTGGTCGGGCTGGCGGACGAGGTGACCGCGCCGAACACCCGCGACGGCATCGCCGAGGTCCTCGAGCGCTGGTTCTGAGCCGGTGCCCGGGCCGGCCCTACCCGCCCCGACCCCGGCCGGAACCCCGCCCGCGCGTACCATCACGGGCTGTCATCGCCCGGGTCGAGCCGGGTGCCAGCGGCACGCCAGGAGGGCCCCACCCCGTGGCAGAGACCCTGGACCGTTCCGGTCCACAACCGACTGCCGACGTCGACACCCCGATCGAGACCCCGGCGACCGGCGAGATCCTCCTGCTCAACGCGGTGCAGGACACGCTCGGCGGCGACGGGTACGTCCGCGCCGCGCGCGGCATGTCGCTGTTCGGGGAACACGCAGCGGGCTGGCTGGCGATCGGCCTGGCCGGGGCCGCAGTCGACCGGCCACGCCGGCGCGAGTGGCTGGGTTCCGCGGCCGCCGTGGCGCTGGCGCACGGCACGTCGATCGGCGTCAAACGCGTCGTCCGGCGGCGCCGCCCCGCCCACTCGTCGGTCCGGGTGCTGGTCGGCACCCCGAGCCGGCTCAGCTTCCCGTCCTCGCACGCCACGTCGACGACGGCCGCCGCCGTGCTCTACGGCGGACTGCTCGGCCGTCGCGGGCGGGCGCCGGTCGTGGTCGCCTCGGCCACGGTGGGCATGATGGCGCTCTCGCGCCTGGTGCTCGGCGTCCACTACCCGTCCGACGTCGCCACCGGCACCGCGCTCGGCGCGGTCGTCGCCACCGCGGCCCGGCGTGTGATCCGTCGCAACCCCACCCACCGGAGGGTGAGCGCATGACCCGCACCGATCCCACGAAGGTCGGCGAGACCTCCTCCGCCGAGGAGGAGCCCACGGACTCGAAGGCCGCCGTCGCCGAGGTGGCCGACCCGAAGACCCCGGTCGAGCCGGACGCCCCGGACGACGCGGGCGCCCCGGAGGGGCACGAGGCCGAGGCCGCCGAGGAGCGGCCGGCCCCGCAGGTCCCGATCGACCCCTCCGAGCGGACCACGGCGAAGGTCGCCCGCGGCCTGCTCAAGACGATGCGCCCGCGGCAGTGGGTGAAGAACGTCCTGGTGTTCGCCGCGCCGTTCGTCGGCGGCGGGCTGTTCGGCGTCGAGGTGCTCGTCGACTGCCTGATCGCGTTCGCCGCGTTCTCGCTGGCCGCATCGGGCGTATACCTGGTCAACGACGCGCTCGACGTCGAGGCCGACCGGGCACACCCCACGAAGTGCCGGCGTCCGATCGCGGCGGGCATCGTGCCGCTGCCGCTGGCCTACGTGGCGGCCGCGGTGCTGTTCGCCGCGGCGATCGCGCTGTCGATCCTGGTCACCTGGCAGCTGATCGTGGTGCTGGCCGTGTACGTGGCGGTCCAGCTGTCGTACTGCCTGTGGCTCAAGCACCAGCCGGTGCTCGACATCTGCATCGTCGCGTCCGGCTTCCTGATGCGCGCCATCGCCGGTGGTGTCGCGACCGAGATCCCGCTGTCGCAGTGGTTCCTGCTGGTCACCGGGTTCGGCTCGCTGTTCATGGTGGCCGGCAAGCGCTACGCGGAGATGCGGCTCGCCGAGGAGACCGGCGCGAAGATCCGCAAGTCGCTGGAGAGCTACTCGGCGTCCTACCTGCGCTACATCTGGTCGCTGTCGGCCACGGTCATGATCATGACCTACGGCCTGTGGGCGTTCGAGATCCGCGAGACCCACCACAACACCGTGTGGTCGGTGGTGTCGATCGTGCCGTTCGTGATCGCGGTGCTGCGCTACTCGGTGGACGTCGACCGCGGTACCGGCGGGGAGCCGGAGGAGATCGCGCTGGGCGACCGGGTGCTGCAGGTGCTCGCCGTGGCCTGGATCGCGATGCTGACCCTGGCCGTCTACAGCTGACCCGCCCCGGCGCCGCACGCTCCGACGCCGCACGCCCGGCGCCTCGCGCTCCGGCTCGGACCCCCGTGCTCGCTGCCCCGAGGGGCACCCTGGTGGCGCCCAGCGCCCCGAGGGTGCCCCTCGGGGCGTTTCGGGGGCGGGGCCGGGGCGGGGGTGGGGGTGGGAGTACGCGGCGCTTGTCAGTCGCGGCGCGTGTGCCAGGCCCAGGTGGCGTAGAGGCCGTCCGCGAGGGTCGTCGGCGCCGGCAGGCCGAGCGCGGTGAGCCCGCGGGAGGGGTCCAGGCAGCTGCGGCGCAGCTCCCCGGGCCGGGCGGGCTCGAACTCGGGGGCGAAGTCGCCGGCATCCAGCCCGGCGATCCGGCCGATCGTCGCGGCCAGCTCGACGACCGTCGACTCGGTCCCGGTGCCCACGTTGAACACCTCGCCCGCCAGCTCGCCCGCGGCCAGCCGGTCGGCCGACGCGAGCGCCGCGCGCGCGACGTCGCCGACGTAGAGGAAGTCGCGGGTCTGCCCGCCGTCGCCGAACACCGTCGGCCGCCGGCCGCCGCGGGCCCGGTCGCAGAACAGCGACACCACGCCCGCCCCGCCCGACGGGTGCTGGCGCGGCCCGTAGACGTTCGCGAAGCGCAGCACCAGCGCGGGCAGCCCGTGCGTGCGGACGAAGAACCGGGTGTAGCGCTCGGCCGCCAGCTTGCTCATCCCGTACGGCGACTCAGGCTCCGGCGGCTCCTCCTCGGTCGTGGGGAGCGGCGCGCCGTCGCCGTAGATGGCGCCGCCGGTGGAGCAGACGACGACCGCACCGGCCCCGCAGTCCCGCGCGGCCTGCAGCACGCTCAGGGTGCCGAGGACGTTCACCGACGCGTCGTGCACCGGGTCGGCCATCGACGTGCGGACGTCGATCTGCGCGGCCAGGTGGTACACCGCGTCCGGGCGGAACTCCGCCGCCCGCTTCGCCAGCGTCTCCGAGTCGCGGATGTCGAGCACCGCGAGGTCCACACCGGGGGCGAGGTTCTCCCGCGTGCCCGACGAGAGGTCGTCGACGACGAGCACGTCGTCGCCGCGGGCGACCAGGGCGTCGACGAGGGTGGAGCCGATGAAACCGGCTCCACCGGTGACGAGCGCGCGCATGGAGGTCCTCCGGTGTGGTCGGGCGATGCCGGAGTGCTGTCGTTGCGCAGCCGCCGGGCGTTTCTCTCAGGTCGTGGCAGCCGTGATGTACCGCAGGTCAGGCGCGCGACCGGTCGGTCGGGTCACCGACGGTGTCGGGCGACTCCTGTGCACGTCCGTTCGAGGTGGGCCTGTTCGACGTGGACGGGAGCGACTGTGCGTCGCGCTCGGCGAGCGCGTCGAGCCGCTGGGCGAGCTCCTCCTCGCGGCGGCTCAACTCCGCGTCCCGCACGGCGATCTGCCGGGCCAGGTTCGTGAGGTGCTGGCTGATCTCCCGGTCCCGCAGGTAGGTGTTGAGCATCCCGAACACGAACGCGACGACCAGCAGGTAGACGATCAGGTCGGTACCGCGGCCGATACCGAGCGCGCGGGCGACGTAGGTGACGTCGTCGGGCCGCAGGATGGCGTAGATGTTGAGGACGACGAACGCGCCGAACGCGATCCGCTTGCTCGCCCGGACCCCGACGCTCTGTCCGCTGCGGACGAAGTAGACGAGCGCGCCGAGAGTGGACAGCAGCAGGATGATCTGCAGGATCACGGTGTTCGCCTCCTGGGTCATCGCTGCCGGACCGACAGGTCGAACAAGATGTTCACCCCGTTGAACAACGACTGGCCTTTGGACTGGGAGTACTCGGTGTAGCGGATCGTCACCGGCGCCTCGACGATCCGCCACGAGGACCGGGCCAGCGCGGCCACGATCTCCGAGGCGTGTGCCATCCCGTTCATCGAGATCCGCAGCTCCTCGACGACCGGCCGGGACAGCACCCGCAGGCCGTTGTGGGCGTCGGTGAGCTTCAGCTTCCGGCTCGCCGGGGACAGCGCCGCGACGGTGCGCAGCACGAGCCGCTTCAGCACCGGGACCGGCTCGGTCGAGTCGAGGAACCGGGAGCCGAGGACGACGTCGGCCTCGCCGCTGCGGACGATCTCCACCATCCGGGCGGCGTCGGCGACGTCGTGCTGGCCGTCGGCGTCGAACGTGACGATCCGCTCGGCACCCCGGCGCAGTGCGTAGTCGATGCCGGTCTGCAGGGATGCGCCCTGGCCGAGGTTGATCGGGTGTTTCACGAGATGAGCCCGGGTGCCGGCGATCCGCTCGGCGGAGGCGTCGCGGCTGCCGTCGTCGATGCAGACCACGTTCGGGAAGCGGACGCGGATCTCGTCGACGACGTCGGCGATGACGGTCTCCTCGTTGTACACGGGGACCACCACCCAGGTACCGGTGTCGGCGACCACGTCCACTGCCTCGTCCTTCCCGTCCGCCTCCCGCAGGTTATCGGTCCCGATCCGGGCGGCTCGCGACGGTACGCCGTGATCAGGACGAACGCGACATTCCGTACGGTAGGACGCGTGGACGCGAGGACCCTGCTCGAGCTGATGCTGGCCGACCTGGAGGACGCACCGGAACTCTACCGCCCGACCGACTTCTGGCGGACCGGCCTGGAGAAGGTGGTCGCCGACCTGCGCGAACGCGGTTTCGCGGAGTTCCGCAGGCATCCGTCCGCACGGTTCTTCTACGCCCCGCAGTACGCGCCCGTCTCCCGTCCCGCGGCGGCGCTGTCCGGGGCGTTCGGTCTCGTCGGCTCGGCCGGCAAGCTGATCCGCGAGCGGATCGATCAGGTCCCGGTGGCGCGCGCGCACCACGCGACCGTGCAGGCGCTCGACCCGGCCGACCGGGCACCGGTCCTGACCGGGTTCTCGGAGTCGACCGCCGGCGCTCCCGCCGAGCAGCTGGTCCTCGGCGGCCGCCGGTTCAGCCGCTCGTCGCTGAACTACCTGCGCGGCCTCGTGATGCTCAAGCGCGCGGTGCCCGACCTCGAGATCTCGACCGTGTGCGAGATCGGCGGTGGGTTCGGCACGCTCGGCGAGATCCTGCTCGCGCGCAACGAGGGGCTGCGCTACATCGACGTCGACATCCCGCCGGTCGCCGCCGTCGCCACCCACTACCTGCGCGAGGTGCTCGGCGAGAGCCGGGTGCTCGACTACGCGGCCACCCGGGACCGGGAGAAGATCGCGATCGACGAGATCGAGCACCCGGCCACGGTGCTCTGCTCCTGGCAGCTCCCGCGGCTGACCGGCACCGTCGACCTGTTCGCGAACTTCATCTCGTTCCAGGAGATGGAGCCCGACGTCGTCGAGAACTACGCGCGGCTGGTCACCGATCTCGGCGCCCGATGGCTGCTGCTGCGCAACTCGCCCAGCGGCAAGCCGGGCGTCCGCGAGCCGATGCTGCGGCACCGGTACCTGGAGCTCTTCGACCGCTACGAGCTCGTCGACTCCGACGCCGGGCTGTACGGCCAGGACTCCGAGGCCACGGTGTCCGAGGTGATGGTGCTGGCCCGGCGTTCCTGAACGCGGGCCTCGTAGGGTGAGCGGCATGCGCATCCCGGACCCGATCGAGATCGCCGGCCACCGTGTGGGGCCGGGGGAGCGGCCCTTCGTCATCGCCGAGGTCTCCGGCAACCACAACGGCTCGCTGGACCGGGCGCTGGAGATCGTCGACGCGATCGCCGGGACCGGGGCGCAGGCGGTGAAGTTCCAGACCTACCGGGCGGACACGATCACCATCAACGCCGACGGTCCCGCCTTCCGGATCCGCGACGACCACGGGCTGTGGGGCGGACGCAACCTCTACCAGCTCTACGAGCAGGCGCACACGCCCTGGGAGTGGCACGAGCCGCTGTTCGCCCGGGCGCGCTCGCTGGGGCTGGTCCCGTTCTCCAGCCCGTTCGACCCGACGGCGGTCGAGCTGCTCGAGTCCCTCGACGCGCCGGCGTACAAGGTGGCCTCCGCCGAGCTCGTCGACCTGCCGCTGATCCGGCGGATGGCGGCCACCGGCAAGCCGATGGTCATGTCCACCGGGATGGCGACGCTGGCCGAGATCGACGCCGCCGTCGCCGCGGCCCGCGAGGGTGGGGCGAGCGAGATCGTGCTGCTGGCCTGCACCGCGTCGTACCCGGCGGATCCGGTGGACGCGAACCTGCAGACGATCCCGGCGCTGCGCGAGGCGTTCGGGGTGCCGGTGGGGCTCTCCGACCACACCCCGGGCATCGGTGTCCCGGTCGCCGCGGTCGCGCTCGGCGCCGTCGCGATCGAGAAGCACGTGACGCTGCAGCGCGCCGACGGTGGCGTCGACTCCGACTTCTCCCTGGAGCCGCACGAGCTGGCGTCGCTGGTCACCGAGACCGACGTGGCCCGGCGTGCGCTGGGTCCGGCCCGCTTCGGGCCGCGCGAGTCGGAGCGGGACACGCTCGCGCTGCGCCGTTCGCTCTACGTCGTCGCCGACGTCGCCGCCGGGGACCCGGTCACCGAGGACAACGTCCGCTCGATCCGCCCGGCCGGCGGGCTGCCGACCGACACGATCGGCACCGTGCTGGGCCGGACCTTCGCCCGCGACGTGGCCCGTGGGACACCGCTGACCTGGGACCTGATCTGACCGGTCGGCCCGAGTTCTGCTCAGTCACAGCCTCCGCCGTCGCCACCTCCGCCGCAGTCACCGCCTCCGCCGTCGCTCCCGCCGTCGCCGTCGGAGAAGAACCGACGGCGACGCGGCGGGGAGCCGCCCACACTGCGCCGGTAGCTCGTCGCGATCAGAGCGACGACGACAGCGACCAGCATCAGCATCACGACATCGTTCATCCCCGGTACCGTCCCCCCGTGCCGAGATCCGGCCGCTCCACCGTGACCGGCGGCGCGGGGTAGAGGGCGTCGCTGTCCCGGTGCTGTCCCCGCGGTGTCCTGCGGAAGGCGTCATGGCTCCGCGACGTGGGGTGGGGACGGGCGAGTGTCGTCGTCACCCCAGCCGCGGGCGGCGAGGGCCTCACCGAGCGCGTCGGCGTGCCGCAGCGTGCGGATCATGAACGGCACCGCGAACGCCGTCACCGAGCCGCCGGCGCCACGGGCCTTCGCCGAGGCGCGCACCTGCCCGGCGATGCCGGACAGCGTCCCCACCGACTGGATCGTCAGCCCGACGAGAAGGCCGACGCGTTCGGGCCGGACGCCGAACCGACGCAACGGCCCCAGCCCGCGCTCCACCGCACTGACCAGGTCGTCCACCCGCGTCGTGAGGGTGAACAGGCTGGCGGCGCCGATCGCGGCCACCAGCCGCAGCGCGATCACCAGCGCCCGCTCCGGCCCGAGCAGCCACCACTGCACCAGCCCGATCAGCACCAGCAGCAGCGCCAGCGTGCGCAGCAGCGGCCGCAGCCGCCGCCACGGCACCCGCGCGACGACGTAGCCCAGCGCCACCAGCCCGCACACACCCGCGAGCACCCACGGGTCGGAGGTCAGCACGGTGCCCGCGGCGATCAGCAGCACCGCCAGCAGCGACGGCCCGGTGGGCGCCCGGTGCAGCAGGCTCGTGCCGGGCTCGTAGAGGCCGAGCGGGGTCACCGCGCACCGGCCGTCACGTGCACAGCTTCCGGTAGTGGGCCACGGCCGGCTCCGGCTCGTCGTCGGCCACCACCCGGCCGCCGTCCAGGACGATCACGCGGTCGAACCCCTCGAGCAGGTCGAGGTCGTGGGTGGCGAGCAGCACCTGCTGGCGCAGCCCGGCCAGTCGCTCGGCGAACGCCTTCTTGTTGCGCAGGTCGAGCAGGGTCGTCGGCTCGTCGCAGACCAGCACGTCGGGGTCGAGCACCAGCACCGCGCACAGGGCGAGCAGCTGCTTCTGTCCACCGGAGAGCTGGTGCGCGGGGTGCTCGATGTGGTCGCCGAGCCCGAACCCGGTGAGGGTCTCGGCGGCGAGCCGGGCGCGTTCGGCCCGGTTGCGCACCGTGCGGCGCAGCGAGAACGCGACGTCCTCGCCCGCGGTCGGCATCACGATCTGTGAGTCCGGGTCGCTGAACACGAACCCGACCCGGCGGCGGACCGCGGATCCCTGCCGCGCCGGGTCGCGGCCGTCCACCCGGACCGTGCCCTCGGTCGGGGTGACGAGCCCGTTCACCGTCCGGGCCAGGGTGGACTTGCCCGAGCCGTTGGCCCCGATCAGCGCCACGCGGCTCTGCGGCAGGGTCAGATCGACGCCGTCGAGCACGACGCGGTCGCCGTAGCGGTGTCCGACCCCGGAGAACTCGATCATCGGACGACCCTCCACCGGGTGGCGACGCCCAGCCCGCCGCCGGACGACAACGCGGCCAGCCCGGTCTCCCCGTGCCCCTGCACGACGAGCCGGTGGAACAGCCGGACGACCAGTACCGCGCCCGACGCGCCCCACGGGTGCCCGAGCGCGATCGCCCCGCCGTCCGGGCTGACCCGGTCCTCGGCGGTGCCGAAGGGGTCGAGCCCGGCGGCGTCCAGGCAGGCCAGCACCTGCCCGGCGAACGCCTCGGTGAACTCGACGACGTCGGGGGCGTCCGCAGTGCCGGTGGCCGCCATGGCGGGGACCGCACCCAGCCCGAGCAGTTCCGGGGCACAGCCGCGGGTGGCGGCCACCTCCAGCGCGAGTCCCGGGACGCCGAGCTCGCGGCGGCGGGCCTCGGACACCAGCAGGACGGCGGCCGCGCCGTCGTTCACCCCGCACGAGTTCGCGGCGGTGTGCGTGCCGTCGGGGGTGAAGGCGGGCCGGAACCGGGCGAGCCGCTGGGTGGTGAACCGGTCGCGCGGCCGCTCGTCGGTGGTGACTCCGCCGACCTCGACGAGCTCGCCGTCGAACCGACCGGCACGCTGCGCGGCGACGGCGCGGGCATGGCTGCGGGCGGCGAACGCGTCCTGGCGTTCCCGGGTGATCCCGGCCCGGGCGGCGACGGCGTCGGCGGCCGGGCCCATGTCCGGGTCCGGGTGCCCGGACGGGGCGAACGGGGCGCGGGTGTAGCCGGTGCCGTCCGGCCGGGTCCGGGCCGGTGCGGTGGAGGGCGACTCGACACCGCCGGCGAGGTAGGCGGCGCCGTCACCGGCCCGGATCGCCGTCGCCGCGGTGACGATCGTGGCGAGCCCGCTCGCGCACTGCCGGTCGAGGGTCATCCCGGGGACGGTGTCACCGAGCCCGGCCGCCAGCGCGGCGACGCGGGCGGGGTTGCCGCCGGGGCCGAAGACGTTGCCGAGCAGCACGTCGTCGACCGGGGTGTCGATCTCGGCGGCGAGCGCGGCCAGCACGGGTGCGGCGAGCGCGTCGACGGTGTGCCTGCGCAGAGCCCCGCCCGCGGTGCCGATCGGCGTGCGGTAGGCGGCGATCACGACCGGGGTGTCGTCGGTGGTCATCGCGGGCTCCACCGGTCGAACGGGTGGGCGTCGAGACCGCCGTCCCGCAGCCCCGCCTCGACGGCGGCCCGGGCGGGCTTGCCCGAGCCGAGCCGGGGCAGCCCGTCGGCGACCAGCCAGCGCCGCGGCCGCTTGGTCGGGGACAGCGCGGCGCGGGCCGCGTCCCGCAGGTCCCGCCGGGACACCGGAACGCCGGTGCGCGGTTCGACGACGGCGGTGACCAGCATCCCCAGCGCCGGGTGCGGGGTGCCGGCGACGACGACGTCGGCGACCCCAGGGACCGACCGCAGCACCTGCTCCACCTCCTCCGCGGCGACCAGCGTCCCACCGGAGGAGATCGTCGCCGCGGACCGGCCGAGGACGCTCAGCGAGCCGTCGGCGTGCAGCTCGGCCCGGTCGCCGACCGTCGACGCGCCGGGGGCGGCCGGTTCCAGGACGCCGTGCCGCAGCCGGCCGAGGACGGCCTGCGGGCTGTCCACCCACAGCACGCCCTCGCGCAGCTCCAGGCGCACGCCCTCGACGGGGCGGAGCGCGCCGGCGCTGCGCCGCAGCGCGATCAGCGAGTGCTCGGCCGAGCCGTAGTACTCGAGCAGCGTGGTGTCCGGCAGCAGCCGGGCGCACCGGTCCCGCACCGCCGGGGCGACGTGCGCGCCACCGCAGACGATGACCTGCGGCGCGGGGTGACCGGGGTGGTGCGCGCGGTCGTCGAGCAGCGCGGACAGCTGGGCCGGGACGAGGTGGACGGTGCCGGTGGCGCGGGCGTCGGCGGGGTCGAACCGGTCGCGGGTGACCAGGCCGAGCCCGTGGTGCAACGCGTGCAGGGCACCGAACAGGTACAGCGTCGACGACGGCGGGCCCGGTACGAGCACGGGCCCGGGCAGCGGGCCGAGGGCGTCGAACCCGAGCCACCACGAACGGCGGGTGCGGGCCAGGACGGACGGGGCGCCGGTGCTGCCCGAGGTGGTGGGGAGCAGGAACGGCGGATCGGCCGGCGCGGGTCCCGCAGAACCAGGTGCCGGGTCACCGGCAGCAGCATCCCCGACCGGGACGATCAGGTCGGGCCGGGCGTCGGCGAGCACCGCGGCCCGTTCGCGTCCCGACCAGCCCGGGTCGGCGACCAGCGACGCGGCGCCGGCCCGGTCGGCGGCGAGCAGGTGGGGCAGCACGTCCCAGCGGGCGCGGTCGGGGGCGTCGAGCACCACCCGGTCGCCGGCGGCGAGCCCGCGTCCGCGCAGGTCCCGCGCCGCGGCCAGCACCGCGTCGGCCAGGTCCCGGGGGAGCCGGTCGTCGGCGATGATCGGGGCCGGCTCCGGGGCGGGACGGGTGCGGACCCGGGCCGAGGCCGGCGAAGGATGCCCCGTCGTCACCGGACCGGCGACCCGGCGGACGTCGTCGGGGGCAGCAGGTCCGGCAGCGCCCGGTGCACCAGCCCGGCGATCACCGCGGCCAGCACCACCTTGATCAGATCACCCGGTACGAACACGAGGGACTGGAGCAGGCCCGCACCGAGGTCGCCGACGAACAGCCCGATCACCGGGATGCCGATCAGGTAGTCGGCGAGCAGGCCCGCGAGGCAGGCGAGCAGCAGCACCGGAAGCGTCCGGGTGCGCGCCCGCTGCACGATCAGGCCGGTGACCAGCGCGGACAGCAGCCAGCCGACCACGAAGCCGGCGCTCGGCCCGACGAACGGGGCCAGCCCGCCGCGTCCTCCGGACAGCAGCGGCAGGCCGATCGCGGTGAGGCCGAGCAGCAGCGCCACCGATGCCGTGCCCAGCTTCCAGCCGAGGATCGCGCCGGCCAGGATCGGCCCGGCGTTCTGCACGACGATCGGGACACCCGCGACGCCCCCGATGCCGGGGAACAGACCGAGCACGGCGATGAACGCGGCGAACACCACGACCCGCGCGAGCGAGGCGGCGGGCAGCGTGGAGCGGGATCCGGACACGCGCGAAGACTAGGTCACGTCGGCGTGTCGGCGGCACAACATGCGGGTGGCGTCACCGCAGGTCGCCGCTCACAGCATCCGGCGCAGGGTGTGGAAACCGTCCGGATCCGCGCCGGTGCCGTCGTCGGCGTAGCCGGCGCGGGCGAACAACCGCGCCGACGCCGCGTTGTCCGCGTGCACCACGGCGATCACCGGGGTGCCGGTGCCTGTCCGGGTCCGCAGCGCCTCCTCCCCGGCGCGCAGCAGCGGCACCGCGAGCCCGCCGCCACGGCGCTCCGGCGCCACGGTGATCGACACCTCCCAGCCGCTGCACTCGCGGTCCCAGCGGACGGTGCCCACCGGCCCGTCGAGGTCGGCGACGACCAGCAGCGACCGGTCCACGCGGTCCAGGGACCCGGCGAGCCAGCGGCGGTGCGTGTCCGGGTCGATCTCGTCGGTGGACCGCGACCAGCGGCGGGTCTCCGGGTCGTTGCGCCAGCCCAGGAGGAGCTCGGCGTCGTCGAGGGTGGCCGGACGGGCGTGCAGGACGCCCGTCAACGTCGTGTCCTCGACGTGCGTGCGCCACTCGGTGTCGGAGGCGGCGCCCGCGGCGGCGGCGACCGCATCGACGATCCGGTTCGCGCCCTCGCCGTCGACCACGGCGCGGGCGCGTTCGGCGAGGGCGTCCCGTCGGTCCGGGTCGGTGAGCAGGTCGCGCAGCACCGCTGCGGCCGGCTCCGGCTCGCTCAGGTCGTCGACCCCGCCCAGCCCGGCGGCGGCGCCGGCGGCGACGACCGTGCGGTACCCCTCGGCCTGGTTGTCCGCGGCCCGGACCAGCGCCATCGGGACGCCGACGCAGCACAGCTCCCACACCGTCGTCCCGGCGGCGCTGACCACCAGGTCCGCCTCGGCCATCGTCGCGGGGAGATCGGGCAGCGGGCCGACCGCGCGGAACCGGGCCGGTCCGTCGTCGGGCAGTTCCACCGCGCGCCCGGCCGGGACGACGACGTCGACCTCCGCCGGGACACCGGCGCGGGCCACCCCGGCGACGACCAGGGGGAGCAGCCCGGCCGCATCGGTTCCCCCCATCACGACGAGAACCCGCGGCGGCCCCGCGGCCGGGGCCGTGGCCGCCCCGATCGCGCGCCGCCGGCGGGCCCGCCGCACCGCCATCCGCAGCGGGGCGTGCTCGGGGCCACGCAGCAGGACCGGCGAGCCGTCGTCCGGACGCCGGTGCTCCGCCGCGCCCAGGTTCGGGTCGACGACGACGTCCCCGGGCCGCCGCCCGGTCGTGAAGTCCTCGACCGTGCACAGCGCCACGCCGGCCGCGACCAGGGCGGCACGCAGGTCGGTGCCGAGCAGGTAGTGGTCCACGTGCACCGCGTCGATCCGGTGCTCGCGGCACAGCGCCACCAGGTCCGAGGCGTTGTCGGCCGGGGGGAGCAGTACCCCGGGTGGTCCCGGAGCGGGCTCCGCGGCGGCACCCGGGAGCGGGGTGTACGCCTGCCACGCGACGCGGAACAGGCCCGCCCACAGCCAGTCGAGACCGTCGAGGCGTCCGGACCAGAACACCTCGTGTCCGGACAGCAGTGCCGCCTCGGCGACGGCGGCACACCGCACGGCGTGCCCGACCCCGGTCGACGGACCGGCGTCGCAGCGCAGCAACAGTCGCATCCGGCTCATCCCGCTGCGTTCATCCTTCGGTGAGTGACTTCTGGCGGACGTGTGCGTTCCGCTCGACCAGGTCCGGGTTCGACCGCAGCACCGACACCACCGACCGCCAGTCGGTGCGGTCGCCGAGCCGCTCGACGAGCCCCTCCAAGGCGTGCAGGTCGTCGGCGGTGTCCAGGGTGACCCGGAGATCGTTCGCTGCCGGGGCGACGACCACCCCGAGGCAACGGAACCGTTCCGGGTCGCCGTAGAGCCCGGACGTGACGTGGACCCGGTCGTAGCCGGTTGCCGAGGACGCCAGCGCGCGCAGCGCAGGGACCGTCGCGAGCTCGACGTCGAGTCCCCGGGGCAGGGTCCGGACCAGCGTCGTCGCGACGTAGTCGTGCTGCGGGGCCGTGCGCCAGGTGGCGGCGACCAGGCCGACGAGATCGGGATCCAGCAGCGGGCAGTCGGCGGTGAGCCGCACCACGGCGTCGCATGGGTGCTCGTCGACGGCCTGGACGAAGCGGCTCAGCACGTCGTCCTCGGAGCCGCGCACGACGGGTACACCGAGCCGGGAGGCGCGCTCGGCCACCGCGTCGTCGCCGGCGGCCGTCGACGTCGCGACCAGCACCTGGTCGATGCTCGAGGCCGCGCGGGCGGCGTGGACGACCCGATCGAGGACCGGTCGCCCACCGAGATCCCGGAGTACCTTCCCGGGGAGCCGCGTCGAGCCCGTCCGGGCCTGAATGACCGCGTTGATCCGCACCTGCTCGCTACCTGCTTCGATTCGTCCGCCTGCCCGCGTGCCATCATGCCGGGCGGGAGAAATTCCGTGGATGTGGAGGCGTGATGTCGGTACTCAAGGGCTCGTCGGTCCTGGTCACGGGCGGGACGGGGTCCTTCGGCAAGGCCTTCGTGCGCACCCTGCTCGATCGCTACGAACCGCGCCGGCTGGTGATCCTGTCCCGGGACGAGCTCAAGCAGTACGAGTGCCGGTCGCTGTTCGGCGACGACCCCCGGCTGCGCTGGTTCCTCGGTGACGTCCGCGACCAGCCGCGCCTGCGCCGGGCCATGCACGGCATCGACTACGTGGTGCACGCCGCCGCGCTCAAGCAGGTCGACACCGCCGAGTACAACCCGTTCGAGTTCATCCGGACCAACGTCGAGGGCTCGCAGAACGTCGTCGAGGCCGCGATCGACTCCGGCGTGAAGAAGGTCGTGGCGCTGTCGACGGACAAGGCGTCGTCGCCGATCAACCTCTACGGCGCCACCAAGCTGTGCGCGGACCGCCTGTTCGTCTCCGCGAACCACTACGCGGCCGCCTACGAGACCCGGTTCTCCGTGGTCCGGTACGGCAACGTGCTGGGCAGCCGCGGCTCGGTCGTGCCGCTGTTCAAGAAACTGGCCGCCGAGGGCGCGTCGTTGCCGCTGACCGACAAGCGGATGACCCGGTTCTGGATCACGCTCCCGCAGGCCGTGCAGTTCGTGATCGACTCGTTCGACCTGATGCAGGGCGGCGAGCTGTACGTGCCGCGGATCCCGTCCATGCGGATGACCGACCTGGCCGAGGCGATCGCGCCCGGCGCCGCGACCCACGAGATCGGGATCCGGCCGGGGGAGAAGCTGCACGAGGAGATGATCGCCGCCGACGACTCGCGGCGGACCCGCCGGCTGACCGACCGCTACGTCGTCGAGCCCTACATCGCCGGCTGGGGCTACACCTCGCCCGCCGACGGCGAGCCGATGGCCGACGGCGAGGCCTACCGCTCGGACACGAACGACCTGTGGCTGTCGCCCGCGCAGCTGCGCGAGATGGTCGAGGCGCTCGACTGATGCTCCCGTACGGCCGGCAGTCGATCTCGTCCGACGACGTCGAGGCCGTCACCGCGGTCCTCGGCACGGACTGGCTCACCACCGGGCCCGCGGTCACCCGGTTCGAGGACGACCTCGCGGTCGTCTGCGGGAACCCGGCCGTCGCGGTGACGTCGGGGACCGCGGCGCTGCACGTCGCCTACGCGGCGGCCGGCGTCGGGCCGGGCCAGGACGTCGTCGTCGCCCCGCTGACGTTCGTCGCGACCGCGAGCGCGGCCGCGCTGCACGGGGCGAACGTGATCTTCGCCGACGTCAGCGAGGACACCGGCAACCTCGATCCGGACGCCGCGAAGGCCGCCGTCACCCCGAACACCACCGTGGTGTCCGGAGTGGACTACGCCGGGCATCCGATCGACGCCGGGCCGCTGCGCGAGGTCGCACACGACACAGGTGCCCTGCTGCTGGAGGACGCCGCGCACTCGGTCGGCGGCACCTGGCACGGCCGTCCGGTCGGTGACCTGGCCGACCTCACGACGCTGAGCTTCTTCCCGACCAAGAACCTCACCACCGCCGAGGGTGGCGCGGTGGTCTCGCCGCGGGCGGACCTGGTCGCCGGCGCGCGCTCGTTCCGCAACCACGGCCTGGTGCGGGACAAGGATTCCCAGCGGTTCCCGGACGAGGGTCCGTGGCACCAGGAGGTGCACGCGTTCGGGCTGAACTACCGGCTGCCCGACCTGCTCGCCGCCCTCGGGTCGTCGCAGCTGGCCCGGCTCGCCGCGTTCCGTGCGCGCCGCAGCGAGATCCACGCCCGCTACGACGCCGCTTTCGCCGACGTCGCCGAGGTCCGCACGCCGTCACGGCGCCACGGTGCCGACCCGGCCTGGCACCTCTACCCGCTGCGGGTGCTCGACGGCCGCCGCCGCGCGTTGTTCGAGTTCCTCCGCGAGCGGGAGGTCGGGGTGCAGGTCAACTACATCCCGGCCTACTGGCACCCGGTGTTCGCCGACCTGGGCTACCGCCGCGGGCTCTGCCCGAACGCCGAGACCTACTACTCCCAGCAGCTCTCGCTGCCGCTGTTCCCGGACCTCACCGACTCCGATGTGGACCGGGTCGCGGGCCTGGTGCGGGAGTTCCTCGGGCACTCGGCGTGAGCCGGGTGGTCGATCCGGAGGCGGCCGGGAACGCGAGCCGCGACGTGCTCGGCCGCGGCTCGCTCTACACCCTCGGCAGCGTCGCGCCGATCCTGGCGAACGTGCTGGTCACCCCGGTGGTGACCCGGGTGCTCGGCGTCGGCGAGTACGGCGTCGTCGCGGTCGGCCTGGTGCTGGTGCAGGTCGGCTCGATGGTCGCCGGGCTGGGGATGGCGGCGTCCATCACCCGGCACGGGATCATGGAGCGCTCCGGCGAGGCCGGGTCCCGCAAGCTCGCCCTGCAGGGCAGCGCGCTGGCCACGCTGCTGGTCCTGGCCGCGGTGGCCACCGGTCCACTGTGGGGCGAGCCGGTACTGGGGACCCCCTGGCAGGCCGGGCTCGCCTTCGCCGCGCTCGCCGCCGCCGGGTTCGCCACCATCCAGAACGCCCAGTCGTTCCTGCGGGTCCAGGACCGGCCGCTGCCGTTCGTGGCACTGTCCACCGTGGCCACCCTCGGCGGGCCGGTCGCCGGGCTGCTGCTGGTCACGCTGCGCGCCTCGGACGCCGAGGACTACCTGTTCGGCCTGCTGCTCGGCTACCTCGTCGCAGGGCTCGCCGGGATCGTCCTCGCGCTGCGCGGCGGCCGCCCGCACGGTGAGCGGGGCGACCTGCGGCGGGCGTTGCGGGTCGGGCTGCCCGCCGTGCCGCACCTGGTGGCGTTGCTGCTGGTGCAGAACGCGCTGGTGTTGATCGCCAACCGGTTCTTCGGCCTGGACGACGGCGGTCGCCTGCAGATCGCACTGCTGCTCGGCTCCGCGCCGGCGATGATCGTCTCCGCGCTGAACAACGCCTGGGCCCCGGTCGTCTACCGCACCGACCCGGCCGACCGGGGCGCCGCACTGGAACGCACCTCCCGCGACGTCGCCGCGGTGACGGCGGCGCTGGCCGGCGGCGTGGCCCTGCTGTCGCCGTTCCTGCTGCGCTTCCTCGCCCCGGCCACGTTTGTCCCTGCCGAGCTGGTCCCGGCCGCCGGGGTGGCCGCGGCCGGCGCGGTGATCAGCGTCGCCTACCTGGCCAACGTGCACCTGGTGTTCGCCTCCGGCCGCAGCGGCGGGCTGGCGCTGGCCAGCCCGCTGAGCCTGGTCGCCGGCCTGGTGGTGGCGGTGCTGCTGGCCGGGACCGGGTCGCTCACGGCGGTGGCCTTCGGGTTCCCGCTCATCTACCTCGCGCTCGCCGTCGGCACGTCGCTGCTGCGCCGCCGGGTGTCGGAGACGACCTGGCGGGAGGCGGTGCTGCTGGGCCCGATCGGTGCCGGGGCACTCGCCTGCGCGGTCGGTGCGCTGCTGCCGACCGCCGGCTGGGCGTGGCTGTCGACGCGGTTCGGCCTGGCCCTGCTGCTGGGCATCGCGCTGGTGTGGATGGTGCGGAGAGTCTTTCGCTCGTGAGTGGTTATCGCGGTCAGGGCCGCGGTAACCACTCACGGGCCCGGAGGGGCTCCTCGGTCGTCACCGGGGTCGGCAACCCCTTCGGCAACGGCCGCGGTACGGCCGCCAGCGGGTTCCGCAACCACAGCCACGGGCTGAAGCTGCCCGCGGACATCGCCTCGGTGGCGGCCTCGGAACGCTTGGTCAGCCCGAGCACCATCGCCGCCTTGGCCAGCGGGGAGGCCGCGTAGTACTGGAGCCCCGGGCCGATGCTCGGCGTGCGGCCCCAGCCGAGCACCTCCCGGAGCTCGGCGGGCTCCAGCAGGTGGTCGGCACCGAGCTCGCGACGGGCCAGCGCGGTCGCCGCGGCATCGGCCTCGGCCGCACCCTCATCGGGGCGCGTCCCGTCCTCGGCGTCCGCGCTGTGGAACTCCGGCCACCGCTCCCGCAGCTGGGTCACCGCGTCCGCGCCCTGGTTGCCGAACGTCAGCGGGTCGCCCCAGACCGCGGCCGGGGTGCCGACCGCCGCCGCGTAGAGGACGGCGGTGGAGAGCCGGTTCGACGAGACCCGGCTCGCGTTGCCGACCAGGTGCATGATCCGCAGCAGGAAGTGCGGGTCGTCGCGCCGCCCGGCGGTGACGAGCGTGTGCCCGGCGTCCGCCCAGGCCGACGTGATCTCGGGGTCGGTCATGTCCTCGTGGTGCAGGCAGACCGTCGACGGACCGTCGACCTTCGCGACCTGCCGGGCGAGGTCGGCGTGCGCGCCGGTGACCCGCACCAGGCGGGTCCCGTGGAACGGGACGAACACCGGCCCGAGCCGGTCCGACCGGGACCAGCCCTGCCGGTGCAGCAGCCGCTCCAGGTACAGGACAGGGGCGCCGATCGGGGTGGTCGCGCGGTCCTCGTCGGCCGGGGACCAGCCACGGCAGCCGTGCGACCAGACCAGCAGGCGCCGTTGCCGCGGGTCGGCACCGACCGTGGGGAAGTCCGCGAAGTGCGCGGCGACCGGGGAGATCGCCGTCCAGCCGTGCTGGAGCAGGCCCGCGATGTGCCGCGGCCGCGGCAACCCCGCGTAGGCGGCCAGGACGGCCGAGTGACCGTAGTAATGGTTCTGGATGTCCAAGGCCGTGCTCCGGATCGCTGCTGGCGTCGTCTCCCTGAGGCGGGCGATCCTAGCGATCCGCTCGCTCGCTACCGTCGGCACGTGCCTGCACCGACCGTCGATGTGATGCTTCCGTTCTACGGGGACCCGGAGCTGTTGCGCCGGGCAGTCCGCAGCGTGCAGCAGCAGTCCCGCACCGACTGGCGGCTGACCGTCGTCGACGACGGTTACCCCGACGACTCCATCGAGCCCTGGTTCGCCGGCCTCGGTGACGACCGCATCCGCTACCGCCGCAACGCGCAGCGGCTCGGCGCCCAGCCGAACAACCGGTACTGCATCGAGCAGGTCGAGCTGCCGTACTTCGTGATGATGGGCGCCGACGACCTCATGTCGCCCGACTACCTGGACACCGTCCTCGCGCTGCACGAGCGTTGGCCCGCCACCGCGGTCGTCCAGCCCGGTGTCGCGATCATGGACGAGCACGACCAGCCGGTCCGTCCGCTCGCCGACCGGGTGAAGGCACTGCTCGCGCCGAAGGGGACCGGGCCGCGTGAGGTGGGCGGCGAAGACCTGGTGGTGAGCCTGTTGCGCGGCAACTGGCTCTACAACCCGTCACTGTGCTGGCGGACGTCGGCGTTGAAGCAGATTCCGGACTCCGCGGACGTCTTCGACCTGGCCCTCCCCGTCGCGGTGATCGCCGACGGCAGGTCGATGGTGGTCGACGACCACGTCTGCTTCCGCTACCGGCGGCATCGCTCCAGCGACTCCGGTTCCGGCGCGGCCGCGGGCAACCGGTTCGCCGAGGAACGGCGCTACTTCGCGGCCGAGGCGGCCCGGATGGACGCTCGCGGCTGGGGACGGGCGGCCCGCGCCGCACGGGGGCATGTCTCGTCCCGGTTGAATGCGGCGGTCCAGCTCCCCGGGGCGCTGGTGCGGCGAGACGGGGCGGCGCTGCGGGCGTTGGGTACACATCTGCTCACCCGCTGACCGGCCTCAGCTGCTGCCGGACAACCGCTCCACCCAGCGCGTATAGCCCGGGTCCAGACGTGCGTCGGTCACGGCACGCGCTTCGGCCAGCCGCTGATCCAGGGCCGCCCGCACATCACCCGCGACGTCCGGCTTCGCGAACACCAGCTGGAAGTACTCCGGCCGCATCTGGGCCACGCCGACGAGTTCCCGGTCGCCCAGTACCCGGGGAAGATCCGTCCGCCAGGACGCGGGCGGCGGCTCCGGCGTCGAGCTCGTGACGACCAGGACCGTGGGATCGTCGGCGAGCAGCACGTCGGTCGGGGACGCCCCGTGCGCGAGCCGCTCGTCGTTGAGTCCGATGTAGTCGGTCGTGGTCCACTCGGAGAAGTACGGGATCGCCCCGGCGTCGGTCACCGCGACCGTCCGGCGCTCGGCAGGCAGGTCGGTGTCGGCCAGTGCGAGCCCGATGGCGATGTGTGCCCGGCGCAGGTCGTCGCCGTAGTGGACCAGGGTCCGGGCGTCCGGGGCCAGGAACCCGGCTGCAGTCGTCCACGCCACGGCGACGACGGCGGCACCGGCGGCCACCCGCCGCAGGTCCGCGGTGTCCAGGGCCCACGCGGCGGCCAGGCAGAGCAGTGGGAACCCGTGCCACGCGAACCGGGACAGGTAGTCCATCGCCGGCGCGGACAGCGCCGGGATGATCCACAACGCGGTGCAGCTCGCCAGGACCAGCGCGGCCGGCGCCGCGACCCGGGTCCGGAACAGCGCCGCGACGGCGAAGGCCAGCAGCGGCAGGAAGGTCGCGGCGGTCAGCTGGAGCCAGCGGCCGTCGGTGGCGGCCTCGACCCCGACCTTGACGTAGAAGGTGTTCGGGAGCAGGTGGCCGTAGTACAGCCACCGACCGGCCAGGTACACCACGCCGACGACACCGGCCCCGGCCGTCCACAACCACACCGTGCGGTCCCGACGCCGGAGCCACAGCAGCACCAGCAGCGCGGGGGCGACACCGAGCACGCCGTCCGGGCGCAGGGTGCCGGCGAGGAGCAGCAGGAGCGGGATCTCCCCGGCCCGCACGGCCGCGTCCCGGTCGTGGAGCAGGCGAGCGGCGAGCACCACCGCGCGGAGGACGACCAGTGCGAACGGTCCCGTCTCCAGCCCGGAGTCGACGTGGACCCAGGTCGGCAGGAACAGGGCGAAGCTCCCCGCCGCGACGACCGCCCCGGAGCGGGTGCGGGGTTCGGTCACCAGGACCCACACGATCACCGCGGCACAGGCTCCGGCGGTGAGCTTGGAGACGATCGGGAGGGGGACGCCGAGCCACACCCAGGGGGCGTGCCACAGCATCCAGCTGAAGTTGGTGAACCCCTCCACCGGGTCCTGACCGGGATTCCAGGTCGCGCCGAAGCCGTGCGCGAGGTTCGCGCTGTACCGGTAGGTGATGTAGGCGTCGTCGACGGTGACCGACCAGCACGCCCAGAGCCCGGCGGCGAGCGCGAGGAGCGCGGCGGCGAGCAGCACCGGACGGCGGCTGCGGTGCGGCTCCGGGCCCGCGGTCCGTGGCTCGTCGGCCCGGCGGGGAGCGGTCAGCATGGCCGGATTCTGCCGCACCGATGAGTTCCGACCGGCAGCGCGGTCGTGGTCGGTATGAGCACCCACACGCAGAACCCGACGACCGTGAACAACATCAGCGTCGTCATGTTCACCGTCGCCGACCAGGACGCGGCGCGGGACTTCTACACGCAGAAGCTCGGCTTCGAGGTCCGCGGCGACACCCGGTTCGGGGAGAACGGTGAGCACCGCTGGCTGGAGGTCGCCCCGCCCGGCTCGACCGCGCGGCTCGCGCTGAACCCGCCGATGTTCGACGAGCCCGGTGGCAGCGCCATCGGCGTCGAGACCCCGGACGTCGCCGCCGAGCACGCCCGGCTCGCCGCCGTCGGTGGCCTCGACCTCGACCCGCTCGACGAGGACGAGACCCCGGGCGCGCCGAGGATGTTCATGCTCCGCGACCCGGACGGCAACGTCGTCACCGTGGTGCAGGTCTGAAGCGGGGAGGACGGGGACACCGTGCTCCTCACCGTCGGCACGTGTCGGTGAGTGGCGCTCGACCTGCGACGACGGACAGTCGATCAAACGTATGTTCGAGTAGCATGGGTTCATGCCCAGCGAGCGCCTCGCCACCGCGCATCGCCTCCTCACCGAGGCGGTCGCCGCGCTGCGGGCCGCCGCCGGGCCCGATGCCACCGCCGAGGAGCGCCTGTCGGTCCTCACCCTGTGCGAGGGCGGGGTGCGGCGGCTCGACCAGGTCACGGTCGCCACCGTTGCCGCGCTCGACCGCGAGGGCTCGTTCACCGAACGCGGCTACCGCAACCCCGCTCTCGCCCTGGCCGACCTGCTCAACTGGGACCGTGCCGACGCCCGCCGTCGCACCCTCGCCGCGGAGAGCACGTCCACCCCCGCACCGCCCTCGACGGCACCCCGCAGCCGCCCGCGTTGCCGGCCACCGCCGAGCGCTTCGCCGACGGCCGCATCGGGCTGCGCCACGTGCACGTCATCGCCACCGTGCTCGGCAGCCACGCCGCCCGCCGCATCCATCCGGACCGGCTCGCCCTGGCCGAGGCCGAGATCGCCGAGCACGCCACCGTCTACAACCCGGGCGAGTTGCACACCTGGGCCACCCGGCTGATCGAGGCCCTCGACGACGACGGGCCCGAACCCGACGACACCCCACCGCCCCAGATCAACACGCTCACGGTGGTGGCGAACCGCACGGGATCGGGCGGTCGCATCCGGGGCCGCTTCGACGACGCCGCCCTGTTCGACGCCATCGCCACCGCCGTCGACGCCCTCGCCGCCCCACGCGACAACCTCGACGAGCGCTCACCCGAGCAACGGCAGGCCGAGGGGCTGTCCGAGATCTGCGCCCGGGCACTCGACCACGGTGACCTCCCCGAGACCGGTGGCCGCCGCCCCGTCATCAGTGTGCTGATCGGTCTCGAGGACCTGCAGCGCCGTGCCCGTGCGGCCGTGCTCGACTTCGGTGGTCAGATCACCCCCGAGAGCCTGCGGATGCTGGCCTGCGACGCCGGTGTGGTCCCCATCGTCATGAACGGCCAGGGGCAGCCCCTCGACGTCGGCCGCATCAAGCGCACCGTCCCGGACGGGCTGCGCCGCGCGATCACCGCTCGTGATCGCGGCTGTGCCCACCCCGGCTGCAACCGGCCACCGTCCTGGTGCGAGGTCCACCACATCCGCCCGTGGGAGGCCGACGGGGAGACCTCGCTGGGCAACTGCGTGATGCTGTGCCGGGTCCATCACCGCCTGCTGCACCACTCCGAGTGGATCGTGCGCATCCGCGACGGGCTTCCCGAGTTTGTGCCGCCCCGCTGGATCGACCCGATGCAGCGACCACGGGCCCGTCCACGGCCCGCCGATGTGGCGTGACGGCATCGCGCTCCGCCGCCGAGGCCGCTCAGGGCACCGGCGGGCCGGGGACTCGCACCAACACCGCGTAGGGCCCCACGTCCCGCCGCTGCCAGGCGGGGTCGTCGAACAGCTGCGGCGCGAACGTCGCGGCCGGGGCTCCCGAGTCGGGGTCCGGGAACCGGTCCTCGGTCGTCGGCAGCTGCAGGAGGCCGTCCGGGGTCCGGGAGAACACGAACACCGACGGTGCCCGCGCCGGGCTGCCCTCCAGCGCGCCGAGCAGCTGCGCGGGCCCGGCCGCGGTCGTCCACCGACGGAGCTCGTCGGTGCGCGCCGGGTAGTTCGCGAGCGGGTTCGCGTACTGGGCGGAGGAGGCCTGCCACGAGAAGTACGGGGTGTAGGTCAGCAACGTCTGGTTCGCACTCGCGACGACGACCTCCCGAGGCGCGCGGCCGGTCAGCCCGTCGATCGTCGCCCGGAGCTCGCCGAGCCAGGCGTTCGCGTCACCCGGATCACGGGAACCGTCGGGCTTCGTCCCGTCCGGGCGGTAGTCCTGCGCGGCGCCGGCCCACTCGTAGGTCTCCGGGACGGTCTGCACCTGGGCGACGACGGCGACCGCGGCGAGCACGGTGACGACGGCGGCAGTCGGGTTCCGGCGACGGTCGCGCTCGCCCCGGGGCCTGGCCCTCGGGTCGGGGGTCGGCGTGGGCCGTCCGGCCCCGCCGTCCGACCCTGGCACGTTCGTCCGGAACCGGTGCACGACCTCAGCGGCGGCGCCCACGGCGCCGGAGGCGAGCGCGGCGGCGATGACCGGTTCGATCCGGAACGCCAGCAGCGTCGTCCCGGCCGTCAGCGCCAGCGTCGACAGCAGGTACCAGGCGTACCCGCACGCCACCGTCACCCCGAGCGCACGGGCCACGGTGGACCGGCCGAACCGGGCCACGATCCACACCGTCCCGGCCAGGCAGAGCCCGCCGAGCGCGGTCGCCTCCAGCATCGGCAGCGGCCAGCGGGACCCGGACTCGGCGAGGAAGTGCTGGCCCGCGCTGTAGGTCGGCTCACCCGCCGACGCGAGCAGGTACGGCAGCCAGTGCACGAGGGTCAGCGGGAGGGCCGCGGCGAGCACGACGCCGACCGTCACGAGCAGCGGGACCGGCCGCGTCCACCGGGTGAGCAGCCCGTCGGCTGCGAGCACGGTGAGCACGAACCCCGCGAAGATCAGGATCTGGGTGTGGGTGACCGCGGCCAGCCCGAGCACCAGCCCGACCAGGACCGCGGTGCGCAGCCAGGAACCGGTGCGGCGCACCAGCCGCAACCCCAGCACCGCCAGCGGGGGGACGAGCGCGCCGGTGAGCCAGGAGTACGGGGTGTAGGCGGCCAGTGTCGCCAGGCCGGCGAGCGTCGTCGCGACGGCCGCGCCGAGGGCCCGACGGCGCGTCGTCACCAGCGCCCACAGCGCGTAGGCGAGCACCGCGGTCACCGCGAGGGTCGCGATCGAGAAGACCTTGTGGAACTCCCACGCGTCGACCCCGGCCAGTGCCGCCGCGCGGCCACCGACCCAGAACCAGGCCGCCGGGTAGTACGGCGGCAGGTCGGCGTAGGCGAAGTCGGCGAGCCGGGCGGAGTCGGCGAAACGGGTCAGGAACTGCACCCGGAACTGCTGGTCACCGGAGACCCCGAACAGGTAGTGCGGCGTGTTCGCGAGGAACAGCGACAGCGGCACGGCCGGGATCGCGGCCAGCCCGGCCCAGGTGAGCGGGACGGCGATCACCGGCCGTGCCGTCCACACCGCAGCGGCCAGGAGGGCGGCGACCACCGCACCGCCGGATGCGGTCAGTGCCAGGGCGACGTTGGAGCCGGCCGGGATCGGGAGCCGCTCCGCCAGCGCGGTGCCGAACACGGCCACGGCGACGGCGACGACCGGCCCGAGTGTCAGGTCCGCCGTCGCGGCGAGCCGCCGGGAGCCGGGCACCGGTCAGGCCGGCTTCTTCACCGCGACGACCAGGAACGCCTTGGAGATCGCCCAGAGCGCCGGGAACCGGCGCAGTGCCGAGACCCCCGCCGCGTACAGCCGCGACCCACCGCCCTCGGCCAGGCTGACGTCGCCGGGCACGGTGAAGTGGGCCTCGAGCTCGGGGCGCCGGGCCAGCAGCCGGCGCATCCGCAGGTAGCTCGGGGCGTAGCTGGCGTCGGTGTAGTCGTTGCCGCGCCCGGACCACCGTAGGTAGCGGTTCGCCAGTGGCAGCGGCAGCCACGCCAGGAACGGCAGCGAGTAGTGCGCCTCGATCGGCCACCAGCGGTTTGGCACCAGGATGTAGGCGACCCCGCCCGGGCGCAGGCAGGACGCGATCCGCTCCAGCGCGTCGGGCTGGTCGTCGAGGTGCTCGAGGACGTTGTCGAGGACGGCGACGTCGAACGCCCCCTCGTCCGCACCGTGGCCGAACTCGCCGATGCCCTGCACGCGGAACGTGAAGTTGCGCGCGCCGCCCTCCTCCGCGAGGGCGTTCGCCTCGGCGGCCAGCGCGGCGTTCGGCTCGATCCCGACCACCTCGCGGCACATGCCCGCCAGCTCGAGCGCGGTGTAGCCGTAGCCGCAGCCGATGTCGGCCACCCGGCAGTCGGCGAACGGACGGTCCAGGAACGGCGCCGTGGTGATCGCGATCTGCTTCGCGAAACCGGTGGCGAGCCGCCGGCGCTCCACCATGCGCAGCGAGCGTTCGTACTCGGGGAGGTCGGTGTGCTCGGTCGGGTCCACGTCGGCGGTGCTCTCCAGTTCGGGCGGTCGGCGGAGCACTCACCGTACGAGAGTCAGGGCGTGGGCTCGGGAACGGGCTGTGCTCCGGGCGGCATGGCCTGTGCGTCCGGATCCGCCGGGTTCGCCGGGTCGCACGCGGTGAGCCGCCAGAGTTCCTGTCCGCCTCCGGAGGCGACCAGCTCGAACCCGGGCACCGGACCGAGATCGTGCAGCCCGGGGTACCAGCCGGCGCCACCGTGCCACGGCCAGAAGGTGACCGGGCCACTCAGTACGTACTGGACCCGGGTGGCGGCCGCGGCCGCGCAGACCTCCGGGTCGGAGGCGGCGTCCCGCATCCGGGTCGCCAGCAGGGTCTGCTCAGGGGTCCAGTCGCCGATCAGGTGCGGGAACAGCACCTCGCGCCCTGTCAGCGGGTACAACAGCGCATTGCCGGTGTACGGGTCAGCGGCGACGACCGCGTCCTCCGGGATCAGTGGCGCGACGTCCTCGAGGAACTGCCGCTGCCCGGAGTCCAGCAGCACGTCCGCGGGCTCGCGGTACGTCCCCGCGAGTACGACCGAGTGCAGCCCGACCCGCAGGCCCCCGTAGCCGAGGACCAGCGCGATCACACATCCGACGACGAGCGCAGCCGACGCCCCCCGTCGGCGCAATGCGGGCCCGACCGGAGCGGGGCGAGCCAGCAGGACCTGGCGCAGCAAGCCGGCGAGCGTGACCACACCGAGCACGGCGAGCGGAACCCCGGTCACCGGGAGCATCGCGGCCAGCCGGTACGAGTCGTTGTACCAGGCCCCGGTCAGGCCGGCGGTGAGGGCATCCTCCCGGGACGCTGCCAACACGTAGAGGAAACCGGACGCGAGGTGGGCGGGGACCAGCCAGGACGTCGTGATCCGGCGGAGCGCGGCCACGGCGCCGACGACCACCAGCACTCCGATCGGCCACAGCGCGGGCCGGCTGTTGGTGGACAGGAGGAAGACCTCGACGACCGCTTCCGGGGTCGAGGTGAAAGCCGGCCAGTCGAAACCGCGGACACCTGCCAACAACGGCGAGGCGACCATCAGCCACACCACGACGGCCACGGCACCGAGCGTCACGAACAGCCCGAGCAGCGGTTGCCAGAAGCGAGAGGTCAGGATCCGCTGACGGGTCAGCCGGAGCAGAGCCCACAGAATCGGGAACAGGCCGAGTACGGCGAGGCTGAACACGGCGTTCGGGTGGGCGAAACCGAGCGCCGGCAGTGCTGCGACGGCGAGCACGGCTGCACCCGGAGGACGCAGTACCGGCTCATTGACCGTGCCGACCAGTGCTGCCACGACCGTCAGCGCCGCGGGCAGCAGCGCCACACCCAGCAGGTTGGGCCACAGCACGCCGAATGACATCAGTGCCCACGGGAACCCGGTGAACGCCGTCGCGATGACCGGGGCGGCGAACGCGGCCCCTGCCGACCGGCCGAGCGTATGCCGGGTCAGCAGCAGCGACGACAACGGAAAGATCAGTGCGGCGACCGACCAGGCCGTGAGGTTGGTCGCGACCGGCACGCCGGCCCCGGCGGTCATCGCCACCAGCGAGACCAGGTCGTGCCAGGCGGCCGGATAGAAGGCGCTGGCGGAACCGGGGCTGGTGAGCGTCCCCAGGGTCAGTGACGACGCATCGCCGGTCCCGAGGATGTGCGCGACGCCGTTGTAGTGGAAGACGGCGTCGTAGGTCGACGAGAGTTGGTCGACCGGGCCGAACCCGAGCACGACCGTCAACCAGGCGAGCGCGGCGGCAAGGGATGTACCGGCGAACGCGGCGAGTCCCGCCCGGTGGCCGTCGACCCCCTCACGCTGCGTGGAGGTCCGCCACACCTGGGGAAGGGCGGTGGTTACCGGGTCGGGGCTCCGCGCGAACAAGCCACGTGGGGTGCGCCACCGGACGAGCGCGGCACGGAGTTGCCGTCCCGGTTCCCACGCACGCAAAGCTGATCGCCAACCCCGGTGCAGAGGGCTCCCCGCCGGGCGCCGGGCCAGGAAGCCGCGGAAGGCCACCTCGGCGAGTGCGAGGAGTACCGCGGTACCGGCCGGTACCCAAGGACCCCACCCGAGCCCGAGCGTCGTGCCCAGTACCGCCGACGTCGCGATGAGCGCCACCGACACCATCGGTGCCGCGCCCCAGGCGCTGAGCCCGCGCAGGCCTGCGGCGCGGAGCACCAGCAGACCCGGTCCGATCACCCACACTGCCGCGGCGAGTGCGACCGGAACGGCGGACAGCCAGGTCGATGGGCCCATCGGGAGGCGGCTCCTTTCCCGGCGGCCGATGCCCGGCCCGTCCTCGGTCACCGCAAACGGCCATGGAGCACCGGGCGGTCGGCGGCTCGGACATTACCGTCGAGGTGTCGCCACCGGCCGGAGGCCTGCCGGGCCCGCCCGGGTGATCACGATCCGATGACTCGCCCGGCGTCGCAGGCGGTGATCTGCCAGAGCGCGTTGTCGCCCTCCTCGGCGAGCAGCTCGAAGCCCTCGGCCTCGTCGAGGTCGTCGAGGCCCGGCCAGTTCTCGGCCAGCGGGTCCGGCTGCCAGAACGTCGGCGGGGCGGTGATCACGTAGCCGACCCCGGTCTCGGCGACGGCGGCACAGACGGCCGGGTCGGTCGCGGCGTCGTTCAGGCGCTCGGCGATCAGCTGTTGCTCGGGCGACCACACGCCGGTCAGGTGCGGGAACAGCACCTGCCGGTCGGTCAGCGGCCACAGCATCGCGGTGCCGGCCCACGGGTTCTGCGCGACGACGGCGTCGGCCGGGATCAGTTCACCGGCACTGCGCAGGAACTGGGCCTGCTCCGGCCCGACCAGCACCTCCTCCGGGGTCTGGTAGATCCCGGCCAGCTGGTCGATGTGCGAGCGCTGGTACAGCCCGCCGGAGGTGACGACGACGGCGCTCACCCCGACCGCCACCAGCACGGCGGCCCGGGGCCGGGGCCAGCCCTCCACTGCCGGTGCGGCCCGGGTCAGGGCGTCGCGGGCGATGCAGGCCAGCCGGCGGGCCAGCGAGCACAGTGCGACCAGGCCGAGCGCGGCCAGCGGCGCGGCCGTCACCGGGACGAGCGCGGCGATCCGGGGCGCGTCGTTGTACCAGACCCCGGTCCAGATCGAGGACCACGTGCTGGCCCCGACCACGTAGAGCGCGCAGACCAGCAGGTGCGCCGGGACCAGCCAGGACGTCCGCGCCCGGCGCAGTGCCCACACCGCGCCGGCGACGGTCAGCACCGCGATCGACCAGGCCGGGGTGTTGCCGTCCGGGCTGTGCAGCAGCGCGTCGCCGATGGCGGCACCGACGCTGACCTGCGGTTCCCAGTAGTAGCCGCGGATGCCGTCGAGCACCGGGGACCCGAACATGAACCACGCGACGGCGCCAGCCACGGCGACCACGACGGGCACCACGGCGATCGCCCGCACCGCCTGCGCACGCCCGGCACGCAGCCCGCGCCGGACCCCGCCGACCAGCCCCCACAGCACCGGCGGGACGGCCACGACCACCGCGCCGAACAGCGCGTTCGGGTGGGCGAGGCCGAGCGCGAGCACGGCGGCGACCACCGGGAACCAGCGCGCCACCCGCCCCGGGGGGAACGGGCCCGGGCGCGCCGGGCTGACCGGGTCGGGCCCGATCCCGGGCCGGGTGGCCAGCGCGACCGCCGCCAGCGCGGCCGGGACCAGCGCGACCCCGAGCAGGTTCGGCCACAGCGCCCCGTAGGTGACCAGGGTCCACGGGAACGCGATGAAGCCCAGCGACAGCACCGGCGCGGCCAGCGCGGCACCGGCCGAGCGCCCGACCAGCGTGCGGACCAGCAGCAGCACCGACAGCGGCCAGACCAGCAGCGTCGTGACCAGCGCGACCACGTTCGAGGCGACGACGATCTCGGCGGGGCCCGGGGTCACCGGTACGACCAGCGAGACGACACCGTGCCAGGCCGAGGGGTAGAAGCCCGGGGAGTTCACCAGCCCGCCGACCGTCAGCGACGAGGCGTCGGCGGTGCTGAGGATCCGGGCGACCGCGTTGTAGTGGAAGCTCGCGTCGAACGTCTGGGACAGCGCGTCCGGCCGGTCCATGCCCCGGATCGCGGCCCGGAACCCCAGCACCCAGGCGATCAGCATGCCGCCGGTGGCGGCGAGGCCCGTCCAGCGGTGGTCCGGCCCGCCGCCGCGCAGCGTCGCCCACGCCCGGCCGGCGCGGTCGCGGAGCTGCGCGGGCCCGGGGACCAGCGGGCGGCCCAGCACCAGCCGCCGGGTACCCACCACCATCAGCGCGAACAACAACGCGGCCGCCACCGGCACCGCACCGCTCCACGGGACGCCGAGCAGGCTCCCGGCCACCGCGGACCCGGCGATCAGGCCGACCGACAGCAGGGGGGCGGCGCCCCAGGCGGCGATGCCGCGCAGACCGGCGGCGACGCCGACGAGCAGGCCGGGCAGCGTCACCCACGTGGCAGCGAGCAGGACCAGGGGGACGGCGGACAACCAGCTCACGGGCGGGCCGCCTCCTTCCCTCGGGCTGCACGGCGCCGGGGCCGGTTATGCAGCGGGAATGCCGGGAACGTCCGCTTCCGTGGCCCGTCCGCGAGAGTACCGAAGCCGCCCGGTGCCCCGGATCACGCCTGTCCTACCCTCGGTCCCCGTGAGCCACCAGTCGACGTCAGGCGTGCACGACCTCGCCGGTTACGACCTGATCGTGGTCGGGTCCGGGTTCTTCGGCCTCACCGTGGCCGAACGGGTGGCCGAGGGTCTCGGGAAGCGGGTCCTGGTGCTCGAGCGCCGGGACCACATCGGCGGCAACGCCTACTCCGAGGCCGAGCCGGAGACCGGCATCGAGATCCACCGGTACGGCGCCCACCTGTTCCACACGTCCAACGAGCGCGTGTGGGAGTACGTCAACCGGTTCACCGACTTCACCGGCTACCAGCACCGGGTGTTCGCGCGGGCCGGTGACCAGGTCTACGCGTTCCCGATGAACCTGGCGCTGATCAACCAGTTCTTCGGGAAGGCGCACTCCCCGGACGAGGCCCGGGCGCTGATCGCCGAGCAGGCCGCCGAGGTGGAGACCAGCGAGGCGACGAACCTGGAGGAGAAGGCGATCTCGCTGATCGGGCGCCCGCTCTACGAGGCGTTCGTCAAGGGCTACAACGAGAAGCAGTGGCAGACCGACCCGAAGAACCTCGACGCGTCGATCATCACGCGGCTGCCGGTCCGCTACACCTACGACAACCGCTACTTCAACGACACCCACGAGGGCCTGCCGGTCGACGGCTATGCCGCGTGGCTGGAGCGGATGGCCGACCACGAGAACATCGACGTGGTGCTGGAGACCGACTTCTTCGAGGTCCGCGACCGCATCCCCGCCGGTACGCCGGTCGTCTACACCGGCCCGCTGGACCGCTACTTCGACCACTCCGAGGGCGAGCTCGGCTGGCGCACGCTGGACTTCGAGATGTCGGTGGAGCCGACCGGCGACTTCCAGGGCACCTCGGTGATCAACTACAACGACGCCGACGTCCCGTTCACCCGGATCCTCGAGTTCCGCCACATGCACCCGGAGCGGGAGTACCCGAAGGACAAGACGGTGATCGTGCGCGAGTACTCGCGCTTCGCCGAGTCCGGTGACGAGCCGTACTACCCGATCAACACCCCGGACAACCGGGCGAAGCTGGAGCGCTACCGCGAGCTGGCCCGCAAGGAGACCGCGAACCGCAACGTGCTCTTCGGCGGCCGGCTGGGCACCTACAAGTACCTGGACATGCACATGGCCATCGGGTCGGCGCTGACCATGTACTCCAACCGGCTCGTCCCGTACTTCGCCGAGGGCCGGGCGCTGTCCGGGACCGAGGCCGAGGAGTAACCAGCCGTTCCGGGAAACCGGGTGACACGACACTTACCAATCGGTCAGACTGCTGACCATGGTTCAGTCACTGCGTCGACGACGGCTGCTGACCACGCTGCTGGTGATCGTGTGCGTCCTGCTGGGTGGCGCGCTCGCGCTGCGTGACACGTCCCCGGTCGGGTACTTCACCTCGGCCGAGGCGGTCGACGACTACCGGGCGAAGTACGCGCGGGCGATGGACGACCTCCCGCCCCCGGCCGCGACGCTCGACGTGCGCACCGGCTTCGGCGTCGTCCGTGCTTACCGGTTCGCGGGCGCGAACCCGGGGGCCGACCCGTTGCTGCTGGTACCCGGCACGAAGTCCGGTGCGCCGGTGTTCGCCGACAACCTGCCCTCGCTGCTGGCCCTGCGCGACGTGTGGGTGGTCGACCTGCTCGGCGAGCCCGGCCACAGCGTCCAGGACCGTCCGATCGCCACGCACGCCGACCAGGCCGCGTGGTTCGACGAGGCCCTGCGCGCCCTGCCACCGGAGCGCTTCCACGTGGTCGGCATGTCGATCGGCGGGTGGACCGCCGCCAACCTCGCCGTGCAGCGGCCGGACGCGCCGCTGGCGAGCCTGACGCTGCTCGACCCGATCCACGTCTACGGCGACATCCCGCTCGAGACGGTCGTCCGTTCGCTCCCGGTCGCGTTCTCCTGGATGCCGCGCAGCTGGCGCGACGCGTTCAACTCCTACACCGCGGGCGGTGCACCGGTGGAGGACGTGCCGGTCGCGGAGATGATCGAGTCCGGGATGTACGGCTACGCGATGCGCCAGCCGCAGCCGTCCACCATCTCCGAGGAGCAGCTGCGCGGGATCACCGTGCCGGTGCTGGCCGTCGTGGCCGGCCGCTCGGTGATGCACGACCCGGCGACGTCGGTGGGCGTGGCCGAGCGCGCCTTCGGAGCCGGCAACGTCCGCCACTACCCGGAGGCGACGCACGCGGTCAACGGGGAGCAGCCCGACCGGATCGCCGCCGACATCGCGGGCCTGCTGGACCGCGCCGCTTCGTAGGATCACCGTCGTGCCACCCCGCGCCCGTACGTTCACCGAACGGCTCCGCCGTGAGCAGCTGATCGGCGTCACCGTCGAGCTGGTCGCCGAGCACGGCTACCGCGGGGTGTCGCTGCAGCGCATCGCGGACGCCGCCGGTATCTCCAAGGCAGCCGTGCTGTACCACTTCGCGTCCAAGGACGCGGTGATCGCCGCCGCCTACGAGCAGGTGATCGGTGAGCTCGTCGAGCACGTCGGCGCGGCCGTCGAGGCGGCACCCGACCCCCGCGCCGCCGTCGAGACCTACCTCGACGGCGTCCTCGGGCACCTGGCCGCGCACCCGGCCCACGCCGGGCTGATGGCCCAGGCGCTGCCCGAGGCCCGGGGGCTGACCGAGGACTCGCCGAGTAGTCCCCGGCGGTGGACCGCGCTGGCCGGGCTGATCGGCGCGGCGCAGCGCGCCGGGGATGCGGGTGACCACGTCGACCCGCGGACGGCGGCGATCATGCTCAACGGGGCCGTGGACGCCGTCGTCGGTGCCGCGCTGCAGGACCCGTCGGTCCGGATCGACGACGCCCGGCCCGCTGTCCTCGACCTGGCCCGGCGGCTGCTGGCGCCCTGACCGGCGCCCCGGTCACCCCCGGCCGGACGCCCGGCCGGTCCAACCCGGCCCGGTTCCGCCCAGCCCGGCCCGGCCCAGCCCTGCTCGGCCCGGCCCTGCTCGGCCCGGTTCCGCCCGGCCCGGTCACGCTCGGTTCGGCTCAGCCCAGCCCAGCTCCGCCGAGACGGTCGCCGCGGCGGCCGCGACGGCCCGCCCGTGCGCGCCGAGCGCCTCGCCGATCCGTGTGGTCGGCCCGGCCACGTTGATCGCCGCGAGCACCCGGCCGCGGAAGTCCCGCACCGGTGCCGACACCCCGGACACGCCCGGCTCGAACTCGTCGCGCACCTCGGCCCAGCCGCGGTCGGCGACCTCCCGGAGCTCCTGCCACAGCTGGGGCACCGTCCGGGTCCGGCACCGCGGATGGTCCGGGGCCAGGTCGGCCGGCGTGCCGAACCGCACGTGCAGTTCGTCCGGCGTCGCGTCGACCAGCAGCACCCGGCCCGCCGAGGTGCACGCCAGCGGTGCGCGCAGCCCCTCCCAGCCGGTGGTCCGGAAGGAGTGACCGGACACCGACCGGACGGTCAGGACGGCGTCGTCGCGCAGCACGCACAGGTGCACGGTCTCCTCGGTCCGGACCGCGAGCCGGGCCAGCACCGGCTCGGCCGCCGTCACCATCCGGCCCTCGGTGGCCCGGGCGGCCAGCGAGAACAGTCGCCAGCCGAGCCGGTAGAGCAGGCTGTCGGCGTCCCGCTCGACCAGTCCGGCCTCGTCGAGCGCGCGCAGCGAACGCGACACCTGGCTCTTCTCCCGCCCGGTCAGCCGCGACACCTGCGCGACCCCCAGCCCACCGGTGTGCCGTGCCTCCTCCGACGCCAGGGCCTCCAGCAGGTCGAGGTCGCGGCGCAGCCCGCGGGTGTTGCGCGGTGCGTCGGTCACCGTCGGGAGGTTAGCGACGCGTCGTGGCAGTTGGCGGCATTGCAACCCGGATTGCGATCCACGGCCTCGACTGGTCGTCCGGCGGACACGTTCCTACGCTCGGTGGCCACCCGATCCGGGGCGCGGACCCCCCGAGCGCGCCCCGGACCGGGACCCACGGCACAGACCCTCACCTCATGAAGATCACCGACATCACGCTGGACCGGCTCCGATTGCCGCTGGAGCCGCCGCTGCACGCCGCGTGGGACCCCGAGCCGCGGCGGAGCTTCGACGCCACGATCGTCCGGGTGCACACCGACGCGGGGCCGGTCGGCGTCGGCTCCGGCGACACCATGGACGGCTTCGAGGCCTTCCGCGACCTCTTCGTGGGTGAGGACCCGCTGGCGATCGCCCGGCACGTGCGCACCCTCGAGGGCTGTCTGCACCACGGCGCCGGCTACTGGCCGCTCGAGGCGGCACTGTGGGACCTGGCCGGCCAGGTCGCCGGGCTGCCGGTCGCGACCCTGTTCGGCGGGACCCTCGACCGGGTCCCGGCGTACGCGTCGTTCTGCGTGCCGCGCCCGCCGTCGGAACGGGTCGAGGTCGCCCGGCAGGTGGCCGAGGAGGGCTTCGGTGCGGTCAAGATCCGGATCGACCGGGACCGGGTGGACCAGAGCATCGCCGCCGTCTCCGCCGTGCGGGCCGCGCTCGGCGAGGAGTTCACGATCATGGTCGACCTCAACGAGTCGTGGCGGACGGCCGGTGACATCGCCCCCGGAGCGGACCTGGTCACCACCCGCCGGATCGTGCGCAGGCTCGCCGACCTCGACGTGTTCTGGGTCGAGGAACCGCTGCCCTACGCCGACGCCGACGGGTTCCGCACGTTGCGCGCCGAGAACCCGGGCCTGCGCATCGCCGCGGGGGAGATGCAGCGCTCGGTGCCGGAGATCCTGCGCTGGATCGAGCGCGACGTGCTCGACGTCTACCAGATGGACGTCGTCCTCTCCGTCGGGATGAGCCGCGCCCGCACCCTCGCCGAGCTGGCGCTGCTGCGGCACCGCGCGTTCACCCCGCACAGCTGGACCAACGGCATCGGGATGCTGGCGAACCTGCACGTCGTGGCCGGCGTCGGGGGCGGTCCGTGGTTCGAGTTCCCCTACGACCCGCCGGACTGGACCCCGGCCCGCCGGGACTTCCCGCTGGCCGCGCCGCTGACCGTCGGCGGCGACGGCATGCTCGCCGTACCGCCCGTGCCCGGACTGGGCGTCACCCTCGACGAGGACGCCGTCGCGCGGTGGCGGGTGCGGTGAGGCGGGGGAGCTACAGCCGGTCCGCCATCGTGCGGACGAAGTCGTGCAGGTCGGAGGGGTCCTCGAGCCGGGCGAGGACGATCGCGTCGTCCACCTCGACGTAGTCGTGCACCAGGACGTTGCGGAAGCCGACCGCGCGGGCGAGCCGGTCGGCCAGGTCTCCGGGCAGAACACCGTGTCTGCCGAGCAGGCGGAGAGCGTCACCGTTGTCCCGCGGTGGGCCCCAGCCCTCGGACGAGCAGAGATGCTGCGCGACGTCCACACAGCCCTCGATGGCGGTCACGAAGAGGTACTTGATGCCGCGCAGCCACAGCGGGTCGGCGCGCCGCTCAGGGGACGCGCCCGCCTCCGCCCGCAGGACGGCGAGGTCGTCGGCGATCGCCCGCAGGAGCCGGGCGACCCGCGCCTCATCCACCATGCCGGCTCCGCATCGCGTCGAGGAACTCCCGGTGTGAGCGGGCGATCCGGGGGAGCTCATCGGCGTAGATCTTCCGTGTCGTGGCGATCCACCGGACCCGGGCCGGCGGGTCGTCGTCGAAGAGGAGTTCGCCGTCGAGTGCGACACGTCCGGCGATCTCCAGCGGTGCGTCGTTGAGCACCAGCAGGTCGACCTCCGGCGGGAGGTCCACCTCGAACGACGCCGGTGCGTCGCCCGGCCACCAGGCGGCGACGTCGAGATCGGAATCGGGCCGGGGCCGGGTGGTGCGGTACGACCCGCCTGCGGCGCGGCTGCCGTGCACCAGCGCGAACCGTGCCCCGGCCGAGCGCAACCCGGCGCTGGCCGCGGCCCGGAGATCCTGCCCGGTGCTGGTCACGGCACCCAGTCTGGCACGCCGAACCGGACGTTCCACCCCGGCGGCGCGGCGCGCCCGACCGCCTCCCGCCGTCGGCGCGACCCGCGGTTACGCTCGACCGGACCCCTGACCGCCCGGGCGGCCCGACGACGCCGCCGCACGGGCGCGGGACCCCGACCGGAACCCGCCGACCCCCGAGGCCGTTTCTGCGATGACCACCGCCCCCACGGACAAGCGAGGCAGTGACATGGGCACTGAGCGGGACACCGTGCCCCCGCCGTCCGGTGACGTGACGACCGGCGCGACGCTGCTGCAGCGCGTGATCCTGCCCCGCCCCGCCGATCCGTACGCGGTGCGCGCGCTCTACCTCGACGAGCGCTCCGGCACGACGCTCGCGCCGGTCGAACCGATGCCCGGGGAGCAGGAGCGCCCGCTGTCGCTGACCGTGTCGTCCACCTCGGGGCGCCGGACCCGGGTGCAGGACCGGACCAGCGCGACCGTCCCGCCGGGCACCGAGGTCTCCTTCGGGGCGTACTTCAACGCGTTCGCCGCCGGGTACTGGCGTGCCTGGTCCACGCTCACCGCGATCGAGCTGCGGCTGGAGCTGGAGGGCTCGGGCCGGGTCGACGTCTACCGCACCAAGGCCGACGGCTCGCAGATCTTCGTCGGGGGCGAGGTCGTGCAGGGCCGCCGCCGGGTGGAGATGGCGCTGGACCTGCGCCCGTTCGAGGACGGCGGCTGGTACTGGTTCGACCTCTCGGCCGACGACGCCGCCGAGGAGGGCCTGCAGCTGCACGGTGGCGGCTGGCACGCCCCGCACGACGCGCCCGGCCGGGCCGCCGTCGTCGTCGGGATGCCGACGTTCAACCGGCCCGCCGACTGCGTCGCCACGCTGACCGCGCTCGGCTCCGACCCGCAGGTCCTCGAGACGATCACCGCGATCGTCCTGCCGGACCAGGGCACGAAGAAGGTCCGCGACGAGGCCGGCTACGAGCAGGCCGCGGCCGCGCTCGGGGACCGGCTGCGGATCGTCGACCAGCCGAACCTCGGTGGCTCCGGCGGGTACGCCCGGATCATGTACGAGGTGCTCCACGGCACCGGCCCGCACCAGGGCGGGATCGACTGCGAGCAGATCCTCTACATGGACGACGACATCCTGCTCGAGCCCGACTCGGTGCTCCGCGCGGTGGCGTTCTCCCGGTTCGCCCGCGAGCCCGTGCTCGTCGGCGGCCAGATGCTGTCGCTGCAGGCCCGCTCGCAGCTGTCCACGATGGGCGAGGTCGTCGACCGCAACCAGTTCCTGTGGCGGCCCGCGCCGCGGACCGAGGCGCACCACGACCTGGCGGAGCGCACACTCCGTCAGACCCCGTGGCTGCACCGCCGGGTCGACGTCGACTACAACGCCTGGTGGATGTGCCTGATCCCGCGGCAGGTCGCCGAGGAGCTGGGGCTGCCGCTGCCGCTGTTCATCAAGTGGGACGACGCCGAGTACGGCCTGCGCGCCCGCGCGGCCGGATACCGGACCGCGACCGTCCCGGGCATCGCGATCTGGCACATGTCCTTCATCGAGAAGGACGACTCGTCGGACTGGCAGGCCTACTTCCACTACCGCAACCGGCTGGTGGCGGCCGCGCTGCACGGCCCGGACGACCCGAAGCCCATGCTGCGCGAGACGTTCAAGCGCACGCTGCGCCACCTGATGCTCATGGAGTACTCGGCGGTCGCGCTGCAGCTCAAGGCGTTCACCGACTTCCTGGCCGGGCCGGAGGCGCTGTTCCCGAAGCTGCCGGTGGTGCTCGACGAGATCCGCGAGCTGCGGGCGCAGTACGACGACGGCCGCCCGCTGGACTCCGCCACCCAGGTCCCGCCGTCCGAGCTGGACGCGCTCGGGGCCCAGCTGTTCCCCGAGCCGCCGGTCGGGAAGGCCAAGGTGGCACTCGGCCTGGCCCGCGGCGTGCTGCGGAACCTGCGCACCCCCGCCCCGGAGCTGCGGGAGCGCCCGCAGCGCAACGTGCCGTGGTCGAACGCGCAGTGGTTCGTCCTGGCCGGACTGGACTCTGCGACGGTGTCCACCCCGGACGGCCGCGGGGTCACCTTCCGCCGCCGTGACCCGCGGATGTTCACGCAGATGATCCGCGAGTCGCTGCGGCTGCACCGTGCGGTCGGCGCCGACTGGGAGACCCTGCGCGGGCGTTACCGGGCGGCGACGCCGACGCTGACCGGTAAGGACGGTTGGAAGCAGATCTTCGAGTGACGGCGGCCCCCGCGCGCCGGGGGTGGCTCCTGCTGCTGCTCGGCGGTCTGACCTGCCTGCTCGGGCTGGCCGCGGCGCTGGCCCCGGTCGACGCCGACGACCCGGTCGTCACCTGGCCCGCGCCGGGAGCCGAGGCCGGGGCGGCGTCGTCGACGGTGCTGCCGCTGTCGCCGTACCGGCCGCTGCAGCTCGACGCGACGATCCCGTGCGCGGCCGCGGCCGCGGTGCCCGACGGCGACGTGCTGCGGACCGTGCCCGCCGACGTCGAGGACCCGGCCACCGCGCCGGGGCTGTCCGCGACCGTCGCCGACGGCACGTTCACGATCCGCTCCGGGGCCGAGGTGCTGCACGCCGGCCCGGTCGAGGACGGCTGCACCTACCGGGTCACCGCGGACGCCGACGGCACCGTGCTGACCCGCGACGGCGCGACCGTCGCCGAACGCCCCGACCTCGCACCGCCGCACGTCGCGGAGCTGTCGAGCGCCGTCGCCGGGCCCGCGGCCGACGGCCTGGCGGTGCAGCTGCACACCGACGCCCGCTACGAGTCCTCGCCGTCGCCGCTCAAGGTGGGCCTGCTCGTCGCGCACCTGATCGCGCTGGCGGCCACCCTCGCCGTGGCGCTCCGGTCCTGGACCGGCAGCCGACGGATCCTCGCCGTCGCGCCGCGGCCGGGGGTCGCCGACGCGGTCGTGCTGGTGGTGACGCTGGCCTGGGCCGTGCTCGGCCCGGTCAACATCGACGACTCCTGGTACATGCTGATGGCCCGTCAGGGCGCCGACACCGGCAGCATCGGCAACGCGATCTACCAGTTCAACGTCACCGAGGCCCCGTTCGCGACCGGCCCCTACCTCATGCAGGCCTGGGGTGCGCTCGCCGGTTGGGGGCTGCTGCCGATGCGCGTGGTGCCGGTCGTCCTGGGGCTCGGGACGTGGGTGCTGCTGCGGCTGACACTGATCGCGCTGGCCGACCGCGCGGGGGCCCGCACCGGCGTGGTCGCGGCGCTGGCGGTCGCGCACCTGGCCTGGTTCCTGCCCTACGGGCTCTCGCTGCGCCCCGAGCCCGCCGGCACGCTCGCCGCGGCCGGTGTGCTGTTCCTGGTCGCGGCCGCGCGCCGCACCGGTGCGGTCGGGCTGCTCGCCCCGGCGACGGCCGTCGCCGTGCTCGGGGTGACGACCGCCCCCGCCGCGCTCGTCGCCGCGGCACCGCTGCTGCTCGCGCTGCCACAGGTGTGGTGGCACCTGGTCCACTCCCGGTGGCCGGGCCGGCTCGCGACGGTCGCGGTGGCGCTCGCCGCCGCGAGCGTCGTCGTCCCGCTGGGTCTGGCCGACCAGACCCTCGGGGACGTGCGCGAGTCCATCGCCGTGCACCGCTGGTACTACTTCCAGTACTCCTGGTGGCAGGAGCACGTGCACTACGCCAACCTGCTCGCCTCCGACGAGCAGGGCGCGTGGGGGCGGCGGCTGCCGGTCCTGCTGACCGTCGCGGTCCTGGTGCTGGGCACCGTCCGGCTCGCGACCCGGCGCGGCACCGGTGGCCCGCTCGGGCGCGCCCTCGGGTTCGCCCTCGCCGTCACCGCGCTCGGCCTGGTCGCGGTCGCGGCGAGCCCGACCAAGTGGGTCAACCACTTCGGCGCGGTCGCGGCCCCGGCCACCCTGCTGCTCGGGATCGCGCTGGCCCGCGGGCCGCTGCCGCGCCGGGCCCCGGCCCGCCTCGTCGCGGTCGGGACCGCGGTGCTCGGCGTCGTCGCCGCGGTGATCTACGCCGGGCCGAACCTGTGGCGGCCGTTCGCGGACTGGGGCCAGCCCTTCGGCAACCACTCGGTCCTCGACGCACCGATCCACCAGCAGGTCCTCGCCCCGCACCTGGGGCCGCTCTACCTGCGCAGCCCGGTGCTGTGGCTGCTGGTCGCCGCGGCCGGGCTCTGGTGGGCCCACCGGCGACGGCGGGCGGGTCACCCGTCCGGTCCGGGTCCGGACGGTGCGGTGCTGCGCACGGCCGCGGCCGGGGGCGTCGCGCTGATGCTGGCGGTGTTCGTGCTCGCCCCGGTCCAGCAGGCGCCCGGCCCGTCGGTGGCGTCGATGAACCTCGCCGCGCTCGGCGGCCGTCCGTGCGGCCTCGCCGACGCCGTGACCGTGCAGGTCCCGGACGGGCCGGCCGCACCGGCGTCCGGACCGGCGGAGCTCACCGGCGTGATGCGGGAGGGGCCACCGCCGGACCGGTCGGCCCGCCCCGGCCCGCTGTGGCACACCGACGACGCCGGCGCCGGCACCCTGAGGACCGGCTGGTTCCCCGTCTCCGAGGGGACCCCGGCGGTGCTCGTGCCCGCCACCGGTGATCTGCGGTCCGGGCAGTCGCTCGTCGTCGAGGCCGCGACGGGTCCGCCCGGCGCCCCCGGGGACACGGCGCGGATCCCGCTGGAGCTGCCCGGGGAGAAGACCGCGGAGTGGACCGAGCTCCCGGCCGACCTGACCGGGGCCGGGATCGGGGTGACCCAGGTCCGGCTGGTCGTCGAGGACACGCTCACCGATCCCGACACCTGGCTCGGTGTCGGTGCCCCGCTCCCGGCGCGGGAGCGGCCCGCGGCCGAGGTCGTCGCCGGGGACCCGGTGTTCGCCGACCAGGTCTCGGCGCTGCTGTGGCCGTGCGCGGAGCAGATCGTCGTGCGGCACGGCATCGCCGAGGCGCCGCAGTGGCGGCTGCGGGTCGGGGACGGCCTGGAGGGCGCCACCGAGGACAACGCGTTCTTCGTGGGCAACGGCGGGGTGCTCGCCGGGATCGACCGGACCGCGAGCTTCGACGAGCTGCCGTCGCGGCTGGAACCGGCTCCGGGGCGTGCCATGCGGGACTGGGGGCACGTCGAACGGGTCCGCTACGACCACCCGACGGGCGGCTACGACCTGCGGGTCGGCACCGAACGGCGGTGGGGCTGGGAACGGCTGCCGACCCTGGCCGAGAAGGAGTACACGGGCCGCGACTTCCTGGGCTGATCCCCGAGCACGGCCATGCCGGGCAACGGCACGGCGGGCCCCGCCGACGCTCACCGATCCCGCTGACGCTCACCTCCCGCCGACGCTCACCGGTTACGCCGACGCTCACCGGATCGCGTGAGCGTCGCCGGGAAGGCGTGAGCGGTGTCGGAACGCGTGAGCGTCCGGAGTGGGCGGAGGGGCGGCGGGCCGCTCGTACGTCGAGACGACTACCCGGGCCCCGGGGCGGACCCGGGTGCGGCCCGGACGGAACACGGCGCCGGCTCGGGTGAGCTGGACGCATGCCCCTCGCAGCAACCCTGCCCTCGGCCCGGACCTGGCGCCGGCTCACCGTCTGGCTGCACGTGCTCACCTCGGTGGGCTGGATGGCGCTCGCCGCCTCGCTGGCCGCCCTGCTCGCCCTCGCCACGGCCGACCCGGCGGCCCGCGGGCCGGCGCTGCTCGCCGCCGACCACCTCGACGCCGTGCTGCTCGCCCCGCTCGCCGTCGGCTCCGCGCTGACCGGGATCGTGCTCGCCGCCGCGACGCCCTACGGCTTCTTCCACCACTGGTGGGTCACGGTGAAGTTCGCGATCACCCTGGTCCAGCTCTACCTGGGGATCTTCCTGCTCTCCGGGATGCTCGGCGACGCGCACGCCGATCCCGCGTCCGCGCCGCCGGCGACCCTGCTCGTGACGACCCTGCTGATGGCGTCGGCGATCGCGTTCCAGGCGTGGGCCTCGATCGCCAAGCCCTGGGGGCGGACGCCCTGGTCGGCGGACCGGCCGAAGCCGGCCGCCGGACCGCGCTGGATGTTCGCGGCCGCGTGTGCGGCGGTGGTCGCCGACCTCACGCTCGGCTTCGTCGCCGCGAACCCGATGCCGGTGGCGTCGGTGGTTGTGCTGGTCGCGGTGCTCGTCGGGCGCCGGCGAGTCAGCGCACCGGTCAGGACCCGGGCGTCGCGTCGAACAGCCGGGTCCACGTCTCCCGTGCCGTGAGCCGGGGCTCGGCGGCCTTCCACCGGCGGGCGGCCTCGGGGCCCTCGGTGTGCAGCCGTCGCACCGTACGGACCCCACGGACGGCGAGCTCGCGCAGCCGCTCCCGGTCCCGGGTCCGGATGCGGACGCCGGTCTCCGCCATGTCGGTCACGATCGCCCGCTCGAACAGCGCCACGTGCCACCAGTGCGCCTCACCGGCCGGCACCATGCCGGAGCGGAACGGCACCCGTCCGGATGCCTGCAGCACCGCCCGCTTCAGCCACGTCCGGACCATCTTCGACGGCGTGTGCCCGGCCAGGTGCACCACCGACTCGCGCGGGTCGAGGCCGGCCTCGGTGATCGGCACCGCCGTCGTCTCCGGGTAGGCGGCGCGGATGGCGCGGATCCGGGCCGCGGCGGCCGCGGAACCGTCGTCGAGGATCGCGGGCCCCTCCAGGAAGTCCTCGACCGCGGTCAGCAGCGTCGCGGCGAGCCCGTACTGCATCGCGACCAGGTACTGGGCCAGCAGCTCGACCACCGTGCCGGTGACCGTGCGCCGGTCGAACCCGGTGCGCAGTGCCGCGGTGATCAGGCCGTTGCGCTGGTTGAAGTAGCGGTGCCACTCGTCCCAGTCCTTCCAGCCGAAGTCGGCGTGCCACACGCCGGCGCCGGGCAGGGAGACCGTGGGGAAGCCGTGCTCGCGGGCGCGGTAGCCGAACTCGACGTCGTCCCACTGGAAGAACAGCGGCAGCGGGTAGCCGATCGCGCGCACGACCGGGGCCGGGATCAGGCACGACCACCAGCCGTTGTACTCGGTGTCGACCCGGCGCTCCTGCACGATCGGCAGCAGCCGCTCGTCGCGGCCGAGCAGGAAGCCCTCCTCCAGCGCGCCCGGGATGGGGCGCCCGACGCGCAGCCGCTCCGGCTCGGCGTACTCGGCGGTGATGTGCACGTGGCCGGGGTGCAGCAGGTTCAGCATCTGCCCGCCGACGATCGTCGGGTGCGTGGTGCACGCGGCGAACCCGGTCAGCCGGACGACGATCTCCGGGTCGAGCAGCACGTCGTCGTCCATGAGCAGGACGTCGTGGTCGTCGTCCGGCGCCCCGGCGGTCGCCTCGTAGAGGCCGCGGGTGAAGCCGCCCGCGCCGCCCAGGTTCGGCTGCCGCAGGTAGACCAGCTGCTCGCCGAACCCGGCGGCGATCGTGGCGAACCGGTCCCGCGCCTCGAGCGGGTCGCTGCCCTGGTCGACCACGCGGACCGGACCGACCCGCTCGCGCGCGACCGGGTCGTCGAGCAGGGCCTGCAGCGTGTTCAGGCAGTCCTCGACCCGGTTGTAGGTGCAGATGGTGATCGTGGTGGGCCGGGCCGGGTGCGGCACCTGCACCGCCCACTCGACGTCCGACACGGTCATCGACCCGGTGTCGGTGCCGAGCTCCAGCCACATCCCGCCGCCGTCGAGGAACCGGTCGATCGCGCCGGTGAGCTCCACGGTGGTGTCGGTCGTGCCGGACCGGTCGATCTCGGCGACCCCGACCGCGCGCGCGACCTTGTTGGTGTCCGAGGCCATCAGCCACACCCGGCCGCGGCCGCTCGCCCGCAGCGTCACCCGGACCTCGGGGACCGCCGTCCAGCGCTGCCAGTAGGTGGCGTGCAGCCGGCCCCAGTAGGTGTTGGTGCTGACGAGCGTGGCCGGGCCCAGCTCGATCCGGTCCCGGTCCCGGTCGCGGCGCGCGGCCCCGCGCAGGACCTCCGCGTAGAGGTCCTCGGGGACGAGCGCCGTCGGACCGGTGAACGGACCGCGCTGCACCACCAGCCGCCCGGGGGGCGGGTCACCGGCCTGCGGTGCGGCGGGAGCGGGGTCGCCGTCGGCGCGGGCGGTGTCCAGCATGTCGTGCGGTCGCCTCTCGGGTCGGTTCGGTCGTCAGAGACTCGGAGAGTCCGGAAGTTCAGGGACTCGGAGAGTCCGGACGTGCAGAGAGTCAGAAAAGTCCCCGAGAGTCTGTCAGCCGGGCAGCGACGGCGGGTGCGGGGGCGGCGCGCCCGCCTCGCCGACCTGCTGCCAGCCCCACATGGTCCGCTCGCCGTGCTCGGCCACCGCGGGGACGGCCCGTGGTTCGTAGCGGTCGACCAACCGGATCTGGCCCCAGTCGAAGTCCCACGCGCCCGGCAGGTAGGTCGGGACGTAGCGCTGGGCGCCGACCTGGGTGAGCCAGCCCTGCGGGCCGCCGTTGGAGCCGCGGCCCCACTCGTCGGCGACCGTGCGCTGCTGGATGTCGGCGAGCATCCGGAACGCCGGGACGTCGGCGATTCCGCGGTGCACGCCGAAGCGCTCGAGGCACGGGTGCACGAACGAGGTCGCCCAGTCCAGGTAACCGGGCTGCCCGGCGACGACCTCGGTGAGCGGGGTCAGCTCCGGCACCCGCGGCTGGGCGACGGCGATCCAGGAGTTCGGTCCCAGCCCGCGGTCGCGGGCGACGACCCGCACGGAGTCGGCCTCGGCGGCCGGGCTCCCGGCGAGGTCGAGACGCACGTCGCGCCAGGACTGCCCGCCCGCGGCACCGCCTGCGTAGTCCGATGTGGTCGTCACCGTGCCCGCGCTGCCGTCGGGCTCGATGGTGTCGATCACTTCGCCGCCGCGGGCGAACTCCAGGGCGAGCGAGTTCCCGCCGCCGACGGTGCCCGCGATGCCGAGCACCAGCGGGGCCGAACCGTCCCGTGCGGTCTCCGGCAGCCCGTACCACTCGGAGCGGTAGTCACCGACCGCGTCCGGCTCCGGCGACCAGCTGCCCGCCACCGGGCCGCCGAGCGGGCCGGTGCCGGTGATGCCCGGCCGCCGCGCGCCGTCGCCGCTGTTGTCCTGCAACGACCCCGGGCCGGTCGGCGGGAGGCCGTCGGGGCCGAAGCCGTCCGCGACCGCCGGTGTGGCGTCGGCCGGGCCGGGTACGGGCGGCAGGACGTTGGCCGCCGGGTCGGTCTCGACCATGACCCGTCCGGCGAGGCCGCACTCGGACCCGGTCGGATCCGTGAGGATGTCGGCGCCGAGCGAGTACGAGTCGGCCTGCTTCTCCATGCCCTTGGCCAGCGACGCGACCTGGAACAGCACCATGAACGCGCAGATGATCGCGACCGGGGCCGAGCCGAGCCGCACGGCCTGGGCCTGGCCGATCCGGCGCCGTCGTCGTCCGACGGTCTCGCGGACCGGCCGGGGGATCCCCGACGCCGACCGCAGGTGCTCCACGGCCGCGACCACCAGCGAGACGAACGCCGCCGCCAGCAGCAGCGTCGTGGCCCGGACCCCGCCGATCGACACGGGTTTGTCGAACCAGGGGACACCCCAGTCGGAGACGTACCACCAGGTGTTCGGACCGGTGAAGGCCAGCCCGGTCACGACGAGCACCGCGGAGAGGAACAGCGCCTGGTTGCGCCGCGACCGCAGCACGCCCGTGCTCGTGGCCAGGGCGGCCAGCGCGGCGACGCCGGCCCCGAGCGCGGCGAAGGCACCGAAGTGGTGGGTCCACTTCGTGGGCGTGAGGGCCAGGACCGCGAACGACAGCGCGGTGCTGGCGAGCAGCCGGCGGGAGAAGCCGAGCGCGGCACCGGGGATGCGGCCGCGGCGCAGCAGCACCACGACCGAGACGATCATGCACAGCCACAGCAGCAGCACCGGGAAGCGCCGGTGCACCGAGCCGTCGCGGGTCTCCGAGAACAGCAGCTCGTAGCGGGAGAGCTCCTCGTACCAGGACAGGCTCGGGCCGATGTCGGTCCGGACCCGGGTCGCCTCGGAGATCGTCGCCCAGGTCTGGTCGCCGAACACGGCCACCAGCACGACCAGGCCGGCCGCCGCGAGCGGTGCCAGCGTCGTGAGCCAGCCGGAGGTCCGCACCCGCTCGGTGAGCAGCGCCAGCAGCGGGCGGATCGCGGCCAGGAACGGGGCGAGGGCGATGAGGCCGGTGGGGGTGGCGGCGACGGCGAACGCCCCGGCCACGAGTGCCCCCGCGACCGGCAGCAGCCGGCGGGTGGCGAGCGCGCGCTCCAGCATCACGAACGACACCAGGGCGGCGATCACCACGACCGACTCCGGGCGCAGCCCGTTGTTGAACGGCAGCCAGAAGCACAGGAAGACCCCGGCCGCCGCCCAGCCCGCGGACCGGCTGCGCCGAACCCGGGTGCCCAGCCGCGGCAGCAGCGCCCGGCTGATCAGGAACCAGGACGCGAGCGCCATCACCAGGGCCGGCAGGCGCAGCCACAGCACCGCGTCGGAGATGCCGCTCCACAGCGAGTACAGCTGGTAGAACCAGCCGAACGGCGCCTCCGGCACGTCGAACCAGCGGTGGTAGTTCCCGATGTAGCCGGCGGTCTCGGTGCCACGGGAGATGTCGAGGATGTACCCGTCGTCCGGGGTCATCGAGCCGATCAGGGCCCAGACGACGAGCACGGCGGTGACCACCACGTCCCGGGCGGTGTCGCGCCCGCGCAACCCGACCGCCAGCCGCCGCCCGTGCACGACCCGGCGGGCGTCGGAGTCGTCGATCCGGCGCAGGAAGAACAACGACCCGAGCAACGCGACGACGGCGACCGCACCGGCGACCAGCTTCAGCGTCGAGGCGCTGCTGTCGTAGCGGTTGTCGGTGTCGAACGAGACCGACGTCGACCCCATCGGGTCGAGGTCCGCGTCGAGGTCGGAGTAGATGCCCACGACCTGCGGACGGGCGTCCCCGCCCGGCTCGGCCAGGGTCGTCCCGGCCAGCGTGGCGGTCGTCGCGCCGCCGTCGGAGGTGAACGTGAAATCGCACGGTCCGCCCGGCGGGGGCAGCGCCGTGGTGGCGAGGCGCAGGCCGCGGTTGTCCAGGGAGAGGGTGCCGTCGTCGACGGTGAGCCGGAGCCCGACGGTGTCGCCGGTGGGCGCCGCGTCCGGGGTCGTGGCCAGCACGGTGGCCGGGCCGGACGTCCGGTCGTCGAGGCTGCGGATCGCGTCGCAGGCGACGGTCGCGGAGAACGACTCGGCGCGGTAGGCGACCAGCGGCGCGTCGACCGGCGCGGTACCGGTCTCGGCGTTCGGCCAGGTCACGGTCGCGGTGTTCTGCACCACGGGCAGGAACGGGATCGCCAGCGCCAGCAACGCGGAGAGCAGGCCGAGACCGGCCGCGAGGAGCCGGTCGGCGGAACGGGGACCACGGTCACCGGACCGGTTCCCGGCCCGAGGCTCGGACTCCGTGTCGACGGTCAGCACCCGGCCGAGGCTAGACGTGCACCGAAGATCGTCCGTGACGCCCCCGTGATGCGCCGGCGGAGCCGATTTCGCCCTGCCGGGGAGTCAAGTCCGGATGTCGGCACTCTTGGTCACAATGCGTCACCGGATGCGACATTCGGGCCCTCTTCAGGTGTCACCGGTGACGGTGGTGACGCTCCATCGTTGGCCTCGGCGTGAGCATCTGCACCCCCGGGCGCCCCGCGGCCGACGCCACGGCCGCGGTGACGCCCGCCACCGTCGGTGTCCCGGACGACCGGCGCGTGACCTCCGACTCCGGCCCCCGGGGCGAGGTGCGGGCGCTGACCGGGCTGCGGATCGTCGCCGCGCTGTGGGTGGTCGCGTTCCACTTCCACTTCACCTCGCTGCCCGGGGTGGAGATGGTCAACGACGCGCTGGGCCCGCTGATCACGCAGGGTGCACTCGGCGTGGACCTGTTCTTCGTGCTGAGCGGGTTCGTGATCGCCTGGACCTACCTCGAGCAGCTCGGCCCGCGGCTGCGGATGCGCGACGCGGGCGGGTTCGTGTGGGCCCGGGCGGCACGGATGTGGCCGGCGTACGCGGTCGTGCTGCACCTGTTCGGGGTGTGGCTGGTGGCCCGCGCGGTGCTGGGCTCGGGGGAGCAGATCGCCTACCAGGCGGTGCAGCCGGAGCTGACCGTCCGGGCGTGGCTGGAGCAGCTGCTGCTCGTGCAGATGTGGCACGAGCCCTACCTGGACGGTGCGTCCTGGGTCGGGCCGACCTGGTCGATCAGTGCGGAGTGGCTGGCGTACCTGCTCTTCCCGGTGCTCGCGCTGGTCTTCTTCCGGCTGCGGAACCTGCCGTTCACGGTGCTGGCCGCGGGGTCGCTGCTGTGCGTGGCCCCGATGGCGGCGGCGTTCGTGGTGGTCGGGTCGCCGTACTACCCCTACAGCTGGCTGGTCCGGATCCTCGGCGGGTTCGCGGCCGGGGTCCTGGCCGTGCTGGCGGTCCGACGGCTGCGTGGTGCGGCGGCCCCCGCATCCGCGGCCGCCCCAGGGGCCGCGTCGGCCCCCGCGGCCGCGTCGGTCCGTACGGCTGCGTCGGTGCCCACGGCCGCGTCGGTCCCCGCGGTCGCATCGTGGGTGGCCGGGCTCGCCGCCGTCGCCGTCCCGGTCGTGCTCGTGCTCGGGGGCGTGTACGGCGACGGGTGGCACGGCCTGGCCGTGCTGCTGTTCCCCGTGCTGGTCGGGTCGCTCGCGCTCGCCGACCGCGGTCCGGTGCACCGGCTGCTGACCGTCCGCCCGATGGTGCACGGCGGGCGCGTCTCCTACGCGCTCTACCTCGTGCACATCCCGATGTTCGAGATCTTCTGGTTCCTGAGCGAGACCGGTGTGCTCCCGGCGGGCGGGGAGACCGGGCACCTGATCGCACTCGTCGTCGTGGCGGGCACCCTGCCGGTGGCCCACCTGCTGCACGCCCTCGTCGAGCGCCCCGCCCGGCGCTGGATGCGCGCGTTGCCCCGCCGTCGAGCGGCGAGCGGGGCGCCGGTGCCGGTGCGCCTCGACTCGGCGGCGGCTCGGTGCGACCCGGAGGCCGCGGTGCTGCCGGTCCAGCGGGCCGCGCTCGCCACCGACCTTGCGATGGGGAAACGCACCCCTGTGGACAACTCTGTGGACGGTGTGGGTGGACGGCGGCTGACCTCCGACGACGCCCGTCGTGACCCCGAGACGATCGTTCTGGCGGCGGTGCTCGGCGGGCCGGCCGACCCGGGCCCCGGGGCAGGGCCGAGCACCCCGCCGCTCGACGGCCCCGGTGCTGCGGACCGGATGGAGCGGCTGCGGTCGCTGCAGCGGGCGGCCCGCTCGCTCGCCGACGACGACCGGGACGGCGTCGTGCCCGCACCGCGCGCGATCCGGTCCGCGGCCGCGCTGCCGGGCACCCGCAGCGGTGCCGAGCGGTGCGGGCGCGGGACCCGTCGCCGTGCCGACGCGCACGGCAGCGCCGCGACCCCGATCGTCGCCGCGTCCGGCGCCGCCGCGGCACGGCACCGGCGCAAGCGCCCCGCCCACGGCGCCTGACCGCCTCGTCCACGGCGTCCGACCGCCCCCGCGCCCGGGCCTCCCGGCGCTCGCCCCCGGACGCTCCGAGGGGCACCCTCGGGGCGCCTGGCGCTACCGGGGTGCCCCTCGGGGCATCGGGGCGGTGCCGGGGGACGACTCGGGGCACGGGCAGTCCCGGGGTGCGGCTCGGGACACGGACGCGTGCCGGGTCAGAATGACGGTGCCCGCGCCGCCGACCCCTGTGGACCGATGATCCCCACGACCCCGCCCCGCTCCGACCTGCCGGACCCCGCGCCCGCCCCGCCGGCTGCGGCGGCCCGCCAGTGGTACCTGCGGCTGGTCAGCAACCATCTCGGCCGCGGGCCCTACCTGGACGTCGCCGGGGTCGGCGGGGTGCTGCTGTCCGGCCTGACCCGCCTGGGCCCGGCGTCCGGGCTCGCCGGAACCGACGCCGAGGCCGCGTCGATGCGCGCGGGCGCGCCCGGCTGTCCGGTGTACCGCAGCGTCGGCGACCTCCCCGGCCCGGCGGCGGCGCTCACGGCAGTGGAGGTCCTGGACCGGCTCGAGGAGTCCGCACTGGACACCGACACCGGGCCCGGCGGCTGGCTGCGGGCGTTGCGGCCCGGCGGGCACGCACTCGTCGTCGCCGCCGACGCGGAGGGCCGCGGCCGCGAGCTCGCCGGGGCACGCTGGGTGCCGCCACGGGTGCCGCGGGGCCACGTCCGGATCCGGGAGATCCTGGTCGAGGCCGGGTTCGAGATCGTCCGCGAGGGCTCGGACGGGCTCACCCGGGGCCCCTACGGCGGTGTCCCGGTCGTGCTCGACCCGCGCACCGCACCGGCCAGGGCCCAGCGCTCGTCCGGCAGGCTGACCCTCGACCCGGGCGCCGGGGAGCGCGCCGTCCTGATCGTCCGACGCCCGGCCTGACGCGCCCGCCGCCACCCGCTGCGGCAGGATCGGTGCCCATGAGTGACGTGCTTCCCCTGGGCCCCGACGAACTGCTGACCACCACCCGTTCGGTGCGCAAGCGCCTCGACCTGGGCCGCGACGTACCGCTCGAGGTGGTCCGGGAGAGCCTCGAGGTCGCGCTGCAGGCCCCGAGCGGATCGAACCAGCAGGGTTGGCACTGGCTGGTCGTCACCGACCCCGAGAAGCGTGCGGCGATCGGCGAGTACTACCGGCAGGCGTTCACCGCCTACCGCAACTCCGGCGCCTACCCGACGACGAAGCCCACCGGCGACACCGACCGCGACGCCACCCAGGGCCGGGTCGCGGACAGCGCCCAGTACCTCGCCGACCGGATGGGTGAGGTCCCGGTGCTCGTCATCGGTGCGCTGCAGGCCTCGGCGGAGCTGCCGGCGGCCAACCAGTCCGGGATGTGGGGCTCGCTGCTGCCCGCCGCGTGGAGCCTGCAGCTCGCCCTGCGCGCCCGCGGGCTGGGCAGCGCGTGGACCACGCTGCACCTGCAGTACGAGAAGGAGATCTCGGCGCTGCTGGGCGTCCCGGACGACGTCCGCCAGGGCGTGCTCCTGCCGGTCGCCTACTACACCGGGGACACGTTCAAGCCGGCGAAGCGTCAGCCGTTGGACACGGTGCTGCACGTCGACGGCTGGTGAGCCGCGGCGCGCGTCCCGCGCCGGGTCGGCAGGGCCGGGGTCAGATCGGCAGCTTGCGGAAGATCGGGCGCGGGACGTGGCGCAGTGCGCTCATCACGAACCGCATCGGCGCCGGCGCCCAGACCAGCTCCTTGCGGTTGCGGACGGCGTCGACGACGACGTCGGCGACCGCCTGCGGAGTGGTCGCCAGCGGGGCCGGGTCCATCCCCTCGGTCATCTTCGAGTGCACGAATCCGGGCCGGACGATCGTCACGGTGACGCCGTGCTCGCGCAGCGCCTCGGTCAGTCCGGTGTAGAACGCGTCCATCCCGGCCTTGGTCGAGCCGTAGACGAAGTTCGAGCGCCGCGCCCGCTCGCCGGCGACCGAGGAGATCGCGACGATCGAGCCGTGGCCCTGCTCGCGGAACCGCTCGGCCAGCGCCACGCCGGTGGACACCGTCGCGGTGTAGTTGACCTGGGCCAGCTCGACCGCGTGCTCGACGTCGGTCCAGCCGCGCTCGTTGTCACCGAGCAGCCCGAACGCGACGACCGCGACGTCGATGTCGCCGCCGGCGAAGGCCTGCTTCACGACGTCGGCGTGGGTGTCCAGCTTCGTGGCGTCGAACTCGACGGTCTCCACCCCGCAGCCGAGCCTCTCCAGCTCGGTGCGGGCGGCGTCGAGCCGGGGCCCGGGCCGGGCGGCCAGCACGACCCGCAGCGCGCGGTCCGCGGCGAAGGCGCGGACCGTGGCCAGGCCGATCTCGGAGGTGCCGCCGAGCAGCAGGATGCTCTGCGGGTTGCCAACAGCGTCGATCATGTGGGAACTCCCGGAGTCAGAGGGTCAGCTCGAGGCGGCGGGACATGTCGGAGGCGAACACGCCGGCCGGGTCGGCGGCGTCGCGGATCGCCTTCCACTCGTCGAACCGCGGGTAGCCGGCCGCGAACGCCTGCGGCGAGGTACGCGACTCCTTGGCCAGGTACAACCGGCCGCCCGCGCCGAGCACGAGCTCGTCGAGCTCGGTGCAGAACCGGGACAGGCCGGCCACGATCGGGAAGTCGACGGTGACCGTCCAGCCCTCGGTCGGGAACGACAGCGGGGCGTCGTTGCCCGCACCGAAGCGCTTGAACACGTTCAGCCCCGACTTGTGCGGGGAGTGCGCGATCCGCTCGACGATCCGGCGCAGCGCCGCCTCCTCGCCCATCGGGACGACGAACTGGTACTGCAGGAAGCCCTTCGATCCGTAGACCCGGTTCCAGTCGCCGAACACGTCGAGCACCTGGTAGAAGCCGGTGATGTTCTGGATCGAGCCCCGCTGGCGCTTCGGGGCCTTGCGGAACCAGAGCTCGCTGAACGCGGTCATCGACAGCTTGTTGGCCAGCCCGTTCGGGAAGACGTCCGGGAAGGTCAGCAGCTGCGGCGCGTCGAACTTCAGCGGGTCGGCCCTCAGCTTCTCCGGCAGCTGGTCGACCGTCGCCAGCGAGCCCCGGGTGAGGACCGAGCGGCCCAGCTTCGCGCCGGTCGTAGTCGTGTCGAACCAGGCCGCGGAGTAGCCGTAGGTGTCGTCGGAGCCGTCGGTGAGCAGCTCCAGCAGCCCGTCCAGGTCGTCGGTCCGGTCGGTGTCGACGACGAAGTACGCCGACTCGGTGCGGTGCAGCCGCACCTTCGCCCGGACGATCACCCCGGTCAGGCCCATCCCGCCGACGGTCGCCCAGAACAGATCCCGGTCCGGTCCGGTCGGGGTGAGCTCGCGCACCGAGCCGTCGGCGGTCACCAGGGCGATCCACTCGACGTGGTTGCCGAAGCTGCCCTTGGTGTGGTGGTTCTTGCCGTGCACGTCGGCGCCGATCGCGCCGCCGATCGTGACCTGGCGGGTGCCCGGCAGCACCGGCACCCAGAGCCCGTGCGGCAGCGCCGCGCGCATGAGCTGGTCCAGCGAGACGCCGGCGTCGACGTCGGCGACACCGGTGTCCGGGTCGATCGCGTGGATGCGGTTCAGCGCCGGCATGTCGAGGACCACGCCGCCGGCGTTCTGCGCCGGGTCGCCGTAGGAGCGGCCGAGCCCGCGGGCGATGATCCCGCGGTCACCGGCGGTGCGCACCGCCTCGGCGACGTCCTCGGGGTCGCGCGGCGTGACGAGCTGCGCGCGGGTGGGTGCGGTCCGTCCCCAGCCGTGCAGGGACGCGGTCCGGCGCGCCGGGGCGTCGGTCCTGATGCTGGAGGGAACGGTCATGTCCGTCATCGCCGGGAAGGCTAATGCCTCGTGAGTGGTTACCGTTGCGCGGACCGCGGTAACCACTCACGGGCGCGGAGCGCCACACTGGGACCCGTGCTCGACGAGCGTTCCGGCCCCCGGCACGCCCGCCCCACGCCTCCCGCGGTCCACCGGCGCGGCGCGACCGCGGGCGGGTACGTGCTGCTCGGGGTGGGGTACCTGCTCGTCTCGCTGTGGCTGCAGCGCCGGGTGCTCGCCGACCCCGGCGGGCTGCTGATCGGGCACGTGACGGCGGACGCGGACATGTTCGCCTGGTGGCTCAACTGGTTCCCGTTCGCGGTGGCGCACGGCGAGAACCCGCTGCTCAGCGACTGGATGCACTGGCCGCACGGGCTGAACGCGCTGTGGAACACCGCGGTGCCGCTGCTGGCCGCGCTGCTCGCCCCGCTCACGGCGCTCGCGGGATCGGTCACGGCGTTCAACGCCGGGATCGTGCTCGGGCCGGTCGTGTCCGGCCTGCTGCTGGTGGCCGCCCTGGGCCCGTACGTGCACGCCACCGGGGTGCGCGGCTGGGTCGCGCGGGGCGTCGCGGGGGCGCTGTACGCGTTCTCGCCGTTCCACCTCGCGCACGCGATCGCCGGGCACCTCAACCTGACCTGGTCGGTGCTGCCGCCGCTGCTCCTGCTGCTCGCCCACGTGCTGTTCGGGCGCGGTCCGCTGCGCCGGCCCTGGCTGGTCGGCGGCCTGACCGGGCTCGTCCTGCTGGGCCAGCTGCTGCTCTACACCCAGAACCTCGCCATCGGCGTGATCTTCCTGGTGCTCGCCGCGGTCGTGCTGGCGCTGCGCTTCCCCGGCTGGGTCCGCGCGCACCTGCCCGGGCTGGTCCGTGCCGGGGCGGCCTGCGTCGGCGTGGTCGCGGCGCTCGGCTCCTACCCGCTCTACCTGGTGCTCGCCGGGCCGAACCGGCCGCGCGCGGCGATCCGCAACGTGCACGCCACCGGCGCCGACCTCGCCAACGTGCTGGTCCCGACCCGGCTGACCGCGATCCGGCCGGCCCCCGCCGGCGCGGACGACGACCTCGCCGGTCACATCGGGGAGCAGGGCGGCTACATCGGTGTCGCGATGCTGGCGCTGGTGGTCGTCGCGGTGCTGGTCGTGCGGTCGACGACGCTGCGGGTCGTCGCCACGGTCGGTGCGCTGTCCTGGGTGGCGTCGCTGGGCACCGGGGTCGTCCTGTCCGGGTCCGACACCGGGGTGCCGCTGCCGTGGCTGGCGTTCGCCGAGGTCCCGCTGCTGTCGGAGATCGAGCCGGTGCGGATCCAGATCGTCACGACGCTGTGCGTGGCCGCCGTCGTCGCGATGTGGATCGACCGGATGCCGCTCGCGCCGCCCGCGGCCGGTGCCGGTGCGCTCGTCCTGACCGGGTTCGCGCTGCTCAGCTGGCTGCCGGCGGACGAGCAGGAGGTCCGCCCGGCGCCCGTCCCGGAGTTCTTCACCGACACCGCTGCGGTCCTCGGGCCCGCCGACGTCGTCGAGATCTACCCGCGCATCACCGCCGCCTGGGACGACGGCGCGCAGGGCCTGCGCTGGCAGGCCGCCTCCGGGCCGGGCTTCCACATCCGCGGCGGCTACTTCATCGCCTCCGACCCGGACGACGACGTCGTCCTGCAGTCGCGCTGGAACCGCTACCAGATCGGGGCGCAGTGGGTCGCGGACGGCAAGAACGACCCCAGCGACGCCTACGCGGCCGAGGCGGCGGGGGAGCTGCGCGACCTGGGGATCACCGCGGTCGCCATGGTGCCCGGGCAGGCCACCGGCGGCGGGGACGAGGCCCGCGTGCTCGAGTGGACCCGGCGGGTGACGGGCGACCCGGGCCGGTACGACGGCGGCGTGTGGCTGTTCCGGCTGCCGGCCGCCGCCCCGGTCGGGTGACCGAGCGCGGCTTGCCGGGCGAACATCCGTACGGCGAACATCTACCCTGGACACGTGGACGGTTCGCGGCTTCCGGGCGAGCGGCGCGAGATCAGGATCTCCGACGCCGACCGCGAACGTGCCGCCGAACGGCTGAACCGGGCGATGGCCGAGGGCCGGATCTCGGTCGACGAGCTCCAGGAGCGGCTCAGCGTCGTCTACGGCGCCCGGTTCGGCGCCGACCTGGTGCCGGTGCTGTCGGACCTGCCCGGTGACCCGCTGGACCTCAGCGCCGACGTCCTCGCCACCCCGGTCGGCCCGCCGACGGTGCTGCGCGGCGGCGTCGGCGGGCTGCGACGGCGCGGGGACTGGCAGGTGCCGTCCCGGCTGCGGGTGCAGAGCTCGATCGGTGCGGTGCTGCTCGACTTCTGCGAGGCCGAGCTGCCGATGCCGGTGGTCGAGGTGGAGCTGGAGCTGGGCGCCGGGTCGGCCCGGCTGCTCGTCCCCGAGGGGGCGACCGCCGACGTCGACGGCCTGGTCTCGGCGTACGGCTCGATCCGCTCCAAGGTGCCGTCGCGCGCCGTGCACGGGCGCCCGCACTTCCGGGTCTACGGCCGCACGTCGGCCGGATCGGTGACCGTCCGGACCCGCTACACCTTCGCCGGCCGGCACTTCTGAGTCGGTGTCAGGCGACACCCAGCAACCGGTGCGCGGTGGCGCGGTCGGCCCGGAACTCCGGCGTCGGGCACCGGTGGACGATCCGGCCCTTCTCCATCACCGCGATCTCCTCGCACACCGCGAACGCCAGGTGCAGGTCCTGCTCGACCAGCAGCAGCGTCACGCCCTCGCCGCGCAGCGTCTGCAGCAGCTCCGCGATCTGGTCGACGACGGCGGGTGCGAGACCGTCCGACGGTTCGTCGAGCAGCAGGACGGCGGGGTCGGTGAGCAGGGCCCGCGCGATCGCCAGCATCTGCTGCTCGCCGCCGGAGAGCTGTCCCGCCTGCTGTCCGTGCCGTTCGCGGAGGCGGGGCAGCAGCTCGTAGACGGAGTCGATGGTGAACCGGCCGGCGGCGGCACGACGGCCGTGGCCGCGGGCGGCGAGGGCGAGCGTCTCGGCGACGGTCAGCGGCGCCCAGATCCGCCTGCCCTGCGGGACGAGCCCCACACCGGCCCGGGCGACCAGGTCCGGCCGCAGCCCGGTGACGTCGCGCCCGTCGAGCAGCACCCGGCCCGACGTCGGCGCGACCAGCCCCATCAGCGTCATGACCAGGGTCGACTTCCCGACGCCGTTGCGTCCGAGCAGCCCGAGCGCGCCGCCGGTGCCGATCGACAGGTCGACCCCGTCGAGCACGGTGCTGCGGTCGTAGCCCGCGGTCAGGGCCTGCACGTCGACGGCGGTCATCCGGTGAACAGCTCCTCGCGGCGGGCGGTGCCCAGGTAGGCCTCGCGGACGGCGTCGCTGGCGCGGACCTCGTCGGGCGTTCCGGTCAGCAGGACCCGGCCGAGGTGCAGCACGGTGACCCGGTCGGCCAGGTCGAACACGAGGTCCAGGTCGTGCTCGACGAACAGCACGGTGACCTCGGCCGGCAGGTCGGCGAGCAGGGCGAGCAGCCGGGCGCTCTCGGCGGGCGACATCCCGGCGGCGGGCTCGTCGAGCAGCAGGACGGTCGGGGAGCAGGCCAGTGCGAGCGCCACCTCGAGCTGCTTGCGCTCCCCGTGCGCCAGCGCGGGCACCGGCTGCCGGGCGCGGTCGGCGAGCCCGACGCGGTCGAGGAGCTCGCCGGCGCGGGCGTCGACGGTGGGCTGCCGGCGCGGCCAGGGGACGATCCGGGCCCCGCCACCGGCCGTTCCGTGCCGGCGCACGGCCAGCGCGACGGTCTCGGCGGCGCTCAGCGAGGCGAACAGGCTGGCGTGCTGCAGTGTCTGGCTCATGCCGAGCCGGTTGCGGCGTACCTCGGAGAACCCGGTGACGTCGCGCCCCGCGAGGTCGACGGTGCCGGCGTCGGGGCGCATCCGGCCGGTGAGCAGCCGGAACAGGGTGGACTTGCCCGCGCCGTTCGGGCCGATGAGGGCGTGCCGGGCGCCGGGTTCGACGGTCAGGCCGACGGCGTCGACGGCGCGCAGGGCGCCGAAGGACCGACTGAGACCGGTACAGGCGAGTGCCGTCGGACTGGGGGCCGTCATGTCCGCCTCCTCCGGGACGGGCGCAGCGTGGTCAGCCCGGCCGCGCCGCGGGGCAGCAGGTAGACCACGAGCACGAACACGATCCCGAGCACGAGCTCGCCGTGCCCGCCGAGTCCGGGGCCCAGGGCGTCGCGGACGAGCACGACGATCGCGGCGCCCACGACCGGGCCCCACAGCGAGCCCGCGCCGCCGATGACCACGGCGAGCAGGATGATCGCGGCCGTGGTGAAACCCAGGTCGTCCGGGGTCACGAGGCGTTGCTGGGCGGCGAGCAGCGAGCCCGCCGCCCCGGCGACGGTGCCCGCGGCGACGAACGCGCCGTACTTGTAGAGGGTGGTGGGGTAGCCGATCGCGCGCATCCGCGGCTCGTTGTCCCGGATCCCGCGCAGCGCGGCGCCGAACGGGGAACGGGCCAGCAACCAGACGGCGGTGAAGGCGAGCAGGCCGACCCCCAGGACGTACCAGTACAGGAAGCCGGCGCCGGTCAGGGACTCGCCGCCGAGGCGGGCGGCCGGGATCCCGGCCAGGCCGTTGGCGCCACCGGTCACGCCGTCCCAGCTCTGCGCGACCTGCGCGAGGACCTCGCCGATCGCCAGCGTCAGCATCAGGAAGTACACCCCGGCCGAGCGCACCGCGACCCAGCCGGTCGCCGCGGCGGCGAGCCCGCCGACGGCCGCGCCGACCAGCAGCGGCACCGGGATCGCCGCGGTGAGGTGGATCGAGACCCAGCCCGCGGCGTAGGCACCGGCACCGAAGTAGGCGGCGTGCCCGAGGGACGGCAGCCCGGTCACGCCGACGAGCAGGTCCAGGCTGACCGCGAGCAGGCCGAACACCAGCAGCCGGGTCAGCGTGGTCGTGGCGAACGGGGCCAGGAACAGCGGCACCGCGGCCAGCACGACGACGACCGCGGCCACCGGCACGGCGACGACCCACCGCGGCCGTGCGGGCGGTGGCCCGGAACCGGTCCCGGGATCGTCCATGGCGCCGTGCACCTCCTCCGTGCGGGCGGACACCTCGGTCATGCCGCCGCCCCCGCCCGGCTGCCGAACAGCCCCTGCGGGCGCAGGACCAGCACCAGCGCCAGCGCTCCGAACAGGACGAACGATGCCAGGTCGGGCAGCAGCGCCCGGCCCAGCGACTCGATCTGTCCGATCACGAGCGCGCCGACCAGCGCCCCGCGCACGGACCCGAGCCCACCGATGACGACCACGACCAGCGCCAGGATCAGCACGGTCGAGTCCAGGCCCACGCTCGCGCCGTAGATCGGCCCGCCGAGGACCCCCGCGACCGTGGCCAGCATCGAGCCCGCCGCGAACACGGCGATCTTGACCCGGCGGTTGTCGACGCCCACGGCCGCGACCATCTCCCGGTCGGCGACGGTGGCCCGGATCAGCGCGCCGAGCGTGGTCCGCTCGACGAGCACGTGCACGGCCACCGCGAGCACCGCGCCGACACCGATCAGGGCCAGCCGGTAGGTCGGGTACGCGGCCCCGAGCAGCGACACCGAGCCGTCGAGCCCCGGCGGGGCGGGCACGGCGAGCGGATCGTCGCCGAAGACGATCTGCAGCACCTCGGCGACGATCAGCGCGACGCCGAGGGTGAGCAGCGCCTGGTCCAGGTGCGACCGGCGGCGCAGCGGCTCGGTCATCGCCGAGAGCCCCCCGCCGGCCAGCAACCCGATCACCGCGGCGAGCCCCAGCGCGCCGAGGAACGCGCCCCAGGACGCGCCGCCGCCGACGAGCGCTGCGGCGACGTAGGCACCCACCAGGAACAGCGCGCCGTGGGCCAGGTTGAGCACGTCCATCATGCCGAAGACCAGCGACAACCCGACGGCCAGCACGAACAGCAGCGCGCCGATCGCCAGCCCGTTCAGCACGCTGAGCAGGTTGGCCGCGAGCCAGCCGGTCATACCTGCGCCTTCTGCCCCAGGTCGGCGGTCACGGCGTTGACGAGCTGTCCCGGCGTGCCCTCGACCGTGCGCAGGTACATCGTCTGCAGCGGGTTCTGGCCGTCGAACGTCCACGGGCCGCGCGGGCTGTCGTCGATCGAGCCGACCCCGCCCAGCGCGGCGCTCACGCTGTCGCCGTCGAGCGCGGTGGCCGCGCCCAGCGCGCGGTCCAGCACCGCGGCCGCGTCGAACGTGGAGACCGAGTAGCAGGTGGGGACGGCGTCGTCGTAGGCAGCGCGGTAGGCCTCGACGAAGGCGCGGTTGGCCGGGTTGTCGAGCTGGTCGGTGTAGAACAGCGAGGTGCGCACGCCGAGCGCCGCCTCGGCCTGGGCGTCGAGCACCCCGCCCTCGGTGAGGAAGCCCGAGCCGTAGAGCGGGACGGAGTCCTTGAGGCCGAACTGGGCGTACTGCTGGACGAACCGCACGGCCTCGGCCCCGGCGAAGAAGCAGAACACCGCCCCCGCCCCGGACTGCCGGATCTGCGCGAGGAACGGCTGGTAGTCCTGGGTGGTGCCGAACGGCGGGGACGCCTCGCCGGCGATCCGCCCGCCCGCGGCCTCGTAGGCGGCCTTGAACCCGGCCCGCACCTCGGTCCCCGCCGCGTAGTCCGAGGCGATGAGGAAGACCCCGCCCGGGATGTTCTGCTCCGCGAGGTGGGGGCCTGCCGCGGCGGCGACCTGGGCGTTCTGGAACGAGGTCCGCCAGACGTAGGGCGTGCGGGCCTTCCCGGTGATGTCCGCGGCGCCCGCGTTCGCCACCACGAGGATCTTCTTCGCCTCGCTCATCAGCGGTGCGGCCCCGAGCGCGGTCGCGGAGTTGACCAGCCCGACGACGAGGTCGACCTGGTCGGCCTGCAGCACCCGCTGCACCGCGGGGACGCCGGTCTGCGGGTTCTCGCCCTCGTCGGCGACGACGGTGGTGACCTCCCGGCCGCCGATCCGGTTGCCGTGCTGCTGCAGCCAGAGGTCCCAGCCCCGCTGCATGTCGGTGCCGAGCGGGGCGTACACCCCGGACTGCGGGACGACCAGGCCGACCTTGACCGGGCCGCCCTCCTCGCCGCCGGAACCGGACCCGCCGCCGACGCTGCTGCCGCAGGCCGCGAGTGCGGGGGCGGCGGCACCTGCGCCGAGAAGCATCAGCAGTGCGCGCCGGGACAGGGTGTACTCCGCCATCGGGGATCGCTCCTCGTCGAACGATGTGGTGGGACCGACGTGCTACAGCTGGGTGTCGGAGGAAGCTGATCCTGTCGAATCACTCGAACGGGTGTCAACCGTCCGATCCCGACGAAGCCCCCGATGCGCACCGGCCTCCCGCTCCCAGGGGCACCCTCGGGGCCTGTGGCGCTACGAGGGTGCCCCTGGGGGCCGTGCGGCGAGCCGGCGGCGCGCGGCGGCGGGGCCGTCGGGCACCGCGCCGGGACGTCAGCGGAAGCCGGGAAGGTCAGCGGAAGCGGCGTCCCTCGTCGCGCCGGTAGGCCCACCCGGCCACCAGTGCCGCCCCGATCGTCCAGGCGGCGAACGCGACCACGACCAGGACCGTCGGGGTCGGACCGCCGAGGGAGAAGACCAGCAGGTCCCGGGCGCCCCGGGTGGGCAGCAGCGACGACACGATCTGCATCCAGCCCGGGAACAGCTCCGGGGGCAGCAGCAGCCCGCCGCCGAACGCCATCGGGAAGAACACCAGCTGCACGACCGGCAGGGCGACCTTCGTCGGCAGCGAGTAGCCGATCGCGAGCCCGCCGAGCAGGAACGGGAACCCGCCCAGGACGAGCGTCCCGAGCGCGGCGAGCAACCGTCCGGACGGCACGGTCGCCGCGGTGAACAGCGCGCCGACGAGCAGCACCGGCAGCACGGAGAGCAGCGCGAAGAACGCGCCGGAGATCAGCCGGGCGACGATCCGGGTCCAGGCGGGCGCCGGCAGTGTGCGCAGGTACGGGTCCCACGGCTTCTCCCGGTCGTCGGCGACGCCGACCCCGAATGTGAACAGGAACCCGGTCAGCACGCCGAACAGGGCCAGCTGCGCCACCGCGGCGGTGGCGGCCCCCGGGTCGTCGGCCCAGTCGAAGGGCAGCACGAAGAACAGCAGCGACAGGGCCGGGAACAGGGCCGAGGACAGCACCGCCATCGGGATCCGGAGCTGCTCGAGCACGAGGTACCGCACGTGCGCGCCGATGAGCGGGACGGCCGGACGGGGCCGGGCCGTCGCAGTGCTGGTCGTGACAGTGCCGGCCGTCGCAGTGCCGGCCGTCCTCGTGCTGGTCGTGGCAGTGCCGGTCGTCGGAGTGGTCGGCCTCGTGGCGGTCATCGTGAGCCTCCGGTGGGCACGGCGGGATCGGCCTGCGGTCCGGTGCCGGCCAGGGTCAGGAACGCCTCCTCCAGCGAGGCACGGGCCACGCCGAGGTCGCTGAACGCGGCACCGCTGGTGACCAGGTCGCGGACGAGCGCGTCGGCGTCGGCGGTGTGCAGGACCCAGCGGTCGCCGTCGCGCTCGGTGTGCTCGATCCCGGGCAGGTCGGGCAGCAGCGCGGCACGCAGGGTGACCCGGCTGCGCCGGACCGCTCCGCGGATCGTGTCGACGTCGCCGTCGGCGCGGATCCGGCCGCCGGAGAGCACGACGACCCGCTCGGCGAGGGTCTCGATCTCGTCCAGGTAGTGCGTGGTCAGCAGGACGGTGCCGCCGCCGGCGTGGAACTCGCGCACGGCGTCCCACAGCACGCGACGGCCCTCGACGTCGAGCCCGGTGGTCGGCTCGTCGAGCAGCACCAGCCGGGGGCGTCCGCAGAACGCGAGCGCGACCGCCAGCCTGCGCTTCTGACCGCCGGACAGCCCGCCGGTCTGGCGCCGCTCCAGCCCGGCGAGGCCGAAGCGCTCCAGCAGCTCGCCGGTGGGCACGGGGTCGGGGAAGTGTCCGGACACGAGCCGGAGCACCTCACCCACGCGCAGGGTCTCGGGCAGGCCGGTCTGCTGCGGCGTCGTCCCGAGGGCGACCCGGTTGGCGGCGTCCCGCGGGTCGCCGCCGAACAACCGGACCGTGCCGGAGTCGGCCCGCCGGAGCCCGGCGACCAGGTTGACCAGTGTGGACTTGCCGGCGCCGTTGGGGCCGAGGAGTCCGGTGAGGCTGCCGGGTTCGAGCGCGAGGTCGACGCCGTCGAGGGCGACGGTGGCGCCGTAACGCCGGGACACGCCCTCCAGGACGACGGGGGCGGTCACGAGCCGACCTCCTCGTCGACCGGCGGCGACAGCAGCGTGCGCAGGGTCTCGGTGTAGTCCTCGAACGCCCTCCGGCCGGTTCTCGTCAGCTCGACGTAGGTGACCGGGGTGCGGCGCTGATGGGTCTTGGTGATCGCGACGTAGCCGGCGTCCTCCAGCTTGCGCAGGTGGGTGGACAGGTTGCCGGCCGTCATCCCCAGTGCCTCCTGCAGGCGGGGGAACGTCATCCGGTCCCCGTCGGCCAGCGTGGCGAGGGTGGCGGTGACCCGGAGCCGGGCCTGCGCGTGGATCACGGGATCGAGCTCGGTCATCGCCGCACCCGCCGGACGATCCCGACGGCCAGCAGGGCGCCACCGCCGCCGACCCCCATCACCAGCGAGCTCCACGGCGCGGGCGTGAAGGCCGTGACGACCGCGACCAGCTGCACGACCAGGCCCAGCCCGAAGTCGAGACCGTCCCGGTAGAAGGCCCCGGTCACCGTGTACAGCACGCCGACCACGAACACGAACAGCGCGGGGATCAGCGGGGCGGCCGCCTGGCCCGCGTGCCCGACGAGTGCGGCGACCAGGGCGCCAGTCCCGACGATCGCCACGCCCCAGGCGACCCCGTACATCGCGCCGAAGCGGCTCGACGGGCCCGAGACCCCGCGGTTCATCCGCGTGCCGAGCCAGGCGCTGGTCAGGCAGCCCCCCACGACGAGCACGCCGGTCGTGATGCCGGCGGTGTCGGCCGCCCAGACCTGCGTCCCGGAGCCGAACCAGGTCAGTCCGATGAGGATCCAGAGTGCGCCCCACAGCAGGAAGTACCCGGAGATGTCCGGCTCCTGGCGGGCCTGCTCCTGCTCGATGATCGCGAGCGCGTCCGCGGCGGAGACCGGTGGGTCGTCACCGAGGTCGGTGGCGGTGGTGTCGCGGTGTTCCTGCACGGTGGTCCCCCTCGATTCGACCGGCAAGTTGTTTGCTGCGATGCCTAGTTTGTAGCACAAAGTGCTTGGTGAGTACCAGTCCGCCGCGAGGGGACCCCTCGGGGCGCCGGGCGCCGCGAGGGTGCCCCTGGGGGCAGGCGGGGCGGGTGCAGGACGGCGTGAGGTCCCGGGGCGGGAGAGCGGGCCCGGGCGGCGGCGCAGGTCGCGGACGTGTGCGACGGCTCGGCCGCGGGTCGCCGTCGGGCGGGCCGTTTCCCGCCGTTACCCTCGGGGGCGTGACCGCCACGGAGTCCTCGCGGGCCGAGAACCCGTCTCCCGACGGTGCCGCCGCGTCGCGGCACGGACTCGTCCGGCAGCTCAGCAGCTTCGTCGTGATCGGCGTGCTGTGTGCCGTCGTCGACATCGGCTCGTACCACGTGCTGCTGTACCTGGGGCTGTGGGTGCCGGTGGCGAAGGGGATCGGCTTCATCCTCGGCACGACGACGGCGTACCTGCTGAACAAGCGGTTCACCTTCTCCGGGGCCGACACCGGCGGCAAGAGCCGGTTCGCCGGCTTCGTCGCGCTCTACGGCACGACGTTCGCGGTGAACGTCGGCATGAACTCGCTGGTCCTGTTCCTGCTGCCGCTGATGCCCTACGAGACCCTGCTCGCGGCCGTGGTGGCCCAGGGCACCGCGACCGCCATCAACTTCGTGATGCTGCGGTACGTGATCTTCAAGAACTGACCGGGTGTGAGGCTGTCGCGCGCCGAGCACGAACCGCAGCCGCGACACCGTTCCTGCCGTACTCCACCCGCCGTCGAACTCCCCGACGACGCCGAGGGCGGGCCAGGCGAAGTCGGCCCCGGCTGGATGAGGGCGTCCACCCACCCACGGTGCCCCCGCCACCCCACGCCGACAGACCCCAGCACCCGCGCCTGTGGACAACCGGATCGGTTGTGGACAGCGCCCGCACACCCGTCGCTGCCGGTGTGCGGTGGAGGAAACGGGTGTGTAGTGGTCAGGGGGCGCGGTGGAAGCGCTCGGCGCGGCCCTGGTTCAGGAGGCGGAGCCAGTCGCGGAACCCGCGGGGGTCGCGCTTGGTGACCAGGAAGTACCAGGCGAACCTCGGCAGCTCCAGCAGGCCGATCCGGCGCATCCCGGGCTGGGCCATCAGGTAGCCACGGTTGCGGTAGGTGTAGTAGCGCTTGACGTCGTCACCCGGGTCCTGGGCGTGCAGCCGCCCGCCCAGCATCGGCTTGAACTCGTCCGAGCCGTAGGGGTGCAGGTAGCCGGCGTGCAGCGCGGTGCCGAACGGCAGCCCGGAGCGCACCATCCGGCGGTGCATCTCCACCTCGTCACCGCGGACGAACAGCCGCAGGTCCGGCACCCCGATGACCTCGAGCGTCGATGCCCGGAACAGGGCGCCGTTGAAGAAGGAGGCGATGCCCGGCAGGAGCTCCTGGTCACCGTCGCCCGCCATCAGTGCCGACCGGGTGCGGTGCCAGGTCACGCCGCGGCGCAGCGGGAACGCGAGGCGCTCGGGGTCGGCCTTGTCGGCGACCACGGGCGACACCGCGGCGAGACCGCGGCGGTTCGCGACGTCCAGCAGGGTGGCGAGGGTGGACTCGTCGGCGGCGTGGCCGTCGTCGTCGGCGAGGAAGATCCAGTCCGCACCCATCGCGAGCGCGTGCAGCATGCCGAGGGCGAACCCACCGGCTCCGCCCAGGTTGGTCCACGACGGCAGCCAGGTGGTCGGCAGCGGGCACGCGTCGACGGCGTCGCGGGCCGGCCGGTCCGGTCCGTTGTCGACGACGATCAGGTGCGTGACCGGGTGGGTCTGCTTCGCCATCGCGGTCAGCGAGTCGACGAGCAGGTCGGCGCGGTGCCGGGTGACGATCACCCCGACCACCGAGCCGGGCGCGAGCGGAGCGGTCACGCGGTGCCCTCGTACGGCGTGCGGCCCTTGTAATGGTCGAGGACCTCCTGCAGCGGGCCGTACTCCTTGATCGTCCCGTGCTCCATCCACAACGCGGTGTCGCAGAGGTCGGCGAGGAACTCGTCGGAGTGCGAGGCGAACACCAGGATCCCGGAGCGGTCGACCAGCTCGTGCAGCCGGCCGCGGGCCTTGGCGAGGAACTCGGCGTCGACGGCACCGATGCCCTCGTCGAGCAGCAGGATCTCCGGGTCGATCGAGGTGACGACGCCGAGCGCCAGCCGGACCCGCATGCCCGTCGAGTACGCCCGCAGCGGCATCTCGAGGTAGTCGCCGAGCTCGGTGAACTCGGCGATGTCGTCCATCCGGGCCTCCATCTGCTTCCGGGTCATGCCCAGGAAGAGGCCACGGATGATGATGTTCTCGTAGCCGGAGATCTCGGGGTCCATCCCGACGGCCAGGTCGAAGATCGGCGCGACCTTGCCCTGCACGGCGGACCGGCCCCGGGTCGGCTCGTAGATCCCGGCCATCAGCCGCAGCAGGGTGGACTTGCCGGCCCCGTTGTGCCCGACCAGCGCGACCCGGGCACCCCGGTCGAGCCTGATCGTGATGTCCCGCAGCGCCTCGATGATCGGCACCTTGGCCTCGGTGCCGATCCGGCCGCCGGCCTTGCCGAGGACGGCCTTCTTCAGCGATCGGGTCTTCGCATCGAAGATCGGGAAGTCGACGGCGGCGTGGTCGATCCGGATCCGGGGTTCAGACACAGTGACTCACACCCAGTAGGCGACGCGGGAGCGGTAGTTGCGGAGGCAGACCAGGGCGGCGAACCAGCCGACGACGGTGATCGTCCCGGCCACCAGCCAGTACCGGCCGACGATCTCCTGCCCGAGCAGCGGCTGACGCAGGATCTCCAGGAAGTGGAAGACCGGGTTCAGCTCGACCAGGCTGGCCCGTTCCCGGGCGGCCTCGTTGTCCTTGAGGATGTCGATCGACCAGACGATCGGCGTCAGGTAGAAGACCAGCTGGGTGACGCTGGCGATGATCGGCGGGATGTCGCGGAACCGGGTCGCCAGGATGCCGGAGAGGATCGCGATCCAGGCGCCGTTCACCGCGAGCAGCGCGAACGCCGGGACGGCCAGCAGCAGCGCCCAGCCCAGCGGGCGCGGGAACACCATCATCAGCACGGCCCAGACGACCATGTTGTGCAGGAAGAACAGCGTCTGCCGCCACACCAGCCGGTAGATGTGCAGGGTCAGCGGCGCGGGCAGGAACTTGATCAAGCCCTCGTTGGAGATGAAGACCTCGCTGCCCTCGAGGATGCAGCCGGAGACGAAGTTCCAGATCAGCAGCCCCACGGCGACGTGCGGCAGGAACGTCGCGATCGGCGTCTCGAACAGCGCCGAGTAGAGGATGCCCAGCCCGAGCGCGATCACGCCCATGCTGATCGAGATCCACAGCGGACCGAGCACGGAGCGGCGGTAGCGCTGCTTGATGTCCTGCCAGCCCAGGTAGCCCCAGAGCGGACGCTGCCGCCAGCCGGCGGAGAGATCCGCGAACGCCCGGCGCCAGCTGCGTGGGCTCGACACCTCGGACGGGTCGACGACGTCGCCCGGCTCGCTGTCGCTCACGGTCACGGCCACCCGACGAGGGTACTCAGACGGTCCCGCGCGACCCGGCAGGGGAGGCCCCTGCCGGGTCGCGCGGAAACCCCAGCTCAGCGGGGTTCAGAGGTACTGCCCCGTGCCCCGGCCCAGGCCTTCGGGCATCCCGCCCTGCTCCGGCCCGGGTGCCGCGCCCGGCGGGAGGCCGCGACGCATCTGCTCCAGCTGCGCGCGGGCGGCCATCTGCTGGGCGAACAGCGCCGTCTGGATGCCGTGGAACAGGCCCTCCAGCCAGCCGACCAGCTGGGCCTGCGCGATGCGCAGCTCGCCCTCGGAGGGCGTCTCGTCGGCGGTGAACGGCAGGCTCAGGCGGTGCAGCTCCTCGCGCAGCTCCGGTGCGAGCCCGTCCTCCAGCTCCTTGACGGAGTTCTCGTGGATCTCCTTGAGCCGGCTGCGGGAGGCCTCGTCCAGCGGGGCCGCCTTCACCTCCTCGAGCAGTTGCTTGATCATCGTGCCGATCCGCATGACCTTGGCCGGCTGCTCGACCATCCCGGCCGGGCCCTGCTGCTCGGCGTCGGAACCGTCCCCCGAGCCCTTCGGGATCTTCGCCATGCCCACCGGGCGGCCGTCGGCGCCGACCACCATGACCTGCTCGTCCGGGCTCTCCTGCTCGTCGCTCATGACGCCATTCTGGCCCCAGCCGGCGGCGGGGTGCAGCGAGGAGCCACCGGCGATCAGGCGTCGGGGTTCACGAGGAGGAGCTTGCCGGTCACGCCGCCCTCGGCGAGGCGGCGGTGCGCGTCGGCGGCGTCGGCCATCGAGTGGCGCTCGAACACGATCGGGCGCACCTGCCCCGTCCCGAACAGCGGCCAGACCTGGTCGCGCACCCCGTCGACGATCTCGGCCTTCGAGTTCGGGCCCTCGACCGGCCGTCCGCGCAGCCCCATCGCGGAGATGTGACCACGCTTGGCGAGCAGCGCCCCGATGTTGAGCTCGGCCTTCACCCCGCCCTGCATGCCGATGATCATCAGGCGGCCGTCCTTGGCCAGGGCGGAGAGGTTGTTCGCCAGTCCCTTGGCGCCCATGTTGTCGAGGATGACGTCGGCCCCGTGGCCGTCGGTGGCCTTCTTCAGCTCGGCGGCGATGTCGTCGTGGTAGTCGATCACGATGTCGGCGCCGAGCTCGCGGCAGAACCGGAGCCGGTCGTCGTGCCCGGCCGTCGCGGCGACCCGGGCACCGAACGCCTTCGCGACCTGGATCGCGTGCGTCCCGATGCCCGACGACCCGCCCTGGATCAGGAACGTCTCGCCCTCGGCGAGGCGGCCCTCCAGGAACACGTTCGACCAGACGGTGCACGCGACCTCGGGGAGCCCGCCCGCCTCCTCGACCGACACGCCCTGCGGGATCGGGAGAAGCTGCACGGCGGGGACGGCGACCTTCTGCGCGTAGCCGCCGCCGGCGAGCAGGGCACACACCTCGTCGCCGACGTTCCAGCCGGTCACGCCCTCGCCGAGGGCCGCGATCCGGCCCGCGCACTCCAGCCCGAGGATCTGCGAGGCGCCCGGCGGCACCGGGTAGTTGCCCTGCACCTGCAGCAGGTCGGCCCGGTTCACCGCGGACGCGACGACGTCGAGGACGACCTCGCCGGGCCCCGGCGCCGGGTCCGGCACCTCCTCCCAGGCCATCTGCTCCGGACCGCCGTACTCCGCCAAGGTGATCGCCTTCATGACCGCTGACGGTATTGCGTCGCGCCGGCGGAAGCGATCCGGCAGGGTCTACAGGCCGTGAGCTGGTTGCCGGCGCCGATGGACCCAGTACCGGACCCGTGGCCGGTGCAGGGCCTGGTGCTGCGCACCCCGCGGCTGGAACTGCGCCCCGACGACGACGCCTCGTTGCGCGAGCTCGTCGTGATGCTGCACGACGCCGGTGTCCACCCGGCCTCGGAGATGCCGTTCGCCGCGCCGTGGACCGACGCCGACCCGCGGTACCTGGGCCGCGGTGTGCTCCAGCACTTCTGGTCGGAGCGGGCGCGCTCGGCGCCCGCGTCGTGGGGGCTGCACCTGGTCGTGCGTCACGACGGTGCGGTGGCCGGGTTGCAGAGCCTCTACGCCGAGCGGTTCGGGGTGCTGCGCGGGGTACACACTGGCTCCTACCTCGGACGGCGGTTCCAGTCCCGCGGGTTCGGCACCGAGATGCGGGCCGCGGTGCTCGCGTTCGCGTTCGACACGCTCGGCGCGACCACGGCCCGCTCGGACTACGTCGAGGGCAACGAGAGCTCCGCGACGGTGTCGCGGCGTCTCGGGTACCGGCCCGACGGGACCGTGCTCAACGCCGCCCGCGGGCACCGGGAGGTGCAGCACCGGTTGCTGCTCACGCCCGACGCGTTCGTCCGGCCCGGCTGGGAGCTGCAGGTCGAGGGCTGGACCGGCGATCTGGCCGGTTTCCTCGGCGCCGACCCGCCCGGTCCGGCCGGGTGGTGGGGTCAGGAGCGTCCGGCGGCCGGGTAGCGGTCGGCCTCCCCGTTCTTCCCGGCCTCGACCGCCCGCTCGGCCCGCGCGGCGTGGGCGAGGATCCGGTCCGCCGTCCGTTCCGGGTGTTCGGCGGGCAGCGCGTGTGTCGCGTCCGGCCAGACCTCGGCGGTCCCGCGGGGGAGCAGCGCGGCCCGGTCGCGGGCCCGGCCGGCGTCGAGGACCGTGCTGCGGCCGCCGAGCAGGCTGAGCGTGGGGACCCGGACCGACCGCAGGTCGGCATCGGCCGGGAGCGACGGGTGCGGCTGTGCCGACGCGTACGACTCCGGACCGAGCGCGGCCACCCGGGCGACAGGGTCGTGGGGATCCGCCGCGTCGCTCCCGAGCGTCCGCCGGAACAGCCCACGCAGCGGCCGCGGGGCGCGCGGCGAGGCGCCGACCGCGAGGGCGGCGACCCGGAACGGGACCCGGTCCAGGGTGTTCACGGGATCCACCAGTGTCAGCGAGCACAGTCCGCCGGGGCTGCGCCGGGCCAGCTCGAACGCGCACCGGCCGCCCAGCGACATCCCCGCGAGGTGGAACGCGGTCAGCCCCAGTCCGTCCACCACCGCACGCAGCCAGCCCGCGACGTCGGCCATCGACCGCAGCGGTACCTCCTGCCGGCTCGCACCGGGTCCGCCGAGCGGGTCGACCAGGTGCACCGTGCGCCGTCCGGTCAGGTGGGTCACCACGGACGACCAGCCCGCGCCCGGGGTGCCCGTCCCGGGGAGCAGCACGAGCGGGGCCGGGTCCGGCGGGCCGGCGCAGGTGTGCACCCGCACGGTGCCGTGCGGCGTGCCGACGTCGGCCGCACGCGGCCGGGGCAGGGTGGCGACCGCGTCGTCGTAGGCCCGCAGGTACTCGGCGCGCGCCTCCGGTCCGGTGAAGTGCCCGACCCGCATGGTTCCCCCTCGGTTGGCGATACGATCGGACCGTAAAAGTCGCCGGGAGTTTTTGCAATCCGATCGGATCGTCACGGAGGTGCACGTGCCGAGGGTGGTCGACCACGGGCAGCGGCGCGGCGAGATCGCCCAGGCGCTGTGGCGGGTGGCGGCGGCCGAGGGGCTGGAGGCGGTCAGCCTGGCCCGGGTCGCCCAGGAGGCCGGTGTCTCGAAGGGGCGGGTGCAGCACTACTTCACCTCCCGTGACGAGCTGCTGTCCTTCGCCGCGCAGCAGGTGCAGCTCCGGGTGGACGACCGGATCCGCATGCACCTGGCTGCGGCGGCCTCGGACCCGCCGCGGGCCCAGGCCCGAGCGCTGCTGGTCGCGCTGCTCCCGCTCGACGAGGACAGCCGCACCGACGCCCGGGTCGGCTCGGCCTTCCAGATCCGTTCCCTCGCCGACCCCGACGTGCGCGAGGCCTACCGGGAGGGGAACCGGCTGATCCGCGCAGCCGTCGCCGAGCGGCTCGCCGCCGGGGCCTCGGCGGCCCTCGACGCCGACCGCGAGGCCGAGGTGCTGCTCGCTCTGATCGGCGGGCTGACGGAGGGGTTGTTGCTGGGGGACCACGACGAGAGCTCGGCCGTCGCCGTCCTCGACCATCAGCTGGGGCGGGTGAGCTGAGCGCGAGGACAGTGCGCGGACAGCGGTGATCCCTACCGTCGCGGCGTCGGTGTCGACGACGCCGGCGTGCGAACGAGGGGGGAATCTCGATGACCGACGTCCGTCCGGACTATCCGTTCACCCAGAGCGAGGGCGAACACCGGCGGCTGCTCGCGCAGAGCGAGCTGCTGGATCCGTTCACCCGCTCCCTGCTGAGCGATGCAGGGCTCGAACCGGGCGCGCGGGTGCTCGACCTGGGATCCGGCGCCGGGAACGTCGCGCTGCTGGCGCGCGAGCTCGTCGGCCCGACCGGGCACGTCGTCGGGATCGACCGGAGCCCGGAGACGGTGGCCATGGCCCGGGAGCACGCCGAGCGGTCGGGGTTCGACAACGTCGAGTTCCGGGTCGGCGACGCCGAGACGCTCGACGGGGTCGAGGGCGGGTTCGACGCGGTGACGGGCCGGGTCGTGCTCATGTACCTCGCCGATCCCGAGGCGGCGCTGCGTGCGGCGGTGGAACGGGTGCGGCCGGGTGGGCTGGTGTGCTTCCACGAGGCCGACCTGACCTACACGTGGTGCTCCCCGCCGACCCCGCTCTGGTCCTGGCTGTACGACTGCTGCCAGGAGACGTTCGGCCGGGCCGGGATCGAGCCACGGATGGGGCACCGGCTGCACACCACCTTCCGCGCCGCGGGGCTCCCGTCGCCGACCATGGGGCTGGGGACCTCGGTGTGGGGTGGCCCGGAGATGCCCGACTACGGCTGGGCCGACGTCGTCCTCGGGATGCTCCCACTGATGGAGCGGCTGGGGGTCGCGACCGCGGACGAGATCGGCCCCGCGACGCTGAAGCAGCGGATGCGCGCCGAACTCCGCGCGGCCGACTCGATCATGATCGCGGGCATGCTGCTCGGGGCCTGGGCCCGCCGCCCCGTGGCCTGAGTACCCGCCCGCGAGCCGGGCTGATCGGGGGGTCAGCCCAGCGAGCGGGCGGCAAAGGTGTCGCAGGCGCCGGCGTCGCCGGTGTCCAGGCCGGTGGTGAACCAGCGCTCGCGCTGGACGGAGCTGCCGTGCGAGAACTGGGACTCGTCGACCTGGCCGCCGCCCAGGTGCGTCTGGATGTGGTCGTCGCCGATCTTGTCGGCGGTGTCGAGCGCGGCGTCGATGTCGTCCTGGGTCAGCTCGCTGATCAGCGGGCGCCCGGAGTCGCCGGGCACGGTCGTCGCGTGGTGCGCCCAGACACCGGCGTAGCAGTCGGCCTGCAGCTCGAGGCGCACCGAACCCGAGGTCGGGCCGGTCTCGTTGCCGACCTGCCGGTTGGTCCCGAGCAGGTTCTGGATGTGGTGGCCGTACTCGTGGGCCATCACGTAGGCCTGCGAGAACGGCCCGCCCTGGGCGCCGAAGCGGCTCTCCAGCTCGTCGAAGAAGGACAGGTCGATGTAGATCTCGGAGTCGGCCGGGCAGTAGAACGGGCCGACGTCCGAGGTCGCCGACCCGCAGCCGTCGGTGCTGACGCCGCCGGCGAAGAAGTTGGTCCGCGGCCGGACGAAACCGGAGGAGAACTGGCCCTCCCAGTAGTCGTCGAGCGAGTTCACCACGGCGACCATCCGGCAGTCGGTGGAGGTGTTCGCCGACGCGCCGGTCGCGCAGTTCTGTGCCAGCGACGAGCCGTCCGCGGACTGCCCTGCCCCGACCTGGTCCAGGCCGGGGTAACCACCGCCTGCCGCCAGCCCACCGCCCAGGTCGACGCCGGTGAGGTTCGACAGCAGCAGGTAGATGACGATGCCGACGATGCCGAGCCCGCCGCCCGCACCGGCGACCCGGCCGCCGACCCCGCCGCCGCGACGGCCGCCACCGGCGCCGCGCAGGTCGTCCACGCCGGACGTGTCCAGCCGGGCGTTCTCGTCGAACCGCACGCTGACCTCCCGTTGCCGATCGGGGAGATCCCACCACACCGCACCGACACCCCGGCGCGGTGGGACTTTCACGCGGCGCGCCAGGCCGCCGGGCTCGTGCCGTGCGCGGTCCGGAACCGCCGGACGAAGTAGCCCGGGTCCCGGTAGCCGACCCGCCTGCCGACCTCGGCGACCGTCAGGTCCGTGCCGACCAGCAGCCGCCTGGCCTCCCGCATCCGGCGCTCGGTGAGCCACTGCTGCACGGTCCGGCCGGTCGCGCGGCCGACCACCGTCGTCAGGTGGCCGGGGGTGAGCCCGACCGTGGTGGCGATGTCGCGCAGCGAGACCGGGTCCCGGAACCGCTGCTCGATCTGCTCGAACACCGCCGCGAGCAGCGGGTCGGCGGCCTCGGCCGGGACGTCGTCCTGGAGCCGCCCGAGCGCCACCAGCAGCAGGGTCAGGTGGGCGCGTGCCGCCTCGGCGAAACCGTCGTGACGGGCGGTCAGCTCGGCGTCCAGCGCGGCGAGCCGGGTCAGCCAGCCGGGCCGGTCCGCGGGCGGGACGACCAGGCGCTGCGCCCCACCGCGATGGCTGCCGACGAACGGCGCCAGCAGCGGGTGCCCGCGCCACGACACCAGCGGCGCGGCGGCGTCCGGGTCGATCGCCTCCGCCGGGAACAGGACGGTGTAGGCCTCCCCGTCGGTCGGGCGCCCGTCGTCGGCGCCGATCACGGCGCCCGGTGCGACGACGAACGCGTCGCCGGTTTCCAGCGTCCAGTCCCGTCCGTCGACGCGGCGGCCCCACCGGCCGTCGACGACGTAGAACAGGCACAGGAAGTCGTGGGCGTGCGCGCCGCGCACCCGGGGCAGCTCGGCGAGCCCCGCGCCGGACCGGTGCTCGACGGCGATCGGGACCGGCGCGTGCGCGAATCCCAGGAGCGGGACACCGGAAGATCGTCCCATCAGGCCCGCACAATCTTCATTGTGTCCCGCTCGAGACGGCCGGAAGCTGGTGTCGACACACGAATTTCGTACCACGGAGGGGTCATGTCGACCGACTACCTGCCTGCGCTCGTCAACCCGCGGCTGCTGCCGGGCTATGACGCCTTTGCCACGATCATGGGCACGAACGGGATGTACTGGCGGCTGGTCGCCCAGGCCGGGATCCAGCCCGGCTCGACCGTGCTGGAGATCGGCTGCGGGACGGGCAACGTCGTGCTGCGGGCGAAGCGGGCCGTGCCGTCCGCGACGGTGATCGGTCTGGATCCCGACCCCGAGGCCGTGGAGATCGCCCGGCGCAAGGCGGCGGACGAGGGCGCGGCGCTCCGGCTCGACGTCGGCGTCGCCGAGGAGCTGCCCTACGACGACGGCAGCGTCGACCGCGTCCTCTCGTCGCTGATGCTGCACCACCTCGATGCCGATCGGCAGGTCGGCGCCCTGCGGGAGGTGCGGCGGGTGCTCGCGCCCGGTGGCAGCCTGCACCTGGTCGACCTCGACGACGACCCTCGTGTCGCCGGCCGGATGAAGCCGGTGAACCGGGTGCTGTCCCTGCTGCACCGGCTGGACCCGGCGGCGCGCCGGCTCGGCTTCGGCGGTGGGCACGGCCCAGGAGCCGGTCACGGGCACGGGCACGACGCAGGCCGGCCGGTGCCCGAGCTGCTGGCCGAGGCGGGATTCGCCGACCCGGTCGTCGTCGGGCACGGGCGGACCCGGATGGGGGCGCTCACCTACCACCGCGCTGATCGCTGACCGCCCAGCCGCACCCGTTACCCTTCCGGGCGGAAGCGTGGCAGAGCGGCCGAATGCACCCGCCTTGAAAGCGGGCGTCCGAAAGGACCGCGGGTTCGAATCCCGCCGCTTCCGCCACAGGTCAGCGGCATGATCGCCGATCACGACTCGTCCTGCTCGTCCTCGTTGACAACAACCGGTGACAACAACCCGCCGGTGACGGCGGTGCTGAGCTGCGAAAGCGCGGCAGCTTTCTCGTCGAGGTTGCCGTGCGCGTAGACGGTCATCGTGACCTTGACGTCGCTGTGCCCGACGATCTCCCGGACCACGTGCGGCGGGATGCCGAGCGCGAGCAGCAACGACACGGCGGTGTGCCGGAGGTCGTGAAACCGCATCCGCCCGAGGCCGGCCGCGGTGCGGATCTGATGCCACTGCGCGGCGAGCGTGCGTGGCGAGACCGACCCGCCCAGCGGCGAGGTGAACACGAGACCGGTTTCCGTCCAGCGGTCACCGGCGATCTCCTGCTCGTCATCCTGCTGTTTCCGGTGCTCCCGCAGCGCGTCGACGACGGTCGCAGGCAGCGGGACGATCCGCCGGGACGCCCGGGACTTCGGCGGACCGAGATGCGCCTGGCCGTTGGCCCAGGTGAGCGACTGGCGGACCGCGAGCTTGCCGGCGTCCAGGTCGACGGCATCCCATGCGAGGCCCAGCAGCTCGCCGCGCCGCATCCCGAGCACGATCGCGCACAGGTACAGCGCGTACAGCCGGTCGTCGGCGATCCGGGCGAGCAGCGCGCGGGCCGCGACCGGATCGAGGCTGGTCCCGACGTCGTACTCCGGGTTGGAGACCTGCACGAGCTTGGCGACGTTGCGGCCGATCAGCTCCTCCCGCACCGCGTTCGACAGCGCGTTCCGCAGGACGGCGTGAGCGAACTGAACCATGCGCGCCGATAGCCTCCGCGGACCGCCACCGCTGCCACTGATCTCCTTCTCGCGCAGTGCGGCGAGCAGCTTGCGGACGTCGGCCGGCCCCAGCTCGTCGAGCTTCTTCTTCCCGATCACCGGCACGATGTGCAGCCGCACGATCGACTCGTAGCCGTTGAACGTGGTCGCCCGTTTCTCCGGGCGCACGACGTTTTCCAACCAGTAGTCGAGGTACGCAGCGACGGTCTGCCGCTCCTTGGCCCGTGGGATGCCGTCGTCCGCCTGCCGCATCAGGTCGTCGAGCTTCTCCCGGACTTCGTCCCTGGTGCGGCCGTAGACGTAGACCCGGCGTCGGCCGCCACCGGAGACCGGGACGAACGCGGCCGCCGTGTACCGGCCGTCCGAACGTTTCGCGATCGTCCCCTCGCCGTTCGCGCGCTTGCGGATCTTGCGCGGCATCAGGACGCCTCGCGTTCCTGCTCGACCAGCCGGGCCGCGTACTCGCGCACGGCGTCGACCGGGATACGGCGCAGGCTGCCGATCTTGACCGAGGTCAGCTCCTTCGCCGCGATCAGCATGTACACCCGCGATCGCCCGATGTGCAGGCACTCGGCGACTTCCTCCGCGGTGAGCAACAGCCGTTCCATGTCCTCGTCTCCTCTCATCCGGCTGTCGTGGTCAGTTCCTCCCGAGCGGCACGCCTCCGATTCCTGGCTTGTGCGGCGGCGGTGTTCGCAAGGAGGGCGTCGGCGGTGGTGTGCCAGCCGATGCCGGCGAAGTGCAGCGAGGAGATGACGACCTCGGTCGTGTCCTCGCCGTCGTCCAGGCGCTCGACGTCGTCGGCGTTCGGGCCGGGGCTGGCGTGGTCGCGTTGCCAATCGCGACGGGCCTGCCGCAGCGCGGTCAGCGTCGTCGAGTACCGCCGGGAGCGGGTGGAGAAGTGGCCGGCGAAGCCGAGCATGTGCGCCCACCGCCACAGCCGGCCCCACGAGGTCGACCACTCGTCGGGGTCCCAGCCGCCGGGACGCTGGCCGAGGCGCCAGCAGGCGTCGATCTGGCGGCCGGTGTGCGTGGCCAGGTTCGCGTACGAGCGCACCGTGTCCGGCCGCAGCCGAGTCGAGAGATGCCCGGCGGTCTCGGTGGCCTTGGTGGCGTACTTGGCGAGGTAGGCTGCGACGGCGGTCGTGGTGATCTCAGCACCGTCGTCGAGATCGCTCGGCGCGAGCCGGACCGGGCGCGGGTCGACCTGGGCGCCCCACTCGATCCACCACCCGGACGGCCGGTAGGGGTGCGGCTCGGTCGCGAACCCGGTCCCGGATACCGCCGAGCGCAGCAACAGTGCCACCTGCGCCGCCGAGACGCCGGGTGGTGGCGGCAGGGTCAGGTGGGACAGATTCGGGTCCGGGTCGCGGCCGTCGAGGCGGACCAGGGCGTGCAGGTGCACCGCACCGCGGGCCTGGAACTCGGCGACCTTCGTGTAGCTCAGCCGCAGCTTCGCCTTGGTGAGTTTCTCGAGGTGGCGCAGTCCGCGGTTGGCGGCGATCATCGAGCGCCGCCAGAGTTCGCCGACGTGCATGTTCCATACCGCCTGGTGCGGGTGGTCGTAGCAGCCGAGACACAGCGGCTGCCCGACCCGCGGATCGTCCTCGCGGTGGCGTTCCCAGCAGGCGTGCGACACATCGTGCGCGCAGGCTGTCTCGTCCCGGCGCGGGCGGCACGGGAGCAGCCGGCCGCGGGAGTCGACCCGGTGCGCGTGCACGGGTCCGAACGAGGGGGCGGTGACGGTCAGGAACACGCACGGATGCCCGGCGACGGTGGCCGGGGTGCCCTTGCCGCCGACCAGGCCGGCGGTGACGAGCTGGAAGGTGTCGGCGCGGTAGGTCTCGGCGCAGGAGGGACAGACCGAGGCGCGGCGGTTGCCGCAGGCGGTGTAGATCAGCCCGTCGGGCATCTGTGCGGTGTGCCGCTCATCGGTGATCCGGCCGGTGGACTGTTCGACTCGGTAGACGGTGCCGGAGAGCTTGACCGGGTGCGCGCACCCGGCGGCCGGGGCGACATGGTTGAGCCAGGCCGTGTGGTTGTCCCGGCGGCCGGCGGAGGCGACGAGCTCGGCGCCGGGGGTGTCTGCGGCCAGGCGGGACAGCCGTCGGGCCGCGAGGGCGTCGACGGTGGCGTGGTCCCGACCGGCCGTGCTCATCCGGCGATCCCGGTCTCGCGCTCGGCGGCGGTGGCGGCCTGCTGGGTCCAGTAGCGGGCGTCGCGGTCGGCGTTGTCGCGAGCATCGAGGACAGCGCGGTAGAGCACGATCGGGGTGGTGTGGTCGTCGAGGACGTGGCGTTCGAGCACCGTCCACCAGCGGACCCGGCGGGTGTGCAGCGCGGCGAGCATCTGCCAGTGGTGATCGAGGGTGATCTGTCCGCGGTCGTAGCGGGCGCCGGCGTGCCGCATCGCCGCACTGGTGCGGCGGAGCCCGGCCTCCACCAGGTTCGGCACCGACGACCGGCTTCCGGTGGCGGTCATGACCGGCTCCGGGTGTCGTCGACGGCCTGGCCATCGGCGTTGTGGTGGGCGAGGCCCGTGGCGAGTCGGTGCAGAGCGGCACGATCGGCGAGGGCGTAGACCTCGGCGTCGGAGAGGTAGGCGGCCTTGACCCGCCGCGGGATGCCGCCTTCGGCGAGCAGGAACCCGATGCCCTTGGCCTCCGGTGCCACGCTCGCCGAGCTGTAGCCGCGGGCGGCCCAGCCGTGTCCGAGCACGATGTCCGAGGAGGTGTCGGTGGTGCAGCGAAACGCCCACCGATAGCCGAACAGGTCCCGCAACGACGTCGGGATGATGTCTGCCGACGGGCGCTGCGTGGCCGCGATGACGATGATCCCGGCAGCGCGACCGCGGGCCACCAGATCGCGCACGAGTACCGAGAAGGCCTCTTGCTCGCGCTTGGTGCCGACGGTGGCGGCGAAGTAGGCCAGCTCGTCGAGCACCACGACGATCGGCTCCACCCCATCGGAGGGTGCGATCTTGCGGCGCCGCTGCTCGTCGAGGACCGCGTACCGGGAGTCCATCTCGGACTGCAGGTCGAGCAGGGCTTGGATGGCGTCGTCGAGGTCGTTGGCGATGAACCGCTCCGCGCACGAGCGCCAGAGCCCGAGTTCGACGATCTTGCCGTCGAACAGCCACAACCGGCAGTCCGCCGACAGGGCGGCGTGGGCGACGATGTTGTTCAAGCCCACGGACTTGCCGGCGCCGGGCTCCCCGGCGAGGAGCATGTTGCGATAGATCAGCGGGAGGCGCAGGGGGCGGCCGTCCTCGCCGACGCCGAGGTGGATCGGCTCCCAGATCGACGGGCCCGCGGCGGTGCGGTCTTCGCGGTGGCGAGCCGCGTACTCGTCGACCCAGCGGGCCAGGGCCAGCAGCGGGCGTACCAGACGACCGGGCTCCGACCCATCGGCGGACTGGAGGGGGTAGGGCAGCGTGTGCGGGTGCTCAGACATACTCCGACCAGTCCCCACCACGGGCATCCGGAGCCGGACCGTCGATCGCTGGGCGCGGGGCCGGCGGGATGACCGGACGCGTTTGCTCCGGGCGCGGAGCCGGGATCGGCGCGTCCTGGCCGGCGTCAGGCGCGGGCCAACCGTCGTCGCTGGGGTTGCCGGCGGCCCAGCGGAACAGGTCCGAGCGGATCAGGTTCGGCGCCAACGGGTCACGGCGGATGATCTCGACGCGGACCACATTGGTTGTGGAAGACCAGGCTGTGACCCGGGCTTCGCGGGCGAAGCACGCCGAGGCCAGTTCCTCGGCTTCCTCCTCGATGGTCTTCGGGGCGAGGCCGGCGCGCAGGAACAGCCACACGACCTCGCCGACCCGGTTCGGGCGCGCCCACACGGTGAGCGGGCAGGCGCGGGAGCGGGAGTTGAGGACCCGGCGCTCCACGAGGACCTGGCGGACCCGATGCCGAGACAGAACCGCCTGCGCGCGGTGGAACAGGAACCGCCGAGTCCACGGCACCGCGGCCAGCAGCAGCGCCACGGCGGCGAACAGCGCGGCACGGGTCGTTGTGTCGAGGCCGGTACCGGTGACCTCGATGGCGACGCCGTCGGTACCGGTCACGTGGTCCGGGCCGAGTGCGACCCACGCTGTGATCAGGACGGCGGCGACCAACAGTTCCGCGCGGAGCCGCAGGAGCAGGGCCAGGACGCGGATGACGGGGTTGCGGGGCGGTGCGGAGATGATCTCGAAGGAATCGACACGGGACTTCCCGGCACCGAAGGTGCGGGCGGGTGCGGCGTTGCGAGGCATGACGAGTGGCCTTCCGGACGAGGCAGACGAGCAGCGAGCGGGGAGCGCGAGCAGCGCCGGGGAGAGGGCCGAGGCACCGGGGAAGCGAGTCCCGGCCCTCTCCACCGACCAGGCAGCGGACGAGCAGCGGGTCAGGAGGCCTTGGCCGACGGCGTCTGAGTGGGCTCGATCCGGTCAGCCTTGAACGCCACGCCCGCGCGCTGGCCCTGCTGCCACGGGATCGCCACCAGTGCCACCGGACGCACCTCGGCGCCCTGCTCGACCTGCGGGGCACCAGGGGTGGTGATCGAGAGGATCTCCGCGCCCTCGGCGTCGACCTTGACCAGCTGCGTGATGAACAGCGGCGTCCCGGTCTGACGGTCGGTCCGCTGCCGGCCCTCCATGTCGTTCTTCGGACGCGGAGCAGCGCCCACGGTGAAGCGGGTACCGGTGATGTCGACCTTGATCATTGCCATGACCGTCCTCCAGGGACTCGATGAATGGCCCCGGGCTTGGGGCGATACCGAGAATCCGCTGCTCAGTGAGACGGCCCTACCGCAACGCTGGACTTCTGGGGACGTCTATCGAATACTGGGACGTCCAAGACGTCCCTAGGAGGCGCAGTGGCGAACGACCGGCTCCGTGACGCACTCAACCGAGGCGGCCTGACCGTCGATGCGCTCGCCGAACATGTCGGTGTCGACCCCAAGTCGGCCGAGCGGTGGATCACCCAGGGCCGGGTTCCCTACCCCAAGAACCGGCATGTGGTCGCGGCATTCCTGCGGGAGTCCGAGAGCTACCTGTGGCCGTCGGCGGTGTCCGAGGCCAAGCTCACCGAGGCCTCCGGATCCGAGGTGGTGCAGGTCTACCCGAGCCGCAGCGCCATCCCGCGCGAGCTGTGGGACCGGCTGCTCGACCAGGCCACCGGGCGGATCGACGTCCTCGTTTACGTCGGCATGTTTCTGACCGAGACGCCCAACCTCCTTCCGGCGCTCGAAGCGAAGGGAGCCGCCGGCGGCCGGATCAGGTTCCTGTTCGGTGACCCGGCCAGCCGCGAGGTCACCCGACGCAGCACCGACGAGGGCATCGGCAAGGGGGCGATCGCAGCGAAGATCCGTAATGCGCTCGCCTACTTCCAGCGGATCGCCGACGGCCCGGGAGTCGAGATCCGCTGCCACGCGACAACGCTCTACAACTCGATCTACCGCTACGACGACGAGATGATCGTCAATCCGCACGTCTACGGCTTGACCGCACCGCACGCACCGGCTCTGCACCTGCGCCGTCTCTCGGCCGGCTCGTTGTTCGAGACCTATGGGCGCAGCTTCGACGCCGTCTGGGAGACAGCCAAGCCGCCCAAGTGGTAATCCTGAGCAGGTGGGCCGCACCGACTACTACGACGATCCCTCCGCACCGCCGGCGAACAGCCTCGTCGTTGCCGTGGTCGTCGTCGTGCTCGACGGTGACCGGGTGTTGATGATTCAACGCACCGACAACGGCCGATGGGCCCTGCCCGGGGGCGGCCAGGAGCTCGGCGAGTCGGTTCGGGACGCCGCAGTGCGAGAGACCTGGGAGGAGACCGGGCTCCATATCGAGGTCACCGGCGTGGTCGGGATCTACTCCGATCCGCGCCACGTGATCGCCTACGACGATGGCGAAGTCCGCCAGGAGTTCGCGCTCTGTCTCACCGGCAGCGCCATTGGAGGTGAGTTGCAGACCAGCAGCGAGAGCAAGCGCGTCGAGTGGGTTCCGCTCGACGCCCTGCCGTCGCTCGATGTCTCGGGTTCGACCCGTCGCCGGATCGAGCAGGCGGTCACAGGCACCGCCCCTCACATCGACTGAGAGGGGGAGGGGGCCCGGATCGCGCCGGTCAGGGTCTGCGGCCGGGGATGTCTCCCGCCTCGACGATCACGTCGGCCAGCTCGCGCAGCTTCTTGTTGGCCCGCTGGGAGGCGTCGACCAGGAACGCGAAGGCCGTCTCCTGGTCGAGCCCCTGTCGCACCATCACGATGCCAATCGCGGTTCCGATCTGACGGCTCGACACCAGCGACTTCCCCAGGTTGACGGCCTCGTCGTGCTCATTGGCGGCCACCATCGAGAGCGCGGCATGTGCGGCGAGGATTGCACCCATCGCCCGGGAGCCGTCGGTGAAGGCATGCGGGTGCCGGCCGTAGAGGTTCAGGGCGCCGACGGTCTGACCCGAGCTGAACAGTCGAAACGAGAGCATGCTGGCCACACCGAACTCCTGGGCGGCCCGCCGGGTGAACTCAGGCCACTTCGTCGACACCTCGGCCACGTCGTCGATGGTATAGACAGCGTGGTCGGCGATGGCGCCCAGACCTGGGCCCTCTTGGAGCTCGTACTGGATGGCATCGATCCGGGTGACGACGGGGTCGGTGGCGGCAGCGGTGACGACCCGGCCGTTGCGCTGGATCAGCGAGATGCCGGCATGGTCGCACCCCGGCACGGTCTCGACGGCCGAGCGTGTGATCACGTCGCGGGTATCGCTGGGGTCGGTCGCCGACTCGAGCTCACGGGCCATGCGCGCGAACATCTCCGCCATGTCGTGATCGTCGGGCATGGTCCGAGGATATTGGCGACGTGATGTTCGTGCGACCGGATCGATGGTAGGCACGCGGCAGGACGTGGCCCGGGTGCGCACGGGTCAAGTCTCAGGCCCGGTCGGTTCGACCCGTGTGCCGGCCGGGCCGACCTCATCTGTGGCGCGCCCGGCGCATGCGGCAACTATTGAAGTGATCTCAACAAGAAGCCCGTAGGTGTAGGTGTTCGATGTGGGTGAGGGCGAGTGCTGCTTTGACGTAGTCGCCGACTCGGCGGGG
>NZ_FOUY01000114.1 GCF_900115005.1 Pseudonocardia ammonioxydans | reverse complement strand
CTCCGACATCACCCTGGTCCGCGGCGACCTGCGCGCCGCCGCCGACGCGGTCCGACTCTCCCGCCGGACCCTGACCACGATCAAGACCAACCTGTTCTGGGCCTTCGCCTACAACGTCGCCGCCATCCCGCTGGCCGCGGTCGGCCTGCTCAACCCGATGATCGCCGGCGCGGCCATGGCGTTCAGCTCGGTCTTCGTCGTCGGCAACAGCCTGCGGCTGCGCCGCTTCCGAGCACGCGCTACCTGATCACGGCAACTCCCGACAGAGGTGGTGCGGCCGGCCCGGCTGCACCACCTCCTCGTGTCGAGGGCCCGCCGCCGATCGCTCACAGGCCGGGAAATGCGTTCCGTGGCCGGGCGAGACGTGCGGATTCACGTGTCCGGTGAGCTGATGCGGGCAGGGCCGTACCCGGTGACGAGGAGTTTCCACCCGGCCGCTCCGCAACGCAGGCGCGCCGTGCAGCCACCAAGCGCCCAGCAGCGAGGTCGTACCCGCGACTGCCATCGCGACGGCCAGCGATCACCCCGCGGCAAAGCCGATGATCAGCGGACCGAGGACGAAGGCGACCTCGGCAACAGGCCGGTCAGCGCGAGCAGGCTGCGCCGGCTGTCGAGGCCGTCCATGCGAGGCCATCGACGCTCGTGATGATGTAAGGGCGTCAACTGGCCCCGACTGCCCAGCAGCGCGAGGCTGACCATTCCGGCAGCCAGATTGCAGAACAGCGCCGCCACCACCTGCTGCACGCCCCGGTAGGCAAGAGCCCGACGCATGGCGCATCAGCTCAGTGTCCGTTGCGATCGATCGACCTTCATCGACGGTGTCCCGCGCCGATCGAACGGACTTGAGTCTCTTCCTCAGCACGATTCATGTCGGCTCGACGAGCCGCTCGAGGGCGGGCCGCAGGACGCGTTCGAGGTCGGTAGCCGTGGCATCCGCCACCGCAGGTACCTCCACCAGGTAGCGGCTGATCGTCAGTCCCAGCACGCACGCATTCAGCAATGCGGCGCGCAGGGCGGCATCCGGTCCGCCGATCGTGGAGGCAACCCGTTCCTGCGCGGCACCCATCACCTGGTCGCGCAGTACCGCCTGCGCCGCAGGGTGGGTGAGGCAGCTCCGCAGCAGCGCCTCCGCCGCCGCACGCCGCTCAGGGTCCTCGAAGGCATCGAGCACGTGGTCCAGCGCAGCCTGCGGCAGCTCGGTACGGCCGGCGGCGAGGAGCTCGTCGAGCGGGGTGCTCCACCGCGCGGCCGCGGCGAACAAGGCCTCCTTACTGCCGAAATTCTGCATGACCAGCGCGGGATCCACGCCCGCACGATCCGCCACCGCGCGGATGGTCGTGCGCTCGTAGCCGTGCTCGGCGAACAGCGCCCTGGCCGCGTCGCGGATCACCGTCTCGCTGCGTCGTCGTCGCTCGGCCCTCGTCGCAGGCCCCGCATCGCCACTCACGGCTCTCACTCTACAGGCGTTGACCGAAGGAGGAAGTTCACTCTACGGTCGTTGAGTCGAACTCGTGAAGGAGACTGATGACCCCGCCCCTTGCGGCATCAGGTAGGAGCGCTCGGCGCTGGTTCGCGCTCGCGGTGCTCGCCGGGAGCCAGCTGCTGATCGTGCTGGACGCGACGATCGTCAACGTCGCGCTCACCGACATGCAGGACGACCTCGATCTCGCCCCCACCGCCCTGCACTGGGTGGTCACCGGGTATGTGCTTGCGTTCGGGGGCTTCCTGCTGCTGGGCGGGCGGCTCGCCGACCGCGTCGGCCGCCGCCGCATGTTCATCGTCGGTGCCACGGTGTTCGGCACCGGATCGCTACTCGCCGGACTGGCCGAGACCGCCCTCGTGCTGTTCGGCGGCCGGGTGATACAGGGTCTCGCCGCGGCCGTGCTGGCGCCCGCCGCCCTCTCCCTGCTGATGACGGTGTTCCCGCCCGGCCGCGACCGGAACCTGGCACTGGGCGTGTGGGGAGGAGTGTCCGCCAGCGGCACCGCCGTCGGGCTGATCCTCGGCGGGATCCTGACCGAGGCGCTGTCGTGGGAGTGGGTGTTCTGGGTCAACGTTCCGATCGCCGCGATCGCCGTCGCCGGTGCCGGGGTCGTCCTGCCCGACAGCTCTCCTGAGCAGACCGAGCGGTTCGACCTCGCGGGCGGCGTGCTCGCCACCGCCGGGCTCGCCGGACTCGTCTACGGCCTCGTGCAGGCTGCCGAGTCGGGTTGGACGTCGGTGCCGGCGCTGCTCGTTCTGGTCCTGTCGGTCCTGGCTCTGCTCGCGTTCGCGCGGGTGCAGGCTGTGCGCCCGCACGCGCTGGTTCCCCTGCGACTGATCCGCAACCCGACGGTGCTCGGCGGAAACCTGGTCGGGCTCATCCTCGGCGCCGCGATCTATGCACTGTTCTACTTCCTCAGCCTGTTCATGGGCGGCACCCTCGGCTACGGGCCGGTCGCCGTTGGGCTGGCCTTCCTACCGATGACGGCCGCCATCGCGGTCGCCTCGACCGTCGCGGGCAAGCTGCTCGCCCGCACTGGCGCGCGGTCACTGCTCGTGGCCGCGGCGCTGCTCGTCACCGTCGCGCTCGCGAGCCTGTCCCGCATCGCACCTGACAGCGCCTACCTGAGCACACTGCTGCCCGCCTTCGTCCTCGCCGGATGCGGCCTCGGCCTCGCCTTCGTGGCACTCACCACGACGGCCGTCGGCTCTGCCACGCCGGGGGACAGTGGCGTCGCCGCGGCCTTGTTCAACGCAGGGCAGCAGGTCGGCGGGGCGATCGGGCTTGCGGTCCTCACCGCCGTCAGCACCGCCCGCACCGCGAGTCTGACGCCCGACGCCGCGGGTCCGTCCCGCAGTGCAATCACGCAAGGTTGGTCACTCGGGTTCCTTGTCTCGGCCGGCATCATGTCGGCCGGCCTACTGATCACGTTGGTGATGATCAAGGATCGGAGTCCGAACCCAGTGCCGGGACAGCGGTGACGGGCTGGACGGCGGCCCCCGGCTCACTTCCGCTCGCAGTCCGGAACGGACCCGTGGCTGCTCATCGCCTCGTCCACATCACGATTCATGATCGGCTGAGGATCGACAGAAGCGTGGTGACCAGCACGTCGAGCGTCGAGCGCGCCTTCACTGACCTCGTCGGTCGCAGCGTGCAGCGCGGCGTAGGAACGTCGCGGACACGGGCCGGCTGGCCGGCGTCCGAGGCCGCACCAAGGACGCCGCCACCCTCCGACTTGACCAGGTGGAGGTGGTGAGCCGACTGCTCGGGCACCCCTCGGTGACCACCGCCGTCGAGGTCGACGGCCACCTCAGCGTCTCCGACGCCGGACAGACACTCGAGCAGGCGGGCTCACCCACAGTGGCAGCGTGGCCCCACAGTGGCAGCGTGGCGCAGCTGTGAGGGCGCCAGCCCGGCTGGCGCCCGGCATTGCTGGAGCGGCTACTGGGCGCGATCCGGCCCTAGTTCCGGGTCGAGGAGCTCGTGTTCGCGGCCGACGCTCCGGTGTTCGGCGGCGGGGTCTACCGAGTCGAGAGCTTTTCGCGTGTGGCCCGCAGCAAGGACATGTGCCAGAGCCATCACCTGCGCTGGGTCCGCGAAGAACGCCCGAACCTGGCGTTGTTCGCGACGACGACCGATCCTCGGCAGCGTCCGCCGGCGGTCAGCGGACCCGGGCGGTGCCAGCGGTCGGCCCGCGCCAGGCGAACGCACCAGGCCACGGGACTTGACCACCGACGCTCCGGCGGAGACAGCCTGCTCGGAGTAAACGCCGACCCGCCCGTAGAACCGGGATCGCGGCCGGCCCGGACACGGTGATCGCCGACGTCATGCCGGCCGACAAGCTGGCGGTCATCGAGCGGCTGCAGAGCGAGGGCAAGGTCG
>NZ_FOUY01000008.1 GCF_900115005.1 Pseudonocardia ammonioxydans | reverse complement strand
CTCTGGGAGAACGCCTGGGCCGAGTTCGTGCCCTTCCTGGCCTTCGACGTCGAGATCCGCAAGATCATCTGCACCACCAACGCGATCGAGAGCGTGAACGCCCGGATCCGACGCGCGGTCAAGGCCCGCGGGCACTTCCCCAACGAGGCCGCCGCGCTCAAATGCGTCTACATGGCGATCATGAGCCTCGACCCCACCGGAGCCGGGCAACGGCGGTGGTCGATCCGCTGGAAGCCAGCTCTGAACGCCTTCGACATGGCCTTCGACGGGCGCCTGTCCGCCGGTCGCCGTTAGCTCAACCAGCTTCAGTTACACCGGAAAGTTGACAGTCCCGACTCCACCTGTGCTCAGCCGGCCGGGGTGAAGTAGCGGCGCGGGTTGTTGACCAGCATGGTGGAGATCTGGTCGTCGGTCACGCCCTGCTCGCGCAAGGCCGGCAGCACGTCCTCGCTGATGTGCAGGTAGTGCCAGTTCGGCGCGGTGGCGGCCAGGGCCTGCTGCGCGGTGTCACCGGAGAAGAAGTCCATGTAGCAGGCGGCGTCGTGGGCGAGCACGATCCGGTCGGCGTAACCCTGTGCGCAGAGTGCCGCGATCGTGGCCACGCGCTGGTCGGTGGGGTTGAACAGGTCGAGGCCGAACCGGTCGCAGCCGATCGTCGCGCCCTGATCCATGATCCATTTCAGGTAGTCCAGGTCGTTGCTGTCCCCCGCGTGGCCGATCACCACCTTGGTGAGGTCGACGCCCTCGCGGGCATAGAGCTCCATCGCCTGCCGGCCGGTCCGATGTGCGGCGTTGGTGTGCACGGTGATCGGGACGCCGGTCTCGCGGTGGGTCGCGCAGATCGCCTTCTGCACCCGCGTCTGGTCCGGGGTCAGCCCACGCTCCTCCACCACACACTTGAGGAACGCCGCCCGGACCCCGGTGTCGCCGATCCCCTCCCGGATGTCGCGCACGAACATGTCGACCATCAGCTCGGGGCCGCCGAGCAGGGTGTCCGGCCCCCGGTAGTGGAAGAAGTGCGGGATCTCGTCGAAGGTGTACAGCCCGGTCGCGGCCACGATGTTGATGTCGACCTCGGCGTTGATCCGCGCCACCCGGGGCAGGTAGCGGCCGAGCCCGACGACGGTGGGGTCGACGATGGTGTCCACACCCGCCTCGCGCAGCGCCCGCAGCTTGGCGATCGCGTCGGCGACCCGTTCCTCCTCGTCCCACCAGTCGTCGCCGAAGTTCTGCATCACGTCCGGGGTCAGCACGAACACGTGCTCGTGCATGAGCGTGGTGCCCAGCGCGTCGAGCTCGACCGGCCCGCGCACGGTGTCGACCGTCGCCATCGACTTCCTCCCGATCGTCGGTCGCCCGAGCGTGGTCCGGGTCACAGCGCATCGTCAAGCGGCTGCGCAGGGCGGGCGCCGGTGTGACCCCCGCCGCGGGTGGCGGCGTCCTCCGGTCCGTGGTGGAACGATCAGGGGGACGCTCGACGAGGGGAGGTGCCGTGGAACGACGTGCCCACCTGGTGCGCCGCGCCCTGCACGCGGCGTTGGCCCTGCCACGGCCGGTGAAGCAGCTGGTCGCCGGCCCACCGGTCCGCATCGACGGGCAGCAGCTCGACCTCGACGTCCAGCTCCTGCGCCGGGTCCTCACCCCGCGTCGGCCCGCCCCCGTCCCCGCACCGGACCGGATGCGGGCCGGTCAGGCGTTCGTCGACCGGCTCGTCGCGGGCCCCGAGGAGCCGGGCGTGCGGCGCGAGGACCGCACCGTCCCGGGTGCGGCGGGCGAGCTGCCCGCGCGGCTCTACGTGCCCGACGAGATGCTGCGCGACGGCGACGGGCTGCTCGTCTACGTGCACGGTGGCGGTTTCGTCGCGGGCGACCTGGACTCGCACGACGGCCTGTGCGGTGCGCTGGCCGCCGAGGCCGGCGTCCGGGTGCTGTCGATCGGGTACCGGCTCGCGCCGGAGCACCCGTTCCCGGCCGCCGTGGACGACTGTCTCGCCGCGTTCGCCCACGTCGCCGCCCGTCCCGAGGAGTTCGGTGCTGCGCCGGGGCGGGTCGCGATCGGCGGCGACTCGGCCGGGGCGAGCCTGGCGCTGACCGTCGCCCGGGAGACCAGCGGTGGCCCCGGGGCGACCCCTCCCGTCTTCTGCCTGGCGTTCTTCCCGGTCACCCGTCTCGACGGCCGGACCCGTTCGCGCGAGCTGTTCGGCGACGGCTACTTCCTCACCACCGCGGCGATCGAGACGATGGCCCGCTGGTACGTGCCCGACGAGATGCGCGAGGACCCGCGGCTGCGCATCGCCGAGGGCGATCTGTCCGGGATGCCCGCCACCTACGTCGCCACCGCCGGGTTCGACCCGTTGCGTGACGAGGGCGAGGACCTGGTGGCCCGGCTGCGTGCGGCGGGCGTGCCCGCCGTGCTGCGCCGCCACCCCGACCTCACCCACGGGTTCGCCACGACACTCGGCATCGGTACCCGGCCCCGGCAGGCCGTGGCCGAGGCCGCCGGTGCGCTGCGCACGGCGCTCGCCCTGCTCCCGGGGACGGCCACCCGGCCGAGCTGAGGCGGTCCCGCCGCGCGGGACCCGGCGGACCGGGGACACTGCAGGTGTCGGGAACCGGCACGAGGAGGAGGGCGAGGACGTGGTCTGGGACGGGGTGGGCACCCTGCTGCTCGCCGGCGGGCTCATCGCCGGGGTGGTGTGGATCGCGGTCGCGGCCGCGGTCGGGACGGTCCCGCGGCCGGTGATCGGCGTGGCGCTGTGGGTGCTGGTGCCGCTGGCGTGGCTCGGCTCGCTCGGCGTCGTGCTGGTGGGCGGTTCGGTCGGCACCGGCTGGGCCGTCCTGCTCGGGCTGCTCGCGGTCGCGGTGGTGGCCTGCCTGCTCGGCCGGCGACGGGTGTCCCGGCAGACCTGATCGACGCGGGCCACAATGGCCACGTGGACTTCCGCTCCGTCTACCGCCATCACTTCCTGCGCACCGCCGCGGCGACGCTGCACACCAGCATGGCCGAGCCGGCCGCGAACGCCGCCGCGGTGCTCGAGACCGCACGCGCGTGCTCGGCCGAGGGCGTCGGCCTCGTCGTGTTCCCGGAGCTGACCCTCTCCGGCTACTCGCTCGAGGACATCCTGCTGCAGGACACCCTGCTGGAGGCGGTGGAACGGGAGCTGGTGGCGCTGGCGGCGGCGACCGCGGAACTGTTGCCGGTACTCGTCGTCGGAGCACCCCTGCGGTACCGGCACCGGATCCACAACACCGCCGTGGTGATCCACGGCGGGCGGATCCTGGGCGTCGTCCCGAAGTCGTACCTGCCCACCTACCGGGAGTTCTACGAGCGTCGCCAGCTCGCCCCCGGCGACGACGTGCGCGGTGCGACCATCCGGATCGGCCACGACGTCCACCCGTTCGGCGCCGACCTGCTCTTCGCCGCCGACGACCTGCCCGGCTTCGTGCTGCACGTCGAGATCTGCGAGGACTACTGGGTGCCGATCCCGCCGTCGGCCGAGGCCGCGCTGGCCGGGGCGACGGTGCTGGCGAACCTGTCCGGGTCGCCGATCACCGTCGGGCGGGCCGAGCACCGCCGCCTGCTCTGCCGCTCGGCGTCGTCCCGCAACCTGTCCGCCTACGTCTACGCCGCCGCGGGCGAGGGCGAGTCCACCACGGACGTCGCGTGGGACGGCCAGACGATGATCTTCGAGAACGGCGAGCTGCTCGCCGAGTCCGACCGGTTCCCGCAGGGCCCGCGCCGCGCGGTCGCCGACATCGACCTCGACCTGCTCGCGGCCGAGCGGCGCCGGCAGGGCACCTTCGACGACAACCGTCGCACCCACGCCGCCCGCACCGACGATTTCCGCACCGTGCCGTTCCGGCTCGACCCGCCCGGGGACGACATCGGGCTGCGCCGCACCGTCGAGCGCTTCCCGTTCGTGCCCGCGGACCCCGCGCGCCTGGAACAGGACTGCTACGAGGCGTACTCGATCCAGGTCTCCGGCCTGGAGCAGCGGCTGCGGGCCATCGGCCAGCCGAAGATCGTCATCGGGGTGTCCGGCGGGCTCGACTCCACGCACGCGCTGATCGTCGCCGCGCGGGCGATGGACCGGCTCGGGCGCCCGCGCAGCGACATCCTCGCCTTCACGATGCCGGGCTTCGCCACCTCCGACCACACCCGCAACAACGCGGTCGCGCTGTCCCGGGCGCTCGGCGTGACCTTCGAGACGATCGACATCACCCCCACCGCGCGGACGATGCTGGACGAGATCGGCCACCCGTTCGCCCGGGGCGAGGCCGTCTACGACGTCACCTTCGAGAACGTGCAGGCCGGGCTGCGCACGGACTACCTGTTCCGGCTGGCCAACCAGCGGGGCGGCATCGTGCTCGGCACCGGGGACCTGTCCGAGCTGGCGCTGGGCTGGTCGACCTACGGCGTCGGCGACCAGATGTCGCACTACAACGTCAACGGCGGTGTCCCGAAGACGCTGATGCAGCACCTCATCCGCTGGGTGGTCTCCTCCGAGCAGTTCGACGACACCGTGTCCGGCGTGCTGCGCTCGGTGCTCGACACCGAGATCACCCCCGAGCTCGTCCCGGCGGACTCCGACGCCGAGGTGCAGTCCAGCCAGGCGACGGTCGGGCCGTACGCGCTGCAGGACTTCACGCTCTGGTACACGCTGCGGCACGGCTTCCGCCCGTCGAAGATCGCCTTCCTGGCCGGGCACGCGTGGTCCGACCCGGCGGCGGGGGCCTGGCCGCCCGGCTTCCCCGAGGACGAGCGTCCGGCCTACGACGCGGCCGAGATCCGGCGGTGGCTGCAGGTGTTCGCGCGCCGGTTCTTCGCGTTCTCCCAGTTCAAGCGGTCCGCCCTGCCCAACGGGCCGAAGGTCTCGGCCGGGGGCGCGCTGTCCCCGCGCGGTGACTGGCGCGCACCGTCGGACATGTCGGCGGCGCTGTGGCTGGCCGAGATCGAGCGCGAGGTCCCGGAGACGTGACCGCCCGGGCCGGGTGACCCGGCAGGACGTCCGACGCACCGGCAATGCATGTCGTCGTGCCGTTCGCACCGGCCACCGATCAGTGATGCGACTCACCGAGCGGTGCGCGGTGCCATGCGCCGTCGAACGGTCGTCCGGCGCGCGGGCGTCCTGCGCGCCCACCGACGGGCCGCGAGCCACCACCTCACCCGACCGCGCTCCCGACCTGGGCGGACCGGCGGTCGACAGTGGATCTCGCCGTCGTGGTGGATCTGCTCGGACGCACCGCGGGCCGCCGGAGGGACGCCGACACCTCTGCGCCGGGCGGGTGATCAGGACTACTACTGTCCCCCGCAATCGACCTGGAGGTGAGTCTTGGCGCTCGCGAACATCCTGTCCGAGATGCCCGATCTGCTCGAGCGAACCCTCGACGAGCACACGGCCGACTCCGAGGGCTACTGCCGGGAGTGCCGGGACGCCTCCGGCGTCAGTGCGACCTGGCCGTGTGTCACCCGCGAGCTCGCCGAGCAGGCCCGTTCCATGAACGGCCCGGGCACCGGCACGGTCGCCGGCCGGCGCCGTGCGCGGGACCTGGACGGGGCCCGCGGGAGCCGGCACCGCTCCGCCTGACCCCGGGCGGACACCGACGACGGAGGCCGGGCCCGGCACGGGGCCCGGCCTCCGTCGTGGGTGGGGTGGCCGGCGCGATGCGCGTGAAGCTCAGGACAGCCGGGCAGGCGCACCCGGCCGGTGCGTCTCGCGGATGAACAGCACCGCCACCAGCGAGATCAGCGCGACGACGACCATGTAGGTCGCGACCGCCGACGACGTCCCGTAGGCCTGCTGCAGCGCGGTCGCGATCAGCGGGGCGAAGCCACCGCCCAGGACCGCGCCGACCGCGTAGGAGAACGAGGCCCCGCTGTAGCGGTAGCGGGCCTCGAACATCTCCGCGAACAGGGCCGACTGCGGACCGTAGGACAGGCCGAGCCCGAGCGTCAGCACGACCACGGCGACGACCATGGCGGCGAAGCCCGTGGTGTCGAGCAGCAGGAAGAACGGGAACGGCCAGAGCACCAGCAGCACCGAGCCGACCAGGTAGGCCGTCTTCCGGCCGACCCGGTCCGACCAGATCGCGCCGCCCACGATGCTGGCCAGCCAGCTCAGCGACCCGATGATCACCACGACGATCATCGTGTTGCGGGGGACCTCCAGCACCTGGGTGCCGTACGACAGCAGGTAGGCCAGGAAGACGTAGCCGATCGCGTTGTTCGCGATGAAGCTGAGCGAGGCCAGCACCAGCTCCCGCGGCCGGTTCCGGAACACCTCGACGATCGGGGCGCGGCTGCGCGTCCGGTTCTCCCGCAGCAGCGCGAACACCGGGCTCTCCTCGACCCGCAGCCGGATGACCAGGCCGACCACGACCAGCACGATCGAGAGCAGGAACGGCACCCGCCAGCCCCAGGCCGCGAACTGCTCGGGCGTGGTCAGGTTGGAGACCACCAGGAACACCAGCTGGGCCAGGATCAGCCCGGCCGGCACGCCGATCTGCGGGAACGAGCCGTAGCGCCCGCGCCGCGCGGGCGGGGCGTGCTCGACCGACATCAGCGCCGCACCGCCCCACTCCCCGCCGGCGCTGAGCCCCTGCAGCAGCCGCAGGACGACCAGCAGGACCGGGGCGGCCACCCCGATCCGGTCGTAGGTCGGCAGCAGGCCGACACCGACGGTCGCGAGTCCCATCAGCAACAGCGACGCGACCAGCATCTTCTTCCGGCCGATCCGGTCACCGAAGTGGCCCCAGACGATGCCCCCGACCGGGCGGGCGACGAGGCCGACGCCGAGGGTCGCGAACGCGGCGAGCGTGCCCGAGGCGGCGGACAGCGTGGAGAAGAACTGACTGTTGAACACCAGGGCCGCGGCCGTGGCGTAGATGAAGAAGTCGTACCACTCGATCGTCGTGCCGATGGCGCTCGTGACGGCGACGCGGCGGACCTGGCGCGGAGCGGAGCCGGTGGTGTCGGCGACGCTCCCGGAACCGGTGGCCGGACCGGTGGATGTCATGCGGATTCACCCCCCGGGCCGGGACTGCGGTGTGCCGGCCCGCCGCTACCTTGCGCCGAGCACCCGGCCGGGTAAAGGGCGAATCCCGACGTTTCCGGCCGCGGCCGCGGAATCCGGCGTTCCCGACCGCTCGCCGCATGATCACGCGCGGTCGTCGTCACGGAACGCACCCAGGACCGGACATCTGGTCACACATCACTACTGTCCGGACACGGAACACGCGGTCCGGTTCGCCGACGGGCAGGGACTCCCCCGGTCCCACGCTCCCCCCGCAGCCCGCCCGGCCCGCGTGCCGGAGGAGATCGTCGTGCCCCGACACCGCCACCGGCGGGTGCAGGCCGAGCCCCGACCCGGGCTGCGCCACGTCGCCACCGCCGCCGCCGTCGCCGGCGGCACCCTCGCCGTCGTCACCCCCGTGACCGGGCTCGAGTTCGGCCCCACCGAAGCCGAACTGCGCCTGGCCTCCTCCGACCTCACCTCCCCGGGGGTCGCCGGTGTCACCGACGGCACCGGCTCCCGGACCGACGGCCCCGACACCGACGATCGCGAGGGCAGCGCGACCGACCCGGAGCACCCCGGCATCGACGCGCCCGGTACCGACGACGCCGGCCGGCCCGGTCTCGCCGCCGCACTCGGCTCCGCATTCGGCTCCGCGTTCGCCGAGGCCCCCGGCCCCGGCGGGACCGCCGCGGCGCCCCGCACCGAGCCGGTGCTGGGCGCGGGGATCGTCCGCGACGCCGGGTTGCTCGACGCGACCGCCGACGCCGGCCGGGCCGCCGCGGCGGAGGCCGAGCGGTTGGCGCGCGAGGCCGCCGAACGCGCCGCCTGCGACCTCGACCTCGACGGGCTCGGCCCGGTCAAGGACTGGGTGTCCGACGCGGCGGAGTTCCTCGGGTGCGCCTACGGGCAGCCGGAGCTGATCGGCGTTGCCCAGCGCGGCAACGTCTCCGACCACCCCACCGGGCACGCGCTCGACCTCATGGTCCGCGGCAGCGACGGCGACCGGATCGCCGAGTGCGCGCTGGCCAACGCCGAGGAGCTGGGGGTCGAGTACGTCATCTGGGAGCAGCGGATGAACCACGGCTCCGGCTGGACCGAGATGTCCGACCGCGGTGGGGACACCGCGAACCACTACGACCACGTGCACATCTCGTTCGAGAAGAGTGCCGGGAGCGGCTCCCCCTCCCTCGAGCGGTGCTCAGATGGCTCGTGAGTGGTTATCGCGGTCAGGACCGCGATAACCACTCACAGTCATAACCCAATCTTCGCCGGGCGTCCGTCGTCCAGATGCCGGATCGCGACGACGGCCGGGCGCGGCTGCGCGGCTCCGCCGTCCGGCCAGTGTGACGCCGGTGCCTCCGGCGAGGCGTCGTCGGCGTCGCCCGGGTGCTGGACCGAGATCAGCACGAACGTCTCGGTGACGACCGGCCCGCAGCACTCCGAGCCCACCGGGACGCTCGCGAACAGCCGGGTCGAGCCGCGCTGCGGCCCCTCCAGCACGACGCCGTAGAGCCCGTCGTTGATCTCGAGGGCCTGCGTGGAGTCGGTGGACAGCCACAGGTTGCCGTGGGCGTCGAACGCGATGTTGTCCGGGGAGGTGATCGGGCTGACCTGGGACTTGTCGTAGCCGCCGAACCAGGTCGACGGGTCCTCCGGGTCACCGCAGACCAGCAGCACGTTCCAGCCGAACCGGGTCGCCGCCGGGTCGTCGGAGTCCTCGGTCAACTCGATGACGTGCCCGTGCTGGTTGTCGACGCGCGGGTTCGCCTCGTCGGCGCCGGCCTCGCCCGCCTTGCCGCGGTCGGAGTTGTTGGTGCAGGCGATGTAGACCTTGCCGGTCCGCGGGCTGGGCTCCACGTCCTCGGGACGGTCCATCTTGGTCGCGCCCACCCGGTCGGCGGCGAGCCGGGTGAACACGAGGACGTCGGCCACGCTCATGCCGTCCACGTAGGACGTCGTGGCGGAGGTCAGCGGCTTCCACTCCCCCGCACCGTCGAAGCGGCCGTCGCGCGGCAGGGCGCCGTCCCCGGTGATCTCGGGGGCCGGGCTGTTGCCGGTGAACGTGGCGACGTAGAGCGTGCCCGACGCCAGCAGGGTCGCGTTGTGCTCGCGGGCCTCCCGGCTGGAGCCGCGACGCATCCGCTTGTCCGACACGAACTTGTAGACGTAGTCGAAGCGTTCGTCGTCGCCCATGTAGACGACCGGGCGGCCGTCCTCGGTGAGGGTCACGGTCGCACCCTCGTGCTTGAACCGGCCCAGCGCGGTGTGCTTGACCGGCGTCGAGCCCGGGTCGTGCGGGTCGATCTCGACGATGTAGCCGAACCGGTTGGCCTCGTTCGGCTCCCGCCCCAGGTCCCAGCGCGGGTCGACGCGCTCCCAGCGACGCTCCGAGGGCCCTTCCTCCAGGCCGTAGCGCTCCTGCCGCGGGTCGGTCACCGGCCCGGAGGCGAAGTAGCCGTCGAAGTTCTCCTCACCGGACAGGAACGTGCCCCACGGCGTGGTGCCGCCCGCACAGTTGCCGATCATGCCGAGGACCCGGCGCCCGGACGGGTCCGCCGTGGTCCGCAGGTTCTCCGAGCCGGCGGCCGGGCCGTCGAGGACCATCTCGGTGTCGGCGGTGATCCGGCGGTTCAGGCGTCCGGCCCGGTCGTGGTGCAGCTCGCCGGTCCGCAGCTCCCGGGTGACCTCGACGATCCCGCCGCCGTGCGCGGCCATGCCGATGCGGATCTGCTCCTCGGTCGGGTTCTCCTCGTCGTAGCCGCGGAACATCAGCGGCTCGAGCGTGTACTCGTGGTTGGAGAACATGACGTAGCGCCGTCCGGGGCCGTCGATCGGCAGGATCCCGCAGAAGTCGTTGTTGTAGCCGAACTGGCGGGCCTGCGCGGCGGCGGTCTGGTGCTCGAAGTCGAACTCCGGGGCGTCGGGGAACATCGGGTCGCCCCACCGGATGACGACGTTGCTCGCGTAATCGGCCGGGACCCGGACCGCGTCGTCGAGGTTGGGCTCGACCGTCTCGTAACGCAGCCCCGGCGGCAGGGACTGCGCCGTCGGTGCCGCCTGCGCCGCCCCCAGCGGGTGCGCCCGGTCCGGCTGCGGCATCCCGGCCGACGCCGTACCGGCGAGCGTTGCCCCGGCGCCCGCGGTCAGGCCGAGCACCGCACCGGCCCGGAGCATGCCGCGCCGGTCGAGCACGGTCTGCAGGACGTCCCCGAAGTACCCGTTCGACGACGTGTTCGGCTCGGGCCTCGAGCACGCGTCACCACAGCGGTAGCGGCAGGTCAGGCCCTGGCGCCCGGGCCGGGGCTGGGCCGGCGGGCGGCTCCGCAGGCTTCGCGCGCGGTCGACGAGGGGGAGCATCCGGCGGGAGCCGGCCTCGGGGATGTCGCCGGGGCAGCGGTCGGCCACGGTCGTCCTCCTGGGGGTCGTGGTGGGATGACGGCGGCGGGCGGTTCGGGTGCCGATCGCCCGGCTCCTCCGCATCACAGCACCCCTGCCCTCCGAACGGGTGAGAAGCAGGTGGCCGTCGGGTGAACGCCGCCGCGCCGGGCCGTGGGCTCGACCACGCTCGGCGACCGCCACCGGGCACGCGCGGTCGCCCTCGCTCGGGATCCCCCCGCGTCACCTTCCCGGCATCGGGGCAGGATCGAGCAGATCGACATCCACCACGGGTCCGAGGTGCACCTGTCCGTCCTCGGCGGGGCGGCATCGCGCAGGTCGGCTCCCGGCACTCGGCCGAGGCGCACGCTGCCGCCCCACCACGGGCGAGAACGTGCTGATCGGCGCCGGCTACCCGCCTGACGTGCACGCTTCCGCCCTACCGAGGGCGGGAACCCACATCCCCGCGCCCGCCGGGACGACCGAGGCTGCCCCCATCTGCCGAGGGCGAGAACGCGCTGATCGACGCCGAGCCCACCGTCCGAGCGGTCGCTCGCCGCGCGTGTGAGGGCGCTACTGCGCAGCTCGAGGCCCGGCCGGTGGCCGAGACGCACGCTGCCGATCCGCCGAGGACGGAAACGCGCAGATCGACTTCCGGAACACACCTGACATGCACGCATCCGCCGCATCGAGGGCGCGAACGTGCAGATCGGTACCGGGCACGCTGCCGAAGCGCGCGGATCCGCCCGCCGAGGGGGTACGAGTGCTGATCGACAGACCGGGCGCCGGGTGGCGGGCGCTCCGGCACCGGGTTGCCGGGGTCCGAGCCGGAGGCCGGGCACCGGAGCCAGGGCGGGCGAAGCAAGGCACCGAGGTCAGGCCGGAGCCGGAGCGAGCCGGACGCCGGGGCCAAGGCGGGCCGGGACGAAGCCGAGCACCGGGACGAGGCCGGGCGCCGGAGCCAGGGCGGGCGCCGAGCGAGGCCGGGTGCCGGACAGAGCACGGGCCGGGGCGGGAGTTCTCCACGCGCCCCGGCCCGGCGGGTCGGTTCCGGCGCCGCGACGGGCGCCGGGCTCACCCTCCGGCGGTCAGACGATCCCCTGCCGCGCGGCGGTGTAGACGATCTCGGTGCGGCGACGGACCTCGAGCTTGTCCCGCAGGTTCCGCACGTGGAACTTCACGGTGGCCTCGGAGATCCGCAGCCGGGTGCCGATCTCACGGTTGCTCAGCCCCACCGCGAGCAGGCGCAGCACCTGGTTCTCCCGGTCGGTCAGCAGCGAGGTCTTGCACAGGTCCGGGCCGGCGGACGGGGCCGGCTCGCGCAGCACCTGCAACGGGCCGGCGGCGCCGGTGCCCGGGTCGAACACGCCCTCGCCCCGCTGCACGGCGCGCACCGCGCGCACGATCTCGGTCGTGTCCGCGCCCTTGCGCAGGTAGCCGTGCACGCCGAGCCGGACGGTCCGCATCATCGAGTCGCGGTCGCGGCAGCCGGTGAGCACGAGGACCTTCGCGCCGCGGCAGCGCTCCAGCAGGGCGCGGACCAGGTCGAGACCCGGGCGCTCGTCGCGGCCGAACTCGATGTCGACGACGATCACGTCGGGGCGGGTCCGCTCGGCCACCATCAGCGCGTCCCGGGGTGAGGCGGCCTCGCCGGCCGGCGCGAGGTCCGGCTCGGCGGTCAGCAGCGCGCGCAGACCGTGCCGGACGATCGGCTCGGCGTCCACGACCAGGACCCGGGCCGCGCGGCGGACGACATCGACACCGTCGTGGCCGCGGACCGGCCGATCAGTGGCCTCGCGAACGGCTTCGAGCGTCATCGCTGTCCTCCGGGTGCGTCCTCGCCGGCCGCCTCGGTGGCGGTCCGGGGGCAACCGTAGGACGGGTTACGTTGCCTGCACGTTGCGCGGGCAGGGCGACGGAAGCCGTACGCACCGGATCCGGCTCCGGATCTGGGAGCCGTGTGCTCCCCGATCTGCAGGTATGCTCGCGGCGGAGCGGGGACCGTGAGTGACGAGGGCGCCCGAGCGGCGCCCACGGCGGAACGGGAGGCGGCATGCTCGGTGCGGACGACAACTCGTCGCCCGATGAGCTCGTCGCGGACGCGCGCCGCCTGCGCCGCATCTACGACGACGATCTCGGCACCGGTGGCTCCACCACGGGCCCGCGTCCGGTGGTGTCCGACTCGTGGCAGCGCAGCCTCGCCGCCCGCGTCGATCCGGAGCGCCGGCTTCCCCCGCTGGTCTACCGCGCCGACGAGCTGCGCGACGTCCGCGAGGGCCACCCGCTACACGCGGTGATGCCGCTGCTGCGCAGCACCCTGGTCAGCATCGCCGACGAGGCCATGCACGTGATGCTGGTGACCGACGCCGACGGGCACGTCCTCTGGCGGGACGGGGCGCACGGGCTGCTGCCCTCCGCCGACGACGTCGGGCTGGTCGAGGGCACCCGCTGGACCGAGGATGCGATCGGGACCAACGCGATGGGGACCGCGCTCGCGCTCGACGAGCCGGTCCGCATCCACTCCGCCGAGCACCTGGTCCGCACGTACCACGACTGGACCTGCGTCGCCGCTCCCGTGCACGACCCGGACACCGGGGACACGATCGGCGCCGTCGACATCTCCGGACCGCTGCACACCGTGCATCCCGCACTCGTCCAGCTGGTGACCACGACCGCGCAGCTCGCGGAGAACCAGCTGCGGGTGCGGATGGCGATCGCCGACGAGCGGCTGCGGGTGAAGAACATGCCGCACCTGGCCGGGCTGCGCGGCGCCGAGGGCGCACTGCTGTCCGCGTCCGGTCGAGTGATCGCGAGCGAGCCCTACGGCCGGTTCCCGGAGCGGATCCTGCTGGAGAAGGGCACCGAACGGGTCCGGCTCGACGACGGCCGCGAGATGACCGTCGAGGCGCTGTCCGAGGGGTACCTGCTGGTGCCGCCGGCCCGGCGGCGTTCCCGCGCCGCGAGCGGGCGCCCGGCACCGTCGCTGGCCCTGCGGTTCACCGGTGGCTCCGGCCCGCGGATCACCCTCGACGGGACCGAGAGCGCTGCCACGCTGCGGCCGGCCGAGATCCTCACCGCGCTGGCGCTGCACCCGGACGGGCTCTCCGGCGAGCAGCTCACCCTGATGCTCTACGGCGACGAGGGCAACCCGACGACGGTGCGCGGTGAGATCCACCGGTTGCGCTCGTCGTTGGGCGCCGACCTGCTGCTGACCCGGCCGTACCGGCTCGCGGCCGAGCCGGACGCGGACTTCCTGCGGATGCGGGTCGCCCTGCGGGAGGGCCGGGCCGCCGACGCGCTCGACGCCTGCCACGGCGAGCTGCTGCCCCGCTCGGACGCGCCCGCCGTACGGGACCTGCGCGACGAGCTCGTCGCGGGGCTGCGGCACGCCGTGCTCGCGGCCGGCGACGCCGAGCTGTTGCACCGCTTCACCGGCCATCCGCTCGGCACCGAGGACCTCGAGGCACACGAGCGGCTGCTGGAGCTGCTCGGCCGCGACGACCCGCGGCGCGCCGCCGTCGCCGCCCGGACCGAGCGCCTGCTCGCCTGACTGGCTCAGGACCGCGCGGCCAGCGGGCTGTCCGGCTCGGGCTCGAGCTCACCGGCCCGCCACAGCGCGGCGTAGCGGCCACCGGCCCGCACGAGCTCGTCGTGCGGGCCCTCCTCGACGATCCGCCCGCCGGCCAGCACCACGATGCGGTCCGAGCGGCGGGCGGTCTGCAACCGGTGGGCGACGACGAACGCGGTCCGCCGCGACGCCACCTGCTCCCCGGCCGCCAGCACCGTCGCCTCGGTCGCCGGGTCCAGGGCCGCCGTGGCCTCGTCGAAGATCAGCACGTCGGGGTCGACCAGCTCGGCGCGGGCCAGCGCGATCAGCTGCCGCTGCCCGGCCGAGAGGCCCTGCCCGCGCTCACCGACCGGTGTGCGGAACCCGGCCGGCAGCGACCGCACCAGGTCGTGCGCGCCGACCGCGCGGGCGGCCGCCTCGATCACCTCGCGGGACGCGTCGGGGCGTCCGTAGGCGATGTTGGACGCCACGTCACCGGTGAACAGGTGCGCCTCCTGCGGCACCACGCCGAGCCGGGAGCGGTACCCGGCCAGCGGGTAGCGGCGGACGTCGACGTCGTCCACCCGCACCTGGCCCTCGACGGTGTCGTAGAACCGGGCCAGCAGCTTGATCAGCGTGGACTTCCCGGCCCCGGTCGCCCCGACCAGCGCGACGGTCTCCCCCGGGGCGACCCGCAGCGACACGTCGTCCAGCGCCGGGGTCTCGGTACCGGCGTAGCGGAACGTCACCCGGTCCAGCTCCACCGCCCCGCGCAGCCGCTCCGGCATCGGGACCAGGTCCGTGCCGCCGGTCCCGTCGGCCCGGTCCGGCACCGAGGTCGGGGTGCGCAGCAGCTCGGCGATGCGGTTCAGGCCGACGCGGGCCTGCTGATAGCCGTCGAAGACCTGGGAGAGCTGCTGGACCGGCCCGAAGAACATCGTCAGGTACAGCAGGAACGCGGTCAGCACGCCCGCGGTGATCTCCCCGGAGAGGATCATCGACCCGCCGACGCCGAGCACCACCGCCGTCGCGACGTCGGACAGGAACGCCACGAACGGGAAGTACAGCGCGATGTAGCGCTGGGCGCGCAGCCGGGACCGGCGATAGGCGTCCGACCGCTCGCCGAAGCGGTCGTAGCTGAGCTCCTCGCGGACGTAGGCCTGGGCGATGCGGACGCCGGTGACGTTCTCCTGCAGGTCGGCGTTGACCACACTGACCCGCTCGCGGGCCTCGGCGTAGGCCTTCGAGGAGAAGCGGCGGAACACCACCGTGCCGATCGCGAGCAACGGCAGCAGCCAGCCGAGCGCGTAGAGCGCGAGCTCGGCGTCGGTCGCCACCAGCGCGACCGCGACACCGCCGATCGTGAGGACGCTGACCAGCGCCTGCGCCAGGCCGGTCTGCAGGAACGTGGACAGGGCGTCCACGTCGGTGGTCATCCGCGTCATGATCCGGCCGGAGAGCTCGCGCTCGTAGTAGTCGAGCCCGAGCCGTTGCAGATGCGCGTAGCTGCGCAGCCGCAGCAGGTAGAGCAGGCTCTCCCCGGCCCGCGCCGTGACCAGCGTCTGGAACCCCACGACGACCGCGTCGGCCACGACGATCAGCAGCCCGGCCAGCGCCGCCACGACCAGCACCCGGGTGGAGCCCTCGGCGATACCCGAGTCGACCGCGACGCGCGCGATGCTCGGCAGCGCGAGCGTGGCGAGCGCGTCCGCGGCCATCAGGGCGATGCCGAGCACCAGCAGCAGCCGTACCGGGCGCAGCAGCGAGGTCAGCCGGAACGCCGGGTCCGGCGCGGTCGGGTCGCCCTCGCCCCGCAGCCGTGGCGACTCCTTCGGGGCGGACAGCTTCGCGACCGCGTCGAGCAGCTCCGGGGTCGCACTGATCCCGCCCGCCCAGCCGGCACCGCCGCCGCCGGACTCCCGGCCGAGCGCGCGGTCCGGGTCCTCGGGCCGTTCGACGTCCGGCCACAGCTCCGGGGTGACCGCGGCGGCCGCCGGGGGCGGGGCCATCGCCGCGGGGGCCGGCTCGGCCGGGGGCGCACCACCGATCTCGTCCGCGGGACCGGTCGCCAGCAGTTCACGGAACAGCGCGCACCGCCCGCGCAGCTCGTCCTCGGTGCCCAGGTCGACCACCCGTCCGCGGTCGAGCACCGCGATCCGGTCGGCCAGCGCCAGGCTGGAACGGCGGTGTGCGACCAGCAGCGTGGTCCGGTCCGCGGTCAGCTGGTGCAGCGTCGCGTGGATGGCCGCCTCGGTCGCGGTGTCGACCGCGGAGGTCGCGTCGTCGAGCACCAGCACCCGCGGCCGGGTGAGCATGGCCCGGGCCAGCGCGATCCGCTGCCGCTGCCCACCGGACAGGGTCAGGCCGCGCTCACCGACCTCGGTGTCGTACCCGTCGGGCAGCGCCTCGACGAACGGGGCGACCTGCGCGGCCTCGGCGGCGGCGCGGATCTCCTCGTCCCCGGCGTCCGGGCGACCGTAGGCGATGTTGTTCCGGATGGTGTCGGAGAACAGGAACGCCTCCTCGAACACCACGCCCAGCTCGGCCCGCAGGTCGCGCAGCCGCAGCTCGCGCAGGTCGACGCCACCTATGCGGATGGCACCCTCCTGCGGGTCGTAGAACCGGGGCAGCAGCAGGGCGACCGTCGACTTGCCCGAGCCGGGCGGGCCGACCAGCGCGAGCGTCTCCCCCGGCTCGACCCGCAGTGACAGCCCGTCGAGTACGGGCACCGCAGCGGCGTCCGGGCCGTGCGCACCCGGACCGGAACCGGCCGGCTCGTAGCCGAACCGGACCTCGTCCAGCTCGACGGCGGGCGGCCCCTCCGGGAGGGTCCCCGGCCGGTGCGGGTCCACGATCTCCGGCTCGGCGTCGACGATCTCGAAGACCCGCTCCGCGGCCGCCCGGGTGAGCTGGCCGGTGACCACCAGCGCGCCGATCAGCCGGGCCGGTCCGACGAGCATGCCGACGTAGGTGGTGAAGGCCAGGAAGGTCCCGAGGTCGATCGTCCCCCGGGCAGCCATGTACCCGCCGACGCCGATCACCGCGACCTGGCCGAGCCCGGGCAGGGCGAGCAGCGCCGGGTTCAGCCGCGCGGTCAGCCCGGCAGCACGCAGGCGCTCGCCGTAGAGCCGGCGCGCGCGTTGCTCCAGGGCCCCGGTCTCGCGGGCCTCCTGCCCGAACCCCTTGACCACCCGGACGCCGGTGACGGTCTCCTCGACCTGCTGGGCGATCTCGGCCGCCCGCTGCTGCGCCGACCAGGTCGCGGGGAACAGCGTGCGGCGGATCCGGTTGGTCGCCAGGAACGCCAGCGGCAGCATGACCAGCGCGACCACGGTGAGCAGCGGCGAGAGCCACAGCATCGCCGTCACCGCGACGACCACGAGCACCACGGTGCCCGCCGACAGCGGGACCATCGACAGGAAGCCCTGTACCAGCTGCAGGTCGGAGATCGCGCGGGAGGCGACCTGCCCGGTGCGCAGCCGGTCCTGGCGCACCCCGTCCATCCGCTGGACCGCGGCGAACACCGCCCGCCGCAGGTCGTGCTGGACGTTGAGCGCCATCGTGCCGCCGAGGTAGCGGCGCACGAACGCACCGGCGAACTTGACCAGGCCCAGTACCAGGAACCCGAGCACCACCGGGGTGAGCACACCCGGGTCACCGCCGACGACGCCGTTCACCCCGGAGCGGATCAGCAGCGGCCCGACCGCCTCCAGCCCGACCCCGGCCATCGAGGCCGCGAGCGCACCGAGGGTGACGCCGCGGTGCCGGAGGCAGGCGCGGGCGAGCCGGCGGACCCAGCCCGGGCGGGCCGGATCGGGACCGTCGGAACGGGCGGGACCGGGTCGGGCGGGGTGGGAACGGGGTCGGGGGCGGGGGCGGGACACACGATCAGGCTATGCCCGCCCACCGACATCCACGGATCCAGGTGATGCGGGTCAGGTGATGTCGCGCCGGCCCCCGACGACCACCGCGAGGGCCACCCCGGCGACCGTCCACCCGACGAGGACCAGCAGCGCGACCCACCCCGGCGGCGGTGCGCTCACCCCGGCGAGGAACTCCAGCACCGTGCGGGTCTCGGCGCCCGCACCGGCCGCGGCGACCGGGGCCTCGTAGAGGGCGAGATCACCGGCGTTGCCGGGCAGGAACGAGGTGAGCCGGGCGAACACCGACGGTTCGCCGAACGACGTGTCCCCCGCCCGCAGCGCCCCGGCGATCAGGTTCTCCCCGATCAGCAGGTAGCCCACGGTCAGCGTGACCGCACCGGCCTGGTTCGGCACCACGGTCCCGACGGCGACGCCGAGCACCCCCCACAACGCGCAGACCAGGATCCCGATCGCACCCAGACCGGCGAGCTGGCCCCAGCTCGGCAGCTGCTGGCCACCGAGTACCGCGCCACCCAGCAGCGGTCCCAGCACGGCGACCACCAGGCCGTACAGCCCGGCGACGACGGCGGCGACGGCCACCTTGGCCCCCAGCACCTGGGTGCGGGTCCCGGTCAGGAACGCGAGCGTGATCGTGCGGTGCCGGTACTCCCCGGCCGCGAGCAGCGCCCCGTAGGCCGCACCGACGATCGCCGCCATGCTCAGCGCCGAGGCGAGCCCGGTGAGCATCAGGATCGCCGAGGTGTCGGTCGCCGAGGGCACGAGCAGCGTGATCAGGCTGCCGAACAGGCTCATGGCCAGCGCCAGCAGCACGACCGGGATCAGCAGCAGCCACCACAGCCGTACCGAGAGCGTCCGCCGGACCTCCGCGGTCAGCACCGCCGTCCAGCGGTGCGGCGCACCGAGCTTCATGCCACCTCCTCCCCCGCGAGCAGCCGCAGGAACATCTGCTCCAGACCGACCCGCTCCTCGGTCATCCCGTACACGGCGACGCCGGCGCCGAGCGCCAGGTCGCCGACCCGCACCGCGTCGGCGCCGCCGACTGCCAGCCGGCCGTCGGAGATCCGGTCGACCTCGGTGATCCCCTCCGCGGCCAGCACCTCGGCCAGGCGGGCCGGGTCCGCGGGCCGGACCAGCACCCGGCCGCCCTGGCCCTCGCGCAGCTCCGAGACCGCCCCGTCGAACCGGCAGCGGCCGCGGTCGATGACGACCAGGCGCTGGGCGGTCAGCTCCATCTCGGCGAGCTGGTGCGAGGACACCAGCACGCTGCGCCCGGACGCGGCGAAGGCGTTGACGAACGAGCGCAGCCAGGCGATGCCGTCCGGGTCCAGGCCGTTGCCGGGCTCGTCGAGGACGAGGATCTGCGGGTCGCCGAGCAGCGCGGCGGCCAGCGCGAGCCGCTGGTTCATCCCGAGCGAGAACCCGCCGGCCGGCCGGTCGGCGGCCGCCGCGAGCCCGACCAGCCCGAGCACCTCGTCGACCCGCGAGTCCGGGACGCCGACCGCTGCGGCACCCGCGCGCAGGTGCGCCCGGGCGGTGCGCCGCGGGTGCACGCCCTGCACCTCGAGGACCGCGCCGACCACCTTCCCCGGTGACTCCAGCTCCGCGAACGGCACGCCGTCGATCAGCGCCCGCCCGGTCGTCGGCCCCACCAGGCCGAGGATCATCCGCAGCGTCGTCGTCTTGCCGGACCCGTTCGGGCCGAGGAACCCGGTCACCGAACCGGGCTCGACGGTGAACGACAGGTCCCGTACCGCCTCCACCGGACCGAACTTCTTGCCCAGGCCCTCGACGGTGATCCGCCCGGGACCGGGCGGTGCCGTCTCCTGCACTCCAGGCCTCCCGCCGTGCTGTGCGAGCGCCCCGCGCGCCGGGGGGCGCCGTTCCGCCTCCGTCCCGGGCGGTCCCGGGACGCGTGCCGGGTCATCCTCACCCAGTGCCGGTGCCGTGCCCGATCCAGGGTCGCCACGTGCAGGTACGGACGCCGTCGGCGAGCGCAGGCCCGGCGGGAACGGAGTTGTCCACAGGCGGCCGGAGGCCCCTGGCGCCGACACGACGAAACGGACAGGATGGCGTGCATCACACCGATCGAGCGCCGAACCCCGGGAGCGCCCCCGTGATCGATCCGAACGCCACCGTGTCGTCCCTGCTGCGCCGGCACGCCACCGAACGACCCGACGACGAGGCCCTGCGCTTCGGCGACGTCCGCCGCACCTGGTCCGAACTGGACGAACGGGTGCGCAGGCTCGCCACGGCACTGCGTGCGGAGGGCATCGGCCCCGGCGACCGGGTCGCGGTGCTGGATCTGAACCATCCGTCCTGCCTGGAACTGTCGCTGGCCTGCGCGTGGATCGGCGCGGCGAACGCGGTGGTCAACTTCCGGCTGGCCCCACCGGAGATCCTCTACGTGATCAACGACGCCCGGGCGCGGCTGCTGCTGGTCGGGCCCGAGTTCGCCGGTGCCGCCGCGCAGCTGCGGGAGAAGCTGGACACCGTCGAGCGGATCCTGCCGGTCGGCGGTGAGCAGGACGAGTACGAGGCCTTCCTCTCCGCCCACCAGCCGGACGAGAGCCCCCACCCCGCCGCGCGGGACGACTGCTTCGTGCAGCTCTACACCTCGGGGACGACCGGCTTCCCGAAGGGCGCGATGCTCACCCACGGCGCGATGCTGGCGCACGCCGCGCACGTCGCCACCGACTTCGAGCTGGCCCCGACCGACGTCGTACAGGTGGCGATGCCGCTGTTCCACGTCGGCGGCACCAGCTACGCCTTCCTCGCACTCGGCCAGGGGGCGCGCATCGTGATGGCGCGGATGCCCGATCCGGCCGCGCTGCTGGACATGATCGGCGCCGAGGGCATCACGCACACGTTCTGGGTGCCGGCCCTGATGGGCGCGATGACCCAGGTCCCGGGGGCTGCGGAGAAGGACTACTCGTCGTTGCGCGCGATCTCCTACGGCGCGTCGCCGATGCCGCTGCCGGTGCTGCGGGCGTCGCTGGAGCTGTTCGGACCGCGCCTGCACCAGGTGTACGGGATGACCGAGGCGTGCGGCGTGGTCACCTCGCTCGGCCCGGAGGACCACGCCGATCCGGCCGTGGCGCACCGGCTCGTCTCGGCCGGGAAGCCGATCACCGGCGTGACCATCGAGGTCCGCGACCCCGCCACCGGCGAGGAGCTCGGGGTGGACGAGCCCGGCGAGATCTGGGTGCGCACCGACCAGCTGATGAGCGGGTACTGGCAGAAGCCGGAGGCGACGGCGGCGGCGGTCACGCCGGACGGCTGGCTGCGCTCCGGCGACGGCGGGCACATCGACGCCGACGGCTACGTCTACGTCACCGACCGGATCAAGGACATGATCGTCTCCGGTGGGGAGAACGTGTACCCCGCCGAGATCGAGCGGGTCCTGGCCGAGCACCCATCGGTGGCCGACGTGGCCGTCATCGGGGTCCCCGACGAGCGCTGGGGCGAGGTCCCGAAGGCGTGCGTGGTCGCGGCGCCGGGGGCGACGATCGACCCGGAGGCGCTGCTCGCCCGTGCCCGCGAGCACCTGGCGGGGTTCAAGTGCCCCCGCACGGTCGACGTGCTGGAGGAGCTGCCGCGCAACCCGACCGGCAAGATCCTCAAGAAGGAGCTGCGGGCGCCGCACTGGGAGGGGCGCGAACGGCGCACCGTCTGAAACTGAGACACGCCGAATCTTGACCCGTTCCAGAAACGACGACAGTCTTGCGCGGGTGTCGATCGCTACGGATCACGAGGGCAGGTTGCGCGGAGCGTCCCTCCGCGTGACGCGCCCCCGCCTGGCCGTGCTGCGGGCCGTGCACAACCATCCGCACGCGGACACGGAGTTCCTCATCCGTGCCGTGCGGGCGGACCTCGGAGAGGTCTCCCACCAGGCCGTCTACGACGTGCTGCGGGTCCTCACCCACTCCGGCCTGGTGCGCCGCATCCAGCCGACGGGTTCCGCCGCACGGTACGAGGCGCGGATCGGCGACAACCACCACCACGTCGTCTGCCGGTCCTGCGGGGCCATCGCGGACGTCGACTGCGCCGTCGGCTCCGCACCGTGTCTCACCGCCTCCGACGACAGCGGCTTCGTCATCGACGAGGCCGAGGTCGTCTATTGGGGACGGTGCCCCGGCTGCTCGACCTCCACCACCACCGATCCCGGAAGGAGTGCCCGTGTCTGACGAGCACGTCACCGTCGAGAGTGAACTGAACCGCGAGGAGGCAGGCGGCTGCCCGGTCGTCCACGGCCGGATGTCGCACCCCACCGAGGGTGGCGGCAACACCGACTGGTGGCCGAACCAGCTCAACCTGAAGATCCTGCGCAAGAACCAGCCCGCGTCCGACCCGTTCCACGGCGAGTTCGACTACGCCGCGGAGTTCGCGACCGTCGACCTCGACGAGCTGGCCCGCGACGTCGACGCGGTCATCACCACCTCGCAGGACTGGTGGCCCGCCGACCACGGCAGCTACGCCGGCTTCTTCATCCGGATGGCCTGGCACTCGGCCGGTACCTACCGCACCTTCGACGGCCGTGGCGGCGCCGGGGCCGGCATGCAGCGCTTCGCCCCGCTGAACAGCTGGCCGGACAACGGCAACCTGGACAAGGCCCGCCGGCTGCTGTGGCCGGTCAAGCAGAAGTGGGGCCGCAAGGTCTCCTGGGCCGACCTGCTGGTCTTCGCGGGCAACCGCGCCCACACGGTCTCCGGCTTCGAGATGGCCCCCTTCGCCGGCGGCCGCGCCGACGTGTGGGAGCCCGACGAGGACGTCTACTGGGGCGCCGAGACCGAGTGGCTGGGCAACGACGCGCGCTACGGCGGGAGCACCGACTTCGCGAACCGTGAGCTGGAGAAGCCGCTCGGCGCGTCGCACATGGGTCTGATCTACGTCAACCCGGAGGGCCCGAACGCCAGCGCCGACCCGATCGCCGCGGCCCGCGACATCCGCGAGACCTTCGGCCGGATGGCGATGAACGACGAGGAGACCGCCGCGCTCATCGCGGGCGGTCACACCCTCGGCAAGACCCACGGTGCCGCCAACCCCGACGAGAACGGCAACGTCGGGCCCGAGCCCGAGGCCGCGGACATCACCGAGCAGGGACTGGGCTGGAAGCAGAGCTTCGGCACCGGCAAGGGTCGCGACGCCATCACCTCGGGCCTCGAGGTCACCTGGACCCGCACCCCGAACCGGTGGAGCCACGACTACCTCGAGCACCTCTACAAGTACGAGTGGGAGCTCGAGCAGTCGCCGGCCGGGGCGTGGCAGTTCGTCGCCAAGGACGCCGAGGCGACCATCCCGGACCCCGAGGAGGGCTACCCGAACCGCAAGCCGCGGATGCTGGTCACCGACGTGGCCCTGCGGGTCGACCCGATCTACGGCGAGATCACCCGGCGCTGGCTGGACGACCCGGCCGAGTTCGAGGCCGCCTACCGGCGCGCCTGGTACAAGCTGACCCACCGTGACATGGGCCCGCGGGAGCGCTACATCGGCGCCTGGGTGCCGGCCCAGGAAGAGCTCTGGCAGGACCCGGTCCCGGCCGTCGACCACGAGCTCGTCTCGGCCGACGACGTCGCGTCGATCAAGGCCACGGTGCTCGGGTCCGGCCTGTCGGTCTCCGAGCTGGTGTCGACCGCGTGGGCCGCGGCCTCGACGTTCCGCTCCTCCGACAAGCGCGGTGGCGCCAACGGCGGCCGCGTCCGCCTGGAGCCGCAGCGCAGCTGGGAGGTCAACGACCCGGCGCAGCTGAACACTGTGATCTCGAAGCTGGAGTCCCTCCAGTCCGAGATCAACGGCTCGCTGTCCGGCGGCAAGAAGATCTCCTTCGCCGACCTGGTGGTGCTCGCCGGCGCCGCGGGCGTCGAGAAGGCCGCCAAGGACGGCGGGCACGACATCACCGTGCCGTTCGTCCCGGGCCGCACCGACGCCACCCAGGAGCAGACCGACGTCGAGTCGTTCTCCTACCTGGAGCCGTCGACCGACGGGTTCCGCAACGTGCTGGGCAAGGAGAGCTCCCTGCCCGCCGAGTACCAGCTCGTGGACCGGGCGAACCTGCTCGGCCTGACCGCGCCGGAGCTGACCGTGCTGGTCGGCGGCCTGCGGGTGCTGGGCGCGAACACCGGCGGTTCCACCGCCGGCGTGCTCACCGACCGGCCGGGCACCCTGACCAACGACTTCTTCACCACCCTGCTCTCGGCAGGCCTGGAGTGGAAGTCGGTCGCCGGTGACGACAACGTCTTCGAGGCCGTCGACGGCTCCGGGGCGACGGTGTGGACCGGGACCCGTGCCGACCTCGTGTTCGGCTCGAACTCCGAGCTGCGCGCGGTGGCCGAGGTCTACGCCAGCGACGACGCGGGTGAGAAGTTCGTCCGCGACTTCGTCGCGGCGTGGGACAAGGTCATGATGGCGGACCGCTACGACGTCTGATCCCTCCTCCGACGAGCGCACGACGCCCGGACCGGTCCGCCGGTCCGGGCGTCGTGCTGTGTGCGGCCCCGCGTCCGGTCGTTCACGCCGGGTGCCACCCGTCCCGCCGGTCCCGGGGCTCGCGCGCGGGCCGGCTCGGCCGCCCCGGCCCGCCCCCGGTGGTCCCCGCAGGTACCGCCCCGACGACGGCGAGCGGGCAGCGGGCGAGCCGCAGCACGCTCCGGCCCACCGAGCCGGGCGCAGCCGCCCACGGCTGCCCGCGGTCGCGGGAACCGACCACGACCATCGCGGCCCCCTCGGAGTGGGTGACCAGCGCCCGCGCCGGATCCGCCCGGGCCACCACCAGGGCGTGGACGGGTACGTCGGGGAACTCGTCCCGCTGCCGGCACAGCACCCGCTCGAGGGCCCGGTGCGCGACCAGCTCGGTCTGCGCCACCGGCGCACTCGCGGCCTCGAGATCCGCCGGCCGGTCGGGCGTCCAGGCGCGCACGGCGACCAGCGGGACGCCCCGCTGCCGGGCCGCGCGGAGTGCGAAACCCATCGCCGCCCGTCCGGTGCCGGAGTCGTCCACCCCGACCACGACGCGCGGTGGCGACCAGCCGCACGGGTCCTCGTCGGGACGCGGCCGGACGACGACGACCGGGCAGGCCGCGTACGCGGTGACCTGACGGGAGACCGACCGGGTCAGCCGCTCGCGCAGCCCGGTCCGGGTCCGACGACCCACGACCAGCAGGTCCGCCCCGGCCGCCACGTCGAGCAGCGCACGCACCGGCGGCCCCTGCAGCGGTACGGCGCGGACCTCGATCTCGGAGGCGACCGAGCGCGCCCGGGCCACCTCCGCGGCCAGCAGCTCCTCGACCTCGGCACGCAGCGTGAACACGCTCTCCGGGGACGGCACCGTGCCGCAGAAGTCGACCGGCAGCGGCGGCCGGTAGGCGTGCACGATCCGGAGCGGGCACCCGCGGGCGGCCGCCTCCGAGCTCGCCCACTCCACCGCGTCCCGTGCGTTGCCGGTGCCGTCGACCGCCACCACGACCGGGGCCCGGCCGCGTCCGCCGGCCATCAGGACACCACCGCGGTGGCCGGACCGGGTGCTCTCACGAGGGACGCGGAGGAGCGGAGCCCCGGCAGGACGGCGATCGGGGCCTGCGGTGCAACGACGGTGCTGGTCATGTCGCCCTCCGGCACTCGTTCCGGAATCAGCCGGTCGCCCAGTTCCGGACGGCACACGCGAACCGGGCAATTTGTATCGTAACACGATATAAATTGCCGCGACAGGCGGACAGACATGCAGGCAGCCGGTCGTGCGCGCCGCAGCCGGACCGCGGCCGTGCCCGGGTCAGCGCACCAGGGATCAGGTCAGCACCGGAGATCAGCTCAGTGCACCGAGCACCGCCGCGAGCTTCTCCGGCTCCGAGAACATCGGCCAGTGCCCGGTCGGCAGCGCCACGAACGACCACTCCGGCCCGCCCATCTCCGCGAACCCCGGTACCCCCTCGTCGATCAGCGGCCGCACCTGGTCGGGCGCGAAGCTGCACGCCACGACCGTCTTCGGCAGCGTCGGGTCGGGCTCCCCGCGCCGCACCCCGGTCAGCACCGCTCCGGCCGGCTCGACCAGGGACCGCGCGCGGACGTCATCGAACACCGCGTCCGGGATGCCGTCCGTGCTGCTGCCGATCGCGGTGAGCTCCTCCCGCGACGGCATCGGCTGGCCGGTCCCGTGCTCCTCGATGGCGCCGCGGATCCGTTCCTGTACCTCGGGCGGGTTGAAGTCGATCTGGGCGGTGCCGTCGGGCAGCGGCCCGGTGTCGACGAACACCAGGTGCGCGACCCGGTCCCGGGCACGCTCGGCGGCCGCGGCGCAGACCGGCCCGCCGCCGCTGTGCCCGACGAGCACCACCGGCTCCCCGGCCGGGACGAGCGCGGCCAGGACGTCGTCGACGTGGGACTCGGCGGTGTCGCCGGGGGCGTGGCCGAGCTCGACCGCCGTCACCGCGTGTCCGCGCGAGCGCAGGTCCGCTGCCACCGCGTCCCACGCCGACCCGTCGAGCCAGAACCCCGGGACCAGCACGTATGTCGTCATGACCGGGACATTGCCCCCCCTCGAGGACAGTTTCCGCCCTCGATGGCGAATCCGGTTTCGGCGCGGACCCCACACGGCCTACCGTGCCCGGCGGCCGAGCGACCGCCGGGAGGAACCGCCGTGCACGACGTCCGCCATCACGCCGGCTGCCATCACGCCGACTGCCACGACGACCGGACCGCCGCCCTCGACGCGGTCTGGACGACCTGGGCCCGGACCGCGGAGACCCTCACGACCGGCGACTGGAGCCGGCCGTCGCGCTGCGCGGGGTGGGGTGGGACGTCGCCGCGCTGTACGCCCACGTCGGCCTGTTCCCGTTCGCCGTGTGCAACGCCCCGCCGCCGCCCGCGGACCCGGGAGTCCCGTTGACGGCCGTGGAGATCCTCCGGGGCTTCAACGCACCCGGGGGTGTCGCGCACGGCGCGGCCGCCGAGGTCGCCGGCGCCGCGGTCCGCTCCGCCGCCGACGCCGGCCCGGACGGGCTGCGACGCACCTTCACCGACGACGCCCCCCCGGGCCGTCGGAGTGGTCCGGGAGCACGACCCCGGCGACCCCGTCCCGTGGCCCGCCACGGACGGGGTGACGACGTGGGGCGAGGCGGTCCGGATCGTGCTGCTGGAGTCGACGGTGCACCTGCTCGACGTCCTCGACGCCCTGGGCCGCCCGCCGCAGGTCCCCGCGCCCGCGCTGCGCGAGACCGCACACCTGCTCGCCGAGCTCGCCGACCCGGTCGCCCTGGTCGAGGCCGCCACCGGCCGCGCCACTCCGACGGTGTTCCCCGTACTGCGCTGACGTGCTCCGTCCTGCGCTGACGCGGCGGTCTGCACCGGCACGGCGGGCCCGCCGCACACACCGAGGCCCCGCACCGTCCGGAGACGGTGCGGGGCCTCGGTGGGTATGACGCGGGAGGTCAGGCGGCGGCAGCGGCCTGCTTCTTCGCGGCCAGCTTCTCCAGCCGGCGCGTGGTGGGCCAGCGGACGTTGGTCGCCCAGCCCAGCTTCTCGAAGGCGCGGATGGTCACGGCCGAGATGTCGATCTGACCCTTCTTCACGCCGTGCCGGGCGCAGGTCGGGTCGGCGTGGTGCAGGTTGTGCCAGGACTCGCCGAAGGACAGCACGGCCAGCCACCAGACGTTGGCGGACTTGTCCCGGGAGGCGAAGGGCCGCTCGCCCCAGATGTGGCAGATCGAGTTGATCGACCAGGTGACGTGGTGCAGCACCGCGACCCGGACCAGGCCCGCCCAGAAGAAGGCGGTGAACGCGCCCCACCAGGACATCGTGACCAGACCGCCGATCAGCGCCGGGCCGAGCAGGCTGGCCACCACGATCAGCGGGAACGCCTTCTGCAGGCGGTCCATGTCCTTGTCGGCGACCAGGTCCGGCGCGAACCGGCGCATGTTCGTCAGGTCGCGGTCGAACAGCCAGCCCATGTGCGAGTGCCAGAAGCCCTTGACCAGTGCCTTCACGCCGGTGCCGTAGAGCCACGGCGAGTGCGGGTCGCCCTCCTTGTCGGAGAAGGCGTGGTGCCGGCGGTGGTCACCGACCCAGTCGAGGACGCCGCCCTGCAGCGACAGGCTGCCGGCGATCGCCAGCGCAATCCGCAGCGGACGCTTCGCCTTGAACGAGCCGTGGGTGAAGTAGCGGTGGAAGCCGACGGTCACACCGAGCCCGCTGATCATGTAGAAGACCGCGAACAGCGCCACGTCGACCCAGCCGAGGCCCCAGCCCCAGGCGAGCGGGATCGCCGCGAACAGCGCGAGCGTCGGGAGGATGACGAACACGCCCACCAGGAACATCGCGCCCGGGGGTCGCTGTCCATCGGTGATCGGGGCTGGTGCCCGCTTCTCGGACGGGGAGCGGGGCGGTGCGGCCTCGAGCGTCATGCCCCCATGAGACCTGCGCGGGGGCCCGCCCGGCAGTGCGGCTAACCCCCCTATCCCGTTTCGGGTTCGGCGGCCCGTCGGACTTGACCCGTGAGTAACTTGCGACTACGAACCCGTTGTGAAGCTCTCGACGATCCTTCCCTACGGCGACGATCCGATCCGCAACGCGGACGCGGTCACCGACATGGAGCGGGCCGGCCTCGACGTCGCCTGGGCTGCCGAGGCCTATAGCTTCGACGCCGTCTCCCTGCTCGGCTACCTCGCCGCCCGGACGGAGCGGCTCGAGATCGGCTCGGCGATCCTGCCGATCTACTCCCGCACGCCGACGCTGACGGCCATGACGGCGGCCGGGCTGGACGCCCTGTCCGGCGGGCGGTTCAGCCTCGGGCTCGGTGCGTCCGGGCCGCAGGTGATCGAGGGCTTCCACGGCGTGCCGTACGACAAGCCGGTGGGCCGCACCCGGGAGATCATCGAGATCTGCCGGAAGGTGTGGAAGCGGGACGAGAAGCTGACCAACGACGGGCTCTACCCGATCCCGTTCCCCGGCGGCACCGGCCTCGGGAAGCCGCTGAAGATCATCAATCACCCGCAGCGGTCCGACATCCCGGTCTGGGTGGCCGCACTCGGGGAGAAGAACCTCGAGATGACCGCGGAGCTGGCGAACGGCTGGCTCCCGCACGTCGTGCTGCCGGAGAAGATCCGCGACGTCTTCGGCCCCGCCCTGGACGCCGGGTTCGCCAGGCGGGACCCGGAGCTCGGCCCGCTGCAGATCACCGGCGGCGGCATCTGCGCGCTCGAGGAGGAGATGTTCGAGCCCGCCCGCCAGGCCGCCCGGGGCCTGTACGCGCTCTACATCGGCGGCATGGGCGCGCGGGGGAAGAACTTCTACAACACCGTCTTCGCCAAGCAGGGCTATGCGGACGCCGCGAAGACCGTGCAGGACCTCTACCTGGACGGGAAGAAGGAGGAGGCCATGGCCGCCCTCCCCGACGAGTTCATCGACAAGGTCTCGCTGATCGGTCCGGAGGGGCACGTCCGCGAGCGGATCGCGGCGCTGCGGGAGAACGGGATCACCCACCTGCACGTGAACCCGATGACCTCGGACGTCAACGGGACCTTCGAGAAGCTGAAGACCTGGATCTCCTGACGGGTGCTTGCCGAGCCCCACGCGGACGTGGTGCTCTGGATCTCATGGTCGACGGTGAGGTCGGTAACCGGGAGTTCGCGTTCGATGCGGTCGTGGTCGGGGCCGGGTTCGCCGGGCTCTACATGCTGCACCGCCTGCGCGGGCTCGGGATGTCCGCGGTCGTGCTGGAGCAGGCCGCGGGGGTCGGGGGGACCTGGTACTGGAACCGCTACCCGGGTGCCCGGTGCGACTCGGAGAGCTACTACTACTGCTACTCCTTCGACCGCGAGCTCGAGCAGGAGTGGACCTGGACCGAGCGCTACCCGCGCCAGCCGGAGATCAAGGCCTACCTCGACCACGTCGCGGACCGGTTCGACCTGCGCCGCGACATCCGGTTCTCCACGACGGTGACCGGGGCCCGCGCGGACGCGGACGGGCGCGGCTGGACGGTCACGACCACCGGGGCCGAGGCCGGCGAGCGGACCGTGCGCTGCCGGTTCCTGATCACCGCGGTCGGCTGCCTGTCCGCGGCGAACGTCCCGGACCTGCCCGGGCTGGAGTCCTTCGCCGGCCGCTGGTTCCACACCGGACAGTGGCCGCACGAGGGCGTCGACGTGGCGGGCCGGCGGGTCGGCGTCGTCGGCACCGGGTCGACCGGCATCCAGGCCATCCCGGTGCTCGCCGAGACCGCGGCGCACACGACGGTGTTCCAGCGCACCGCGAACTACTCGATCCCGGCCCGCAACGGCCCGCTGTCCGACGCCGAGTCGCGCCGGTACAAGGCCGACTACCCGCAGATCCGCGAGGTCCAGGCGCAGTCGACGAACGGGCACCCGTTCGTGATCAACCAGCAGTCCGCGCTGGAGGTCGGCGCGTCCGAACGCGACGCCGCCTACCGCGCGGCCTGGGAGCGCGGCGGCCTGCGGTTCCGCGCGGCCTACCGCGACCTGCTCGCCGACGAGGCGGCGAACGAGACCGCCTCGGAGTTCATCCGCGACCGCATCCGGGAGATCGTGCGCGACCCGGCCACCGCCGAGCGGTTGCTGCCCCGTGACCACGGGTTCGCCACCAAGCGCCCGCCGATCGACACCCACTACTTCGAGACCTACAACCGCGACGACGTCACGCTGGTCGACGTCCGCTCGGACCCGATCGAGGCCGTCGTCCCGGAGGGCCTGCGGCTGCGCTCGGGCACCGTCCACCCGCTCGACGACCTGGTGTTCGCCACCGGGTTCGACGCACTGACCGGGCCGCTGCTGCGCCTGGACCCGGCCGGGCCGGACGGCACGACGCTGGGCGAGGCGTGGCGGGAGGGCCCGCGGACCTACCTCGGCCTGGCGATCTCCGGCTTCCCGAACCTGTTCACGATCACCGGCCCGTTCAGTCCCTCGGTGCTGACGAACATGCCGAGCTCGATCGAGCAGCACGTCGACTGGATCGCCGGGTGCCTGGAGCACCTGCGCGACACCGGGACCGACCGGATCGAGGCCGACCCCGCCGCGGAGCGCGAGTGGGCCGAGCACAACCGGCAGGCGGCGGACGCCACGCTGCTGCCACGCGCGGCGACGTCCTGGTACCTCGGTGCGAACGTGCCGGGCAAGCCGAGCGTGTTCATGCCCTACGCCGGTGGCTTTGCCCGGTACGCCGCCACCTGCACGGACGTCGCGCGGAGCGGTTACCGCGGGTTCCGGCTGGGCGCACCGCGCGCGGCGGCCTGAGCGCCCCGCCCGGCCACCTGATCACTGGGCCGTTCGGCTCAGTGGCGGGGGGCCGCGTCACGGGTCGTATCCGGGATGTACAGAATGTGTGATGTCGTCCACGGCCCACCGGTCGCGGGCGGCCCCGCCCGGTCGGGAGAGCGGTCGGCGGACGGTCATGACGGTCTGACAGGTCTGACGAGGAGGAACAGGGACGTGCTGGAGCTGGCCATCCGGACCTCCGACGAGCCGGTCTCCCCGGGGCAGTACCGGCACACGGCCACCCACGCCTGGTGGATGGGCACCTTGTTCGCCGGCGACGAGCTCTGCGTGCACTTCTCCGAGCACCTGCTGCAGCAGTGGACCCCGGTCGACCCGGGCGAGGACTGGCTGCTCGACCGCGAGCTGACCGGCCGGCTGCGCTGGCTGTGCGGCGACGGGGCCCGGGCCGTCGAGGAGGGCTTCGAGCTCGCCGACCAGTGGCCGACCGGCCGGTTCCGCGCACCGCACGGCGACTTCTACGCCGAGCTGCAGGGCCATCGGCCCGCCGCGAAGCCCGGTTCGTGGTCGAACCCCACCGAGGCGTTCCTGGCCACGCTGCCGGCCGAGCCGGACGCGATGCTGCACCGGCTGGTCGAGGACAGCCCGCCCGGCCGCGGCTACACCGGCCCGTTCCAGAGCGCGGTGGACGCGCTGCGCACCTGCCGGGTGCCCGCCGATGTCCGGTCGGTGCTCTACACCGCGCTCCGCGAGCTCCCCGCGGTCGAGCTCGGCGAGACCAGGAACCTCGACGGCGAGCTCCACCCGACCCTGGTGCACGACGACGGCCCGGTCCGCAGCGAGTTGCTGATCTCCCCGGTCGACGGCCAGTACGCCGGCGAGCGCGACACCGTCCGCCGCCCGGCCCGGGTCGGCCCGCCGGTCGGCACCGTCGTGGCCGAGACCACCGTCCAGACCTCGGTCGTGGACGTGCTGGGGTCACCGCCCGGTTTCTGAATCGTGTCGTACCCCGCTCCTGGGGAGACGATCACGAAAACGTCACGAAGTGGGACCCGGCGCACTGACACCTCTCGCGCGAAGGGGACTAACCTGGTAGCCGGTCGCGACCACATCGAGCAGCTAACAAGGCGGTTGACGCAGAGTGTCATCGAGCAGTACCTCCCACCAGGCGAGCGGCTTCGGTCCCAACGAGTGGCTCGTCGAGGAGATGTACCAGCGCTTCCAGGAGGACCCGTCGGCCGTGGACCCGGCCTGGCACGAGTTCTTCGCCGACTACGGCAAGGGCGGTGAACCGCGCTCCGCCGAGACCGCGAGCGTGGAGACCGCCGACACGCCGGAGAACGGGTCCGTCCCCGCACGGAGCACCGGCGGGGTCACCCGCGGGCCCGCCACCGAGGACGAGAAGGTCGACGCCTCGTCCGCGCCCTCCCAGAAGGCCGTGGCCAGCGGCGGCACCACGACCGGCCGGGCCTCCGGCTCGGCGCAGGACGTCCCGCCGCCGGTGAAGCCGAAGGCCGAGGCCCCGCCGGCCGAGGAGAAGCTCCGCACCGCGAGCGCCCCGGCGCCGTCGTCGAACGGCGCCGCGAAGCCCGCCGCGGGCACCGGGTCGAAGGCCGCCAAGCCGGCGCAGGACGGGGGTGGCGCGACCTCCACCCCGCTGCGTGGCGCCGCCAACGCGATCGCCAAGAACATGACCGCCTCGCTGGAGCTGCCGACGGCGACCAGCGTCCGCGCGGTACCGGCCAAGCTGCTGGCCGACAACCGCATCGTCATCAACAACCACCTCAAGCGCACCCGCGGCGGGAAGCTGTCGTTCACGCACCTGATCGGCTACGCGCTGGTCAAGGCGCTGGCCGACTTCCCCAACATGAACCGGCACTTCGCCGAGGTGGACGGCAAGGGCTCCGCGGTCACCCCGGAGCACGTCAACCTCGGCCTGGCGATGGACATGCCGGGCAAGGACGGCAGCCGCTCGCTCATCGTCGTGTCGATCAAGGGCTGCGAGAACATGTCGTTCGCGCAGTTCTGGGCCGCCTACGAGGGCATGGTCCGCAAGGCCCGCGACGGCAAGCTCACCGCCGAGGACTTCTCCGGCACCACGATCAGCCTGACCAACCCGGGCACGCTGGGCACCAACCACTCGGTGCCGCGGCTCACCGTCGGTCAGGGCGCGATCATCGGCGTCGGCGCGATGGAGTACCCGGCGGCGTTCCAGGGCGCCTCCGAGGAGCGGCTGGCCGAGCTGGGCATCAGCAAGATCATCACGCTGACGTCCACCTACGACCACCGGATCATCCAGGGCGCCGAGTCCGGCGACTTCCTGCGCCGTGTGCACAGCCTGCTGCTCGGCGAGGACGGCTTCTACGACGACGTCTTCGCCTCGCTGCGGGTGCCCTACGAGCCGATCCGCTGGGTGCAGGACTTCCCGGAGGGCGAGGTCGACAAGACCGCCCGCGTGCTCGAGCTCATCGAGTCCTACCGGACCCGCGGCCACCTCATGGCCGACACCGACCCGCTGAACTACCGCCAGCGCCGCCACCCCGACCTCGACGTGCTGAGCCACGGGCTGACCCTGTGGGACCTCGACCGCGACTTCGCGGTCGGCGGCTTCGGCGGCCAGAGCCACATGAAGCTGCGCGACGTGCTCGGGCTGCTGCGCGCGTCGTACTGCCGGACCATCGGCACCGAGTACATGCACATCGCCGACCCCGAGCAGCGCAAGTGGCTCGAGGAGCGGATCGAGATACCGCACCACAAGCCGGACCAGAGCGAGCAGAAGTACATCCTGTCCCGGCTGAACGCCGCGGAGGCGTTCGAGACGTTCCTGCAGACCAAGTACGTCGGGCAGAAGCGCTTCTCGCTGGAGGGCGGCGAGACCGTCATCCCGCTGCTCGACGCGGTCCTGGACAAGGCGGCCGAGCGCGAGCTCGACGAGGTCGTCGTCGGCATGCCGCACCGCGGCCGGCTCAACGTGCTGGCCAACATCGTCGGCAAGCCGATCAGCCAGATCTTCCGGGAGTTCGAGGGCAACCTCGACCCGGGCCAGGCGCACGGCTCCGGTGACGTGAAGTACCACCTCGGTGCCGAGGGCAAGTACTTCCGGATGTTCGGCGACGGCGAGACCAGGGTGTCGCTGACGGCGAACCCGTCGCACCTCGAGGCCGTCGACCCGGTGCTCGAGGGAATAGTCCGGGCCAAGCAGGACATCCTCGACAAGGGCGACGGCGCGTTCACCGTCCTGCCCGTCCTGCTGCACGGCGACGCCGCGTTCGCCGGCCAGGGCGTGGTGGCCGAGACGCTGAACCTGGCGCTGCTGCGCGGCTACCGCACCGGCGGCACCGTGCACGTCGTCGTCAACAACCAGGTCGGCTTCACCACGGCGCCGGAGTACGCGCGGTCCTCGCAGTACTGCACGGACGTCGCGAAGATGATCGGCGCGCCGGTCTTCCACGTGAACGGCGACGACCCGGAGGCCTGCGTCTGGGTGGCCAAGCTGGCGGTCGAGTACCGCGAGCGCTGGAACAACGACGTCGTGATCGACATGATCTGCTACCGGCGCCGGGGCCACAACGAGGGCGACGACCCGTCGATGACCCAGCCGTCGATGTACGACATCATCGACGCCAAGCGCAGCGTCCGGAAGATCTACACCGAGTCGCTGATCGGCCGGGGCGACATCACGATGGAGGAGGCCGAGCAGGCGCTCAAGGACTTCTCCAACCAGCTCGAGCACGTCTTCAACGAGGTGCGTGAGCTCGAGAAGACCCCGCCGGTGATCTCGCCGTCGATCGAGGACGTGCAGAAGGTCCCGAGCGACCTCAACACCTCGATCCCGCTGGAGGTCGTCCACCGGATCGGCGACGTCCACGAGACGCTCCCGGACGGGTTCGCCGTCCACAAGCGCGTGGAGCCGGTGCTGCGGAAGCGGTACAAGATGTCCCGCGAGGGCGACGTCGACTGGGCCTTCGCCGAGCTGCTCGCCATGGGCTCGCTGGCCCTCGACGGCCGCCTGATCCGGTTGTCCGGGCAGGACTCGCGGCGCGGCACGTTCGTGCAGCGGCACTCGGTGCTGATCGACCGGAACACCGGCGCGGAGTACTTCCCGCTGCGCAACCTGGCCGAGGGCCAGGGCCGGTTCCTGCCCTACGACTCGGCGCTCTCGGAGTTCGCGGCGGTCGGCTTCGAGTACGGCTACTCGGTCGCCAACCCCGAGTCGCTCGTCATGTGGGAGGGCCAGTTCGGCGACTTCGTCAACGGCGCCCAGTCGATCATCGACGAGTTCATCTCGTCCGGTGAGGCGAAGTGGGGTCAGCTCTCCGACGTCGCGCTGCTGCTGCCGCACGGCCTCGAGGGCCAGGGCCCCGACCACAGCTCCGGGCGCATCGAGCGGTTCCTGCAGCTGTGCGCCGAGGGGTCGATGACGGTCTCGCTGCCCTCCACCCCGGCGAACTACTTCCACCTGCTGCGCCAGCACACCCTCGACGGGGTCCGCCGGCCGCTGGTGGTCTTCACGCCGAAGTGGATGCTGCGCGCCAAGCAGGTCGTCAGCTCGCTGTCCGACTTCACCGACGGCCGGTTCCAGCCGGTCATCGACGACCCGGAGCACAGCGGGACGAACGGCCCGGTCCGGGGCGTGAAGCGGGTGCTGTTCTGCTCCGGCAAGATCTACTGGGAGCTCGCGGCGGCACGCGACAAGCGCCGCAAGAACGGTGACGACTCGGTCGACGAGACCGCCGTCGTGCGGGTCGAGCGGCTGTACCCGATGCCGGTCGACGAGATCGCCGAGACCCTGGAGCGCTACCCCGAGGCCGACGACGTCCGCTGGGTCCAGGAGGAGCCGGCGAACCAGGGTTCGTGGCCGTACTACGGCCTCGAGCTCCCGCAGAAGCTCCCGCAGCTGCAGGGGCGGTTCACCCGGGTGTCGCGGCGGCGGATGGCCGCCCCGGCCGCCGGGTCGTCGAAGGTGCACGAGGTCGAGCAGGCCGAGCTGATCGAGAAGGCGTTCGCGCGGTCCTGACGCACGACGTCGCGACGGCCGGGCACGGATCCTCCGTGCCCGGCCGTCGTCGTCCCGGGGCCCGGCTACCCTGTGCGGCGTGTACTTCACCGACCGCGGAATCGAGGAGCTCGTCGACCGGCGCGGCGACGAGCAGGTCAGCGTCGAGTGGCTCGCGGACCGGCTGCGGGCCTTCGTCGACCTGAACCCGCAGTTCGAGACGGCCGTCGAGCGGCTGTCCAGCTTCCTCGCCCGCGACGACGCCGACGACGAGTGACCGGCGGCCCGGCCCCGGCGACCGGTGCCCCGGGCTCAGCCGTCGTGGCGGCGTAGCCGGAACAGCCGCCGGTCCCCGGACGCGCGCAGCGCCTCCAGGGCCTCGTCGGCCTCGCGCTCCAGCTGCCCGTGCCGGGCCGGGTCGGCCCGCAGGTCGGGCCGCGGGCGCGGCTTGCCCGGTTCCTCCGCCGACCACATCACCTGTAGCGCGGCCTCCCAGCGCAGCTCCGCCATGCCGCGGGCGAGCGTCAGTGTGTCCGAGGCGGCCCGCAGCTCCTGCTCGGCGACGTGCAGCTCGCGGCGCAGCTCGGCGGCACGGTCGGCGTCCCGCTCCCGCAGCTCGACGACGGCGCCGGCCAGCTCGGCCACCACCTCGCGGTACCGCTCGACCGCGCTCACCGGCCACCACCCCGATCGGTCAGGATCACCAGCTGGGGCCGCGAGTGGCGGGCCCGGTCCAGGAACAGCCCGCGCCCCGGCGTCGGGGTCCAGTCCAGCGGCTGCCCGCCGAGCAGCGGCGCCAGGTCGGTGCCCTGCACGCCGGTCGCCACCCACGCCCCGAGGTCCTCGATCGCGGCGCCGGGCGGGGCGAGCAGGGTCTTCAGCCGCTGCGGGCCCTGCCACCAGCCCAGCACGTGCACGCCGGCACCCGGCCCGTGCCGCAGCACCGCACGCAGGTCCTCGGTGCCGGTGCGGTCCAGCATCGGCTCGGCCCCGTCGGCACCGAACAGCACCACCACCAGCGGCGGATGCCCGCCGGTGCCGGTGCCGCCGGACCGGTCCCGGACCACGGCCGCCAGCTCCGTGACCCGGGCGGCGAACCCGTCGGCGAACACCTTCTCGACCTCGCCGTGCAGCCGACCGGCCAGCTCGTCGACGGCCGGGGCGGCGTCGGGCGCCAGCGGGACCAGCAGGACGCGGGTGCCCTCGTCGGGCAGGCCGGCGACGTAGGACTCCACCGCCGAGCACAGCAGCGGGACGGCGACGCGCGCGTCCGGCCCGAGCACCCCGAGGTTGCGGCCCGGGGCGTCGGCCAGCTCGGCCACCGCCGGGCTGCCGTGGACGTCGACGAACTGCCCGACCAGTGCCCGTGGCGCGAGCCCGGCCGGGAGCCGGGCGGCCAGCGTGTCGTGGTCGGGGGCCCGGGCGCCGTCGAACACGACCGGCTCGGGCTCGTCCGGGTGGGTGTCGAAGGCCGTGCGCTGCACCTCGCGCACCAGTGCGGCACCGGCCTCGGGCACCTTCACCACCTGGTTGCCGTGCTCCACGCCGGAGTCGTGGTTGACGATCGCGTGCCAGCGCGGCAGCTCCAGCGCCGCCTCGTTGTCCTGGGCGAGGATCCGCCGGGCCCGGGGCAGCGCGATCCGCAGCACGAACTGTTCGAAGATCGCCGAGCGGCCCCACAGTGCGTCGATCCCGGAGATGTCCTGGCTGGCCAGGACCAGGTGCACGCCCTGCGAGCGGCCGCGCCGGGCGACGTCCTCGAGCAGCGCGGTGGCCTCGGCGCTGACCGCGTCGCGGCCGGTGAACAGGAACTGGAACTCGTCGATCACCGCGACGATGCGGGGCAGCCGGGCCTCCTCGCCGGTGATCCCCCGGTCGGCCAGCTCCGTGCGCAGCTCGGCCAGCTTGGTCGCGCCGTGCCGGCGGGCCGACTCGGCCCGCACGCGCATCACGTCGGACAGGTGCCGCAGCAGGGCCAGCCCGAACTCGCGGTCGGTGTTGATGTTGACCCCGATCAGCCGGGCCTGCGGCAGCCGGTCCGGGCGGCGCCCGTCGGGATCGGGCGCGAACTGGGTGAAGGAGACGCCCTCCTTGAAGTCGAGCAGGTACAGCTCGACCTCGTCCGGGCCGTAGCGCGCGGCCAGCCCGGAGATCCAGGCCAGCAGCAGGTTCGTCTTGCCGGAGCCGCTGGGGCCGCCGACCAGCGCGTGCGGCGAGTGGTCGTCGAGGCACAGCTCGGTCGGCATGCCGTCGCTGAACCCGATCTCGGTGACCAGGCCCTGGTGCGAGCGGTCCCGCCCGCGGTCCTCCACCGGCGGGAGCAGGTCGGCGAACGCGCCGAGCCGGCCGCGCCACTGCTCGTGCGCCGTCGCGATCGCGGTGCAGATCGCCGTCACCTCGTCCGGCGGGACCGGCGGGTCCGGCTCGACGAGCACGTGCGGCCCGGTCAGCGAGCTGCGCACCGGCACCGGCGCCGCGTCCACCTCCGGGTCCACACCGGGCGGATCGCCGAAGGTGACCGACTCGACCGGGCGGCGCAGCGCCACCGGCACGTCCAGCAGCACCAGCACCACACCGGCCGCGATCCCACCGCGGGCGACCCGCTGCAGCTGGCGCAGCTCGGCCTCGGGCAGCTCGCTGCCGTTGCCGACCAGCACCGCCACCATCCACGACTCGGGGCGCTTGCCGCTCTGCTCGGCCATCTCCCGCAGCGACGAGCTGCCCGCGGCGAGCACCCGGGTCTGCACCCGGCGGATCCGGTCGGCGAGCTGGGCCAGCAGGCTCTCCAGGCGGGTCGGGTCGTGCACGGTGAGCAGGCCGGTGCGGGTCAGCGGGTAGAGCCCCGGCAGCGCGCCGGCGAGCTGGCCGACGTCCCACACGTGCACGTTCACCACACCGGGCCGGAAGTGGCGCAGCATCCGCAGCACGAGCTGCTCGACCATGGCCTCGGCCCGCTCGCGGGTCCGCGGCGTCGAGACGATCTGCAGGTGCGCGCCGTCGAGCAGCGGGACCGCCACCCGGAACGGCGTGCCGCCCTCGACCGAGCCGGTGCCCAGCACCCACATCTCCGGCACCGCGCCGACCGCCTCGGCCTCCCCCGCGACGGCCTTCCACTCCGCCGGGTCGTCGCCGGCGGCGCCGGGCGTCGCACCCGCCACGATCTCCGAGAGCACCTGCGGCGAGTCGCCCTGCCAGCGGTCGAAGGCGTGCGCGCGGTCCTCCGCGACCCGGGCCACGACCTCGGCGAACCGCGGGTTGGCCAGCACCCGGGCGAGGCCGGGGTCCTGCTGGGCGGCGTCGTGCCCGGTCTCCCGCAGCCACAGCTCGGCCATCACCTCGGCGTGCGCGCGGGCGGCCCGGTCCCGGCGGGCCTCGGCCGAGCCGAGCGCGGCGGAGGCCGCGAAGTGGAAGCGTTCGAACGCGGCTCGGATCCGGTCGCGGCGACGGGCCATCACGCTGGGGAGGGGGTCGGCGGTGGCGGGATCGGCGGTACCGGGGGGCGGGCCGGCGACGCCGGTGTCACAGCCGGGACGCGACGTCGTCGGCGGACTGCATCGCGACGTGCAGGGCCTGCTCGACCTCGTCGATCTTCTCCGAGGCGGCGGCGAACCGGGCGCGGGCGTCGTCGGCGTCGTTCTGCGCGGTGCCGTAGATGTTCTGGGAGAACGCCGAGGCCGCCTCCTCGATGGCCTGCCGCGCGTGCCGCAACGCGCCGAGGCTCTCGGTGGCCTGCTGGTTGGCCCGCCCGATCCCGGCCCGGATCTCGTCGATGTTCGCCATGCCACCCTCCGTGCGTGCTCGTGCGGGCGGCCGGACACTTCCGGTCGCCGTCGTGGGAGAACCTATCGGCCGGTGTCGTCACCATGGTGAGCCGCGCGGTCACGCGGCGCAACGCGCGCCGAACGTGACCCTGGACGCCACGAGCGGCCCGGGTGATTTCCGCGCCACCGTGCGCAGGGAGGCGTTAGCGTGCCCGGCGAACGGGCGGCACCGGAACCGGCGACCGCCCCGATGGACGTGGTGATCGGAGCGTGACGATGGCATCCCCGGGCCCGCAGACCGAGTTCCTCGAACCGCCGACCGGGGCGCGGAAGATCCGCTCGATCGGTCCCGGGCTGGTCGCGGCCGCGACCGGTGTCGGCGCCGGTGACCTGGTCGCCACGATGGTCGCCGGGGCGAGCTTCGGCACGGTGCTGCTGTGGGCGGCGATCGCCGGCACGCTGGTCAAGCTCGCGCTCGGCGAGGCCGTCGGCCGCTGGCACCTCGCCTCCGGCGCCACCATGCTCGACGGCTGGCGGCGGCTCGGGCGCTGGGCGACGGTCTTCTTCGGCGTCTACATCGTCATCTGGGGCTTCGTCTACGGCGCCACCGCGATGTCCGCGGTCGGGTTGCCGATGAACGCGCTGTTCGGCGGCCTGTCGGTGCGGTGGTGGGGCATCCTCGCCGGCATCGCCGGGCTCGTGCTGGTGTGGCTGCAGCGCTACGCCCTGTTCGAGAAGGTCATGACCGTCCTGGTCGCGGTGATGTTCGTGTCCGTCATCGGGATCGCGGTCCTCGTCGGGCCGGACCTGGGCGCGCTGGCCGCCGGGCTGGTGCCGCGACTGCCGAGCGGATCCACCGTCTACGTGCTCGGGCTGATCGGCGGTGTGGGCGGCACGATCACGATGTCCAGCTACGGCTACTGGCTCTACGCCAAGGGCTGGAAGGGCCCGCGGTGGCTGTCGATGATGCGCCTCGACAACGCCGTCGGCTATGTCCTGACCGGCCTGTTCGTCGTCGCGATGCTGGTCATCGGCGGGACGGTGCTGCTCGGCATGGAGATCACCGACGACGACGAGGGCCTGCTGGTGCTCGGCGACCGGCTCGGCGAGATCCACGGCGAGGGCATCCGGATCCTGTTCCTGGTCGGTTTCCTGGCCGCTTCGGCGACCTCGCTGATCGGCGTGTGGAACGGGGTCTCGCTGCTGTTCACCGACTGGGTCCGCGCGATCCGGCTGCCGCACGGCAGGGCGACCGTGATCGGCCCGCAGGACTCGGTCGTCGCCGGCGAGGCACCGGCGGTCGCTGCCTCGGAGGGCGAGGCACCGGACACCGGGACGCCGGACACCGGGGCACCGGACGGCGGGCGCGGCGCGGGGCCCGGCCGGGCGGATGCCTACGAGGCGGCGGCCGCCGAGCGCTCGTGGGCGTTCCGCGGCTATCTGCTGTGGCTGACCTTCCCGCCGATGGGTCTGCTGTTCCTGGACCGGCCGTTCGCGCTGACCCTGGCCTACGGCGTGCTCGGGTCGTTCTTCATGCCGTTCCTGGCGATCACGCTGCTGTTGCTGCTGAACACGAAACTGCTCCCGAAGGAGGGACGCAGCGGGTGGCTGTCCAACGGCGTGCTGGTGATCGCGTCGGTGCTGTTCACGATCCTGCTCGTCACCGATGTGCAGTCCCGACTGTTCTGACCGGGCTGTTCTGATCGGGCTGCTCTGATCGGGCTGCTCTGATCGGGCTGCTCTGATCGGGCTGTTGTGATCGAGCCGGGCGTCAGCCGATCTCGACCGGGTCCCCCCGGTGGATCGGGCCGGGGGTCTCGACCCGTGCGTAGAGCCCGGCGCACGGCAGCACCCCGAAGCCCTCGACCTCGACCCGGTTGCGCTCCGCCGGGCGCCGCAGCGCCTGCGGGGCCCGGGGCAGGTCGCCGTGCTCGAGCGTCGGCACCGAACACCGCGGCGTCGGCAGGGTCGGAACCAGGGTGACGGCACCGATCGTCAGCGGCCGGCCCAGCCAGTCGTTCTCGACGAACGCCGGTGTCCCCGGCGGGGTCACGACGACGACGTTGGGCCGGTAGCGCAGCGCCTCGACACCGACCTCGTCGAGCGTCGCCGTGGTGATCAGGTGCACCGGCGAGTGGTCGACGAACCGCCCGCCGGGCGTGCCCTGGGCGATCTCCAGCAGCGGCGCCTCGAGATCGGCGTCGAGCCCCTGGGCCAGCACCTGCTCCGGGTCCGGCCGTTCGACGACCGCGCCGTCGGCCCGCCGGGTGCTGACGGTGACCTTCCGGCCCAGCAGCTCGGACAGCGGACCGTCGGCCGACCCGGCGGCCAGGGTGCGCCCGTCCGGCAGCACCACCTGCACCTGGGGCCCGGACCCGGCCGAGCGACAGCGCAGCAGCGCCCGCCAGTGCCGGGGCTGCTTCGCGGTCGCGACCCGGCCGTGCTCGGCGTCGACCAGGGCGTAGACCCGGTCGCCGATCACGCCGTGGGTGTCCAGGTCGAGCGAGGCGAGGTCCTCCCCCAGCATCGACTTGACCGGGTACCGGTGCAGGGATGCCACCTTCACGTGCCACCTCCGATGATCTGCTTGCTGCTCAGCCAGTCCGCGGCCACGGTGCGCAGCGCGGGCTTGTCCGGGCCGGCGGCCTCGGCGTTCATCGCGAGCAGCTCGTCGGTCGTCAGCTCCGCCGAGATCCGGTCCAGCACCGCGCGGACCTGCGGTGAGGCCTTCCGCTCCGCCATGACCGGCACGACGTTCTGCGCCGCGAAGTTCTCCTTCGGGTCGGCGAGCGGGACGAAGTCGTTCTGCGGCAGCGCCGGGTCGGTGGTGAACAGGTTCGCCGCCTGGACGTCGCCGCCGCGCAACGCGGCCACGGTGAGCGGGCCGCCGGAGTCGAGGGTGCGGTACTCGCCGAACGCGCAGCCGTAGTTCCGCGCCAGCCCGGGGATGCCGTCCGGCCGGGTCCGGAACTCCGAGCCACCGCCGAAGGTCACCTCGGGACAGTACCGCGCCAGGTCCGCGATCGAGACCAGATTCCACCGCTGCGCCGTCTCCCGGGTCACCACGACGGCGTCGGAGTTCTCCGCCTCGGAGCGCTCGCCGAGCACCAGCCCGGGCGGCAGCGCGGCCTGCAGGTCCCGGTACACGTCGTCGGGTTCGACGGCGGCGGCCTCCTGGTCGAGGTAGGTCAGCAGCGCGCCGGAGTAGTCCGGGATCAGGTCGACCGAGCCGTCCTGCAGTGCCGGGAAGTACGCCTCCCGGGAACCGATCGCGACCGGGTTCTCGACCTCGACGCCCGCGTCGCGCAGGGCCAGCGCGTACACCTCGGCGAGCAGCTGGGACTCGGTGAAGTTCCCGGAGCCGATCGCGACCACGTCCGGGTCGGTGTCGCTCCCGGCCAGCGGGTCGCCACCGCACCCGGCCACCGCGAACACCGCCACCAGCAGGATCGCCACGAGCCTGGTCATGCCGCCTCCGCCTCCCGGGCCGCGCCGCCGCGGATCAGCCGCAGCGGCCGCCGTCCGGCCGGCGCGGTCTGCTGCAGGCCGGGCGAGACCAGCAGCCGCTGCACCCCACCCAGCAGCAGGTCGGCGACGACGGCGAGGGCGGCCACCAGGATCGACCCGCCGACCATCGCGCCGAAGTCGCGCTGGCCGAGACCGTCGAGGATGAACCGGCCCAGGCCGCCGATGCCGACGTAGGCGGCGACGGTGGCCGTCGAGATCACCTGCAGGGTGGCGCTGCGGATCCCGCCGATGATCAGCGGCAGCGCGTTGGGCAGCTCCACCTTCCACAGCACCTCGGGCCCGCGCATGCCCATCCCCCGCGCGGCGTCCACCACCGCGGGGTCGACGTTGCGCACCCCGGAGTAGGTCCCGGCCAGCAGCGGCGGCACCGCGATGATCACCAGGGCGATCAGCGGGCCGAGCAGGCCGAGCCCCACCAGCAGGAACAGCAGTACCAGCAGGCCCAGCGTCGGGAGCGCGCGCAGCGCGTTCGCCAGCCCGACGACGACGACCCCGCCGCGCCCGGTGTGCCCGATCCAGGCACCCAGCGGCAGCGCGATCGCCATCGCGATCAGCATCGTCAGGGTCGTGTAGCCGAGGTGTTCGGCGAGCCGGACCAGGATGCCCTCCGGGCCCGTCCAGTTCGCGCCGGTGAAGAGCCAGCCGAGGTGGTTCATCGGCGGGCCCCCGGCCGTGCCCGGCCGGCCGTCGGCTGCTGCGCCCGTTCCCAGGGGGTGAGCAACCGCCCGGCCAGCACCAGCAGGGCGTCGACGACGAGCGCCAGCAGCAGCACGAGCACGATCCCGGCGACCGTCTGCTGCGGGATCTCCCGCTGGAAGCCCTCGGTGAACATCTTGCCGAGCCCACCGAACCCGATCACGGAACCGACGGTGACCAGGCTGATCGAGCTCACCGCCGCGACGCGCAGCCCGGCCACGATCACCGGGACCGCGATCGGGAGCTCGACGGCGAGGAACCGGCGCACCGGCCGGAACCCCATCGCCGTCGCGGAGTCGACGATCCGCTCCGGCACCGCGGAGAGCCCGTCGGCGACCGTGCGGACGAGCAGCGCCAGCACGTAGACGGTGAGCGCGACGATCACGTTGAGCGGATCGAGGATCCGGGTGCCGATGATCGGCGGCAGGAACACGAACAGCGCCAGCGAGGGCAGCGTGTAGAGGAACCCGGCCGCGTTGAGCGTCAGCGTCCGGCCCCAGGATCGGCGGTTGGCGAGCCACCCCAGCGGGATCGCCAGCACCAGGCCGAGCAGCACCGGCAGCAGCGAGAGCACCAGGTGCTCGCGGGTCAGCTCCAGCACCAGCCCCGAGTTGCGCAGGACCCAGTCCATCCCGGGCCCCTACGCGGCGGAGTCGTCGCGGGCGGCGGGCAACGCGGCGAGCACGGCGTCGGCGGTGACCGAGCCGGCGACCCGGCCCTCGGCGTCGACCGCGACCCCCTGCCCGGACGGGGACGAGAGCGCCGCGTCCAGCGCGCCGCGCAGCGACCCGGAGCCGACCGGGTAGAGCGAGCCGCCGGGGACGACCGTGTCCTCGGTGACCGGCCCGTCGCCGGCCGCCACCCAGCCCAGCGGCCGGCCGGTGCCGTCCAGCACGACCGCCCAGCCGTCGTCGGGCAGCGGGTCGCCCATCGACACCATGTCGAGCGGACCGAGCGGGATCGTGTCCGAGGTGAGGAACCCGAGCCCGCGGTAGCCGCGGTCGCGGCCGACGAAGGTGTCCACGAAGTCGTCGACCGGGCGGGAGAGCAGCACGCCCGGCTCGTCGTACTGGGCGAGCCTGCCCCCGACCCGGAACACCGCGACCCGGTCGCCGAGCTTGACCGCCTCGTCGATGTCGTGGGTGACGAAGACGATCGTCTTGCCGAGCTCGGACTGCAGCCGCAGCAGCTCGTCCTGCAGGCTCTCCCGGACCACCGGGTCGACCGCCGAGAACGGCTCGTCCATCAGCAGCACCGGCGGGTCCGCGGCGAGCGCGCGGGCCACCCCGACCCGCTGCTGCTGGCCGCCGGAGAGCTGGGCGGGGTAGCGCCCGGCCATCGACACGTCGAGGCCGACGGTCTCCATCAGCTCCCGCGCCCGGTCCCGGGCGGCCCGGCGGCCGCGGCCGAGCAGCATCGGGACGGTGGCGATGTTGTCCACGATCGTCCGGTGCGGGAACAGCCCGGCCTGCTGGATGACGTAGCCGATCCCGCGGCGCAGCTCGGCCGGGTCGGCGGACAGCACGTCCCGGCCGTCGACCTCCAGCCTGCCCGCGCTCGGCTCGACCATCCTGTTGATCATCCGGAGGGACGTCGTCTTGCCGCAGCCGGACGGGCCGACGAACACCGTGATCCGCCCCCGCTCCGCGACCAGGTCGAGGTCGTCGACCGCGACTGTCCCGTCCGGGAAGCGTTTGGTGACGCCCCGGAACTCGATCATCGCCGGTTCCCCCTGATCTCGGCGTGCGGCCGGTCGCAGCCGCGTGGCCGTCGCACACTAACCCGGTCGCGCGCGACCGGCGACCCTCGACCCGGGACACGGCCCGGCACGGTCCCGCTTGACCTGAAGTCCACTTCAGGCTCCACTCTCGACGCCGTGACCACCACGACGTCCCTCGGGCCGATCGGCTACGCCACCGGACCCGCTCCCGCCGACGCCGCCGCGCTGGAGGCGGCCGGCGCCCGCACGCTCTGGCTCTCCGGCGGCGCGATCGACCGGCTCGACCGGCTCACCGGGGTGCTCGACAGCACCCGGGACGCCGTCGTCGTCCCCGGGATCGTGCCGGCCGGCGTCCATCCCGCCCACGCGGTCGCCGCGCTGCACGCCGACGCGGCCCGCCGGCACCCCGGGCGGTTCCTCACCGGACTCGGCGCACCGCAGCAGCCGCGGGCACTCGGCGCGCTCGAGTCCTACCTGGACGAGCTCGACGCCGCCGACCCACCGGTGCCGCGACCGGAACGGCTCCTCGCCGCGCTCGGTCCCCGCAAGCTGGCGCTGGCCCGGGACCGGTTCGCCGGTGCGGTGACTCTGCTCGTCACCCCGGAGCACACCGCCGACGCCCGGGCCGCGCTCGGACCGGACCGGCTGCTCGCCGTCATGCTGCCGACCGTCCTGGCGACCACCCGGCCGGCCGGCGAGGCCGCCCGAACCGGGGCCGTCGAGATGCTCGGGTTCCTGCTCCGGGTCCCCGGGTACCGGGCCAACACCCGGCGGCTCGGCTTCACCGACGACGAGATCGACACCGTCGCCGACCGGCTCGTCGACGCGGTGACCGCGCAGGGCACACCCGACGACGTGGCCGCGCGGGTGGCCGAGCACCACGCGGCCGGTGCGGACCACGTCGTGCTCAGCCCGCTCGGTGACACCTCCGGCGGTGTCGACACGGTCCGCGCGCTGGCCGGGAGCCTGTCCGGCCGGGCCCGGTCCGCGTGAGGTCCGGGACCGGGTGGCTCACCACGCGTGCGGTGTCCCCCCGGGGGGCGTCGCCGCCGTCGCGGGGGTCGGGAGGCCACCGCCGCGCAGCACCCGGTGCAGGTCGTCGGGACGCAGCGAGCGGGCGAACAGCCAGCCCTGGAACGCGTTCACCCCGAGCCCGCGCAGCACGTGGAACTGCTCGGCGGTCTCGACGCCCTCGGCCACGGTGGACCGTCCCATCGCCCGGGCCACCTCGACCACGGCCCGGGCCAGGGCGAAGTCCGCCGGGTCGGTCCCGACCCCGGTGACGAACGCCCGGTCGACCTTGACGGTCTGCGCGGGCAGCTCCTTGAGCCGCGCCAGCGACGAGTAGCCGGTGCCGAAGTCGTCGACGGCGAAGCGGACACCGCGGCGCACGAGCTCGCCCATCGCGTCCAGCGCCGGTTGCGGCAGTGCGACCAGGCTGGTCTCGACCAGTTCGAGGACGAGCTGGTCCCAGCCCAGCCCGGCACCCTCGACGACCGCCGTGACCTCGTCGAGGAACGCGGGGTCGGCCGGGAGCAGACCCGCGAGGTTGACGGCGACGGCGATCCGCTGCCCGTGCCGCGGCCAGGTCGCGGCCTCGGCGGCGGCGGTCCGCAGCACCCACAGGTCCAGGTCCCGCTGCAGGCCGCTGCGCTGGGCGACCGGCAGGAACTCGCCCGGCGAGACCTCGCCGTGCACGGGGTGCGACCAGCGCAGCAGGGCCTCGGCGGACAGCACGGTCCCGTCCGGGCCGACGACCGGCTGGTACTCCAGCCGCAGCGCGTCCGCCTCGATCGCGGCACGCAGCTCGGCCTCCAGCTCGAGCTGGCGCTGGACCGGGCCGACGGTGCCCTGGTCGGCGACGGCGACGGTGCCCCGGCCCCGCTGCTTGGCCTGCTGCACCGCGACCTCGGCCGAGCGCAGCAGGTCGTCCCCGCGCGCGGGCCGCGGCCCGGCCGGGACCGCCTCCCGGGTGGCGACGCCGACCGAGGCGGTCAAGGCGACCGGCCGGCCGGTGACGGTCACGGTGCCGCACATCAGCTCGGCCACCGTCGCGGCGAAGCGCTCCAGCCCGCCGGCCTCGCCGACGTCGGCACAGACGACGGCGAACTCGTCCGCCGACAGCCGTCCGGCGGTGCACCCGTGCGGGAGCTCGCGCTGCAGCCGCCCGGCCACCTCGGCGAGCAGGGTGTCGCCGGCCTCGTGACCGAGGCCGGTGTTGACCCGGGCGAAGTCGTCGACGTCACCGCAGACCACGGCGACGCGGTCGGCGTCCGGCCCGGCGAGCAGCCGGTCGGCGACCTCGAGCAGACCGGCGCGGTTCGGCAGCCGGGTCAGCGGGTCGACCGTGTTCGCCTCGCGCAGCACGTCCGCGGCGCGCCGGCGCTCGCCGACGTCGGTGACGACCAGCAGCCAGAACGGGCGCCCGTCGTCGGAGGGGGCGGCGTTGACCACGACCTCGCAGTCGACCCGGGTGCCGTCGGCGCGCAGCAGCGGCAGCGACTCGATCCGGTAGGTCGGCTCCGGGTGCGACGGGTCGCGCAGCCAGTCCGGCAGGCCGCCCCGCTCGGCGGACCGCGTCGCCGACGCGTGCGGGTCCGCGGACAGGCTGCGGGCCGGGACGCCACGCAGCATCTCGAGGTCGGCGTCGAGCAGCTGGCACAACGCCGGGTTGGCGTCGACGACGCGGCCGCGGCCGTCGAGCATCGCGACGCCGGTGGTGATGGTCGCGACGAGGTCGGCGAAGCGCTGCCCGGAGCGCTGCGCACGGGACTCGGCGCGACGCCGGTCGGTGACGTCCTGGATGGTGCCGATCAGCCGCAGCGGGGCACCGCCCGGCGTGCGGTCGATCCGGGTACGGCAGGACAGCACGGAGCCGCCCTCCGGGCGGATCTCCGAGGCGTGCGCTGCGCGGGCGGCGCTCGGCGACTGCTCCGGCCCGCGGCGCAGCATCCGGCACACCCGCTCGACCTGCTCGCCCTCGATCGGGCCGTCCGGGCCGTCCGGGCGCACACCCAGCGTCCGGTAGAGCTCGACCAGGCCCTCGCTGCGGGTCAGCGTCCCGGCCTGCAGGTCGAACGTCCAGGTTCCCGAGCGGGTCGCGCGTTCCAGGTCCAGCGCCGGGGCGTCGTCCGACGCGGCGGGAGCGGCGTCGGGGAACGCGGTGAGCAGCACGACCGTCCGCTCGCCCGGCTGCGGCCAGCGGACCACCTTCACCCGGGCCAGCCGGCGGTCGGCACGGACCAGGCGGGCGTCGGAGTCCGGGCCGACCAGCAGCTGCGGGAGCTTCATCCCGGTCGGGTCGGCCGACCCGGCGAGCCGGCGCAGCGCGGCATTGGTGTGCAGGACGACGCCGGCCGCGTCGCAGAGCAGGGCGGGCGACGGCGGGAGCTGCACCGCCGAGTGGTCGGTGAGGTCGGGCTGCGGGGCCGGGCGGCCGAAGTCCCGGTCGGTCACGTCGCCGAGCCCGTGCGCCGGATCGCCGCCGAACGCCGTGGCCGGACCGGCGGCGCCGTGCGTTGCGCGCGGGAGCTCGGCGATCGGGGCCTCCGTTCCGGAGGAGGCACCCCCGCCGGACCGGGCCTCCGCGCCGAACGCGGTCTCCGCACCGAACGGGGCCTCCGCACCGAACGGGGCCTCCGCGCCGAACCGCGGCTCCGCACCGAACGCGGCGTCCGCGCCGAACCGCGCCTCCGCACCGGACGGGGCATCGAGGGCGGACGGGGCCTCCCCGCCGAACGCGGCGCTCGCACCGATCGGGGCCTCGGCACCGAAGGGGGCGTCCGCACCGGGCTGCTCCGCGGCGCGCGGGGCCGCCGCGGAGCGTGGCCCGGGAGCCGGTCGCGGGGCGTGCTCCGGGGCCCCACCGGGCCCGCCGAACACGCGGGCGAGGTCGCCGGCCAGCCCGGTGGGCCGGTCCGCATCGCGGCGCATCCCACGCACCGTCCCGTTCCCCGGCCCGTCGGACATCCCACGGGACGCACCACCCGGACGGTCCCCCGTCCGCGGTTCCAGCTCGGCCACGCCCGCCTCCGTTCTGCTCGGCAGCTCCACCGGAACAACGAGCCACCGGGCCGGGCGATCCGCCCCGGTGACCCGATCGAGCCATCGTGTACAGCGGGTAACGGGGCCGTTCGGCGTAATCAACTGCGGCGGGACACGCTCACCGTTGGTGACACGCCTGCATCGAAGGGTGAAGGGCAGTAGCCGGGCGCCGAACGGCGTACACAATGTGGACAGTGCGTACCCGACCGCTCACAGCGCGGCACGCCGTTCGGCGCACGGGCCCGTCGTGCACGGTTCGTAACCGGAGTTACGGGCCGGCTCAGGCGGATGCCACCCCGGCCTCCTCCGCCGCGCGGGCGACGGCGGCGGCGACGGCGGGTGCCACCCGGGGGTCGAACGGGCCCGGGACGATCCGTGCGGGCGTGAGCTCGTCGGCCACCACGTCCGCGATCGCCCGCGCCGCGGCGACCTTCATGCCGTCGGTGATCCGGCGGGCGTGTGCGTCGAGGGCGCCGCGGAAGATCCCCGGGAAGGCCAGCACGTTGTTGATCTGGTTGGGGAAGTCACTGCGTCCGGTCGCGACGATCGCCGCGTGCCGCGCGGCCACGTCGGGGTGCACCTCGGGGTCCGGGTTGGACAGCGCGAAGACCATCGCCTCGGGCGCCATCGTGGCCAGCACGTCCTCGGGCAGCGCGGCGCTGGAGAGGCCGACGAACACGTCCGCCCCGTCCATCGCCTCGGCGATCCCGCCGGTGATCCCGCGCGGGTTGGTCACCGCGGCCAGATCGGCCTTCTCGCCGCCACGGCCGGCGTCGACGATCCCGCGGGAGTCGAGCAGCACGATGTCGGACGCCCCGGCGGCGAGCAGGATCCGCGCGCAGGCGATCCCGGCCGCACCGGCCCCCGAGATCACGATCTTCAGACCGGACAGCGGGCGGCCCTGCAGCCGGCAGGCACCGTCGAGCGCCGCGAGCAGGACGACGGCGGTGCCGTGCTGGTCGTCGTGCATGACCGGGCAGTCCAGCGCCTCGATCAGCCGGCGCTCGAGCTCGAAGCAGCGGGGCGCGGAGACGTCCTCGAGGTTCACCGCGCCGAAGGTCGGGCGCAGGCGCACCAGGGTCTCGACGATCTCGTCGACGTCGGTGGTGTCGAGCACCAGCGGGATCGAGTCCAGCCCGGCGAACGACTTGAACAGCGCGGACTTGCCCTCCATCACCGGCAGCGAGGCGCGCGGCCCGATGTCCCCCAGACCCAGCACCGCGGTGCCGTCGCTGACGACCGCGACGAGCCGGTGCGCCCAGGTGTAGCGGGACGCGAGCGAGGCGTCGTCGGCGATCGCGCGGCACACGTCGGCGACACCGGGGGTGTAGGCGATCGACAGGTCCCGCGCGTCGGCCAATGGCGCGGTGAGACCGGTCGCGAGCTTGCCCCCTTCGTGCGCGCCGAACACCTCGTCCGGGGCAGGAGCGGAAGGGGCAGCCGAACGGTCCTGGGCGAGCGTCATCGAAGACTCCATGCGGTAGGTACGTACGCGGCGCCGGACACGGGGGCGCCTGCCGTTGCACCGGAGGTCGCGGGTGTCGTCGACCGGGCCGCGGTGCCGGACGGCCATCCCGCCGTCGCGGCTCCGGATGCGGAGCCGAGGCAGGACACGGCTGTCGGGTCTGCGCAGAAGTCTAACCAGGGATCGGCCGGATCCACGCTCCTGCACCGCAGGAGTGGGCACCGGCACACAGCGGCTCCGCCACCCGTGAGTGGTTATCGCGGTGGGAGCCGCGATAACCACTCACGGGTGGGCGAGCGGCGCCGGTGTCAGTTCCGGGAGCGGCTGCGGCAGGGCGGGACCGCTGGGCAGCTCGGTCAGCGACAGGCCGCCCGGGGTGAACGGCCGGGTGCCCGGCACGAGCTCGATCCCACCGACCGAACCGTGCTCGGCCGCGTACTCCAGGGCGAGGGCGATGTCGGTGACCCCGTTGGTGGTGGTCGGCAGCATCAGGCTGGACAGCAGGCCGAACGCCCGGCCCTCGGCGTCGAGGTAGCCCGAACCGGAGTCGCCGGGGACACCGGGCGGGGCCGTCGCGACGACGTGCGTCCACGGGCTGTCCGGCCGGCCGAGGCTCAGCCCCTGCTTGTTCGGCGTCGCCCCGAGCTGGTTCGGCTGGTAGCTGTAGACGGTCTCGCCGTTGCGGGTGCCGTCGGTGTCGAGTGCCACCGGGCCACCGAAGCCGGGCACGGTCGGATCCGCGACGGCGGCAGCCTCCGGGCTCAGCTCGATCAGCGAGAAGTCGTTGTAGAGGCAGCGCTGCGGGTCGGTCTCGCCCTGCTCCTGCATGACCGCCCACGAGTTGTAGGCGACGCGCCCGGCGTAGTCCCGGCCGTCCCGGCCGGCGATCCGCACCTCGATGCCCTCGGGCTGGACCGGCTCGACGCAGCCGTCGACCGAGGACCGCGCCTCCTCACCGGCCATGCAGTGTGCGGCGGCACCGAGGTAGAGCTTTCCGGCGGGGGCGCTCTGGTGCTCGGCACCGTCGCCGTCGCGATGCCCGTCCTGGCCGCCGGACGGGGTGTAGAGGAAGTTCGCCGTGCACAGCTCCGCCCCGCCGGTGACCGGCGTCGCGATCTGCACGCCGGGCCCGATCGCAGCGGCCGGAGCGGGGGCGGCCGCTGCCGACCCGGCGGCGGGCACGGTCAGTGCGGCGGCGACGACCAGGCCTGCCGCGGCACCGATCCCGGCGATCCGCCGGGCGACGCGGCGGGGATGCTGCGACATGACACTCCTCGGGATCCGGTGAGCACGGGCGGTCCGGGGCCGATCGCCCTCCGGGTAGATCTCACCGGACGCGCGGCCCGACGCGGGGTTCCCGCGGCCGGTGACCGCCCGGACGGGTGGGAATCGACCCCGACCGGGCGAACCGTCGGCCCGCGAGCCGGGCCGGGCATCGCTACCGTCGCCGTTCGTGAGCCCCGAGAGCGGCCCCCGCGGCCGGATCCTGCTGCTGCGTCACGGCGAGACCGAGTGGTCGCGGACCGGCAAGCACACCGGACGCACGGACGTCCCTCTCACCGAGGCGGGCCGGTCCGCCGCACGCCGGGCCCGGGCAGCACTGGCGCTGGTCCGCGGCGACGATCCGCCGGCCCGTGTCCTGTGTTCCCCGCGCACGCGCGCGCGGGACACCGCGGCCCTCGCCGGGTTGTCCGTCGACGAGGTCGACGAGCGTCTGTCCGAATGGGACTACGGCGACGCCGAGGGCCGCACCACACCGCAGATCCGGGAGTCGTTGCCCGGCTGGACGATCTGGGACGGACCGTGGCCCGGCGGCGAGACCCCGGACGACGTGTCCGCCCGGGCCGACGCCGTGCTCGCCGAGGCCCGCGCGCTGCTGGGCTCGGCCGGGGACGCGAACTCCCGCTCCGGCTCCGGCTCCGGCGGAGATGTCGTCCTCGTCGGCCACGGGCACTTCTCCCGGGTGCTGACCGCCCGGTGGATCGGCCTGCCCGCCCGTGGCGGTGTCCACTTCCGGATGGACCCGGCCGGGGTGACCGTGCTGGGCTTCGAGCGCGGGGTCCCGCGACTGGACCACGTCAACCAGCGCCCCCTGCAGGACTCGGAGGACTCGTGAACAGCGTCCGTGCGGCCCATCCCGACGACGTGCCGGTCATGGTGCGGCTCGTGCACGAGCTGGCCGACTACGAGAAGGCCGCCGACGAGTGCGGGCTGACCGACGGCCAGCTGCACGCCGCGCTGTTCGGCGACGACCCGGTCGCCGGGGCGCTCGTCGCGACCACCGCCGGCTCGGAGGTCGTGGGGATCGCGATCTGGTTCCGCACGTTCTCGACCTGGGAGGGCGTCGCCGGCATGCATCTGGAGGACCTGTTCGTGTCCCCCAGCCACCGCGGCGACGGGCACGGCGCCCGGCTGCTCACCGCGCTGGCCGCAGAGTGCACGCGGCGCGGCTGGGCCCGGCTGGAATGGAACGTGCTGGACTGGAACACCCCGGCGATCGGCTTCTACCGATCGATCGGGGCGCAGCCCAACGAGGGCTGGACGACCTACCGGCTGACCGGTTCCCCGCTGACGGAGCTCGCCGCACGGACCTGAGCGCAAGCGCACACTGCGTCCCGCCACCGGGATCAGAACGGCGGCGGATCGTTGTCGGGCGCCGTCACGTCCGGCGCGTCGGTGTCCTCGGGTGCGGTGCCGTCCTGGGCCGGTGGACCGCGCTCAGATCGACGCAGGTCGGGTTGTTCGTCGTCGGCGTAGACGGGCCCAGGTGCGGGGTTGTCGAAGGCAGAGTCGTGGTCTCGTGGGACCGGTGTGATCGGTGGCGGCAGGATCGGTTCGGGTTCGACCCGGTACTGGCGTTTGAGCGGGCTGGTCCAGATGAAATGACCGGGTTCTGGCTGGTCGAGGCACCAGTTGCCCTTGGTCTTCAACGTGTGGTCGTGCCGGCACAGCGGCCCGAGGCCGCCGCGGACGGTCGGCCCGCCGTGGTGGTGATCGCGGGTGTGGTCCTGGTCGCAGCGCCGCGCTGCGGTACGACACCCGGGGCCGAGGCAGGTGCGATCCCGGACCTCGGTGTGACGCCGCAGCGCGGCGTGCGGGAACCGGGCGTCGGGACGGTCGTCGAGTCCGGCGCCGGGGTCGTCGTGTTCGGTGTGCTGCCGGTACTGGTCGGCGATGTCGGTGATCACCTTCGCCCAGCCGCCGTGCTCGGCAGCGTCCGCGGCCAGGGTGACGAGCTGGCCGGCGGGGATGTGGAGTTCGACGATTCCGCCGCGCGGGCCGCTGCGGTCACGGGGTGTCGGGCGGTGTCGGGTGATGCCTTCGGCGAGCAGGTGGCCGCGCTCGTCGACGACGACCCAGCGCCATTGGGCGCGGTGCTGGCGGGCGACGAGGCGTCGTGCGGCACTGGCCGGGATGGGTCCCCAGCCGGGGAGTTCGCCGGCGCGCTGGTCGAGGCCGAGCAGGGTCGTGAGCGGGACGCGGACCTCGGTGCCGACTCCGGTGCTCTTCCGGGGTCCGGTGTGGTCGTCGCTGCGGCGTGGTGTCGGCACGGTCGGAGATGGGTCGGGGCCGGCGTCGGGGGGTGCGGGTGCGCCGCCGCCATTCGGGCTGTCGGGCCGGGGATCCCCGGGGCCGGGGCCGGAGCCGGGCGGTCCGGGGTCGGTTGGTCCCTGGTCGTCGGTGTCAGGATCGTCCGAGTCCGAGTCCGAGTCCGAGCCCGAGCCCGAGCCCGAGGCACCCGAGCCGTGGCCGGTGTCGGGATCGCTCGAGCCGGGTGCGTCGGAGGCGCCGGGTGCGTCGGAGGTGGTGTTGCCGTCCTCCGAGCCGCTGCTCGGTGTGGGGCCATCAGTTCCGGGGCCGCCGGGTACAGGGGCGGGCGTAGGACTGCCGGATGCGGGGCCCTCCGGCGCGGGCTCGTCGGACCCGGGAGTACCAGCACCCGGAGCGTCAGCGGTGGGGCCAGCAAATCCGGTTCCACCGGCGTCGGCGCCACCGGAGGCCGGCCTGCCGGCCGCCGGGCTACCGGGGACCGTGCTCCCGGAGGCCGGGTCGCCGGACGCCGGGCGGCCCGCAGCCGGGGTGCCGGCTGCCGGCTTGTCGACCTCGCTACCGGTGGTGGGGTTGTCGGCGTGGCCGGCGAAGCGGGCCATCAACGCGCGCAGGATCCCGGCCCGGTCCAACCCGTGCAGGGACCCGTCGAGCAGGCCGAGGACGAGGTCGGCGCGGATCTGGTCGATCGTGCCCGGATGCCCGTCCCGCCGCGCGGCCTTGGCCAGGGCGTCGAGGCGCTCCCAGGCGGCGGCTGCCTCCTCGGCGGGCAGGCCTTCGGCGGAGATGACGGCGGTGCCGGTCTCGGTCAGATACGCCACCACCAGCCGGTCCCGGATCGCCTTGCGGTAGCGCCGCTCGTAGTAGGCCGGATCGAGTTCGAGGATCAGTCGTTTGATCCGTTCCCCGATCTGCCCGGTGGTCAGCTTGGGCGCGTGCGGCAGCACCGCCTCACAGATCGCGGCGCGCTGCGCTGCGGGCAGGTCGGCGAGGTGCTGGGCGAACACCCGGGCCTTGGTGCGGTCGATCCGCCCCTGACACAGGAAGGCCTGCACCTGCGGAAGATCGGACACCAGGGTGACGGCGAGGCTCATCTCGTACTCGGCGGCGCGGCGGTTCCAGGCCAGCGCGAAGCGGATCTCATCCGAGCCGTACTGATCGGGCAGCGCACCGCGGCGGATCTCCATCTTCCCGGCGAACGGGCGGCGGTGCACCACCTCGGAGATCGCCGCGAACATGTGCGCTTGGTGGTGGGCCAGCTGCCGGTGGTGGGCGAGCATGACCTCGTCGATGTCGTCGTTGCACACCTGGGTCAGGTCGATCGCGGCGAGGACGGCGGCCAGGTCGGGGCCGGGCGGCATGGCCGCCAGTCCGTCCGGTATCGCCTGCCCCAGCTGCATGGTTCGAACATACGCTCGACCACCGACAGTTTCGGTGCCCTGACCGGTCAGGGGAAACCGAGAGACACGTCAATGCACCTGTCGGGCGTGAAATCACCCGTTCGGCGGCAGGTCGGGGCCGTTGTGGCCGTCTACGGCCGGCTAGGGACGACGGGAGGCAGCAGCCCTGAGCGCCGGCACTCCACCGGCGAGAACGAGCACGAAGCGGGCCGAGCCGGGTGGTCAGTCCGGGTACTCGTCCCCCATCGACCAGCGGCGCGACTGCTCACTGATCAGCATCAGGAACGTGAAGAGCACGTAGAGCCCGCACACGATGCCCCAGAGCAGCTGCCTGCTCGGCCCGAGCACGTAGTAGATGACCGGGAACAGCAGCAGCTGGATGACGATGGCCGGACTCCGGCAGCCGTGCACTCCACGGACCAGGCCGTACCCGATCCCGGCGACGGCCCCCGCCATCAGCAGGAAGATCCCGGCCTCGGCCAGGCCGTAGTAGACCCGGGCCCCGTCCGCACCGAGCGCCCGCACCCCCAGCACGACCGCCACGACGGCACCCACCAGGCCCTGTGCCGCCACCAGCCACCCGGCGACCTTCACGTTCTCCGGCACGGCCGCCCGGGCCGGGGCACCGTTCTCCTGCTCGTCGGCCACGGGGTCGAGGATAGAGGCCGGGCCGCTCGTTACAGTCGGCCCGTGCGCGCGCTGCTCGTGGTCAACCCCCAGGCCACGTCCACCACCGCCGCCGGACGGGATGTCCTGACGAAGGCACTCGCCAGCGAGCTCAAGCTCGAGGTGGTCCAGACCCGGTACCGGGGTCACGCCGCGGAGGCGACCGCCGCGGCCGTCACCACCGGTGTCGAGCTGGTGGTCGCGCTCGGCGGCGACGGCACGGTGAACGAGGTCGTCAACGGCCTGCTGGCCGCCCAGACCGGCACCGGCACCGGCGCGCCCCGCCCGGATCCGGACGCCACCGCGATGCTCGCCGTCGTCCCGGGCGGCTCGGCGAACGTGTTCGCCCGCGCCCTGGACATGCCGCGTGACCCGGTCGACGCGACCGGCCAAGTGCTCGACGCCCTGGCCCGGCGGCGCAGGCGGCTGGTCGGCCTGGGCCACGCCGACGACCGCTGGTTCACCTTCAACGCCGGCATGGGGTGGGACGCCGAGGTGGTCGCCGCCGTCGAGCGGGCCAGGGCGCAGGGCTACGAGGCCAGTCCCGGCCGCTACGCGATGACCGCGATCGCGCAGTACCTCGCCCAGCTCCGCCGCCCGCCGTCGATGACCGTGGAGCTCCCGGACGCCGCACCGCTCGACGGGGTCCGGCTGGCGTTCGTCTCGAACACCGACCCGTGGACCTACCTCTCGGGGCGCGCCGTGCGGACCAATCCGCACTCGTCGTTCGGCGGCGGGCTGGGGCTGTTCGCACTGACCGGACTCGGGCCTCGTACGATCGCCTCGACGCTGCGCCAGATCCTGTCCGCCGACGGCGACCCGCACGGGCGCCACATCGTCCGGCACGACGCGGTCGGGCGGGTCCGGCTCTCCTCGGAGCAGCCGCTCGCCCTGCAGCTGGACGGGGACCACCTCGGCATGCGGACCGAGGTGGAATTCCTGAGCGTGCCGGGGGCGTTACGGGTCGTCGTGTGAGACGGACGGTTCGTCGCGCCCCGTGCGGGCACTCTCACACGCTGGAGTGAGCAACCCCGCCATTCACCGATGTGAGCGGACCGTCGGTCCCGTTGGGGCTTACACCAGCCCAAACCGGTGATCCAAGGTGGGTACCACGCAAGCGAGGGATCACGGGCAACGCGGCTCGTGGCGGTTCGGGCCGACCGTGCGTCGGCCCGGCGGGGTGTTCGAATCGACAAGGTTGCGGGTAGCCGTTTCCACGTCGGACAGGGACACTGGTCGGAGGAACCGGCCCCGAGTTCCCGATTCGGGGCACAGGGCCGTCGTGCGCGGGCGGCTATGAGGCCACTCACGCAGCCGATGAGCAGTTTCCCGTTGAGGACCGTCGCGGCTCGTGAAAGTATTCACAAGCTGCGAAACACGCACGTAACAAGGACGACGATCGGCGCGACCCCGATCGCGCACCAGAGGAGTAAGTAATCATGGACTGGCGTCACGACGCGATCTGCCGCGACGAGGACCCGGAGCTGTTCTTCCCGGTCGGCACCAGTGGCCCCGCCCTGATGCAGATCGCCGAGGCCAAGAGCGTCTGCCGGCGCTGCCCCGTCACCGAGTCCTGCCTGCAGTGGGCGCTCGAGTCCGGCCAGGACGCGGGTGTCTGGGGCGGCATGAGCGAGGACGAGCGGCGTGCCCTGAAGCGGCGCGGCAGCCGTCCGCGCGCTCGCACCGCCTGAGTACTGCCCCCGCGTACCTGACGCGGTAGTACGAGCCGCTGCACGAGCAGCTCCCCCACCTCGGGCCCGTAGCCGGACGCCACCGGCCACGGGCCCGAGGTGCGTTCGAGGTGATCTGCCACCCCGGTGTGGCTCGTCCACCACGGTGCCGGCGCGACCACGGCACCGGGATCGACGGTCACGAGACGAGGGTATCGCCCCCGTTCCGGGGCCCCACTGACGCCCCGGGTCACCCGCTGTGACGGTTGTGTTCACCCGCCGCACCGGGGCGACCGCCCGGGGACGGCCGGGCGCCACCGGGAACCTTCCGTGCTCGATCACGAACCGCTCAGCGGCACCCGGACCAGGGCGACCGTCCCGCCGCCCTCCCGGTCGGAGACCGCGATCGTCGCCTCCAGCTCCGACCGGAGCAGGGTGCGCACGATCTGCAGACCCAGCCCCTTGGACTTCTCGAAGTCGAAGTCCGGCGGCATGCCGTGCCCGTCGTCGGCGATCGAGACCTCCAGCCTGCTGGCGGAACGCTGCGGGCTGACGACGACCTCCCCGGCCACCCCCGGGTCATAGGCGTGGGCCAGGGCGTTGTGCACCAGCTCGGCCAGCACCAGCACCAGCGGGGTGGCCTTCTCCGCGGGCAGTGCACCGAACCCGGCGTCGACCCGCACCCGGGCCCGGGACTCGGTCGTCGCCCCGTCCCGGATCGCCGGGAGCACCTTCGGCAGCAGCTCGTCGAGCTCGACGACCTCGGCGACGGAGTACGCGAGCGCCTCGTGGACCAGGGCGATCGAGGTGACCCGGCGGACCGACTCCTCCAGCGCCCGGCCCGCCTCCGGGTGCTCGCTGCGACGGGCCTGCAGCCGCAGCAGCGCCGCCACCGTCTGCAGGTTGTTCTTCACCCGGTGATGGATCTCCCGGATGGTGGCGTCCTTCGACATCAGCGCCGCGTCACGGCGGCGCAGGTCGGTGACGTCGCGGACCAGGACCAGCGCGCCGGCCGCGTCCCCGCGCGGCCGCAGCGGCAGCGCCCGGACCAGCATCGTCGCCCGCCGGCCACGGATCTCCATCCGGGTCGACGGGGTGCCGCCGAGCGCGTCCGCGATCCGGGTGGCGACCTCGGTGGCGTCGAACGGGTCGAGCACCAGGGCCCTGGTCACCGCGGCCAGGTCGGCCCCGGCCACGTCGCTGGCGTGACCCATGCGGTGGTACGCAGACAGCGCGTTCGGGCTGGCGTAGGCGACGTTGCCGTGCACGTCGAGCCGGACCAGGCCGTCACCGGCCCGCGGGCTGCCCTCCGCCGAGCCGGGCGGGCCGGACTGCGGCGGGAACGTCCCGTCGACGATCATCTGGCACAGGTCCGAGGCGCTGCCCAGGTAGGCGATCTCCAGCGGGGACGGCACCCGGGGGGTGGACAGGTTCGTGTCCCGGGACAGGACGGCGACGATGCGGCCGCGGTAGCGGACCGGGATGGTCTCGCGCCGGACCGGGACCTCCAGGTGCCACCGCGGGTCGTCGTCGCGGCAGATCCGGCCCTCCAGGACCGCTCGCCGCAGCTGCCCGACCTCGACCGGGGCCGCCCGGCGCCCGACGACGTCGTCCGCGTGCGCGGTGGGTGCGGTCGTGGGACGGGCCTGGGCGACGCACAGGAACTGCGCGGTGGCCGCCCGGGAGGCACCGTCGCCCGTATCGTCGGTGGCTGCCTGGAGGTCGTCCAGCGGCACCCACAGCAGGAAGTCGGCGAACGACATGTCGGCCAGCAACTGCCATTCACCCACCACCCGCTGGAGATGGTCGGCCGTCTCGCCGTCCATCGTCGTGTGCTCGGCGAGCAGCTCGCTCAGCGTGGTCACGGTCGCCCATCCCACCACATGCGAGAATCACCCCCACCGGCTCCCGCGGTACCCCCGCGGAACCGAGACCCCGTCGAGGAAGGAGGGCCGATCATGTCGAAGCGTGCCCGCAAGCGTCGCGACCGCGGCAAGAACAACGCGAACCACGGCAAGAAGCCGAACACCTGATCGGGGATCGCACCCCGGACACGACGAAGGGCGGGCCACCCACGGGGTGGCCCGCCCTTCGCATCGTCCGCGCGGGACGGCTCGTCCGTGCCGGTCAGCGCTCCCGGTACTCGGTGCGCCGCCGGGCCACCGAGACGCTGGTCCCCTCGGGACCGCTCTCGACCCTCACCTCGGCCTGCTCCAGCACCGCCGAGCGGATCTGGGTGCGCAGCCGGTCCTTCAGCGACTCCGGCGCGGCCTCCCCGCCACACTTGCGCGCGAGCAGCGCCTTGAGCTTCTCGTCGATCCCGTACTCGGCCAGGCAGGGGGCGCAGTCGTCGATGTGACGCTGCAGGAACCGCCTGCGTTCCGGGTCGCACTCCTGGTCCAGGAACAGCCACACCTCGGCCAGGACCTCGCCGCAGTTCCCGCCGTTCCCACCCATGGGGTTGTGTTCGAGCGGTGCGTCCTCGGCAGTCACGACGTCGTCACCTCCTGGTTCCCGGCACCCCGTGGGGCGTCGGCGGGACCTCCGTCGGCATCCGCGTCGCGCACGATGCCGCGGTCGCGGGCCACGTGGGTCAGCATGTCGCGCAGCTGGCGACGCCCGCGGTGCAGCCGCGACATCACCGTGCCGATCGGCGTCCCCATGATCTCGGCGATCTCCTTGTAGGCGAACCCCTCGACGTCGGCGAGGTAGACCGCCATCCGGAAGTCCTCGGGGAGCGCCTGGAGCGACTCCTTGACGTCGTTGTCCGGCAGCGCGTCCAGCGCCTCCATCTCGGCCGACCGGAGCCCCGTCGACGAGTGCTCACCGGCCTGCGCGATCTGGTAGTCGGTGATCTCGTCGGTCGGCGCCTGCAGCGGCTGGCGCTGCCGCTTGCGGTAACCGTTGATGTAGGTGTTGGTCAGGATGCGGTAGAGCCACGCCTTGAGGTTCGTCCCGCGGCGGAACGAGCCGAAGGCCGAGTACGCCTTCAGGAACGTCTCCTGCACCAGGTCCTCGGCGTCGGGGGGGTTCCGGGTCATCCGCAGGGCGGCGCCGTAGAGCTGGTCGAGCAGCGGCATCGCGTCCCGCTCGAAGCGGGCCGTGCGCTCCTCGGCGCTCTCGTCGTCGGGCGCGCGGTTGCCGTCGACATCGGCCGCGCCGACCTCCGCGACGGCCGACTCCGGCTCACCGGGCTCGCGGACCGCGTCCTGCTCCGGGTGTTCCGAGTGGTCCGACAACTGTCCCCTCTCCAGTGACACGAGCCGCGTACCGGTGCTCGTCACCGGCACTGCGGACCCGAGGGAGGGTACGCGTTCGCGGCGCCGGAGGCCGGGCGCACGCGAGGTCGCCGGCGCCTCCATCACTGATGTGGTCACGCCCGGAACAACGGTGCACCCCCGTCGGGCATTCCCGTAGGTTGCTCGCGCGCAGCACAGCGCACGCAGCAGCGGGCGGCCGGGAGAGGACGACGATGGCAGGCAAGGGCACTCCGGCGACGGCACTGCTGGCCCGGCGGAAGGTGCGCCACGAGCTCCACACCTACCTCCACCACGAGGGGGCCGGGTACGGCGCGGAGGCCGCCGCGGTGATGGGGCAGGACCCGCGACGGGTGTTCAAGACGCTCGTCGCCCGGGTCGACGGCACGCTGACCGTCGGGATCGTCCCGGTCGCCGCCCAGCTGGACCTCAAGGCGCTCGCCGCCGCGGTGGGCGGCAAGAAGGCCGTGATGGCCGAGGTCGCCGAGGCCGAGCGGGCCACCGGCTACGTCGCGGGCGGGATCTCGCCGCTCGGTCAGCGCAAGCGGCTCCCGACCGTGCTCGACTCCTCCGCCGACGCCCACGCGACCGTGTTCTGCTCCGGCGGCCGCCGCGGTCTGGAGATCGAGCTGGCTCCCGCCGACCTCGCGTCGCTGACCGGCGCCGTCGTCGCTCCGATCGCGACTCCGTGAGGACGGAGCCGCAGGTTAAGGTGCAGGTGTCGGACACGGACGATCGGGTGCGGGGGTACGAAGTGGACAGGGTGGACAGGCCGTCGTGGGCCCCGGACGAGGTCGACATCACCCGTCCGAGCGTGGCCCGGGTCTACGACTACTACCTCGGCGGCTCGCACAACTTCGAGGCCGACCGGCGCTTCGCCGAGCAGGTGCTCGACGCGCTCCCGGAGATGGCCACGGTGGCGCAGGCGAACCGGTCGTTCCTGCGCCGGATCGTGCGGCACCTGTGCGCCCAGGGCGTCACCCAGTTCCTCGACCTCGGCTCGGGGATCCCGACCGCGGGGAACGTGCACGAGATCGCGTCCGCCGAGTGCACCGACGCGCGCGTGCTCTACGTCGACAACGACCCGATCGCCGTCGTGCACAGCCGTGCACTGCTCGACGGGGACGACCGCACCGAGGTGCTGGCCGGTGACCTCACCCGTCCGGAGCAGGTGCTGGAGCACCCGCTGACCCGCGCGCACCTCGACCTCAGCCGTCCGGTCGCGGTGCTGCTGGTGTCGGTGCTGCACTTCGTGGGGGACGAGCTGGACCCGGCCGGGATCATCCGCGCCTACGCGGACGCGACCGTGCCCGGCAGCCACGTCGTCATCACACATGCGAGTGACGAGGGCGGGCACTCGGGTGCGAGCCGCGCGCAGAACGTCTACAACCGCGACCAGTCGCCGAACCAGATGCGGATGCGCTCCGCCGACGAGGTGCGGACACTGTTCGGTGACCTGGAACTGCTGGACCCGGGTGTCGTCCGGATCCCGCTGTGGCGGCCGGACTCCCCGGTCGGCCCGGAGGGTCAGCGCTACCCGGGGCTGGCCGGCGTGGCTCGCCACTGACCGGCCCCGGAGCCGCAGCGGCCCCACTCCGGCCCGGAGGGTCGCGAGGCCGCACGAGGAGACCGCAGAGGAGGTCGCCGTGGGCGATCCCGTACCCGCCCGTCCCGGCGGAGCGCCCGACCGCGGCGTCGAGCAGCTCACCGAGGCGTGGGTGGCGACGATCCACACCCGTGGGTTCGTCTCCGCCGGGCGGGCCGAGCTCCACTCCGTGCTGTCCGAGGCCGCGTGGTGGACGGCCGCCGTGGTCGACGGGCGGGCCGACATCCAGGCCGCGGCCGACGTCGGGGCGTCGCTGGTCGCGGCGCACCTGACCGACCCGGCGGCGCTGCGCTGCTCGCTCGACGTGCTGTCCTCGCACTTCGGCGACCGGATCGGCGACCCCGCGCGGCTGCGCCGGTTCACCGCCGCGGTCGGCGCGCTCTCCGCCGGGTACGCGCGCACCCTGCAGGAACGCACCCGCACCGAGCAGGACCGGATCAGCACCGCGGCCTTCGCCGCACGCAGCGCGGCGGAGAACGCCCGGTGGCGCTCGGAGGCCCGCTACGGCGCCGTGTTCGAGAACACCGCGCTCGGGATCAGCGTGTCCGACATCGACGGCCAGGTCCTCGAGGCGAACCGGGCCCTGACCGCGATGCTCGGCTACCGGCCCGGCGAGCTCGTCGGCCGCTCGGTGTTCGAGTTCATCCACCCCGAGGACACCCCCGAGATGTGGCCGCAGATCGAGGCCATGCTCGAGGGCCGGGTCGGGCACGTCCGGATGGAGAAGTCCTACTTCCGCAAGGACGGCGAGCAGGTCTGGACCCAGCTCGTGGTCTCGCTGATCCGCGACCCCGAGGGCTCCCCCCGCTACCTGGTGGCGATGGTCGAGGACGTCACCGAGCGGCACCGGCTCCAGTCCCGGCTGCGGCACCAGGCCGAGCACGACCCGCTCACCGGGCTGCCGAACCGGGCACTGTTCTTCACCCGTCTCACCGCGGCCCTCGACGACGGCGCGGACCCGCGGGTCGGCGTCTGCTACCTGGACCTCGACGGGTTCAAGGCGGTCAACGACACGCTCGGCCACGACGCCGGCGACCAGCTGCTGACGACCGTCGCGCGCCGGCTGGACGAGGTGCTGGGCACCGACGGGCACACCGTCGCCCGGATGGGGGGCGACGAGTTCGTGGTGCTCGTCGAGCACTGCACCGGTGTCGAGCAGCTGACGACGATGGCCGGCCGGGCGCTCGACGTGGTCCGGCGGCCGGTGGCGCTGCGCGGGCGCGAGGTCGTGGTCACCGCCAGCATCGGTGTCGTCGCCTGGCCGGTCCCCGACGACGAGGCCACCCGGCCGGCCGACGGGCCCGCCGCGGGCGGTTCGGCCGAGCTGATGCAGGCCGCGGACACGACCATGTACTGGGCCAAGCGCGACGGCCGGGACCGGATCGCGGTCTTCGACCCGGTCCGGCACAGCACCGACGTCCACCTGTTCGACCTGGCCGGCCGGATGCCCGGCGCGCTCGACCGCGGCGAGTTCGAGCTGGCGTACCAGCCGCTGGTCTCGTTCGCCGACGGCCGGACGGTGGGGGTGGAGGCGCTGGCGCGCTGGCGCACCGCCGACGGCGAGGTGCTCGGGCCGGACGTGTTCATCCCGCTCGCCGAGCAGACCGGCCTGATCGTCCCGCTCGGGCTGCACCTGCTGGAGCGGGCCTGCACCGACGCCCGGAGCTGGGTCGGCGCCGACCCCGATCGCGAGTTCTCGGTCAGCGTCAACATCGCCGGGCGGCAGCTGCGCCGGCCCGACGCCGTCGAGCGGATCGCCGAGGTCCTCGACCGGACCGGCTGGCCGGCGCACGCGCTGCAGCTGGAGCTGACCGAGAGCGATCTGATGGCGGCGGGCGGACGGCCGACCGAGGCGCTCGAGGAGCTCTCCCGGCTCGGCGTGCGGATCGCGATCGACGACTTCGGGACCGGCTACTCGAACCTCGCGTACCTGCACCGGCTGCCGGTGGACGTGCTGAAGCTGGCCGGCAGCTTCGTGTCGCCGGTGGCAACGACGTGCCCGGAGGCGGGACGCGACATCGACAGCCCGGTGATCCTCTCGGCGATGATCGACCTGGCGCACAGCCTGGGGCTGCAGGTCGTCGCCGAGTCGGTGGAGACGGTCGAGCAGGGTGCCCACCTGCGGTCGCTGGGCTGCGACGTCGGCCAGGGCTGGCTGATCGCCCCGCCGCTGCCGCCGGAGGAGGTCCCGCCGATGCTCGACCGCAAGACGGAGTTCTGAGCGGCCGCGTCAGCCCGTCGGCAGCCCCGTCAGCCACTCCCCGACCGCGGACCGCAGGGCCGCGTGCTCCTTCTTCAGGCCGTGGTCGCCGTCGAGCAGCAGCACCCGGCGGTCGTCGCCCTCGCCCGGCACTCCGAACCGGTCCGAGCGGCCCTGCACGACGAGCACCGGCACCCCGGCGCCGTCCAGCTCGGGCTGCCGGGTCTTCTCCGGCCTGCCCGGCGGGTGCAGCGGGAACGCCAGGCACAGCACGGCGATCGCGCCGGTGGCCGCGGCGGTGCGGCACGCGACCCGGGCGCCGGAGCTGCGCCCGCCCTGCACGAGCGGGACGTCGCGGTCCTTGCGCACCGCGGCGGCGACCGCGAGCCACGCCTCGTCCAGATGACCGGCCGGTGCCGGGGCACGCCGCCCCGCGACCCGGTACGGCTGCTCGACCAGGCCGACCTCGTACCCGGCGGCCGTCGCCGCGGCCGTGGCGGCCACCAGGTCGGGCGCGTCGACACCGCCGCCGGCGCCGTGCCCGAGCAGCAGCAGCCCGCGCGCCGGACCGGCCCCGGCGTGCACGGTCACCCGGGCCGGGCCGCGCGGGGTGTCGATCTCCAACACGTCACTCACGACATCAGGGCTCACGACATCAGGTCGAGCTGGATCGGCTCGCGCACCTGGTCCTCGGGGAGGTGCTCGAGCAGCTCGGGGCCGTTGTTGCGGACGTTGTTGACCTGCGGCGACACCGGCCGGATCTCCAGCGTGGAGACCAGGTCCGAGGTCGGCGGGACCAGCAGGCGTGCGACCCGCTGGTCACCGGCGCCCACGTCCGGGTCGAGCCAGTCGGCCCAGTCGTCGGGCCGGAGCACCAGCGGCATCCGGTCGTGCACCTGGGCCAGCGGGCCGACCGCCTCGCTGGTGAGCACGCAGGCGGTGACCAGACCGTCCGGGTACTGCTCGGCGAGCTCGGGGGCGGCGTCCGGCTTGGGGCGCCAGAACTCCCAGATCCCGGCCATCGCCATCGTCGCGCCGTCGCCGTAGTGGGTGAAGTACGGCTGCTTGGTCGGCTTGCCCGTGCCGCCCTCGCTCTTCGGGACGGCCGCGGACCGCTGCCACTCGTACCAGCCGTCCATCGGGAACAGGCAGCGCCGGGACGCGGCCGCCCGCCGGAACGCCGGCTTCTCGGTGATCGTCTCGGAGCGGGCGTTCACCATCCGGGCCCCGGCCGAGGGGTCCTTCGCCCAGAACGGGACCAGGCCCCAGCGCACCGTACGCAGCGAGCGCTCGGTGGTCGCGGGGTCGGCGTTGCCGTCCTCGTCGCGCGGGTGCCGCTCGACCACGACGGTGATGTCCTTGGTCGGCGCCACGTTGTAGTCCGGCCGCTGCGAGGTCTCGGCCGTCGCGTCGACGGCGCGGAACTCGTCGGCCAGGTCGGCGGGGGCCTTCGTGGAGGCGTAACGGCCGCACATGCGTCCCATCCTTCCACGTGGGGAAGGATGGGGGTGTGCGCAACTGGAGTGCCCCCGCCCCCGGCCGTCCCGTCTCCGGCACCGTGTCCGTCCCCGGCTCGAAGTCGGTGACCAACCGGGCGCTGCTGCTGGCGGGGCTCTCCGGTGGTGACTGCCGGGTCGACGGGGCCCCGCCGACCCGCGACACCGCGCTCATGAGCGGCGCGCTGTCCGCGCTCGGCGTCCCGGTCGGTGTCGAGGGCGAGGCGGTGGTCGTCGGTGCGCACGGCGGGCTGCGCGGCGGGACGCCGGAGCGTCCGGCCGAGATCGACTGCGGGCTGGCCGGGACCGTGATGCGCTTCGCCCCGCCCGCGGCGGCCACCGCGGCCGGGACCGTGCGGTTCGACGGCGACCCGCGGGCCCGGGAGCGCCCGATGGACACGGTGCTGGGCGCGCTGCGCACCCTCGGGGCCCGGGTCGACGCCGACACCCTGCCGTTCCTGCTGGACGGCGGCCCGGTGCGCGGCGGCGAGGTGACGATCGACGCGTCGGCGTCGTCGCAGTTCGTGTCCGGGCTGCTGCTGTCCGGGGCACTGTTCGAGCGCGGGGTGACGGTGCGCCATGCCGGGGGTCCGCTCCCGTCGGTGCCGCACATCGCCATGAGCGTCGACATGCTGCGCACCGCCGGGGTGACCGTCGACGACGACGAGCCCGACACGTGGCGGGTCGAGCCGGGGCCGGTCGCCGCGCGCGACTGGACGATCGAGCCCGACCTCTCGAACGCCTCGGTGTTCCTGGCCGCCGCGGCGGTCACCGGCGGGCGGGTCACCGTGCGCAGCTGGCCGGCGGCGACCACCCAGCCCGGCGCGGACGTCCTGCCGGTGCTCGAGCAGTTCGGCGCGAGCGTCTCCCACGACGCCGACGGGCTGACCCTGACCGGTCCGGACCGCTTGTCCGGGGTGGACATCGACCTGCACGACGCAGGCGAGCTGGCCCCGACCGTCGCGGCCGTCGCCGCGCTGGCCGGCGGGCCGTCCCGGCTGCGCGGAATCGGGCACCTGCGCGGCCACGAGACCGACCGGCTCGCCGCGCTGGCGGCGGAGATCAACGCCCTCGGCGGGGCGGTCACCGAGACCGAGGACGGCCTGGTGATCGAGCCGAAGCCGCTCACCGGCCGCTCGGACCGGCCGTGGGGCGCCTACGCCGACCACCGGATGGCGACCGCGGGGGCGATCGTCGGTCTGGTCGTGCCGGGCGTGCTCATCGACGACATCGGCTGCACCGACAAGACCATCCCGGACTTCCCCGGCCGGTGGTCCGCGCTGGTGGAGGGGACGGGCTACACAGGGCGGGCCGGAGGCCAGGGGCGGGCCGGAGGATACTGACATGCCGCGTCGCCGCGACGTCCACGCCCTCGACGAGTCCGACGTCCGGGTCCGCCCCGGACGTCGCGGGTCGCGCCCGCGCAGCAAGCGCCGCCCCGCGCACGCCGACGCGAACCGGGCGATGGTCACCGCGGTGGACCGCGGCCGCTGGACGTGTGCCCCGGACTCCGACCCGGACCGTGCCCCGGTCGTCGCGATGCGTGCCCGCGAGCTGGGTCGGACACCGGTCGTCGTCGGGGACCGGGTGGATCTCGTCGGTGACCTGTCCGGGGAGCCGGACACGCTCGCCCGGATCGTGCGGGTCGCCGACCGGGACACGGTGCTGCGGCGCACCGCCGACGACACCGACCCCTACGAGCGGGTCGTCGTCGCGAACGCCGAGCGGCTGATCGTGGTCACCGCACTCGCCGATCCGGTGCCCCGCACCGGGTTCGTCGACCGGTGCCTGGTCGCCGCCTACGCCGGCGGGCTCGAACCCGTGCTGTGCCTGACCAAGTCCGACCTGACCGACCCGGAGCCGTTCGCCGCGCAGTACCGCGAGCTCGGGGTGCCGGTGGTGGTCACCGGGCGGCCCGGGGACGGGCCACCGGAGGGGCTCGACGCGCTCCGCACCGAGCTGTCCGGACGGCTGTGCGCCCTGGTCGGGCATTCCGGCGTCGGCAAGTCGACGCTGGTCAACGCGATCGTCCCGGCGGCGGAGCAGGCCACCGCACAGGTGTCGGGGGTCGGCAAGGGCCGCCACACCACGACGGCCGCACTCGCGTTCCCGCACGCCGACGGCTGGGTCGTCGACACCCCGGGGGTGCGGTCGTTCGGACTCGCCCACGTCGGCCCGGACGACGTCGTCGCCGCGTTCGGCGACCTCACCGCTGCGATCGACGGCTGCCCGCGGGGGTGCGGGCACCTCGGGCCGCCCGCCGACCCGGAGTGCGCACTGGACGACCTGGTCGACGCGGGTGATCTCGCCGCAGGCAGACTCGTCGCATTGCGCCGCATCCTGGTGGCGCTCAACCAGGGGTGATCCGCGGTCCCACCGCGGCGCCCGGTCCGGGACGGTGCGGGCGAGCGGAGGCGGGAGTGCGGGGACGGCGACGAGCGGCGGTACTGCTCTGCGCCGCCGTACTCGGAGGACCGCTGGCGGGCTGCTCGTGGCCCGGTTCGTCGGGTGCCGCCCCGGAGACCGCCTCCCCGGCGGCCGTGTCGTTGCCGAAGTACTACGACCCCGAGCCCCTGCTCGCCGACGTCTCCGCGCGCACCCGTTCCGACGGTGGGGCGGTGCTGTCGGTGGCCGGGACGCTGACCGCGGGCGGCGAGCCGGTCCCGGTCACCGGCGACGGCGCGATCCGGATCGACCCGGCGGGCGCGGGGGCGGCGGTGCGGCTGCTGCTGCGGGCCGGGGCCGAGGGCACCGTGCCGCGGGCGACCGAGATCGTGCGGATCGGCGAACGCACCTGGCTGCGCCCGCAGGAGTCCGGCTGGGTCGAGGCGGGCCGGGCACCGCTGCCACCCGACGCGGTCGCCGACGCCACCCTCGCCGCGAACGTCGCCTCCGGGGTGGACCCGCTCGCGGCGGTGGCCCGGTACCCGGACGCCGTGCTGGTCGCCGACGCCGTCGACACCGACGTCGACGGGATCCCGGCCGTGCACTACACGCTGGTCGTCGACCTGGTGCGGGCGATCGCAGCCGAGCACGACCCGCAGCGCCGCGCGGCACTCGTGGCGCAGCAGCAGGCCGGGGTCACCCGGATCAGCACGGAGATCTGGCTGGACGCCGAACGGCGCCCGGTGCGCGGCCGGCTCCGCCAGCAGCTGCCGGACTCCGGGACGGTCGACCTGCTGATCCGGTACCGGGACTGGGGCTCGCCGGTGACGATCGAGCCGCCGCGGGCGGACTGAACCGGGTACCGCGCTCGGCCGGGATCAGCGGCGGAACGCGAGGTCCAGGCCCTCCACCGGCCAGGTGCAGTGGTAGAGCCTGCCCCGGCCCGACGAGGTGATCCACGCGTCGCGGGAGCCCGCACCGGCGAAGCAGATGTTGGTGACGTGGGGGTCGTGCTCGGGCGGTGCGACCGTGCCGAGCAGCTCCCCCGCCGGCGACAGCACGCTGACCTCGCCGGAGACCAACGTCGCGACGCAGACGTTGCCGTCGGCGTCGACGGCGAGCGAGTCGAGGTTGCGGAAGCCGGAGAAGCCGTGCAGCAGCCGCGCGTCGCCGGGGCCGGGCGGGCCGGGCAGGTCCGGGGCGCCGAGGACGCCGGGAGCGGTCACCTCCCAGCACCAGACGCGGCCGGTGGCGGTCTCGGCGACGTAGAGGCGCGACCCGTCCGGGGCGAGCCCCACCCCGTTCGGGGTGGTCAGCGGGTGCACGACCTCGCTGATCGCCGAGCCGTCCGGGCGGGCGTGGTAGAGCCCGCCGAGGTCCATCTCCCGGGGCCGGCGCTTGCCGAGGTCGGTGAACCAGAACGCGCCGGAGCTGTCGAAGACGATGTCGTTCGGACCGCGCAGGCCGTCGTAGAGCGTGCGCGTCTGCCCGGTGTCGAGGTCGACGCGCAGGATCTTCCCGCCGCTGTAGTCGTCGGGCTGGTTGCCCGGGTACACGGTGCCGTCCGGCCGGGTGTGCCAGCTGAAGCCCCCGTTGTCGCAGACGTACACCGCGCCGTCCGGCCCGATCGCGGCCCCGTTCGGGCCACCGCCGGTCTCCGCGACCGTCCGGTGTGTCCCGTCGGGCAGCACCCGGGTGATCCGGCCCGCGGCGATCTCGACGACCAGCACCGAGCCGTCGGACAGCGCCACCGGCCCCTCCGGGAACGCCAGGCCCCGGGTCACCTCGGTCGGTCGCGATGCGCCAAAGGTCATTCCGTCCCCCTCCCCCGTGAGTGGTTTTCGCGGTCAGGGCCGCGGTAACCACTCACGAGCCAAGCTCCACCAGGAAGGCCAGCTCGGAGGGTGCGTACCAGGCCAGCTCGTGGTCCTCCGCCTCGCCGACCAGGAACTCGGCGTCGAGGTCGCCCAGGTCGGCCTTGTCCACGGCGGCGGCGGCCTCGCGCACCGCGTGCTCGGCCTCGGGCAGGTCCACGTGCACGGCGGCGATCTTCGCGACCGGGACGGGACCGGTCAACCGGACCGCACCGTCGTCGAGGTCGGGGCGCAGCGTGACGTCGTCGGTGTCGGCGGCGACGACGACCCGGCGGGCCGGGGTGCCCGTCTCGCCGAGTCCGAACTCGACGGCGAGCAGCCGCAGCGACGCCCGGGCCGCCTCGCTCATCGCGGCGTACTCGAGCTCCTCGTCGTCTCCGGCCACGTAGGACTCACGCAGCTTCGGGGTCAGCGCGAACGCGGTCCCGCCGAGCGGCTCGAAGCTGCCGGTGGAGACCGTCCGGGCCAGCATCGGCCAGGTCGCGGGGAGGTAGATCCGCACGTCGAGGTCCTTTCTCGCGGCTGCCGCCGCATCGCGCGGCTACTGCCGCAGGGTCTCGAGCAGCTCGTCGAGCGACTCGTTCACCATCCCGGCGAACACGTCGATGTCGCCCATCGCGTCCCGGTCGCCGTTGAGTCCGTAGTAGACGCCACCGTCGTAGCTGGTCAGTCCGATGGAGACCGCCTGGCCCTTGGCCAGCGGCACCACCGGGAACATCTCCAGCATCCGTGCACCGGCCGCGTAGAGCGGGAACTGCGGGCCGGGCACGTTGGTCACGACCAGGTTGAAGAAGTGCCGGGACATCCCGCTGGCGGCGCGGGCCCCGACCCCGTGCAGCGTCGGCGGGGCGAACCCGCCGATCCGGACGAGCGTGTCGGCGCCGACGGCGTCGCCGGTGTCGGTGTGCTCGCGCATCTGGTGGGTCACCTGGTGCAGCCGCACGAGCGGGCTGGGCTCGCCCACCGGCAGGTCGACCAGGAACGACGCCACCCGGTTGCCGAGCGAGGAACCGGTCGCCGAGCTCGGGACGTCGCCCTCGCCGCGCACCGACAGCGGGACCAGCGCCCGCACGGTGGACGACCCGCCGACCGGCTCGCCGCGCGACATCAGCCAGGTACGCAGCGCCCCGGCGATCACCGCGAGGACGACGTCGTTGACGTCGCAGCCGTAGGCTGCCCGCACCCTGCGGTAGTCCTCCAGGTCGGTCCGGGCGAACGCGAACCGGCGCTGGGTGGAGATCTCGGCGTTGAGCGGCAGGCCGGGCGCCCGGCGGCCCGCGGTGCGGGCCATCGTGAGCACCTTGCCCGCCGCCCCGGCCACCTTGCCGACGGTCGCGAGCGCGTCCCCGGCGGCGACCCGGACGTTGTCCACGATCTCGGTCGGCCGGGTCACGGCCTCCCCGATCGCCTCCATGATCAGCTGGCCGTCGCTGGGCTCGGGCCGCGGCATCCACAGCTCGTCCGGGGTCTCCCGCGGCTCGGCCGAGACGTCGAGGATCACCTGTCCGATGTCGATCGCAGAGATGCCGTCGACCATCGCCTGGTGGGTCTTGGTGACGATGGCGACCCGCCCCGCTCCCTGCCCGTCCCCGCCGCCGACGGACGCCGCGGGGGCGAGACCCTCGACGAGGTACATCTCCCACAGCGGGCGCGCGTGGTCCAGCGGCCGGGACATCAGCCGTCCGACCAGCTCGGTCAGCTGATCCTCGCTGCCCGGACGGGGCAGCGCCGAGCGCCGCACGTGGTAGGCGATGTCGAACTCCGGGTCGTCGACCCACACCGGGCGGGCCAGGTTCCCGGGGACGTGGCGGACCTTCTGCCGGTACCGCGGGACCAGCGCGATCCGCTGTTCGATCAGCTCGACGAGCCGGTCGTAGTCGAATCCCTCCGCCGGTCGTTCGAACACGGCGATCCCGCCGACGTGCATGGGCGTGGTCGTCTCCTCCAGGTAGAGGAAGGAGGCGTCGAGCGCGGAGAGCCGGGACGGCATGGCGGTGATCCTACGTCCGCACGCGAAGATCCGAAGTCCGCGTGGGATTCTGGCCGGCGTGCCCGACCACGCCTCGTCCGCAGCCGTGTCCCCCAAGGACCGCTTCATCACCGTCTACGGCCGCAAGCCCGTGCTGGAGGCGCTGGCGGACCCCGAGCTCGAGGTGGACAAGGTCGTGCTGGCCGACTCCGTCCGGGGCGGTGGGGAACGTGAGATCACCGCGGCGGCGCGCGGGCGGGGTGTGCCGGTGCAGCGGGCGTCGGCCCAGCGGGTGAAGGTGCTCGCCGGTAACGGCCGCCACGACCAGGGCGTCCTGGCCGATGTGGTGGCCCCGCGCATGGCGCCGCTCGGGGTGTTCGTGTCCGACCTCGGGACCCGGCGGCCGGCCTCGGTGCTGGTGCTCGACGCCGTCACCAACCCGTCCAACGTCGGGATGATCCTGCGCAGCGCGACGGCCGCCGGGCTCGACGGCGTGCTGTTGCCCCGCCGCGGGGTGCCCGCCATCGACCCGCTGGTGATCAAGGCGTCGGCCGGGGTGGCGTTCTCCGCGCCGGTGCTGCGCAGCGGCACGGCCGTCGAGGGGATCGACCTCATGCACGAGGCCGGGTTCTCCGTGTTCGGGCTCGACGCCGGCAGCGACTCGCTGCTCGACGCCGAGCTGCCGCACCGCGTCGCGCTGGTGCTCGGCAACGAGACCGAGGGCCTGACCGACGAGGTCCGCGCACGGCTGGACGGGACGTTGTCGCTCCCGATGTACGGCGGGGTGGAGTCGCTCAACGTCGCCTCGGCCGGGGCGGTCGCCGCCTACGAGCTGCTGCGCCGCCGCGGCTGACCCCGCGGCCCCGTCGTCGACCACACGACGACGAGGCTGCCGATCAGCATCGCCGGGGCGAGGGTGAGCGCGCCGGAGTTCCCGCCGAGGAGCCCGGCGGTCGACACGGCCCCGACCATCACCAGGGCGAGCAGCCCGGCGACCGCCCGCACCCCGGGCGTACCGCCGAGCGCGAGGACCAGCGCGATGCCGCCCAGCACCTCGACGCTGCCGGTGGCGTACACGAGCAGCGAGGGCGCCGGCAGCGACCAGCTCGCGAACCCCGCGACCCAGCCCGCGTGCTCGGTGAACTTCGGGACGCCGAACCACACGAACAGCGCACCGACGACCACGCGCACGACCGCCGCCGCCCGCGGGACCCGCCGGTGCACCCGGGACCGCAGGATCCGGTCGGCCACATCCGTCATCGCGACCTCCCCGCGGCAGGGCCGTACCGGCGATCCGCGCCCATTCTGGCCCGCGCGACGTGGCGCCGCACCTACTCCGGTGGCCGGGAGCGCGCTGGTCGTGCGAATCCGGCGGAGGTCCTAGGCTCGGCGGCCATGGTGCGCCGTCGCATGCCCCGCCCGTCCGAGCTCGCGCCGTTGCTGCGCCCGGCCCCCCTCACACTGGACCGGACGGCGGCGAAGCTGGCCCGCGCGACGAGCATCGGCGACCTGCGGGTGCTCGCCCGCAAGCGTGCCCCGCGGGCGGTGTTCGACTACACCGACGGTGCCGCCGAGGACGAGGTCAGCCTGCGCCGGGCCCGTGAGGTCTGGGCGTCGGTCGAGTTCGCGCCCACCGTGCTGCGCGACGTGTCGCGGGTCGACACCGGCCGGACGATCCTCGGGCACCGCTCCGCCCTGCCGTTCGCGCTGGCCCCGACCGGCTTCACACGGATGATGCACACCGAGGGGGAACGTGCGGTCGCCGCCGTCGCGGCGCGGGCCGGCATCCCGTACGCGCTGTCGACCATGGGGTCGACGACGATCGAGGGCGTGGCCGAGGCCGGACGCGGCGGCCGGCACTGGTTCCAGCTCTACCTCTGGCGGGACCGTTCGGTCGCCCACGAGCTCGTCTCCCGGGCCGGGGCCGCCGGGTTCGACACGCTCGTGCTGACCGTCGACACCCCGGTCGGCGGGAACCGCCGCCGCGACACCCGCAACGGGCTGTCCATCCCGCCCGCGCTGTCGTTGCGCACGTTCCTCGACGGTGCCCGGCACCCACGCTGGTGGTTCGACCTCGTCACGACCGACCCGCTGACCTTCGAGAGCCTCGCGGCCGGCGGCGGCACGCCGTTCGAGGTGATCAACCGGGTGTTCGACCCGGCCCTGACCCTCGACGACGTCGCGTGGCTGCGGGAGAACTGGTCCGGCACGCTGGTGATCAAGGGGGTCCAGTCGGTGACCGACGCCCGCCGGGTCGTCGACGCTGGCGCCGACGCCGTGCTGCTGTCCAACCACGGTGGCCGGCAGCTGGACCGGGCCCCGGTGCCGATCGAGCTGGTGGAACCGGTCGTCCAGGAGCTCGGGGACGACGCGGAGGTCCTCGTCGACACCGGGATCATGCACGGCGGTGACGTCGTCGCGGCGGTGGCACTGGGTGCCCGGGCCGCGCTGGTCGGGCGGGCGTACCTCTACGGGCTGATGGCCGGTGGCGAGGCCGGTGTGCAGCGGGCGGTCGAGATCCTGCGGGCCGAGGTGGAGCGCACGATGCAGCTGTTGGGGGTGACCAGGGTCGACGACCTCCGCCCGGAACACGCCCGGCTCCGTTCACCGATCGGATCTGCCACTCACTCCAATGGACGACGCGCCGCGGGTGCATCCGGGCGCTGACCGCGCCACGATGGCGGCATGGGTTTCCTGGACAAGGCCAAGGAACTGCTCGGCAAGCACGACGACAAGGTCGATCAGGCGCTGAACAAGGCGGGCGACGCGGCCAAGAAGAAGTTCGCCGGCAACGAGCAGCACATCGACACCGCGACGAAGTTCGCCCGGGAGCGGACCGGCGAGGGTGACACGACCTCGCAGCAGCAGGGTCAGCAGCCCGGCCAGCCGCCGCAGGGTCAGCAGCAGCCCGGCCAGGCTCCGCCGCCCCCGCCGCCGGGGCAGGCCCCGCCGCCCCAGCAGTGACACCGCACCGGTGACACCGGTGCGCGACAGGACCGTCCCGGCGCCGCCGGGACGGTGAACTCGAGGCGCCGTCCGCCATCACGGACGGCGCCTCCGCTCTGCGCGCCGGGCCGTCAGCCGGTCCGGGCCGACGCGGGCACACCCAGCAGGATCTCCAGCTCGGCGAGCGTGGTGCCGGCGTCCACGTGCCGCACGCCGACCGCCCCCGCCGCGACCGCGCCCCGCACGCAGGCACCGAGGTCGTCGACGACCACGCACTCCGCCGCCCCCAGGCCCGCCTCCGCGGCCGCCGCGGCGAACGCGTCCGGCGCGGGCTTGCGGGCACCGCGGACCGCGCCGAGCAGGACGGTGCCGAAGGCCGCGGCGCACTCGTCGGGCACCGCGTGGGCGCCGGAGAACAGCACCGTCCGGACACCGGCGGCCCCCGCCCTGCGGACGTAGCCGAGCAGCCGGTCTCCACCGCCCGGCTCGTCGAGGACGCCGCCGTAGTCGACGATCAGGCCGCGCAGGGTGCGTGCTTCCGCCACCCGCGCGACGCTACCGTCAGTCCAGGGCGCGGCGCAGGAACCCGCGGATGCCCAGCAGCGTGAACAGCACGATCGCCAGCACCGGCACCACGACGCAGACCCACAGCGGCAGATGCGGGACGTCCGGCACCAGCGCGGCGCGCAGCCCCTCGCTCACGTAGGTCAGCGGGTTCAGCGCGGACAGCACCTGGAACCAGCGCAGGTCCTGCAGGGTCAGCCACGGGTACTGCACCGAGCCGGTGAACAGCAGCGGCGTGAAGATCACCGCGAACAGGATGTTGATCCGGCGAGGCGGCACCGCCGTTCCGATCGTCAGGCCCATGGCGGCACCGAGCAGCGAACCGAGCACGACCATCGCGAACGCGGGCAGCAGCCCGTCGGCGGGCCAGTGCACGTCGATCATCAGCAGCCCGATCGGCACCATGAGCAGGCTCGCGAGCAGGCCGCGCAGGCCCGCGAACACGATCTTCTCGACCGCCACCGCCCACACCGGCATCGGCGCGAGCAGGCGGTCGTCGATCTCGCGGGTCCAGGACAGCTCGAACACCAGGGGCAGCGTCACGCTCTGCAGCGCGCCGAACATCGCGTTCAGCGCGATCAGGCCGGGCAGCATGATCTCCCCGTAGCCCTCGGCCACGAACCCGCCGCGGCCGAGGACGACGACGAACACGAGCAGGAAGAAGAACGGCTGCACCAGCGTCTGGGCGAGGAACGAGGGCAGCTCCCTGCCCGTGACGTAGACGTCGCGGCGCAGCACCGCCAGGAACGCGCGCCCGCTCACCGGTCCATCCTCCTCATCGCAGGTCCCTCCCGGTCAGGTCGATGAAGACGTCCTCGAGCGTCGACTCCCCCAGCGACACGTCGCGCACCCCGGCGCCGTGTCGCCCGAGCAGGTCGACGACCGGGGCGAGCAGCGTCGAGGGTTCGCAGGTCACCGAGAGACGGAACGCCTCGGTGCCCGGCTGCGCGCGCCCCGGCGGTGTCTCGACCCGGGCGACGCCGTCCAGCCCGGCCAGCGCGACGCGCAGTGGCTCGACGCCACCGGGGCCGGGCTCGGCGACGACCTCGACGGTCGCGCTGCCGGGCAGGGCGCGGACCAGCTTGTCCGGGGTGTCGAGGGCCAGCAGCGTCCCGTGGTCGACGATGCCGATCCGGTCGGAGAGCTTGTGTGCCTCGTCCATGTCGTGCGTGGTGAGCACGACCGTGATCCCCTCGTCGCGCAGCGAGCGGATCTGGTCGTGCACGAACAGCCGTGCCTGCGGATCGAGCCCGGTGGAGGGCTCGTCGAGGAAGAGCACCTCGGGCCGGTGCATCAACGCCCGAGCGATCATGACCCGCTGCGCCTGCCCGCCGGAGAGGTCGTCGGCGATCGCCTTCGCCTTGTCGGACAACCCCATCCGTTCCAGCAGGGTGTCGGCGCGGCGGTTGCGCTCGGCCCGGCCCACCCCGTGGTACGCGGCGTGGAAGACCAGGTTGTCCCGGACGCCGAGCGAGCGGTCCAGGTTCTGGCGCTGCGGGACGACGGCGAGGCGCGCGCAGACGGCGACGGCGTCGGCCCGGACGTCCAGGCCCGCCACCCGCGCGACGCCGGACGTCGGCACCACGCGCGTGGTCAGGACCCCCACCGTGGTCGTCTTGCCCGCGCCGTTCGGGCCGAGCAGGCCGAACACCTCACCCGTCTCGACCTCGAACGACACCCCGTCGACGGCGTTGCTCTTCGCCTTCGGGTAGCGCTTCACCAGGTCGACGACCTCCACCGCGGCCTTCGCCATCGGTCCCCCTCACCACGGTCCGTCCCGGTGATCCTGCTCCAGTGCGGCGATCACCGCGATCAGATACTCGCGGATCGGCTCGACGTGCCCGGTCGCGGGTTCCGGGAGCCGGGGCCCGTGGGCGGCCGGCCGGGCCGCGTGCAGCCGGTCCCGGCCGGCGTCGGTGATCCGTACGCGGCGGACGCGGCGGTCGCCGTCGTCGGTGACCCGGGCGGCGAGTCCGGCCCCCTCCAGCGTGTCCAGCACCGGGGTGAGGGTGGCCGGTCCGATCCGTACCCGGGCGGCCAGCTCGCGCTGGACGAGGCCGTCGGTGCGGGCGAGGGCGTCGAGGACGGCGACCGCCGTCAGCGGCAACCCGTGCCGCGCCGCACGCCGGCGACGTGCGGCCTGCACCGCGGCCCCGGCCCGGACGAGCAGCCCGGCCGTGGTCTCCGGTGGGTCCGCACCGGCGGGCGGCCCGGGGACCAGGCGGGGCGGGCTGAGCAGCGGGTCCGGGCCGGGCGACGGTGCGGGTGGCGGTACGGGTGGCGCCGGGACCGGTCGGCGCGACGGCGACCGGGCGGCCGGGTGGGACGGCATACCGGTCCGAGGCCGTGCGGGGTCGGGCATCGCGGGAGCGTAGGGCGGCGCCGTCGCACGACGGGCGGGATCACGGCACCGGCTGGTGCGGGAGCAAACGGTGCGGGCGCAGACGGTGCCGGGCCGGACGTGTCGGGCCGCGCCGGGCCGGACAGGCCAGGACGGACCGTGCCGAGCCGGATCGTCCTGACTCGAACGGTGCCGGCCCGGACGGTACGGGCCGGGACGGTGCGTGCACGGATCCCGTGCGCAGACCCCGCGAGCGGGCCTCCGCACCGCACGCTCGGCAGGTGACCTCGACCAGCATCCCGCTCACCACGCCCCCGGCCCCCGCTCCGGGCACGGAGCACGCCGACCGGGCGCCGAGCGCCGGGTTCGGGACGGGAGGCGAGGCGGAGACCGTCCTCGTCGCCCACACGATCGACGACGTACCGGTCGAGCTCCCGCCGGGCCTGGTCGTCGTCCTGCCCGGGGGTTTCCGGATGCGGTCACTCGACTCACCGGCACCCCCGCCGGACCCACGCGTGCCACTCGCCGAGGTCGCACCCCCGCAGGTCGTCCCGCCCGACGCCGCACGGACCCGTGCCCGCGCGGCCGAGCTGACCCGGCTGGTGATCGAGGTCCTGGCAGGCCGGCGGCCTCCCGCCCAGCTCGGCGAACTCACCACACCCCGGGTGCTGCGCTACCTCACCGCGATGCGGACCGGCACCGCCGCCCGCCCGGCCCTGGCGCGTGCCGGGCACGGCGGTCGTGCGGGCGCACCCGGCTGCGGCGGCCCGGTCGGCGGCCGGGCGGGCCGGGTCCATGTCGGGCTCCCGCACGCGGATGCCGCCGAGGTGTGCGTGACCGTCCCGGTCGCGGGCCGGCCACGGGCGCTCGTCCTGCGCCTGGACCGGGCGGCGGGTGACGCTCCGTGGGTCGTCACCGCCGCCCGCCTGCTCTGAGCGCGCGGGCCGCGGCCTCGGCGTCAGCGGCGCCGGCGGTTCGCCTTCTCGGCACGACGGCGCTCGGCCCGGTTGACCCCGCCGGCGGCGCCGTCACCGTTCGGGGCGCCATGCTGGGAGCCCCCGCCCTGGGGAGCTTGGCCCTGCGGAGCCCGGCCCTGGGGCGCACCGGGGTGCGGCGGCCGGCCCCCACCGCGCGGCGCGGCACCGCGCGGGGCGGCCGGGTACCGGCCGGTCCGCCCGGTACCGGGAACGGGATTGCCGTCCTCACCACGACGGGCGACGCCGCCGTCCTCCCCCGGCCCGCTGTACTGCAGGTTCTGCGGCGGGGAGGTGCGGAACAGGTTCGGCAGCACCACGGTGCTCTCGCTCGGGTCCTCGGCCGGGACCCGCCGGATGACCGGGATCTCGGTGGTCTCCGGCTCCTCCTCCTGGACCGGGGCGGCCGGCTGCTGCACCTGCACGACGACGTTGAACAGGTGCCCGATCGTCTCCTCCTTGATGCCCTCGAGCATCGCGGAGAACATGTCGAAACCCTCGCGCTGGTACTCGATCACCGGGTCGCGCTGGGCCATGGCCCGCAGCCCGATGCCCTCCTTGAGGTAGTCCATCTCGTAGAGGTGCTCGCGCCACTTGCGGTCGATGACCTGCATGAGGACCTGGCGCTCGAGCTCGCGCATCCCGCCCTGGGGCCCGATCAGCGCGTCGATCTCGGCCTCGCGCCGGGAGTAGGCCTGCTCGGCGTCGTCGAGGATCGCCTTCTCCAGCTCGTCGGCGGAGAGGTCGTCGAGGTCCTCGGCGACGGTCTTCCAGTCGAGCGAGACCGGGTAGAGGCCACGCAGCGCGGTCCAGAGCTTCTCGAGGTCCCAGTCCTCGGAGTAGCCCTCGGACGTCGCCCCGGTCACGTAGGCGTGGACGACGTCCTCGAGCATGTTGCGGGTCTGCCGCTGCACGTCCTCGCCGTCGAGCACCCGGCGGCGCTCGTCGTAGACGACCTTGCGCTGCTGGTTGAGGACCTCGTCGTACTTGAGGACGTTCTTACGGATCTCGAAGTTCTGCTGCTCGACCTGGGTCTGCGCGCTCCGGATGGCGCGGGTGACCATCTTGGCCTCGATCGGCACGTCGTCCGGCAGGTTGAACCGGTTCATGATCGACTCGACGACGTGGCCGTTGAACCGGCGCATGAGCTCGTCGCCGAGCGACAGGTAGAAGCGGGACTCGCCCGGGTCGCCCTGACGCCCGGACCGGCCGCGCAGCTGGTCGTCGATCCGGCGGGACTCGTGCCGCTCGGTACCGAGCACGTAGAGCCCGCCGGCGCTGCGGACCTCGTCGGCCTCGGCCTTGACCTGCTTGCGCATGCGGTCGAGGACCGCGTCCCAGGCCGCCTCGTACTGCTCGCGGGTCTCGACCGGGTCGAGCCCCTGGCTGCGCAGCTCCAGGTCGCCGAGGAACTCGGGGTTGCCCCCGAGCATGATGTCGGTACCGCGGCCGGCCATGTTGGTCGCGACCGTGACGGCGCCGGCGTGCCCGGCCTGCGCGATGATCGCCGCCTCACGGGCGTGGTTCTTCGCGTTCAGCACCTCGTGCGGCACCCCGCGCTTGAGCAGCAGCTTGGCGAGGTGCTCGGACTTCTCGACGCTGGTCGTACCGATCAGGACGGGCTGGCCGGCCTGGTGCTTCTCGGCGATGTCGTCGGCGACCGCCTCGAACTTCGCCTGCTCGGTCTTGTAGATCAGGTCCGCCTGGTCGGCACGGACCATCGGCCGGTTCGTCGGGATCGGGACGACCGACATCTTGTAGATCTCGTGGAGCTCGGCGGCCTCGGTCTGGGCCGTACCGGTCATGCCGGCGAGCTTGTCGTAGAGCCGGAAGAAGTTCTGCAGGGTGATCGTCGCCAGAGTCTGGTTCTCCGGCTTGATCTCGACGCCTTCCTTGGCCTCGATCGCCTGGTGCATGCCCTCGTTGTAGCGACGCCCGGCCAGCACGCGGCCGGTGAACTCGTCGACGATCAGGACCTCACCGCTGTTGACGATGTAGTCCTTGTCCTTCTTGAACAGCTCCTTGGCCTTGACCGCGTTGTTGAGGTAGCCGACCAGCGGGGTGTTCGCGGACTCGTAGAGGTTGTCGATGCCGAGCTGGTCCTCGATCAGCGCGACACCCTCCTCGGTGATGCCGACGGTGCGCTTGCGCTCGTCGACCTCGTAGTGGATGTCGCGGGACAGCATCGGCGCGAGACGGGCGAACTCCTGGTACCAGCGACCGCTCTGCTCGGCCGGACCGGAGATGATCAACGGCGTGCGGGCCTCGTCGATGAGGATCGAGTCCGCCTCGTCGACGATGGCGAAGTTGTGCCCGCGCTGGACCATGTCGGCGGCGTTCCACGCCATGTTGTCGCGCAGGTAGTCGAAGCCGAACTCGTTGTTCGTGCCGTAGGTGACGTCGCGCGCGTACTGCTCGCGGCGCTGGACCGGGGTCATCTCGGCCACGATCACGCCGACGGTCAGGCCCAGCCAGCGGTGGATGCGACCCATCGTCTCGGAGTCGCGCTGGGCCAGGTAGTCGTTCGTGGTGACGACGTGGACGCCCTTGCCCTCCAGAGCGTTGAGGTAGACCGCGAGGGTCGAGGTCAGCGTCTTGCCCTCACCGGTCTTCATCTCGGCCACGTTGCCCATGTGCAGGGCACCGGCACCCATCAGCTGCACGGTGAAGGGGCGCTGGCCCAGGGTCCGCTGCGCCGCCTCGCGGACGGTCGCGAACGCCTCCGGGAGGACCGAGTCCAGGGACTCGCCGCCGGCGAGCCGCTCGCGGAACTCGTCGGTCTTGGCGCGCAGCTGGGCGTCGGAGAGGCCCTCGAATTCCGGCTCCAGGCCGTCGATGTGCGCGGCGATCTTTCCGAGCCGCTTCACCAGCTTGCTCTCGCCGGCCCGGAGGAGTCGACTCAGGAGGGGCACTGCCGACCTCATTCACGTCGCGGTCAGGACACGGGACGGGCGTCACTCACCGACGGAGGTCACACCGGCCCGCCGCCATGGTACGGGCTCCATACGGCCGCTCCCGCGCCGCTTCGGCGACGGCCGTCCGGCGGTGACGCGACGCACCGCCGTGGCACCGCCGGACGCGGGTGCACCACCGTGGACGGCAGTGCACCCGCGCCGGACGGTCACCCGCCGAGCCGGATCACCCCGTAGTCGTATCCGTGACGGCGGTAGACGACCGACGGCCGCCCGGTGTCACTGCAGGAGAACAGATAGAAATCGTGTCCGACGAGCTCCATCCGGGACAGCGCCTCGTCCACCGTCATCGGGGCGGCGGCGTGCGTCTTCTCACGCACGATCCGCCCGGGCACGTACTCGGCCTCCCACTGTTCCTCGAGCTCGGCGAGCTCGGCATCGGGCAGGGACTCGTCGTGCGAACGCGGTTCGGGGATGGTGTCGGTGACCGGTGGTGCCTGCTCCATCAGGGCGACGGCCGACGCGTCGGCGGCGAGCCGGGACGCGTGCACGCGGTCCCGGCGACTGGGCTTGCGGCGGTCGTGGGAGCGGCGGAGCCGCTCGGCCAGCTTGCCGACGGCCATGTCCAGTGCGGCGTAGAAGTCGGCGGCCGAGGCCTCGGCCCGGGCGACGGCACCGCAGCCGCCGCGTCCGGTGATCTCCACACGCTGGCAGGACTTCTGCTGTCGGCGGTTCGGCTCGTGGAAGAGCTCCACCTCCATCCCGACGATCTTGTGGTCGTGGCGCTCCAGGCGGACGAGCTTCTCCTCGACCAGACCACGGAAGTGGTCGGGCACCTCGACGTTCCGGCCGGTGACGACGATCTCCACTCGGACATCCCTCGCTTCAGTCGTGCTGAACCCGGGACTCCACGACGGCCCCGGGGGGTGGGCTATCGGTCGCTCCTCCTGATGTGGTAACGGTCGGAGTTCACCGGACGTTATCGGTAAATCCGCTTGCTCGACAGGTCGTTCGCCGACCCGGTCGAGGGACGTCCGCGCGCATCCCGCAACCCCCGGCGACCGTGCTCTGGCGCACATGAGTGACACCGGGCCGCCACTTCCGGCGCTCACCGGGGGAACACCGGTCCGCCCGGTCCACACCGGAGAGACGGGCGCCCCGCCTCTCCGGCGTGGACCGGACAGACGGATCCGGATAAATGTGTCGCCGGTCACACACGAGTCCCCGTCGTGGCATCGGCGAGCAGCACCGACCCCACCGGGCGGAGCCCCAGCCGGAACAGCGCCTCCCGGCACGCACGCAGCGTCGCGCCGGTGGTCACCACGTCGTCGACCAGCAGCACCACCCCACGCCCGGCCACCGCGTCCGTACCCGGCGGGGCCGACCTGCCCGGGACTGCGGGGCCGGAGCGGCGGCCGGGCCGGGAACGGCCCGGGCCCGGCACGACGGGCCGCAGGGACGCCGCCAGGTTCTCGGCCCGACCGGCGGCGTCCAGCCCGACCGAGTCCCGCGCCCGCCGGTCCAGGGCGAGGACCGGCAGGGTGGCGGCCGGGAGTCCGGCCGCCGCGAGCCGCCGCTCCAGCGCCCGGCACAGCCGCAGCACGTGGTCGCCGCCGCGCGCCCGGGCAGCGGACGGGCGGGAGGGCGCGGGCACCAGCCGGACACCCACGGGGTCCGCGTCCGGTGGACGCCCGCCCGGCAGGACCCCGGCCACGGCCGGCACGAGCAGGGCCGCGAGATCGGGGGCGAGGTCGCGCCGCCCACGTTCCTTGTAGGCCAGTACCGCGCGGCGCAGCGGCCCGCGGTACCGGCCGGCCACGACGACCCGGCCCGCACCCGGGACACCGACCGCGAACGGGCCCGCGGTGTCCTCGGCACAGGCCGGGCACCAGCCGCCGCTGCCCGGCGGTCCGGCGCCGCACCCGCCACAGGTCCGCGGCAGCAACAGGTCCAGCAGCGCCGCGAGCGGGGCCGGGCCCCGGGACGGGGTGCCGGGGGGCGGGCTGCTGCGGGACAGGGGACCCCGGAAGAGCGGGCGGCGGATCGGGATGTCACAGGGCGGTGCCATGCGGGCAGGATGCCGCCCGGGTGCCGGTCGTCCCGCCCGTCCGGCCCCGCGGCGGCCGAGTTGTCCACAAGTGCGAGATCCATCCACAGGGCCGTGATTCCCGCCGCCGCCCGCCGCCCGGCGCGCCACGCTGGGACGACCGGCCGGGTGGGCCGGTCACCGGTTCCCGTGGCCCGGCGACCGGGTCAGCCCGGGTAGAACGGCCGCGCGGCGGTACTGGACCCCACGGTCTGCCGCCACGCGTCCAGGTCGCCGCCCGAGTAGCTCCAGAGCCCGGTGCGGTCGGACACGTAGATCGGCCGGCCGGGAGCGGCGGCCACCGCACGCAACGGGGAGGTGAGGTTCGTGCCGGGAACGTGGTCCAGGGTGAGCCCGTCGACCGATACCAGCGCGACCGGGCGCTCGGAGTCCGCGGCCACCACGAGCTGTTCGTTGGAACGCCAGTCGACGGCGACGACGTCCTCCAGCTCGCCGGGCCGCAGCTCGCGCAGCTCGCCGATCGCGACCCGGCCGTCCGGGCCGGGGACGACCGGTCCGACGAGGGCCCGGCCACCGGCGGCCACGGCGATCCGGCCGCCCTCACGGGAGAACGCCACATCGGCGATCTCGCCGTGGCGGTCGAGCCGGCTGGTGTCCACCGGCGCCTCGACCGGCGGACCGTCGGCGGGGGCGGCGACCCGGTGCAGCCGTCCGTCGGCGACCGCCCAGATCTCGTCCCCGGCCGCGTTCCAGCTCAGCGCGGTCACCACGGCGCCGGAGACCGGGGTCGCGGTGAGCCGTCCGTCGGCCGGGCCGGTCAGCAGCCGCTGGGTGCCGCTCTCCTCCCGCGAGACGACCGCGATCCGGTCGTCGCGGGTCGAGGCCGCCGCGTCGACGACGTCGAAGGAGCCGTTGCCCGCCTGGCCGGCCACCGGGGTGGCCTGGCCGTTCTCGGCGAGCCGGCGGACCCGGCCGCCGTCGACCACGAGCGGGTGGGCCGGGAGCCGCTCCGGGGTCCCGACCAGGTCGGCGAAGTCGTCGCGGGTGACCTCCGGCCGGTCGGCCAGCAGCGGTTCGCCGTCCGACAGCAGCCGGACGCGGTGCACGCTGACCTCGGCCAGGGTCAGGCTGACCTGGGCGGCGAGCAGTCGCCGGTCCCGGTCGGAGAGCCCGGAGACCCCGGCCAGATCGACGACCACCGCGCCGTCCGCGGACTCGCTGACCGCCGAGCGCAGGCGCGCGGTGGCCGGGAACAGCGTCACCGCCGCTCCCGTCAGCCCGGACGAGGGCCCGTGCAGCAGCACCTCGGTCGCGCGGGCGGCGAGCTCGCTCGGCCGGGTACTGGGGATGTAATGGGTGTCCGACATCAGCATGCCGCGCGTCGGGTCGACGAACCAGGCACGCAGCGAGCGGTAGCTGGCCCGGAAGTCCGACAGCCGGACCATCGCCCCGGGCGGGAGGTGCTCGATCCGCCAGTGGTCGCCCTGCCGCACGACACCGATGTCGACCTCGACCGGTCGCGGGTCGGTCTCGAACGCGCCGGCCGGGCTGACCGTGCCGATCCGGGTGCCCCGCATCCGCACCACCGCGCGCTCCGGCCCGGCATCGGCGCTGTCGGGGGCGAAGACGGTGTCGAACCGTTCGGACAGCACGGTCAGCGAGGCACCGTCGTCCCACTCGGACGCGGTGGCTGCGAGGTATCGGCGGGCCGCCGCGTGCCGGTCGTCCGGCCGGCCGGAGGCGTAGACGAACCCGCGGACCAGACCGAGCGGGTCGCCGTCCTCGATCGGTCCGTCGGGCACGGCCGCGCCGTTGTCCCGGGTCTGGCGCAGGACCTGCACCGACGAGTGCTCGGGCACGGTCGCGCAGCCGGCCAGCACCGCCAGGCACACGAGCAGACCGAGCGACGCGACCCGGCGGACGCGCCCGGCCCCGGTCGCGCCGGCGGCCGCGGACCGGCGGAGGGGACGGGCCCTCACCGGTCGCCGCCCGGGTCGGTGATGGCGCGCTCGGCGGGCTGGACGGGGGCGGCCGAGGTGTCGCGGGCCTGCCAGGCGTCGTCCTCGCGGGCGCGCCTGTCCTCCCCGCGGGTGTCGTCGCGGCGGGTCGCGATCCCCCATGGCGGGGTGGGGACCGAGCTGCCGGGCCTGCCCTCGTGGCGGGCGTCCTCGTCGTCCTCCCCGGTGGCCGGGCCGAGCGGCAGCGGCGAGGTGGAGATGTGCCCGCCGACCTGCCGCGGCAGCGTCAGCCGGAAGGCGGTCCCCTTGCCCGGCTCGCCCCAGGCCTGCAGCCAGCCGCCGTGCAGCCGGGCGTCCTCGATGCTGATCGACAGCCCGAGCCCGGTGCCGCCGCTGCGCCGGGCCCGGGACTCCTCGGCCCGCCAGAACCGGTTGAACACCAGGTCGGCCTCGCCGGGACGGAGCCCGACACCGTGATCGCGGACCACCACGGCCACCGACGCGGGGTCGCCTGCCATCGTCACCTCCACCGGGTGCCCCTCCCCGTGGTCGATCGCGTTCGCCACCAGGTTCCGCACGATCCGCTCCACCCGGCGCGGGTCGGCCTCGACCTGCTCGCCGGCGGGCAGCTCGAGCACGAGCTCGGTGCCGGCGTCGGCGGCCAGCCCGCGGACCGTGTCCACCGCGTGCCGCACGACCGCCGACAGGTCGACCCGCTCGGCACCCAGCTCGGCGACCCCCGCGTCCAGCCGGGAGATCTCCAGCAGGTCGGCGAGCAGGGTCTCGAACCGGTCCAGCTCGGTGACCAGCAGCTCGGAGCTGCGGCGCAGGGCGGGCAGCAGCTCGTCCCGGGAGGCGTAGAGCACGTCGGCCGCCATCCGGACCGTGGTCAGCGGCGTGCGGAGCTCGTGGCTGACGTCCGAGGTGAACCGCCGCTGCAGCGCGCCGAACTCCTCGAGCTGCGCGATCTGCGCGGCGAGGCTGCCGGCCATCTCGTTGTACGACTCGGCGAGCCGGGCCACCTCGTCCTCGCCGCGGACGGCCATCCGTTCGTCGAGATGACCGCCCGCGAAGCGTTCCGCCACGTCGGCGGCCTGCCGGATCGGCCGCACCACCTGCCTCGTCACCATGCTCGCGATCGCGGCGATGAGCACCAGCAGCACGAGCCCGCCGACGATCAGGGTGCTCTGCACCAGGTTCAGGGTCAGCCGCTCGCCCTCCAGCGGGAACAGCAGATAGAACTGCAGATCCCGGCCCGCCGTGGAGACCGGCTGCCCGATCACCAGCGTGGGGACGCCCTCGACGGTCGTGTACTGCCGGCTCACCCCGCCCTCGGCGACGGTGGCGCGCTGCTCGGCGGTGACCTGCCCGACGTCCCCGGAGGTGATCTCCGGACCGTTGCCGGAGCCGGTCGTGATCGCCGCCCGGAACTCGCCGGCCGTCGCGCTGCCGGGGCCGGAGTCGCCGGTGTTGGTGAGCCGCTGCAGCGCCGCGTCGAGGGTCTCCTGGGCACCCTCCCGGTCCGGGTCGACCCCGGAGAGCTCCCCCTCGAGCAGCACCCGGTTGGCGTCGGCCTGCACCAGCGCCCCGTTGAGCTTGCTCTGCAGCAGCCGCTCGGCGATCTCGCTCTGCAGCACCAGCCCCAGCACGAGCACGACCGCCGTCGACAGCGCGAGCGTCGACACCACGACCCGCAGCTGCAGCGACCGCCGCCACGACGCCGCGACCAGGGCACCGAGCTCGTGTGCCTGCGCGCGCAGCGGGGCGAGCGCGCGGGCGAGCCGGCGCATCCCCGGCAGCCGGGCGAGGCGACGGCGCAGCCCGAGCCGTCTCACCGCACCCTCACGGGGGCCCGGCCTTGTACCCCACCCCGCGGACGGTCAGGACGACCTCGGGGCGCTCCGGGTCGCGCTCCACCTTGGACCGCAGTCGCTGCACGTGCACGTTCACCAGACGGGTGTCGGCAGCGTGCCGGTAGCCCCAGACCTGCTCGAGCAGGACCTCACGGGTGAACACCTGGCGCGGCTTGCGGGCGAGCGCGACGAGCAGGTCGAACTCGAGCGGGGTGAGCGCGATCGGCTTGCCCTCCCGGGTCACCTGGTGTGCCGGCACGTCGATGTCGATCTCGCCGATCGAGAGCTGCTCGGCGGGCTCGGACTCGTTGCGCCGCACCCGGGCACGGATGCGGGCGACGAGTTCCTTGGGCTTGAACGGTTTGACGACGTAGTCGTCCGCACCCGACTCCAGTCCCAGGACCACGTCGACGGTGTCGCTCTTCGCGGTGAGCATGACGATCGGGACCCCGGACTCGGCACGGATCGCCCGGCACACGTCGATGCCGTTCATCCCGGGCAGCATCAGGTCGAGCAGGATCACGTCCGGCTGGGTGTCCCGCACGGCGGGCAGTGCCCGGGTGCCGTCGGAGACGACCGCGGTCTCGAACCCCTCGCCCCGCAGCACGATGGTGAGCATCTCGGCCAGGGCCGGGTCGTCGTCGACCACCAGCACGCGCGACTTCATACGGCCCAATATCCCACCCGCCTCCCGGCGCCCGAGCGGGGAGGGCGGCTCAGGCGGGCGTCGGCTGCTCCGCGGGGCCGGACCGGGCGCGCTCCGCAGCCCGCGCACGGAGCTCACGCTTGAGCACCTTCCCGGTCGGTGTGGCCGGCAACGCGTCGGTGAACTCGACGGTCCGGGGTGTCTTGTACCCGGCGAGCCGTCCGCGGACGTGCTCGCGGATCTCCTGCGCCGTCGCTCCGGTCGCCGGGACGCCGTCACGGAGCACGACCACCGCGTGCACCCGCTCGCCCCACGTCTCGTCCGGGAGCCCGACGACCGCGCAGGTGGCGACGTCCGGGTGGGTCGCCACCGCGTTCTCGACCTCGGTCGAGTACACGTTCTCCCCACCCGTGACGATCATGTCTTTGAGCCGGTCGAGAACCTCGACGTAGCCCTCGTCGTCCATCCGGCCGACGTCGCCGGTGTGCATCCACCCGTCGCGCAGCGCGGCCGCGGTCTCCTCCGGGCGCTGCCAGTAGCCGAGCATCACGTGCCCGCCCCGGCACACGATCTCCCCCGTCCGCCCGCGCGGCACCTCCGCACCGGACTCGTCGACGATCGCGACCTCGGCGTGCGGCGCCGCGCGGCCACCGGTCCGCAGCAGGTGTGTCCGGCCCGGGTCGTCGTGCTCGGCACAGCCGAGGACCGTCGCGACCGGCGCCAGCTCGGTCTGGCCGTAGGCCTGCAGGAACTGCGCCGACGGCAGCGCCCTGCGGGCCCGCTCCAGCACCGCCTGGGCGATCGGGGACCCGCCGTAGATCACCCGGCGCAGGCCGGAGAGGTCGTACCCGGCGAGATCGGGGTGGTCGGCGAGAGCCTGGATCATGATCGGGATCAGGACCGTGTGCGTGGCCCCGTGGGTCGCGACGGCCTCCATCACCGGGACCGGCGCGAACGACGGGACCGTCACGTGCGTGCCGCCGACCAGCATCGCGCCGATCGACCCGGCCAGGTCGGCGAGGTGGAACATCGGCGCCACGTGCAGGTAGCGGGGCGTCCCGCCCGCGTCGAAGATCCCGCACGCGGCCAGGCCGTAGGCCGAGACCAGCAGGTTCGCGTGGCTGAGCATGACGCCCTTCGGGAACCCGGTGGTGCCGCCGGTGTACCAGAGCCCGGCCAGGTCGTCGCCGCCGCGGCGCCGGTCCTCCACGACCGGCCCGGCGCCGGCCAGCTCCTCCCAGCCCGCCTCCACGCCGGCCGGATACTCCCCCGGCACACCCGCGCCGGACGGCTCCGCCCGCTCCGCACCCGCGCGGGTCGGCTCACCCCGCCCGGTACCCACGCCCGTCGGCTCGCCCCGCCCGGTACCCACGCCCGTCGGCTCGCCCCGCCCGAGACCCACGCCCGTCGGCTCGCCCCGCCCGAGACCCACGCCCGTCGGCTCGCCCCGCCCGGTACCCACCCCGGTCGACTCGCCCCATCCCGTCCCCGCCCCGTCGCCCGCGTACACCACGGTCCGCAGCCCTGACCGGCGCAGCTCCGGGACCAGGGACACGAAGGCGTCATCGACGACGAGCACGGTCGTGCCGGAGTCCTCCAGCGAGAACCCGATCTCGGCGGCCGCCCACCGCACGTTCACCGGGTTCACGACCGCACCCGCCCACCAGGTGGCGAGGTAGTACTCGAGAAACCGGTCGGAGTTCAGGCCGAGGTAGGCGACCCGGTCCCCCTCGGCGACACCGAGCGTCCGGAGCCCGCCGGCGAGCCGCGCGACGCGGTCCGCGGTCTCGGCGAAGGTGCGCGTCCGACCGGCGCAGATCGTCGCCGGCCGGTCCGGGTGCTGCTGGACGGAACGGTGCAGACCCTGGGTCAGGTACATGCCGGAAGTGTGATGCACCACACACGCGTCCGGTGCCGCCGGTGGACCTACCCCACTGTGACGAGGAGCTGCTCCACCAGGCCGAGCACCGGGTCCGGCCCGCTCCCGTCCGGCCCGCTCCCGTCCAACACAGTCCAGTCACTGAGCCAGCCGAGGCCGGCCAGCTCCCGGTACACGGCGTCGGTGCGGGCCTGCAGGTCGTCGTCGCTCTCGTAGGCGTCCCGGGCACGACCCGGCTCGGCGGCCTCCCGGGACAGCGCCCGCTCCGCGGCGACGGAGCGGGGCGGGGCGAGCAGGATCTGGTGGTCGGGCACCGGGAGGCCGAACCGCTCGATCTCCAGCGCACGGACCCACCCCACGACCTCACCGTGGGCGTCCTGCCCGAGCCGGGCGGCGTTGTAGGCGGCGTTCGAGGTGACGTAGCGGTCCACGAGCACCACGTCGTGCGCGGCCAGCGCCTCGCGCAGCGCGGGCGCGGCCGCCCGCCGGTCCAGCGCGAACAGCACCGCCATCGCGTGCACCGACGACGCGACGTCACCCAGCCGCCCGTAGAGGGCGTCACGCGCGAGGTCGGCGTGCACGTCCTCGTCGTAGCGCGGGAAGGCCATCGCCGTCACCGACGCCCCCGCCGCACGGAGGGCGGCCGTCAGCCGCCCGGCGAAGGTGCGCTTCCCCGCCCCGTCCAGGCCCTCGATGACCACCAGCCGTCCCACGGCCGCAGCCTAGTGTCCGGCCCTCGGACACGGCCCGGCCGGATACGCCGGTGTCAGCCGACGTGGGCGCCGAGGGACCGGACCAGCGGCCAGGTCGTCGCGAAACCTGGGTGCAGGTCCAGCCGGTCGAGATGGTCGCTGCGCACCCAGCGCAGCTCCGTGCTCTCCGCACCGCGCACCTCGATCGGCGGCGGCGTGGCCACGCCCTCCCACGCCGCCCGCACGACCACGGTCGTGTAGGTCCAGCCGCCGTGGTCGTCCACGTACTCGTCGAGCGGCACGACCGGGCCGGTGTCGAGCGTGCTCTCCTCCGCCGCCTCGCGCAGCGCCGTCTCCCCGGCGGACTCGCCGCGGTCCCGGGCACCGCCGGGGATGCCCCAGGTCCCGCCGTGGTGGCTCCAGGCCGCACGGTGCTGCAGCAGGATCCGGTCCACACCGATCGGGTCGCCGGCCGCGCGGAAACGCACGAGCAGCCCGGCCGCCCCGAACCGTCCCCAGTGCTTGTGACCCTGCACGCAGTGCGCCCAGCCGTCACCGGACCCGATCTCGATCATCGTCACGACGCTACCCCGGGAAACGCCGACGGCGCGGCGGCCGGATGGGCCACCGCGCCGTCGGGACGGACAGGAGCTACCAGACAGGAGCTACCAGATCAGTACCGGTAGTGCTCCGGCTTGTACGGCCCCTCGACGTCCACGCCGATGTACTCGGCCTGGTCCTTGCTGAGCTTGGTGAGCTCGCCACCCAGCGCCAGCACGTGCACCTTGGCGACCTTCTCGTCCAGGTGCTTCGGAAGCCGGTAGACCTCCTTGTCGTACTCCTCGTGCTTGGTGAACAGCTCGATCTGCGCGATCGTCTGGTTCGCGAAGGAGTTCGACATCACGAACGACGGGTGACCGGTCGCGTTGCCGAGGTTCATCAGCCGGCCCTCGGAGAGCACCAGGATCGAGTGCCCGTCCGGGAAGATCCACTCGTCGACCTGCGGCTTGATGTTGATCTTGTTGATGCCCTTGATGCGGCCCAGGCCGGCCATGTCGATCTCGTTGTCGAAGTGACCGACGTTGCACAGGATCGCCTGGTGCTTCATCTTCTGCATCAGGTCGGTGGTGATGATGTCCTTGTTGCCGGTCGTGGTCACGACGACGTCGGCGGTGTGGATGACGTCCTCGATCTTCGCGACCTGGTAGCCCTCGAGCATCGCCTGCAGGGCGCAGATCGGGTCGATCTCGGAGACGATGACGCGGGCACCCTGGCCGGCCAGCGCCTCGGCGCAGCCCTTGCCCACGTCGCCGTAGCCGGCCACGACGCCGACCTTGCCGCCGATCAGCACGTCGGTGGCGCGGTTCAGGCCGTCCAGCAGCGAGTGCCGGATGCCGTACTTGTTGTCGAACTTCGACTTGGTGACCGAGTCGTTGACGTTGATCGCCGGGAACAGCAGCTTGCCCTGCTCGGCCAGCTGGTACAGGCGGTTGACGCCGGTGGTGGTCTCCTCGGTGACACCGCGGATGTCGGAGTTGATCGTCGTCCAGCGCTTCGGGTCCTCGGCGAGGCTGCGGCGCAGCGTGGCGAGCACGACGCGCTCCTCGTCGGCGACGGTCTCGTCGTCGTCGGCCACCGTCGGCACGACGCCGGCCTCCTCGAACTCGACGCCCTTGTGCACGAGCAGGGTGGCGTCACCGCCGTCGTCGAGGATCATGTTCGGGCCGACGATGTTGCCCTGCTCGTCGCGGAACTTGAACAGCTGCTCGGTGCACCACCAGTACTCCTCGAGCGTCTCGCCCTTCCAGGCGAACACCGGGACACCCTGCGGGTTCTCGGCGGTGCCGTTCGGGCCGACCACGGTCGCGGCGGCCGCGTAGTCCTGGGTGGAGAAGATGTTGCAGGACACCCAGCGCACCTGCGCGCCCAGGCTGACCAGGGTCTCGATGAGGACCGCGGTCTGCGTGGTCATGTGCAGCGACCCGGCGATCCGGGCGCCCGCCAGCGGCTTGGCCTCGGCGTACTCCCGGCGAAGGTCGATCAGGCCCGGCATCTCGTTCTCGGCCAGCCGGATGTCCTTGCGGCCGTACTCGTGCTCGCCGATGTCGGCGATCGCGAAGTCCAGTCCGTTGACGTTCTGCAGCTTGGCGTGACCGGTGTTCTCGGATGCGGTCATGGGGTGGGTGCGCCTCCTCGGGCGGTCGGGTGGGACTCGTCCGTACGGCCGGGCTGACCGGACAGGGACCTCGGGCGGGAAAGGACTCCTGACGAGGTCGGAACGGCTCCGCGACGGAACAACGGGCCCTCCCTCCTCGTACGGAGACAGGCGCCCTTTCTCGTCCGTGCCAGGCCGGGACCGAGCGTGGCGGGCCGTCGTCGCCCGCTGCAGCGCCTCTCGGCTCCCGGCTGCTATCGCCGTTCCATCGTTGCCACGGCCGCGGCGGGTGTCAACCGGGGGTGATCATCGCGGCAGGCGCTCGGCGAGCAGCGCACGGGCGGCCTCCTCGCGGCCGTGCGCTGCGAGCAGCCCGGCCGGTGCCAGCACGGATTCGCTGTCCACCCGGACGTCCACCTGCGCGAGCGCGGCCAGCAGCACCGGGTCCCGGCGCACCGTCTCGGCGACCGCGGCGAGCCCGGCCGGGTCCCGCTGCCGGAACACCCCGCCGGTCAGGACCACGAGACCGATATCACCGCCGCGGCGGGGGCCGGGCACCCCGCCACCCGCCTCCGGAACGGGCCGGGCCCCGGCAACCCGGGCGCTCCCACCCGCCGCCGCGCCCGCGTTGCCCGGCTCGCCGGCAGGGCCCGTGGGGCCGGCCCCGGGATCGTGCGGGTCGCCCGGCGCGATCCACCCCGGCATCCCGCCCGGTGCGGCCTCCTCGATCCGGCCGGTGTGGCGCAGGTGCCGGCGCAGGGCCACCACGGCCGCGATCGCGGCGAGCCGCCGGTCCTCGGCGGCCGCGCCCCGGTCGGCGGGGACGGCCGGGGCGGCGCCCCGGGAGGCCGCCTCCAGCGCCCCGACGGCCGGGGCGAGCAGGTCGGCCTCGACCGGGTCGACCAGACCCTCGGTCTGGGCCTCGACCAGGACGCTGCCCGCGGCGTCGCGGACGCCGAGGTCACCCTCGACGGTCATGACGGTCGCCCCGTCCTCCGACCGCGCGCCGTCCGACCGTGCGGCGTCCGGCCGTACGCCGCCCGGACGCGGGGCACCCGGCGGCACGGCCGAGTGCACGTCCGTCGTCGCCGATCCCACGTCCACCACCAGCACGCCCGCTCCGGTCGCCCGGGCCAGCACCGCCGCCCCGCCGGCCACCGCGACCGGGGTGCGGGTGCGGGCCATCACGCCGAACCGGCCGGAGTCGCCGGGCCCGCCGAGGGCGTGCCGGGCGTAGATCTCGGCGACCGCCTCCCGCGCCGGGCCGGGCACGAGCTCCCCGGGCCGGGGCGTCACGTTCGGGCACGCGGTCACGGTGCGCCCGCCGGAGCGGAGCAGTTCCAGCGCGTCGTCGCGGGCCGCGTCGGGCACCGCGAGCAGCACCGGCCACCGCCCGCGGACCCCGGCCAGGCGCCCGGCGTTGTGCAGCAGGACCTCGGGGTCGTCGCCGTCGGCGCCCCCGAGCAGCAGGACGACGCCGGGCTGCTGCCCGGTCAGCTCCCGGATCCCGTCCTCGGCCAGCGGGCCGGTGTGCACGCCGACCACGCGGGCACCCGCCGAGCGGCACACCCGGTGCGCGGCCTCGGTCGCGGTGAGCCGCTCCGCCCCCACCACCGCCAGCCGCAGCGGGCCGCCCGCCGACGAACAGGCCAGCACCTCCGGGGCCGGCCCGCCCGCATGCCGCCCGACCGAGGCCGCCGCCGCGGCGACCGCGGCGTCGACCCCTTCGAGCACGTCGGGGGTCGTCGGGTGTTCGGCGAACCCCGCAGGGGTGCCGTCCGGCTGCACCAGCACGGCCTTCGTCCAGTAGGAGCCGACGTCCAGGCAGACCGCCGCGGCGTCCGGACCTCCCGGGGAACCGGTCATGGATCGCGAGCGTAGTGCGGCCGGGCCGGCACAGGGAGTGTCCGCGACATGCGGCGGGGGCGGCCGGTGCACCCGGCCGCCCCCGCCCCGTCGTGCCGTGCTCAGGTCAGGCCGACTCCCCGGTCGCCACCCGGCTGTGCGTGCGGCCGTAGAAGTAGTAGACGACGGTGCCCAGGATCATCCAGGCGATGAACCGGAGCCAGGTGCCCGCCGGCAGGAAGAGCGCCACCCCGAAGCACAGGATCGCCGACACGATCGGCAGCACCGGCATGAACGGCACCTTGAAGGTGCGCGGCAGGTCCGGACGGGTGCGACGGAGCACGATCACACCGATCGAGACCAGCACGAACGCGGCCAGCGTGCCGATGTTCACCAGGTTGGCGAGCTCGGTCAGCTCGAGGAAGCCGCTCAGCCCGGCGGCCACCACACCGGTGATGATCGTCAGCTTGTACGGCGTGCGGAACTTCTTGTGCACCTTGCCCAGCGTCGGGGGCAGCAGGTGGTCGCGGCTCATGGCGAACGCCACCCGGGTCTGGCCGAGCATCAGCGTCATGATCACGACGGTGAGGCCGATCAGGATGCCCAGCGAGATGATGAACTCCGCCGCCGGGATGCCGGTCGCCGCCATCGCGGCGGCCGCGGGCGCCTCCACCGCAAGCTGGTCGTACGGCAGGATGCCGGTGTAGATCAGCGACACGATGATGTAGAGCACGGTCGCGATCGCCAGCGAGGCGATGATCCCGATCGGCATGGTGCGCTGCGGGTTCTTCACCTCCTCCGAGAGCGTCGCGACGATGTCGAACCCGAGGTAGGCGAAGAACACGATCGCCGCACCGGTGAACACGCCGGTCAGCCCGAAGCCGGTGTCGATCCCGAAGATCTGCAGCAGCAGCGGCATGCCGGCGTCGGTGTTGTAGTCGGCGGGCGCCGACGGCGGGATGAACGGCGTCCAGTTGGCGCCGCTGACGTAGAACGCGCCGATCAGGACGATGCCGGCGACGATGACCAGCTTCAGCGTGGTGATCGAGGCGTTCACCCAGGCACTGAGCCGGATACCGATGATCAGCACGACCATCATCAGCAGCGACACGAACACCGCGGGCAGGTCGAGCACGCCGCCGCTGCCGGGGCCGCCGGAGATCGCCTCCGGGACCTCGAGCCCGAGCCCGCCCATCACGCTGTCGAAGTAGCCGCTCCACCCCTTGGCCACGGTCGCGGCGCCGAGGGTGAACTCCAGGATCAGGTCCCAGCCGATCATCCAGGCGATGAACTCGCCCATCGAGGCGTAGGAGAACGTGTAGGCGCTGCCCGCGACCGGCACCGTCGAGGCGAACTCGGCGTAGCAGAGCGCCGCCAGCGCGCACACGACGCCGCTGATGAGGAACGACAGCGAGACCGCCGGACCCGAGTACAGCGCGGCGGCCTCACCCGCCAGTACGAACACGCCCGTACCGATCAGCACACCGATCCCCATGACCGTGAGCTGGACCGGCCCGAGGGCCTTCCTGAGCTGGAACTCCGGTTCCTCGGTGTCCCTGATCGCCTGTTCGACCGTCTTGGTGCGGAACATGCCGCCACCACGGTTCGTGACCGTCATGAGCGGGGAAGGTACGGCGGCGTTGCGGGCTGCGTCACGTATCCCAACCGACATTTAAGGTCACGATGAGATTGCGCCGGGACACGCACGACGCCACCCGAACGGACCACGGGTGCCGGAGGGCTCAGAGCGCGTCGCCCGCCAGGAAGACCGTGGCGCCGTCGTCGCCGGTGGTGAGCACTGCTCCGGCGTCGGCGTCGGCCAGGAACACCGACGCGCCCCGGGGGAGATCCAGCGTGCTGCCCCGCGCCTCCACCGCGGCGTCCCCCGCGGTGCACAGCAGTATCCGGGCACCGCTGCCGGGCACGTCCAGCTTGTCCCGGCCCTCGGTGTCGGCGCGGCGCAGCAGGAACTCCTCCACCGGCACGTCGTAGCGCTGCCAGCCGTCGGCACCCGGCTCGGTCGCCGCCCGGCGGACCGGGGGCGGCGGCGCCGCGAAGTCCAGCACCCGCAGCAGCTCGGGGACGTCGACGTGCTTCGGGGTCAGCCCACCGCGCAGCACGTTGTCCGAGTTCGCCATCAGCTCGATCCCGGCCCCGGACAGGTAGGCGTGCAGGTTCCCGGCCGGAAGGTAGAGCGCCTCGCCCGGGCGCAGCGTGGTCCGGTTGAGCAGCAGCGCGGCGAGCACCCCGGCGTCGTCGGGGTAGCGCTCGGACAGGTCGAGGGCCATCTTCGCCTCGCCGGTCCACTCGTCCGCGCCGCTCTCCAGCAGCCGGATCGCGCCCTCCTGCAGGGCCGGGATCAGCCCGTCCAGCACCGACTGCGGCAGCGTGATCCAGGTCGTGAACAGGGCGCGCAGCCCGTCCGGGCAGGGCTGCCCGGCGAGCAGCTCGGTGTAGGCCGCCAGCTCCGGCACGTCCAGCGCCCGGAGCAGCTCGACGGTGCGGCCCGGCTCGCGGAACCCGACCAGCGCGACGAGGTCGGTCAACGCGCAGATCAGCTCGGGCTTGTGGTTGGCGTCGCGGTAGTTGCGGTCCGGGGCGTCCACCGCGATCCCGGCCGCGTTCTCCCGCGCCCAGCCCTCCCGCGCCTGCTCCAGGCTCGGGTGCGCCTGCAGCGACAGCGGTTCCTCGGCCGCCAGGACCTTCAGCAGGAACGGCAGCCGGCCCTCCCAGCGGTCGCGGCCGGCACCGAGCGCGCCGGCCGGGTCGTCGGCGATGAGCTCGTCCAGCGCGCGTGGCTCGCCGGCGGTCCGCACCGTCGAGGGCGCCGCGGGGTGCGCGCCCAGCCACATCTCCGCCTGCGGGTGCGGTGACGGAACGGGTTCGCCGAGCAGGTCGGCGATCACCGTCCGCGACCCCCAGGCGTAGGTCCGGATCGGGTTCTCCAGCAGTTCCACGGGACTCCCGGTGTCAGGTGCGCGGGGTATCAGGCGGTGAGCGAGGCGCGGGTGGCCAGGCCCAGGTACACGGCGGCGATGTCGGCACGCAACGCGAGCAGGCCGGCACGCAGCAACGCGGCGTCCCGGGTGCCGCGTGGCACCTCCTCGACGGGGTGCGCGAGGTCCGCGGTCGGCCACTCCCGGCCGAGGATCCGGCGGCTGATCAGCTGCGGGTCCTCCTCACCGGTGCCCAGCAGCACGAGGCGCGGCGGCGGCGCGACGCCGGCCGACCCCGGCCCGTCCGGGTCCTCGAACGGGTCGTGGAAGACGTCGGCCTCGCGGTCGCCCACGTCGACGGCCACCCGCAGCCCGGCGAGCGTGCCCGCCTGGCCGAGTGCGTCGGCGTGCGCGACCACGCCCGCGTGCGTCGCCAGCGCATCCGCCCCGTGCCGGGCGACGGCCGCGGCCGCGGCGTCGACACCCCACAGCAGCGGGGTCCGTTCGGCCAGGCGCAGCGCCAGCGACTTGGCCGGGTTGACGAACGGCTCGTGTCCCGGGTGGTCGCGCTCGGCCTCGGCGTCGAGGGCGTCGGCCAGTGCCTCGAGGTCCGGGGCCGTGCCGATCAGTTCCAGCTCCGAGACCGTGACGAGCGCGACGGCGAGCGCCTGTGCGAAGCCGAGCCCCTCGGGCAGCGGGATCCGCGGCTCGACGAGCCGCGCGCGGCCGGCCCCGGCCTGGGCGACCGGACCGGCGTCCGGGGCGGACAGGACCACCTCGGCGCCGCGGCGCACCGCGACCGCGACCGACTCGGCGAGCTCCGGGTCCGTGCCGTCACCGGTGTGCACGACGACCACGTCCAGCGGACCGATCCAGCCCGGGGCCCGGTCGGTGTGCACCACCGGGACCGGGCAGCGGTCCCCCAGCAGCGCCGTCACCAGGTCGGCCACCGCGCCGGAGACCCCCGGCCGGCGCAGGAACACCAGGGCCCGCGGCCGGTGCCCGCGCAGCCGGTCCAGCCCCGCCTCGGCACACGCGTGCACCGCGGACCGGACCTGGGCACCGGCCGTCGCGGCCGCCCGCAGGACACCGGTGGTGTCGCGCGCGACCAGCGTGTCCGGGTCGGCCAGCAGGGTGTCGTCGAGCACGCCGTTCACCCGTCGTCCCTCGCCGGTCCGGTCCGGGGCAGCGCCTCGTCCAGCAGCAGCACCGGGATCCCGTCGGTGACCGGGAAGGCGCGCGCGCAGACGGAGCAGGTGAGCGCCTCGCCGGTCGGGGTCAGCTGCCCGTGCGCGTCGCACGGGCAGGCCAGGATCTCCAGCAGCTGGGGGTCGAGCTGTACGGCCACGGTTCTCCTTGTCGTGTGGTCCCAGGCGAGTCGTGTGCTCCCGGGGCGAGTCGGGTGGTCCCGGAGGGTCCTGTGCTCCCACGGGCCCCGGGGAGGTGGGCCCGGGAACTCGATGCTGCCACCACGGCCCGGCGCCGCGCGGCATCCGACCGGGTGCCGGACGCGACCGGCACGGTCACCGGGGGTGCGGGCGGGGTCAGCCGCGGACGATCCCGAGCACCTCGTCGACCAGGGCGGCGACCGCCGCGTCGTCACCGGCCTCGACGTTGAGCCGCAGCAGCGGCTCGGTGTTGGACGCCCGCAGGTTGAACCACGAGCCGTCCGGCAGGAAGACCGTGAGGCCGTCGAGCCGGTCGAGCTCCACGCCCTCCCGGGAACCGTAGACGGACTCGATCCGGGCGACGGTCGCGGCCTGGTCGGCGACCGTGGAGTTGATCTCGCCGGACGCGGCGTACCGGTCGTAGCCGGTCATCAGCGCCGACAGCAGCGCCTCCCGGCCGGAGGCGGCGGCCACCGCGCGGTGCTCGCCGAGCGCCGCGAGCAGGTGCAGCGCGGCCAGCATGCCGGAGTCGGCCTTCCAGAAGTCGCGGAAGTAGTAGTGCGCCGAGTGCTCACCGCCGAACACCGCGCCGGTCTCGGCCATCGTCTGCTTGATGAACGAGTGCCCCACCCGGGTGCGGACCGGACGGCCGCCGTGCTCGGCGACCAGCTCGGGGACCGCCCGCGAGGTGATCAGGTTGTGGATGACGGCGACGTCGCGCTCGCCGGCGGCGGCCGCCCGGTTCAGCTCCCGGGTGGCGACCAGGCCGGTGATCGCGCTGGGGCTCACGGCCTCGCCGCGCTCGTCGACGGCGAAGCAGCGGTCGGCGTCGCCGTCGAAGGCCAGGCCCAGGTCGGCCCCCTCCGCGACGACGGCCTTCTGCAGGTCGACCAGGTTAGCCGGGTCGAGCGGGTTCGCCTCGTGGTTCGGGAAGGTGCCGTCGAGCTCGAAGTAGAGCGGCACGACGCGCACGTTGAGCCCGTCGAACACGGTCGGGACGGTGTGCCCGCCCATGCCGTTGCCCGCGTCGACGACGACGGTCAGCTCGGGGCCGCCGTCCAGCGACGACAGGTCGACCAGGCCGCGCAGGTAGCGCGCGTAGCCGGTGAGCATGTCCTCGGTCCGGACCGTGCCGACCGGGCCCTGCGGGAGCGCCGGGCCGGCGGCGAGCAGCCGTGCGGCCTCGTCGCGGATCGTCGCGAGGCCGCTGTCCTGGCCGATCGGCACCGCACCGGCCCGGCACAGCTTGATGCCGTTGTAGGCCGCCGGGTTGTGGCTGGCGGTGAACATCGCGCCCGGCAGGTCCAGCGACCCGGAGGCGAAATAGAGCATGTCGGTACTGGCCAGCCCGATGTCGACGACTTCGAGCCCCTCGCCGGTGGCGCCGGCGGCGAAGGCGGCCGCGAGCGCGGGCGAGCTGTCGCGCATGTCCCGCCCGACGACCACCGCCGTCGGGGACGGTCGGTCGCCCGCGACCAGTCGCGCCATCGCCGCGCCGAGCGCGCGGGCCGTGGCTTCGTCGAGCTGGTCGCCGACGACACCGCGGATGTCGTAGGCCTTCACGATCGCCGAGAGGTCGGGCACGGCGTCTGACCCTAGCGCAGCGGTGTCACCCGTCCGCGCTGGTCTCCGCTGCCGGGCGGCGCGGTGACCGGCCGTGCACGACCGGTCCGGCTCCGTCAGTCCTCCTCGCCCGGGCTGGGCAGTACCCGCAGGTGGCCGCGCCGTCCGGTGCCGCCGTTCCGCGCCACCACCTCGACCGGCCGATCCACCCGCCCCGCTTCGCGGACCGCGTCGGCGAGGGCGGTCAGGTCCTCCCCGGTGTGCTGGGGCGGGGCGAACTCGCCCTCGAACCGGACGACCTCCCAGCCGCGCGGCGCGGTGAGGTTGTGCGCGTGCGGCGTGCAGAGGTCGTAGGAGTGCGGTTCGGCCTGGGTGGCCAGCGGACCGACGACGGCGGTGGAGTCGGCGTAGACGTAGGTGAGCGTGGCGACGGCGAGCTCGGTGCAGCCCGTCCGTGAACATCTCCGCACACTCAACACATCCCGGACGATAGCCCGTACCCGGGCCGGTGCCGAACTGCGACTCGCACCCGGCTCGGTGACGGGGCCCCGTGGCGGCCCGGCCCGGTGGCGTCGCGGCCTAGAATGCCCGCGTGTCCACCGCGAACCGCCTCACCGGCCGCGCCCCGCGCCGCCGGGACCGCCGCGGCCGGGGGCTGCGCGGACTGATGTACCCGGTGTCCACACCCGCCTTCCGCACCCGGGCCGAACGGTTCGACGCGAAGGTCCTGGAGGCACTGGAACCGATCGAGGCCCGCTGGGGCCCGGAGCTGGCCGACGTCGACCTCGCCGTCGACGACGTGCCCGCCGTCGACCGGACCTCGCCGGACGAGGTCGTGTGGGGCACCGGGGTGCTGGCCGACGTCGGCGTCCCGCTGGCCCACCTGGTGCCGGCCGGCGTCGACTCGGCCGGTCTCCCGACCCGTGCCCGGATCGTGCTCTACCGGCGCCCGCTGGAGGCCCGCGCGACCGGCGGCGAGGACCTCGCCGACCTCGTGCACGAGGTACTGGTCGAGCAGGTCGCCGAGTACCTCAACATCGAACCCGACGCAGTCGACGGAGGCTGAGCCGTCGACGGAGGCTGAGCAGGCGACGGGGGCTGAGCAGGCGGCGGGCCGAGCACACGACGGCCCCGCACACGACGACGCCCGGGGCACCTGTGGGTTCCCCGGGCGTCGTCGTGAGCGTCCCTACACCGCTGCGCGGCGCAGCCGGCGGCGCTCCCGCTCGGAGAGCCCGCCCCAGATGCCGAAGCGCTCGTCCTGCGCCAGCGCGTACTCCAGGCACTCGGCCCGGACCTCGCACCCGGCACAGATCCGCTTCGCCTCCCGGGTGGAACCGCCCTTCTCGGGGAAGAACGCCTCCGGATCGGTCTGCGCGCACAACGCGCGCTCCTGCCACTCCGGCACCTCGTCACCGGGTGCCGCCTCGTCCAGCAACAGGTTCTTCAGGTCCAGCACCTGAGCCACGCGGTCGTGGTCCTCGACCGGCGGTCCGGCCGGTTCCGTCCCCGCCGGCCGCAGCATCCGCATGAACCCCTCGACGTCGTCCACTCGCCCACCTCCCCGAACGCACCGGCGAATGACACCGACGTAAGTACAGCGTTGACGTTCGATCCGTGCAACCCGGCTCTGCCGATTGAGTGAAGCCCCACCCGCCGACGTCGGGGGCATTCGGGACCATGGGTACGTGCATTCACCCACCCGCCGCATCAGCCCGTGGTTCCTGCTCCTGCTCGGGATCACCGTCGCCGGTGGCGTGCTCGCTGCGCTGGCCGTTCCGGCCGGATCCGAGCCGCTGGCGATCTTCGGCGTCTTCGTCATCGTGCTCGCCGGCTGGGCGGTCTCGCTGTGCCTGCACGAGTTCGGCCACGCGATCACCGCCTACCGCGGCGGTGACACGTCCGTGGCGCTGAAGGGCTACCTCACGCTCGACGTGCGCCGCTACACCGACCCCGGTCTCTCACTGGTCCTGCCGCTGATCATCCTGCTGATCGGCGGCCTGCCGCTGCCCGGCGGGGCGGTCTGGATCAACCAGGCGGCACTGCGGTCGCGGGCCTGGCGCACGGGCGTGTCGGTGGCGGGCCCGGCGGCGAACCTGGCCGTGGGCATCGTGTTGATCATCACCGTGGCCCTGTTCCCGGCCCTGCCGACACCGGTCGCGGCCGGGCTGTCGGCACTGGCGCTGTTACAGATCGTCGCGTTCGTGCTGAACATGCTCCCGGTCCCCGGTCTCGACGGGTGGGGCGCGATCGAGCCCTACCTGTCGATGCCCGCGCAGCGGCTCGGGGACCGGGTGCGGCCGTGGGCACCGCTGGCGCTGCTGGCCGTGCTGCTGTTCGTGCCCGGCATCAGCACGCTGTTCTTCGCCGGAACGCAGATCCTGTACTCGCTCGTCGGCGGCGACGCCCGGCTCGCCGGGCAGGGCTTCAGCGCCCTGTTCTTCTGGCGGAACCTCTAGCGGCCGCCACCATCGTCGACACCGTGTCGCTCCCGTCGGGCAGCGCGTCCACCGGCCACCAGCGCAGGTCCAGCGACTCGTCGCTGATCCGCGGGCGGGCACCGGCGGGAGCGTGCACCAGGTAGCGGACGTCCAGGTGCCGGGTCGGGGCGGGGCGGGCGGGTGAGCCGACGGCGCAGGTGACCGGGTGGACGTCGACGTGCAGCGGGTGCTCCGACACCACCAGACCGTCCATCCCGGACTCCTCCGTGGCCTCCCGCAGCGCCGCCGCGCGCAGGTTCGCGTCCCCGGGCTCGCAGTGCCCGCCGAGCTGGATCCAGCGCCCCACCCGCGGGTGCAGGGTCAGCAGGGTGTGCTCCCCGGTCGCGTCGAGCACCAGCGCGGACGCGGTCAGGTGTCCCGGGGCGCAGGAGCGGTCGCAGGCGTCGTCGGGACGGGCGTCGAGGAAGGCGAGCAGGGCGTGCCGCAGGGCCCGCTGGCCCTCGTCCTGCGGCGCCCAGGCCGTCAGCTCGCGGGCCGCCGTCGCGGCGGCTACCACCGGGCGCTCACAGCTCGACGAGCCCGCGCGCGGGGTCCCGCGGGTCGCGGGGCACGAGCGGCTCGTGCGGGACGCCGACGGCGACCGCGCCGAGCGCCGCCCAGTCGGCGGGCAGGTCCAGCACGTCCCGCACCACGTCCGGCGCGAAGATCGTCGACCCGACCCAGCAGGACGCCAGCCCCTCGCCGGCCAGCGCCACCAGCAACGCCTGCACCGCGGCGCCACCGGCCACGGTGAACATGTCCCGCTCCGCGGCGTCGCGGGCGTCGGTGCCGTTGGCGGAGTAGGCGTGCATCCCCTCGCCGGTCCGGAACGCCAGCACCAGCTCCGGGGCCCGGCGCAGCAGGTCGCCGCGGGCGAGCCGGCGGTCGACCTCGTCGGCCGGGCGCCCGTCGGCGACCAGATCGGCCCGCCAACGCTCGCGCAGCGCGTCCAGCACCGCGGCCCGGCGGTCCGGGTCGCGCAGCCACACGAACCGGAACGGCGTGCTGTGGTGCGGGGCGGGCGCGGTCAGCGCGGTGCCGACGGCGCGGCGCAGCGCGTCCGGGTCGACCGGGTCCGGCGCGAAGTCCCGGGTGCTGCGCCGCAGCAGGACGGCCTCGCGGCGACCGCGGCCGATGGCCTCCTCGGTCCCGAGCCAGAACAGGTCGTCCTCGACCGGCCGGACGAGGTCGCGGGCGACGCTGCCGTCGTCGTCGAGGCGCATGCCGCGCACCACGGCCACCGGCAGCGCGCCGAGCTTGCCCTTGACCAGGTCCGCGGCGGCGGCCAGCTCGTCGGCGACGGCGATCTCGGTGACCAGCAGGTCGTTGCCCTGGGCGTCGACCGCGCCGCCGTAGCGGTGCAGCACCGGCACCCCGGCCGAGCCGATCGCGACGTCGGTCTGCCCGACCCGCCAGGTGCGGCCGAGCGTGTCGGTGACGACGACGCCGACGCGCACCCCGAGCCGGTCCCGCAGCCCGTCGCGCAGCGCCGCGGCCGACGCGTCCGGGTCCGCGGGCAGCAGGGCGAGCTCGTCGCGGCGCACGTTGGAGCCGTCGACCCCGGCTGCGGCCTGCACGATGCCGAGCTTGCCCGCGACGATCAGGGTCTTCCCGCGCCGGGCCAGGATCCGCTCGGTCTCGCCGTCGATCAGGCTGCGGCGCAGCGCGTCGCGTTCCTCCTCGTCGGCCGGGGCCGGGACCAGCCGGCCCTCCACCTTGGAGAAGATCTTCGAGGTGACGACGACGACGTCGCCGTCGCGCAGCCACGGCAGCGCCCCGGCGAGCACGCCGGTCAGGTCGTCGCCGGGCCGGAACTCGGGCAGGCCGGGCACCGGGTGGATCTCCAGCGACCCCGACGCGTGGTCCCGGAACGGCTCAGTCAACGCCGAGCCCCGCCAGCTCGAGGGCGGCGCGCGCCATCGCGGCGGTCGCGTCGTGGTCGGTCATCAGCAGCGGGACCTCGCGGACGGTCGCGCCGGGCACGGTCGCGGTGTCGCCGGTGTGCACCAGCCAGCCGTCGAGCAGCCCGCCCTCGCCGCGGCCGCCGTAGTGCCGGCCCACGCCCTCGGCGGAGGTCTCGACGCCGATCGCGTTCAGGCAGGCGTCGGCCATGCCGCGGACCGGGCGGCCGCCGACGATCGGGGACAGCCCGACGACCGGGGCCGGGGTGGCGGCCAGTGCCTGCGCCACACCGGGCACCGAGATCACGGTCCCGATGCTGACCACCGGGTTGGACGGCGCGACGAGCACGACGTCGGCACCGGCGATCGAGGCCCGCGCCTCCGGCAGGATCGCGGCCTGGTCGGCGCCGACCGAGGCGAACCGGTGCGCCTTCAGCGCGGCCCGGTGCCGGATCCACCACTCCTGGAAGTGGATCGCGACCTGCGGCGGCGGCTCCTCGCCCGCTGTGTCGGCACCGCCTGGCCGGTCGGCACCGCCGGCCGGATTGTCGACCACGACATGGGTCTCGACCCGGTCGTCGGAGGCGGGCAGCAGCCGCACCCCGGGCTGCCAGCGGTGGCAGAGCGCCTCGGTGACCTGCGAGAGCGGGTAGCCGGCCCGCAGCATCCGGGTCCGGACGAGGTGGGTGGCGACGTCGCGGTCGCCGAGCCCGAACCAGGTGGGGTCGGCCTCGTAGGCCTCGAGCTCGGCCTTGACCGACCAGGTCTCGTCGGCCCGGCCCCAGCCCCGCTCGACGTCGATACCGCCGCCGAGGGTGTACATGCAGGTGTCGAGGTCCGGGCAGACCCGCAGGCCGTGCAGCCAGATGTCGTCGCCGATGTTGACCACGGCGTCGACCGAGTGCGGATGGTGGTCCGGACCGGCCCCGACCGGGGGCAGGCCCAGCGCGGCCTTCACCCCTTGCAGGAACCGGGCCCCACCGACCCCGCCGACCAGAACGGTGACCTTCACGGGAGGTGACCCTACGACGGTCAGATCCGGCGGTGGTCGCGCGGGGAGAACCGGGGCCCGAACCGGGGCCGCCGGAACCCGGACGCCTCGATGTAGCGGACCGCACGGTGGCGTTGCGGGACGTAGGGCCGGAGTACCTCGAGCAGGCCCGCGTCGTCGAGGTCGTGGCCGAGCAGCGCCCAGCCGACGGTGTTCGGGACGTGGAGGTCGCCGAAGCTGACGGCGTCCGGGTCCCCCCAGGCCCGCTGCGCGATCTCGGCCGCGGTCCAGACCCCGATCCCGCGCACCCGCCGCAGCAGCACCCGGCCGGCCTCGCCGCCCCGTTCCGCGGCGTGCTCGAGGCGGTGCGCGACGACGGCCGCGTGCAGGATCGCCGAGCGCCGCGCGTGGTCGACGCCGGCGCGGTGCCACTCCCAGTCCGGGATCGCGCGCACCTGCTCCGGGGTGGGCGGCACCCGCATCCCGTGCGGGACGACGCCGGCCGGCCCCGGCGCCGGGCTGCCGAAGCGCCACGCCAGCTCGCGGAACGACCGGTGTGCCTCGGTGCCGGTGACCTTCTGCTCCAGCACCGCGGGCAGCAGCGCGTCCCAGACCCGTCCGGAGGACCCCAGCCGCAGCCCCGGGCGGCGGCGCATCGCGTCGGCGACGACCGGGTGGTGCGCCTCGAACGACGACGGGTCGTCGTCGGCCCCCAGCAGCGACGGCAGCCGGTCGATCTCCCAGCCGGCACCCGGGCCCCAGCCGGTGGCCCGGACGGTGCCGTGCGCGCCACCGTCGGCGCGGCGGCGGATCGCGACGGTGGCGGGGCCGTCCGGGGTCGTCGAGACCCGCCAGATCACCCCGCCGTCGCCTGCGGTGCGCCACGTCGGGTCGCCCCGGCCGCGGCGCAGCGGGGCCAGCACGCCGTACAGGTCGAGCGGGAACCCCGGCCGCCACTCCCGGTCGAGCATCCCGGCCGCCGGCGGGCTCGCGGGCCCGCTCACACGTCCGGCGAGAACCGGACCCCGTGCGGCGGGAGCGTGACGTCCGGCCAGATCCGCATGTTGTTGCGCAGCTCGCAGTGCGCCCCGATCACCGAGCGGTCGCCGACGACGGTGTTGCGCACGCTCGCGCCCGCCTCGACCACCGCGCCGGCGCCGATCACCGAGTTCTCCACGACCGCTCCCCCGGCGACGACGGCGCCGTCGAACAGGATCGACCCCTCGATCCTGGCACCGGAGCCGATCCGGGCGCCGTGGCCGACGGTGCTGCCGCCGAACACGAACGCGTCGGAGGCGACCTCGGCGCCGTCGAGGACCATCGCCTCGCCGGGCGGGCCGGGCAGGGCCGCCGACGGGGCGACCCCGCGGACCAGGTCGGCCGAGCCGTGCACCAGGTCGCCGGGGGTGCCCATGTCCCGCCAGTACGCGACGTCGACGTGCCCCTGGACATGTGCGCCGGTGGCCAGCAGGTCGGGGAACGTCTCGCGCTCGACCGAGACCGGGCGGCCCTCCGGGATGCTGTCGATGATCTCGCGCCGGAAGACGTAGCACCCGGCGTTGATCTGGTCGGTCGGCGGGTCCTCGGTCTTCTCCAGGAACTCCAGTACCCGGCCGTCCGCGTCGGTCGGCACGCACCCGAACGCCCGCGGGTTCTGCACGCGGACCAGGTGCAGCGTCACGTCCGCACCCGAGCTGCGGTGGGTGTCGGCGACGGCGACCAGGTCGGTGCCGGCGAGCACGTCACCGTTGAAGATCATGACGTGCTCGGCGGAGAGCTTGCCGGCCACGTTGCGGATGCCCCCGCCCGTGCCCAGCGGCTCGGTCTCGGTCACGTAGGTCAGGTCCAGCCCCAGCGCCGAGCCATCGCCGAAGTGCTCCTCGAACGTCTCGGCCAGGTAGCTGGTGCCCAGCACGGCCCGCCGGATCCCGGCCTCACGGATGCGGGAGAGCAGGTGTGCCAGGAACGGCACCCCCGCGGTGGGCAGCATCGGCTTGGGCGCGGACAGGGTCAGTGGTCGCAGCCGGGTGCCCTTGCCCCCGACCAGCACGACCGCCTCGACATCCTGCAACGCGGATCCCCCTCAGGTGTTCTCTCGTCGTCCTCGCGCCCGGTCAGTTCGCGGTCCGGGACAGGCACCCGGACCGGACGGCCAGGCCGGCCCTCAGCGCGGCTCGCAGCGGCGCGCGGAACGGCCCGGGGTGCCGGTCCGCCAGGAACCGGTAGGCGCTGCGATGGTGCTCGGCGAGCATCCGCGCGGACACCTCCGGCTTGCCCGTGGACACCCCGCCCACGTGCACCACCTCGGCCGAGGGTACGTAGATGTTGCGCCACCCGGCGAGCGTGAGCCGCTCGCCGAGGTCGACGTCCTCGAAGTACATGAAGTAGCGCGGGTCGAACCCGTCCACCGAGTCGAGCGCCGTGCGCCGCAGCAGCAGGCACGACCCGGACAGCCAGCCGGCCGTCCGCTCGGTGAGGTCGTCGCGGCTGCGCCGGTAGGCCGCCGTCCACGGGTTGCCCGGCCAGACCGGCCCGAGCGCGGCGTGCCCGGCCCCGGCGAGCAGCGACGGGACCTCGCGGGCCGACGGGTAGACCTCCCCGGACGGCTCCCGGATCAGCGGGCCGAGCGCGCCCGCCCGCGGGTACCGGTGACCGGCCTCGAGCAGCGTGTCCAGCGACCCCGGGCCCCACTCGAGGTCCGGGTTGGCCACGACCACCCAGCCGTAGCCCTCGTCGAGGGAGGCGATGCCGCGGTTCGCGGCGGCGCCGTAGCCGACGTTCTCCCCGATCGGCAGGAAGCTCACATCCGCCCGGTCGGCCGCGGCCCGCTGCGGGACACCGTCGACCGAGCCGTTGTCGGCCAGCACGACCGGCACGTCCCCCCGGGACGTCGCACCGGCCAGCGAGTCGAGGAAGGTGTCCAGGGTGGGGCCCGGCGAGTACGTCACCGTGACGACGGCGAGCCCGTCGCCGTAGGTCTGCGCGCCCTGCTGCACGGCCCGAACGCTAGCGATCCCGCACCGGCGGCGGTCGGGCGGGATCGGCCGACACCCCCCGATCGCTACAGCGAACGTCACACCCCGTGATCGCGGAGCCGCCCGGAACGGTCCGGCACCACCCCGGAAGCCGCCGTGAGCAGCGACGACGGCGTCCGGGAATACGTCACTCTCAAGTCATCACCGGGTACGACGACCGGGCGAGCGGGCCGACACGCAGCCCGCGACGGCTCCCGCCGACCGTCCACATGTTGCACCCTGGCCTCCCGCCCCCGGAGCCGGCCGACACCGGACCGCGAGCGGCGACCGGCCCCTGCGGGCCCCGACCGACCCGAGGGGAGGCGAGCATGACCGAGCCGCGCGCACCGTGGGAGCGCACCCGGTCCCGCCGCCCCGCCGCGGCCGAGCGGGCCGCCGCCCGCCGGTCCGCACGCCCACCGGCACCACCGGTGCACCCGCCGTACCCGGGCCGGGACCGGCCCGCGGGCGGGGCCGCTCCCGCCCGGTCCCGCGGCCGCCGCTGGCTGCACCGCTTCCAGGTCGCCGTCGCCGCACTGTCCGCGCTGACGGTGCTGCTCACCGGCGCGGTCTGGACGCTCTACCGCGACGTGACCGGCGGGATCACCACGACCAACGTGATCTTCGGGGGCTCGACCGGCGGCGAGCAGAACATCCTGCTGGTCGGTGTGGACAGCCGCACCGACGCGCAGGGCAACCCGCTGCCCGACGAGGTGCTGGCCCAACTGCGCAGCGGCGCGGAGTCCGGGGTGCTCAACTCCGACACGATCATCGTCGTGCACGTCCCGGCGGACGGGACCAGCGCGACCGCGTTCTCGATCCCGCGCGACTCCGAGGTGCAGATCCCCGGCCTGGGCCGCAACAAGATCAACGCCGCGTACCCGCAGTCGAAGGCCGAGGCGGCGTCGCGGCTGGCGTCCGAGGGTGTGGAGGACCCGAAGCGCGTCGACCAGGAGTCCTCGCAGGCCGGGCGGCAGGCGCTGATCGGCGCGGTGCAGGACCTCACCGGGCTCGGCATCGACCACTACGCCGAGGTCAACCTGCTCGGCTTCTACAACCTCACGAAGGCCATCGGCGGCGTCGACGTCTGTCTGAAGGCCCCGGTGCAGGACCCGCTGTCCGGGGCGGACTTCCCGGCCGGGCCGCAGACGATCTCCGGCGCGGACGCGCTGGCGTTCGTCCGCCAGCGGCACGGGCTGGCCGGGGGCGACCTGTCCCGCATCACCCGCCAGCAGGTCTTCCTCGCCTCGGTCGCGAACAAGGTGCTCTCCTCGGGCACGCTGACCGACCCGGCGCGGCTGGGCGGGCTGATCGAGGTGGTGCAGCAGTCCGTGGTCATCGACAGCGGCTGGGACATCCTGGCCTTCGCCGAGGAGGCCTCCCAGATCGCGGCCGGGGCGATGGACTTCGTGACGATCCCGACCGGTGGCACCGAGGAGACCGGCCACGGCGACGTGCTCAGCGTCGACCCGGGCGAGGTGCGGGAGTTCGTGTCCCGGCACATCGCACCGGAGCCCGAGCCGGCGGAGGCCTCGGACGACACCGACGACGAGGGCTCGGCGGAGGCGCCGCCCGCGCCCGTCGTGGCGGACGTCGCGAACGGCTCCGGCGCGACCGGCCTCGCCGCCCGGGTCGCCGGGGTGCTCGGGCAGCACGGCGTCACCGCCGGGGAGGTCGGCAACGCGCCGGAACGGACCACCTCGGTCGTGCGCTACAGCCAGGCCGACGGTGACGCCGCCGCGCGCCGGGTCGCCGACGCGCTGGGCGGGGTCGGCATCGAGCAGTCCGACGCGGTCGCGCAGGGCCGGGTGCAGGTGCTGATCGGCACCGACTTCGACGCCCCCGACGGTGGCGGCACCGGTTCGACCGGCGCGGCCGCGGGCGGGGGCTCGTCCCCCGGCGCCCCGGCCCAGCCGCCGATCACCGGCGACGGGGTGCCCTGCATCGACTGACCGCCTGTATCGGCTGGGCCCCTGCATCGACTGAACCCAGTGCCGACCGGCCGGTTCGGACGGCCGCCGGGTGGGCTCGGTAGCGTCGGCGGGCGATGACCACCGTCTTCGGCTCCGGCCTGTTCCTCACCGACGGCCTGCTCGGGCCCGCGCTCGGCGCGGCCGCCGCCCGGCCGCTGTTCACGCACTACGACGACGCCACCGGCGAGCGGATGGAGCTGTCCGGCACCACGACCGCGAACTGGACGGCGAAGGCGGCGAACCTGCTGCGCGACGAGTGCGACGTCGAGCCCGGCAGCCGCATCGCGGTGCTGCTGCCCGCGCACTGGCAGACGGCGGCGGTCCTGCTCGCCGGCTGGTCCTGCGGCGCGGAACTGGTCGGGGACCCGGCGACCGCCGACGTGGTGCTCGCCGACGCCGCACGCCTGGACACGGCGCTGACCTCGGGGGCGGAGACCGTCGTGGCGTTCTCCCTCGACGCGTTCGGCCGCGGGCTGACCGGCCTGCCGGCCGGGGCGATCGACTTCGCGACCGAGGTGCGGGTGCACGGCGACGACTTCGTGCCCTGGGACCCGGTGGACGGCTCGGCCCCGGCCTGGGACGGCGCCACCGGCACCGAGGTCCTCGACGCCGCCCGGGAGCGGGCCGGTGCGCTCGGGGTCGCCGAGGGTGCCCGGGTGCTCTCGACCGCCGCCTGGGACTCGGCGGACGGCCTGCGGGACGGTCTGCTCGCGGTGCTGGCGGCCGGGGCGTCGCTGGTGCAGGTGGTGAACCCGGCCGAGGACGCCGCGGTGCTCGACCGGCGCGCCGGGACCGAGCGGTGCACGGTGCGGCTGCCGTCGCCGGTGTGAGGGCCCCGGTCCTGGTGTGAAGATCGCTACGGGGTCGTGAGACGCTGGACGACCGTGACCCCCACCCCCTCCCCTGCGCCCGGTGACCGGGTGAGCGCCCGGGACGTCGACGACGCGGCGGCCCGGCTCCGCGCCGTGATCGGCCCGACCCCGCTGCAGCTCAACCCGCGCCTGTCGGACGCGCTGCACGGCGAGGTCTGGGTCAAGCGCGAGGACCTGCAGCCGGTCCGCTCCTACAAGATCCGCGGCGCCTACAACCTGATCGCCCAGCTGCCCGACGCCGACCGCGCGGCCGGTGTGGTCTGCGCGAGCGCGGGCAACCACGCCCAGGGGGTGGCGTTCGCCTGCCAGCGCCTCGGTGTGCGGGGGCGGGTCTACCTGCCCGGGACGACACCGCGCCAGAAGCGCGACCGGGTGGCCCGGCTCGGCCGCGAGGCCGTCGAGGTCCGGGTGGTCGGCAACACCTACGACGAGGCCGCCGCCGCGGCCCGGGCGGACGCCGAGTCGACCGGTGCGACGCAGGTACCGGCGTTCGACGACCCGCGCACGGTGGCCGGCCAGGGCACGATCGCCCGCGAGATCCTGTCCCAGCTGGCCGACCCGCCGGACGTGCTGGTCGTGCCGGTCGGTGGCGGCGGGCTGCTCGCCGGGGCGCTCACCTACCTGCGCGAGCACGCCCCGTCGACCCGGATCGTCGGGGTCGAGCCGGCCGGGGCCGCGAGCATGGCCGCCGCGGTCGGTGCGGGCGAGCCGGTGGACCTGGGCAGGCTGGACCCGTTCGTCGACGGCGCCGCGGTCCGCAAGGTCGGCGCGGCGACGTTCGAGGCGGTCCGGGACTCCGGCGTGGAGCTGGTCGCCGTCCCGGAGGGACGCATCTGCGTCGAGATGCTGGCGCTCTACCAGTCCGACGGGATCATCGCCGAGCCCGCCGGGGCGCTGTCGCCGTCCGCGCTGGACCAGCTCGGGATCCCGCGCAACGCGACCACGGTGTGCCTGCTGTCCGGCGGCAACAACGACGTGAGCCGCTACGCCGACATCGTCGAGCGGGCCCTGATCTTCGAGGGCCGCAAGCACTACTTCCTGGTCGAGTTCCCGCAGGAACCCGGCGCACTGCGGCGGTTCCTCGACGACGTCCTCGGCCCGGACGACGACATCACGCTGTTCGAGTACACGAAGCGCTCGAACCGGGAGACCGGGCCGGCGCTCGTCGGGATCGAGCTGGGATCGCCGGACGACCTGGCCGCGCTGCTCAAGCGGATGGACGAGGCGCCGCCGCACATCGAGCAGATCCCGCCGGACAGCCCGCTGTTCGGCTTCATCCTCTGACCCGGTCGGAGCCCGGCCCGACCGTGCTGCGCGGGCGCAGCACCAAGTGCAGCGCCACGCCGGCGACGAGGCCCCAGAACGCCCCGCCGATCCCGGCGATCGCGAGTCCGCTCGCCGCGCACAGGAACGTCGCGGCGGCCGGGATGCGGGCGACCGGGTCGGCGGCGGTCGTGGACGGCGCCGACGACAGGGCCGAGGACAGGGCCGACGCGAACGTCCCGAACAGCGCCAGCCCGGCCACCGACTCGATCACCCCGGCCGGGGCCGCGGCGACGAGCGCGGCGAGCGTCGTGGCCGCCGGGGCCAGCAGCAGATGGGTCCATCCGGCCGCCTGCGCGGCGATCCAGCGCCGGTCCGGGTCGGGGTGCGCCTCCGCCGACGCGGGCAGTGCCGCGGTGATCGCGGCGAGGTTGACCGCGTGCGCACCGGCCGGACCGCCGAGCACGGTCCCGGCCCCGGTCAGCACCATCGCGTGGCGCCACGGCGTCGGGTAGCCGGCCGCGGACAGCACCGCGACGCCCGGGACGTTCTGCGAGGCCATCGTCACCACGTACAGCGGCAGCGCCACCCCGATCACCGCGGCCGGGGAGAGCTCCGGCACCGTCACCGTCACCACCGGCAGGCGCAGCCAGTCGGTGCCGCCCGCGGTGACCAGCACGATCACGAGCGCGAGCGCGAACGCCGCCGGTGACGCCCAGCGCGGGGCGAACCGCTGCAACGCCACCCACACGACGACGATCGGCGCCACCAGCAGCGGCTGCTCCGCCAGCGCGCGCACCGGTTCCAGGCACAGCGGTAGCAGCACCCCGGCGAGCATGGCCTGCGCGAGCGGCGCAGGGATCGCCCCGACGAGTCGCCCCAGCCTGCCCCAGAGCCCGGTCAGCACGATCAGCACGCCGGTGACCAGGAACGCCCCGACCACGGCGGGCCAGCCGCCGGCCACCGCCCCGGTCGAGGCGAGCAGCGCGGCACCGGGCGTGGACCAGGCGATCGTGATCGGGCGGCGGAACCGGCGGCTGAGCCAGACGGTCCCCGCCCCCTGCAGCAGGGTGAGCACCACCAGCCCGGACGCGGCCTGCGCCGGGTCGGCCCCGGCGGCCTGCAACCCGGCGAGGACGACGGCGAACGAGCTGGTGACACCGACGACGGCAGCGACGATCCCGACCGACACCGGTTGCGTCCAGGAACGTTCCATAAACAGAACGCTACGGTACGCTCGCGCCGTGGCACAGCAGGACGGCCTGCGCGCTGCCGTCGGCGAGCGCCTGCGGCGAGCGCGCGTGGCGCACGGACTCTCGGTCGGAGCGCTCGCCGCACGGGCCGGCGTCGGCAAGGGGTCGCTGTCGGAGATCGAGCACGGCAGCCGCAACCCGACCCTGTCCACGCTCTACGCGCTGGCGAACACGCTGGAGGTTCCGCTGTCGGAGCTTCTGGCCGACCGCCCGGGAACGGAGGTCGCGTCACCGGGGATCACCGCCCGGCTCCTGGAGAGCACCACCGACGCCGAGGGCACCGTCGAGGTCTACGCGCTGACCCTGGAGCCCGGCGCGGTGCACGTCTCGGCGGCGCACGGACCCCACGTCGTCGAGCACCTGCTGGTGACCCGGGGAGCGGCCCGGGTCGGCCGGGCCGGCGCGGAGACCGACCTGACGACCGGCGCGGGCACCGCGTGGACCAGCGACACCGAGCACACCTACCGGGCGCTCGACGGCCGCCCCGCCGCCGCCGTCCTGGTCGTGCGGACCGCGGCGGGCGGGGAACCCCGGACACCTTGACAGGCAAGTCGCCACTTGCCTATAAAGGTGGTCGTGGACGCCGGGCCCGAACTGTTCAAGGCGCTCGGCGACGCGACCCGGCGCACCATCCTGGACGAGCTGACCGACCGTGACGGGCAGACGCTGTTCGAGCTCTGCGGCCGGCTGACCATGAAGCACGGCCTGACGTCCTCGCGCCAGGCCGTGTCCCAGCACCTCGCCGTGCTCGAGGAGGCCGGCCTGGTCCGCACCCGCCGGCAGGGCCGGTACAAGTTCCACGACCTCGACACGGGACCGCTGCGCTCGATCGTCGAGCGGTGGCCCATCGACCGAGAGGCTCCTGAACCATGATCCGCATCACCGTCACCAGCGTGTTCGTCGACGACCAGGCCAAGGCGCTCGCCTTCTACACCGACAAGCTCGGCTTCCGGAAGAAGACCGACGTGCCGGCCGGCGGGGCCCGCTGGCTCACCGTGGTCTCCCCCGCCGACCCGGACGGCGTCGAGCTGCTGCTGGAGCCCGACGGTCACCCGGCCGTCGGCCCGTACAAGCAGGCCCTGGTCGGCGACGGCATCCCGGCCACCCAGTTCGCCGTCGACGACGTCCACGCCGAGGTCGAGCGGCTCAAGGGGCTGGGCGTGGAGTTCACCCAGGACGCCACCGACCTGGGGCCGGTGGTCACCGCCGTCCTCGACGACACCTGCGGCAACCTGATCCAGCTCGCCACCATGAAATAGGACGACGAAGCAGCCGGAGCGCCACGAGACAGAAGCACAGCCATGTCGCGTAGCGCGCCGGTGCAGGAGCGGGCGACTGAGCGTCGCCCGGCTCGGCACCGACCTGAAGGCCATCCGGTGCCAGCAGCTCTTCGCCGACGGTACCGGCTCAATCGCTCGGGATGACGCGAACTCGATCGATGACGGTGTCCATCACTTCGGCCAGCGGCGACCTCTCGGCGCTGCCCTAGTTCGCGAGGCCGCGTCGGGACTGGTCGATACACTGCGCGGTGGTCTGGCCGGTCTGTTCTCGGCAGGCCTGGAGCGCTGCCTCAGCCGGCTCGACCGAGGTCACCTCCTGAGGCGCGGGGCCGACGAGAAGTGAGTCCGCGGTCGTGTTGCATCCACGCGATCGCAAGTAGGGTCCCAGCTCGGCGTTGGGCATCATCGAATTCGCCGCGAGGCGATTGCACTCGGCGACCGTCATGGCCGACGGTTTCGGCTTCTTGGTGGTGGTTGTCTTCGGTTTGGTCTGTGGCGCCACCCGGGCGGGGGAAGTAGGTGCGGTCGTTCGTTCATGAGGCGGGGCGGCGGCGGGAGTGGCGACGGCAGCGGGCGGGATCGTCGGGGCTGCGCTCATAACCGTGGTTTCAGCGTCGCCAGCGCTGCCGAGGGAGGCCACGAGGACCCCTGAGACACCCATGACCGCGATGGCGAAGGCGGCAGCCGCCGACCACATTCGCCGGCGAGCCGGTGCAGGCGCGGCGTGTCGCGCACGATTGCGTGAGCTGGAGAAAGTCCACGGCTGGTTCACGGAGGGGCTCCCCACAATAGGCGACCAATCTGACTGGTCTGTCCAGCGCAGCGCAGCCCAGGGCCGTTAGCACCAGGGGGTCGACGTCATCACTGTTGAGGACGAACAGCAGCTGTGATCAACCGAGGCGGACTGCCATAGTCGGAATCACCGCCTGTGTGCGACTCCGACGTCGGGTCTGCTGTTCACCAGCAGCTGGCCCGCTGGTACAGCGATCGGAGATCGTTGATGTGTTGTCGCATCGCGGCCTCCGCGCCGTCGCCGTCGCCTGCGGCGATGTGTTCCGCGATGCGGCGGTGATCGTCGTCGACGCGATCCCACTCGCTGCTGTCGGCGCTGTCGGCGGCGGCTTGGAGGAGGCGAGTACGCAGGACGTCTGCCACTGGCTGGCCCATCATGGTGATCATGAGGTTGCCGGTTGCCATCAGGACGGTGGTGTGAAAATCGAGGTGTCCGGTGAAGCCGGTGGTGTCGCCGGGCTGCCGGTGTGCGCTCGCAGTGGCCCGACCCGGAGCGGGTCGTCGCAGCTCCCGGCACGACGATCGGAGTTCTGCTCGAGGCACCCAAGCCGCAGATGGACGACCTGCTCGAGGCCCGACTCCTCTACGAGGCGCAGTCGAGATCGACGATGCTGTGCAACTTGTCGACGTCCTCCCCACTGGACGGGATCGGTCAGGCTGCCCGACGCCTGTCCAGCTGGTCGAGCGTCCCTTCCATGAGAAGGACCTCTTCTCCCCGGCTACGACTCTGCAAGAACTGACCGACTTCCACGACACGTGCCCCTCTTGTTGCACCCCCCGCCACAGTGCAGGTTCCCGGAACGGGGCATCGATGAACGGGCCGGCGGGTGCCGACCCGGCCGCCGGTCAGCGATCAGGTTGAGCGTGGGCGGCCCGGAACTCACTTGAGCAGGTTGCGCGCCATCACCATGCGCTGGATCTGGTTGGTGCCCTCGTAGATCTGAGTGATCTTCGCGTCGCGCATCATCCGCTCGACGGGGAAGTCGCGGGTGTACCCGGCGCCGCCGAGCAGCTGGACGGCGTCGGTGGTCACGGACATCGCGGTGTCCGAGGCGAAGCACTTGGCGGCCGAGGAGATGAAGCCCAGGTCCGGCTCGTTGCGCTCGGCACGGGAGGCGGCCACGTAGACCAGCTGGCGGGCGGCCTCCACCTTCATCGCCATGTCGGCGAGCATGAACTGCAGGCCCTGGAACTCGGCGATGGCCTTGCCGAACTGCTTGCGCTCCTTGACGTAGGCGGTGGCGACGTCCAGGGCACCCTGGGCGATGCCGACGGCCTGCGCGCCGATGGTCGGGCGGGTGTGGTCGAGGGTACGCAGCGCGGTCTTGAAGCCGGTCCCCTCCGCGCCGACGATCCGGTCGGCCGGGATGCGGCACTCCTCGAAGTAGATCTCACGGGTCGGCGAGCCGTGGATGCCGAGCTTGCGCTCCTTCGGGCCGACCGAGAAGCCCGGGTCGTCCTTGTGGACCACGAACGCGGAGATGCCGTTCGCCTTCTTCTCCGGGTCGGTGACGGCCATGACCGTGTACCAGGTCGACTCGCCGGCGTTGGTGATCCAGCACTTGGTGCCGTTGAGGACCCACTCGTCGCCCTCGCGGCGGGCACGGGTGCGCATCGACGCGGCGTCCGAGCCGGCCTCCCGCTCGGACAGCGCGTAGCTGAACATCGCCTCGCCGGCCGCCACGGACGGCAGGACCTGCTTCTTCAGCTCCTCCGAGGCCGACAGCAGCACCGGGGTCATCCCGAGGCCGTTGACGGCCGGGATCAGCGACGACGAGCCGCAGACCCGGGCGACCTCCTCGATGACGATGCAGCCGGCGAGCTCGTCGGCCCCCTCACCGCCGTAGGCCTCCGGGATGATCACGGCGTGGAACCCGGCCCGGGTCAGCGCCTCCCGGGCCTCGACCGGGAACCGCCCTTCCTCGTCGACCTCCGCGGCGTGCGGCGCGATCTCCTTCTCGGCCAGGTCGCGCACCGCCTCCCGCAGGGCCTGGTGCTCGTCGCTGAGCCGGTAGCTCTCGAAGTCGCTGTTCATACCGGAAATGTTAACGGCACTCCGTGCCACAGAGCAATGTATCTTGCTACCCTCCGTGCCATGACGAGCAGCACTCGCCGCGGGCGTTCGCCCGAGGGACGCGCGGAGGTCCGCAGGGGCCTGGTCGCGGCCGCGGCGCGACTGTTCACCGAACGGGGCTACGACGAGACGACGGTCGACGACATCGCGGCCGCGGCCGGGGTCGGGCGCCGCACGTTCTTCCGCTACTTCCACGGCAAGGAGGACGCGCTCTCCCCCGACCACGAGCGCGGCCTGGCCCGGATCTCGGAGGTCTTCGACGGCGCGCACCCCGACGAGCCGCTGCCGTCGCTGGCACTGCGTGCCGCGGAGACCGTCTTCGACCTCTACACCGACGACCCCGCGGTCGCCCGGCAGCGGTTCGCCCTGACCGGGCGGGTACCGGCGCTGCGTGACCGGGAGGCGGCCTCGGTGCACCACTACCGGCGCCTGTTCACCCGCGAGCTCGCCGCGCGCCTGGCCGGGCAGCCCGACGGCGAGCTGCGGGCCGCGGTCACGGCCGCGGCACTGGTCGCCGCGCACAACCAGGCGCTGCGGCGGTGGCTGGCCGACGGCGCGCCCGACACCGACCTGCCGGATGTCGTCGCACACTTCCGCCGGGTCGCGCCGATGCTGCCGCTGGAGCAGGAGCGCGGCGGGGAACCGGACCTCGAGGACGTCGCCCGCCGGCTCGAGCGGGCCGCCCGGGCCCTGGAGCGCGAGAGTTCCCGGCGCACCGGCTGACGGCTCCACCGGCTGACTGCTCCGGACATGCGTGATCCCCGGGCCGCACCGGGGTGCGCACGCCGAACCGGACAAGGGTTCGGGCCCGGGGATCACGGGTGGACCGTCTGGAACTCGCCGGCACCACTACCGGCTTCCACGACCGTCTCTCCGGGCGGGTTCGCCCCGCCCGGCAGAACGTGGTGCTAGCTGACGGCCACCTCACGTGTCCTGTAGCTCATCTGCTGGACCACCTCCTTTCCCGTGTAGCAACACCGTACGCACGAGATCGGCGGCGACGCCAGGAGAATTCTCAGCCCTCGCCGCGGGCGGTCGCCCGCAGTGCGGCGTCCTTGTCCAGCACCGACCGTTCCAGGTCGGCCTGGAACTCGACCATGGCGGCACGCACGGCCTGGTCCCCGGCGCCGAGGATCCGCACCGCGAGCAGTCCGGCGTTGCGGGCGTTGCCGACCGCGACGGTCGCGACCGGCACCCCGGCCGGCATCTGCACGATCGACAGCAGCGAGTCGAGGCCGTCGAGGTTCTTCAGCGGCACCGGCACGCCGATCACCGGCAGCGGGGTCGCCGCGGCGACCATGCCGGGCAGGTGCGCGGCGCCACCGGCCCCGGCGATGATCGCCTGCAGGCCGCGGTCGGCGGCGGAGGCGGCGTAGTCGAGCATCCGCTGCGGGGTCCGGTGCGCCGAGTAGACGCCGACCTCCCACGGGAGCCCGAACTCGTCGAGCGCGGCGCCGGCGGCGCTCATCACCGGCCAGTCCGAGTCGCTGCCCATGATCACGCCCACCCGCGGGGCGCCGGAGGTGGTGGGACCGGCCATCAGGAGTCCTTTCGGGGGTCGTCCGCGTGCGCCGACCAGCCGTCGGCCCAGGTCGCCGTGGCCAGCCAGGTCGCGGCCAGCTCGGCCCGCTCCCGCACGTCCTGCTCGGTGGAGCCCAGCACGGTCACGTGACCGATCTTGCGTGCCGGTCGGCCGGCCTTGGCGTAGAGGTGCACCTTCGCCTCCGGGAAGCGGGCGAAGCAGTGGTGCAGCCGCTCGTCCATCGACATCGCGGGCTCCTCGGCGGCGCCGAGGACGTTGGCCATGACCGCCACCGGCGCGACCGGGGCGGTGGAACCGAGCGGGTAGTCGAGCACGGCCCGCAGGTGCTGCTCGAACTGCGAGGTGACCGAGCCCTCGATCGTCCAGTGCCCGGAGTTGTGCGGGCGCATCGCGAGCTCGTTGACCACCACCTCGCCGGCGGTCGTCTCGAACAGCTCGACGGTCATCAGCCCGACGACGCCGAGCTCCTCGGCGATCCGCAGCGCGAGCTCCTGCACCCGCCCGGCCGCGTCCGGGGACAGGCCGGGCGCGGGGGCGGTGACCCGCGCGCACTGGCCGTCGACCTGCAGGGTCTCCACCACCGGCCAGGCCGCGGCCTGCCCGAACGGGGACCGGGCGACGCTCGCGGCGAGCTCGCGGGTCATCGGCACCGCGGTCTCGACCATCAGCGGGGTGCCGCGCTCCAGCAGGTCCGCGACGAGCGCGTCGTCCGGCCCGGGCAGGAACCAGACGCCGCGGCCGTCGTAGCCCCCGCGGATCGCCTTGAGCACGACCGGCCAGCCCTCCGCCGCGCCGAAGGCGCTCACGTCCGACGGTGCGGACACCGCCGCGAACGCCGGGACCGGCAGCCCCATCCCCGCGAGCCGCCGGCGCATCACCAGCTTGTCCTGGGCGTGCACCAGGGCCTGCGGCGACGGCCGCAGCGGGATCCCCGCCTCGGCCAGCGGGCCGAGCACCTCCTGCGGCACACCCTCGTGGTCGAAGGTGACCGCCGAGCAACCGGTCGCGAGCCTGCGCAGCGCCGCACCGTCGTCCGGGTCGCCGACGACGACGTCCGGGGTCACCTGCGCGGCCGGGTCGGCATCGGAGGCAGCGAGCACCCGCAGCGTCTGCCCGAGCGCGACGGCGGCCTGCGCCGTCATCCGGGCGAGCTGGCCCCCGCCGACCATGCCGACGACCGGCATACCGCTGTTCGACGTCTCAACCCTCTCCACAGGACGGGAAGCCTAATCTGGCACGATCGATCGCGTGACGGTGGTGGAGGCGACGCTCGCGCGAATCCCCCAGCCGTACCGCGACAAGGCCATCCAGCACCGTGAGCTGATCAAGTTCCTGATGGTCGGCGGCACCACGTGGGTGATCGACACCGTGGTGTTCCTGCTGCTGAAGGTCTTCGTCCTCGACACCAAGCCGGTGACCGCCAAGGTGATCGCGGTGCTGGTGGCGACGATGGTCTCCTACGTGCTCAACCGGGAGTGGTCGTTCCGCACCCGCGGCGGGCGCGAGCGCCACCACGAGGCCGCGCTGTTCTTCCTGATCAGCGGGATCGGGGTCGCCGTCTACTCGGCTCCACTGTGGGTCTCCCGGTACGTCTTCGAGCTGCAGGAGCCGTTCGTCTCGCTGGTCACCCAGGAGTTCTCGGACTTCGTCGCCGGGCAGATCGTGGGGACGCTGGCCGGGATGGCGTTCCGTTGGTGGGCGTTCCGCCGCTTCGTCTGGCCCGACCAGTTCGTGCGCCGGCAGCCACCACCCGCGTAGGAGATCACCGCCCGGCCTCCTCCGGAGGTCGTAGGCGCAACTGCCGTCGCGCGCTCGATGTGCCGGCACCCGGTGACCGGCCACGCTCGGTGCATGACGTTCTCCCGACCGCGGCGGCTGTTCGCCGTCGCCCTCTGCGCCGCCGTGGCCCTCACCGTGGCCGGGTGCGCCGCAGGCCCGGCCGCGCCACCTCCCCAGCCACCGCCACCGGCCGCGACCGCGCCGCTCACCCCGGCCGACGTCACCACCTGGCTGGACGGCCTGGTCCCGGCCATGCTGGACCGCACCGGGATCCCGGGGGCGGCGGTCTCCGTCGTCCGGGACGGGCAGGTGATCGCCGCCCGTGGCTACGGCGTCGCGACCGCCGGTGACCCCGCGACGGGCGAGCCGGCCCGGCCGGTCGACGCGGCGGACACGCTGTTCCGGACCGGGTCGGTGTCCAAGGTCGCGACCGCGGTCGCGGTGCTGCAGCAGGTCGAGCAGGGCCGCATCGACCTCGACGCCGACGTCCGGGGTTACCTGGACTTCCCGCTGCCGCTGCGGTTCGACCCGCCGGTCACGATGCGGCACCTGCTCAGCCACACCGCCGGGTTCGAGGAGCGGATCCGCGGGGTGCTGGGCACCGGCGACCCGGCTCCGCTGCGGGAGACCCTGGCGACCGACCCGCCCGAGCAGGTGTTCGCGCCGGGCACCACACCCGCCTACTCCAACTACGGCTACGGGCTGGCCGGCTACGTCGTCGAGCGGGTCACCGGGGAGCCGTTCGAGCGGTACGTGCAGCGTGCGGTGCTGGACCGGGCCGGGATGACGTCGTCGACGTTCGCCCAGCCGCTGCCGGAACCGCTGGCGGGCCGGATGGCGGACGGGTTCGCCACCGCCGGCGGCCCGGCCCAGCCGTTCGAGGTCGTGCAGCCCGCCCCGGCGGGTTCGCTGTCCGCGCCGGCCACCGACCTGGCCCGCCTCGCCTCCGCGCTGCTCGGGACCGGGCCCCGGCTGCTCGCACCGGAGACCGTGGCGCTGATGCGCGCCCCCGCGCTGGGGCCGGACAGCCTCGGTGAGCTGGCGGCCGGGCCCCGGATGGGGCTGGGGCTGTTCGAGGAGGACCGCAACGGCCACGAGATCCGCGGGCACGGCGGGGACACCCGCTCCTTCCACTCCCACCTGCAGCTCGTGCCGGACCAGCGGCTCGGGGTGTTCGTGACCGCCAACGGCAGCGGCGCAGGGACCCAGGACTTCCTGCAGCTGACCCGCTCGGTGGTGCACGGCGTCGTGGACCGCTACGTCCCGGGCACGCCGCAGCCCGTGCCCGCCGCCGCCCCGGAGGCCGCCGACCCGGACGCCGCCGACCCGGATGCCGCTACGCCGGACGCCACTGCCCCGGACGCCGTCGACCCGGACCCGGCCGGGCGGGCCGCCGCCGTCGCCGGCCGTTACGAGAGCGCCCGCGCGCCGTTCTCCACGTTCCTGGAGGTGGTCAACCTGGTCGGGCAGGTCACGGTGACCGACCGGCCGGACGGCACGCTGGCGGTCTCCCCGGGCGTGGGCGGGGTCGCACCCACGGAGTTCTACCGGGAGTCCCGTCCCGGGGTGTGGCAGCAGATCGGCGGCACCGGCCGGATCACCACCCGGACCGACGGCGGGACCGTCACCGCGCTCGGCACCGACCCCGCGTCGACCCTGCTCCGGGTGTCACCGGCCCGGGACTCGGCGGTCGTGCTGCCGGTGCTCGCCGCGGCGGTGGTGCTGCTGCTCGCCGGGCTGCTGGCCGTGCCGGTCGATGCGCTGGCCCGGCGCCGGTACGCCGCGGCCGCCCCGGTGTCGCCGGGGCCGCTCGACCGCACCGCGCAGTGGCTGACCCGGACCGCGGCGGCGTGCGCGCTGGTCGCGCTCGCCGGATGGTCCGCGGTGATCGGCGCGATCCTCGGGCTCACCGACGTCCCCGCGGCCGCGCTGCACACGCTGCAGGCGCTGCAGTGGTTCTCGGTCGGCGGGCTGCTCGCGGCGGTGGTCGCGCTCGTGACCGGGGTCCGTGGCGGGATCGGCCGTTCCCGCATCGCGGGACGGGTGCTGATGCTGCTGGGGCTGGCCGGCACCACCTGGGTCGCGGTCGCGTTCGGGCTGCTGTCGCTCGACGTCAGCTACTGACCCGCCGCTACTGACCCGCCGCTACTGACCCGCCGCCTCCACCCCGGCCCTACGATCATCCCGTCCCGATCGGAGAGCGATGCCCGCGTACCCGCCCCCCGCCGACCTGGCGCTCCCGGACCGGCCCGACCGCGCCTCGGCGTGGCTCGACCGCCGGATGACCGCCGTGGGCCTGACCGGCCCGCTCGGGCGCGACATCGCCCTCGCCGTCGTCGTCGCGCTGCTGACGGTGGGGCTGATGGTGCTGCTGGTGTCGGTCCCGGCGCAGCCCCGGTTCGCCGACCTGCTCCCGCCGACCGGCGCCCTGACCGCGGCGATGTTCGCACTGGTGGTGCTCCAGTCGCTGCTGCTCGGCCTGCGCCGGACCACGCCGCGGGTGTGCCTGGTGCTGGTCGCCGCGCTGCAGGCGGTCCTGGCGCTGCTGCTGCCGCTGGAGGCGGTGCTGCGCGGCCCCGCGACGGCCGTCGCGGCCTACACCTGCGCGACCCTGCTGCCGGGGCGGCGGACCGTGCAGGTGGTGGCGTCCGCGGCGCTGATCGAGACGGCGGGCCTGCTCGTCGCGGCGACCCGGTCCGGGTCCACGGCCGTGGAGACGACCGGGCAGATCGTCTCCGGGGTCGCGGTGCTCGTCGCGGCCGCGTTCGTCGGGGCCGGCGTCGCGACCCGGCGGCGCTACGTCGAGCTGATCCGGGTGCGGGCCGCCGAGGTGATCGCCGCCCAGCGCGACCGCGCCGCGGCCGCGCTCGGGCGCGAACGCACCCGGATGGCCCGTGAGCTGCACGACATCGCCGCGCACCACCTGTCCGGGATGGTCGTGCAGGCCGGCGTGGTCGAGCAGCTCGTGGACCGGGACCCGGAGCGGGCCCGGTCCACCGCGGCGGCGCTGCGCCGGCAGGGCCGCCGGACGCTGCGCGACCTGCGGATGGTCGTCGGGACGCTGCGCGACCCCGGTGACGAGTCCCGCGCGTCCAGCGGGTCCCACAGCTCCCACGGCTCCCGCCCGGACGACGACCTTCCCGTCCCCGGGCTGGCGGAGCTGGACCGGCTGGTCACCGAGGTCCGCGGGCTGGGCACCCCGGTCGAGCTGGTACGCCACGGGCCCGTGGTGACACCGGCGCCGATCGCCGACGTCACCTGCTACCGGGTCGTGCAGGAGGCGCTCGCCAACGCCCGCGACCACGCGCCGGGTGCCCCGGTGCGGGTCACCCTGACCGGCACGCCCGGCCGGGTCGTGGTCGAGATCGCGAACCCGGCGGCCGAGGCCCCGGTCCCGGCCGGGGTCACCGCGCGCGGCTACGGACTGATCGGGATGCGGGAGCGGGCCCAGCTGGTGGGTGCGGAGTTCGCGGCCGGGCCGACGGCGGACGGCGGCTGGCTGGTGCGGCTCGCCGTGCCCGTCGAACCGGACACGACCGGGACGGAGGACGTGGCGTGATCAGGGTGGTGCTGGCCGACGACCAGTCGGTCGTGCGGGCCGGGTTCCGGGTGTTCCTGGAGCTGGCCGGGGACATCGAGGTCGTCGGCGAGGCGGTGGACGGGCCGGGGGCGGTGCGGCTGGCCCGCGAGCTGGCCCCCGACGTGGTGTGCATGGACGTCCGGATGCCCGGCGGCAACGGGCTGGCCGCCACCCGCGAGATCGTCGCCGGGCCGGGTCCGGCCCCGGCGATCCTGGTGGTGACCACGTTCGACCTGGACGAGTACGTGTTCGGGGCGCTGGAGGCCGGCGCCGGCGGTTTCGTGCTCAAGGACACCGAGCCCGACGACCTCGTGCACGCCGTCCGCCGGCTGGCCGCGGGGCACGGCCTGGTCGACCACGCGGTGACCCGGCGGGTGATCGCCGAGTTCGCCCGCCGCGCCCCGGCGCCGGACGAGCCGGCCCCCGACCCGGACACCCCGCTCACCCCGCGGGAGACCGAGATCGTGCAGCTGCTCGCCCGCGGCCTGTCCAACGCCGAGATCGCCGCCGAGCTGGTCGTCGAGACCAGCACGGTCAAGTCCCACCTCGGGCGGGCGATGGCCAAGATCGGCGCCCGGGACCGGGTGCAGACGGTCGTGTGGGCCTACCGCAGCGGGGTCGCCGCGGCGCGGTGACCGGGCGGGCCGGACCTGCCGTGGACCTACCGGGGGCCGGCCCGGTCGGCCGCCGGGGTGCTGGCGGCGACGTCGTCGGTCCGCGCGGCCGGCAGGTACATCCGGAACACCGGCGGCCGGGCCCGGAACAGCTCCAGCCGGCCGCCGTCGGCCTCGATCAGCGTGCGGGCCAGAGCCAGGCCCAGCCCGGTGGACGACTGCGCGGAGACCCCGCGGTCGAACACGTGCGGCACCAGCTCCTCCGGGACGCCCGGGCCGGCGTCGGACACCTCGACCTGCAACGCGTTCTCCCCGGTGCGGGCGGTGATCGTCACGGTGCCCTCGCCGTGCTGCAGGGCGTTGTCGACCAGCGCCCCGACCGCCTCCCGCAGCCGGGCGCCGGTCACCCGGGCCAGCATGCCGTCGGGCACCCGCAGCCGCAGCGACCGGCCGGCCGCGGTCAGCGGTTCCCGCCACTCCGCCGCCGCCTCCTCGACCGCCTCGGCCAGGTCCACCGGTTCGGCGCCGACCGCGCGGGCGGCGCGGGCGGACTCCAGCAGGTCGTCGAGGACACCGGTGAGCCGCTCGGTCTGCTCGAGCGCGGCGAGCGCCTCCCGGCGGGCGTCCGGGTCCGGGTGGGTGGACAGCTCGTCGAGCCGCAGCTGCAGTGCGGTGATCCGGCTGCGCAGCTGGTGCGAGACGTCACCGACCAGCGAACGCTCGCGCTGCAGGAGCTGGGACAGCGCGGTCGCCGACGAGTCGAGCACCTCCGAGACCCGGTCCAGCTCGGCGATGTCGTAGCGGGCCGGTGAGCGGCGGAAGTCGCCGGCGCCGAGCCGGGCGGCCCGCGCGGCGAGGTCGCGCAGCGGGTCGGACAGCCGGCGCGCGGTGTAGATCGCCACGCCGGTCCCGACCGTCACCGAGAACCCCACCAGCAGCACGACGACGCCGACGACCTGGGTCTGCTGCGACCGCATCTCCGCCGTCGGCTGGGACAGCGTGATCGTCCCGCCGGGCCCGAACGGCAGCGACTCCGAGACCGGGTCGGCGACGTCGGTCTGGCCGTACTCCCGGACCGGCTCCCCCGGCGACACGATCGTCAGTCGGCTGTTGGGCGGGATCGCCGCCTGCACGAACGCGGTGGACGGGCCCTGCGGCCCGGCCTCCTCCAGGTTCTCGGTGAGCTGCTCGAGCCGCTGGGTCAGCTCGGCGCGGGTGAAGTCCTCGACGAGCTGCCAGGTCGCCAGCGCGAGCGGGCCGCCGAGGAACAACGCGGTCACCGCGACGGTGAGCAGCGTGGAGACCAGGATCCGGCGGCGCATGGGGTGATGGTGCCCTGCCCGGGCGGCGCCGGAGCGGTCGGCGTGCTGTCAGTCGGCGTTGTAGCGGAACCCGACGCCGCGCACGGTGGCGATCCGCTTCTCGCCGCCGATCTTGCGGCGCAGCCAGGACATGTGCATGTCCAGCGTCTTCGACGACTTCATATCCGCGTCGCCCCACACCGCGTGCAGGATCTCCTCGCGGGTCACGACCTGCCCGGCGTGCAGCATCAGCACCCGCAGCAGCTCGAACTCCTTGTTCGCCAGGGTGACCTCCTCGCCGTCGAGCAGGACCCGGCGGCCGGAGAGCTCCATACGCAGCCCACCGACCTCGACCACGTCCTGGGTCCGCCGCCGCAGCAGCGCCCGGACCCGGGCGAGCAGCTCGGCCAGCCGGAACGGCTTGGACACGTAGTCGTCGGCGCCGGCGTCCAGGCCGACGACGAAGTCGACCTCGTCGGTGCGCGCGGTCAGCATCAGCACCGGCAGGTCGGCCTGGGTGGCCCGGACCCGCCGGCACACCTCGAGACCGTCCATCCCGGGCAGGCCCAGGTCGAGGACCAGCAGGTCGGCGTGGTCGCGGGTGACCCGCTCGAGGGCACCGACGCCGTCGGTGACGACCTCGACCTCGTAGCCCTCCCGCTGCAGCGCACGGGACAGCGGCTCGGCGATCGCCGCGTCGTCCTCGGCCAGCACCACGATGGTCATCGGTGTCGAGCATAGGCCGCCGGGTGCCCGCACCGGTGCGGGCAGGTCGCTGGCATGCTCGCCGGACGTGAGCCCCGACCCGACCGTGCACCCCGAGACCCCGGCACCGGCCGACCCGCGCGATCTCGATCTCGCGCTGCGGCTGGCAGACCTCGCCGACGCGATCACGCTGCCCCGGTTCCGCGCCGCCGACCTGCGCGTGACCAGCAAGCCCGACCGCACCCCGGTGACCGACGCCGACACCGCCGCCGAGGACGCGATCCGCGCCGCGCTCGGCCACGAGCGCCCGGACGACGCGATCCTCGGCGAGGAACGCGGCGAGTCGGGCTCGTCGCGCCGCGGCTGGGTGATCGACCCGATCGACGGCACCAAGAACTTCTCCCGCGGCCTCCCGGCCTGGGCGACGCTGGTCGCGCTGGTCGTCGACGGCGTCCCGGTGGTCGGCGTGGTGAGCGCCCCGGCCCTGCACCGCCGCTGGTGGGGGTCCGCCGGGGCGGGCGCGTGGGCGCGGGACCTGCCCGCGGGCACGCCCCGGCGGATCGCGGTGTCCGGCGTGGCCGACGTCGCCGACGCCTACGTCTCCACCACCAACACCGACACGTTCCGCAGCGAGCCCGGCCCGGTCACCCGCGACGGGTGGCTCGCCCTGACCGAGGGCTGCTGGGAGTCGCGGGCCTTCGGCGACTTCTGGCAGCACGTGCTGGTCGCCGAGGGGGTGCTCGACGTGGCCGTGGAGCCCGCGGCGAACGCCTGGGACCTGGCCGCGCCGGCCGCCGTCGTCGCCGAGGCGGGCGGGCGGCTGACCGACCTGGCCGGGAACCCGTCCTACTCCGGCGGGCACGGGCTGACCAGCAACGGCCTGCTGCACGCGCGGGTGCTGGAGGTGCTCGGTGCCTGAGCTGTACTTCGAGGATCTCGCCCCGGGCACGGTGTTCGACCTCGGCACGACCGTGGTCGACCGCGACGAGATGATCGCCTTCGCCCGGCGGTTCGACCCGCAGCCGTTCCACCTCGACCCGGACGCCGGGGCGGCGTCGGTGTTCGGCGACCTGGCCGCGTCCGGCTGGTTCACCGCGGGCCTGTGGATGCGGGCCTACGTCGACAACCTGCTCAGCCGCTCCGCCGGGCTCGGTTCCCCGGGCGGGGACGAGATCTCCTGGCCCGCACCGGTGTTCGCCGGGGACGAGCTGCGCGCGGCGATGGAGGTGCTCGAGGCGCGGGTGTCCCGCAGCCGTCCGGAGCTAGGGCTGATCACGCTGCGCGGGACGATGACCCGGGTCGCCGACGAGGTGCTGGTCTACCGGTCGCGCTTCGTCGGGATGTACGGGCTGCGCCGGCCCGCACCGGCACCGTGAACCGCGGCGCTACTCCGGGGTGAGCGCGGTGACCACCCGCGACGGCGACGGCCGGCCCAGGTGCCCGGCCATCCACACGCTCGTGTCGACCAGCGCGGCCAGGTCGACACCGTGCGCGATGCCGAGACCGTCGAGCATCCACACCAGGTCCTCGGTGGCGAGGTTCCCGGTCGCGGACCCGGCGTAGGGGCAGCCGCCGAGGCCACCGGCGCTGGCGTCGACCGTCGTCACGCCGTGCCGGAGCGCGGCGAGGGTGTTGGCCAGCGCCTGGCCGTAGGTGTCGTGGAAGTGCACGGCGACCCGGTCCACGCCGACGCCGCGCGCCGCGCAGGCGTCGAGCACCGCACCGACGTGCGCGGGGGTGGCGACGCCGATGGTGTCGCCCAGCGAGAGCTGGTCGCAGCCCATCTCCATCAGCCGGGCACCGACCCCGGCCGCCTGGTCGGGGTCGACACCGCCCTCCCACGGGTCGCCGAACACCATCGACACGTAGGCCCGGACCCGCAGCCCCTCCCGCACCGCGCGGGTCACGGTGGGCTCGAACATCGCGAACTGCTCGTCCAGGGTGCGGTTGAGGTTGCGCTTCGCGAACGTCTCGGTGGCCGAGGCGAACACCGCGACGTGGTCACAGCCGGCCGAGAGCGCCCGGTCGAGGCCGCGCTCGTTCGGGGTGAGGACCGGGTAGTCGAGCCCCTCGCGGCGGGTGAGCACCTGCAGCAGCTCGGCGGCGTCGGCGAGCTGGGGCACCCACTTCGGGTGCACGAGGCTGGTCGCCTCCAGCGTGCGCAGCCCGGCGTCGGCCAGCCGGTCCAGGAACTCGGCCTTGACCGCGACCGGCACCACGTTCTGCTCGTTCTGCAGGCCGTCGCGCGGGCCGACCTCGTAGATCTCGACGCGCTCCGGCAGCTCCGGGTCACGCACGGTCATCGGCAGGCTGGTCATGACGCGGTCCTCTCCGGCACGGCACGCTCCGGTGACGGGTCCGCCGTGCCTCGTCCCTGCGGGTCCTGCTGGTCCCGGCGGCCCATCCTCTCCCGGCTCATCCTCTCCCTCACCACGGCATCGGCGTGCCCCCGTGCGGATGTGCGCTGCGTCTCCTGCGCGGCGGCGCGGCGGGCGGTGTCGGCCCGGCCGATCTCGCGGTGCAGCCGGGCCTGCACGCGTTCCACCCGGGGGACGTCGTCGAACCGCAGCCGTTCCCCGGCGACGTCGAGCAGCAGCGAGCCGTAGCCGGCCAGCCGGCCGGCCGGGCCCATCCGGACGCGGACGGCGTCGATGCGCTCGACCGGGACGTCCAGCCCGTCACGGGTGACGACACCCTCCCGCACGAGCAGCCGCAGGTTCGTGACGACCAGGTGCGAGCACCGCCAGCGGGCGATCGGCACCACCGTCCAGCGGGTCACCGCGAGCGCGGCCAGCGCACCGAGCAGGGCCCACGCGTACGGGGCCCACGGCTGCAGCCGCACGACGGCCCCGGCGAACCCGGCCAGCGCGCTCACCAGCAGCAGGGCGGCGGCGGGCCGCAGGCACAGCCGCCAGTGCGGGTGCCCGTGCAGCACGACGCGCTCGTCGTCGTCGAGCGCGTCGTCCGGGAACGCCATGCCCCCCACGGTAGGGCGGGGGCACGCCCGGGCGGTCGCGACGCGCGGGCGGAACGCGCAGGTCAGCGCTACGGGTGATCGGCCGCGCGCAGGTGCACGATGTCACCGGCCGCCACCGCGACGCGCTCGCCGCCGTCCGGGTGGACCAGCAGCCGGCCCTGCGGGTCGACGTCCTCGGCCATCCCGATCAGCTGGTCGCCGCCGGGCTTCTCCACCCGGACCCGGGCGCCCAGGGAGGCGCATCGGGAGCGGTAGTCGCGGCGCAGCCCGCACGCGTCGGCGTCGCCCCCGGCGTCGCGCCAGTCGGCCTCGCGCCGGTACAGGTGACCGAGCAGCGCGACCGCCACCTCGGCACGGGAGGCGGTCAGCCCGTGCGCGGCCAGCGAGGTCGCGCCCCACGGCAGCTCCTGCGCGGGCGTCGACACGTTGAGCCCGATGCCCAGCACGACGCCCGGCCCGCCCCCGGAGACGGCCGTCATCTCGGCGAGGATCCCGGCCGCCTTGCTCAGCGACGGGCCGACGAGCAGGTCGTTCGGCCACTTCAGCGCGGCCGTGACGTCCGGGGCGACCTCGGTGATCGCATCGGCCAGCGCCACCCCGGCGAGCATCGGCAGCCAGCCCAGCCGGTCGGCCGGGACGCCGTCCGGGCGCCACAGCACCGACACCGTGAGCGCCGCCCCGGGCCGGGAGGTCCAGGTGCGGTCCAGCCGTCCCCGCCCGCGGACCTGCTCCTCGGCTATCAGCACCGAGCGGTCCGGCGCCCCGCGGCCCGCCTGGGCGAGCAGGTCGGCGTTGGTCGATCCGGTGGACCCGACCACCTCGAGCGCGGTCCAGCCGCCCGCCGGACGGAGTACCGCCGTGCGCAGCGCGTACGCGTCCAGTGGGCCGTCGGAGGGCTCGGATGGGGTCCCGGTCGTCATCACCGCGCACCGTAACGGCACCCGGACCGAGCGCGGCCCGCGGACCGGACGCGGATCGGTAACGACTGCCCCCGGTCGGGTGAGCTGCGGCGGACATCACGCCGATCGACGTGCGGTCACCGGGTTAGAGTCCGGCCCCATGAGCGCCGCAACGGAGCCGATGGCGACCCCGGACGACCAGGGAGCCGAGCCTGACGTCCACACCACCGCGGGCAAGCTCGCCGACCTGTACCAGCGGTTCGACGACGCGATCCACGCCGGATCCGCGACCGCGGTCGAGCGACAGCACGCGAAGGGCAGGCAGACCGCCCGCGAGCGGATCGACCAGCTGCTCGACCCGGGCTCGTTCGTCGAGCTCGATGCGCTGACCCGGCACCGGTCGACGAACTTCGGCATGCAGGAGAAGCGCCCCTTCGGCGACGGCGTCGTGACCGGCACCGGCACGATCGACGGCCGCCCGGTCGCAGTGTTCTCCCAGGACGCCACCGTGTTCGGCGGGGCGCTGGGCGAGGTCTACGGCGAGAAGATCGTCAAGGTCATGGACGTGGCCGCGAAGATCGGCTGCCCGATGATCGGCATCAACGACGGCGGTGGCGCCCGCATCCAGGAGGGCGTGGTCGCCCTCGGTCTCTACGGCGAGATCTTCCTGCGCAACGTGCAGAGCTCCGGTGTGGTCCCGCAGATCTCGCTGATCATGGGCCCGTGTGCCGGTGGTGCCGTGTACTCGCCCGCGATCACCGACTTCACCGTGATGGTCGACGAGACCAGCCACATGTTCATCACCGGCCCGGACGTGATCAAGACCGTCACCGGTGAGGACGTCGACATGGAGGAGCTCGGCGGCGGCCGGGCACACAACTCCAAGTCCGGCGTCGCGCACTACCTGGCCGGTGACGAGTCCGACGCGCTGGACTACGTCAAGCAGCTGCTGAGCTTCCTGCCGTCGAACAACCTGTCCGAGGCGCCGTCGTACCCCGCGCCGGAGCCGGTCGCGGGCTCGATCACCGACGGCATCACCGACACCGACCTCGAGCTCGACACGATCATCCCGGACTCGGCGAACATGCCGTACGACATCCGCGAGGTGATCAACCGGGTGGTCGACGACGAGGACTTCCTCGAGGTCCAGGAGCTCTGGGCGCCCAACATCGTCACCGGCTACGCCCGGGTCGAGGGCCGCAGCGTCGGCATCGTGGCGAACCAGCCGACCCAGTTCGCCGGCTGCCTGGACATCGACGCCTCGGAGAAGGCGGCGCGGTTCGTCCGGACCTGCGACGCGTTCAACATCCCGGTGCTGACCTTCGTCGACGTCCCGGGCTTCCTGCCGGGCACCGACCAGGAGTGGAACGGCATCATCCGCCGCGGCGCGAAGCTGATCTACGCCTACGCCGAGGCGACCGTCCCGAAGGTCACCGTGATCACCCGCAAGGCCTACGGCGGCGCGTACGACGTGATGGGCTCCAAGCACCTCGGCGCGGACGTCAACATCGCCTGGCCGACCGCGCAGATCGCCGTCACCGGCGCGCAGGGCGCGGTGTCGATCCTCTACCGCAAGGAGCTCAAGGGCCTGGAGGGCGACGAGCTCGCCGCCAAGCGCGCCGAGCTGCAGCAGGACTACGAGGACACCCTCTGCAACCCCTACATCGCCGCCGACCGGGGCTACATCGACGCGGTCGTGCCGCCGTCGCACACCCGCGGCTACGTCGGCCGGGCGCTGCGGATGCTGTCCACCAAGCGGGAGCAGGGCCCGACCCGCAAGCACGGGAACATCCCGCTGTGAGCGACACCGACACCGCGCACCCCGAGCAGACCCCGGAAGAGCGCCGCGCGCTGTTCCGCGTCGTGCGCGGTACCCCGGCCGACGACGAGCTCGCCGCACTCACCGCCGTCGTCGCCGCGGCGGCGAGCGCGGGCGGCCCGCCTGCGCCGGACCCCGCCCCGGACCTGTGGTCGCACCCCGCGGCCCAGCTCCGCGCGCCGCTGATGGCGGGCCCCGGCGCCTGGCGCGCCTCCGGCCTGCCGCGCTGACCCGCCCAGCGCTGACCCGTCCGGTCCCGCGTCTCCGCGGTAGCTCACCGCACCCGGAGCCGCGGGACCGCCCAGCACCGCCGCGCGCCGACGCCCCGATGCCCCGGAACCGCACAAGTTCACGGCACACCGCACAAGCCCAGCCCCGTGCGGCGCCACCCCAACCTGTGCGGCGACACTCAACCCGTGCGGCGGCACCCGAGCCGGTGCGGCGCCACCGCCCTGCACCGGCCGCGCGAACCCCACGCCCCGCAACCGCACTAGTTCGCAGCACGCCGCACAAGCCCAGTCCCGTGCGGCGGCACCCCAACCTGTGCGGCTGCACTCAACCCGTGCGGCGGCCCCCGAATCCGTGCGACGCCACCGTCCCCGGGGCCGGCTGCGCGGACCTCACCCGCAACCGCACAGGTTCGCGACCCGCCGCACGAGCCCAGTCCCGTGCGGCGGCACCCGAACCTGTGCGGCGCCACTCAATCCGTGCGGCGGCACCGAGCCGTGCGGCGCCACCGAGCCGTGTGGCGACACCCGAGCCGGTGCGGCGCCACCGTCCTGGGCCGGCTGCGCCAACCTCGCCCCGGGACCGCACAAGTTCGCGGCACGCCGCACAAACCCAGTCCCGTGCGGCGGCACCCGAACCTGTGCGGCGCCACTCAACCCGTGCGGCGGCACCGAGCCGTGCGGCGCCACCATCCTGGGCCAGCCGCGTCAACCTCGCCCCGGAACCGCACAGGTTCGCGGCACACCGCACAAGCCCAGTCCTGTGCGGCGGCACCCCAACCTGTGCGGCGGCGCCCGGACGGGGCCGGGCGGGTGCGCGGCGCCGACCGGTGCGGGCGCGGCCGGTAGCGTCCGGGCCGTGCGCCTGGTTCTCGCCTCCGCCTCCCCCGCCCGGCTCGGCGTGCTGCGCGCGGCCGGGATCGATCCGCTCGTCGAGGTCTCCGACGTCGACGAGGACGCCCTGCTCGCCGCGCACCCGGACGCCGACCCGGCGCGCACGGTGACGCTGCTGGCCGCCGCGAAGGCCGCGGCCGTCGCGGAGCGGATCGCCGGGGAGCACCCGGACGCCGTGGTGATCGGCTGCGACTCGATGCTGCTCGTCGACGGCGACCTGGTCGGCAAGCCGCACGACCCCGAGACCGCGCGGCACCGGTGGAAGGCGATGGCGGGCCGGACGGGCGAGCTGCTGACCGGGCACGCGGTGCTCCGGCTGGAGGGCACGGCCGTCACCCGGCGGGCCGAGCGCCACGCCGGCACCGCGGTGCGGTTCGCGGAGCCGTCCGACGCCGAGCTCGACGCCTACCTCGGCACCGGCGAGCCGCTGAACGTCGCCGGCGCGTTCACCCTCGACGGGTTCGGCGGGTGGTTCGTCGAGGGCATCGACGGCGACCCGTCCAACGTGATCGGCATCAGCCTGCCGCTGGTCCGGCGGCTGCTCGGTGAGGTCGGCGTGGGTGTCGTCGACCTGTGGCGGAAGGAGTCCTGAGATGACCGACGAATCGCGTCCCCCGTTCCCGCCGTTCGACGAGGCGAGCGCCACGAAGAAGGTGCTGGCCGCCGAGGCGGCGTGGAACACCCGCGATCCGGAGAAGGTGTCGCTGGCCTACACACCCGACACCGTCTGGCGCAACCGCGACACCTGGCTCACCGGCCGGGCGGAGGTCGTCGCGTTCCTGACCGCGAAGTGGGAGCGCGAGCTCGACTACGCGCTGCGCAAGTCGCTGTGGGCCTACCAGGGGAACCGGATCGCCGTCCGGTTCCAGTACGAGTGCCGCGATGCGAGCGGGCAGTGGTGGCGCAGCTACGGCAACGAGAACTGGGAGTTCGACGCGAACGGCCTGATGCGACGGCGCGAGGCCAGCATCGACGACGTGCGGATCGCCCCCGGGGAGCGGCGGATCCACGGCCCGCGCGGCGAGGGAGACGACACCGACATCCCGATCTGAGCACCGGGCGGCACCCGGGACTACCCTCGCGCGCATGGCTGTCGCGAACGACCCCGACCCCAAGCTCGCCGAGTACGCCCACCCGGAGCGCCTGGTCACCACCGAGTGGCTCGCCGACCGGCTCAAGGCCGGGACCTCCGACGACGGCGACCTGGTCGTCGTCGAGTCCGACGAGGACGTCCTGCTCTACGAGACCGGGCACATCCCGGGCGCGGTCAAGGTCGACTGGCACACCGAGCTCAACGACCCGATCACCCGTGACTACGTCGACGGCCGGCGCTTCGCCGAGATCATGTCCGAGCGCGGCATCGGCCGGGACACCACGATCGTCGTGTACGGCGACAAGAACAACTGGTGGGCCGCCTACGCGCTGTGGGTGTTCCAGCTGTTCGGCCACCCCGACGTGCGGCTGCTCGACGGCGGCCGGAACAAGTGGATCGCCGAGGGCCGCGAGACCACCACCGAGGCCCCCTCCCCCGCCACGGCGGACTACCCGGTCGTCGAGCGGGACGACTCCCGGATCCGCGCGTTCAAGGACGACGTGCTCGCCCACCTGGGCAAGCCGATGGTCGACGTCCGGTCCCCGCAGGAGTACTCGGGCGAGAAGCTGCACATGCCGGACTACCCGCAGGAGGGTGCGGTCCGCGGCGGGCACATCCCGGGCGCCGCGAGCGTCCCGTGGGCCCGTGCCGCCGCCGAGGACGGCAGCTTCAAGACCCGCGCCGAGCTGGAGGCGATCTACCAACAGGAGCAGGGCCTGCAGCCCTCCGACGACGTCGTCGCCTACTGCCGGATCGGTGAGCGCTCCAGCCACACCTGGTTCGTGCTGACCTACCTGCTCGGCTTCGACCGGGTCCGCAACTACGACGGCAGCTGGACCGAGTGGGGCAACGCCGTCCGCGTGCCGATCGTGCAGGGCGAGGAGCGCGGTTCGGCATGAGCGGGAGCACCGATCCGGGGACCCTGCCGCCCCAGCTCGCCGAGCTCGTCGACGACTTCGCCGCGGTCGGTCCGAAGGACCGGCTGCAGCTGCTGCTGGAGCTCTCCCAGGAGCTTCCCGACCTGCCCGAACGCTTCGCCGACGCGGCGTCGACGATGGAGCAGGTGCCCGAGTGCCAGACCCCGCTGTTCATCGCCGTCGAGGTGGCGGACGGTGAAGCCGGTGAGGGCGGCTCGGACCCGGCCGCCCGGCCGGTGCACCTGTACTTCTCGGCCCCGCGGGAGGCGCCGACCACCCGCGGGTTCGCGTCGATCATGCACACGGGCCTGGACGGGCAGCCGGCCGCCACGGTGCTCGACGTGCCGGACGACTTCTACACCGACCTCGGCCTGGCCGAGGCCGTGAGCCCGCTGCGGCTGCGCGGTATCGCCGCGATGCTCGCCCGGATCAAGAACCAGGTGCGGGCCGCGATCACCTGACACCGGCAACCTCAAGTCTCGGTGAAATCCGGCCACCCCCGGCGTGACCGGGCGCACACTGCTTCCGACGACCTGCGTCCGTCGAGGCAGCGTCGTGGCACCGCAGGGGGTGGTCGGGTTGGGCACGAACCTCACCGGAGAGACCTGGGGGATCCCGGGGACGACGTTCCTGCTGCTCTACCTGCTCCTCGCCGTGGCCGCGACCGCGTTCGCGGGCTGGCACCGCTCCCGGATCGCGGCCGGTGACCCGGGCGGCGGGCGGGTCCTCGAGGGCCGGCCCGAGGACGTCGCCCATCTCAACGGCGGGTCCGTCCTGGCCGTCTACGCGGCGCTGTCCGCGATGCACGTCGACGGCACCGTCGTCACCTCGGACCGGACCACCGGGCAGGTCCGCGCCGGCGGCCCGCTCACCCGCTCGGCCACCGGCCTGCAGCGGGCCATCCACCGCTCCGCCCACCGGCTCACGCCCGGGCGGACGCTGCGCACGCACGTGGCGGTGCGCACCGAGCTGCACCGGATCCGGCAGCGGCTCGAGTCCGCCGGGCTGGTCCTCGACGCCGCCGACCGGGACCGCTACCGCGTCGCCGCCGTCCTGCCCGGCCTGGTCGCCGTGCTCGGCCTGGTGCGGGCCACCGCCGGCACCGCGGACGGCCGCCCGGTCGGGTCCGTTCTCGTCCTGTCCCTGGTCATGGCGACGGTCACGGCCGTGTTCGTGCTGCGGGTGCCGCGGCGCACCCGGGCCGGGGACGCCGCACTGCGCCGGATCCAGGAGGAACGCGAGGACCTGTCGCCCGCCGCCCGTCCGAGCTGGACGCGGCTCGGCCCGGCGGCGGCCGCGCTCAGCGTCGGCGCGTTCGGGCTCCCCGCACTGCTCGCGGCCGAGCCGGTGTTCGCCGAGGAGCTCGCGGCGCAGAGGGTCGCCGCGCTCGGTGGCGGCGCCGCGGGTCGCTGACCCGAGCGGGCCCGTCCGCCGCGGCTCCACCTGTGGGGGGTGTGGAGCTGCGACGGACGGGCCCCGCGAGGCCCGGGCGGGCGACGTGTCCCGTCTCACCGCGAACTACTCCCCAGCAGGCCGGGCACCCACGAACGGGTGTGACGAGGCGATTGCCACATTCCCCACCGGTAACCAACGGCGCTGTGACTCCTACACTCCGCTCAGACCCAGCGCCGGAGCACCGGGCCGGCGCTCGCGACCGGAGGAGTTCGACCGTGCCCGCACTGCGCAAAGTGCTCGTCGCCAACCGGGGAGAGATCGCCGTCCGGGTGATCCGAGCGGCCAAGGACGCGGGCCTCGCCAGTGTCGCCGTCTACGCCGACCCGGACCGCGACGCCATGTTCGTCCGGCTCGCCGACGAGGCGTTCGCCCTGGGCGGGTCCACCGCGGCGGACTCGTACCTCGACATCGACAAGGTCATCGGCGCCGCGAAGCAGGCCGGCGCCGACGCGATCCACCCCGGCTACGGCTTCCTGTCGGAGAACGCCGACTTCGCCCAGGCCGTGATCGACGCCGGTATCACCTGGATCGGCCCGTCGCCGCAGTCGATCCGCGACCTCGGCGACAAGGTCACCGCCCGGCACATCGCCACCCGGGCCGGGGCACCGCTGGTGCCCGGCACGAAGGACCCGGTCGCCAACGCCGACGAGGTCCTCGCCTTCGCCGACGAGCACGGCCTGCCCGTGGCGATCAAGGCCGCGTTCGGTGGTGGCGGCCGCGGCATGAAGGTCGCCCGCGAGCGGTCCGAGGTCGCCGAGCTCTACGAGTCCGCCGTCCGCGAGGCCACCGCCGCGTTCGGCCGCGGCGAGTGCTTCGTCGAGCGCTACCTGGACCGGCCGCGCCACGTCGAGACCCAGGTGCTGGCCGACCAGCACGGCAACGTGGTCGTCGTCGGGACCCGGGACTGCTCGCTGCAGCGCCGCTTCCAGAAGCTCGTCGAGGAGGCCCCCGCGCCGTTCCTCTCCGAGGAGCAGGAGAAGACGCTCTACGACGCGTCCAAGGCCATCTGCAAGGAGGCCGGCTACTACGGCGCCGGCACCGTCGAGTTCCTGGTCGGCGAGGACGGGATGATCACCTTCCTCGAGGTGAACACCCGGCTGCAGGTCGAGCACCCGGTCTCCGAGGAGACCACCGGCATCGACCTGGTCCGGCAGATGTTCCGCATCGCCGAGGGCAAGGAGCTGGAGTTCACCGAGGACCCGGCGCCGCGCGGGCACGCGATCGAGTTCCGGATCAACGGCGAGGACGCCGGCCGCAACTTCCTCCCGGCCCCGGGCACCGTCGAGAAGATCTGGTACCCGTCGGGCCCGGGCGTCCGGATGGACGCCGGCGTCGAGGACGGCTCGGTCATCGGCGGGCAGTTCGACTCGCTGCTGGCGAAGCTGATCGTCCGCGGTGCCGACCGCACCCAGGCCCTCGAGCGCTCCCGCCGGGCGCTGGAGGAGTTCCGGGTCGAGGGCATGGCCACCGTGCTCGACTTCCACCGGCTCGTCGTGTCCGACCCGGCGTTCGCCGCCGCGTCGGGCGAGGACTTCGCGGTGCACACCCGGTGGATCGAGACCGAGTGGGACAACACCGTCGCGCCGTTCGAGGGCGGTGCCGGGGCCGAGGACGAGTCCGGCGAGCGGCAGACCGTGGTCGTCGAGGTCGGCGGACGCCGCCTCGAGGTCTCGCTGCCCGGCGACCTCGCCCTGGGCGGGGGCTCGGGCGGCGGCGGGCAGGCCAAGGCCGCGCCGCGCAAGCGCACCGGCAAGGGCGGCGGCGCCAAGGTGTCCGGCGACGCCGTCACCGCGCCGATGCAGGGCACGATCATCAAGGTCGCGGTGTCCGACGGTGACACCGTCTCGGCCGGCGACCTGATCGTCGTCCTGGAGGCGATGAAGATGGAGAACCCGGTCACCGCGACCAAGGACGGCACCGTCACCGGGCTGTCCGCGGAGCAGGGCGCCTCGATCTCCCAGGGCACGGTCATCTGCGAGATCAAGGAGTAAGTGGCCTGTGAGTGGAAATCACGGCCTGAACCGTGATTTCCACTCACGGGCGGCGCAGCCGCGCTAGTCTCGACCCCACAACTGAACAGAGCCGACCCGTGTGTCCGATCCACGGGGCCCGGAACACCGCCACGCGGAGTACCGCGCCGCGGATCCTGCTCACCACGCAGGCCAGGCCGCGCCGTGAGCCGTCCTCAGCTCGACCGAGACGTCACAGGATCCGTCATGCCCCATGCACACCACTCGTCGTCGCACGTGACGACACTGCACGTGACGACACACGTCCACACCGACGGCCCGATCCCCGGGCCGCACTCGTTGCTCACCCTGACCTCGACCGCGTACGCCGCGGGCGGGGTCGCGGTGGGCACGTTCACCGCCAACCTCCGGGAGCTTCCCGGGGCGACCGTGCACCCGGCCGCGCTGGACACCTGGCGCGACCGGGCCGAGGACTGGCTCCTGACCCGGCGAGGCGCTCGCGCGCCCGGCCGGGTCACGACCGACTACGCGCGGTGGGTGGAGAACCTGGGCGCACGCCCGGTGTTCGTCACCGACCCGCAGGAGCCGGACCACCTGTTCTGCTACTGGTACCTGCAGCGTTTCGCAGGCCGGTGGCCGTTCGGGGCGGTCGTCACCACGGCGGTGGCCGGTGTGGACCGGCCGTGGTCATCGCCGCCGTGCCCGCTCAGCACCTGCCGGGCGGGCGGCGTCGACGGCCGGTACGCCGCCGGCGTCCCGGCGGCCTGACCCATCCCCGTCCGTGCCGGATCGCGACCGGCACGGCCGGGGGTGCCGGCGGTCGGCTTGAGGTCCACAGCTCCAGGTCCGTCAGTCCAGGTCCGAGTGCTGCATCAGCTGGCGGCCGGCCTCGGTGATGGAGCCGGACAGCGACGGGTACACCGAGAAGGTGTGCGCGAGGTCGTCCACGTTCAACCCGTTCTGGACGGCCATCGCGATCGGCAGGATCAGCTCGCTGGCCACCGGGGCCACCACGACGCCCCCGATCACGACGCCGGACGCGGGCCGGCAGAACAGCTTCACGAACCCGCGCCGCAGGCCGCGCATCTTCGCCCGCGGGTTCGTCGACAGCGGCAGCATCACCGTCCGCGCCGGGACCTCCCCGGAGTCGATCGCCTGCTGGCTGATCCCGACGGTCGCGATCTCCGGCCGGGTGAAGACGTTCGCCGCCACGGTCCGCAGCCGGATCGGGGCCACACCCTCGCCGAGCGCGTGCCACATCGCGATCCGGCCCTGCATCGCCGCGACCGAGGCGAGCATCAGCACCCCGGTGCAGTCGCCTGCGGCGTACACCCGCGGCTCGGAGGTCCGCGAGACCTTGTCGACCGGGATGAACCCGCCCCGGTCGGTCTCGATGCCGACCTTCTCCAGGCCCAGGTCGTCGGTGTTCGGCACCGACCCGACGGTCATCAACGCGTGCGAGCCCGCGACGGTGCGGCCGTCGGACAGCGTCACCAGCACGCCGTCGCCGGTGTTCTCCACCCGGTCGGCGCGGGAGTTGGGCAGGATCTCCACGCCGCGCTCGGCGAAGACCTCCTCCAGCACGGCGGCCGCGTCGGCGTCCTCGTGCGGCAGCACCCGGTCCCGGCTGGAGACCAGGGTGACCCGGCAGCCCAGCTCGACGTAGGCGGAGCAGAACTCGGCGCCGGTCACGCCCGACCCGACGACGATCAGGTGCTCGGGCAGCTCGTCGAGGTCGTAGAGCTGGCGCCAGTCCAGCACGCGGTCGCCGTCCGGGCGGGCGGACTCCAGCACCCGCGGGGTCGCGCCGGTGGCGACCAGCACGACGTCGGCGACGATCTCCTCGACCGTGCCGTCGGCGTGCGTCACGGTGATCTCGTGCGCCGCTCGGGCGGCGGCCGGGCCGGCGAACTGGGCGGTGCCGGCGACGATCCGCACGCCCTCGTTCTCCAGCCGGGCACGCACGTCCGCCGACTGCGCCAGCGCCAGCGACCGCACGCGCTCGTTGACCGTGGGCAGGTCGACGGCGGCGTTGCCCCGGTCGACCAGGACGCCCAGGTCCTCGGCGCGGTGCAGGTCGACGCGCACGGCGGCGGAGGAGATGAACGTCTTCGACGGGACGCAGTCGTAGACGACGCACGCGCCGCCCATCCCGTCCCGCTCGACGACGGTCACGTCGCTGCCGTGCTGCGCCGCGACGAGTGCGGCCTCGTACCCGGCCGGTCCGCCGCCCATGATGACGATGCGGGTCACGGGAAGTCTCCCCCAGAGAGTCGGTGGTGGGGCCGGTGAGCGTCCGCGCCCACCGACGTCGACGGCGCTCACAGTACGCGTGTCCGATTGTTTCGGCCGGGCGGGTCGAAGCGCCGCGGCGGCGGCCATTACCCTGCTCACGTGCCGCTGTATGCCGCGTACGGGTCGAACATGGACCCCGAGCAGATGAAGGAGCGCGCCCCGCACTCGCCGATGGCCGGGACCGGGTGGCTCCAGGGCTGGCGGCTGACGTTCGGCGGCGAGGACTACACCTGGGAGGGCGCGCTCTCCACCGTGGTGGAGGAGCCGGGCTCGCAGGTGTTCGTGGTGCTCTACGACGTGCCCGAGCACGACGAGAGGGTGCTCGACCGCTGGGAGGGCGGTGAGCTCGGGATGCACAAGAAGCTGCGTCTGCGGGTCGCCACCCTCGACGGGAGCGTGCTCGCCTTCGTCTACGTGCTGAACGCCTACGAGGGTGGTGAGCCGTCGGCCCGCTACCTCGGGGTGCTCGCCGACGCCGCCGAGACCGCGGGCGCGCCGGCCGACTACGTCAACGAGCTGCGCAGCCGGCCCAGCCGGAAGTCCTCCCCCGGCGGCTGATCCCGCCGCGCCACCGGCGCCGCGGGATCGGGCCGACGGTGCGGCCGGGCCGGCCGCGCCGCGGGCTCAGGCCGTCTCGCCCAGCGCGGCCAGCGCCGCGTGCACGAGCACCCGGGAGCCGAACGGCAGCGCCCGCTCGTCCAGGTCGAACGTCGGCTGGTGGATGTCGCGCTTCGGGCCGCTGCCCGCCCACACGCCCAGCCGGGCCATCGCCCCGGGCGCGTGCTCCAGGTACCAGGCGAAGTCCTCCCCGCCGGAGGACTGCTCGGTGCTCTCGTCGGCCGTGTCGCCGCCGACGGCGACCGCGGCGTCGCGCAGCAGGCCGGTGGAGACCTCGTCGTTGACCACGGGCGGGACCCCGCGGACGTGGTCGAGCACGTAGCCGACGCCGGTCGGGGCCAGCACCGACGCGACCAGCGCGCGCAGCGTGTCCTCCAGCTCGGTCCAGGTCGCGTGGTCGGCGGTGCGCAGGGTGCCGCGCAGCAGCCCGGACTGCGGGATCGCGTTGGCCGCCTCCCCGGCGTGCACCGCACCCCAGGTCAGGACGGTGCCCGAGCGGGGGTCGACGTGCCGGGTCAGCAGCAGCGGGACCTGGGTGGCGAGCAGCCCGAGGGCCTGGACCAGGTCCGCGGTCAGGTGCGGGCGGGAGGTGTGCCCGCCCGGCGAGGTCAGCCGGACCTCGATCAGGTCACACGCCGAGGTGATCGGCCCGACGCGGGTGCCCAGGCGGCCGACCTCCAGGCGCGGGTCGCAGTGCAGCGCGAAGATCCGCTGCACGCCCTCCATCACACCCTGGCCGACGACGTCGAGCGCCCCGCCCGGCCGCACCTCCTCGGCCGGCTGGAACACCAGCCGGACCCGGCCCGGCAGCGACGGCGCCGAGTGCAGCGCCAGCGCGGCCCCGAGCAGCATCGCGGTGTGCGCGTCGTGCCCGCAGGCGTGCATCACGCCGGGCACCTCGGACGCGAACTCCGCCCCGCTCTGCTCCTGCAGCGGCAGGGCGTCCATGTCGGCACGCAGCGCCACCAGCGGCTCGCCGTGGCCCACGTCGCACACCACGCCGGTGCCCCCGGCGAGCGTGCGCGGTTCCAGCCCGGCGCGCAGGAGCGTCTCCGACACCCGGGCCGTGGTCAGGTGCTCGCGGCGGGCCAGCTCCGGCTGGGCGTGGATCGCGCGGCGCCAGCCGAGGATCTCGCCCCTGTGCGCCCGCATCCACGACTCCAGCCAGGCCGGACCCGTGCCGGCACCGAGGTCGTCGACCGGGAGATCGACGATCTCGGGGAGCTCGGTGCGGGTCTGCAGCGCAGTCACCTTGTCCTCCTCGTCCGAGACGCCCGGGACCGGTGCGGCGGTCGCTGCCGTGTGCAGCCGTCGCGTCGTTCCGACGGGCCCGTACCCAAGGAATGGTCCTCACCCGTCCGGCGGTGTTCCAGTCGAAATCGTCCCGTTCGCGGTTCGGGGCGGCGAGGGGTCGGCGGGATGCTGCCAGCGGGTTCGCCACACCTGACGAGCGGGCGGGCGGAGGTACGACGAACGGACGTCTTCGCCGTTCACCGGCCGTTGTGGTAGCCGTCGCGGTACCCACCGTGCTCGTTACACCGTCACCGTCCCCACAGCGGTCACCGCACGGTGAGCCGCGCACGTCCGTCCCGCGGCGGGCGCCGTCCGGCGTGCGGACCCCGCCGGGCCGTGACGCACCGTGAGCACCGGGAACAGGGCGTGACAAGCGGTGTCCGGGCAGGGCGGTCCGGGCACGATGGGACAATCGCGGGCGTGTCCGTTCCCGAAGGCGAGGTCCAGCGCCGCCAGATCGCCGGGCGGTACCGCGTCGACGGCCCGCTCGGCAGCGGCGCGATGGGCACCGTGTGGTCCGGTTTCGACGACGTCCTGCAGCGCCGGGTGGCGCTCAAGGAGCTGAAGATCCCCGACGGGATCCCGGACGGCGAGAAGCAGGAGCTGCGCGAGCGCATCATGCGCGAGGCCCGCGCGCTGGCCGGGCTGTCGCACCCGAACGTCGTGACCGTGTTCGACGTGCTCGACTCCGGCGGCGACGAGCCGCTGGTGGTCATGGAGCTGGTGCCGTCGAAGAACCTGGCCGCCGCGATCTCCGAGCTCGGCAGGCTGGACTCGGCGCAGGCCGGTGTCGTCGGCTTCGGCACCGCGGCGGCGCTGCGGGCGGCGCACCGGGCCGGGATCACCCACCGCGACGTGAAGCCCGGCAACGTCCTGATCTCCGACGACGGCCGGATCAAGCTCACCGACTTCGGCATCGCGCGCAACGAGTCCGACGCACCGATGACCTCGGCCGGGCTGGTGCTCGGCTCACCCGCCTACATCGCGCCCGAGGTCGCCGCCGGCCAGCCGGTGACGCCGGCCGCGGACCTGTGGGGGCTCGGGGCCACGCTGTTCGCCGCGGTCGAGGGCCGCCCGCCCTACGACGTCGACGGCGACCCGGTGCGGACGATCACCGAGGTCGTCGACGGGCCGGTTCCGGTGCCGACGATGACCGGGCCGATCGCCGACGTGATCAGCGGGCTGATGGTCAAGGACCCGCCCGGCCGGATGCCGCTGGACGAGGTCCGCGCCCGGCTGCGACCGCTGCTCGCCGACCCGGACGACCCGATCTTCCCCGGCTCCCCGGACGTTCCGACGATCATGGCGCGGGTCCCCGCGCCGTCCGCCCCGTCCGCGCCCTCGGGGCCGCAGCCCGCACAGCGCCCCCAGGCGTCGCAGCAGGCGCCCGCCGTGGGCGGCACCGGGGCCTGGGGCGGGGCGCCGCTCACCGCCGACCCGGGCCCGCTCCCGGCCGGCCCGGCTCCCGCGCCGGCACCCGCACCGTCGCCGGAGCCGCACCGCGCCGCGCCGCCCCGACCGGCGTCCGCCCCGCCCCGGCAGCCGGCCCGCGCCGAGGCACAGCCGGCCGGCCGCAGCGGACCGGCCGGGGTGCTGGGCGGGGTACCGCTGGTGCTCGGCGGGGCGCTGCTCGTGCTGCTGGGCGCGCTGGCCGGGTTCGCCGGGGTCCGCGCGCTCGCCGGGCAGGAGCCGCTGAGCACGGTCACCGTGGCGACCGAGCGCACCCCGCGCATCGCCCACCCGGACCCGCTCGGGTTCTCCGTCGCCGTCCCGCAGGACTGGACGCAGTACCGCTCCCCCGCCCAGGACGGCTCGGCGGTGGTGCGGTTCGTCAGCCCGGACGGACGCCAGGAGCTGTCGGTGCGGGCGGCGGCCTCGGCCACCGCGGTCACCGACGCGCTCACCCCGGAGGCGCTCGGCGTCGACACCGTCGACGCGCGGCCGGAGGCCCCGGCCCCGGACGGCACGGCGCGGGTGGAGATGACCACCACGAGCGGCCCGCAGGAACGCCGCACGCTGATGCAGATCGTCCCCGGCCGGGACGCGGACGGCGGTGTGTGGGTGCTGCAGCTGACCTCGCCCGCCGGCCACGCCGAGAGCGCCGCCGACGGGCTGTTCGACGCGGTCGCGGCGGGCTTCCGGAACACCGCGAGCTGAGCGGGCCCGGCGGGGCCCGCCGTTAGGCTGCCCCGCATGTCCGCCCCCACGACGCTCCCCCTCGACGCCGCCGCCGAGCTCGCCCGCCGCACCGGCAGCGACACCCACGACGTCGCGCTGGTGCTCGGCTCCGGCTGGCGGCCCGCCGCCGACGTCCTCGGCCCGGCGGACGCCGAGATCCCCATGTCCGAGCTCCCGGGGTTCGTCCCGCCGTCGGCGATCGGGCACGGCGGCACCGTCCGCTCCGTGACCGTCGGCGGGAAGCGGGTGCTGGTCCTGCTCGGGCGCGTGCACCTCTACGAGGGCCACGGCACCGATCCCGTCGTGCACGGGGTGCGGGCGGCCGCCGCCGCAGGGGTGCGCACGGTGCTGCTCACCAACGCCGCGGGCGGCATCACCGAGGGCCTCGCGATCGGGCAGCCCGTGCTGATCGCCGACCACCTGAACCTGCTGGCCCGCTCACCGCTGCAGGGCGCGAACTTCGTCGACCTCACCGACGCCTACTCCCCGCGGCTGCGGTCGCTGGCCCGCGAGCTCGACCCGTCGCTGGTGGAGGGGATCTACGCCGGGCTGCCCGGGCCGCACTTCGAGACGCCGGCCGAGATCCGGATGCTGCGCGGCCTGGGCGCCGACCTGGTCGGCATGTCCACGGTCCTGGAGACGATCGCCGCGCGCGCCGAGGGCCTGGAGGTCGCCGGGATCTCGCTGGTCACGAACCTGGCCGCGGGGCTGTCCGGGCAGCCGCTGGACCACCGGGAGGTGCTCGAGGCCGGGCGGGCGGCCGCGGCCCGCACCGGCGAGCTGCTGCGCGACCTGATCGCGCGTGCCTGACGGCCGGTGCCCGATATCCGATGACAGGTTCGCGATGACAGGTTTTCGATGACAGGTTTTCGATGACACTGCGCCCCGAGCTGCGCGACGCGGCGATGCGCTGGATCGCCGACGACCCCGACCCGGGCACCCGCGCCGAGCTGCAGCGCCTGCTGGCGGCGGCGATGGCCGGCGGCCCGGCGCCGGCCCCCGGAGACACCGGCGACACCAGCGGCACCGGAGACCCCGCCGATCCCGCTGATGCCGCTGCTCCCGCCGCCGAGCTGGCCGACCGGATGTCCGGGCCGCTGCGGTTCGGCACCGCCGGGCTCCGGGGCCCGGTACGGGCGGGGCCGTCCGGGATGAACGTGGCCACCGTCACCCGGGCGACCGCGGGCCTGGCCGCCTGGCTGGCCGCGCAGGGAGCGGGCGGTGACGACACCGTCGTCGTCGGACGGGATGCGCGGCACGGCTCGGCGGCGTTCGCCGAGGCCGCCGCGCGGGTGCTGACCGGCGCGGGGTTCTCCGTCGTCCTGCTGGACGGCCCGGTGCCGACACCGCTGGTCGCGTTCGCCGTCCGCAGCCTGGACGCGGTCGCCGGCATCGCGGTGACGGCGTCGCACAACCCTCCGGCGGACAACGGCTACAAGGTCTACCTGCGCGGCGGCGCCCAGCTCGTCCCGCCGGACGACACCGGGATCGAGGCCGCGATCGCCGCCGCCCCGGCCGCGGTGACGGTCCCGCTCGGCGCCCTGCCCGGCCCGGTCGACGTCACCGAGGCCTACCTGGAGCGGGTCGCGACGCTCCCCCGCTCCGCCCCCGGCCCCGGCCCGCGGATCGCCCTGACCCCGATGCACGGCGTCGGCGGGGCGCTCGCCACGGCGGCGCTGGCGCGGGCCGGTGTGCACGACGTCCACGTCGTGGCCGCCCAGGCGCGGCCGGACCCGGACTTCCCGACCGTCGCGTTCCCGAACCCGGAGGAGCCCGGCGCCACGGACGCGCTGCTGGAACTGGCGGCGTCCTGCGGCGCGGACCTGGCCGTCGCGCTCGACCCGGACGCCGACCGCTGCGCGATCGGGGTGCCCGCGGCGGGCGGGCCCGGCCCCGGTGGCTGGCGGATGCTCTCCGGCGACGAGACGGGCGTCCTGCTGGGCCACCATCTTCTGGGACACCACGTGCGCGGGCCCAGGGCCACGGCTGCGCTCGTCGCCACCACCGTCGTGTCGTCGTCGATGCTGGCGCGGGTGGCCGCGGCACACGGCGCCCGGTTCGCCGAGACGCTCACCGGCTTCAAGTGGATCGTCCGCGCCGGGCCGGGGCTGGTCTTCGGCTACGAGGAGGCGATCGGGCTCTGCGTGGACCCGGACGGCGTACGGGACAAGGACGGGATCTCCGCGGCCGTCCTCGCCGCGGACCTCGTGCGGGAGCTGGCGGCGGCCGGGTCCTCGGTGCCCCGGCGGCTCGACGAGCTGGCCGCCGAGTTCGGCGTGCACCTCACCGAACCGATCTCGATCCGGATGGGGATCGCCGCGCGGGACGCGGCGGTGCAGCGCCTGCGCGACACCCCGCCGTCCGGCTGGGAGACCGACCGACCCGCCCCGGACGTGCTGCGGCTGCGGCGCGACGGCGTCCGCGTGGTGATCCGGCCGTCTGGCACCGAGCCGAAGCTCAAGGCGTACCTCGAGGTCGTCGAGCCGGCTGGCGGCGACCTCGCGGCGGTCCCGGCGTCGCGGGAACGGGCGCGGACCCGGCTCGCCGCGCTGCGGTCCGAGGTGGACGGGATGCTGGGGGCATGAGTGAGCGTGCGGACGGACCGCCGGACCGGGCCAGGCTGCTGATCGTGCACCACACGCCGTCCCCGGCGACGGCGGAGCTGCTCGCCGAGGTGCAGGCGGGCGCGGCCGATCCGGAGATCACCGGCGTGGAGACGGTGTCCCGGGCCGCGCTGGCGGCGACCGCGACAGACCTGCTGGCCGCCGACGCCGTCGTGCTCGGCACCCCGGCGAACATCGGCTACATGTCCGGCGCGCTCAAGCACTTCCTCGACCAGGTGTACTACGTCTGCGGCGACGACACCCGTGGCCTGCCGTACGGGCTGTGGGTGCACGGCGGCTCGGACACCTCCGGCGCGACCCGCGCCGTGACGACGATCGCCGAGGGGATGGGCTGGGCCGCGGCCGCCGCCCCGGTGGAGGTCACCGGGTCCCCGGACGGGCGGGCCCGCGCGGCCTGCCGCGAGCTGGGCGCGGTCCTGGCCGCCACCGTCATGCCGGAGCAGTGAGGCCCTACCCGGAGGCGCGGCGGCGGTCCGGCGGGCGCTCCAGCCACGCCCCGATCCGCTCGGCCCACATCCCGGCGATCGCCCGGTAGGCCTGCGGCGCGGCGTGCAGCCCGTCGGCGGTACGGGCCGCCGGGAACAGGTCCCCGACGTCGACGAACTCGACCGAGTGCCCGGCCGCCCGGTGCTCCTGGGCGACCTGCGGCAGCCGGCGGGTCAGCTCGGCGCGCTGCGCGCGCTGCTTCGGCAGCGGCGCCCACACCCCCGCCATGATCACGTGGGTGCGCGGCGCCGCGACGAAGATCCGGTCGAGCACCCGGTCGAGGTTGGCGGCCGTGGCCTGCGCCGACGCACCGCCCAGCAGGTCGTTGGTACCGGCGTGCAGCAGCACGACGTCCGGGTCGGCGGCCAGCACCCATCCGCCGACCATCGGGACCATCCGGGCCGCGGACCAGCCCGAGCGGCCCTCGTGGTCGGCGTCGGGCAGCGCGTCCGGGCCGGTCGAGCGCGAGCCGACGTAGTCAACCCGCACGCCCTCGGCAGTCAACCGCTCCCACAGCGGCAACCGGTACCCGGCCGTGGCGGTGCTGCCCACGCCGACGGTGGACGAGGCACCGAGCGGCATCACCCGCAGCGTCCCGGGTGCGGCGACGGCCGGGACGTCGATCTCCTCCGGGCGGTCCGCCGCCGGGAGCACCGAGACGGCACCGGCCAGCAGCGCGACCACCGCGCCGGAGAGCAGCCGGCGCCGGACCCGCCGGGCCGAGACCCGGCGGCCGGGGGCCGGGGCGGCACCGTCCGCCGTCGGACCGGGCACCGGGGCTCAGACCGAGCCGAACTGGCGGTCCCCGGCGTCGCCGAGGCCCGGGACGATGAACGCCGAGTCGTTGAGCCGCTCGTCGATGCTGGCGGTGACCATGCGGATCGGCAGGTCCGCCTCCTTCAGCCGCTGCACCCCCTCCGGGGCGCACAGCGCGCAGACGACGGTCACGTCGTCGGCGCCGCGGCGGGTGAGCAGCTCGACCGTGTGGACCATCGACCCGCCGGTCGCGAGCATCGGGTCGAGCACGAACACCGGCCGCCCGACGAGCGACTCGGGCAGCGACTCCATGTAGGGCACCGGTTCGTGGGTGGTCTCGTCGCGGGCCATCCCGACGAAGCCCATCTGGGCCTCGGGCACCAGGTCGAGCGCGGCGTCGGCCATGCCCAGGCCCGCGCGCAGCACCGGGACGAGCACCGGCGGCGTCTCCAGCCGGTAGGCGACGGTCCGCGAGACCGGGGTGTGGATCCGGTCCTCGGCCAGCGGCGCCGAGCGGGTCGCCTCGTAGATCAGCATCAGGGTCAGTTCCCGCAGCGCCGCCCGGAAGGTGGCGTTGTCGGTGCGGGCGTCCCGCATGGTGCTCAGTCGCGCCCGCGCCAGCGGGTGGTCGACTACGATCGTGTCCACGGGTCCACAGCCTACGGACGCCGGCGCGCCACGGGACCCCCTCCGGGCGGGTGCCCTGCACCACCGGTGACGACCGGGGACACGCCGGAGTGATGCCGACCCGTGACCGCACGGACATCCCCCGTCCATCCGGAGTCCCACCCACGGACGCGTGTCGACGCCCCCGGAGGAGCACGCAGCGCTACGAAGAGTGAGCTCCGAGCCCGCCCCGACGGGTGACGAGCGGGCACCGCAAAGTCGACTCCCGCCCCGCCCGGGTGAGCCGCCGGGCACCGCCGCAGACCTTGCGTGACAGGCGGACCCCGATCGGCCCCGTGATCACGACGAGTGGTGCGCGCGACACGCCGCGTTCCCCTCTTCGCGTGACCCGGCGGGCCGGGTGCCACGATCGGCACACGGGGTCGCCGATTTCGGAATTCACCTGACCTGAACGGGTGGTATGGCCGAAACGGTGTCACACCCGGGCCCTCGCCGACGCTGTACTAGATGACGAGGAGGTGATCCGATGCCGGAGAACACGACTTCGGAGGAACAGACGCTGATCGCTGCTGCGGAGAAGCTCACGCAGTGCGACGGGTACGTCGTTCTGGCGGTGGACCCGCAGACCGGGGAGGTGGACGCCCACGGCCCGTTCGACGGGATGACGGCGACCGTCAAGGCCGACCAGCTGCGACGCGACTTCGACCGTGGGGGGCTCGAGGACGTTTCCATCGGCGTGGTCCGCCTGCACAGCCAGGCCTGACGCAGGGCGGCGGGTCTCCCCACCCGCCCCCGACCGCGCTCCCGAGATCCCGCCCGACGCACCCCGCCACGGCTCCGGTCCCGGCATCCGGCACCGCCGGCGTGCCGCGCCCCGGGCGATCCAGACGCCTCCGGTCCGGCCGCGACACCCCGGCGGTCGGCCCGGCCGGAGGGCCGGCACGACGATAGGGTCGCCGGCGTGGCAAGCGACATCGTCCCGATCCGGCTCGCTCTCACGCGGGGCGACGTGGTGACCCTGTGGGCTCCCCCGTGGCGGGAGGACGGCGAGGAGTGGGAGGCCTTCCTCGGCGATGACGAGCACGTGTACGTCTTCGACGAGGTGGCGGGCCTCGCCGCGTTCGTCCGCACCGCGCCGGAGCACGACCTGACCGACCATCCCGCGTGGTCCGCGGTCCCCGGCCTCTCGGTCGGCGAGCTGACCCCCGACGACGCGCACCGCTACGACCTGGTCGGCCTGCCCGAGCTGGCTGCCGCCGACCCCGACGCGCAGACCGTGCAGGAGCTGCACGAGGCCGTGTCGATCGTGCGGTCCCTCGCCGACGTCTGCGATCTGGAGAACGTCATCGCCGCGCTCGACGGCGAACCGGCCTTCGCACTGCTGCGGGAGGGCCGGGCGGCCTTCACCGGCCGCGAGGGGCGCAAGCAGTGGACCGCCCTGTCCGCGGCGATCACCCAGCACTGGGACGACGTCGTCGACACCGTCGACGGGCTCGTCACCACCCCGGACGTCGACTCCGGCGCGCTGGAGAAGGCCCGGGCCGAGGCCGCCGAGTGGGAGGCCGAGCAGCAGGGCACCGGCGACGCCGACGACGAGGAGCTGGAGGCCGCCGCCCTCGCCGCCGGCACCTCCGGCTCGGAGGACGACGGCAACCGCAGAGGCACCGGCAGCGACACCGGCAGGGACACTGTGGAAGCCTCCGGCGGGGACACCGACGGGGACGAGGGCCCGACCGGCTTCTGGGCCGAGGTGGGCATCGACCCGATCCGCATCGAGTCCGGGGACCGCTCGGTGGTGACCCTGCGGTGCTACCTCGACGACGCGCCGGTGTTCCTCGGTTCCGACGGCCGGATCGACGTGTTCGGCTCGGAGCGCGCCCTGGTGCGCGCGCTGGCCGACCAGGAACATCCCGCGGTGCAGGGCACCGACCTCGCCGCGGCGCTCACCTTCGCCGACGTCCTGGAGGCCGCGAAGGTCGGCGATCTCGAGGCCGGGGTCGAGGACATGAACACCTACGTGCTCACCGGGATCGGCGCGGACCTCGCCGACGGCGTACTCGACCTGGACCCGGTCCAGCTCGACCTGGCCTCGGAGCTGCTCACCGACGTCGGCGAGTGGGCCGGGGACACCGAGCCGGCCGATGCGCTGGCGGAGTCGAACAGCCTCGGCTGGCTGGTGTCGTTCGTCGTCCGGCCCGATCCCACCCGGATGGCGCCGACCCCGCCGTTCTCCCAGGAGGCGCAGGCGTGGGGCGAGCTGGTCGCCGGGCTGGAGGCCCGGCTCCGGGTGCACTGAAACCTGCCGCCGGAAGCACTGCGGCCTGCCACCCGGAGGCACTGTGGCCTGCCGCCGGAATCACTACGGCCCGGCGGTCGTGCCGGTCGGACCGCCGGGCCCGTCAGGCCGTCGGGTCGCCGCCGCCGAGGGCGGCGTAGCCCGGCTTGATGACGTCCTGGATCAGCGCCAGCCGCTCGTCGAACCCGATGAACGCCGACTTCATGGCGTTGACCGTGTACCACTGCAGCGTGCTCCAGCCGTAGCCGAAGGTCTCGGCGAGGTCGACCAGCTCGCTGGTCATCGTGCACCCGGACATCAGCCGGTTGTCGGTGTTCACCGTGACCCGGAACCGCAGGTCGGTGAGCAGGCCGATCGGGTGCTCGGCCAGCGAGGCCACGGCGCCGGTGTGCAGGTTGGACGTCGGGCACATCTCCAGCGGCACCCGGCTGTCCCGCACGTAGGCGGCGAGCCGCCCGAGCCGTGGCAGGGCGGCGCCGTCCCGGCCCGTGGTCCTGCCGGTGGCGGCGTCGGTGGTGATGTCGGCGGTGATGTCGGTCGTGATGTCATCGACGATCCGCACGCCGTGGCCGAGCCGGTCGGCGCCGCACCACTGGATCGCCTCCCAGATCGACGGCAGTCCGAACGCCTCACCGGCATGGATGGTGACGTGCGCGTTCTGCTGGCGGACGTACTCGAACGCGTCGAGGTGCCGGGTGGGCGGGAAGCCCTTCTCCGCGCCGGCGATGTCGAAGCCGACCACGGCGCCGTGCGGGGCGGCGGAGGAGCGGGGTTCCACGGGTTCGCGGTAGCGGACGGCCAGCTCGGCGATCTCGCGGGAGCGGGCGGCGTGCCGCATGGCGGTGAGCAGTGCACCGATCCGGATGGTCCGCCCGGCCGCGGCGGCCCGCCGGGTGCCGATCCGGAACCCGTCGAGGACGGCGGTGATGACGGCGTCGACGTCGAGACCGCCCTCCACGTGCAGTTCCGGGGCGAAACGCACCTCGGCGTAGACGACGCCGTCGGCAGCCAGGTCCTCGGCGGCCTCGGCGGCGACCCTCGTCAGCGCCTCGCGGGTCTGCATGACGGCGACGGTGTGCCCGAAGGTCTCCAGGTAGCGCTCCAGCGAGCCCGAGTGCGCGGCGCCGAGGAACCAGGCGGCGAGCTCGCCGGGATCGGTGGTCGGCAGCTTGCGGTAGCCGGTCTCCCGGGCGAGATCGATGACGGTGTCGACCCGCAGCCCGCCGTCGAGGTGGTCGTGCAGCAGCACCTTCGGGGCGCGCCGCACGGTCTCGGCGGTGATCGGGGCCGCGCCGGACGGGCCGCCGGGGGCCGGTGCAGCGGGATCTGCGGGATCTGCCACGCGGGGCACCGTACCCATCCACGGGATCGTCCCGGCGTGGCGTGGCGATCGGAGCCCGTCGACCTGCCATGATCGACACCCGGATCGGGTGCGCACGGATACCCCGGACGGCCCAACGCAACACCGTCCGCCGACCCTCCAACGGCGGTCGCTACCCTCTGGGCACTCCCCACTTGGCTCAGAGGAAGCGCAGCAGGTGCCATGAGCGACACTTCGAACCTCTCGTTCGACCGGATGCGCGGCATGCTCACGCGGGCGGCCGAGATCCGTGACAGCGAACAGCAGCAGATCTTCGACTCCCTCGACGAGATCCACGCCCGGCTTGCCGCACTGGACGCCATCGGCACCGTGCGGAAGAAGCTCACCGAGCTCCCCGACCGGACCGAGCTGAACGTCCTGGCCGAGCGCCTCGACGAGACCGTGACCAAGCTGGACAACCAGGAGATCGTCCTCGGCGCGATCACCCGCGCGATCGAGTCGCTGCCGGACAAGCTGGCCAAGCCGATCGCACAGCTCGACGGCCGCCTCGACGGCATGGGCGGGCGTCTCGAGGGCGTCTCCGGCCGGATGGACGGCCTCGACGACCGGCTCGGCGGCCTGCACAAGCGGCTCGACGACCTCGACAACCGGCTCGACCGGCACGAGATGCGCCTGGACGCGATGCCGAACGCCGTCGCCGCCCCGATCAAGGAGCGGGTCGACGGGGTCGAGCGCCAGGTGAAGGAGCAGCTCGACGCCGCCGTCGGTTCGTTCGAGGAGACCGGCGAGGGCCTGCGCAACCTGCTCGGCGACACCTCCGTCGGGCTGCACCGGCGGCTGGAGGAGCTGGCACAGCGCCCGGCCGTCGACCCCGCTCCGGCGTTCGACGCGCTCACCGAGCGGCTCGAGGCCCTCTCGACCCGGCTCGAGGAGGTCGGCTCCCGTCTGGACTCCGTCGAGTCCGGTCTGGACGAGAAGCTGACCGATCTGGACGGTTCGGTGAAGGACCGGGTCGGCAAGCTCGGCGGTTCCCTCAAGGACCGGCTCGGCGAGCTCGACGGCACGGTGACCGAGCGGCTCACCGCCTTCGACGAGCGCCTCGACAAGCTCTCCGGCAGCGTCGACGGCCGGTTCGACACGCTCACCGAGAGCGTCGACTCCCGGCTCGACCGGCTGGCCGGCGAGGTCGACACGCGCCTGGACAAGCTCGCCGGGGATGTCGACGGCCGGCTGTCCGGCATCGACTCGACCCTGCGGGACCGTCCGGACACCGGCTCGGTGACCGAGCTCGTGACCCGCGCGAACACCGAGTCCGAGAAGCGCAGCGCCAGCCAGCTGGACGAGGCGATGGCGACCTTCGCCGAGCTGATCATGGGCCGGGGTGGGCAGTACGCCCAGCAGACCCCGCCGCCCCCGCCGCGTCCGGCCCAGCGCCGCGGGCGGCAGAAGGTCACGGTGAAGAGCCAGAACGGCGCGGCCCCGGCCTCCGACCTCGTCGGCGACGACCCGGACGACTGAGCCGGACGACCGAGCCGGGCCGGCCCGCTGCGCGCGGCGGCCCGCCCGTCGCACCTCGTGCTCCCAGGGGCACCCTCGAGGCACCTGGCGCCACGGGGGTGCCCCTCGCGGCATTTCCGGCGGGGCACCGACCCGGCACCGGCCCCGCCCCGGCGCCCCCAGGGGCACCCTCGGGGCACCTGGCGCCACGGGGGTGCCCCTCGCGGCATCTCTTGTTTTGTTTCGTCCCGGCTACCGGCACGGCCTGGTGCTCCCGGGGGCACCCTCGGGGCACCTGGCGCCACCGGGGTGCCCCTCGCGGCATCCCCGGCGAGGCACCGGCCCCGCCCCGGCGCCCCCAGGGGCACCCTCGGGGCACCTGGCGCTACGAGGGTGCCCCTCGGGGCACGAGATGCCGCGGCACGAGACCCCCGAGCACGAGGCCCCGGGCACGAGGCCCCCCGGGCACGGGGCCGCGGTCAGCGCAGTGCGGCCGCCATCCGGCGCACGGCGTCGGTGAGGATCTCCGGGCCCGTCGCGAGGTTGAGCCGCACGTGCCCGGCGCCGCCGGAGCCGAACGGGAGGCCGGAGTTGAGGCCGACCCGTCCCCGTTCCAGGAACGTCGCCGCCGGGTCGTCACCGAGGTCGAGCGCGTGGCAGTCGAGCCAGGCCAGGAACGTCGCCGGGGCCGGCCGGTACCCCACCGCCGGCAGGTGCTCCACGAGCAGGGCGGCGAGCAGCTCCCGGCGCGACGCGAGCGCGGCGACGAACGCGTCGAGCCAGTCCCGGCCGTTGTCGAGGGCCGCGACGTGGGCCTGCACCGCGACGTGGCTCGCGCCCACCTCCAGCATGTCCACCGGGAACGGCGCCAGGTCCACCTGCGGTCCGGCGACGGCGATCGCCGCCTTCAGCCCGGCCAGGTTCCAGCCCTTCGACGCCGACAGCAGGCTGACCCCGTTCTCCGCGCCGGGGACGGTCAGCCACGGGGTGAACGGCGTGCCCGGGTCCACGAGCGGGGCGTGGATCTCGTCGGCGACGACGATGACACCGTGCCGCCGGGCCAGCTCCGCGACGGTCGCCAGCTCGTCGGCGGTGTGCACGGTGCCGGTCGGGTTGTGCGGTGAGCAGAGCAGGAACGCACCGACCCCGTCGTCGGCGAACACCGTCTCCAGCGCGGCCGGGTCCAGCCGCCCGGCACCGTCCAGCGGCGCGAGCACCGGCTCCAGCCCGGCGTGGCGCAGGAACGAGTAGAACGGCGGGTACACCGGCGGCGTGACGGCGACGCCCGGAGCGACGACACCGCCCCCGTGCGCGAGCACGACCTTCAGCGACTCGGCGATCCCCTGCATCACGTCCGGCACCACGAGCGTGCGCGCCGGGTCGAGACCGGCCCAGCCCCACCGGTCCCGGGCGAACCGGGCGAACGCCTCGGCGTAACCGCGGCCCGCCGGGTAGCCGGTGTCGCCGCGGTGGACGGCCCCGGTGACCGCGTCGACGATCGCCGGGGCGAGCGGGACGTCGGCCTCGGCCACCCACAACGGGAGGACGTCGTCGTCGTAGGTGCGCCACTTCATGCTCGTACGGCGGCGCAGCTCGCTCAGCGGCGGGAACTCCAGCAGATCATCCGGCACGACGCCGATGCTGGCACGCCGGTCAGCTCCGGGAGAAGCGGCGGAACACGGCGTCGAGCTCGCGCACCTTCAGCAGCCGCATCCCGACGACCATCAGCGGCAGTGCCAGCAGGGACCCGCCGACGAGCAGCGTCCAGGCCTGCGCGACGACCGGCCAGTCCGTGATCGCGGGCTCCACCAGCTTCGACAGGCCCCAGGCGATCGCGGCACCGGCCGCGGACGCCACGGTCACCCGGACCAGCGTGTTCAGCACCTCGCCGGTGCGGACCCGGCCGAGCCGGCGGCGCAGCAGCCACTGGCCCAGGACCGCCCCGCCGACGAACGACATCCCGTTCGCCGCGGCCAGCCCGAGCACCACGTCCTCGGGCGGCAGGAGCAGCGGGCAGGCCAGCAGCAGCGGGATCTTCACCCCGACCATCCCGACCTGGATCATCGTGGGCGTGCGCGAGTCGGTCATCGCGTAGAAGACCCGCATCTGCAGCATCGTCACGGCGTAGGGCAGCAGCCCGAACGCCGACCAGGCGACGGTCTCGCCGAGCCGCGCGGCACCCGCTCCGCTGGCCGCGCCGACCGAGAACAGGGCCGTCCCCAGTGCCCCTCCGAACGCCGTCATCACCGCCGCGATCGGGACCAGCCCGACCGTCGACAGCCGGGCGCCGAGCGACAGGTCGGTGACGACCTGGCCGGTGTCGCCGTTCGCCGCGGCCCGGCTCATCCGCGGCATCAGCGCGGTCAGCAGCGAGACGCCGAGGACGCCGTACGGGACCTGCAGCAGCAGCCAGGCGTTCTGGTAGGTCGAGACCGAGCCGCCGTCCGCGGCCGCGGCCACGCGGGTGGTCACGATGTAGCCGACGGCACCGACCAGGACGTAGCCCATGATCCAGACGACCATGCCGCCGGCCACACTCAGCCGTGGGTCCCAGCCCCACACCGGCCGGTAGCGGAACCCGATCCGGCGCATGAACGGGATGAGCACCGCGGCCTGCACGACGATGCCCAGCGTCGTGCCCAGCCCCAGCACCAGCAGTTTCGGGTCGCCCATCCGGACCGGGTCGGTGCTGATCTCGCCGGGGACGAGTACGTAGACGACGAGCACCCCGAGCACGACGACGTTGTTCAGAACCGGTGCCCAGGCGAACGGTCCGAAGACCTGTTTCGAGTTGAGGATCGCGCCGAGCAACGCCCCGATGCCGTAGAAGAAGATCTGTGGCAGCAGCAACCAGGCGAACGCCGTCGCGAGCTCGGGATTGGACGCGTCGGAGCCGCCGGACCCCAGGTACAGCCGGGTGAGCAACGGTGCGGCGGCCATCGCCACGAGCGTGGCCAGCAGCAACCCCACGCCGACGACGGTGAGCAGCCGCCGCGTGAACACGTCGCCGCCGTCCGGGTCCTCGGCCTGCGCACGCACCAGCACCGGGATCATGACGCTGGTGAGCACGCCGCCGATGAGGAACTCGTAGACGATGTTCGGCAGTGTGTTGGAGACGGTGTAGGAGTCGTTGACGACGGCCAGGCCCAGCACCGCGACCAGCGCCAGGTTCCGGACGAAGCCGGTCGCCCGGCTGACCATGCTGGCGATCGCGATCATGCCGGACGACCGGACGAGCGAGCCCGCGTTCTCGGTGCCCTTCGCCAGGGCGCCCGCGCCGTCCGGGGCTCCGGCGGGAGCGGGCGCGTCACCGGCGCCGGGGGTGACCGGGCCGGTGGCGGCCGATGCATCGGGCGGTGCCGCCGGGCCCCCGGGCCGCGGGGCGTCGCCCGCCGGGGCACCGTGCGGTGGTGTGCCGCCCGCCGGGGCACCGTGCGGTGGCGTGTTGCCCGCCGGGGAACCGTGCGGCGGTGTGCCGCCCGCCGGGGCACCGTGCGGTGGCGTGGTGCTCGCGGGGACCCCGTGCGGCGGGGTGTCACCCGTCGAGGTCCCGTTCGCCGGCGGGCCGGCGGCCTGTCCCGGACCGCCCTGGGCGGGTCCGTGAGCCGGCGACGGGCCGGCCGCCGGGGAGGCGGGGACTCGACCGTTCGGCGTGGGCCCGTGCCCCGACGGGCCCGCTGCCCGGGCCGCCGGGGCCGGGCCGTCCGGGAACGACGCCCCGTGGACGGGCGACCCGGTGGCCGGGTCCGCCGGGTCGCTCCCGCTGCCCGCCGCGGCACCGCCGGGTGGGGTCCCGTTCACCGGGACACCGGCCCCGGGGGCGACCGGACCGGTGGCGGCCCGTGCGCCCGGCGGCAGGGTCGGCTGGTCGCCGGCCGGGACACCCGTCCCGGGAACGGCGGACGGCCCGGGGGACGACACGGGGACAGGGGACGGCACGGGGCCGGCGCCCGGATCGATCGGGTTCGTCGGCGGCCCGTCGTGCGGGACCGGTCGCCCGACCGGGCGGGTCACCTCCCCGGACGTCTCCGCGGGTGCCGGACGAGCCCGTCGCGGCATCACCGGTCGGGGTATCGGCGCCCGCTCCGCCCGTCGGTCCTCACGCATCGCGCACCATCGTGCCGGATCCGCATCGCCCGCCCGGACTCGCCTGCCCCGTGCCCACCGTCCACGACGGGCACCTCGTCGGGGCGACGATCGCGGCCCGATCGGCGCCGCGCGACCCGGTGACCGGTGGCCCTCCAGTCCGGCGCGGACCGCGGCGCGGACCTGTTCCTGACGGTGCGTGCCGGACCGGGTCCGGACGCCCGCGCCGCGGGCGGAGCACGAGGGCGACAGGGCGGCCCCGCCGCTCAGCCCCCGCGGCGCACGTCCAGCACCAGCTCCTCGAACACGGGCGGGCCGGCGGCGACCGGCAGTGCCGTGGCGGTGAGCAGCTGCCGGGCACCCGGAAGCCGTTCCGGGGTGTCGGTGTGCAGCTCGAGCAGCGGGTCCCCGGCCCGGACCTCGTCCCCGGGGACGGCGAGCATCCGCACCCCGGCCGCGGCCTGGACCGGGTCCTCCTTGCGGGCCCGCCCGGCGCCGAGCCGCCAGGCGGCGGTGCCGACGGCGAGCGCGTCGGCACCGGCGAAGATCCCGGAACGGTCGGCGGTGAGCGTCTCGACGTGGCGGGCGACCGGCAGCGGCGCCGCCGGGTCCCCGCCCTGCGCGGCGATCATCCGTTCCCACACGTCGTACGCCGCGCCGGAGGCGAGCACCGCGGCCGGATCGGTGCCGGTGATCCCGGCGAGTGCCAGCATCTCCCGGGCGAGCGTGACGGTCAGCGCCACGACGTCGCCGGGCCCGCCGCCGCGCAGCACCTCGACCGACTCCGCGACCTCGAGGGCGTTGCCCACGCACCGGCCGAGCGGGCGGGACATGCCGGTGAGCAGCGCCGTCGTCGGGAGGCCGTGCGCGGCACCGATCGCGGTCATCGCGCCGGCCAGCTCACCGGCCCGCTCGCGGGTCTTCATGAACGCCCCGGAGCCGACCTTGACGTCGAGCACCAGCCCGCCGGTCCCCTCGGCCAGCTTCTTGCTCATGATCGAGCTGGCGATCAGCGGGACCGACTCGACGGTGCCGGTGACATCGCGCAGCGCGTAGAGCCGCCGGTCGGCCGGGGCGAGCGTCGGCGTCGTCGCACAGACGACGGCGCCGACCTCGGCGAGCTGGGTCCGGATCTCATCGGTCGAGAGCGACGCCCGCCAGCCGGGGATCGCCTCGAGCTTGTCCAGGGTGCCGCCGGTGTGTCCGAGCCCGCGCCCGGACAGCTGCGGGACGGCCGCGCCGCACGCGGCCACCAGCGGCGCCAGCGGCAGGGTGATCTTGTCCCCGACCCCGCCGGTGGAGTGCTTGTCGACCAGCGGGCGTCCGACGTCGCCGAGGTCCAGGACCTCCCCGGAGCCGATCATCGCCTGGGTCCAGTGCGCGGTCTCGGCCGCGGTCATGCCGTTGAGCAGGATCGCCATCGCGAGCGCGGCCATCTGCTCCTCGGCGACCTCGCCGCGGGTGTAGGCGCCCAGCACCCCCTCGATCTGTCCGGGGGTCAGCTCGTGCCGGTCGCGCTTGGCCGCGATCACCTCGACCGCGCTGGACGACGGCTGCGGTGCCGGCCCGCTCACGGTCCGCTCCCCGGCAGGTCGGCCGGCCCGAACGCGTCGGGCAGTACCTCGCTGAACGGCCGGATCCCGCGCGGGGTGTCGCACAGCAGCTCCGGACCGCCGAACTCGTACAGCACCTGCCGGCACCGCCCGCACGGCATCAGCAGCGCCCCGGTGCCCGAGCGGCAGGCGACCGCCAGCAGCCGCCCGCCCCCGGACAGGCGCAGCTGCCCGGCGAGGGTCACCTCGGCGCACGTCCCGAGACCGTAGGAGGCGTTCTCGACGTTGCACCCGGTGACCACCCGGCCGTCGCCGACCAGTGCCGCGGCCCCCACCTGCAGTCCGGAGTACGGCGCGTACGCCCAGGCCGCGGCCGTGACGGCCGCCGACCGCAGTGCCGGCCAGTCCGGGGTGGGCGGACCGGGCCGCATCATCTCCGCGCCCGCACCGGACGGGCCGCCGCCGACCATCAGGACCCCTCCCCGCGCCGGTAGGGCTCGCCGAGCCACGCGGGTGGTCGTAGCCGTTGCGACGCCGCGGCGAGCACGATCAGGGTCACCAGCTGCGGCGCGTAGGACGCGAACTCCGAGGGCACGGACTCGATCGTCCAGTACACCGTGTACACCAGCACCCCGGCGCCGAGCGCGACCGCGGCGGCCGTCCACATGCGCCGGATCGCCCACAGCACGGCGCCGGCGACCGCGACCAGCGTCGCCGTGTAGAGCAGGGCGTGCACCGCCTCGCCGCCGGCACGCAGCTGCAGGCCGTCGACGTAGCCGAACAGGGCCGACCCGGTCAGCAGCCCGGCGGGCCGCCAGTTGCCGAAGATCATCGCGGCGAGTCCGATGTAGCCGCGGCCGCCGACCTGGTTCTCCAGGTAGCCGAGCTGGGCGGAGTTGAGCACCAGCGCCGCGCCGCCGAGCCCGGCGAGCCCGCCGGAGGTGACCACCGCGACGTAGCGGTGCGCGACGACGTGCACGCCCAGCGACTCGGCCGCCACCGGCGACTCCCCCGTGGAACGCAGCCGCAGCCCGAACGCGGTCCGCCACAGCGCCCAGTAGCTCACCGGGACCAGCACGATCCCGAGGACGACGATCGGGGTCAGCCCGGTGACCAGGCCCGACAGCAGCCCGGCGAGGTCGGAGACGAACACCCGCTGCTGGGCCTCGACCGCGGCCAGCCCCTCGGAGATCCCGGGCACGGAGAACTCGGTGAAGCCGTCGATCCGGGGCGACTGGCGCGGGTTCTGCGAGAGCGGGGCGAACACCAGCGTCGCCAGGTACTTGGTCAGCCCGGTGCCGAGCAGCGTGACCGCGACCCCGGAGACGATGTGGTTGACGTGGAAGGTGATCGTCGCGACCGCGTGCACGAGGCCGCCGAGCCCGCCGAAGACCAGCCCGCCGAGCATCGCCGCCCACGGTCCCCCGTAGTAGCCCGCCCAGGCCGCACCCCAGGTACCGAGCACCATCATGCCCTCGAGACCGATGTTGATGATCCCCGCGCGTTCGGACCACAGCCCGCCCAGCGCCGCGAACAGGATCGGCAGCCCGAGCCCGACGGCGGCCTGCGAGGTCCCCGAGGACGCCAGCTGGGTCTGCCCGGTCAGCGTCACCGTGATCGACAACGCGAGCACCAGGCCGGTCGCGATGAGCGCCGACCGGGCCCAGCCGGGCAGCGTCCGCACCCGTTCGACCAGCGCGGTCACGAGGCCGCCCCCACCGGTTCCGGGGTGCCTGCGGCCACCCGGCGCTGCTCGGCGCGCTGCTCCATCCGCCGGACCAGCTCGTAGGCGACGACCACCGACAGCACGATCAGGCCCTGCATGATCAGCACGATCTCCCGCGGGATCCCGACGACGTCGAGGGCCACCGCGGACTTGTCCAGGAACGCCCACAGCAGCGCACCGAGCGCGATCCCGACCGGGTGGTTGCGCCCGAGCAGCGCGATCGCGATGCCGGTGAAGCCGTAGCCCTGCGGCGAGCTGAGCGTGTACGCGTGGTCGCGGCCGAGCAGCTCGGGCAGCCCGATCAGCCCGGCGATCGCGCCGGAGAGCAGGAGCGCGACGACGATCGTCCGCCGCGCGTTCACACCGCCGGCCGATGCAGCCGTCGTCGACTCACCGGAGGCGCGCAGCTCGAACCCGAAGCGGGTGCGGCCCAGCAGGAACCAGTAGCCGACCCCCAGCGCGGCGGCGACGAACACCATCCCGAAGATCGTTCCGCTGCCGACGGGGACGCCCGGGAACCAGCCGGACTCCGGGATCGGCGGGGTGGTGATGTTGTTGCCGCGCAGCTCGCCGAAGGTCTCCGGGCGGATCAGGAAGGCGATCATGCCGGTGGCGATCGCGTTGAGCATGATCGTCGAGATGACCTCGGAGACGCCCCGGTAGGCCTTGAGCAGCGCCGGGATCGCGATCCACGCCGCACCGGTCAGCACCGCGACCACGATGATCAGCAACGTGTGCAGCACCGGCGGGAGCACCACCGTCCCGCCGACGATCGCCGCCACGCAGGCCGCGACCCGGAACTGGCCCTCGACACCGATGTTGAACAGCCGCATCTGGAAGCCGACCGCGACCGCCAGCGCGGCGAGGTAGTACACGGCCGCCGAGTTCACCGTGTCCACCGCGACGGTGCCCGAGCCGAGCTGGGACAGGACCGTGGTGACCGCGGTCCACGGCGAGGCGCCCGAGACCAGCAGGGCGACGGCGCAGAGCAGCCCGGCGACGCCGATCGCGAGCAGCGGCGCGACGACGGCCCCGCGCAGCCGCGCCACGGCCGTCACCGGGTCGCCCCGGTCATCGCCGTCCCCAGCTCCTCCGGGGTGACCGTGGCCGGGTCGGCGGTGCCGACCAGTCGCCCGCCCAGGATGACGGCGAGCCGGTCCGACAGGCCGATCAGCTCGTCCAGGTCGGCCGAGACCAGCAGCACCGCGAGGCCGGCCCGGCGGGCCCGGCGCAGCTCGGCCCAGATGCCGGCCTGCGCGCCGACGTCCACGCCGCGGGTGGGGTGGGCCGCGATCAGCAGGACCGGGTCGCCGGAGAGCTCCCGGCCGACCACGAGCTTCTGCTGGTTGCCGCCGGACAGCGCGGACGCCATCACGTCGATGCCCGGCGTGCGGACGTCGAAGTCGGCCACGATCCGCTCCGTGTCGGTCCGCGCGGCGCCCCGGTCGATCAGCCCGTGCCGCCCGATCGGCGGTCGTGACTGGAACCCCAGCACCCGGTTCGCCCACAGTGGCTGGTCACCGAGCAGCGCGTGCCGGGACCGGTCCTCGGGGACGTAGCCGATCCCGCGCTCGCGACGGGCCATCGTGGACAGCCCGGAGACGTCCACACCGGACAGCAACACCCGTCCGCGCGCGTGCCGGCGCATGCCCATGACGGTCTCGACGAGCTCGGTCTGGCCGTTGCCCTCGACACCGGCGATCCCCAGCACCTCGCCGGCGTGCACCACCAGGTCGAGACCGTCGAGGAGGTCCCGTCCGCCCGCCGGGTCCGGCAGGCCCAGGCCCTCCACCCGCAGTACCTCGCGGTCGGTGACGCTCGAGTCGCGACTCTCCGGGGACGGCAGCTCGGACCCGACCATCATCTCGGCCAGCTCGGCGTTGCCGACCTCCCGCGGGTCGACGGTGCCGACCGTGCGACCGCGCCGCAGCACGGTGATCCGGTCGGCGATCGCGCGCACCTCGTCGAGCTTGTGCGAGATGAACAGGAACGTGTAGCCCTCGCCGCGCATCGCCCGGACGGTGGCGAACAGCTCCTCGACCTCCTGCGGGACGAGCACCGCGGTCGGCTCGTCCAGGATCACCGTGCGGGCCCCGCGGTAGAGCACCTTGAGGATCTCGATGCGCTGCCGGTCGGCGACGCCGAGGTGCTCGACGAGCATGTCGAGCGGAGCGCCGGCGGAGCGCGCACCGGAACCGTCGGCGGCCGCGAGCCCGACGGTGCCCGCGAGCTCGGAGATCCGGGCGCGGGCCGCCCGCCCGATGCCGTGCTGCTTCTCGGCGCCGAGCAGCACGTTCTCGGCGATGGTCAGGTTGTCGGCCAGCATGAAGTGCTGGTGCACCATCCCGATCCCGGCGGCGATGGCGTCCGCCGGGGTGCGGAAGTGCATCTCGGCACCGCCGACCGCGATCGTGCCCTCGTCGGGTGCCTGCATCCCGTAGAGGATCTTCATCAGGGTCGACTTGCCCGCCCCGTTCTCGCCGCAGAGGGCGTGCACCTCGCCGGTGTGCACGGCGAGGTCCACGCCGTCGTTCGCGACGACGCCGGGGAACCGTTTGGTGATCCCGCGCAGCTCGACCGCCTCGGCGCTCACGGGGTCGACGACACCTGGATCTCGCCGGCCATGATCGCGGCCTTGTAGGCCTCGAGCTGGGGCCGGATGTCGTCGACGAAGCCGCCGGAGGTGGAGTAGCCGACGCCGTCGTTGCGCAGGTCGAACCGCTCCGGGAGCGCGTCCACCGTGTTGCCGGCCACGGCGTTGACGTAGTCGTAGACCGCCACGTCGACCCGCTTGATCATCGACGTCATGATCACGTCGCGGACGTCGGTCAGCTGCGGCGAGTTGTACTGGTCGGAGTCGACGCCGATCGCCCGCGTGCCCGCCGCCTGTGCGGCGGCGAAGACCCCCTGGTTCGACTGCCCGGCCGCGGCGAACGAGATGTCGGCGCCGGAGTCGTACTGCCCGGCGGCGATCTCGGTGCCCCGGGTCGCGTCGTTGAAGCCGGAGAAGTCCCCGGCCGGCGAGATGTAGTCGGCGTTGATCCGGATGTCCGGCGCGACGGCCGTGGCGCCCTGCTCGTAGCCGGCCTCGAACTTCTGGATCAGCGGGCTGTCGACACCCCCGACGAAGCCGATCGCGCAGGTCCCGGTCGTGAGCGCGGCCGCAGCACCGACCAGGAACGAGCCCTGCTCCTCGGCGAAGACCAGCGGCGTGACGTTCGGCAGGTCGACGGTGTCGTCGTCGACGATCGCGAACTGCGTCTGCGGGAACTCCTTGGCGACCGTGTCCACGCCGGTGGCGTAGTTGAAGCCGACCGCGATCACCGGGTCGAAGCCCTGCTCGGCGAGCTGGCGCAGCCGGGTGGTGCCGGCGTCCTCGCTCTCGCCCGGCTGGGCGGTGGCCTCCCGGGTGTTGGCCTTCTGCAGGCCCAGCTCGGCGACCGCCCGGTCCAGGCCGGCCGCGGCGGCGTCGTTGAACGAGGCGTCGCCCCGGCCGCCGATGTCGTAGGCGAGACCCACCTTGAGGGCGCTCGCGTCGGCCTTCGGCTTCTCCGGTTCCGGCTGCGCGCTCTCCGCCGGTACCGACGGCGGTGGGACGCGCTCGCACTCACCCTGGGCGGTCCCCCCGCCGCCGGTGTCGCGGGCGCAGCCCGCCAGTGCGAGAGCCGTGACGGCCATGACGGCGATCGCCGTCACCAGCCTCCCCCGCCGTCCGATGCGCTGGTCGATCCGCACGAACGTCCTCCCCCGATCCGGGGCCACCTGGTCGGCGACCACGTTCCGCGGGACCGTAACGGCTCACCCGGTCGAGCGGCAGGGTCGCAACATCGCCGTGACACCGACCCGCCGGGAAATCGTCGAGCGGTTGACGGGCGGTACCGTTCCTGCGCCCGGACGATCTTGACCGGGCCGAGTAGCGGTGTCGTCGCCGACGAGGACGGAGCTGTCGTGGACCGTGCGGAACTGACCGTGGAGGCCCCGCCGGAGAAGGTGTGGGAGCTGGTCTCGGACATCACCCGGGCCGGGGAGTGGAGCCCCGAGGCCACCGGTGGGCGGTGGCGCGACGGCGCGACCGGGGCCGCCGTGGGTGCCCGCTTCGTCGGCGGCAACCGGCACGGGAAGCTCCGCTGGTCGACGCACTGCCGGGTCACCGAGTGCGAGCCGGGCCGCCGGTTCACCTTCGTGGTCACCGAGTCGAAGACGGCGTGGGGCTGGATCCTCACCCCGGCCGACGAGACCCCCGGGGGTGCCGGCGACACCGCGGGCACCGCGACCCGGGTCGTCGCGTGGCGGGAGAGCGTCGGGAAGACGCTGCTCCCGATCCGGCTGGTGCAGCGCAGCGGGCTGCTCGGCACGGACCGGGAGGGCATGATGCGCGACGGGCTGACCCGCAGCCTGGAACGCGTGAAGAGCATCGTCGAGGGCTCCCGGTAGGGCATGCTGCGCAGGTGACGACCACGGGCCGGCCGGTGCGCCGCCACCGGACCGGCCGGGTGCTCCTCCCCTCGGTGGTGGTTGCGCTGCTGGTCGCGGCCGGGACGCCGGCGCTCGCCGGTCCGGTCCCGCCGACCGCGGCCGGGTGCCCGGGGCAGGAGCAGCCGCCGGGCCCGCCCGCCGTCGAGGAGACGGCGGCCGTCCCACCGCTGCCGGTGCCCGACCCGGCCGTCGGCGGTCTCGCCGTCTGCACCGAGGCGCACGCCGGTGCGACGCCGCCGCCCCCGGTCGGCGTCGCCTCCTACCTGGTGGCCGACCTGGACTCGGGTGCAGTGCTGGCGGCGCGCGCCCCGCACGCCCGGCAGCGCCCGGCCTCGACGATCAAGCTGCTGCTCGCGCTGGTCGTGGAGGACCTGCTGCCGCCGGACCGGGTCGTCGTCGGGACCGCCGAGGACGGGGCCGTCGACGGCAGCCGCGCCGGGATCGGCCCCGGTGGGCGCTACACCGTGGAGCAGCTGCTGCACGGCCTGCTCCTGGCCTCGGGCAACGACGCCGCACACGCGCTGGCCCGCGAGCTCGGCGGGGAACCCGCGACGCTCGCGGCGATGCAGGACACCGCCCGCCGGCTGGGCGCGCTCGACACCCGGCCCGCCACACCGTCCGGGTTGGACGGTCCGGGGATGTCGTCGTCGGCCTACGACCTCGCGCTGATCCTGCGGGCCGCGCTGGAGCGGCCACGGATCGCGACCGCCCTGCTGACCCCGAGCATCCCGTTCCCGGGGTTCGCCGACCGCCCGGGCTTCGAGCTGGGCAACGACGACCGGCTGCTCGGCACCCCCGGGTTCCTCGGCGGCAAGAACGGCTTCACCGACGCGGCCCGGCACACCTTCGTCGGCGCGACCGAGCGGGACGGGCGGCGCGTGGTCGTCGCACTCCTGCGCGGCGAGCCGCAGCCGGTCCGGATGGCCGACCAGGCGACGGCACTGCTCGACTGGGGTGTCACCGCCCCGGCCGAGGGGATCGGGACGCTGGTCGAGCCCGGTTCGGTCCGGCCGGAGAGCCCGGCCGACCCGGACGCACCGGCCGACCGGGCCGAGGGCACGGCACCGGTTGCGCCGGCCGGGCCGGGGGTGCCTGCCGCCGCGGTCGCCGGCGGGGTGGCCGCCGCCGTCGGGCTCGGCGCCGCGCTGCTGGCGGTCCTGCTCCGGCGCCGCCGGAGCTGACCCGGTCCCCGGGCGCCGGGGGCTGGTTTGCTCCCGTCCGGCGGCCCCGACCGGCGCGCACCGGCCCCGCGGCCGGTCAGGCCAGCAGGGCGAGGAACCCGACGAACAGACCCGCGACGAGCGCCGACCCCACCAGCGCGCCGAGCGCCGACCACAGGAACGCCAGCCGCTCCCGCTGCGGACCGGGGAGCCGGTCCTGCGCCCGGACCGGGGCGGCGGACGATGCGGACCCGACCGACCCCGTTCCCCCGGCGGACACGACTGCCCCGGCGGACACGACGCCCGCTGCGGGCCCGGCGATCGCGCTCGCCTCGGCGACCGCCGGGCCCCCCGCGGTCCTCCCGGACCCGCCGGCCTCGACCGGCCCACCCGCATCGGCGAACGCAGCGGACCCGGCGGCGTCGATCGACTCGGCACCGTCGGCCGGCTCGGCAGCGTCGGCCCACGCGGCGAGTGCGGGCCGCGCGGCGGGTGCGGTCGGCGCGACGGATGCGGTCGGCGCGACGGGCGCGGGGGACGCCCCGGTCGGGGCCGCCGGGGCGTCGGGATCCCGGGGCACCGGGATCAGGTCGGACAGCGACGGCGCCGTCTCGATCTTGTCGGGCATATCCGTCGGATCGCCACTCCCGCACCGCCCGTTACCGGGTTCCGCCCGAGTACGACCGTTCGGTCCTGTCGGCTGCGGCGTCCGGGCGCACCGAAGGCGTCAGCGGCGGCGCCGGCCCAGCGCCCGCAGGCCCAGCACCCCGCCGAGCAACCCGGCGCCGAGCAGGCCCGCCGAGGCGAGCGCACCGGGCCCCTCCCGGACCACGTACTGCGGCCGGATGACGGCCGGGGCCGGGACGTCGCGCGGGCCCTGGTCGTTCTCCTCGGCGCTGGCGGCCCAGGCCGTCACGAACAGCAGGAACCGGGACGTGAAGAAGATGAAGATCAACAGACCGAGGATGGACCCGAACGCGGCCCCCGCCGCCGAGTTACCGATCGTCCCCAGGTAGACCACCATCACCCGCTGCAGGATCGCGAACCCGACCGCGCCGATCAGCGCGGCCATGGCGGCGCTGCGGAACCCGACCGGCTCGCGCGGCAGCCGGGCGATCACCCAGAGGAACACCAGCCAGTTGCCGGCGAGGCCCAGCAGGAACGACGCCACCATCAGCAGGAACCGGGCCCAGCCCGCGTCCCCGAGCCCGACCAGATCCAGCAGGTAGGCCCCCAGGGTGCCGCCGACCGAGGCGATCGCGAACGACGCGACCAGCGCCAGCCCCAGGCCGACCAGGGCCAGCAGGTCGAACGCCAGCCGCTTGATCATCGGCGGGGCGTCGTCGCGCTGGCCCCACTGCTCGGTGAGCGCCTCGCGCAGGTTGCTCATCCAGCCGATCCCGGAGTAGAGCGCACCGACCAGACCGACCAGGCCGATCGCCCCCGCCCGGGTGATCGCGGTGTCGACGATGCCGCTCAGCATGTTCCCGATGTCCCCCGGCGCCGCCGAGGCGATGCCGTCCTGCAGCGACCGCAGCAGCTCCTCGTTGCCGCGCAGCACGAACCCGGCCGCGGCGAAGGCGACCATCAGCAGCGGCACCAGCGCGAGGATCGAGAAGTAGGTGATCGCCGCGGCGTAGTGGTCACCGTGGTTCTCGGTGTAGCGGGCGCCCGCCCGGACCAGGTGGTCCAGCCACGGGTGCTTCTCGCGCTGGCGCTCGAGGAAGGTCGGGCCCTCCTCGGCGTCCTCGTCGAACCGGTGCGCCGTCGTGGTGGCACGGTTGTCGGCCATCGTTCCCCCGGGATCGGTCGTACCTCGCCCGCCGGGCCGGTCAGCCGGCCGGCGGGAGGAACCCGATCCTCTCGTGAACCGCGGCGAGTGTCGCGCCGGACACCTCGCGCGCCCGGGTGGCGCCCTTCGCGAGGACCCGGTCGAGCTCGGCCGGGTCGGCCAGGTAGCCGTTGACCTTCTCCGCGAACGGCTCCGCGAACCCGGCGACGATCTCGCCGAGGTCCTTCTTCAGGTCGCCGTAGCCCCGGCCGGCGTACTCGGCCTCGACCTCGGCGATCGTCCGGTCGGTCATCGCCGCGTTGATCGTCAGCAGGTTCGCGATACCCGGCTTGGCCTCCGGGTCGTACCGGATCTCGCGCTCGTTGTCGGTGACGGCCGAGCGGATCTTCTTCGCGGACGTCTTCGGCGGGTCGAGCAGCTCCACGATCCCCGACGGCGACGACGCCGACTTGCTCATCTTCGCCGTCGGCTCCTGCAGGTCGTAGATCTTCGCGGTGTGCGGCGGGATGTAGGGCTCGGGCACCTGGAAGGTCTCGCCGAACCGGTGGTTGAACCGCTGCGCGAGGTTGCGCGTGAGCTCCAGGTGCTGGCGCTGGTCCTCGCCCACCGGCACCCGGTCGGCCTGGTAGAGCAGGATGTCCGCGGCCATGAGGACCGGGTAGGTGAACAGCCCGACCGTCGTCCGGTCGGCGCCCTCCTTGCTCGACTTGTCCTTGAACTGGGTCATCCGGCCGGCCTCGCCGAAGCCGGTGATGCACTCCAGCACCCAGCTCAGCCGGGCGTGCTCGGGCACGTGCGACTGCGCGAACAGCGTGCACCGGGCCGGGTCGAGCCCCAGGCCGAGCAGCTGCGCCGCGGCGACCCGGGTGCGCCGGGCCAGCTCGGCCGGGTCGTGCTCGACCGTGATCGCGTGCAGGTCGACGATGCAGTAGTAGGCGTCGTGGTCGTCCTGCATCGCGACCCACTGCCGCAGCGCACCCAGGTAGTTGCCGAGGTGGAACGAGTCGGCGGTGGGCTGGATCCCGGAGAGCACGCGGGGGCGGGGAGCGTCGGTCATGGGGCCATCGTTCCAGCCCCGCCGGCGCCCTGGACCGGGACACCCGGGGACACCGAGCGCCGGTCGATCGGCCGCCCGCACCGGTCACAGTCGAGCCGCAGCCGCAGGACCGCGCCGCAGGACAGGTGCCGGATCGTGAGGTCGGCCGGGGCCCCGTCCCCGCCGAGCCAGCGGTGCGACCACTCGACGAGCGCGACGTGGATCGGGAACGACGCGCGCCCCTTGTCGGTGAGCCGGTAGCTGCCCGACCCCGTGCGGCACAGCACCCCGAGCTCGACGAAGCGGCGCAACCGGTCCGAGAGCACCTCCGGGGAGATCGCCAGTGCCTCGCCGAACTCGCCGAACGTGCGGATCCCGGTCAGCGCGGCACCGAGCACGGTCGCGCCCCACCGGTCGCCGATGATCTCCATGGCACCGGGGAGCGCGGACAGCGGGTCGTCCGGGAGCCGGCCACGGGTCCGGCGCGGATGCTGCCGGGCGAGCCGCTCCAGCCCGGGGGTGCCCGGCAGGCGGATCACCTCGGTGCCCTGCGGACCGACCGGCTCCCCGCAGTCCGCGCACCGCGGGAGCACCCGGGCCGGCTCGCCGCAGGTGCGGTGCACGATCTCCGGCAGCGGTGTCGCGCGCGGTACCCAGGTCTTCTCCCAGTCCCAGATGACGATCAGGAGCTTCCAGACGTCCATACCGCGCTCGGTCAGGACGTACTCGCGCCGTTCCCGCCCGCCCTCCCGGTAGGGACGGGTCCGCAGCAGGCCGGCGTCGACCAGCGAGCGCAGCCGCGCGGACAGCGTGGCGTCGGAGATCTGCAGGGTGTCGCGCCACCCCGCGTACCGGCGGACGCCGAAGAACGCGCGCTGCAGGATCAGCAGGGTCCAGTGGTCGGCGAGCAGTCCGAGGCCCCGCCCGACGGCGCCCAGATCCGGCATCCGCACGCCCCCTCCCTTGACCTCGCGCCGATCATGATCGTACCGTGGAGCCTGACTCTGCCGATCGAAGTCGGGTGTGCCGGGGGGCGCGCCACGACGGCCGGAATCCGGCCCGAGCGGTGGGGTGTGGGTCGGTATCGGGGGATCCGATCCACGGGCCGGGGCCGGTCGGGGTCCGTGGCGACGCAGAGGGGGACGTCGCCGCGATCCGGCCGGCCACGCGTCGCTCAGGTGTCCCGGTCCGCGCCGTCGTCGGCCGGATCGGTCGGATCGGCGGCGGTGTTCTCGGCGGGGCGGGCGGTGTTCTCGGCGGGGCCCACCGTCACCACACCGTTCTCCAGGTCGATCGGCCCCAGCCGCCACTGCTGCCCGCCCTGCGCGGCGTCGGAGTCCTCGTGGATCCGCTTCTTGCCGAACATCTCTCCGAGTACGCCCATGCCCCGACCGTACGCCGCACGGCGGCCGCGAGAGGTGCTCCGGAACTGCACCGGGGCACCCCCGCGGCCGCGCGGCGGTCAGGCGGGGGTGAGCGGGAGCGTCGGCGGGCGGGACGGCGTCAGCACCGACGGCTCGCCGCGGTAGGTGGTCGTGCGCTGCCGCACCGGGCGGCCCGCGGCGTGCGCGATCGCGGTCAGCTCCTCCACCGAGCGCTCCGAGCCGTTCTCCGACCCGGCCATCCGGCTGATCGTCTCCTCCATCAGCGTGCCGCCCATGTCGTCGGCACCGCCGCCCAGGACGTCGCCGGCCAGCTCGTCGCCGAGCTTCACCCACGACACCTGGACGTGGTCGATCCGGCCGTGCAGCGCGAGCCGGGCGAACGCGTGCACCGCCCGGTTGTCCCGCTCGGTCGGACCGGGCCGGGCGATCCCGGCCAGGTAGATCGGCGCGTTGTGGTGCACGAACGGCAGCGGGACGAACTCGGTGAACGCCGCGGCCCCGGCCGCCAGCGACCGGTCCTGGATCGAGGCGAGGGTGCGCAGGTGGCCCAGCCAGTGGCGGGGCTCGTCGACGTGGCCGTACATCATCGTCGACGACGACGGGATCCCCAGCTCGTGCGCGGTCGAGACGACCTCGATCCACTGCGACGCCGGCAGCTTGCCCTTGGTCAGCACCCAGCGGACCTCGTCGTCGAGGATCTCGGCCGCGGTGCCCGGGATCGAGCCCAGACCGGCCTCCTTGAGCTCGGCCAGCCAGTCCCGGATCGACACGCCGGCCTTGGCCGCCGCCGAGACGATCTCCATCGGGGAGAAGGCGTGCACGTGCATGCCGGGCACGGCCTCGTGCACCGCGCGGACCAGGTCCGCGTAGAACGACACCGGCAGCTGCGGGTCGATCCCGCCCTGCACGCAGACCTCGGTGGCACCGTCCCGGGCGGCCTCGGCGGCGCGGGCGGCGACGTCGTCGAGGGAGAGCCGGAACGCGTCGGCGTCGCGCTCGCGCTGGGCGAACGCGCAGAACCGGCAGCCGACGTAGCACACGTTCGAGAAGTTGATGTTGCGGTTGACGACGTAGGTGACGTCGTCGCCGTTGACGTCGCGGCGCACGTCGTCGGCCAGGCGCACCAGCTCACCCAGCGCCGGCCCGTCGGCGGTCAGCACGGCCATCGCCGCGGCCTCGTTCGCCGGGTCCAGCAGCGCGGCCGGGTCGGACGCGGCCAGGTCCAGGCCGGCGCGGGCGTCGGCGTCCAGGCGGGGTCCTCCCCCGGCCGGGTGGCCCGCCCCGCCGCCCCGGGACCGCTGTGCGGCCAGCTCGGCCGCCACCTCGTCCCAGTCGCCGTAGACCGAGCCGAAGTCGCTGCGCCGGTCCGCGGTGCGCCCCTCGGTGTCCACGGCGGTGTTGAGGTCGGTGCGCCCGGTCGAGGCGAACCCGCCGTCGGGCTCCTGCCAGGACCGCCCCTCGACCACCGCGTCCGGGTCCGCGAGCCCGTCGGCCGTCGCGAGCGCGGCGACGTGCCCGTGCAGCCGGGTGTCGATCCAGGGCGACCCCGCGCGCACGTACTTGGGGTAGGCGGTGAGCCGCTCCGCCAGCGTGAACCCCTCCGCCGCCGTGACCCGCTCCAGGTCCTCGACCGCCGGCCAGGGCATCTCCGGCGACACGTGGTCGACCGTCACCGGCGAGACCCCGCCCCAGTCGTCGATGCCGGCGCGCAGCATCAGCGCCTGCTCCTCGCCGACCAGGTTCGGCGGGGCCTGCAGCCGGATCTTCGGCCCGAGCACCAGCCGGGCGACGGCGAGGGTGGCGGCCAGGTCGTCCAGGTCGGCGTCCGGGTCGTTGGCCATCGCGGTGTCCGGCTTGGCCCGGAAGTTCTGGACGATGACCTCCTGCACGTGCCCGTGCTGGCGGGCCGCGGACCGGATCGCGAACAGCGACTCGGCCCGCTCGGTGCGGTTCTCGCCGATCCCGATCAGGAGGCCGGTGGTGAACGGGACCCCGACCCGCCCGGCGTCGGTGAGCGCACGGAGCCGGACCGCGGGCTCCTTGTCCGGGCTGCCGAAGTGCGGGCCGCCCTTCTCGAACAGCCGCTGCGAGGTCGTCTCCAGCATCATCCCCATGCTGGCCGCGACCGGCTTGAGCCGGGTGGCCTCCTCCCAGCTCATGACGCCCGGGTTGAGGTGCGGCAGCAGCCCGGTCTCCTCCAGCACGGCGATCGCGCACGCCCGCACGTAGTCCAGTGTGGAGTCGTAACCGCGCTCCTCCAGCCACTCCCGGGCCTGCGGCCACCGGTCCTCCGGACGGTCGCCGAGGGTGAACAGGGCCTCCTTGCAGCCCTGCTCGGCCCCCTGCCGGGCGATCTCGACGACCTCGTCGCGCTCGAGGAACAGCGACTCGAGCCGGTGCGGCACGGTCGCGAACGTGCAGTAGTGGCAGCGGTCCCGGCAGAGCCGGGTCAGCGGGATGAACACGTTGCGGGAGTACGTGATCACCCCGGGCCGGCCCTCCTCGACCAGCCCGGCGTCCCGGACCCGGGAGGCGTGGGTGAGCAGCTCGTCGAGGTCCGCACCGCGCGCGGCGAGCAGCACCGCGGCCTCGGTGACGTCCAACGTGGACCCGTCACGCACCCGGCGCAGCGCGCGGCGGAGGGCCGAGGCGCTCGGGGCGGGCTCGGACGGGGCGGCGGAAGATTCGGCCATGCCCCTCACAGTAGGTACGCCGGGCGCCACGAGCGACCACCGAGATCGACGAGATCCCGGGGGCCGCGGTCGGCGCGCGGCTCAGCCCCCGGCGCGGTCCGCGGCGACCTGCGCGGCCGTCCCGCCGGTGACCGCGATCAGCTCCGCGAACGTGGTCGGGAACACCGACCGGGCGACCCCACCCGCCGCCCACACCCGGTCGTAGTCGTCCAGCGCGACGTCGACCAGCGTGCGCAGCGGCGCCGGGTGCCCGACCGGCGCGACACCACCGATGACCTGCCCGGTCGCGGCCAGGACGACGTCCTTGTCGGCCCGGCCGACCCGGCCGGCGCCGACGAGGGCGGCGACCCGGTCGGTGTCCACCCGGTGCCGGCCCGAGGTGAGCACGAGCAGCGGCTCCCCGTCGGCGTCGAACACCAGCGAGTTGGCGATCTGACCGACCTCGACGCCGAGCGCCGCGGCCGCCGCGGCGGCGGTGGTCACCGCGTCCGGCAGCAGGATCAGCCCGGCGATCGACGCCGGGGCGGCACCGGCCCGGCGCAGTTCCTCCTTCACCGCCGCGACGCGGGGATGGTCGGCGGGGTGCTCGGCCGTGCTCTCGGGTGCGGTCCCGGCGGTGGGCTCGGTCATACGCCCATCCTGCTGGGTCCGGCCACCGGTTTCCGTACGGCCCCGGCTGCACCGGGCTCGCGGCGGGACGCCGATCCTCGCAGCACCCGACTCACAGCACGACGGATCACAGCACCCCGACTCACAGCACCCCGACTCGCAGCACCCCGACTCGCAGCACCACGGCTCACAGCACCGCCCAGAGCACCATTCCGACGACGGCGACCAGCAGCACACCGGCCGCGAGCAGCAGGATCCAGCGGTTGCGCCCCAGGTCGCCACCGGTCGGGCGGGGCCGCGCGGCCCGCTCCAGCAGGGCCTCGGCATGATCCGGGCCGATCCGCCCGGCCGGCTCGGCCGCGGTCAGGCCGGTGATCGCCTGGTCCAGCGGGCTGCCCGGCGCCGCCTGCCGCCCGGCGGCGTGGTGCAGCACGGCCCCGAGACTCCACAGGTCCGCGGCCGGTGTGTCGCCGTCCGGGCCGGTGCGCTCCGGCGGGGTGAACGGGCTCCCGCCGGTGGCCCGCCGCCCGATCGCGCGGGCCAGCCCGATGTCGGTGACCAGCCCGCGGCCGTCCGGGGCGAGCAGGACGCAGTCCGGGTCGAGGCCGCCGTGCGTGCGGCCCTCGGCGTGCACGGCCCGCAGCGCGGCCAGCACGTCCCGCCCGATCACCGCCGCCCGGCGGGGGGACGGCGGGTCGCCGTCGGTCAGCACCCGGCTCAGCGGACGCGTCTCCGGGTGCTCGGTGACCAGGTACTCGCGCATCCCGCCGTCGGCGACCCGGTCGGTGATCAGGTCGAGGACGCCGACGACGCCCGGGTGGCGCAGCCGTCCGGCGGCCCGCACCTCGGCGAGCAGCCGCTCCCGCGCACCGTCGTCCGCGGGCAGGGTGATCTCGGTGACCACGACCGTCCGGCCGGTGATCCGGTCCTCGGCGCGGTGCGAGGGACCGAACCCGCGACGTTCCAGGGTGTCGAGCAGCAGGTAGCGCCCCCCGACGAGCCTGCCCTCGATCACCCGGCGCCTCCCAGCCGGACGAGCACCGGTGCGTGGTCGGACCAGCGGGCGTCGTGGGACGCCGCGCGTTGCACGACCGCCCCGGTCGCCGCCGCCGCGACGCCGGGGGTGGTCAGCACGTGGTCGATCCGCCAGCCGACGTCGTTGTCGAACGCCCGTCCGCGGTAGGTCCACCAGGTGTACGGCCCGTCGGTGTCCGGGTGCAGGTCCCGCACGACGTCGGACCAGCCGTGCGCCAGCAGCGCGGCGAACCACTCCCGCTCGTAGGGCAGGAAACCGGAGTTGCGCTGGTTGTTGCGCCAGTTGCGCAGGTCCCGCTCGGTCGGCGCGATGTTCCAGTCCCCGGCGACGACCATCTCGCGGCCGGTGACGGCGCACCGGTCGAACGCGGTGCGCAGGTGGTCGGCGAAGGTCTTGCAGAACGCGTCCTTGGCGTCCTGGCGGTCGGTCCCGGCGACCCCCTTGGGCAGATAGAGCGACGCCACGGTGAGCCCGCCGGGCAGGTCGACCTCGAGGTAGCGCCCGTCCAGGTCGGAGGCGGGGTCACCGAAGCCGATCCGCACCGCCTCCGGTTCGGCCCGGCTCAGGACGGCGACGCCGTTGCGGCCCTTCGCGGTCTCCGACGGCGCCATCCGCAGGTGCCAGCCGTGGGCGTCGAGCAGCTCGCGGAGGGCGACCGGTACCTCGTCCGGACGGGCCCGGACCTCCTGCAGGCAGATCACGTCGGCGTCGGTCGCGGCGAGCCAGTCGAGCATCCCCTTGACGCTGGCCGCCCGCACACCGTTGACGTTGGCGGCAGCGATGGCACGGACGGGAGGAACCACGCCCCTACTCTCCCGTACCGACGATCACGCCGGGCAGCGGGTTCGCGACGCCGCCAGGGGCGCTAACACCGGCTCCCGGCGGTCGCGGCGACGCTGTTCGACGGCACCCACCGGTCGCCGCCGGTGAGCTTGCGGAATCCGGTGTCGACGATCGTCTCCGCCGGGACCTCCTCACCCCGGGTCAGCGTCCCGACGGACTGCGCGGACGGGCTCGGCGCCGCCCGGACCGTGACCTCCGCGGCCTGCACCGTCACCGTGCACGTGCTGCCGAGCTGGTCGGTGGCGCCGCCGTAGCCGAGTGCGACCACGGTCAGGGCGATGGCCAGCACGACCACCAGCGGCCACCCGCGCAGCCAGGACTTCTTGAAGGCCGGGAGTTTCACCTTGGCCACGCCCGTCGCTCCCCTCGTCACCTGCTCGCCTCAACCGTAGCCGGTCGGGCCCGGCGGGCCTGTCCACCGCACGGGGGTGTCGGACCGGTTACTCCTGCGCGCGTCACGGGGTGTCCACGGGATAGCGTGTGCCGCGGAAGCGGGCCGCCGCGCCGGGGCCCCGCCCGGCCCCCGGGCAGGTCGTCGGCGCAGCGGCGGAGCCCGCAGATCCGATCCGACGACGAGCCCGAGGCAGGCCACAGACGCGATGAAGCTCATCTACACGTACACCGACGAGGCGCCGGCGCTGGCGACACACTCCTTCCTGCCGATCATCGAGGCGTTCGCCGGGCAGGCCGGGGTCGACGTGGAGACCCGTGACATCTCGTTGGCCGGTCGCATCCTGGCGCAGTTCCCGGACCGGCTGACCGACGCCCAGCGCGTGCCGGACGCGCTCGCCGAGCTCGGCGAGCTGGCGAGGACCCCGGACGCCAACATCATCAAGCTGCCGAACATCAGCGCCTCGATCCCCCAGCTCAAGGCCGCGATCACGGAGCTGCAGGACGCCGGCTACGACGTACCGGACTACCCGGAGGACCCGCAGACCGACGACCAGCGGGCCGCCCGCGCCGCGTACGACGCCGTCAAGGGTTCCGCCGTGAACCCGGTGCTGCGCGAGGGCAACTCCGACCGCCGGGCGCCGGCCTCGGTGAAGAACTTCGCGCGCAAGTACCCGCACTCGATGGGGGCCTGGAGCCCGGAGTCGGCATCGCACGTCGCGACCATGTCCGACGGTGACTTCCGGCACTCCGAGACCTCGTTCACCGCTCCCGCCGACGGCGCCGTGCGGATCGAGCACGTCGCGGCCGACGGCACCGTCACCGTCCTCAAGGAGTCGGTGCCGGTGCTGGCCGGCGAGGTGATCGACGGAGCGGTCATGCGGCGCGAGGCGCTGCAGGCGTTCCTGGCCGAGCAGGTCGCCGACGCCAAGGCCAAGGGCGTGCTGTTCTCGGTGCACCTGAAGGCCACGATGATGAAGGTCTCCGACCCGATCATCTTCGGGCACGCGGTGCGGGCCTACTTCGCCGACGTCTTCGCCGCTCACGGTGACGCCCTCGCCTCCGTCGGCGCCGACCCGGACGACGGCCTGGCCTCGGTGCTGGCCGCGCTGGAGCAGCTCCCCGCGGACAAGCGCGAGGCCATCGAGCAGGCCATCACCGACGCCTACTCCTCCGGCCCCGCCCTGGCCCAGGTCGACTCCTCGCGCGGGATCACCAACCTGCACGTGCCGAGCGACGTCATCATCGACGCCTCGATGCCGGCGGCGATCCGGTCGTCCGGCCAGATGTGGAACGCCGACGACACCACGCAGGACACCAAGTTCGTCATCCCGGACTCGTCCTACGCGGCCCTCTACGACGAGACCGTGCGGCACTGCCAGGAGCACGGCGCGTTCGACCCGACGACGATGGGCACCGTCCCGAACGTCGGCCTGATGGCGCAGAAGGCCGAGGAGTACGGCTCGCACGACAAGACCTTCGAGATCGCGGCGGCCGGCACGGTCCGCGTGGTCGACGCCGCCTCCGGCGAGGCGAAGCTCTCGCACGAGGTCGCCGAGGGCGACATCTGGCGCGCCTGCCAGACCAAGGACGCCCCGATCCGCAACTGGGTCGGCCTGGCCGTCGACCGGGCCCGGGCCACCGGCGTCCCGGCCGTGTTCTGGCTGGACGAGACCCGCGCGCACGACGCGCAGCTGATCGCCAAGGTGCGCGAGTACCTGGGTGAGCACGACACCGACGGCCTGACCATCGAAATCATGAACGTCGCCGACGCCACCCGCTACACCCTGGAGCGGGCGCGCAAGGGCGAGGACACGATCTCGGTCACCGGCAACGTGCTGCGCGACTACCTGACCGACCTGTTCCCGATCCTCGAGCTGGGCACCAGCGCGAAGATGCTCTCGATCGTCCCGCTGATGAACGGCGGCGGCCTGTTCGAGACCGGGGCCGGCGGCTCGGCGCCCAAGCACGTGCAGCAGTTGCAGAAGGAGAACCACCTGCGGTGGGACTCCCTCGGTGAGTTCCTGGCGCTGGCCGTGTCGCTGGAGATGCTGGCGTCGAAGTCGCCCGACCCGCTCCGGGCGAAGCTGCTGGGACAGGCGCTCGACGACGCCACCGGCCTGCTGCTGGAGAACGGCAAGTCCCCGTCCCGCAAGGTGAACGAGCTCGACAACCGGGGCAGCCACTTCTACATCGCGCTCTACTGGGCGCAGGCGCTGGCCGCCCAGACCGACGACCCGGACCTGGCGAAGGTCTTCGCCCCGCTCGCCGAGTCGCTGGCCGCCGACGAGGAGAAGATCGTCGGGGAGCTGAACGGCGCCCAGGGCGACCCGGTCGACCTCGGCGGCTACTACTACGTGGACCGCGCCAAGGCCGACTCGGTGATGCGGCCGAGCAGCACCTTCAACACCGCGATCGACGGCTTCGCCGGCAAGAACTGACACAGCGACGCCACGAGGGCCGCCTCCCCGCCGGGGAGGCGGCCCTCGCCCGCACCAGGAGCACGTGCGGGCCCTCCGAGCACCTCCGCGCGCGCAGGTCACGGACCGCGCCCGCAACTCCCCGTGATCAAGATCCGGCGCCTCGGGGGTGATCACCTGCGGGGCGACGCCTCCCCGGTGACCGAGCGTGCGTACCGACCGGTAGAATTCTGTTAGCGATGATCATTATCGAGCCGACGACGACCGCGCCGCCCGGGGCCCCCGTCCCCGCCCGGCCGTCCCGCCGCGCGCACCGGCCGCCCCGCCGTCCGGTGCAGGGACCGCGAGCCACCAGCACCGGCCCCGGACGCCCCGGCAGCAAACGTCCCGCAGGCCCGCGCCGGCCCCCGACCCGGCGCCCGGCCACGCCCGCCGACACCCGCCGCTGAGCGGTCCGCCCGGCAGCCCCGGTCAGCTGATCGTCAGCGAACCCCGGGTGATCGTCAGGGCCAGCAGCAGGACGGCGAGCCCGAACGCGCCGTAGACCAGCGCGTCGGCGTGCCGGCCGCGGACCGCGAGCAGCCCCACCCGGTCCGGCGGCAGCGCGAGCCGCAGCCCGGCGGCGAGCAGCATCGCCACGGCGAACGCCGCCGACCCCTCCCGCCAGTGCTCGGTCACCACCCGCTCGAGGCCGACCAGGGCGATCCCGAGCACGGCCAGCAGCGGCCAGTGCGTGCGCAGCCGGGCACGCAGCCCGAACCCGCTCCGCGTGGTGGCCATCGTGCCTCCTCCGCCCGGCCGTTCGGTATCGATGCTCACTCCGGCACGCTGCGTTCGTTATCGATGCTCACTCCGGCACGCTGCGTTCGGTGCCGACGCTCACTCCGGCACGCTGCGTTCGGCGCCGACGCTCACTCCGGCACGCTGCGTTCGGTGCCGATGCTCACTCCGGCAAGCTCCGTTCGGCTGCCTCGATGACGTTCGTCAGCAGCATCCCGCGCGTCATCGGGCCGATGCCACCCGGCATCGGCGCCAGCCGCCCGGCGACCTCCGCAACCTCGGGGGCCACGTCGCCGACCAGCCCGAGATCGGTCCGGGTGACGCCGACGTCGAGCACCGTCGCCCCCGGCCGGATCTGGTCCGCGGTGATCAGCCCCGCCTTCCCGGCCGCGGCGACGACGACGTCGGCCGCCCGCAGGTGCGCCCCGAGATCACGGGTCCCGGTGTGGCACAGCGTCACGGTCGCGTTCTCGCTGCGGCGGGTCAGCAGCAGCCCGAGCGGGCGCCCGACGGTGACCCCGCGGCCGACGACGACGACCTCGGCGCCGTTCAGCTCGACGTCGAAGCGGCGGCACAGCTCGACGATGCCGCGCGGCGTGCAGGGCAGCGGCCCGGGCTCGCCGAGCACCAGGCGTCCCAGGTTGGTCGGGTGCAGGCCGTCGGCGTCCTTCGCCGGGTCGATGCGCTCCAGCGCGGCGCCGGCGTCCAACCCGTCCGGCAGCGGCAGCTGGACGATGTAGCCGGTGCAGGACGGGTCGGCGTTCAGCTCGTCGATGGTGTCCTCGACCTGGGCCTGGCTCGCGTCGGCCGGCAGCTCGCGCTGCAGGGAGGTGATCCCGACCTTGGCGCAGTCGCGGTGCTTGGCGCGGACGTAGGCGTGCGACCCCGGGTCGTCCCCGACCAGCACCGTGCCGAGACCCGGCGTCGCTCCGGCCGCCGTCAGCTTCTCGACACGTGCCCGCAGGTCCTCGAGGAGCTCCGCCAGCGTCGCCTTGCCGTCCATGACCGTTGCGCTCACGCGGTCATCCTCCCAGGTGCCCGCAGTGCGTGCCGCACCGACCGAGTCGCGCGGAACCGCAGCCCGCGGGTCACCGCGACCGGGCCCAGGGTCCGCTTCGCCGAGCTCAACCGACCCGTGAGTGGTTATCGCGGCTCTGACCGCGATTACCACTCACGGGGGTCAGCGGAAGTCACGGGACTGCACGGTCACGGCGAGCGGCATCCGCTGCAGCCGGTCCGCCAGCAGGTTGAGCACCCCCTCGGGGCTGCGTTCGAGCCGCCCGCGCACCAGCAGCGCGGCACTGCCCAGCGCTACCGACCGGTAGCGGGCCCACAGCCCCTCCGAGCACGTCACGTTGAGCATCCCGGACTCGTCCTCCAGGTTCACGAACGTCACCCCGCCCGCGGTCGCCGGGCGCTGCCGGTGGGTGACCAGACCGCCGACCAGCACCCGCGGCGGCGCGTCCGGCCCGGACCGGCTGCCGACGGCGTCGAGCCGGTCGATCCGGACCGCGCCGAGCGCGTCCAGCCGGTCCCGCAGGTGCTGCACCGGGTGACTGTCCGGCGAGACGCCGGTGGCCCACACGTCGGAGACGGTCAGCTCCGCCTCGGTCATCCCGGGCAGAGCGGGCGCCTCGAACCCGACGGCGGTGCCCGGCAGGTGCTCCGGGCGCACCCCCGCGACGACGCCGGCCGCCCACAGCGCCTCCCGCCGATCCACCCCGAAACAGCCGAACGCGCCCGCGGTGGCGAGCGCCTCGGCCTGCGGCCCGGTCAGCCGGACGCGGCGGGCGAGGTCGGCCAGGTCGGCGAACGGCCCGCCCGCGTCCCGCCCGGTGTCGATCGTCTCGGCGAGGTCGGTGCCGATCGTGCGGATCCCGGAGAGCCCGAGCCGGATCGCCCACCCGCCGGTGCTGTCCGGGTCCGGTTGCAGGGTCGCGTCGGCCCGGCCGTCGTTCACGTCCGGACGGCGGACGCGCACCCCGTGCCTGCGGGCGTCGGCGACCAGTGACTGCGGCGAGTAGAAGCCCATCGGCTGGGCGTTGAGCAGCGCCGCGCAGAACGCGGCCGGGTGGTGGAGCTTGAACCAGGCCGAGTAGTAGACCAGCGCGGCGAAGCTGATCGAGTGACTCTCCGGGAAGCCGAAGTTCGCGAACGCCAGCATCTTGTCGAAGATCTTCGAGGCGAGCTCTCCGGTGATCCCGTTCGCCGCCATCCCGTCGAAGAACCGGCCGCGCAGACGCTCCATCTTCTCGGTGGAGCGCTTGGCCCCCATCGCCCGGCGCAGCTCGTCGGCCTCGGCCGCGGAGAACCCGGCGACGTCCACCGCGATCTGCATCATCTGCTCCTGGAACAGCGGGATGCCCAGGGTCTTGTCCAGCGCGGGCGCCAGCAGCTCGTGGTCGTGCTCCCAGTCCTCCAGCTGGTTGCGGCGCCGGATGTAGGGGTGCACCGAACCGCCCTGGATCGGGCCGGGCCGGATCAGCGCGACCTCCACGACCAGGTCGTAGAACTCCCGCGGGCGCAGCCGGGGCAGCGTCGCCATCTGGGCCCGGGACTCCACCTGGAACACCCCGACCGAGTCGGCCCGGGAGAGCATCGCGTAGACCTCCGGATCGGACTCGCCGATCGTGTGCAGCTCGATCCGGGTGCCCGTGGTGTGCTCGACCAGGTCCACCATCAGGTGCAGCGCGGTGAGCATGCCCAGGCCGAGCAGGTCGAACTTGACCAGCCCCGCCGCGGCGCAGTCCTCCTTGTCCCACTGCACGACGGTCCGGTCCGCCATCCGCGCCCACTCCACCGGGACGACCTCGGACACCGGCCGGTCGCAGATGACCATGCCGCCGGAGTGGATGCCGAGATGACGCGGCGCGCCCAGCAGCTGCCCGGCGAGGTCGAGCAGCTGCGGCGGCATCGCCGTGCCGTTCCCGTCCGCCCCGAGGTCCGACGCCTCCAGCGCGTGCCACCGCTCGACCCGCTTGCTCCACGCGTCCTGCTGGCCGGGCGAGAAGCCGAGCGCACGGGCGGTGTCGCGCACCGCCGACCGCGGCCGGTAGGTGATGACGTTCGCGACCTGCGCGGCGTACAGCCGGCCGTAGCGGCGGTAGACGTACTGGATGGCCTCCTCCCGGCGACCGGACTCGATGTCCAGGTCGATGTCGGGGTAGCCGTCGCGGTCCGGGGACAGGAACCGCTCGAACAGCAGGCCGTGCCGGACGGCGTCGACGTTGGTGATGCCGAGCGCGTAACAGACCGCGGAGTTCGCCGCGGACCCCCGGCCCTGGCAGAAGATGTCCTCCCGCCGGCAGAAGTCGACGATGTCGTGCACGATCAGGAAGTAGCCCGGGAAGTCCTTCTGCTCGATGATCGCCAGCTCGCGCTCGACGGTGTACGCGGCGAACGGGTTCTCGTCGTGGCTGCCGTAGCGCTCCATCCGGCCCCGCTCGGTCAGCGTCCGCAGCCAGGAGGCCTCGGTCTCCCCCGCCGGCACGTCGAACGGGGGCAGTTCCGGCGCCACCAGGTGCAGCTCGAACGCCAGCTCGCGGCCGAGCTCCGCGGCCCGCGCCACCGCGCCCGGGTACCGCTCCTCGAAGCGCAGTGCCATCTCCGCCCCGGAGCGCAGGTGCGCGGTGCCGGCCGCGGGCAGCCAGGGGTCGATCTCGTCCAGGCTGCGGCGGGCCCGCACCGCCGCCACGGTCGCCGCGAGCGGCGCCCGGTCCGGGCCGGCGTAGTGCGCGGCGGTCGTCGCCACCGTCGCGACACCCGCCCGGTCGGCCAGGGCGGCCAGGGCGTCGTTGCGCTCGGTGTCGCACGGGTCGCCGTGCGCGGTCAGCTCGACACGGACGTACTCCCGGCCGAACCGGGTCACCAGCCGCTCCAGCTCGGCGGCCGCCGCCTGCGGGCCGTGCCGCTCCAGCGCGCGGCGCACCGCACCCTTGCGGCAGCCGGTGAGCACCACGACCGCCCCGGCGGTGTCGGCGACGACCTCGTCGAGGTCGTAGATCGGGCGGCCCTTCTCTCCGCCACGCATCTGCGCGGTCGAGATCGTGCGGCACAGCGCGCGGTAGCCGTCCGGGCCGCGGGCGAGCAGGAGCAGGTGCTCGCCCTCCGGGTCGGCCACCCCGTTCTGCGGGGCGGACAGGCCCAGGCTCAGCTCGGCCCCGAAGACGGTCCGGACCCCCAGCACCTCGGCCGCCTCGGCGAACCGGACCACGCCGTACATGCCGTCGTGGTCGGTGAGCGCGATCGCCTCCAGCCCGAGCTCGGCCGCCCGCTCGACGAGTTCCTCGGGGGCGCTCGCACCGTCGAGAAAGCTGAAGTGCGAGTGACAGTGCAGCTCGGCGTACGGGACGCCCGCCCCCGCCGGGCGCAGGTTCTCCGGCGGTGCGTAGGGGCCGCGGTGGGCGGACCAGGCCGGGGCGTCGCCGCCGTCGGCCTCCGGGCCGCCGCGCAGGCTCGACCCGTCGTGCACGGGCCGGCCGGAGAGCGCACCCTCCAGCTCGGACCAGGGGACATCCGGGTTCTGCCAGCCCACACCCGCAAGCCTACTCGAACACAAGTTCGATCAACAGTGATGCGCTCGCACAGCACACGCCGTACAGCAGGACCGGGCAGGCACCGTCGGCACGGCGAAGGTGATGGAAGGGGCGGGCGTGCCGTGCGGGGGCCGGCCGGCCGCTCCCCAGCGCCGGTCGGCCCCGCACGGCGGTACCGAGTTCCTCCACGGCACCGGCTGCTCCCCAGCGCCGGGCCGCAGGGCCACTCGGACGGCCCCGTCAGGGGGTCGGTGGGCCGCTCGCGGGCCGCTCCACCGACACCAACGAGTTCACCAGCCGAACCTGTGGAACTCCTGAGACAAGTCCGTGGATCCACCGTGGATCGGGACGGCGGCGGGACGCCGCGCCCGGCGCGCTCCGCACCACCCGGACGGGATGCCGTGTCGTGATCGTCAGTTCACGGCACGTCCACACCCGATGCCCGATGCTGGTCCGACGCTGCGGCGCCCGGATCCGGTCCGGCCGCGCTCCAGGACGGGCACCGGAGGACCGGTGCGGACCAGGCCCGCGACGGGGCCGGACAGCGGGGGTGGACCCATGACGTCGGAACGCACGGGAACGGGGGCGGCCGGTCGCGCCGGGGGACGGACCGGTGGTCGCCGGCTGCTGCGGGTACTGGGTGCCGGGGTGGCCGTCGCGGCACTGGCGGCCTGCGCGAACGTGCCGGCAGGGCCGGGGGCGGCGACGCTGGGCACCGCGGCGGCGCCCGGCCCGGGCGCCCCGCAGGCCGATCCGGGACTGTCCGAGCGGCTCGCCGCCCAGGTGAGCGGTGACGCCGCCTTCGCCCACCTCCAAGAGCTGGAGAGGATCGCCGCCGCGCACGGCGGCAACCGGGCGGTCGGCACGCCCGGCTACGACGCGAGCGTCGACTACGTCTCGAGCACGCTGCGCGAGGCGGGGTTCGAGGTGCAGACACCGTCCTTCGACGTCCGCACGTTCACCGCGAACGACGCCCGGCTGACCGTGGCGGACGCACCGGTGCCCACCGAGGTGCTGAGCTTCTCGCCCGCCACGCCACCCGGCGGGCTGACCGCACCGCTGTCCGTGCTGCCCCGCACCCCGCAGGACCCGACGCCGGGCTGCGAGGCCGAGGACTACGCCGGCATCCGGGCCGGGTCGATCGCCGTCGTCGAGCGCGGGGTCTGCTCGTTCGGACAGAAGTCCCAGCTGGCCGGCGCGGCCGGTGCCGGCGCCGTGATCATCGTGAACACCGAAGACGCCGCGTTGCCCGCCACCCTCGGCGAGACGCCGGGGGTGGTGCCCACCGCGGCCGTCCAGAAGACCGCCGGCGAGGCGCTGCGCGACGGGCAGCAGGCCACCCTGCTCCTGGCCACCACGATCCAGAAGCAGACCTCGCGCAACGTGATCGCCGAGACCAGCACCGGCGACCCGGACCGGGTCGTGATGGCCGGCGCCCACCTCGACTCGGTGCCCGAGGGCGCCGGGATCAACGACAACGGCAGCGGCAGCGCGGCCCTGCTGGACGTGGCCCAGAAGCTCGGGGCGGCACCGCCCGCCGGCCAGAAGGTGCGTTTCGCCTGGTGGGGGGCCGAGGAGATCGGCCTGGTCGGAGCGACCCGCTACGTCGAGTCGCTGTCCGAACAGGACCGCGCGCGGCTCGCGCTCTACCTGAACTTCGACATGGTCGGCTCGCCGAACGCGGGCTACCTCGTCTACGACGGCGACGACTCCGACGGGCTCGGCGGGCAGCCCGGCCCGGCGGGGTCGGAGACCGCGGAGCAGGTGCTGACCGATGCGCTCGTCGCGGCGGGCGTCCAGGGACCGGAGGGGACCGCCTTCGACGGCCGCTCGGACTACGGGCCGTTCATCGAGGCCGGTGTCCCGGCCGGTGGCCTGTTCACCGGGGCCGAGGAGAAGAAGACCCCGGAGCAGGCACAGAAGTGGGGCGGGACGGCCGGCCAGTCCTACGACTCCTGCTACCACACGCCGTGCGACGGGCTGAGCAACATCGACCGGACCGCCCTCGACCGGAACGTCACGGCGATGGGCTCGGCGATCGGCCGGTTCGCGGAGGACCTGACCGGCATCCCGCCCCGGTAGCCGGGCAGCGGCCCCGCGCCGGTCGGGCACCGGCACAGGGCGGGCGCCCTCACAGTCAGTCGTAGACACCGGCCACCTCCCAGCGCGTTCCACGGTGGACGAGCAGCAACGCCACCCCGTCGGCGAGGACGGCCTGCAGTCGCGCCGCGGGACCGGGGCCCTCGGGGTCCCACCAGCGGGCGTGCACCGGCCAGGGCCCGGCCCAGCCGGTGACCTCGCGGTCGGGGCCGTGCCCGTCGGAGACCCGGTGCGGGACACCGTCGAGCAGGTCGGGCGCCGCCGGACGCACCTCACCGCCCTCGGCGGTGAGCAGCCGGACCGGCGCCGGATCCGGCAGGACCGTCGCCGGGGACGGGGCCGGCAGCCGACCGGGCCAGGACGCCGGCGGATCCTTCGGCACGGCGCCCCGCCGCGCACGCTCCGACACCGCCGCACCGGGGCCGGACGCCCGCGGGCCCGCCGGGCAGCCGCCGGACACCCCACGGGCCGGGTCCCCCGCGGCGGCACCGGCCGCCCGGTGCAGGTCCTCGGCGGCTGGGTCACCGCCCGGGTGGGGCGGCGCGGCCGTCTCCGCGACGACCCGTTCCTCACCCCACGGCACGAGCCGCACCCGCTCCCCGGGGTCCCGGCCCCCGGCCGGCACCGCGGTGACCACCGACTCCGGACCGAGCAGCGCCTGCACCCGCACCAGCGCCCGCCCGGCGCGCTCGTCGTTCTCGCCGACGTCACCCCACAGCCCGCGCTGCAGCGCGCCCGCCAGCACCGTGTCCTCCGGGGTGAGACGCAGCGCCACCAGCGTCCCGGAACCACCGCGACCGAGCCACGAGTCGAGCTGCCAGCGCACCCGGTCGACGGTGCCGGACGGGGTGAGCGGTTCGGCGCACCGCCAGATCCGGAGCAGCTCCTCCCCGCCGTCGGTGCGCGCATGCACGCCGAGCCGGGTACAGGCCAGGCCGTGCCCGGCGAGCGCCTCGTGCAGCCGGGTCGCCAGGCCGCGCGCGGCGAACGCGGCCGCGTCCACCCGGTCCACCGGCGGATCCAGCTCGATCGCCGCGGCCAGCTCCTCCGGGGGTACCCGGCGCACCGGCGGCCGCGGATCGACTCCCCGGGCCAGCCGGTGGGCGGCCACCGCGTCGGCACCGAACCGGGACGCCACGTCGGCCTCCGCCAGCGACGCGAACGCCCCCAGCGAGCGCAGGCCGAGCCGGCGCAGCAGATCGATCAGCGCGGAGCGGTCGACCTCCGGGTCCCGGTCCAGCTCGGCGACCTCCAGCGGAGCGAGGAACTCGGCGGACCGCCCCGGCGGCACCCCGCGCCCCCGGCGGGCGGCGAGCTCGGCGGCGAACATGCCGTCCGCGACACCGATCTGGCACTCGGTGGCCGCCCGCAGCGCGACCTGGTCGATCAGCCGCTCGACGGCCTCCCGCTCGCCACCGAACCAGCCGACCGGTCCGCGGGCGGGCAGCACGAGCAGACCTGGCCGGACGACCTCGACCCCCGGGGCCAGCTCCTCGACCGCGGCAGCGACCGGTTCGAACAGCCGGGCGTCCCGCCCCGGGTCCGGGGCGAGCACCGCCAGGTCCGGGCAGCGGGCCTGTGCCTCGCGCCGCCGCAGCCCCCGCCGCACCCCGTGCCGGCGCGCGGTGGCCGAGCAGGCCAGCACCCGGTTGGCGTGGAACACCGCCGCCGGGCGGTGCGCCGGGACGTGCGCGGCCCGGGCGGCCGCGGTGACCGGCCAGTCCGGGGACCAGACCGCCAGCACCCGGGGATCGGGGGCAGGGCGGGCGGAGCCGGTGCGCGCCGCTTCCGCGCCGGTGCTCACCCGGCCACCCGCACGGCCGCGCCGTCTGCCGCCGCCGCGACCGCAGCGGCGGAACGCCCGTCGAGGGTTCCCACGGCAGGGTCCAGCCCGGCCGTGACCGGCAGCGGGAGACGCGTCGGCGTGGCCGCCGGAACCGGCGCCACCGCCCCGCCCGGCCCGGGCAGCAGCACCTCGACCCCACGGCCCGCGGGTGCGATTCCCCGGCCGGACACCCGCACCTCGACCCGGCGGGAGCGCAACCGCCCGGTGCCCCGGCCCACCCCCTCCCAGCGCGGCCGCTCGCAGTGCAGCCGCAGGTCCGCGCCGGGCCAGGAGCCCGATACGAGCAGCACCGCACCGCGCTGACGGGCCCGGGCCATCAGCCGCTGCCGGTCGGCGGCACGCAGCCCGGCGCGCTCCGGGCCCGCCAGCACGACCAGGTCCAGCCCGTCCAGCAGGGCTCCGGTGACCCCGGCCGGATCGGACCCCGGGTCCGGGACCAGGGCGAGCCGGTCCAGCCGGACCCCCGCCTCCGCCGCGGCCGTCGCCCCCAGCCCGGGCCGGCCGACGACCCCGGCCCAGGCGCCCTCCGCGGAGGCCGCGGCCAGCAGCGCGAACAGCAACGAGCCGGCCCCGGTCCCGGCGCCCACCGCGACCGTGGAGCCCCGGCGCAACCCGCCCCCGGGCAGCAATCCGGCGAGCGGTCCGGGGACGGGCAGGGCCGTTCCGGGGCCACCGGTGGGGTCGCTCGTCCCCGCGGTGCGGGCCGGGCTCGGATCGGTGGGAGCTGCCTCTCCACCACCGGCCGGGCCCGCCGGACGGGACCGTTCGACGTCGGACCGGGTCTCCACCCGGTGCAGCACCTGCCGGGCGCGGGCCAGCCGGTCCGGTACCGATGCCCGCACCGGGCCCCGTGCGCCGGAGAGCGGCTCCCGCCCGCCCCCGGCGTCACGGGGCCCGGCCGACCCGGCCCGCGTGCCGGCGCCGCAACCGGCGCGGCCCGCGGGGACGGGCTCCCCGTCCGCCCCCGCGCACCGCACACCGGCCCCGATCACCGGGCCGGCCACCGCCTCCGGATCGCACGGCCGATCCGGATCGCACGGCCGATCCGGATCGCCCTGCAGTCCGGGATGCTCCGGAGTGGGGGCCCGCCCCGGGGGACCGTCCGGCACCCCGCCGCCGGGAGCCACGCCGCCGGGAGTCACACCGTCCGGCGCAGCACCGACGACCCGGCCCACCGCCGCCGCTCCCCCGACGACGGCGACCCCGGTCGCCCGTGCACCGTGCTGCCGCTCACCGGCCACAGTCCTGCTCAACGGACCTCCCCCGTCGCACCGCGACCGGCCTGCGACCGGTCGGAACCTGCCCGGCGCACCGTGGGGAAGACGATGCGGTCTCGAACTCAGGCGATCTCGAACTTGTGTTCGAAGTATAGGGCGTGTGCCGATCCGCCGCAGCCCCCGGCCGGGGGAACCGGAGGACCGGCACCGGAGCACCGTCGCACGGCCCACCGACACTTTCCGGACTCCGGCAGCGGCCGAGCCCGGTGCTGCCCAATGCTGCCCCCGTGCTGTCCAGCGCTGTCCAGTGCTGCCTCGTGCCTGCTGCTCGGTGCTGCCGGGTGCTGCCGCCGCCCGGCCTGCCGCTCCGAGGGGCACCCTCGGGGCACGGGGCGCTACGAGGGGGCCCCTCGGGGCAGCTACTCGTCGGCCCGGCGAATCTCTGGCAACGGTGCCCTCGGAACACGGAACGGCCCGGACCGCGTTGCGGTCCGGGCCGTCCGGAAGCGCCACCCCGGGGCGGCGGGAACTCAGTGCGCGAAGTGCCGGGTCCCGGTCAGGTACATCGGCACGCCCGCCTTCGCGCAGGCGGCGACGACCTGCTCGTCACGCACCGACCCGCCGGGCTGCACGACGGCCGTCACGCCGCCCTCGAGGAGCACCTCCAGGCCGTCCGGGAACGGGAAGAACGCATCCGATGCCGCGACCGCGCCGCGCGCCCGGTCGCCCGCCCGCTCCACGGCGAGCTTCGCGGCGTCCACCCGGTTGACCTGGCCCATGCCGACGCCGACCGCGGCACCGTCGTGCGCGAGCAGGATCGCGTTGGACTTCACCGCGCGGCACGCCCGCCAGGCGAACGCGAGGTCGGCGAGCGTCTCCGCGGACACCGAGTCGCCGGTGACGAGCTTCCACGAGGCGGGGTCGTCGCCGTCGGCGTGGACCAGGTCGCGCTCCTGGGCGAGCACCCCGCCGGAGATCGGACGCAGCTCGATCCCGCCGCGGGAGACCGTCCCCGGAATGCGCAGCACCCGCACGTTCTTCTTGCGCTGCAGGGCCTCCAGCGCGCCGTCGGCGTACGACGGGGCGACGACGACCTCGGTGAAGATCTCCGCGATCTGCTCGGCCAGCTCGACCGACACCTCGCGGTTGACCGCGATGACGCCGCCGAACGCCGACACCGGGTCGGTGGCGTGTGCCTTGCGGTGCGCCTCGGCGACGTCCGCGCCGACGGCGATGCCGCAGGGGTTCGCGTGCTTGATCACCGCGACGGTCGGGAGGTCGCCGTGGTCGTGCGCGGCCCGCCAGGCGGCATCGGCGTCGACGTAGTTGTTGTAGGACATCTCCTTGCCGTGCAGCTGCTCCGCGCCCGCCAGACCGGAGGCTCCGCCGTCGGTGTAGAGGGCGGCGGCCTGGTGCGGGTTCTCGCCGTAGCGCAGCGGACGCTCACGGGTCCAGGTCGCACCGAACCACTCCGGCGTGGCCGACTCCGAGGGCTCCGCGCCGGGGAACTGCTCGCCCATCCAGGTCGCGACCGAGACGTCGTAGGCGGCGGTGTGCCGGAACGCGTCGGCGGCGAGCCGGCGCCGGTCCTCGGCGACGAACCCACCGGCCGTGACCTGCTCGAGCACCCACTCGTAGCGGGACGGCTCGACGATCACCGCGACGCTCTCGTGGTTCTTCGCCGACGCGCGCACCATCGCCGGGCCGCCGATGTCGATCTGCTCGACGGCCTCGTCGCGGCTCGCCCCGGAGGCGACGGTCTCCCGGAACGGGTACAGGTTCGAGACCAGCAGGTCGAACGGAGCGATCTTGAGCTGCTCGAGCTGTTCGACGTGCTCGGCCTTGCGGGTGTCGGCCAGCAGCCCGGCGTGCACCCGCGGGTGCAGGGTCTTCACCCGGCCGTCGAAGCACTCGGGGAAGCCGGTGACCTCCTCGACGGGAGTGACGGGGACGCCGGCGTCGGCGATCCGCTGAGCGGTCGACCCGGTGGAGACGATCTCCACCCCGGCCGCGTGCAGCCCGGTCACCAGGTCCAGCAGCCCGGCCTTGTCGTAGACGCTGATCAGTGCCCGGCGGACCGGCCTGCGCTCACTCACTGTTCACCTCGTGGTTCTCCCGGTGTGGTTCCCGGCCGTGGTCGCCCGCCGCGGCGAGGTGCCGCACCGTGTCGACCAGCAGCCGTCGTTCCTCGGTCTTGATCCGCTCGTGCAGGCCGACCTCGTCGTCATCGGGGTGGACGGGCACCTCCACCTGCGCGAGCACCGGCCCGGTGTCCAGGCCCGCGTCGACCTCGTGCACGGTCGCGCCGGTCACCTCGACACCGGCGGCCAGCGCGTCACGGACGGCGTGCGCGCCGGGGAACGCCGGCAGCAGGGCCGGGTGCGTGTTCAGCATCGGGCATCCGAGCGCGTCCAGGAAGGCAGGTGCGACCAGCTTCATGAAGCCCGCCCCGACGACGAGGTCCGGCCGGTGTGCGACGACGGCGGCGGCGAGGGCGTCGTTCCAGGCCGCCCGGACGGGGTGCTCGGCGACCCGCTCGACGAACGTCGGCAGCCCGGCCACCCGCGCCCGCTCCAGCCCGGCGGCACCGGGACGGTCGGCACCGACGGCGACGACGCGGTAGTCGTCGCCCGCCGCGTCGAGCAGCGCCTGCAGCAGGGTCCCGCTCCCGGAGACGAGTACGACGACCCGGAACGGACCGGCCTGCTCGCGCGCGTGCACCGTCTCCCCTCCGACGCCTTGTCGTCCGGCCGCCGTGGCAGCCGGTGACCAGCGTAGACGCGCTGTCCGGGACCGGCGCGGCCCGGTCCGGTGGCCCGGGTCACGCATGCTCGCCGACGGTCACCGGACGTGCGTCCGGCGCAGGTTCCGGCGCCCGGCCGGTTCAGGCCCGGTCGTCCCGGTCGTCCTGATCCGGTCGGTCGTCGGACGATGCCCCGTTGCGGGCTCCGCGGTCGACCTCGGTGTCGCCGGCGAGCGAGGCCTCGGTGCCGTGACCTCGGGTGCCGCGACCTCAGGTGTCGCGATCCCGGGTGTCGCGATCCCGGGTGTCGTGATCCCGGGCGTCGCCGTCCGCGCTGTCCCGCACCGCGGCGCCGCGGTCCCGCGGTGCACGGCCTCCGGCGCCCCGGCTCCCGGTGTGATGCCCGTCGGCATCACCGCTCCCGGTACCCCGGCGCTCGGCGGCCGGGCCTTCGGCGTCCCGGGCGGCGGCGTCCGGATCCACGGTGTCCCGGGCCTCGCTTTCCCGGGCCTCGCTTTCCCGGGCCTCGCTTTCCCAGCCTTCGGTCTCTCGGGCCTCGGTCTCCCGGGCGTCGGTCTCCCGGGCGTCGGTGTCCCGGGCATCGAGGTCCTGCGCATCGAGGTCCTGGGCATCGGCGCCCCGGCGCCCCGACGTGCGGTCCCCGGTGCCCTTCGTCCGCCCAGTGGCACGGGAGCCGCGCCCATCGCGGGGTGGGCGAGGCGAGCCGTCAGTGCGTGCGTCTCCCGCGGTGTCGTGAGCGTCCGCGGCCACCCGGCCACCGGCACCGGTCGTGCGGCCCCGGTCGACGAGGTCCCGGACGGTGGACGACCGCGGCCGCCGCGACGCGGCCCGCCCGTCCGCGCCACCCATGGGGACGTAGCGGGCCAGCTCGGGCCCGGCGCAGGTGAGCAGCGCGGGCAGCCCCACCAGCAGCAGCACGGCGCCGAGGACCCCGCCGCCCTGGAACGACACCGGGTCGTACGGGCCCCCGGCGAGCGCGCCCCCGGCCACCGTCGCGAGCACCGAGGCCCCGATCGCGACGACGGTCGTCGCCGTGACCGGCGCCGTCACGCGCTCCACGGTGGGGGCGTCCGCGGGCAGCGCCCGCCGGCAGGCGAGTCCGGTCAGCACCCCGACGGCGGCAGGAAGCAGGAGGACCAGCGGCGCCCCGGGCGGCACGGACGTCACGGGGAGGACCGCGACGAGCGGGAACGACGGCAGCGGCGCCGGCACCGCCACCAGCGGCCCGGACGACGCGGCACCGACCGACACACCCGGGCCCAACGCCCAGGACAGGCCTCCGACCAGTGCGTTCGGGAGATATCCGACGGCGAGTGCCAGCACCCCGAGCGCGGCGCCGGCACCGGGCCCGAGCCGTGCGGCGGCGTCGGTCGCCGTGGTCGCGGCGAGCAGCAACGCCCCGGTCAGCACCAGGGCTCCGATCAGCAGCAGCCCGGTCGCCGCCACCCGGACCCCGGCGAGCGCCGCGCCCGGCCACCCCGCGAGCACCCGTTTCCAGGCCGCGGGCAGGCCACACGCGTGGATGACGCCGATGCCCGCGGCCGTCCCACCGATCATCCCGGCGCCGACGAGCGAGGCCCACGGTGCGGTGACCGCCATCGCCTTCGGCAGCAGGGCCCCGGCCAGGACCGCGACCGCGGCCGCCGCACCGGCCTGCGAGGCCACGACCGCGCCCGCGTCGTGCCGGACCCGGCCGCCCAGCCTGCGCACCGCCCAGGCCGAGAAGCAGGCGACCATCACGATGACGATCATCGTGGGCAGCAGCGGGAGCAGGCCGAGCGCGCGGCCGTCGAACGCGATCGGGATCTGGTGCGCGGCCAGCCACATCGGGACGGCGACGGCGAGCGCGCCGTCCGCGGTCACCGATGCACCGCCGCTCCCCGCGAGCAGTGCCGCGACCGGCACGAGAAGCGTGTACCCGGTCAGCACCGCGCCCATCGTCGCCGCCAGGAGGATCCGCAGCCGGTCCAGCCCGTTCCCGCCGCCACCCGTCGGAGGGCGGGGGGCCGCACGGCGGCGGGGCTCCCGCTCCGCCACGGCCGTGCCGCCGCGACCGCCCCGCGGCCCGTCCGGTCCGGCTCCGCGCGACCGGCTCGGCTCGGTGCCGGACGGCCGGGAGCGGGACGCGGGACGGCCACGGGTGCGCCGGGACGGGGTACTCACCCGGTCAGGGTCGCAGCGCGGGTGCACGGGCTGCGGCAGGCACGCCGCACGCGGGCGGCTCCGCGGCCGACCGGCCGCCGGGCCGGAGCGCACGACCGGCGTCGGCCGGTTCTCACGCGGCGGGGCCGAGCAGCGAACCGGAGGGGGGCGAGCAGCGGGCCGGACAGTAGGGCCGAGCAGCGGGCTGGACAGTGGGCCGCGGCAGCGGGCGGGCCACGGCAGCGGTCAGCGCCGTGAGGGCAGAGCTCCGGTCAGTGCCGTGGGGCAGAGCCGCGAGTCAGAGCTCCGGTCAGGGCCGCGGACCAGGGCCGGGGGTCAGGGCCAAGGGAGAGCCCGATCAGGACCCGGGGACAGGACCGAGGGTCACGACGACGAGGGCGAGCCGCCGTTGGCGCGGAACGCGCGGGTGGCGTCGTCCTCGGCGTCCGGGCCGTCCCAGGGCCGGGTCGAGCCGGACGCCTGCTCACCGGAGGCGGGCGTCGCGGCCGCGTCCGCCGACCACGGCGCCGGCGACGGCTGCCCGCCGGACGCAGCGCCCGGACCGGAACCCGCCGACAGCGGGGACGGCTGCGTCACGCCCGGCTCGACGGCACCGGCCGGGCCGGTCGCCTCCAGCGGCGATCCCGCGGCGGGCCGGGCCGCCTGCTGATCGCTTCCGGACCGGTCGTCACCCTGCGCCGGCCGGCCTGCCGGCTCCGGGGCCGGTGCGGCACCGGCCGCCGGGAGGTGATCCGGATGACCGGGAGCCTGCGCCGCCGGCTCCGGGGCGGAGCCCGCCGGTCCGCTCCCCGGACGGCCCGGTGACGGTGCCCCCTGGTCCTGCGGACCCGTTCCCTGCGGGGCCGGGGTCGGGGCACCGGCCCCCTGCCGGTTCGAGCCCGGCGCCCCGGCGGCGTCCTGGGCACCGGTGAACGGTCGGCCCGGGCCCTCCCGGTCCGCGCCCGCCACTCCGGCACCCGGCCCCGGTCCACCGGTGCCGAACGCGCCGGCGCCCTGCCCGGCTGCGTCCTGACCGGTCACGTACTGCCCGGCTACACCCTGACCAGCACCGCCCTGGCCGGCACCGCCCTGACCAGCACTGCCCTGAACACCGGCGCCGGGGGCACCTCCGGCGTGGTAGGCCCCGGCGCCCTGTCCGGCCGCACCGTGGCCGGACGGACCCGGCGCGTCGCCGCCGTGGGCGGCCCCGTACGCCGCGGCACCCTGCGCGCCGGCCGGCTGGTCACCGGGCCCCTGCCCGGCGAAGCCCTGCGCACCGGCACCCTGAACCCCGGCACCCTGAGCCCCGGCACCCTGAGCCCCGGCACCCTGGACGCCGCCGCCCTGAACGCCGGCAGCCCCCTGCTCGAATGCCGGCCGGCCCGGTGCGTACGCCCCCGGGGCCTGCCGGCCCGCGGAACCGTCGACGACGCCACCGAACCCGGGCTGCGCGGGATCCGACGCCGCCGCGCGCTCCCCGTAGGCGACCCCGGAGAACGCGCCGCCGGTGTGGGCCGGGCCGGAGGCTCCGCCCACGGCGTAGGCACCGGCCGCCTGCTGCCCGTACGGCGCCTGCTGCCCGTACTGGTCCCCGGCGCCGGACTGCGGGTACGGGCCGGCCTGTCCCGCGGCCTCGGGCCCCGGGGCGCCGGGGTAGGCCTGCCCCGGCGCGCCGTACTGCCCGTACCCCGGCCCGGGCTGCCCCGGCCGGCCGTACGGGCCGGGCTGACCGGCCCAGCTCCCCGCCGGACGGCCGGGCTGCTGGGGAAGGCCGGGCGTCGCCCACTGGTGCTGCTGCTCGCCGCCACCGACGTGGCCGGGCCGGGCCGGGCGCGGTGCCGGCGGCGCGAGCACCCCGGACATCAGCAGCTGCCCGTAGAGCAGGGCCGCGACGGAGAGCAGCGCGAACGCCAGGACCACCCAGCCCACGGCTCCGGCCGCGACCGGGCTGCCGCTGGCGGTGAACAGGAACAGCAGGACGAGGAACCCGGTCCCGGTGAGCACGATCCCGGCGACCAGCGTGCGGCCGGTGCCCGGCAGCAGGGACAGCCCGCCGGCGATCCCGCCCGCGAGGAGCAGTGCGAGCCCCACCACGGCGGCCGGCGGCAGGCCGAAGAAGCTCGTGAGCAGCGCCAGCAGGGCGCAGCCAGCACCCCCGAGTACGGCGAGCCGCACCGGGCCGGCGGGCGAGGGGGCCGCGTCGTCGGGCCCCGCTCCCGCCACGGGCGGGGAGGACGGCTGGTTGCTCGGCATGACGACTACTCCAGCGGCGTCGGGGACAGGAGGCCTGCCCCGCACGCTAGCCGATGACCGGACACGGCCGGGTGATGCCCGATGCCACCCCGTACGACGACGCGGGCCCCGGGAGGTTCCCGGGGCCCGCGTCATCGCACAGCGGCGTGTGCCTACTTGGCGGAGAGGATCTCCTTCATGAGCGCGGCGGTCTCGGACGGTGTCTTGCCGACCTTCACGCCCGCGGCCTCGAGGGCCTCCTTCTTCGCCTGCGCGGTCCCGGCCGAGCCGGAGACGATCGCACCGGCGTGACCCATGGTCTTGCCCTCCGGCGCGGTGAAGCCCGCGACATAGCCCGCCACCGGCTTGGTGACGTTGGCCTTGATGTAGTCCGCGGCCCGCTCCTCGGCGTCGCCACCGATCTCACCGATCATCACGATGGCCTCGGTGTCCGGGTCCGCCTCGAACGCGGCGAGGGCGTCGATGTGGGTGGTGCCGATGACCGGGTCCCCGCCGATGCCGATCGCGGTGGAGAACCCGAAGTCCCGCAGCTCGAACATCATCTGGTAGGTCAGCGTGCCCGACTTCGACACCAGACCGATCTTGCCCGGGCCGGCGATGTTCGCCGGGATGATGCCCGCGTTGGACTTGCCGGGCGAGATGATCCCGGGGCAGTTCGGGCCGATGATCCGGGTCCTCGGGGTGGTGTGGGGTGTCCCCGGCTGCTCAGGGCCGGTGGCGACCGCGTGCGCCCAGAAGTACGCCGAGTCGTGCACCGGGATGCCCTCGGTGATCACCACGGCCAGCGGGATCTCGGCGTCGATGGCCTCGATGACCGCGTCCTTGGCGAACTTCGGCGGGACGAAGATGACCGACACGTCGGCGCCGGTCTCCTTCATCGCCTCCTCGACCGTCCCGTACACGGTGACGTCGTTGTCGCCCACCGTGTGCGTGGTCCCGGCCTTGCGGGCGTTCACCCCACCCACGATGTTCGTCCCGGAGGCGATCATCTTGGTGGCGTGCTTGGTGCCCTCACCGCCGGTGATGCCCTGAACGATGACCTTGCTGTTCTCGTTGAGGAAGATCGACATGTCTCAGGCTCCAGCGTTCGCGAGCTCGGCGGCCTTGGCGGCCGCGTCGTCCATCGTGCCCACCACGGTGACCAGCGGGTGGTTGGCGTCGGCGAGGATCTTGCGACCCTCCTCGACGTTGTTGCCGTCCAGCCGGACGACCAGCGGCTTGGTCGCGTCGTCGCCCAGGATCTTCAGCGCCTCGACGATCCCGTTCGCCACCGCGTCGCACGCGGTGATGCCGCCGAAGACGTTGACGAACACCGACTTGACCTCGTCGTCGCCCAGGATGACGTCCAGGCCGTCGGCCATCACCTGCGCCGAGGCGCCGCCGCCGATGTCGAGGAAGTTCGCCGGCTTCACGCCGCCGTGCGCCTCACCGGCGTAGGCGACCACGTCGAGGGTCGACATGACGAGACCCGCACCGTTGCCGATGATGCCGACCTGGCCGCCGTCGAGCTTGACGTAGTTCAGGCCCTTGGCCTTCGCCTTCGCCTCGAGCGGGTTCTCGGTCCGCTCGTCGACCAGCTGGGCGTGCGCCTCGTGGCGGAACGCGGCGTTCTCGTCCAGGGTGACCTTGCCGTCGAGGGCGATCACCTTGTCCTGCGGGTCGCGCACCAGCGGGTTGACCTCGACCAGGGTCGCGTCCTCGGCGACGAAGGTCTCCCACAGCTTCACGATCACGTTCGCGGCCTCGTCCGCGACCGCGGCCGGGATCTTGCCCGCGGCGACGAT
>NZ_FOUY01000090.1 GCF_900115005.1 Pseudonocardia ammonioxydans | reverse complement strand
CTGGGCCGAGTTCGTGCCGTTCCTGGGGTTCGACGTCGAGATCCGCAAGATCATCTGCACGACGAACGCGATCGAGAGCGTGAACGCCCGGATCCGGCGGGCGGTCAAGGCCCGCGGGCACTTCCCCAACGAGGCCGCCGCGCTCAAGTGCGTCTACATGGCGATCATGAGCCTCGACCCCACCGGCACCGGGCAGCACCGGTGGTCGATCCGCTGGAAGCCCGCCCTGAACGCCTTCGACATCGCCTTCGACGGACGCCTGTCCGCCGGACGCACGTAACCCGACCAACCTCAGTTACACCGGAAACTTGACAGTCCCGCTGACCGACCACTTGGAGATGTACTGCCGCTGGGGAAATACCGACCACCCATAACACCGGCGACTCAGCCTCTGACCTGCTGGTTCGTTGGTCGGGGTGGGTTGTCGCTGGGCATCGCTGGTCAGGCTGACTTGTACCGGATTTGTACCCGCGGATCTCTGGACGCAGGATCGTAAGTGTGGGCGAGCACAAGGAACGCATGCTCCGCAACGACTGGTACCTCGACGAACCCGACCTCGTCGACGACCGACGTCGTTGCTGGCGCCTCCTCCATGGGTTCAACGCGACCGGTCCCGATAACGACGACGAGCGCGAGTCTCTCCTCCGGCGGCTCGTCGGACAGCTCGGCGACGGCGTCGTGGTGATGCCCCGCTTCCAGTGCAGCTACGGAACCCACATCACCCTCGGCCATCGCGCCTTCGTCAACCACGATGCCTTGTTCATGGACGACGCCACGATCACCATCAGCGACGACGTCCGGATCGGACCGCGGACACAGCTCCTCACAGCACAGCACCCCGTCGAAGACCACGACCGCCGGCGCGAAGGATGGGAACGCCCCCTTCCCATCAGCATCGGAAGCAACACCTGGCTCGGAGCCGGGGTCATCGTCTGCCCCGGCGTGACCATCGGGGCAAACACCGTCGTCGGGGCAGGCAGCGTCGTCACGCGCGACGTGCCTGACCGCGTCCTCGTCGCAGGGAATCCGGGCCGACTCGTCCGCGAGCTGTAAGAGGGACGGCCACCACCCCCATCGCGAACGTCAACATCTACCCCTCAAACCGCCGGAGACAAGATCCACTGCTTCCGGCGACACTCGACGTTCGCCGTTACCCCTCGTGCGCTGCACGGACTCGCTACCGCATCTTCCATGGGCGACGGGTCCATCGGCTGCATCTGCCGTTGATTCCTGAGGGTTACCCGGGAGTGAGCCCGCTCCCCCGCGCCTACTGAGTGCCATCCCGGAGATAGTGAGTATGAGAATCGCAGGTGGCGCCCTGCCCCCCGGCGAGGGCACGACTCGTTCGGTGTGAAGCAACCGTGACACCGGCTGGGCGGGCGACGACGATCAGGTGAGCGGGCTCGTGAAGTTCCTGGACGTCCGCCGGGTGCCGCCGCAGTTGTCAGGCAGTTGGTCAAACAGGCCTCTATCTCCCACGGCTCTGGCATGAGTTGCACTGGTGTTGGAGCCCCGTGGTGCATCGGTGCTGGTGGGAGGGGTACCAGGTAGGGCTCTGGGGCACTAGTGCGACTCGGACACGACTACGTGGCACACGTTCTGTAGCGTTCGAGCATGTCCGCGCACCCGCGTCTGCCAATCGTGCTCGAAGCGGCCAGCTCCCTCGCTGCGGGGCTCGTCAATCCGACGCTGCTCGTGACCCTTCATCGCGACATCGACGAGCTCGAGGGCCTCGATGGGCGCAGGCTCGGCCGGTCGAACAAGCAGTACGCGCTCCGGTGGGCCATCTTCACCATGTCGTACGCAGCACTCGAGTCGTTCTTCAACGACATCCTCCGCGATACAGCGAGTCAGCGGACGCTGCCGGTGAATCCGGACAAGCTCCGCAGCGCTGGCGACAAGCATGGCGTCAAGCTCTTCACAAGCGATTGGGGCCTGCGGACGCGCGTAAAAGGCACGTCCGCAGGCAATAGATCTAGGTGGGTCGTGTACTCAGGAAAGCAGGAGCTGGTCGCTTACCTCGCCGACATGAAGAACCTCCGTGATCTGCTCGCCCACGGATCAGACCCGAACAAGGTGTCGAACGCGTCTGGTGCGCTATGGCCCTTGATCAACGGGGGTAATTCGATGCGCCTCATGGGTGCTGAGGGCTTCATACAGGCGGCTGGCGACCTCGCTGCCCAGACGGTGCTCGCCTTCGGCGGTGAGGCGGACGACGTGCCGGTCTGGCCCGAGCCGGCCCGGTCCGGCCTTTCAGCGGAACCGCGCCCGGTGCTGAAGCTCCTTGAGGGCAGGCGCGCCAGGTAGTTCGCGGAGCCGCCTGACCCGAATTGCACAGGGGTTGAGGACCCAGCACTGAATCCGCTGCGCACCGTTCGATGTCCATGTCGGCGGACACTCCGTCACCGGACCTCGCGGATCACCAGCGACGCCCGCGCCCTGCTCGACCGGCTACCCGCGATCAACGCGCCAGGGCACTGAACCTGTGCAGCTCAGATCTGGCTCGCGCCATCTCGTCGACTTCGCGTAGCCCGATCACGTCGCCGACACGGGGCAACCTGCCCATCGCACTGGACCACCTACGTCGCGACGCCCCGTTCTTAGACGTCGGCCGCACCCCGAGCACCCGCACAGGCTTGCTCCCTGTCCGTGGCGTGATCCCTCCGGGAGGTCGTCGAGATGGCACGCCCGCTGCCACCCCACGACGGGAACCGCCAGCCGGACCCGGGGCGCTCCCATCTCGGAGACCCGCCCGCCCGGCGAGGGCATGGGCACTTCGTCCCGAAAGCGGTCGCGCGGTGCCCGGTGGTGTCACCAGATGTCGCTTAGTGCCAGCTGAGCTGGGCGTTCGTGTCGCATTGTCACCGGGCGTTGTGCGTGGTCGTCGAGAGTCCGCTCCGGGTTTGCTCCGGCTCACCCGACCGCTGTAGCGGTCCGCGTATAGGCGGCGGGTCGGCGATCCGTGCGGTCCGGGCACTACTCGAAGTAGTCCTCGTCCAGCTTGACGATCGTGTAGGTTCGTTCGACCTGAACGCCCACCCCGCGGTCGATCATCAAGTTCGCGAACCGCTCCCCGTCTATAAGGATCACGCTTGCGTTGACGGAGCGGGCGTAGTCGAGGGCCTCGCGGGAGAAGGTGCTCGTGGTGATGAAGACACCTTGGGTGGCCTGTTGGCCATGTAGGGCGCCGACGAAGCCCTGCACCTGCGGCCGACCGACGACGGTGTCCGGGGCGTATCGCTTGGCTTGGACGTAGATGCGGGCCAGACCGAGCGGGTCCTGGTCGATGACGCCGTCGACCCCGCCGTCGCCGCTGCCACCGATCCGGCGGGCGCGCTGCTCGACCCCTCCGTAGCCCATCGCGACCAGCACGTCGAGGACCGACTGCTCGAGGAAGTCCGGGCTCGCGGCGCGCAACCGTTCGAGAAGCTGCGTGCTGACCTCGGCTCGGAGTCGGGCGGTACCGGCCTCGATCTGCTCGATCGGGTCAAGACCAGAGCTGTGCTGACTCTGCTCCACCGAAATGGTCGACGGGAAATGCGCACGCCGGGCCGGAACGTGGTCGCGATACGCCGGGATCTGCCTCAGGTGGACCTCGTCCAGGCGCTGTGGGTGCTCGGCGAGCAGTCGCCGTCCAACGTCGGTCACGGTGTAGGACCCACGCCGAGGGCGGTCGAGCGCTCCTGCACGCGCCAGCGATGAGACCGCCCAACCGATGCGATTTCGGAAGCGCTGCTGCCCGGATTCGAGGACTTCAGCCCGTTGGGCGTCAGTGAGCTGGACGTGGTCAGCCACACGATCTTGGACCTCGCGAGCCTGGACGGTCTCGCCGTCCTTGAGGACCTGCAGGACAGGGAGTAGGAAGCCGTCCCACGTCGGCATCTCACTGACAGGCTGCGGAGCATCGACCACGCACGGCAGGCTATCTGTGTGATCCAATCGCTTGCGAGTGCGTGATGCATGGGCAGTAGAGACTCGTTCGTCCCGAAGCAACGAGGGCGACCGGCCGAACGGCTTGAACGCGCTGGTCAAGCGGCTGCGTGCGTCCGTGGACGTCCGCGCGGTTCCGGGCTCGTATGGACCGATCGTCACTCAGTTCCTCACGCACCCGCGCCCGGTGCTCGTGTGGCATCCCGTCGACCTGGGCAACGCCCCCGACCGCGCGTCGGCCCGGGGGCGGCCCCCGACGCAACCGCCTGGCCGACCTCGTCCAGCTCCGCCCCCGGGACGTCGTGTGGTAGCCCTCCGGGAGGTCGTCGGGATGCCACACCCCGGCCATCCCGGAGACCTGCCGCCCGGCGAGGGCATCGTCTTGAGCGGTTGACGTTCCTGGAGAGCTGCGGTCGGCACTGGCCACACTCCGATGCCGAACGCGTGTTCGACGTGCGGCCCCGGAGGCTATAGTCTCGACTCTATGGCACAAAGCAGCGCGATCGAGTGGACCGAGGCAACCTGGAACCCGACGACGGGCTGCGATCGCATCAGTTCGGGATGCGACAATTGCTACGCGCTGAAGCTTGCAGGTCGGCTTAAGGCAATGGGCCAACCGCGATATCAAAACGACGGCAACGGTGTTACCTCAGGGCCAGGTTTCGGAGTCACTCTTCATCCTGACGCGTTGGGAGTTCCGTCACGTTGGCGACGCCCTAAGATTATATTCGTAAATAGCATGAGCGATCTTTTCCATGCGAAAGTTCCTCTGAGCTACATTCGGGACGTCTTTGCGGAGATTGCGGAGACTCCGCGGCATACGTACCAAGTTCTGACTAAGCGGTCGCTGCGTCTTGCCCGGCTCGCGGAAAAGCTGAATTGGCCAGCCAACCTGTGGATGGGAGTCAGTGTCGAGTCTAGTGATCAGTTTGGCCGGATCGATCATCTCCGATCAACTGGCGCGGCGGTCAAGTTCCTATCTGCCGAACCGCTAATCGGCCCGCTGTACGGTATTGACCTCGATAGAATCGACTGGGTTATCGCCGGTGGTGAAAGTGGAGCGGGCGCTAGGCATCTCGATCCCGACTGGGTGCGTTCGCTTCGGGACGAGACCAAGGCTCAAGGGGTTCCATTCTTCTTTAAGCAATGGGGCGGACGAACTCCGAAACAAGGAGGGCGGACCCTCGACGGTCGCGAGTGGAGTGAGTATCCGAAACCTGAAACTGGCGCCGTCTAGCCTGGGAATACGACCTGGGTCCCAGGGGGATATGTGTTTCGCCGAGCCTGATTTACGCACGTGATCTGACCCGCGATCTGCATCGGCTTTAGAGTCAGCTTCTTGAGGTGTGAAGCCGCGTATGGCGTCTCCGTTAGGACGTAATGCTCCAGTAGCTCTATGCTCACGGTCTGACCCTTGAAATGTTGCGCTAGGTCGATCTGGAGTGGTTCGGTGTCGACCTCGTCTCCGAACAATACAGGGATACCCGCTAGAACGTCAGAGAACTTTTCGCCACCGCCCGGATCCACCTTCCACATCGCGTCCTTCATCACACGAAGTCCGGTGACATGGCGGGTTCCATAGAATAGGTAGTATCCAGTGTGACCCGTCTCGTTGACCATCTCGAAGCTCTTGACGAACGGGAATCCGCAGGCCTCTATCAATTGACTCTGGTACAGGTCATGCAAGAACTTCTTCCGCTCCGGACCGGCTAGCCCTGCAGCGTCCTTAAAGCGGTCAGTACCAAATAGCTCGGTCAGGCGATCGTCGATGTTTCCAGCGCTTGCGAACCGATTGACTGTGTTGAAGTCAAAATATACAAATAGCTCGCACCGGTCGAACGACAGGAGGCGCCTGAGTAGATCCATGGGCAGTCCCTTTAAGCCAAATGGGTCGACGAAGGCGAAGGTAGGAGCGAGATTCCTCTTCTGTTCGTCTAGGTGCGCCAAAATGCCTTCGGCCACGTTCTCGAAGCTGTCGCCTGCGACCTGCACCTTAATATTGGAAGGCCAGGGCTGGTGACTGGCGATAAATTCTTGGACAACCGCGTTTAGGGATTCGTGCCGGTCCGGCTCTGCTTCATTGAACAGGAACACAAAAGTCTTGTTCGTCATGGCTGGAAGATGACGATGGGAGAGTAGAACCTCTAGGGCCTTGGTCGGCGACCCGGGTTCCCCGTTCTTATAGACGCCGGGTCCAGCGAAGCCGTCGAGAAAGACGATCCGGTCGTTCCAACGGCTCAAGATCGGGAACCATCCTTTGAGGTATCCGGTCAAGAGGTCGTGCTTAGCACTCGTGTGGGGCTTCAGCTCCCAGACAGTGTCGCTCTCGCCAGTTCGTGCCATGTGCGTTGGGCCCCCGGTTTGTGCGGTGGTGTCTGCAACGACGAACATCGCGAGAAGGCGACCGAGTGTTACTGATCGGGTGCGCGCAGTGCCCCAGGTAGCTGCCCCCGTCCGTTGGCCACGCACGGGATCGCGGCTTGCTGAACGAGCGGGGGGGTAGCGCGGCGACCGGCCGGAGGCCGCAGCGCCGCGCGCAACCCGGCGCCGGAGGCGCCGCTTGATACCGAATGGAAGGTCTAGACACAGCGTGCGCTGCCGCCGTTGTCGTGTCCCGGCTGATGCTTGACGTTCCGGTCTCACCTGATGCTTGACGTCCGGACAGCCGCCGGGGTCAGACGGTCGCGGCGTCGGCGACAGTCACCCATGAGTCGGCACGCTCGGGGTCGTTGCCGCTGGACAGCGCAATGCTGCGGGCGAGCGCTCTGGCGGTGTCCAAGTGGTCATCGCTGAGCTTCAAGGCGAGGACGGCGATGTCGTAGGCGGCTTCGCCGCTCATCCCGCGAGGGTCGATGAACCACAGCTGGGAGGCGCCGTGGAGCACGTTAGGTGGTGACAGGTCGGCGTGGCACAACGCGGCTGACATGTCGGCGGCGAGCTGATCAAGAGCGACGGTCGCTGCCTGACGGACGGCGGCGGGCTCGGGACCTCGGTGAGGCGGCTGGTCATCAGACGGCGGATCGGTGAGACGCGCACGAAGCCACGGCACAATGCTGGGCAGCGATGGCAGCCCGTCCTCGACGGAGAGGGTGCGCAGCATCGTTGCCACCCCCGCGAGATCCGAGGGCTTCGGCTCCTGCTCGGCGAACGATGTCCCGGGTTCGACGACGTCCATCGCAGTCCACATGCCCGTAGCGGTCTTTCGCAGCAGGTGGACGACGGGCGCGAGGCCGGCATGCGCGAGTCGGTCGAGTACGGCGGCCTGGTGGACGGCATGCGGGTCGGGACTCGATCGCAGGACCAGGCGTGCGCCGGAGTTGGACGTCGCCTCGACCACGTGGGCGGATCTGGCGGGAAACGTCCGGCCGGTCGGCGTCACCGCGAGCGCGGCGCAGACGTCGGCCAGCTCCTCGGACAGGGTGTCGGTCCACGCGGGTGCGAGGTCAGGCCATCGCGCGTGTGCGGTCTGGGCGACGTCGGGACGGAGCGTGGTCACGGGCGTAGCGCGGTCGCGATGGTGTGCATGTCGTCGACGACGAGCAGGGCATCCGCGTCGGTGAGCCCTTCGGCGCGCTCGGGCCGCTTGGCGTAGCCGATGCACGGCACCCCGGCGGCGACCCCGGCGAGTGCATCGGTGATTGAGTCACCGACGAACACCGCGTCGGCCGGTGCCGCTCGGGCGATATCCAGCGCTGCGTGGAGAAGGTGCGGGTCGGGTTTCATCTGCTCGGGGTGCCCGAAGGGCCGGCCGATGATGTGCGCGACGTGCTCGGTCAGATCGTGGCGGGCGAGGTAGGTCCGGATGGCCCGCTCTGAGTTGTTGCTGACCACCAGCACCGTGCGCCCGGTCGCGACCACGGTCCGGATGAGCTCGTGCGCTCCGGGGGCCGGCTCAGCCACCGCAGCGGCCCGGGTCTCGTGCTCGATCACATGGGCCTCGACATCGCGACCGGACTCGGGCGAGTGGCGGTATGCGACGCGGAGCAGGACGAGCGGGTCGTCGGTGCGGACCTCGGTCAGATCGATGCCACGGACGGTGGCGAACTGGCGGACGGCGGCGGCGACGTCGGGTGCCGGATGGCCGGCGAACAGGTGCGCGACGGGGCCGTCGAAATCCAGCAGCACGACGCGGGCGCCACGGAGCAGGTCGACAAGCTGTGTGTGGGTTCCGGTCGGGAGGGTCACCGTGGATACTCCCGGGTGATCGTGTTCCACACGGAGTCGAACCAGGTGCGTGCCTGGGTGACGTACTGGGGGCCGTTGCTGGTCTCGGCGTCGTCACCGGTGGAGAAGTGGAACAGGGTCGCGTCCTTGCCCATCGGGTCGAAGATCGGCACCTGTTCCTTGTCGATGGTGACGGTGTGTTCCAGGACGGGGTAGAAGCCGAAGAACGCTTCCTCGTCGTTGAGCAGGTAGAGCTTGAACAGGGGTGCTGCGCTGTGCGCGCGGACCTGGGCCGTCGCGGTCTTCACGAGCCCGAGGCCGGCAAGCTCCTGCACGCCGTCGGTGATGCTGTCCACGGCGCGGCGGGTGATGCGGTCTGCGCGCGTGCGGACGGCGGGGTCGTCGGCGGCGGTGTCCGCCCGGCACGGCAGGGCGAGAGGTGCGCCGGGGTCGGACAGCATGATCCGGATAGCGATGGACTCCGGGGTGAGTCGTCCGGCGCGAACCTTGTCCAGGACCTCGGACAGGGTGCCCGCGAGGGTCTCGCCGGAGAACCCGGCGAAGTCGATGCGCACGTCGGGGCGCTCGAACGCGGCTTCGATGTGCGGGCGCAGCCCCACCGGTAGCTCGGTCTGGGCGCGGACGAACACCCCACTCCCCTGCCGGCTGATGAGCAGCCGCTCGGCATAGAGGGGACGCAGCGCTGCCTTCACGGTCTCGCGGGCGACGCCGTAGCGCTCGGCGAGGTCAGGCTGCGAGGGCAGCTTCTCCCCCGCCTTGAGCTTGCCGAGCTTGATCGCGGCGCGGATCTGGTTGGAGATCTGCTGCGACGGGGTGCGCGGATCCTCCGGGTCCAGATGCGCGAGGAACTCGGCTGGCGTGCTCATGTCACCACGGTATCGGTCTGCTGACTAGCCCGGCTAGCCATCTTCCTTATCCACGGTTGACATGACTAGTCAGGCCAGTCACCCTGATATGGCTAGCCAAGCTGGTCAGGTTAACGAAGGAGTGAGTGATGAGGGATCTTCCGGTGGTGCTCGACGGCTTCAAGCTCACGGTGGTGGAGCCACCCGCACCCAAGACCCGGCAGGACGCGAACGGCGCCGAAGTGCCGGTGACCGACCGGGACGGCGTTACGCAGTTCGTGGTGTCGCTGTTCGCGAAGCTCCAGGTCCAGGCGGGCCAGCGGGCCCCGAAGGGCGAGGAGATCAAGGTGACCCTGACCGCCGACCCGGGCGAGGGGTTCCCGGAGGACGCGCGAGTGCAGCTGATCGACGCGAAGATCAACCCGTACTCGATCGAGTCGCCGGACGGGCGCACGGTCTCCGGGATCGCGTTCAAGGCGATGGGGCTCAAGCACGCCACCCCGGCCCCGATGCCGGCACGGCGGGGCAAGGACGACGGGGGCGAGTCGTGACCGACCGCCCGGACTTCCTGCCCTCCTCCACCGTCTCGGTCGGGATGCACTTGTACGAGACCACGACGTTCGCCACGCACCTC
>NZ_FOUY01000027.1 GCF_900115005.1 Pseudonocardia ammonioxydans | reverse complement strand
CCACGGCATCACCGGCGACAGCGCGGACCGGGTGTGGACCGCGATCGCGCTGCACACCACCCCGGAGATCCCGCTGCACATGGCACCCGAGATCGCCCTGCTCACCCGGGGCGTGGAGCTCGACGTGCTCGGCATCGGCTACCACGCGCTCTCCGAGCAGCAGCGCGCTGCGGTGGTCGAGGCCCATCCCCGCCCGGACTTCAAGAACCGCATCCTGGCAGCGTTCACCGAGGGCATCCGGGACCGCCCGGAGACCACCTTCGGCAACGTCAAGGCCGACGTGCTCGCCCACTTCGTGCCCGGTTTCGTCCGCGGGGACTTCGTCGAGGTCATCCGGAACTCGGACTGGCCGGAGTAGCGGGACGGCGGACGGCGCGCAGGACGGCGAGGCTGTCCTCCACGATGGTCTGCGCGACGATCCGGTCGTCCACGACCGTGAGGTGGAGCGAGAACCGGGCACGGTAGCCGACGCCGGTGGAACGGAGGGTCTGGCCGAGTTCACCGTGGACGGCGGCATGTGGGCCGTCCACCAGCACCCTGTCGACGTCGACGGTCGCCGCGTTCGGCACGTGGTGCTCGGCGATCGTCCGGTAGTGGTCCTCGATGTCGGCGCGTGTCGAGCGGTGCCGGACCCAGGGGACGGACGTGCCGTGCTCGTCGTCGGGCCAGCCGAGCCGCCAGTCGACCTCCGCGGCGTAGAGGTCGGCGACGGCAGCGGGATCGCCCGTGGCGATCCTGCGCAGGAGCTCCCCGACCACTGCGCGGGTGTTCCCGGTCGTGTCCGGGATGGCTCCGGTGCGGGCGGGTGCGTGGAGGTCGGTCATCGGTGGTCCCGCTTCCGTCGATCGGTCCGGTTCGGGAGCGTCGGGTGCCCGGTCGCTCCTGCTCTGCCACCCAGCGTGACGGGGACGCGGAGCGGAATCGATGACCTGCGAGGTCATGGACCGCGGGCGCGGGGGGAGGGGCCGGCGCGATCGCCCACGAGGCACCCGCGGTGTCGTGAACCCGCGGGATCAGAGTGTCAGCCGGACCGCGGCCCAGCCGGCGGCCGCGGCGAGGACCCCGGCCAGGACGCTGCCCAGCAGGTAGCCGACGGCCGTACGGCCCGCCCGCCGTTCGGCCAGCGCCACCAGCTCGTGACCGAACGTGCTGTAGGTGGTGAGCGCGCCGCAGAACCCGGGCCCGAGCAGGGCCGCGAGTCCCGCGGGGAGGACGGCGGTCGCCGCGGTCAGGGCTCCGAGCAGCAGCGAACCGGCGACGTTGACCGCGAAGGTGCCCCACGGGAACGCCGAGTCGAACCGGGAACGGGCCGCGGAATCGGCCAGGTAGCGCAGCGGGGCGCCGACCGCCGCACCCAGCCCGACCAGCACGATCGTCCAACCGCTCATGCCGCTCCGCCGATCCGTCGCGTGAGGGCCACCGCGAGCGCGCACGCCAGGACGGCGGTGACCGGGGAGACCACCGCGTAGCCCAGCGCCGTGCCGTAGCTGCCCCGGTCGACCAGCTGCACCGTCTCGACCGACCAGGTCGAGAACGTGGTGTACCCGCCGAGCACGCCCACACCGAGCGACGGCCGCAGCAGCGGGTGCGGGTCGGTGGCGAGTTCGGACAGCACGGTGTACAGGACGCCGATCAGCAGGCAGCCGGTGATGTTGATCCAGAAGGTGGTCCACGGCCAGGCACCCGGTTCGGCGGGGAACGCGGCGCCGAGCAGGTAGCGGGCCTCGGCGCCCAGGACACCACCGGCGGACACGGCGACCAGCGCCCGGGCGCGGGAGGGCACACGCATCACCGTCCACGGACGTCGCTTCACCGGTGAGGCCACTGTAGAGCGGTCCGGGCGTGCGGCACCGTGGCGGTCGTCCGCCGGAACCAGCAGGATCGGGCGGATGAGCGCGCACCCGCACGACATCGAGGTCCCCGGCCGGCCCCGGACCGAGGAGGTCTCCGACGGCGTCTTCGCCTACATCCAGCCGGACGGGACCTGGTGGATCAACAACACCGGCTTCGCCGTCGGGCCGCAGGGCGTCGTCGCGATCGACTCCTGCTCCACCGAACGACGCACCCGGGCGTTCACGGCGGCGATCGGTGAGGTCACCGACGCGCCGGTGCGGACCCTGGTCAACACCCACCACCACGGCGACCACACCTGGGGCAACGCGCTCTTCGGCGGTGCGACGATCGTCGCGCACGAGTGCGCCCGCTCCGAGATGATCGCGTTCGGGCCACCGCGGGAGCTCCCGTTCTGGGACCACCCGGACTGGGGGTCGCTCCCGCTCGACCCGCCGTTCCTGACCTTCACCGACCGGGTCGCGCTGCACGTCGGTGACCTGCGGGCCGACGTCGTCCATGTCGGGACGCCCGCGCACACCACCAACGACGTGCTGGTCCACATCCCGGACCGGTCGGTGCTGTTCTGCGGTGACCTCGTGTTCCACGGCGGGACGCCGTTCCTGCTGATGGGGTCGGTGGCCGGGGCGATCGACGTCCTGGAGCAGGTGGTGCTGCCGCTCGGTGCCGAGACCGTCGTCCCGGGGCACGGGCCGGTGTTCCAGGGCGCCGGCCCGGTCCACGAGACGCTGGCCTACCTGCGGTTCGTGCTCGACCTCGCCGAGGAGGCGGTGGATGCCGGCGTCGCGCCGCTGGAGGCCGCGCGGGAGACCGACCTCGGCCGGTTCGCGGACTGGCCGGACGCCGAACGGATCGTCGGGAACCTGCACCGGGCCTGTGCCGAGCTCACCGGTACCGGGCGGGGCGCGCCGATCGACGTCATGACCGCGCTGGGGGAGATGGTCGAGTACAACGGCGGACGGCCGCTCACCTGCCTGGCGTGAGCGCGGGCGCGCGGCGCAGCGACAGCACCACCCCACCGGCGACGCCGAGGACCAGTACGCCGGTCGCGGCCGCGGTCCACGGGTCGGGCGAGAACAGCGGCTGCCCGCGCAGCGCCTGCCAGGTCACCAGGGCGAGCAGGCCCGTATAGCCGGCCGCTGCCGTTGCGACCAGGTCGCGACGCACCCGGGGATCGGCCAGCGGCGCCAACCGCGACGCCGCCAGCTCCAGCCCGATCAGCAGCAGCGGCAGCTGCAGGGCGTGCATGCCGATGAAGTGCGGGACCCGCAGGTCCCCGGCGACCGTGCTCCAGCCGACGAGGGGCAGGCCCGGCCCGCCGTCCGGGAGTCCGACGGTGTGCGCGCCGGCGATGCCCTGGAAGTCGGCACGTTGTGCCGGGGTCGCGGTGGTCATCAGGAAGGCCAGTGCCATCCCGACGAGCGCCAGCACCGCCCCCGCCCGGATCGCCAGCGCCCGCGCCGGGTCGAGGCCGCGCACGCCGAAGAGCGCCCCGCTCAGCCACAGGGTCCCGAGCCAGGCCGCCACGATCGACACACCCATGGTCGTCCACAGGGCCCCGTCCAGGGCTGTGGACAAGTTGAAGTGGCTGGTCGTGCTGCGTCCGGCCTGGACGGTGATCACTGCGATCTCGATCGCCAGCGTGATCGCCGCGAGTACCCCGGCCGCGTACACGCCGCGGATCCGGCCGCGCCGGGCCCGCACCTGGTCGTAGAGCCACGCCCAGCTGATGCAGAAGATCGCGATGGAGACGGCGAACTTCGTCGGCTTCATCCACAGCGGGGCGCCGAGCAGCGTACGGGGGTCGACCAGCATCCCGACCGCACCGACCGGGACGAGGACGGCGCACGCCAGTCCCACGGTCATCAACGGGCGGTGCCAGGCGACGGCGTCACGGATCCTCATGCGGATACCGTAGCTATCGGATAGTGATGCTGTCCATCTTGATGTTCCGCGGGGCGCGGCCTACTTCTCGGGGGCGTACCGCGCGGCCGAGTGGCTCTCCTGGGCGATCCGGCGCAGCGCGGCCAGCAGGGCGTCGCCGAGCACCGTCCCGATCAACGCGGTCTCTGCGGCGCCCTCCCGGCCACCGCTGCGGGCGATCGCGCGCAGGTCTCCCTCGGCCGCCCGGTCCGCGGCCTCGGCCCACAGCTTCAGGGTGTCGTCACCGGGGGCCTGGCCGAGCTCGTGCAGCCGGGCCAGCACGGTGCGGGCGCCGGTCAGTGCGGGCGCGCAGTCCGAGACCTGCCAGCCGGTGTGGGCGGTCATGGTCCGCACGTCCGCGTCGGCCGCGTCGGCGAACTCGTCGCCACCGTCGTCCGTGCCGGTGCCGGTGATCGCGTAGACGGTGCGGCCGAGCACGTCGTGCAGTCCGGTGTCCGGGTCGTCGACGGCGCCGAGCACGTCCTTGACGACCGCGATCGGCAGCCCGCCGACCTCGACCAGCGCCCGGATCAGCCGGAGGCGGCGCAGGTGGGTGTCGTCGTAGCGGGCCTGGTTCGGGGAGGTCGTCTCCCCGCGGGGCAGCAACCCCTCTCGCAGGTAGTACTTGATCGTCGCCACCGGGACGCCGGACGACCGGGACAGCTCGGACACGCGCACACGGAGAGACTAGCTATCCGTTCCGTGTGTCCGTGCCGTGGATCCGGTCGACCAGGCCGAGCGCGACGGCCTCGTCGGCCGACCACCACCGCGTCCGGGCATCGTCGGGCAGCGGTCGGCCGCAGTACCGGGCGGTCAGCGTCTCGATCTCGTCGCGGCGCCGGGCCAGGTGGTCGGCACGGACCCGGACGTCGCCGGGGCGGGCGCCGCGGGCCTGGCCGGCGGTGTCGTCCATCGCCGGCAGGAACGCCGCGTGGGGCAGGGCGAACCGCTTCCCGGCCGTGCCGGACGCCACCAGGAACGGCACCGGACCGGCCAGCGAGCCGGTCGCGACCGTGACGACGTCGGTCCTCAGCGAGCGCATCGTGTCGTGCACGGCCATCGCCGCCACCGGCGACCCGCCGGGGGAGACGACCTGCAGGGTCACGTCGCGACGCGCATCCTCCGCGGCGAGCAGGAGCAGACGACCGCAGACCTCGGCCGCGGCGTCGTCGTCCAGCTCCCGGGCGAGCAGCACGATCCGCTCGCCGAGCAGCCGGTCGGCCAGCTCGGACGTGGTGGACAGGGCGGGCATGGGCGGCCTCCGTTCGTCGGTGTGCTCCGACCGACGCTAGAGCCGCGGAGGCCCTTCCCACCTGCGCTTTCGCCACCGGCGGACCGTGTTCACCGACGGCGATCGGCGTTCCTGCGCTCCGAGCGGCCCGCTTCAGGCGCCCTTCGGCTGCCACAGCTCCGGCTGATCCGCCAGCTGCAGCGGCAGGCCGAAGTAGCCGAACAGGTCCGTGTTGAGAAAGATGCTCAGGCCGGTGACCGCGCCGTCCTCGATCCGCAGCGCCTGGATCCCCCAGGCCTCGAACTCGCCGTTCGGGCCGGACGGCTTCCACTGCGCGAACCCGACCGTGCCGTTGATCTCCACCGGGGCGACCCGGGAGCCGCGGCACCCCTGACCCGGACCGGTCGCCATCCAGGCGATGACGTCCTCGCGGCCGCGGAACCACAGCTCGAGCGGGGGCATGTTCTGCTCGACGTCCTCGTGCAGGAGCGCGGTCAGCGCCTCCATGTCGAACGCCTCGAACGCGGCCATGTAGCGCATCAGCAGGTCCGTCTGCGCCGGATCCATCGCCGGCGTGGTGCCGGGTGCGGCCTCGGAGACACCGTGCTCGTGCAGGGTGGCGCGGGCACGCTGCAGCGCGCTGTTCACCGAGGCCACCGTGGTGTCGAGGAGCCGGGCGACCTCGGCGGCCCTCCAGCACAGCACCTCGCGCAGGATCAGGACCGCGCGCTGGCGCGCGGGCAGGTGCTGCAGGGCGGCGATGAACGCGAGGCGGATCGTCTCCTTGGCGACCGCCTTGTCCGCGGGGTCGCCGGCCGGGGTGGCGACGCGCGCGTCCGGCATCGGTTCGAGCCACTCGGCGTCGGGCAGCGGCTCGCGCAGCGACTCGGCGACCGGCGCCCCGGGCCCGCCGATGTCCATCGGCACCGCACGGCGCTTGCGGCCGTTCAACGCGTCGATGCAGACATTGGTGGCGATCCGGTACAGCCACGACCGCAGCGAGGACCGGCCGTCGAACCGCGCCACGCCCTTCCACGCGCGGATCATCGTGTCCTGCACCGCGTCCTCGGCCTCGAACGCCGACCCGAGCATCCGGTAGCAGTAGCCGGTCAGCTCGCGGCGGTAGTCCTCGATCCGGAGGTCCATCGGGCGGTCGTCGTGGCTGCCGGCCTCGTCGACACCGCCGGTCGTATGGACAGGTGCACTCATGTTCGTTCCCCCTCGCGACGTGCCCGGAACGGGTGGCCCGGCGTCTGGGCGCGAGTGTGCCGCGCACCACCGACAATGTGGAGCACTTTCCGGTGAACGGCCCCCGCCCGGCCGGTCACGGAGGGCGGTCGACGCCGACCGGCGGTGTGTCATGGGATGATCGGGGGACGGCGCCCGTTCGGCCCCCGGTGCGCCGACCCGCCGGCGGAGAGGGGCCGGGATGTGTGGAGACCCGACGACGATGTCGACCACGGCCCGGGACGGCACCGACCACCCCGACCGGACGTCCGGGCTGCGGCGAGCGGGCCGCCGCCCGGTGACCACCCGTTTCGAGATCGAGCACATCGCGCTGGAGATGTTCAGCGAGCAGGGGTTCGAGAACACCACCGTCGACGACGTCGCGCACGCGGCCGGGATCGGCCGGCGCACGTTCTTCCGCTACTACGCCTCCAAGAACGACGTGGCGTGGGGCGCCTTCGACGAGCAGCTGGTCCGGATGCGGGCGGTGCTCGCGGCCCAGCCCGCCGAGCTGCCGGTCATCGAGTGCCTGCGGCGGGCCGTGCTCGAGTTCAACCACGTCGACCCCGAGGAACAGCCCTGGCACCGCCGCCGGCTGCGGCTGATCCTGCAGACGCCCGCGCTGCAGGCCCACTCCACGCTCCGCTACGCCGCGTGGCGCCAGGTCGTCGCGGACTTCGTCGCCGAGCGGGGTGGCCGGTCCCCGTCGGAGCTGGTCCCGCAGAGTCTCGGCCACGCCTGCCTCGGCGTCTGCCTCGCGGCCTACGAGCACTGGCTGACCGACGAGTCGCTCGAGCTCGCCGACCTCCTCGACCAGGTCTTCCGGTCGCTGGCCGCCGGTTGGGCCACCGACCTGCGCTGACCCGGCACCCCGTGCCGAACCGGCAGCCCGTGCTGAACCGGCAGCCGGGCGGGCCGTGCCCGGCGCGGGCCCCGTGACGGACGGCCCGGACGAGCGGCCTCTGCCGGACGCCCGAGGCAGCCGGCGCGAGACCGACGGACTCCGACGGACCGCCTCGACGGACGGCTCCGCCAGACGGGCCCCGACGGAGGGCCCCGACAGATGGGCTCCGAACCCTCGGGCCCGATGGACGGGCTCCGACGGAGGGCCCGCCAGACGGGCCCCGCCCGACGGGCTCCGACGAACGGGCTCCGACGGACGGGCTCCGACGGACGGGCTCCGAACCGTCGGGTCCCGATGGACGGGCTCCGACGGAGGGCTCCTGACGGACGACGCGGCGGCGTCCCGTCGGAACGGGGCGCCGCCGCGGTACGTGGTCCGGTCAGCGGGTGGTGCCGAACATCCGCTCCCAGAGACTCGGCTTCCGCGGCTCGGCGGGCGCCTCGTCGGACGGGCCGGCCCCGGGGTCGGAGGCGGGGTCGGCAGCGGCCTCGGGGTCGCCCGCCTCGGCCGGGTCGGCAGCGACCGGAGCGCCCGGGACCGCCGGTGCCTCCGGTGCGCCCGGAACGGCGGGGGCTCCCGGCGCCCCGGGGACGGCCGGTGCCTCCGGTGCGCCCGGAACGGCGGGGGTCTGCGGTGCGGCGGGTGCGCCCGGGACCGCCGGGGCCTGCGGCACGCCGGGGGCCTGCGGAGCGGGAACCGGAGCGACCGGGGGCTCGGGCACGGCCGGGGGCTCGGGCTGGGGCACGGGCACGGCCGGGACGTCCTGGACCGCGGGGGTGACCGGTGCGGTGTCCGAGGGGGCGGCGACGGCCGGGTCCGAGACCGCCGGGGCCGCGGATACGTCGGCCGGAGCACCCTGAACCGCCGGAGCCTGGACCGCGGCCGGAACCACCGGTGCGCCCGGAGCCGCCGGAACCGCCGGAACCGCCGGAGCACCCGGAACCGCCGGAGTGGCGGGAGTCGCCGGCGTGCCCGGGAGCGCGGGTGCGGCGGGGGCCGCCGGAGCAGCGGGTGCCGCGGGCACCGCCGGGGTGGCAGGCACCGCGGGAGCCGCCGGAACGGCCGGCGCCGCAGGCACCGCGGGTGCCTCGGGGGCCGTGGGCACGGCCGGCGCGCCCGGAACTGCCGGCGCGCCCGGAACCGCCGGCTCGGGCGGATCGACCGGCGTCACCGCGGCGGCCGGGGCCGCCGGGAGCGCCGGCGCACCCGGTAGGGCGGGGGCAGTGGGGTCGCCCGGCACCGCAGGCGCACCCGGTACGGCGGGGGCGGCCGGCGTCCCGGGAACCGCCGCAGCGCCCGGGTCGGCGGGCGGGACCGGGGTCCCGGGGACGGCCGGTGCCGCGGGCGTGCCGGGGACCGCGGGCGCGGCCGGCGCACCGGGCACCGCCGGCACGGCGGGCGCGCCCGGGACGTCCGGCACCTCGTCCCCGGCCCCGAGGGCCGGCGCGGCCGGTGCCGCGGGGGTGTCGAGGTCCGCGGGGGCCGGGCTGTTGCCGAACAGCGTGTCGAACAGCCGGTCCAGGGGGCCGTCCTCCGAGGACTGTTCGGGCGCCGAGAACACGGCGGGTCCGGCGGAGGTACGCGCGGGCTCGGCCGCGCCGGCCACGCCGGCGCCGCACACGCCCAGCGTGCCGATCATGAGGGTCAGGGCGACGGATGTGGTGACTCGGGATCGCACGGTGTCTCCAGTTCGCGGTGCTGCTGCACGTGGTGACGGACGGCGCAGAGCTTGCGATCACCGGCGGTCATCCACCAGTGACCCGATCGTGGCCGCACCCGTCACGCCCGCCCCACCGGTCACGCACCGAGCGGTGCGGGGTGCACGCGCCCCGGAACGGGCTACCCCGTCGGGGTGAGCGCCCGGGCTGCGGACCGGCTCCGGACGTGTCCACCACCCGACTCGGGGGATGTCCCGTCGCGGCGCGGTCACCCGTCGGCATGGAATCGCGTCGGCGTTCACCTGTTGGGGAATTCGGTGACCGGCCGTGGCGGAAATCGGCCCCCGGCCTCACGATCCGTGACGTCGTCCGGAGTGATCGGGATCGCGGGCGACCCGGGGGAGCCGGACCACATCGGACGCGTCACGGGACGTGGCGCGGCACGACCGGTGAGCGCGCCGGACCGTGGTAGCGTCCGCGCTGGTTGCAGTCGTTCTTCTCTCGATCGCCGTGAAGCGTCCGTGTGAAGTTGTGACGGTGGGCTTCGCCAGTGACGCGGTCGTGTCGCCCGGTGCCGCCCGCGCGACCTCCGGCCCTCGCCGTGAGGGCCGGGACCGCTCCATCTGAGAAGGACACAAGCTATGCCGCAGGGCACCGTCAAGTGGTTCAACGCCGAGAAGGGCTTCGGCTTCATCGCCACCGACGACGAGGGACCGGACGTCTTCGTCCACTACTCCGCCATCGAGGCCAACGGCTTCCGGACCCTGGAGGAGAACCAGCGGGTCGACTTCCAGTCCAGCCAGGGCAAGAAGGGCCCGCAGGCCGACACGGTCCGCGTGATCTGACTTCCCGCGGGGATCACCCCGCGCGTGTGCGAACGGCGCCGGCTCCCTCGGGGGTCGGCGCCGTTCGCGTTCCGGGGCCCGGACGGCTCCGGTCGGCTCAGCCGAACGCCGGGCGTACTCCCCGCCGGGCCCGCAGCGCCGCCGCGAGGACCAGCGTGACCGTGCCGGCGGCGGCCACCGCCATCACCGGGCCGGACGCCTCCACCGCGATCCAGGCCGACGCCCAGACCGCCGTCGCGGCGTAGGGCACCGCGGCGGCCGTCCGCAGGGTCACCGCCGCGACCGCGACGACCGCGACCAGCAGGACCACCGCCCCCGTGACCGGGCCCAGCGCGGCACCCCAGTAGGTCAGCGTCACCGAGAAGCCGGCCACCGTCGCCAGGGACACCCAGCCGGCGTAGAACGCCAGCGGCCCGTGGACGAGGACGCGGTCGGCCACGCCGTCGGCCGGGAGCCGGGTGAGCCGCCACAGCACCACCCCGAGGGTCACCAGCAACGCGGTGATCACCAGCTGGGCCGTGCCCAGGTACTCCCGGGAGAAGATCACGATCCAGCCGGCGTTGAACGCGGCGGTCAGTACGAACAGCCAGCCGGTCGCCCGGTGCACCGGGCGCGACCGCTGGCCGGGCAGCGACTGGTACACCGCGTACAGCAGCAGGCCCAGGTAGATCACGGACCACACCGAGAACGCGATCGTCGCGGGCGCCAGGACCGAGGGGTAGCGGTCGGAGAGCACTCGCTGCGACTCGCCGAAGAAGCCGCTGCCGCCGAGCGAGCCGGCCACCGTCTGCAGCACGGCCGCGGCGAGCACCGCCCACGTGCGGACGGTGTCGGCCCGGGTCGCGGGGCCGGTGGTGCGGATGGTCGTCATGGCGGTTCCCTCCGGACGATCAGGACTCGCTCGATCGTAAAGAAACTCGACGAACCGGGCATGTCGAGCGGTACGACGGTCGGTGACGCCCGGGGGCGCCCGGAGGTTGCCACCGGTCGTCCACACGTCCGGGCCGGTCGTCCGCCGTTCACCGGCGGTCGCCGGTGTCGTACGGCCCTGCGGGCCCGCTCGTCTCGCCCGCACGTGCCCTCGTCGCCTACCACTCGCAAGCCCGTCACGGAACCCGCATCCTGGTGTTGCACTTCACAGATGGGCACCACGGTGGTGCCGACGCACGTGGAAGGAAGTGGATCCCGATGTCCTGGTGGGACAGCTACCGAGCCGTCTACGGCGCGGAGCTGCGAGCTGCCGCACGCGAGTACGCCGACCACGGCTGGCCACTCGTGCCGGGGCACGGGGCGGACGTGCTGCTGGCGACCGGCGACGTGCTCGACGTCGTCGAGGTGCCGGCCGCGATCGGCCGTCAGGTCTGCCGGACCCTGCGCGAGGCGGGTGAGGTCGTGCCGGTCGCCGCGACACCACAGGACACGTGGTGGTTCCCGATGAGCCCGCGGCACGCGCTGCCGGCCGAGCTCAGCCTGCACACCGACGTGGTGCTGCACACCGACGGCATCGGTGTCGTCGCGCCGCCGACCGAGCGGCCCGACGGCTGGGTGCAGTGGCGGGTGGCGCCGTCGCGCGTCGGCTACCGCGTCCCCGAGGCGGCCCTGGTCGTCGAGGCGATCTGCGACGCCGTCCGGGGCCGGGCCGCCGACACCGCGACCGACGCGTCGGACGAGGAGGCCGCTGTACTGCGGTACTGACCTGTACCACCGATCACCTGAAAAGCGACCATCGACCATCGGGCCGCGCGGCCCGGCCGGAACCGACGAGCCGGCCCGCGCGCCCGGCGCCGTCCGCCCGGAGTCGTCCCGCTGCCGCCCCGTCTCACGGGGAGCCGGGACCGGCCGGACGGCGCGTACCGGAAGCGGCGCCCGAGGGGGCACTTCTCCCTCGTGCCGAGCGGAGCTCGCACAGCGGGCATCCGCAGGAGAGCAGCCGCTCCGCCGGTCGCGGCCGGGCCCGCTGACGTCATCGCGGGCCCGGCCGCCCCGGTTCCCCTCCGTTCGGCCGGGTCGTGCCCGTGTCCCTGCCCTCCCCGCGACCCTGCCCCCGTGTTACTGCCGGATCGCCGCCTCCGGCACGCCCCCGAGCCCGACCCCGAGGCCCGGTGTCGGTCCCGCGAGGCACTATGGAGCCGTGCAGACCTCCCGCGCGCCGGAGCGCCCGGCCCCGACCCCGCAGCGGGACCGGACCGTCGGCTCCGTCCCCTCCGTGCCGCTCGGTGGCTTCGGCCCCGGTGACGAGCAGAAACGGCGCGACCTGCGCCGGATGAAGGCCGTCGCGACCGGGTTCCTGGTCGGGGCCACGGTTGTCTTCCTCGTCGCCAAGTACCTCGAGGTGGTCCACGGCATGGCCTGGGCCGCCTACCTCCGGGCCGCCGCCGAGGCGGGCATGGTCGGTGCCCTGGCGGACTGGTTCGCGGTCACCGCGCTGTTCCGGCACCCGTTGCGGATACCGATCCCGCACACCGCGATCATCCCGCGCAAGAAGGACACGATCGGCGACAGCCTGGGCGACTTCGTCGGCGAGAACTTCCTGTCCGAGGCGGTCGTCCGGGACAAGCTGGAGCGGGTCGCCGTCAGCGAGCACGTCGGACACTGGATCGGGCAGCAGGCCAACGCCGAGCGCGTCACCACCGAGCTCGTCACGGCGGCCCGGGCGGTCGTCACCGTCCTGCGGGACGAGGACGTGCAGAACGTCATCGAGTCGGTCGCCGTCCGCAAGCTGATGGAGATCCCGGTCGGCCCGCCGCTGGGGAAGGCCCTCGAGGGGGTCCTCGCCGACGGCGCGCACAAGCGTCTCGTGGACCTCGTCTGCGACCGTGCCTACGACTGGGTCGCCGACAACCAGGAGATGGTCCTGCGGGTGGTGCACGAGCGGGCACCGTCCTGGACGCCGCGGTTCGTCGACGACATGGTCGCCGACAAGCTGTTCGCCGAGATCCGCGGCTACGCCTGGGGGGTCAAGACCGACCCGGAGCACCCGCTGCGGCACGCCGTCGACCGCTACCTGGCCGAGTTCGCGCAGGACCTGCAGCACGACCCGCAGACGATGGACCGGGCCGAGCAGGTCAAGCGCCAGGTCGTCGAGCATCCCGAGGTGCAACACTTCATCGGGCGGGCCTGGACCGTCGTCAAGGGCATGGTGCTCGACGCCGCCGACGACCCGTCCCACGACCTGCGGCTGCGGGTGCGGGACGGGCTGATGGCCTTCGGCCGCCGCCTGGGCCGGGACCGGGAGCTCGCCGGCAAGCTCGACGGCTGGCTGGCCGACGCCGCGGCCTACGTCGTGCGCCACTACCGGCACCAGATCACGACGCTGATCACCGAGACGGTCGCCCGCTGGGACGCCGAGGAGACCTCGCGCAAGATCGAGCTCCAGGTCGGCCGCGACCTGCAGTGGATCCGGATCAACGGCACCGTCGTCGGTGCGCTCGCCGGCCTGGTCATCCACACGGTGGGCGAGCTGCTGATCGGCTGAGGCGCCCACGGTCGTCACCTGCCCGACACCGCCCCGCCACGAACGTGTCGCAAGCCACGTGACCAGCGCTAGCACTCTGCTTGCTAGAGCTAGCGCCTCGGCGTACGGTCGACGGTGTCCGGATGAGGACGGATCGATCGGAGGGAGACGGATGGCCACCGAACCGAGGCGCGGTCGCGGTGAGCCGCAGTCCGCCGAGCCCACCGAGCGGGTCGGCCAGGCCGTCGAACACGTCGGCCAGGTGGTCGGCCAGGCCCAACAGGCCGTCGAGCACGCGGTGGAGGACATCGGGTCCTACATCCGCGGGCAGCGCGAGGCCGCGCAGGTCTCGCTGCGCCAGCTGGCGCGCTCGGCGGGGGTCAGCAATCCCTACCTGAGCCAGGTCGAGCGCGGGTTGCGCAAGCCCTCGGCGGAGATCCTGCAGCAGATCGCCAAGGGGCTGCAGATCTCGGCGGAGGCCCTGTACGTCCGCGCCGGGATCCTCGAGGAGCGTCCCGCCGGCAAGGTGACCGACGCCGTGCTCACCGACCCGACCCTCAACGAGCGGCAGAAGCGCGTGCTGCTCGACGTGTACGAGTCGTTCCGCCGGGAGAACGATCTCGCCGGTCCTGCCGGGACCGTCAGCGCTGCCGACACCGCCGGCGCCGCCGGCACCCCGAACGAAACGAGGAAGTGATCACCATGGCCGTGAACCTCCCGACCAGTGCCGACGTCCGCAAGCTGCGTGAGCAGACCGCCGAGCAGGCCGAGGTCGTCCGCACCCCGCTGCTCGCCGTGCTCGGCGCCGGCGACCTCGCCTACAGCACCGTGTCCCGGGCCGTCACCGACGCCCGCGCCACCGCGACCAAGCGCGTCGAGGACGTCCAGAACCGGGTCTCCGAGCTGCCGGAGGAGTTCAAGGAGCTGCGCGGCAAGCTGTCCTCGGACAGCCTGCGCAAGCAGGTCGACGAGTTCCGTTCCGACGTCGAGGGCGTCTACGTCGGTTTCGCCCAGCGCGGTGAGAAGGCCTGGGGCCGGCTCCGCAAGCAGCCGCAGGTCGAGCAGGCCATCGCGACGGTCGAGGACCTGACCGAGAAGTTCGACGCCCGGGTCGACGGGTTCGTCGACGACACCCACGAGGCCGCCGAGAAGGCGCTGAGCAGCGTCACGACCCAGACCCGTTCGGTCGGCGAGAAGGTCGCCCGCCGTGCGCAGTCGACCGCGGACAAGGCCGCCGAGACCGTGACCGAGGTGTCCTCCGACGCCGCCGAGGCGATCGAGGAGGCCGGTGACGAGGTGGCCGCCACCAGCCGGTCCACCAGCCGCAAGGCGGCCGCCCGGACCACGCCGAAGACCGCCCCGAAGGCGGCGCCGAAGACTGCGGCGAAGTCGGCCGCGGCCCGCAAGCCCGCTGCCCGCCGCACCGGCGACAGCAGCACCGAGAAGTGAGTTCCGCCGGGCACATCGCCCGGTGAGCAGGACGACGCCCCCGCCGGCCTCCCGCAGGCGGGGGCGTTCGTCGTCCGCGGGGCCGGAGGCCGGTGCGGGGGCGGGACGGCGAGCGCGCCGGCGTCCGGGCCCGCGTGACCGGTGACCGGTCTGCCCGTACTCTGGCCGTGTGGAGCTCCTGTCCGTCCTCGACCGGTGGATCATCTTCGGTTTCTGGATCCTCGCGCTCCCCGTGGGTGGCTACGCGTTCGTGCACGCGCTCCGGCAGCGGGCCGACGCCTTCGCCGCGGCCGGGAAGCTGACCAAGAACGCCTGGCTGGGCATCACCGGCGTGGGTCTGCTCCTGCTGATCGTCACCAGCGGGCCGATGTACGGCGGGGCCATGTTCTGGCTGGCCGCGATGGTCGCCGTGCTCGTCTACATCGTCGACGTCAAACCGGCCGTCATGGAGGTCCAGGGCGGGGGCCCGCGCTGGTGAGCCTGCCCGGACGGGACGGCTGGGGCGTGCTCGGGACGTTGCACGCCGTCCCCGCGCTCGACCGTCCCGACCTGCTCGCCGAGCCGGTGGTCCGCGCGCTGAAGGAGTTCGACGCCGCCCGGGTCGGCGTCGCCGAGATCGACTCGGACCTGGCCGACACCGCCGAGTTCTGCCGGGCCTACGACTCCCCGCCCGGGAGCTCGGCGAACTGTGTGGTCGTCGCGGGGAAGCGGGCCGGAGAGGTCCGGTACGCCGCGTGCCTCGTGCTCGCCACGACCCGGGCCGACGTCAACGGGGTCGTCAAGCGGCGGCTCGACGTCCGCAAGGCATCGTTCGCGCCGATGGACGAGGCCGTCGCCCTGACCGGCATGGCCTACGGCGGCATCACCCCGATCGGCCTGCCCGCGGACTGGCCGCTGTGGCTCGCTCCGGAGGTCGCCGAGGCCGACGCCGTGGTCGTCGGGAGCGGCACGCGGCACGCGAAGCTCGCGGTCCCCGGTGAGCTGCTGGTCTCGTTGCCGAACGCGACCGTCGTGCCGGACCTCGCCCAGCCCGTGCGTTCGCCCTGAGCGGACACGGCTCAACTCAGGGAAGCCGCCGCGGCTCAACCCCGTTGCAGTGGTCATGAGTGACCTGCTGAAGCTCCCCGTCCTGCCCCTCGACGACGCCGTCGTGCTGCCCGGCATGGTGGTTCCGGTCCGTCTGGACGCGCCCGACACCCGGGCCGCGATCGACGCGGCCGGCGCGGGGGCCGAGCGGGGACCCGAGAACGACGACGACACCGGGAGGCGGGTGCTCGTCGTGCCCCGCCTCGACGGCCACTACGGCGCGATCGGTGTGGTGGCCGTGCTCGAACAGATCGGCCGGCTGCCGGACGGCGAGCGGGCCGCAGTGGTCCGCGGTGAGCGCCGGGCCCGGATCGGCAGCGGGGTCACCGGCCCCGGTGCCGCCCTGTGGGTGGAGGCCGAACCGGTGACCTCCGACCCGCCGACCGGCCGCACCCACGAGCTGGCGACGGAGTACAAGGCGCTGGTGGTGGGCATCCTGCAGCAGCGCAATGCCTGGCAGGTGATCGACTCCGTGCAGCAGACGAGCGATCCCGGCCAGCTCGCCGACCTGGCCGGCTGGGCGTCCTGGCTGGACGTCGCGCACAAGGCCGAGCTGCTCGCCGAGACCGACGTGACCGCACGGCTGGAGAAGCTCCTCGAGTGGACGAAGGAGCACGTGGCCGAGCAGGAGGTCTCCGAGAAGATCTCGAACGACGTCCGTGAGGGCATGGAGCGCCAGCAGCGGGAGTTCCTGCTGCGCCAGCAGCTCGCCGCGATCCGCAAGGAGCTCGGCGAGGACGACCCCGACGGCGAGCAGGACTACCGCGCCCGTGTCGAGGCCGCCGACCTGCCCGAGCACGTCCGCACGGCCGCGCTGACCGAGGTCGGCAAGCTGGAGCGGGCCTCGGACCAGAGCCCGGAGTCCGGCTGGATCCGGACCTGGCTCGACACCGTCCTGGACATCCCGTGGACCACGACCACCGAGGACTCCGACGACCTCGTCGAGGCGCGCCGGATCCTCGATGCCGATCACGCCGGCCTGGACGACGTCAAGGAGCGCCTGGTCGAGTTCCTCGCCGTCCGCGCGCGGCGGGCCCGCAAGGGTCTCGACACCGTCGGTGGCCGCGGCTCCGGCGCCGTGCTGTCGCTGGTCGGCCCGCCCGGCGTCGGCAAGACGTCGCTGGGGGAGTCCGTGGCCCGGGCGCTGGGCCGCAAGTTCGTGCGGGTCGCGCTCGGCGGCGTGCGCGACGAGGCGGAGATCCGCGGCCACCGGCGGACCTACGTCGGTGCGCTGCCCGGCCGGATCGTTCGTGCGATCCGCGAGGCCGGTTCGATGAACCCGGTCGTACTGCTCGACGAGGTGGACAAGACCGGTTCCTCCTACGGCGTCAGCGGTGACCCCACCGCGGCGCTGCTGGAGGTGCTGGACCCGGCGCAGAACCACACCTTCCGCGACCACTACCTGGAGGTCGACCTCGACCTGTCGAACGTGCTGTTCCTGGCCACCGCGAACGACGGTGCCGCCATCCCCGGCCCGCTGGCCGACCGGATGGAGGTCGTGACGCTCGACGGCTACACGGAGCCGGAGAAGGTCGCGATCGCCCGCGACCACCTGCTGCCGCGGCAGATCGAGAAGGCCGGCCTGGACCCGGGGGACGTCGAGTTCAGCGACGTCGCGCTGTCGATGATCGCCGCCGAGTACACCCGCGAGGCCGGGGTGCGTCAGCTCGAGCGGGGCCTGGCCAAGGTGCTGCGCAAGGTCGCCGTGCAGCTCGACCGCAGCGCGCTGCCCGCCGGGGCTGCGGCGGTGCTGCCGGGCGAGAGTGCCGCGGGAGCCGAGAGCGCTGCCGAAGCCGAGAGCGCCGAGGGAGGCGGGTCCACGGCCGTCGAGCGGCCGGTGCACGTCGACGCCGACGCACTCGTCACCTACCTGGGGCGGCCACGGTTCACACCGGAGTCCGCCGAGCGGACGTCGGTGCCGGGCGTCGCGACCGGTCTGGCCGTCACCGGGGCCGGGGGCGACGTGCTGTTCATCGAGGCCACCGGCATGGACGGCGAGCCGGGCCTGCAGATCACCGGACAGCTGGGCGAGGTCATGACCGAGTCGGTCTCGATCGCGCTGAGCTACCTGCGCTCGCAGGGACTGGCCGGTGACCTGGCCCAGCGCAAGCTGCACGTCCACGTCCCAGCCGGTGCCGTCCCCAAGGACGGTCCGAGCGCCGGGGTCACGATGACGACGGCGCTGGCCTCGCTGGCCTCGGGCCGCCCGGTGCGCTCGACGGTCGGGATGACCGGGGAGATCACCCTGCAGGGCAAGGTCCTGCCGATCGGCGGCGTGAAGCAGAAGCTGCTCGCCGCGCACCGGGCCGGGCTGACCGACGTGATCATCCCGAAGCGCAACGAGCCCGACCTGGACGAGGTGCCCGAGTCGGTCCGCAGCGCGCTGCGGGTGCACCCGGTCGCCGACGTCGCCGAGGTCCTGGAGATCGCCCTGGAGCCCGAGACCGCACAGCAGCACGCCGCCTGACCGGCATGCTCCGGCGCCCGTCCCGCACGTCGCGGGGCGGGCGCCGTCGGCTGTGCGGCCGCGGGGGAGGGGACGGACCCTCACCGAGATGCAGTTCAGGGTCGTACCGAGATCGACAATTCGCGCTCAGGTGCATCTCGGCAGGGGTAGTCCGAGCGCGTGCCGAATCTCGGCCACGATGCGCTCCGGCTCCCGCCGCATCTCCTCTGCCGTGTAGCGGAGTACACGCCAGCCGAGTGCGACCAACCGGGTGTGCCGTTGCGCGTCGGCACGTGCTGCTTCCGGCGTGGCGAAGTGATCACCGCCGTCGTACTCGATGCCGAGGCGTTGCTCGGGGTAGGCGAGGTCCAGCCAAAGGATCCGGCGGTGCCGGTCGACGACGGGGTGCTGGGGCACGGGGCGCGGGAGGCCGGCGCGCACGAGCAGCAGGCGCAACCGGGTCTCGGGTGGCGAGCCGGAGCGCGCGTCGCACCAGGTCAGCGCGTCGAGCACCTTCCGCACGCCGCGGAGACCCGGACTGCGCACGGTGAAGTTCAACAGCAGGTTCGGGTCGAAGGAGCCGCGGGCGAGGGCGTCCACCGCGACGACGCCCTCGATCGGCGGAAGCCACCGTGCGAGGTCGAATGCCGTGCGCATCCGGTTGGTCACACGGACACCTGCCACGTCGACGACGTCGTCGGGATGCACCACGTCGCGCCGGACCCGTACCTCCCGCCGGGATCGGGGCCCCGGCTGTACCGCGGTCACCGCGACCTCCGCGGGCGCCCGGAGCGGGGCGCACGACGCTCCGAGGAACTCGGCAGCCGAGTACCCGCAGAGCACGGCACCCGACCCCGCCCAGAGGTAGGCGGCGTACGAGCGCAGCCGCAGGTCCGGCGGCGACGCGGTGATCCTGACGTAGGTGTCGGGGAGGAGGCGCAGGAACTCCGGGCCGCGCAGGCGACCGGGCGTGACCAGCCCGGCCGCGATGGCTGCCGTCCCACGGAACATTGCGGGCCAACCGGGAACCGTCATGGATGGAGGGTGCGTTCCCGACACCGGGTACGACTGCGGATCCGAGTGGTCGCTTCGCGATCGTGAACGGCCACGGATGCCCGACCAACGCGGACGCCCGACCAACACCGCCGAGATGCACCTCAGCGCGAATTGTCGATCTCTCAGGAGCGCTGAGCTGCATCTCGGCGGAGTTACCGGGCCGGCCCGGGCGGCGGGACGGCGGGACGGCGGGACGGTCTACCGGAAGACGACCGTCCGGTTGCCCTGGACCACCACCCGGTCCTCCAGGTGCCAGCGCAGGCCGCGGGCCAGCACGAGGCGTTCGATGTCCCGGCCCCGGCGCACCATGTCCTCGGCGGTGTCGCCGTGGTCGACCCGGATGACGTCCTGCTCGATGATCGGGCCGGCGTCGAGGTCGGCCGTGGCGTAGTGGCAGGTCGCGCCGATCAGCTTCACCCCGCGCCGGTGCGCCTGGTGGTAGGGCCGCGCCCCCGCGAACGACGGCAGGAAGCTGTGGTGGATGTTGATCGCCCGGCCGGACCAGGCCTCGCACAGGTGCGCGGGCAGGATCTGCATGAACCGGGCCAGCACGATCGCGTCCGGGAGCCCGCCGTCGGCGTCCGGGTCCTCCACGAGCGTGCGGATCTCCTCGAACGCGGTGACCTTGCGCTGCTCGCGGAACCGGTCCCCGGGGGCGGGGAACGGCACGTGGTGGAACGGGACCCCGTGCGCGGTGACGACCGGTTCCAGCGAGGTGTGGTTGCCGATCACCCGGGTGATCTCGACCGGCAGCTCGCCCGCCCACACCCGTCCCAGCAGGTCGTGCAGGCAGTGCTGGTCGCGGGTCACCAGCAGCACCGCGCGCTTGCGCACGCCCGTGTCGGAGATCCGGTGCTCGCCGCCGAGCTCCTCGGCGACCGGGGCGAAGCGGGTGCGGAGCTCGTCGATGTCGCACGGCACCGACGCCGCGTCGACGACCTGGCGGGTGCAGAACACCCCGGCCTCGACGTCGGCGTGGTAGGCCGCCTCGGTGATCGAGGCCCCCAGCTCGGCGAGGAACGTCGCGATCCGCGCGACGATGCCGGTGCGGTCCGGGCAGGACAGCGTGATGATGTAGCGGCGGTCCGGTGTCATGCGATCCGGCTCAGGGTGAATTGGGTCTCGGCCTCGAGCAGCTGCTCGATCTGACCGGCGACCGCGTCCTCGATCTTCTTCCCGACGAGCGGCACCTTCACCGTGACCTCGGCCCGGATCCGCACCTCGGAGCCGCCCTCGACGTCGGCGATCCGCATCACCGACCGCGCCGTCGCCGGCGTGCCCACGACCTGCACCGATCCGGTGCCGTCGTAGACACCGGGGCCGCCGGGCCGCCACTGCTCGGTGCGGTCGATCTTCAGATCGCCGCCCGGCACGAACGAGGTCACCACCGACGGCAGGTGATCGGCCGGGATCCCGTGCCGCAACGTGTACCGCACCCCGTCGCCGGTGGTCTCGTACGCGGTGATGCCGGCGCCGGGACCCCCCAGGTGGTGCAGCTGCTTCTCGAGCAGCTCGCGGTCCACCATCGCCGCGTACACCTTCTCGGCGGGGTGCGGGGAGGTGGCGCGGTAGTCGAGCGAGCGCGGCATGCGCGCAGGTTACCGTTGCGGGTGTGCATGCGGCGGCGACGACCACCACCGACTCCCGGCTGAGCGCCCACACGACCCTGCGGCTGGGTGGGCCGGCGACCCGGGTCGTGCGTGCCGAGGGCGCGCGGGAGGTGGCCGACGCCGTGGGATCGGCCGATGCCGCCGGGGAGCCGGTGCTGCTGGTCGGCGGGGGGTCCAACCTGGTCGTCGCGGACGAGGGGTTCGACGGCACCGCCGTCCTGCTCGCCGGGCGGGGGATGGCCCACGAGCGCGACGGGGACACCGTGGTGGTGACCGTCGAGGCCGGTGAGGACTGGGACGACGTCGTCGCCGCGACCGTCGCGGACGGCCTCGGCGGGCTGGAGTGCCTGTCCGGGATCCCCGGGCGCACCGGCGCGACGCCGGTGCAGAACGTCGGCGCCTACGGGGTCGAGGTCGCCGACCTGCTCGTCGACGTCGACCTCTACGACCGGCGCAGCCGGACCGTCCGGGAGCACGTGCCCGCCTCCGAGCTGGGGCTGGCCTACCGGACCAGCGTTCTCAAGGGCAACGACGACGCCATCGTGCTGCGCGTGCGCTTCGCGCTGTCCGCCGACGGCCGCTCCGCGCCGATCCGCTACGCCGAGCTGGCCCGCACCCTCGGCGTCGCCCCCGAGTCGCGGGTGGACCCGGCGGCGGCGCGGGAGGCCGTGCTCGGCCTGCGCCGGGGCAAGGGCATGGTGCTCGACGCGGCCGACCACGACACCTGGTCGGCCGGGTCGTTCTTCACCAACCCGATCCTGCCGGTCGGCGAGGCGCCGGTGATCGACGGTCTGGCCGCCTGGCCGGCCGGCGAGGGTCTGGTCAAGCTGTCGGCGGCCGGGCTGATCCAGAACGCCGGCTTCACCCGCGGGCACGCCGGTCCGGGCGGGCGGGTGTCGCTGTCCACCCGGCACGTGCTGGCGCTGACCCACCGCGGGGGCGGGACGACCGCGGACCTGCTGGCGCTGGCCCGGGAGGTGCGCGACGGCGTCACGGACCGCTTCGGGGTCGTGCTGCGTCCCGAACCCGTGCTGGTGCACTGCGCGCTCTGACCCGGGGCCCGCGTGGGCGCCCCGGCGAGTGGGTACCCGGCGGCATGACCGGTCCGCAGAACCCCGACGTGCCCGCCGACCGCGCCCGGAGCCGTACCCCGCTGCCGGAGGAGCGCGGTACCGACCCCGACGCGGAGGAGATCCTGCTCGAGTCCGAGCAGCGGATCGCCGGCGCGCTGGACGGCCGGGAACCGGCCGACGACGCCGAGGAGCGCCGCCGCTCCGAGGAGACCCTGTAGAGGCCGGCTACGGCCTACCGGCGGTGCCGCCGGGAGCCCGACGCCTGGTCGCGCGGCTTCAGCACGATCTGGTCGAGGTTGACGTGCGGGGGCCGGGTGGCGGCGAAGACGATGGTGTCCGCCACGTCGTCGGCGCTCAGCGGCGTCAGCCCCTCGTAGACCTTCGCCGCGCGCTCGGCGTCGCCGTCGAACCGGACCTCGGAGAACTCGGTCTCCACCATGCCCGGGCATATCTCGGTGATCCGGATCGGCCGGCCCAGCAGCTCCCCGCGCAGCGTGCGGTGCAGCATCGCCTGGGCGTGCTTGGCCCCGGTGTAGCCGGCGCCGTTGTCGTAGAAGTCGAGCGCGGCGATCGAGGTGACGGTGACGACGTGCCCGTCGCCGGAGGCCTCCAGCTTCGGCAGGAACGCCTTGGTCAGGCGCAGGGTGCCGAGGACGTTCGTCTCCCACATCCAGCGCCAGGAGTCCTCGTCGGCCTCCGCGACCGGCTCCAGGCCCTTGGCGCCGCCGGCGTTGTTGACCAGCAGCTTCGCCTGCGGCACGGCCTCGTCGAACGCGCGCACCGAGTCGGCGTCGGTCACGTCGAGCGGCAGCGCGGTGCCGCCGATCTCCTCGGCGATCTCCGTGCAGCGGTCCACCCGGCGGGCGCCGAGGACGACGTGGAACCCGGCAGCGCCCAGCTGCCGGGCGGTGGCGGCGCCGATCCCGGAGGAGGCGCCGGTGACGACGGCGGTCGGACGGTCGTTCGCGGCGGTCATGGTCACCGACTGTAGGCCGTGGCCGGCTCCGGACGGTCCGGGCCTGCTCGGGGCGTCACCGGCGGGCGTCACCGGGGCTCCACACCCCGCTGCGCCGACCGGTCGCCGCGGCGGGCCGCGGCCCGCTGGACGAGGAAGACCGCGACACCCAGCAACCCGACCCCGACCCCGGCGACACAGGTCCAGAACAGCTCACCCGGTGCGCTCCCGGCGAGCACCGGGACCAGGAACGCGACCACCCCCACGACCACCCACGCCGCCAGCCCGGCGAGGAGCACCGGCGGTGTCTCGTAGAGGCGCGGCGGGAGCGGCGGCGGCGCAGGGGGGCCGTGCGGCCCGGAGGGGGCTCCGGGCGGGGGTCCGGGTGCCGTCACGGCTCCACCCTATCGGTGTACGCGGCACGAGCCCGTCGTTGCACCACGACTAGGGTGTCGCCGTGATCGAGCGCTACTTCCGCGTCTCCGAGCGCGGCTCCACCATCCCGCGGGAGCTGCGGGGAGGCCTCGTCACCTTCATGGCGATGGCCTACATCATCGTCCTGAACCCGCTGATCCTCGGCAGCGTCACCGCGACCGACCCGTCGGCGAAGACGGACGCGCTCGGCGGCATCCTGCCGGTCGCCCAGGTCGCCGCCGTGACCGCCCTGGTCGCGGGCGTGATGACGATCCTCTTCGGCATCCTCGCGAACTACCCCTTCGCGATCGCCACCGGCCTCGGGATCAACACGCTGCTCGCGGTGACCATCGCGCCGATGATGACCTGGCCCGAGGCGATGGGCCTGGTGGTCATCGACGGCATCATCATCGTCGTCCTGGCCGTGACGGGCTTCCGGACGGCGGTGTTCAACGCCGTACCCGCGGAGCTGAAGACGGCGATCGCGGTCGGCATCGGGGCGTTCATCGCGCTGATCGGGCTGGTCGACTCCGGGTTCGTGCGCCGGCTGCCGGACGCGGCCAACACGACCGTGCCGGTCGGGCTGGGCATCGACGGGTCCATCGCGTCCTGGCCGACGTTCGTGTTCGTACTCGGGCTGCTGATCGTCGGCGTGCTCGTGGCGCGCGGGGTGCGCGCCGGGATCCTGATCGGCGTCGTGATCAACACGATCATCGCGATCATCATCGAGGCGTTCGCGCAGGTCGGGTCGTCCGGGCCGGACAACCCGAAGGGCTGGTCGCTCGCCGTCCCGACGCTGCCCGACCAGATCGTCGGCCTGCCGGACCTCTCGCTGGTCGGCCAGGTCTCGCTAGGCGCCTTCACCCGGCTGGACCTGATCACCGTCGTCCTGCTGATCTTCACGCTGGTGCTCGCGAACTTCTTCGACGCCATGGGCACGCTGACCGGGCTCGGCAAGCAGGCCGGGCTGACCGACTCCGAGGGCAAGCTCCCGAACGTCGGGAAGGCGCTGGTCGTCGAGGGGGCCGGCGCGGTCGCGGGCGGGGCGGGCTCGGCGTCGTCGAACACGCTGTTCGTCGAGTCCGCCGCGGGGATCGCCGAGGGTGCCCGGACCGGCCTGGCGAACGTGCTGACCGGCACACTGTTCCTGCTGGCCATGTTCTTCACGCCGCTGTACGCGATCGTGCCGGTCGAGGCGGCCGCCCCGGCGCTGGTCGTCGTGGGCGCGCTGATGTTCCGGCAGATCACCTCCATTCGGATCGACGAGCTGCAGACGGTCATCCCGGTGTTCCTCACGGTGACCGTCATGCCGTTCACCTACTCGATCGCGAACGGGATCGGCGCCGGCTTCATCAGCTACGTGGTGCTCGCCTCGACGACCGGGCGGGCGCGGCAGGTGCACCCGCTGATGTGGGTGGTCGCGGTGCTGTTCGTGGCGTACTTCGGCGTGGGCCCGCTTCGGGAGCTGCTCGGATGACCCGATCAGGGTCACCTCTTGCGTAGTAAGGCAAGCCTGAGCTAACTTTCACGTGTCGCTTCGTGGTGGGAGCGGCGCGTCAGTTCGGGACAGGGGACGGCCCCGGCTCCTCACCAGGAGCCGGGGCCGTTCTCTTTCCCCAGTCACACCGTCCCGCCGCCGAGCGGCACGGCGCTCTCCGCCCGATCAGGGTGCGTAGATCCGCACCCAGTCGACCTGGAAGTCCAGGGTGTCGGGCGAGGTCTCGTCGAGCGGCGGGATCCAGTCCTTGCCGTACGGGCCGATGTCCTGCTGCATCGCCAGGTGCATCGGACGCGGCGGGATGTGCTCCGGGTCGGTGGTCCGGAAGACCTCCTGGCCGTCGATGTAGAACACGACCCGGTCCGGCAGCCACTCGACGGCGTAGTTGTGCCACTGCGTGAAGTCGCCACGGATCGACTTGCCGACCTGGCTGTTGTCCTCGCCGTAGTGGACGATCGTGTGCGTCTCGGCACGGTCGCCCTTCGGGATCTCCATGAAGTTGAGTTCGCCGCCCTCGGGCCAGTCCTCGGCCACCGGCCAGAGCAGCGCGACGTCGCCGTAGCCGGTCCCCGGGGCGGTCTTGGCCCGGATCTCCCAGCGGCCGTACTGCATGCCGCCCTTCCAGTGCAGGCCTGCCGACTCCCGTCCCCGGCTGGTGAGGACCAGCCGGCCGTCGCGCAGCGAGATGTTCTCCGCCCGGTGCCTGCCGTTGCCCCCGGTGGTCTCCCCGGTGTACGGGGCCCACCGGGCAGGGTCGAGCGCGGCGCCGTCGAACTCGTCGCCCGCGACCAGCTGCCAGCCGTTGCGGACGGCGGCCTCGGAATCCGAACGCGACGCCGGGTCCAGCGCGCCGACCTGGTCGGGCCGCTCCTGGTCGTGCATCCCGCCCGGCGCGGGCGCCGGCGGTGCGGCGCTCGGCTGCGGCGGCGGGGAGCCGGTCCGCTCCGAGCCGCCGCCGAGCAGGTCGAGGTTCGCGGCCACGGCGACCATCCCCGCCAGTGCGCCGACGGCGAGCGCGGCCCCCAGCAGCGTCGGCCAGCGCCGCCGCTGCGGCGCCTCCGGGTCCTGCACGTCCTCGGGGGCCCGATGCCGTGCCCGCCCCGGAGCCTGCTGCTGCACGCCCGTCCTCCTCGCTGATCGTGGACGGGCGACACGCTAGGAGGGGACGCCTGTGGTGGCGCTGAGAAACCCCGGGTCCGGTCTCAGCCCGGGTTCGCGCCGTCGAGTGCGTACTGGCGGACCCAGTCGACCTGCATCGTCGACTCCTGCACCGATCCGCCCTTCGGGAACCAGTCGAGCTGGATGCACAGGTGCATCGGGCCCGGCGGCTGGACCGTCGGGTCGGTCGTCTCGAACCACGGCTCCCCGTCGACGTAGGCGGTGATCCGTTCCGGGGTCCACTCGACGGCCCAGTTGTGCCAGCCGGTGCCGTCGATGTCGACCGAGCCGTCGATCTGGGAGTTGTCCGCCCCGTAGTGGACGAAGATGTTGGTCGTCTGCCGGGACGGGTCCATCATCTCCATGAAGTCGATCTCGCCGCCCTCCGGGAAGTTCTCCGCGGTCGGCCAGAGCAGCAGTAACGCGTTGTACGACGGGTCGGAGGCCGGGGCCCGCACCCGGCCCTCCCAGCGGCCGTACTGCCGGCTGCCGGCGGTCCAGGCCATCCCGGCGGTGTTGCCCGCGCTGTCACCGGTGATCGTGAGTACGCCGTCGCGCACGCTCACCGCGTCGGGTGTGCGGCGGCCGTTGCCGGCGTGGCCGGGGCCGTCGTAGATGCTCCACCCGGATGTGCCGTCGGTGAAGTCGTCGGTGCGGACGGGCTCGCCCCAGCCCTGGGTCGCGGCGGCGGTGGTGCCCTCGATCGTCACGTCCCCTCCTCCCGAGGTGGTGCCGTCCTCCGATGGTGCCGGGCCGGGGGACCCGACCGGGTCGGCGGGGGTGGTGGGGGTGGCGGGGCTGTCGTCGTCGGGTGCCACGGGCTCGTCGGGTGAGACCGGAGGATCACGGTCGAGATCGAGGGACGGCCGGTCCCGCTGCCGGTCGTCCTGCCCGGTGGCCGGCGGGGACGCCGCGCCCGGACCCGGCGCCACCGCCACCGGCTCCCCGGCCGGCCCGAGCACGAACAGCAGCACCGTCACCCCCTGGGCCACCAGCCTGCGGATCAGTTCTTCCAGCTCGTCGGCGCTCATCGCCCGCTCCTCGAAGGTCAGTCGTCCACGTCGGGCGTGTCCGGGGTGATCGCGGTATCGGTGTGGACCAGCCAGTCACCGTCCGGGCCGCGGTGCAGCACCACCCGGGTGCGCCACCGTTCGACGCGCGGCACGGCGCCCGGTGCCGCGGTGCTCGTGCGGATCTCGGCCACGAACGCCGCGCGCCCGCGGACCGGGTCGTGGCCCGCCGGTGCCGGCTCGCCGACCTCGGCGAGCCGGCGCTCCCCGGGCCGTGGCGGGTCGAGCACCGGTGCGCCGACGGCGGCCGGGCTGCCCGGCTCGGCGAAGGGGACGGCGTCGCGGCGGGTGCGCCCGGCGTCGTCCGGCCCGGCCGCGTGGGCCGCCCGCAGGTAGGCCCGGGCGACCGCGGCCGGTGCCGCGGGGACGGCCCGTGGTGGTGCCGGGTCGGGGCCCCGCGCAGGTCCCGGCTCGCCGATCGCGGCCCGGTCGGCCGAGGTCAGCACGGCGGGCGCGGGCGGCTCCGGGCGGGAGCCGGGCAGCAGCAGCGCGAGCGGAGCGACCAGGACGGCGGCGAGGACCAGCAGTACCGGGCCGCGGCCGGGCAGCGCGCCGCGGTTCACGGCGTCATTCCGCGAAGCTGACGTGCACGTGGTCGTAGTGCCCGCCGGTCGGGTCGGAGGTGTCGTAGACCCCGCCGCCGGTGTAGCGCCGGCCCCAGCCGGTGCCGTCGTCGCGGACCGAGGGATCCCAGTAGCGGCCCTGCCAGATCAGGTAGCGCACCGAGAGCGCGTCGGCGTTGGCGGCGAACCAGCGGGCGACCCGCCAGCCCTCGTCGAGGTCCGCGCCGTCGGCGAAGCGGCCCGCCGGGCCGGTGAACAGATCGCATGCGCGTCCCTTCGGATGGTCCGAGCGCGGGTTCTGGGCGTGCTCGTCCCAGCAGCCGACGCTGTCGAGGACGGGGTCGAAGACCTGCTGCGCCGCGGCGAGGCCGTGCGCGGTGGCGCCGGTGAGGCAGCCGCCGGACCGGACGGGGTCGGGGCGGTCGCACGCCGTCGGCCCGCCGGTCCAGGCCGGTGCGGGTGCCGCCGCCGGGTCGGCCGGTGTCGCGGCGGGTGCGGGAGCGGGGGCGCGGTTCCGGTCGTCGGCCGGGGGCGCGTCGGGCGCGTAGCTGCCGACGAGGTCGTGCACCGCGTCGAGGTAGCGCCGCACCGCTGCCGCACAGGCCTGCGTGCAGCCGGCCTCCCCGGGCCCGGGCACCCCGGAGGCGGAGCCGGTCACCCGGCGGCAGCCGGCGAGGTGACAGACGAGCATCGCGTCGAGCACCGGGACGGCCTTCGGCGTCGTCGCCAGGTAGCCGGCAGCGGCGCGCAGGGTCGAACACAGCCACGGCACGACGACCCGCAGGTGCGCGGCCGGATCGGTCAGCGCGGGATCCGGCCACGGGGCACCGCCGGCCGCGACCCAGGTCCGCTCGGAGACCTGCAGCAGGCCGGCCGCGGCGCCGGTCCGCAGCCGAGGGTCCCAGCCCGACTCGGCCTGGATCTGGGCGACGACCCAGGCGGGCGGCAGCTCCGGGCAGCCGTCCGCGGTGAGCTCGGTGACCAGCGCAAGGTGTGGCCGGGCCGCGTCGGGCACCGCGGCCGGGTCCACACCGGATGGATCCGGGGCGGCCCCGGCGGCGGTGGGAGCCGCGACGAGCAGCGCGGTGACCACGGCGAGCACGGTGACCAGGACCCGCACGGTGAGCAGGGCACGCACGGCGCTCACCACCCCGGCCCGGGCCGCAGCACCACACCGCGCAGCGGGCGCAGCGGCCCGCGCTGCCGCGGGACGAGCGGGCGGGTGAGCCGCTCCCCGGCGCTCAGCGCGGTGACGATCCGCCCGAGGGCCTCGGCGTACCGGCGGACGGCGGTGGACGGGCGCGGTGCGCTCAGTACCGCGGCCGCCTCCGACCACGGATCGGGTGTACGGGTCCACGCCGGGACGAGGGGCAGGACGACGACGGCGGCCCACCCGGTCCCGGCGGCCGCGGCATCGACGCCGTCCGGATCCGTGGAGAGCGGGAGCACCGCCAGGACCGGCCGATCCGGCCCCTGGCCCGGGGCGACCCGGGACGCAGCGGCCAGGCCCGCGGCCGTCGCCCGGCAGAGCAGCACGTCCGGGACCGGATCGGCCCCGGTGACGACGCCGAGGTCCTGGGCGTGCAGGGCGCGGGCGACGGTCGTCGTCCCGACCCCGCCCGCGAGACCACCGACGGCCGGGACCCGGCGGGCCGGGGTCACCGCGACCGGCCCGGTGCGCGGCCGGCGAGGGCCGCCGGGGAGGGGCCGGACGGGTCACCCACCGGTTCGGCGTCGACCACGAGCCGACCGCCCGTCCGGACGACGGCGACCTCGAGGCGTACCCACCGGGCGCCCAGCCCGCGCCAGCCGCGCGCCGCCGGTGCCGGTGCGGCGGCCGGCCCGCCGAGGGGGTTCGTCGGCTCGGGCTCGGGAGCGCCCGGCGTGCGGGCGTCGACCCGGCGGTACGGGACGACCCGTACCCGGACGTCGACGTGCACCCGGTCCCCGTCGGGGCGGACCCGGCCCGGCAGCACCAGGTCGGCCCGCTGGCGGCCGGTCCCGGTCCACCCGAGCAGCGCGGCGCCCTCCGGGGACGCCAGGTGGGTGCCGAGGGCCCGGCCCCGTCGCGCGGGGTCGTCCTCGTCCCAGGAGAGCAGGTCGGCGGCGAACGCCCCGGCCAGCGCGGACGCCTCGGCGGGGTCGATCCCGTCCGGGGGATCCGCCGCCGGGGCCGTCGGGGCGGTCTCGTCCTCGGTCGCGTCGGCCGTCGAGGGGGCGCCGGGGTCGGGACGGCAGGCGGCCGGTGCCGGCGGTGCCACGTACCCGGCACCGGCGCTGCGCGGTGTCGCCCTGCTCGTGGTGTGGCTCGTCGGCGGCGTCGCGTCCTCAGCCTCGCCGGTTGTCGATGGTGCCGCGTGGTCGGAGGCGCGACGTTCCGGCGCCGTGCCCGTGTCGGTCACGCCGGTCGCCGGTGGCCCCGCGTGGTCGGCCCCGTCGGTGAGCGACGGTGCGGTGCGGCCGGCCTGCCGGGCCGCGTACCCGGCCCCGGTGGGAGCGGGCGGAGCCGCGTGTCCGCCGGTGCGGACCACCCGGCCCGCGTCGTCGGGCTCGTCGACCGCCGAGGCCCGGCGCGGCGCCGGTGGCTGCCCCGTCCGGTGCGCCACGACCTGCTCGCCGCCGGGGGATCGAGGGGCCCAGCCCGCGGAGGGGTCGTCGGTACGAGGTCGCGGCGGGGGGACCGGCGCGAAACCGAACGGGTCCGTGACCGGCTCCGGTTCGGCCGGCTCACCCTGCGGCGGCCGCTGCGCCGTCCACAGCGAGGGCCGTGCCGCGGTCGTCGCGGGTCCGGCGGGGGCCGCGGCCCACGCGGCCGGGGAGTCGCCGGTACCGGCCGGTGCCGGGCGGCCGGGCGCTGCTGCGGCATGGCCGGGCGGACCGGTGGGCGCTGCCCCCGGATGCCCCGGGGGACCGGTCCGCGCCGACGCGGCGGGGCCGGGCGCCGCGGCGGAGTGGGCGGTGGCGGGGGCCGGGTCGTCGAGCCACGGGTCGGGCTCGTCGCCGGCGGGCCGGGCGCGGCGACCGAACAGGCGGAACGGGGACATCGCCGCCGCCCGCGTCATCGACGCGGGCCGGGATCACCGGCCGGATCGGTGCGGTGCTGGTGCGCGGACATGTCCCTCCGTCCCGGGCCGCGCGCCCGGGGCGGGTCGCGCGATCACCGACGGTAGGAACGCAGCGGGCCCGGCGGGCGGGCTCGGGCGAGCGCCTTCGCGATGGCGAAGACACCCCGGCACGGACGGCCGCGGACGCGGCCCCGCCCTCAGCCCGGGAGGTCCCAGGAGTGCACCGGCTCGTTGGCCGCGGAGTGGCACAGGTAGCGCTCCAGCATCCCGTGCAGCGCCGTGAACCGGTCCGCGCCGCGGTCCTCCAGGGCGGCGACCGTGCCGATCTGCCAGGACGCCCCGGTCTGCCGGGTCACGCAGCGGCGTTCGATCACGGTCAGGTAGCGGTCGCAGACCGCGCTGCCGACCCCCCAGCGTGCGAGCCCCTCGTGTGCCAGCGGGAGCAGCTTGCGCAACGTCAGCTCGTCCGGCCGGATCCAGCCGGTACCGGGCCAGTAGAGGGGAGCGTCCATCCCGTGCCGGGCGGCGGTGCGGAAGTTCTCCCGGGCCGCCTCGAAGGACACCGACCGCCACAGCTCCTCGTCGGACTCGACCAGGGTGCGCAGCAGCCCGTAGAAGAACAGGGCGTTGGCGACCATGTCGACGGTCGTCGGGCCCGCGGGCAGCACCCGGTTCTCCAGCCGGACGTGCGGGGTCCGCCCGGTGCTGTCGTAGATCGGCCGGTTCCAGCGCCAGATCGTGCCGTTGTGCAGGGTCAGCTCCGGCAGCTCCGGGAACCCGTGCTCACGCATCTGGGCGGCGGGATCGATGTCGGTGGTGAGCGGCATCAGCGCCGGGAAGTAGCGGGCGTTCTCGGAGAACAGGTCCAGGACCGAATCGATCCAGCGCTCGCCGAACCAGACCCGCGGGCGTACGCCCTGGTTGTGGAACTCGGGGGTCCGGACGTCGCAGGCCTGCTCGAACAGCGGGATCCTGGTCTCGGCCCACAGCTGCGAGCCGAGCAGGAACGGCGAGTTCGCGCCGAGTCCGAGCTGGACGCCGGACAGGCACTGGGCGGCGTTCCAGTACCGGCCGAAGTCCGACGGCGCGACCTGCAGGTGCAGCTGCATGGAGGTGCAGGCCGCCTCCGGGATGATCGTCTCGAAGTCGGCGTTGATCCGCTCGTCCGGGTCGCAGCCGGTGATGTCGATCCGGACCGGCTCGCCGCGCGCGTTGAGCATCTGGTCGTTGAGCGCCTGGTAGCGCTCCTCCGGGGAGATCGCCTCGCCGACCATGTGCCCGACGTCGAGGGTCGGCAGGATCCCGATCATCGCGAGCTGGGTGTGCAGATCACCGGCCTTGGCGCCGGCCCCGGCGAGCAGGTCCAGCAGCTCGTGCTCCAGCTGGCGCCACTGGTCGCCCGGCAGCGGCCGGGGCGGCAGGTTCAGCTCCAGGTTCCAGCGGCCGAGCTCGGTCTGCCACTCACCGCTGTTGATCGTCTCCAGGACGTCGAGGCCGTTCAGCGACGGTGCCAGCTGCGGGTCGACGAGGTTGAACTCGATCTCCACGCCGGTCATCGGCTCGGTCTCGGGGAACGGGTAGGTCCGGAGCAGTTCCTCGAGCGAGTCCAGGCAGCGCTGCACTTTGATCCGGTACCGCTGGCGGTCGCGCCGGGTGAACGTCGTCCGGTCGACCACCTGGCCCATGCGAGAACCGACCTCCATCGAACGGGGAGCGCCTCCTCACCCGGCCGGAGGCCCGGTTCGAGGGAGACGGCATTACACCGTGTCATATCGCTGGTCCGGGCGGTACCGGCTGAAAGGGCGACCAGGAGCGGCGAGCGGTTTATGACGTGGGACGATCGGTAGCCGTGGCCATCCTCACCGCGGTCGACGATCCCGACGACCCCCGCATCGACGACTACCGCGACCTCACCACCGCCGACCGCCGTCCGGATCGCCCGGGCGGGCGCGGGCTGGTGATCGCGGAGGGTGTCGTGGTCGTACGACGGCTGCTGGACTCCCCGTACCCGGTCCGGTCGCTGCTGGGGGTCCCGCGACGGCTGGAGGAGCTCTCCGGTGACCTGGCCCGTCTGGACGTACCCGCTTACGCCACCGACGCGGACACGATGGCCCGTGCGGTCGGTTTCCACCTCAACCGGGGTGTCCTGGCGGTGGCCGACCGGGCGGCTGCACCCGATCTCACCGGACTGCTGGCGGGCGCGCGGTCGGTCGCGGTGTGCGAGGGCGTCGGCGACCACGAGAACCTCGGCTCGCTGTTCCGCAACGCGGCGGCGCTGGGGGTCGACGCGCTGCTGCTCGGGCCGGGCTGTTCGGACCCCCTGTACCGGCGCAGCGTCCGGGTGTCGATGGGCCACGTCCTGCGCGTGCCGTTCACCCGGTTGGCGGGTGGCTGGCCGGCGTCGCTGGACACGCTGCGTGATGCCGGGTTCAGCGTGGTCGCGTTGACCCCGGCCCCGGACGCCGAACCGCTCGCGACGGCGAACCTGACGGGGGAGAAGGTCGCGCTGCTGCTCGGTGCGGAGGGGCCCGGCCTGACCGACGAGGCGCTGGCCGCCGCCGACCGTCGGGTACGGATCCCGATGGCGGGCGGCGTGGACTCGTTGAACGTCGCCACGGCCGCGGCCGTGGCGTTCCACGCGGTGACCGGCGGGGGCTGAGCCCTCCGGCGTCAGCGCTGGCCGCGTACGCCGAGGAGGACCTCGTCCCAGGACGGCATGACCGGCTTGCCCTTCTTGGTCCGGCGGGACCCGGCGCCCCCACGCGGGCGCGCCGCGGGCTCCTCGGCTTCCTGCTTCCCGGTGTCCTGCTGCTCGGCGTCCTGCTGTGCGGTGGCCTGCTGCTCTGCGTCGTTCTTGGGGGCCTGGTCAACACCGTCCCGAGCGGCGGCGGTGTCCGTGTCGGAACCCGCGGGCGCCTCGTCGCCGCTCGTGGCCACGTCCTCGTTCTCGGAGGACGACCGCTGCTGCGGGGCCGTGCCGGTCGTACCCGTCGTCGAGGCGGCTCCGGAGTCGTCCGCCGCGGCGCCGGTGTCCGGTGTGCCGGTGCGGTCCGGGGCGGAGTCGCTCGCCGGCGCGCTGTCCGAGTCGGCAGCGCTGGTGGCCGAGCGATCAACGTCCGAACGAGCGCTGCCCGAGCCGGCGTTGTCCGAAATGGTGTCGCCCGGGAGAGGGCCGGTCGGGTCGGCGGTGTCGTCCGAGCCGGCGTCAACCGAGTCGGTGCCTGCCGGGGAGGCGGCCGTGCCCGAGACAGCACCGTCGGACGGGGCGCTGCTTGACGGGGCGCTGCTCGATGGGGCCGCGCTCGACGAGGCACTGTCTGCGGCGGCGTCGGCCGGGACCGTGTGGTCCGCGTCGGCACTGCCGGAGGCTGTGGTGTTCGAGTCGGCCGTGTTCGAGTCGGCTGTGTTCGAATCGGCGCTGCCGGTGACGGCGTTGCTCGAGTCGGCGCTGCCGGTTGCGGTGTTGCTTGAGCCGGCGCTGCCGGTGAGGGCGTTGCTCGAAGCGGCGTTGTCCGAAGCTGCGCTGTCGGGGGTGGTGTCGGCCGGAGCGGTGTCGTTCGCGGCGGCCGACCCGCTCGGTGCGGTGCCGCCCGCCGGGAGCCCGTCGCCGGAGTGGCCGGTCGTCGCGCCGGCTGGAGCCGAACCGCTGCCCGCGGTGTCGTGAGCTGCGGTGTTGTGAGTCGTGGTGCTGTCGCCGGCGACGGTGCGGCTCGCGGTGCCGCCCTCGGTTCCGCGGGACTCCGCGTCGGCGTGTCCGGACGCATCGTTGCCCGGCACAGTGGCGGGCGTCGAGCGGGTGGTGTCCGACGCGGCGCCGGTGGCCCCGGTCGCGGTGTCGGTGTCGGTGACCGCTGTACCGGACGGTCCGCCCTCGACGGCAGCGGTCCCGCCGGTGGGTGCGGTGCCGGTGTCGGCGGAGGGCGCGGCGGTGTCCGCGGCCGCTGTGTCGGCCGGAGCCGGGGCGGCACTGCTGTGCGAACCACCGGTCGTGGCGGAGGCGCCGGTGGCCGGTGCGCCGGTGCGCGCGCTGTCCTCGGTCGCCGGCGCGACGCTGTCGAGCGCGGGCGTGTGCCCGTCGGTTGCGCTGTCGGAGCCGGTCCGCCCCGGGGCGTCCGTGTCCGGCGCGGTGCTACCGGCCGGCTCCTGCTCGGCGGGCGTGTCCACCCGCGGGATCACCGGCGCGTCGGCGGCCGGTGCGCGGGTGCCGTCGACGCGCGAGCCGCGCGCGGGCGTGTCCACCCGGGGTCGGGGCGGCGGGCTCGGCCGGCGCTGCTCGGGTGCGGTGGCGCCGCGTCCGGCCCAGGACTCCGTGGGCGGGGGCGCCTGCCCACCGGCGACGGCCCGGGCGGGCGCCGCGGTGGCCGGCTCGGACGGTGCGGGCTCCTGCTCCTCGTCCCGGGCGCTGTCGTCCCGCGCGATGTCGACGACGGCGCCGATCGGGCGCAGCGGACGCGCGGGCAGGCCCTCGACCAGGTCGGAGGCGTGCTCGTCGAGCGGGACGACGGTGCCACCGTGCGCCCCGGGCTGGAACGACCAGTGTGCGGCGTTGTCGGACCGCCCGGTCTGCCAGTTGAGGGCGACGATCCACTTGCCGTCGTCGCCCTTCCAGGAGTCCCAGCCTGCGGTCGTGTAGTCCTGGCTGCGCAGGCCGAAGGTGTGGGCGACCGTCTCGCCGAGGGTGCGCGAGTCGGGGCCGTCGGCACGCTGCGGGTGCGCGCCCTGGGCGAGTTCGGCAGTGCGTGAGCGTTCGAGGAGCACCGGGTAGGCGAAGCGCTCGATCTTCTGGGTCGGGACGCCCGCCGCTGCGGCGACCTCGTCCACCGACGCGCCGCCCCGGATGCGGGCCTGGATCTCCCGTGGGCGCAACTGGCTCTCCAACTCGATCGCGATCTGGCCGAGCCGGGTGACGTCACCACGGGCCGCCGCGCGCAGCTGCTCGTCGGCCGGAACGGTGTAGCGCTCTCGACGTCCCGGGTCCTCGAGGACGACCGAGCCGTCCCCGGTCACCCCCACGACCCGCAACGCGCGCATCGATCGACCTCCTGCTGTCGTCCCCGTCCGGGTGACGGTAGATCCCTACGACTCCGCGCCGGGTGAGGCGCGCCGGGCGAGTTCCGCCTGGTCGGTCAGTCCCACCTGGCCGTGGGACCCGCGAGTGGTGTCACGCACCGTACGCACACTCCCATGAGGCGTTGCTGTCGGTGAGATTGGGGCTGATGTTACTGGTGTGACTACGACGAGTTGCTATCGATCCGGCAACAAGATCGGAATCCGAGGCAACCCGTGGTCCGCCCGGGATCCGGACCGGGCCCGGATACACGTCGGCCGGGCCCCGCGGACGACGCGGGACCCGGCCGGCGGGACGGGTCAGGAGGCCAGCCGCTCCACGATCCAGTCGATGCTCGCGGTCAGCGCCGAGACGTCGGCCGGCTCGACCGCCGGGAACATCCCGACCCGCAGCTGGTTGCGGCCGAGCTTGCGGTACGGCTCGGTGTCGACGATCCCGTTCGCCCGCAGGACCGTGGCCACCGCGGCGGCGTCGACCGCGTCGTCGAAGTCGATCGTGCCGACGACCAGGCTGCGCAGTGCCGGGTCGGTCACGAACGGCCGCGCGAACGAGCTCTTCTCCGCCCAGGAGTACAGCCGCTCCGACGAGTCGCGGGTGCGCGCGACCGCGCCGTCGAGCCCGCCGAGCCCGTTCAGCCAGTCGATCTGGTCGGCGAGCAGGAACAGCGTGGCGACGGACGGGGTGTTGTACGTCTGGTCCTTGCCCGAGTTGTCGACCGCCGTGGCCAGCGACAGGAACGGCGGGATCCAGCGGTCGGAGGACGCCAGCTCGGCGACGCGCTCCAGCGCCTTCGGGCTCATCAGCGCGATGAACAGGCCACCGTCGGAGGCGAAGCCCTTCTGCGGGGCGAAGTAGTAGACGTCGGACTGCGCGATGTCGACCGGCAGCCCACCGGCCCCGGAGGTCGCGTCGATCGCGACGAGCTGGTCGCCGGTCGTGTCCTTGGGCCGGTTCACTGGCACCGCGACACCGGTCGAGGTCTCGTTGTGCGCCCAGGCGATCAGGTCCACCGACGGGTCGCTCGTCGGGGCCGGGGCGCTGCCCGGCTCCGCGGAGACGACCACCGGGTCGGCCAGGAACGGCGCCCCCCGCGTCGTGTCGGCGAACTTCTGCGAGAACTCGCCGTAGGTCAGGTGCAGCGAGCGCTCCCGGACCAGGCCGAACGCGGCGGCGTCCCAGAAGGCGGTCGACCCGCCGTTGCCCAGGACGACCTCGTAGCCGTCGGGCAGGGAGAACAGCTCGGACAGGCCGGCCCGCACCCGTCCCACCAGGTTCTTCACCGGCTTCTGCCGGTGCGACGTGCCCAGCAGCGAGTCCCCGGTCGCGGCGAGCGCGGACAGCTGCTCGGTGCGCACCTTGGAGGGACCGCATCCGAAGCGGCCGTCCGAGGGCAGGAGATCGGCGGGAATCTTCAGATCGGCAGGAGAGGTCACGACGACCAGTGTCGCAGTACCGCGCGGACCCGCGGACCCGACGGTGCTCCGGGCCACACCCGGACCGGGTGCGGGAGCGCCCGGTCAGGCGGAGGGGGCCCGGTGCGCGCGCCGGTACGCCAGCGGCGACATCCCGATCTCGGTGTGCAGCCGGTGGCGCAGGGCCGCGGTCGTGCCGAAGCCGGCCCGGGCGGCGACCTGCTCGACCGGCAGGTCGGTGGTCTCCAGCAGTCGTCGCACGAGGTCCAGGCGCCGCGCGGCGAGCCACCGGCCCGGGCTGGTGCCGGTCTCCGCGCGGAAGCGCCGGGTGAAGGTCCGCACGCTCATCGCCGCGTGTCCGGCCAGGTCCTCCACCCCGGGTGAGCGGTCGAGGTGCGCCACCGCCCAGGCGCGCGCACCCGAGGTGTCCGGCCCCTCCGGGTCCGGCAGCCGGTGCTCGACGAACTGGGCCTGCCCGCCCTCCCGCCACGGCGCGACGACGTTGCGCCGGGCGGTCGCCGCGGCCACGTCCGCGCCGTGGTCGCGGCGTACCAGGTGCAGGCACAGGTCGATCCCGGCGGCGACCCCGGCCGAGGTGAGGACGTCGCCGTCGTCGACGAACAGCACGTCCGGCTCCAGCCGGACCTGCGGGAACCGGTGGCGGAACCGGTCGGCGTGCGCCCAGTGTGTGGTGGCGCGCCGGCCGTCGAGCACCCCGGCGGCGGCCAGGACGAACGCGCCGGTGCAGATCGCAACCACCCGGCCGCAGGCCGCCGCGGCGCGGACCAGCTCGAGCACCCGCTCGTCCGGGGCCCGCTCCGGGCGGCCGGCCGGGCCCGGGCCGCCGGCGGCGACCGCCGGGACGACCAGGGTGTCGGCGCCGGTCAGGACCTCCGGCCCGTGCTCGGGCAGCAGCCGGTAGCCGGAGCTGGTGCGGACCGGCCCGCCGTCGAGGGAGGCGACCCGCACGTCGTAGAGCGGGGTGCCGTCCGGCGCGGTTGTCGTGCCGAGGATCCGGTCCGGGATGGCCACCTCGAACGCGATCACCCCGTCGACGGCGAGCACCCCGACCCGGTGCGGCGATGCAGTGGGCATGGCCGAATTTTTGCACATGTGGTCGCTTCGGCCACTGTCGTCGGCGCCCGTCCCGGTGCTTTGCTCGGTGCATGACGCACGCACCCCCGCGCGCAGCGGGACGTGAACGCCGGGTGCACCCGGCCTGGTGGGCGGCGGGGGCGACGTTCCTCGCGCTGCTCGGCGCGGCCGGGTTCCGGTCCACACCGGGCGTCCTGGTCGAGCCGCTGCACGCCGAGTTCGGCTGGTCGATCGGGACGATCTCGTTCGCCCTCGCGGTGAACCTGACGCTGTTCGGCGTCACCGCGCCGTTCGCGGCCGCGCTGATGGAGCGCTTCGGCGTGCGGCGGGTGGTGAGCTGCGCGCTGCTGCTCGTCGCGGCCGGCGCCGGGGCGACCGTGTTCATGACGGCGGTCTGGCAGCTGGTGCTGCTGTGGGGCGTGGTCGTCGGGCTCGGGACCGGGTCGATGGCGATGGCGCTGGTCGCGACGGTGGTGAACCGCTGGTTCGTGGCCCGGCGCGGGCTGGTGTCCGGGATCCTGACCGCGGCGACCGCGACCGGGCAGCTGGTGTTCCTCCCGCTGGTCGCGGCCGTCGTCGAGTCCGGCGGGTGGCGCCCGGCGGCGCTGGTCACGGCGGGGGCGGCGCTCGCCGTCGTGCCGGTGGTACTGCTGTTCCTGCGCGACCACCCGGCCGACGCCGGGGTGCTCCCGTACGGCGGGAGCGAGGCCGACGTCGTCGTGCCCCAGCGTTCGGGGGCGGCCGCGCTCGCCGTGCGCGCGCTGCGCGACGCCGCGGGCACCCGGACGTTCTGGCTGCTCGCTGTCGGCTTCTTCATCTGCGGTGCGACGACCGCGGGGCTGGTCCAGTCGCACTTCGTGCCGGCCGCGCACGACCACGGCATGCCCGCGACGACGGCCGCGTCCCTGCTGGCCGTGGTCGGGGTCTTCGATCTGGTCGGCACCGTCTGCTCCGGCTGGCTCACCGACCGGATCGACCCGCGCCTGCTGTTGGGCGCCTACTACGCGTTGCGCGGGGTGTCGCTGTTCGCATTGCCACCGCTGTTCGGGACCGACCTGAACGCCAGCATGCTCGCGTTCGTCGTGTTCTACGGCCTGGACTGGGTGGCCACCGTGCCACCGACGATGGCGCTGGCCCGCGAGGCGTTCGGGGCCCGCTCGGCGGTCGTGTTCGGCTGGATCTTCGCCGCGCACCAGATCGGGGCGGCGTTCGCGGCGCTGACCGCCGGGGTCGTCCGCGACGCGCTGGGCAGCTACGACGCGGCGTGGTACGGCGGTGCGGTGCTGTGCCTGGTCGCCGCCGGGCTGTCCCTGGCGATCCGTCGCCGGCGGGCACCGGAGCCCGCGCCCGCCGGCTGATCGGACAACGATCACGATCGGGTGTCCCGTCGACCCCGCGCCCGGCCCGTCGGGTAGGCGTGGCCCGCACTGCCCCGGGCGCCGTGCGCACCGCCCCGAGGGGGCCCCTCGGGGCACAGGGCGCTACGAGGGTGCCCCTCGGGGCTCGGGCCTCGGGGGCTCCGGGCTCGGCGTTCGGGGCTCGGGCTCGAGTGCCCGGGGCTCGGGAGGCCGGCGAGCCCGGAGGCCGGGGCTCAGTGCGTGACGGCGGCGGTCCAGCCGTCGACGTCAGCGGGGTTGCGCGGGCCCGGCCCGATGTACTGCGCGGACGGACGGACGAGCTTGCCCTCGCGCTTCTGCTCCATGATGTGCGCGGACCAGCCGGCGGTACGGGCGCAGGTGAACATCGCGGGCATCATGTGCGGCGGCACCTCGGCGAAGTCGAGCACGACCGCGGCCCAGAACTCGACGTTCGTCTCGATCGGCCGGTCCGGGCGGCGCTCGCGCAGGATCGACAGCGCGGCCCGCTCCAGCTCGGCGGCCACCTCGAAGCGGGGTGCGTCCAGTTCCTGGCAGGTGCGCCGCAGGACGCGGGCCCGCGGGTCCTCGGCCCGGTACACCCGGTGGCCGAAGCCCATCAGCTTCTCCTTGCGGTCCAGGATGCCGGTGACCAGTGCCGCGGCGTCGCCGGTCCGCTCGACCTCGTCGATCATCGGGAGCACCCGGGCGGGCGCGCCGCCGTGCAGCGGGCCGGACATGGCACCGATCGCCCCGGACAGCGAGGCGGCGGCGTCGGCCCCGGTCGAGGCGATGACGCGGGCGGTGAAGGTCGAGGCGTTCATGCCGTGCTCGGCGGCGGAGACCCAGTAGGCGTCGACGGCCGCGACGTGCCGCGGGTCCGGCTCGCCCCGCCAGCGGGTCATGAACCGCTCGGTGATCGTGGAGCTCTCGTCGATGCGGGCCTGCGGCACGGCCGGGACGCCGATGCCGCGGGCGGACTGCGCCACGTAGGACAGCGCCATCACCGAGGCACGGGCCAGGTTGTCGCGGGCCTCGGCGTCGTCGATGTCGAGCAGCGGGCGGTAGCCCCAGTAGGGCGCCAGCATCGCGAGCGCGGCCTGGACGTCCACCCGCACGTCGCCGGTGTGCACCGGGATCGGGAACGGCTCGGCCGGCGGCAGGCCCTGCCCGAAGCGGCCGTCGACCAGCAGCGCCCAGACGTCGCCGAAGGTGACCGTGCCGGCGAGGTCGGAGAGGTCGACGCCGCGGTAGCGCAGCGCCCCGCCGTCCTTGTCCGGCTCGGCGATCTCGGTGCGGAACGCGACGTGCCCCTCCAGGCCCGACCTGAACCCCGGCGGGGGCGGCGGGACCTCGTGGGCGGGGGATTCGGTCACCGGGTCTCCTTCGACTCGCCTTGTCGCCGGTCACCCTCCTCCGGGCGGCACGGCCGGGCAACGCGGCCGTGCGGTGTGATCGGTCACGGTGATCGGCAACGGGAGCGGTCCCGCACCGGGCGCCGGGATCGGCCGGGAGGACCGTTCGGCGGGTGTACGGCCGATGGGGTGCCGCATACCGTCGGTCGCAGCCACACCAGCGGGGAAGGGGAACCCATGACCGACGCACCGGCCCTGGAGCGGATGCGGACCGACTACACCGCTCACCCGTTCGACGTCGCGGATCTGGCCCCGACCTGGCACGAGCAGCTCGCCGCCTGGCTGGAGCAGGCCCGCGAGGCCGGGCTCGCCGAGCCGAACGCGATGGTGCTGGCCACCGCCGACCCCGACGGCGTGCCGTCGTCGCGCACGGTGCTCTGCAAGGGGCTCGACGCGGGCGGGATCGTCTTCTACACCAACTACACGTCCGCGAAGAGCCACGACCTGAACCGCACGCGGGTCGCCGCGGTGACCTTCCCCTGGTACGACCTGCAGCGTCAGGTCCAGCTGGCCGGCCGGGTCGAGCGCTGTTCGGAGGCCCAGTCCGACGCCTACTGGGCGCTGCGCCCCCGCGGCTCCCAGCTGGGGGCGTGGGCGTCGGCCCAGTCGACGGTCGTCGGGGCGCGTACCGCCCTGGACCAGGCACTGGCCGGCATCACGGCGCGGTTCGACGGGGTCGAGCGGATCCCGCGCCCGCCGCACTGGGGCGGCTGGCGGATCGTGCCGTGGCAGGTCGAGTTCTGGCAGGGGCGGGAGGACCGCATGCACGACCGTCTGCGGTTCGACGCCGGTCACGACGACAGCTGGTCCGTGCGCCGGCTCGCCCCGTAGGGGGTGACCCCGAGGCGCCACGACCGTCCCGCCGTGTACACCTGAGCCGGTGAGCATGCGCAACGATCCTGGTGACGGGCCCACCCGACCCGTGCCGGGCCCGGACCGGGACTCGCCGACGCGACCCGTGCTGAACGAGACCACCGCGGAGGAGACGACCGCACGCACCGCAGGCCACGGAGCCGGTCACGGGGCCGACCACGGGGCGGGCCACACTGCCGCCCACGCGGACACGGCCACGACCACGGCCGGTGCCCCCACCGCGCGGGTCCGGTCGCTGACCGCACGGCTGACCGGCCTGGTGCGGTCGACGTTCGCCGACACGACCCCGCTGCGGACACCGGCCTACCGCCGGCTCTGGCTGGCCGGGATCGTCACCGTCATCGGGGCGCAGCTCTCGGTCGTCGCCGTCCCGATCCAGATCTACGAGCTCACCGGGTCCTCGGCGTACGTCGGGCTGACCGGCCTGTTCGGCCTGGTCCCGCTCGTGGTGTTCGGGCTGTGGGGCGGTGCGATCGCCGACGCCGTCGACCGCCGCGTGATGCTGCTGTTCACCGGCTCGGGCATCGCGCTGACCTCGCTGGCGCTGTGGGTGGTGGCGGCGTCCGGAACCGGCGACGTCTGGTTCGTGCTGGTGCTGTTCGCGCTCCAGTCGGCGATGCTGGCGATGAACCAGCCGACCCGCAGCGCCGTCATCCCGCGGCTGATCCCGCCCGACCAGCTGCCCGCGGCGAACGCGCTGAACATGACCGTCGTGCAGGTCGGGGCGGTGCTCGGGCCGCTGCTCGCCGGGATCCTGATCCCGCTGATCGGGCTGGCCACGCTCTACCTGATCGACGCGATCGCGCTGCTCGCGACGCTGTGGGCGACCTGGCGGCTGCCGCCGCTGCCCAGCTCGGCCCCCGCCGACGGCGGCAACCGGCAGAAGGTCGGCCTGCGGGCCGTGGTCGACGGCTTCCGCTACGTCGGCATGCACCGGATCCTGCTGGTGTCGTTCCTGGTCGACGTGATCGCGATGGGCTTCGGGATGCCGCGGGTGGTGTTCCCGGAGATGGCCGCGACGACGTTCGGCGGCTCGGCCGAGGGCGGCATCGAGCAGGGGCTGCTGTTCGCGGCGATCCCGCTGGGCATGGTGGCCGGCGGGGTGCTGTCGGGCTGGCTGCAGCGGGTGCGGCGGCAGGGTGTGGCCGTCGTCGTCGCGATCTGCGTGTGGGGCGGCGGCGTCGCCGTCTTCGGCCTCACCGGGTCGCTGTTCCTGGCGGTGCTGGCGCTGGCCGTCGCCGGCGCCGGTGACCTGGTCAGCTCGGTGTACCGGTCCTCGATGCTGCAGACGGTCGCGACCGACGAGATGCGCGGCCGGATGCAGGGGGTGTTCATCGTCGTCGTCGCCGGCGGCCCCCGGCTGGCCGACCTGTGGCACGGGCCGACCGCGGAGGCGGTCGGCCCGGGGCTGACCGCGACCCTCGGCGGGCTCGCGGTGATCGTCGGGACGCTGGTCGTGGTGTGGCGCTTCCCGGAGTTCCTGCGCTACCGCGGACCGGTCGCGGGCGGTACTGCGGGGTGACTCTTGTCGCCGCGTTCTGCGTATCCGGTCCGGCGGACTAGCGTGTGCGCGAGACCCGATTGATTCCAGCTGTGAGAGGGAACCTCCACATGTCCGACGAGACCGCCGCCAAAGCCGACTCCGCCGTACTCCAGCATTCCGGTGGCGAGTTCGAGATGGCGGTGCACACCCCGACGGAGGGGTCGCAGGCCGTCGACGTCAGCAAGTTGCTCGGCAAGACCGGCCTGGTCACCTACGACCCGGGATTCACCAGCACTGCCGCCTGCTCCTCCGCGATCACCTACATCGACGGGGACGCGGGCATCCTCCGCTACCGCGGCTACCCGATCGACCAGCTGGCGGGGAACTCGTCCTTCCTCGAGGTCAGCTACCTGCTCATCTACGGTGAGCTGCCGACCCAGCAGCAGCTGGACGGGTTCACCAACCGGATCAGCCGGCACACGCTGCTGCACGAGGACCTGAAGCGGTTCTTCGACGGATTCCCGCGCGACGCACACCCGATGCCGGTGCTGTCGTCCGCGGTCAGCGCGCTGTCGACCTTCTACCAGGACGCCCTGGACCCGTTCGACGAGGAGGCCGTCGAGCTCTCCACCGTCCGGCTGATGGCGAAGGTCTTCACGATCGCCGCCTACGCCTACAAGAAGTCGGTCGGCCAGCCGTTCCTGTACCCGGACAACTCGCTGGGCCTGGTGGAGAACTTCCTCCGGATGACCTTCGGGTTCCCGGCCGAGCCCTACGAGATCGACCCGGACATGGCCCGGGCGCTCGACACCCTGCTGATCCTGCACGCCGACCACGAGCAGAACTGCTCGACGTCGACCGTGCGCCTGGTCGGTTCGAGCCAGGCGAACCTGTTCGCCTCCATCTCGGCCGGGGTGAACGCGCTGTTCGGCCCGCTGCACGGCGGCGCCAACCAGGCCGTGCTGGAGATGCTGACCCGGATCAAGGACGTCGAGGGCGGCAACGTCGACGCGTTCGTCGACCGGGTCAAGAACAAGGAGCAGGGCGCGAAGCTGATGGGCTTCGGGCACCGGGTCTACAAGAACTACGACCCGCGGGCGAAGATCGTCAAGGAGCAGGCCGAGACGATCCTGAAGAAGCTCGGGGTCAACGACCCGCTGCTCGACATCGCCATGACGCTCGAGGAGAAGGCGCTGGCCGACGACTACTTCGTCGAGCGCAAGCTCTACCCGAACGTCGACTTCTACACCGGTGTCATCTACCGGGCGATGGGCTTCCCGGTGAAGATGTTCACCGTGCTGTTCGCGCTCGGCCGGCTCCCGGGCTGGATCGCGCACTGGCGCGAGATGATGAACGACCCGCAGAACAAGATCGGCCGCCCGCGCCAGCTGTACACCGGCTCGGCGGAGCGCGCGTACGTCCCGCTCGACCGGCGCTGAGCGACGCTTGCGGAGCGAACATCGGCACTGAGCGACGCTTGCGGAGCGAACATCGACACTGAGCGGAGCTTGCTCCCGCGACGGCCCCGCCGGACCCGGTTCCGGCGGGGCCGTTCGCCGTTGCGGGCCGGCGCCCGGCGACTCCGACGACGCGCGGCGGGGGCGGGGCGCCGTTAACGTCCTGCGGCATGGCTTCGAGCACCGCCGTCGTCTGGTTCCGGCGTGACCTGCGGGTCGCCGACCAGCCCACGTTCCTCGCCGCCGCCGACGCCGCGGACCGGGCGCTGGCGCTGTTCGTCCTGGACCCGGCGCTGCTCGGCCCGTCCGGCGCGGCGCGGACGAACTTCCTGTACGGCTGTCTGCGCGAGCTCGACGCGGCGCTCGGCGGGAACCTGCTCGTGGTGCGTGGCGACCCGGCCGAGGTCGTCCCGCAGGTGGCGACGGCGGCCGGGGCCGGGACGGTGCACATCGCCGCCGACTTCGGGCCCTACGGCCTCGAGCGCGACGAGCGGGTGGAGAAGGCCCTCGCCGATGCCGGCGCGGAGCTGATCCGGACCGGTTCGCCGTATGCCGTCGCCCCCGGCCGGGTGGAGAAGGGCGAGGGCGGCCCGTTCAAGGTGTTCACCCCGTTCAGCCGGGCCTGGGCAGATCACGGCTGGCGGGCTCCGGCCCGCACGTCCGCGTCGTCCTGCAGCTGGGTCGACCCGTCCACGGTCGACGGTGGCCCGCGTGCGGTGCCGGTCCCCGGCGACGAACCGTGCGACTCGACGCTGCCCGAACCGGGGGAGCGGGCCGCCGTGCAGCGGTGGTCGGACTTCCTCGACGAGGGCCTGCACGACTACGAGGGCGACCGGGACCTGCCCGCGAAGCACGACACGTCCGGGATGTCGCCCTATCTCAAGTACGGCTGCGTGCACCCGCGCACGCTGCTGGCCGACCTCGGCGAGCGCCGGGGCGACTCGGTGCGCGCCTTCCGCACGGAGATCGCGTGGCGGGAGTTCTACGCCGACGTCCTGTACCGGCGCCCGGACTCGGCCCGGCGGAACTACGACACGGCCTTCGACCACCTCCCGCTGCGCACCGACTCCGACGCCTACGCCGACCTCGACCGCTGGACGCAGGGGCGCACCGGGTTCCCGATCGTCGACGCCGGGATGCGCCAGCTGCGCGCCGAGGCGTGGATGCACAACCGGCTGCGGATGGTCGTCGCGTCGTTCCTGGTCAAGGACCTGCACCTGCCGTGGTGGTGGGGTGCGCGGCACTTCATGCAGTACCTCGTCGACGGCGACCTGGCCTCCAACCAGCACGGCTGGCAGTGGACGGCCGGCTCGGGGACCGACGCCTCGCCGTACTTCCGGATCTTCAACCCGATCACCCAGGGGGAGCGATTCGATCCCGACGGCGACTACGTGCGCCGCTGGGTGCCCGAGCTCGCCGATGTGCCGGGCAAGGCCGTGCACCAGCCGTGGAAGCTGCGTGACGGCATCCCGGAGGGCTACCCGGAGCCGATGGTCGACCACCGGACCGAGCGCCGGGAGTCCCTGGACCGCTACGAGGCCGTGAAGGCGGCCCGCCGCCCGTGAGTGGTTTTCGCGGCTCCAGCCGCGAAAACCACTCACGGGCGCTTCAGCGCTTCCCGCCAGCCCACCCGGGCGCCGGTGCGCAGGACCGAGTTGCGGTAGACCCGTGCCGACAGCAGCACCATGCCGACGAGTGCGGCGAGTGCGAGGGCGAGCGCGATCAGCACCTCCCACCAGGCCGCGGCGCCGAGCGCGGTGCGGGCGGGCATCAGGGTCTGGGAGAAGAACGGCACGTAGGACAGCACCGTGGTCACGGTGTTGTGCGGGTCCGTCGGCAGCACGGCGACGGCCAGCAGGAGCGGCACCAGGAGCGGGACCGCGACCGGGGCGGTCACCGACTGCAGTTCCTCCTGCCGGGACACCAGTGCCCCGGCCGCGGCGTAGAGCGTCGCGAAGAGGAAGAAGCCGACGAGGTACCAGACGACGGCGGACAGCAGCGTCCCGGCCAGCACCGCCGGTACCGCGAGCAGGCCGGTGGCCAGCGCGACCACCGTCCCGACGGCCCCCAGGATCAGCAGCTGCAGCAGCCCGACCAGGCCCAGCCCGACGATCTTCCCGGCCAGCAGCTGGGTCGCGGGGATCGTGGCCAGCAGCAGCTCGACGACCCGGCCCGACTTCTCCTCGACCACGCCCTGGGCGACGGCGGCGCCGTAGGCGGTGACCGAGAAGAACAGCAGGAACGTCACGGCCAGCGCGATGGCGATCCGCTGCCCGCGTTCGGGGTCGGCCGGTTCGAGCGTGCGGATCCCGACCCCGGACAGCGCGCTGACCCGGTCCGGGTCGGCGCCCGCCGCGCTCAGCGCGTCGGTCACGGCCCGCTGCTCGACGACCCCGGTCACCAGGGTGCGCAGGCCGGCGCCGACGTCGTCGCGGCCGACGAGCTGGAACGTGCCGAAGCCCCCGGTGAGCATCGCGTCCGCCTCGCCGCCGCGGACCATGGACTCCGCGGTGGCCCGGTTGCCGGCCTCGGTCAGCGTGAGCTGGAGGCCCTGCCGGTCCGCGGCGGACCGGAGATCCTCGCGGAGCTCGTGGGCCTGCCCGTCGAGCACCAGCGACGCCTCGGACGTCTGCGACCCCACGAACGCGAACACCGCGCCGTAGCCGCCGAACACGGCCAGCATCAGCACCAGGCCGATCACGAACGTCCGCGAGCGGACCTGCGTGCTCACCTCGCGCCGGGCGACCAGCGCGATCGTGGCGGCCACCCGGTTCATGCGGGCCCCCCGGTGCCGGGGCGGTCGGCGACGGCGTCGCGGTACAGCTCGCTCAGCGGCGGACGGTAGGGCCCGAACGCGTGCACCGGCCCGGCCTGCAGCGCGGCGGCCAGCAGCTTCTGGTCGTCGGTGCCCGGTTCGAGCTCGACCCGGGTCCGGGCGCCGTCGGTGTCCAGGACCCGCACCCCCGGCAGGCCGTCCGCCCAGCCGGCCGGGGGGCCGGTGACGTCGTAGCGCTCCGCGGACGCGGCCCGGAGGTCGTCGACGGTGCCGACGGCGGCCATCCGGCCGGCCGAGATGATCCCGACCCGGTCGCACAGGCGCTCCACCAGCTCCAGCTGGTGCGAGGAGAAGATCACCGGGATCCCGGCGGCGGCCCGCTCGCGCAGCACCTCGCTGAGGGTGTCGACGGCGGCCGGGTCCAGCCCGGAGAACGGTTCGTCGAGGACGAGGACGTCCGGGTCGTGCACCAGCGCCGCGCAGAGCTGGACGCGTTGCTGGTTGCCGAGGGAGAGCTTCTGCACCTCGTCGTGGCGGCGCTCGGCCAGGCCGACCCGCCCGGTCCAGGTGGCCGCCGCGTCCCGAGCGGCGGACCGGGACATGCCGTGCAGCCGGGCCAGGTAGACCAGATGCTCGGTGACCCGCATCTTCGGGTAGAGCCCGCGTTCCTCGGGCAGGTAGCCGATCCGGCGCCGGACGGTGGCGTCCACCGGTGAGCCGCGCCACGAGACGGTCCCGGCGTCGGGGTCGAGGACGCCGAGGACGATCCGCATCGTCGTCGTCTTGCCCGCCCCGTTGCCGCCGACGAAGCCGAAGACCTCGCCGGGACGGACCTGGAACGTCACGCCGTCCAGGGCCGTCGCGGTGCCGAACCGCTTGGCGAGCCCCTCGATCGCCAGCACGCGGCCGACGCTACACGGGGCGGGTGCCCCGACCGGTGGCTGGACGCGACGAGGGGTGGCAGCGGATCATTGCGCTCTGTACGCTCCGTTGACCGAAATGGCTGGATAGGGTGTCGATTATGTAACGAAAATGCGCTGCCCTTGCGTATGCGCATTTCGTGAATGGGGGTGTACCGAATGACATCGGTCCCGGCGAATGCCGGTCCGCAGGGGGCGGACGAGGAAGTCGAGCCATCTGTCCTGCGCAGGGCGGTCGCCGCGTCGGCGATCGGTAACGCCACGGAATGGTTCGACTACGGGATCTACGCCTACCTGACGGTCGAGCTCACGAACGCGTTCTTCCCGGGGGAGCTGGGCTACCTCGGTACGCTCCTCGGCTTTGCGATCTCCTTCATCCTGCGCCCGCTGGGCGGGTTCGTGTGGGGGCCGCTGGGCGACCGGATCGGGCGCCAGCGGGTGCTCTCGATGACGATCATCCTGATGGGTGTCGCCACGTTCCTGATCGGCGTGATCCCGTCCTACGAGACGATCGGCTGGGGCGCGCCCGCACTGCTGTTCCTGCTGCGGATCGTGCAGGGCTTCTCGACCGGCGGCGAGTACGGCGGCGCCGCGACGTTCATGGCCGAGTACGCCCCGTCCAAGAAGCGCGGCTTCTGGGGCAGCTTCCTGGAGTTCGGCACCCTCGCCGGGTTCACCCTGGCCGTCGCGGTCGTCTTCGCGCTGGAGAGCGCGATCGGCGAGCAGGCGATGCTCGACTACGGCTGGCGGATCCCGTTCATGATCGCGCTGCCGCTGGCGATGATCGGTCTCTACATCCGGACCAAGCTCGAGGACACCCCGGTCTTCCGGGAGCTGGAGGAGTCCGGCGAGTCCGAGAGCGCCGCGACCGGGGCGCTGAAGGACCTGCTCGTCCGCTACTGGCAGCCGATCCTCGCGCTGTTCGGCCTGGTCATCGCGCTGAACATCATCAACTACACGTTGCTGACCTACATGCCGACCTACCTGAACACCACGATCGGGATGGACTCGGCGAGCGCCGACACCCTGGCCATCGTCGGGCAGGCGATCATGATGTTGCTCGTCCCGTTCGCGGGTGCGTTGTCCGACCGGATCGGGCGCAAGCCGTGCTGGTGGATCTCGTTGATCGGCATCTTCGTGCTGGCGATACCGATGTACATGCTCATGGCGCAGGGCCTGGGCTGGGCGATCCTCGGGTTCACCGTGCTCGGCCTGATCTACCTGCTGCAGCTGGGCACGATCTCGGCGACGTTCCCGGCGATGTTCCCGACCCACGTCCGGTTCGCCGGCATGGCGATCTCCTACAACGTGGCCACGGCCGCGTTCGGCGGGACCGCGCCGCTGGTCAACGAGGCGGTCGTCGAGTCGACCGGGGACGTGCTGTTCCCCGCCTACTACATGATGGGGTCCTGCGTGATCGGCATGATCGCGCTGTACTTCGTCATCGAGACCAAGGGCATGTCGATCAAGGGCCGGGAGGTCCCGGGCCTCGCCGAGCACCGGCAGCGGCAGGCGGCGAAGGCCAAGGCCACCGGCTGACCCGCTCCCCCGTACCGGGCCCGTCTCAGCACGTCGGAGGCGGGCCCGGTGTCGTACGGGCGGGCCGTGGTTGTACGACGGCGGTGGTTGTACGAGTGCTGTGGTTGTACGACGGCGGTGGCTGTACGACGGCCGTGGCCGTCGTCAGCGCGCCGCCCAGCCGCGGGCCAGCGGGGTGAGCCCGGCGCGCGAGGCCGTCCACAGCCACGCCCAGCAGACGGTCCCGTCGGCGACGACCACCCGGATCCGCCGGTACTGCGGGCCCTCGTACTCGTCGAGCGCCGGGAGCGCCGCCTGCGGGTCGCTCAGCTCCACCACGTGCCCCGGTGCGCCCCCGGCGGCGGCACCGGCGGTGTCCAGGGTCAGAGCCGGGTAGCCGCACCCGGTGTCGGCGACCGTCCCATGCTGCAGGGTCGCCGGGTACGGCGGCCGGTGCGGGGCCGCGTGCTCCTGCAGCAGCGGCCAGGCGGCCTGCCCGGGCATCAGTGAGCCGTAGACGAACACGCGCGGCGGCCACTGCTGCGGCGCCGGGACACCGTCGACGGTCGCGGCGTCGAGCCCGTCCGGGCCGGGGACGCCGGCGAGTGCGACGCTGCCGGCCTGGTCGAGTGCGGTGCAGGGGACCGCGGAACCGTCGACGAGCAGCGGCCGGCGGTCGGTGCGCGGGTTCCCGGTCGGTTCGTCGGGAGCAAGGTAGGCCCAGGGACGGTCGATCACCCCGGCCGGTGCGCCGCCGTCGAGTACCGCGGCCGGTGCGCCGTCGTCGAGTACTGCGGCCGGAGTGCCGTCGTCGAGCACTCCGATCGGTGCGTCGTTGCCGGGCACCGCGGGTGGAGCACCGCCGTCTAGCACCGCGGGTGGAGCACCGTCGTTGAGCGCTGCGGGCGGAGCGCCGCCGTCGAGCGCTGCGGGCGGAGCGCCGTCGTCGAGCACCGTGACCGCCCCGGTGGCGACCCGGGCCAGCCGGTAGATCGGCGGGTCGACGTCGCGGCCCTCGACGGTGTCGAGCGCGGCGAACTGGTGCGGTTCGACCATCCAGACGGCGTGCGTCTCGACAGTGCCGGGCGCGGCGGCGAGCGTGGCCGGGCGCTGGTCGTCGACCAGCCGCAGGCCCGCCGACCACACGGCGGACAGGCCCTCCACCCGCACCCGCAGCACGACGACGGGGCCGGTCAGCCCGCGTTCGGCGCGCATCCAGGCGATCTTCGACGGGCACACGTTCGACCCGTAGGCCAGCACCGGAACCCGCCCCGACATCGGTGCGGCCCCGTGGTCGGCCAGCCACGCGTCCAGGCACCGCCCCGCGAGCCGCCACCCGGACGGCGCCGACCGGTCCGCGTGCAACGGGAGGCTGCCGCCGTCGTCGTCGCACACCTCGTCCGGGCGCCGCACAGGCCCGAGCCCGTGCGGCGCGCCCGGTACCTGTGCGGCGGGGTCCGCCTGTGCGGTGGCGACGTGGACGAACGAGACGGCCGGCCGCGCACCGGGGTAGGGGTCCGCGGGAAAGGCGGAGTCCGGCCACGGTGGTGCGGTCTCCGGCTCCATGGACAGGCACCGTAGATCACCGCCACCGGGCCCGCACCCGGCTCGCCCGCCGCGTCAGCGCGGGGAGCGGCCCCGGGCGTGGGCCCGGCGCAGCAGCGCCGCGGTCAGCATCATCAGCCCGAGGACGACGAGCACCCCGACGACCAGCCGCAGCCAGCCCGGCGCCGCGTCGGGCAGCAGCAGCGGCACGACGAACACGCCGACCAGCGAGCAGCTCAGCGCGACCAGGGCCAGCAGCGGTGCGGGCGCGCCCGGCGGGAACGCCAGCAGGCGTACGAGCGGGTGCCGCCGAGCCGGATCGGACATGCCGCGCAGGCTACCCGGAGCCGGCGGCCCCCTCCGGAACCGCGATCCCGTACCCACGGATCTTGCGGTAGATCGTCGCCCGGCTCATCCCCAGCCGCCGGGCCGCCTCGGCCTTGTTGCCGTCGGCGTCGAGCAGCGCGTCGACGATCGCGTCGCACTCGATCGACTCCAGCGGCGTCAGCACCCGGCGGGTGAGCGCCCGGGTCTCCGGCGGGAGGTCCTCCACCCGGATCGTCCCGGTCCGCCGGCGGGCCACGACCTTGCGGAGCACCTGGTAGAGCTGGTCGACATTGCCCGGCCAGCGGTTGCGCATCAGCACCCGCAGCGCCTCCGGCGAGCAGGTGAGGTCGCTGCCCCGGGTCAGGCGGGCCAGCAGGTACGGCACGAGCTCGCCGACGTCCTCGACGTGGTGGCGCAGCGGCGGCACCTCGATCGTGCGGGGGAACGCCCGCAGCAGCGCCGCGACCTCCGGGGACTCGACCGGGTGGTCGGCCCCGTCGGGCGAGGCCGCCCGCGTCGCGACCACCCACGGCCGCTCGTGGTCGGTGGACTCGCGCACCGGCTCCAGGGCCTCGGCCAGGGCGGTCGCGGCAGCTGGGGAGAGCTTCTCGACATCGCGCAGGATCAGCGTCCCGTCGGCGCCGGACAGCTCGTCGGACACCTCCGCCAGCCAGCGCGGGCAGAAGTCGGCCGAGTCCAGCACCCGCACGTGCCCGGCGGGGGAGTGCAGGTGGTGGGTGGCCCGGGCCAGGGTGGTCCGCCCCGATCCGGGCTCGCCCTGCAGCACCACCCACTCCTTGGTGCGGAAGTGCCGGTCCACCGTCTGGGCGCACTTGGTCCAGAGTGCGCCCGAGCCGACGGCGGTGGGCAGCGCGGTGGTGATCGTCGGGGCCGACATCGACCGCCCGACCGTCTCCCGGTGGGTCATCGCCACCTGGACGACCCCGCCCGCGGAGCCGGGCTCGCTCCAGCTCGGCCGGCACTGGACCCGCGCGGTCGCGCCGCTGGGCAGGTCCATCACGATCTGCCGGCTGCGGCCGGTCTGCAGGGCGTCGGACGCCCCGGCGAGCAGGGCCACCTGGTCCCCGGGGGCGATGAGCTCGCGCGCCCGGTCGTTCATCATCATCAGGTCGTCGCCGACGGCGAGCACGGCCACGTTCCCGGCGCGCTGGACAGCGGCGAGGTAGTCGTGCAGCAGGGTCAGCTCGTGCCGGCCGGACGCCGCGAGCAGGGCCTCCTCGATCCGCCGCGCGGTGGAGGCGACGGTCGCCATCATCAGCGCGTTCGCCTCGCGCCGCCAGCAGGTCAGGTCGATGACGCCGAGCACCTTGCCGGTGATCGGGTGCCGGATCGGGGCGCCCGCGCAGGCCAGGTTCTCGAGGTGCTCGACGAAGTGCTCGTGGCCGAACACCTCGGTCGGCCGGCGTCCCTCCAGCGCGGTGCCGATGCCGTTCGTGCCGACGTGGCGCTCGGCGTAGGAGAAGCCGGGCGCGAGCCAGACCCGGTCGAGGTGCTGGCGCAGCGACGAGTCGCCGGTCCGCCGGTCCAGGACGACGCCGTCGTGATCACAGAGGATCAGGCTCACCGGCTCCGTCGTGAACTGGTCGCACAGCTCGGCCATGATCGGCTTGGCGGCGCGTACCAGCTGGCTGTCGGTCTCCCACTCGAGCTCGGGGAGGTCGATCGCGTCGGCCGGCACGTCCATGTCCCGCGACCGGATCCAGGACGCCATGATCGGCGGCCGGACGGAGTCCGGTGAGACGTCGGCGCGGTGCAGGAAGGCCTCGCGCGCGGCGGCGATCCGCTCGGCCGTGGCGGTCGACGTCGCGGAACCCGCGAGAAGATCGCTGGTCGGGCCGTCCACGGGGTGTCGCGGGTCTGTCGGTCCATCCGTCCCGGAGCCGCCCCGCGCGCCGTCGGGCAGGGGTCTCACACGCGGCCTCCTCGCCTGCATCGAGATCGGGAACCACACCTCGCATCCGGATTCTGAGCAGCGGTGACCTGCTCCGGATGCAGCTGTGACGGCGACGGTACGCGCCGTGCAAGCAAGATCACCAGACGTGGTCACCGGCCTGCGTCTCATATTGAGACCTCCGTCACCAACCTGAGCCGGTGTGATTCGCAGCACGGGACGACCGGCAGTCGAACGCGGGACCCACTCGCGCCTCGGATGTCGACCGCCCCGCGACCGATCTCCAACCCGGGGCACCCGCGCTCGCCCCGAGGTCCGGCGGTCGGGCGAGCAGGACCCGTACGACCCGCGCACTGTCCCCGAGCCGGGGAGCCCGCGCAGTGCCGGACGGACGGATCCGCGACAACCGCACGCACGACCGGTTCGGACCGAAATCCGACCACCACCCACCACCGTGAGGAGACGACGTGAGTCGGCAGAGCTTGGCGAAGGCTCACCAGAAGATCCAGGAACTCTCCTGGGAGCCGCTGTACCACGAGCCGTACATGAAGTACGGAACCGACTACACCTTCCGGAAGTCCGCGAAGAAGGACCCGCTCAAGCAGGTCCTCCGGTCGTACTTCCCGATGGAGGAGGAGAAGGACAACCGCGTCTACGGCGCCCAGGACGGTGCCATCCGCGGCAACATGTTCCGGCAGGTGCAGGAGCGCTGGCTGGAGTGGCAGAAGCTCTTCCTGTCGATCATCCCGTTGCCGGAGATCTCGGCGGCGCGCTCGATGCCGATGCTGTTCCACGTGGTTCCGAACCCGGAGCTGCACAACGGCCAGGCGATCCAGATGATCGACGAGGTTCGGCACAGCACGATCCAGCAGAACCTCAAGCGCCTGTACATGAACAACTACATCGACCCGGCGGGCTTCAACAACTCGCTGAAGAACTTCCAAACGGACTACTGCGGCACCATCGGCCGCCAGTTCGCCGAGGGGTTCATCACCGGTGACGCGATCACCGCGGCGTCGATCTACCTGACCATCGTCGCGGAGACCGCCTTCACGAACACGCTGTTCGTGGCGATGCCGGCGGAGGCGGCCGCCAACGGCGACTACCTGCTGCCGACGGTGTTCCACTCGGTGCAGTCCGACGAGTCGCGGCACATCTCGAACGGCTACGCGACCCTGCTGATGGCGCTGTCCGACGAGGACAACCGGCTGCTGCTCGAGCGCGACCTGCGCTACGCGTGGTGGAACAACCACCGCGTGGTCGACGCCGCGATCGGTACCTTCATCGAGTACGGCACGAAGGACCGCCGCAAGGAGCGCGAGTCCTACGCGGAGATGTGGCGTCGCTGGATCTACGACGACTACTACCGCTCGTACCTGCTGCCGCTGGAGAAGTACGGCCTGGTCATCCCGCACGACCTGGTCGAGGAGTCCTGGAACCAGATCTGGAACAAGGGCTACGTCCACGAGGTCGCGCAGTTCTTCGCCACCGGTTGGCTCGCCAACTACTGGCGGATCGACGGCATGACCGACGAGGACTTCGAGTGGTTCGAGTACAAGTACCCGGGCTGGTACGACCGCTACGGCAAGTGGTGGGAGAACTACAACCGCCTCGCCAAGCCGAACGGTCACCACGCGATCGTCGCGGAGGACGTCAACTACGTCTACCCGCACCGTTGCTGGACCTGCATGGTCCCGTGCCTGGTGCGTGAGGACATGGTGATGGACAAGGTCGACGGCCAGTGGCGGACCTACTGCCACGAGATGTGCCACTGGACCGACGCCGAGGCCTTCCGGCCCACCTACCAGGGCCGCGAGACCCCGAACATGGGCAAGCTCGTCGGTCACCGTGAGTGGGAGACGCTGTACCACGGCTGGAACTGGGCCGACGTCGTCAAGGACATGGGCCACGTGCGCGACGACGGTCACACGCTGACCGCCCAGCCGCACCTGGACCTGGACCCGAAGAAGATGTGGACCCTGGACCACATGCGCCGCATGCCCACCTTCGCGAGCCCGAACGTGGTGCTCAACGAGATGAGCGACGACGAGCGCACGGCGTTCGCGGCGGACTACGTCCGTCAGGGACCGGCTGGCCGGCCTGCAGGTGAGGGCGAGCACCTGAAGGCCTGAGGCGCCTGAGCGCGGGTCAGGCGAGGGGGGAGGGCTCCCGTCGTGCCATGACGGGGCCCTCCTCCCGCGGTCCGGCCGGGGGGTCGTCTTCCCCGGCCGGACCACCCCGCCCGCCACGGGCATCCGGGACGTGTGTGGCCGGAAATGTCCGATAAGTCTTTTTTATCGCGCCGGTCGCACGGTGCTTCACGTCAGAGAGGTGGTTCGTAGACCGTGGGTGACAAACACGTCGTACGGTTCGAGCCGGTCGGCATCGAGATCGAGGTCGACGAGGACACCAACATCCTCCGCGGTGCCGCCGAGGCAGGCGTGCAGCTCATGCACGGCTGCAAGGAGGGCCAGTGCTCGGCCTGCAAGTCGTTCGTCCTCGAGGGCGAGGACATCGAGTACGACAGCTACTCGACCTTCGCGCTCCCCGACTTCGAGAAGGAAGAGGGCCAGACGCTCCTCTGCCGGGCACACGCGTACGAGGACCTGGTGATCGAGCTCCTCAACTACGACGAGGAGGTCATCCGCTCCGGGCTCCCGCTGACCCGGGGTGAGGTCGAGATCGTCTCGATCGACGCCGTCACCCATGACATGCGTCATCTGACGGTGAAGCTGGTGGAGCCGACGGAGATCAAGTTCTTCCCGGGCCAGTACATGGACTTCACCATCCCGGGGACGGAGGAGACGCGGTCGTTCTCGATGGCCAACATCCCCAACCGGGACGGCCTGTTCGAGTTCGTCATCAAGATCTACGAGGGCGGGCTGTTCGGCACCTGGCTCGACACGCAGGCCGCTGTGGGGGACCGCCTGCAGGTCGAGGCGCCGTTCGGGACGTTCACCCTGCGGGACAGCCGGACCTCCGACCTGATCTTCGTCGGCGGCGGGGCCGGCATGTCGCCGGTGCTGTCCCTGATGCGGTCGATGGCCGAGCGCGGGATCGAGCGCAAGGCCACCTTCTACTACGGCGCCAGGACCCAGAAGGACCTGTGCTTCGAGAAGGAGATCGCCGACCTGGCCCCGCAGCTCACGGACTTCCGTTTCGTCCCCGCGTTGTCCGAGCCGGACGAGGCCGACTGGGCGGGAGAGACAGGACTGATCACCGAGGTGGTCAAACGCATGGAACCCGATCTGAAGGGAGCCGATGCCTACGTCTGCGGTCCGCCGCCCATGGTCGACGCGGCGATCGCGACGCTGACCCAGCTGGGTGTGAGCGAGCAAAACATCTTCTACGACAAGTTCACCACGACCGGTGAACAAGAAGGCGAGGTCGGACACTAATGGCACAGCCCACCACCACAGCGGATAGCTCGTCCGGTTCGCAGCGCAGCGTTCCCAAGCCCGTCTTCACCGACGCGGAGGCCGGAGCGCGGGAGTTCCCGGACTCGAGTGCGAGTGCGCGCCGCTACAACTACTTCAAGCCCGCCAAGCGCAAGCAGACGCACTACGAGGACGTCACGGTCGAGGTTCAGCCGGACCCCCGGCACTACCTCGCGCAGGGCTGGATCTACGGCTTCGCCAACGGCGAGGGCGGCTACCCGCTGCACTGGACCAAGCTGAAGGCCTGGGGCGTCGACGACCCGGAGCCCGCCCGCGGCATCGGTACCGGCGCGCTGCACGTGCAGGACTGGCCGGCGCACGGCTGGCACGAGTTCCGTGACCCCAACGAGGAGTGGGAGCAGTCCCTCTTCCGGTACAACGCGAACGTCGTCCGTCAGCTCACCCAGAACATCGAGAACGCGCGCAACTCCAAGGCGTTCGAGCTGTGGAACCCGAACTGGACCACGTTCGTCGAGCGCAACGTCGGTGCCTGGATGCACATCGAGCACATCCTCGGCCTGTACGTCTTCGCCGCCAACGAGCGGTCGGCGCCGACCAACATGCACAACACGGCACTCGCCGCGAACTCCACCCGCAAGATCCGGTTCGCCCAGGACCTGGCGCTCTACAACCTGACGCTCTCCGAGGAGATCGACGGGTTCGACGGCTCCGCGCACCTGGACGCCTGGAACAACGCACCGGAGTGGCAGGGCGCCCGCAAGCTGGTCGAGGCGCTCCCCGCGGTCCAGGACGACTGGGGCGAGGCGGTCTTCGCGGCGAACGTCGTGTTCGAGCCGCTGATCGGTGAGCTGTTCCGGTCGAACCTCGTCATGCAGTCGGCCGCCACGAACGGCGACTTCGTGACCCCGACCGTCATGGGTGCCGGCGAGTACGACTACGCCATGCGGGACCTGCGCTGGACCGTCGCCTGCTTCGGCCCGCTGACCAAGGACCGTGAGTTCGCCGACCACAACCGCGAGCTCATGGGCGGCTGGCTGCGGAACTACGTCCCGCAGGCACTCGAGGCGGCACGGACGATGCAGCCGATGTGGTCCCAGTCCGACTCGAAGCCGCCGACGTTCGAGGACTCCCTCGACCGTGCGAAGAACCGGTTCGCCGGGATCTGCACCGATCTCGGTCTCGACGTCCCCGAGGAGCTGAAGCAGTGACCACCGAAAGCTCGTTCAAGCAGGACAGCACTGCCTCGAACATGTGCGGTTTCACCCTGATGAACAACCAGGTCGGCGCGATCATCGCGACCGTCATGGACCGTCAGGACAACGTGACCGTCACGCACCTGCCCTCGATGATCCGCATCGACGGCGAGGGCGTGTTCGAGGTCGACTACGCCGCGCTCGACGAGGAGGCCGGCGAGGAGGAGGGCTGGTTCGACGCCGCCGAGTTCGAGGAGAACATGTCGACCCACTACGGGCGCATGGTGCACCTCGACGACAAGACGATCATGTTCGCCAACCCTGAGGACGCGGCCGAGTACATCGACTTCGACCTGAAGCCGGTGCACTGACCGAGCGCCCTCGCCCACCCGGCTCCGTATCACCGAGCCGCTGACGCACCGCGCCGCCCGGGACGACGACCCGGCGCGGGCCCACCACACCCGAGCCGGCTCGGGCGGTGCGGTGCTGCATCTGAGCGAACCCTCGCGCGGCGAGCGTCCGCTCCGTTGATCCACACCCCGCGCAACTGGACCGACTTTTTCCTCCGGGAGGACACACCATGGCCAAGGAACTCCGCTTCGGCGCCGAGGGCCGCCACCTGCTGCAGGCCGGCGTCGACCAGCTCGCCGAAGCCGTCAAGAGCACGCTCGGCCCCAAGGGCCGCAACGTCATCCTGGAGAAGATCACGGGCTCGCCCGAGGTCACGAACGACGGTGTCACCATCGCCCGCGAGATCCACCTGCGCGACCCGTTCGAGAACATGGGCGCCCAGATCGTCAAGGAAGCCGCGGTCAAGACCAACGACACCGTCGGTGACGGCACCACCACGGCGACCGTCATCGCCCAGGCGATCGTCCGTGAGGGGATGGCCGCGATCGGACGCGGCGGGAACCCGGTGCTGGTCAAGCGGGGTATCGACCTCGCCGTCGGGGCACTGGTCGAGCGGCTGCAGTCCGTCTCGCACCCGGTCAGCACCGAGGAGGACTACGCCCGGGTCGCGTCGATCTCCGCGAACGACGACTGGACGATCGGCAACGTCGTCGCCAAGGCGCTGCACACCGTCGGCGACGACGGCGTCGTGACCATCGACGACTCCCCGGTCGGCGGCGTCTCGGTGGACTTCGTCGAGGACTTCGAGTTCGACAACGGCTACATCTCGCCGTACATGGTGACCAACCCGGGCACGCTCGAGGCGATCGTCGAGGACCCCTACATCCTCTTCTCCGCGGGGAAGATCAAGGATGTCCAGGAGATCATGCCGGTGCTGGACCGGATCATGCGCAACGAGCGCCGTCCCCTGGTGATCATCGCCGAGGCGGTCGAGGGCACCGCCCTGCAGATGCTGGTGCACAACCACGTCAACGGGCACTTCCAGGCCGTCGCGATCCAGGCCCCCGGCTTCGGGGAGAAGCGCATCCACCTGCTCGAGGACATGGCCGCGCTGTGCGGTGGCCAGGTGCACTCGAAGAGCTCGTCGTTCTCGCTCGAGCAGATCGACATCGAGCACCTCGGCCGTGCCACGCAGGTGCGGGTGAACAGCGAGAACACCACGATCATCGGGGGCCTCGGGGACCGGCAGAAGCTGGAGTACCGGCTCTCCCAGCTGCGTGCCGAGCTCGGCCGGGCCACGATCGGCACCGACGAGGACTTCTTCTCCGACCGGATCGCCCGGCTGTCCGGCAAGGCCGCGATCATCTCGGCCGGCGCCCCGACGAACGCCGAGGCCCGCGAGGTGCGGCACCGTGTCGACGACGCGCTGCAGGCCACCCGGGCCGCGGTCGCCGAGGGCATCGTCGCCGGTGGCGGCTCGGCCCTGCTGCACGCCGAGCCCGCGCTGGACGCGCTCGACGTCAACGGTGACTACCGGATCGGCGTCGAGATCGTCCGGCACGCGCTGACCGAGCCGGCGCACCTGATCGCCATGAACGCCGGGTACGACGGCGACGAGGTGGTCAAGCAGGTCACGACGATGGCGGTCGACGAGGGATTCGACGCCCTCGAGGGCCGCTTCGGGAACATGGTCGAGATGGGCATCATCGACCCGCTGCGCGTGGTCCGCTCCGCCCTGCAGAACGGCGCCTCGGTGGCCGGCCTGATCCTCACCACGAACTCGCTGGTGGCCGAGGAGCAGACGCCCTGGAACAAGTCGCTGATGACCGAGTTCGGCCAGCTCGACGACGGTATCCCGCAGCCCGACCCGGACTCGAGCACGCCGCAGTCGCTCGGCATGGGTCCGCAGGTCGGCTGAGCGACCGCAGCCGTCGCATCCCGGCCCGGCACGGTGCGTCAGCGCCGGGCCGGGCCGGTCCGTGGAAGTGGAGGGGTGGTCGAATTGGACCGGTGCTGCGGGGGTGTCCCGTTCGTCGTGGACGCCCAGGTCCACGGCTGGGACGGGCGTCCGCACAACCAGGCGGGCCCGGCCGGTGAGCAGTTCGTCGCCGACCTCCACCACCGGCACCGGATGGTCGACCCGTCGCCGCGCCCGCTGTCGTCGGACGCGTTCGGCCTGGTCACCCCGGACGCGCTGGCCGCGCACGTGCTCTCGGCGGTCGACCGTGCGGTGCTGGTCCCGGCGACCTACGACGACCTGTTCGTGCTCGGCTTCGCCGCGCCCGCCTGGCACGCCGAGCTGGCCGAGGAGCACCCCGGACGGCTGGTGCTCGCCGGCGAGATCGACCCCGCGGACCGGGACCGGGCACGGGGGATCGGGGGCCAGGTCGCCCGGGGTGGGTTCCGGGCGCTGAACGTGCTCCCCGCGCGTCGTCCGGAGACCGCCGTCCCGCTGCACGCGCCGTGGCTGCGCCGCACCCTGATCCGCGCCGAGCAGGCGGGCGCCGCGGTGGTGCATCTCGGCGTCGCCCCCACCGCACGGCCGCCCGAGGGTGCCCCGGACTGGGCGCACGCCGGAGTGGTCGAGGCCGGCGAGGCCGCACCGCGCCCGCGCTGGCCGTCCTGGGCGGAGCCGGTACGCGCCGGGTCGGCGCTGCCGGTCCGGGCCCGTACGGCGGGCCCGCTGCCGGCCGGCTCGGTGGACGTCGCCGAGGTGCGTGAGCTCGCCGCGGCGCTGCCCCGGGTCCGCTTCGTGCTGGGCGCGGCCTCGGCCCCGACGGCCGCGCTCGCCCGGCTGGCCCGGCTGCCCAACGTGTACGTGCTGCTGACCGACCTGCTGATCGCGCTGCGCCGCAACCCCGAGCCGGCCGCGGTCGCGCTGGGCGAGCTCCTCGCCGCGTACGGGCCGGACCGGCTGATGTTCGGCAGCGGCTACCCGCTGGTGCGCCCGGCCCGGCTGATCCGGGACCTGATGACCTTCCGCTACCCGGAATCGCTGCGCGGGGCCTATCCCGAGCTCGACGACGACGTCCGCGAGGCCCTGCTCGGCGGTACGGCGGCCCGGCTCTACGGCCTGGACCTGCCGCACAGCCCGAGCACCACCGGGGCCCCGGCCCCGCGCCCGGTCGCGGCCGGCCGCGCACCCCGCCGGTAGCCGGCCCCGCCGCGGGCGTCCGCCGGGCCCGCACCGGTGTCAGCCCTCGGCGCGCAGCCGGTCGGCCGCCCACCGGGCCCAGTCCCGGACCGCCTCGTACTGGCGGACCCCGAACTCGGCCGCGAGCTGTCCGAACCCCTCGGCGCCGTGCATCGGCGCACCGTCGGGGTGCTCGGCGCGGACCTTCCGCAGCTCCGCGGCGGATTCGTCGGTGCTCTCGGCCATCCGGTCCAGCAGCGACAGCGCGTCCTCGCGGGGCAGCGCGGAGATCAGGAACATCCGCAGCACGTGCTCGTTGCGGACCTTCGCGTCGGCCGGTGGCGCCATCATCCAGCGGCGCAGCTCGGTCCGCCCGGCGTCGGTCACGCTGTAGGTCTTCGCGCCGCGCGGGCCGAGCGCGGTGACCTCGATCAGCCCGGACCCGGCCATCCGGTTCAGCTCGGGGTAGACGCTGGTGTGCCCGGCCTGCCAGGCGTAGCGCCCGAGGTCGCCCTCGAAGTACTTGGCCAGCTCGTAGCCGGTGTTCGGCCCGACGGCGAGCAGTCCGAGCAACGCGTGCGGGAGCGACATGCCACCGACCCTACATGTCAGTAGCGACATGTCAGTATTGACATGTGAGGCGGCGGGGGTGGACCCTCCCTCCATGACGACGACCGGGCACGTTCCGAGCTACCTGCAGGGGCACCTGGCGCCGGTCCCCGACGAGATCACCGTCCGGGACCTGCCGGTGACCGGGTCGCTGCCACCCGAGCTGACCGGGCGCTACCTGCGCAACGGCCCCAACCCGCTGCCGGGCCACGACCCCGGGCACTGGTTCGCCGGGGCCGGGATGCTGCACGGCATCCGGCTCCGTGGGGGACGTGCCGAGTGGTACCGCAACCGCTGGGTGCGCACCCGGCTGCTGGAGGGCGAGCCGCACATCCGGCGGGACGGTACGTTCGACCTGACCGTCGGCCCCGCCAACACGCACGTGGTCGAGCACGCCGGACGGATCCTCGCGCTGGTCGAGAGCAGCTTTCCCTACGTCGTGACGCCCGAGCTCGAGACCGTCGGCCCGGACGACTTCGGCGGGCGTCTCACCACCGCGATGACCGCGCACCCGAAGACCGACCCGGTCACCGGTGACCTGCACTTCTTCGGTTACGGCGTGCTGCCGCCGTACCTGACCTACCACCGGCTCTCGGCCGCCGGTGAGCTCGTGACCAGCGCGGAGATCGCTGTCGGGGCGCCGTCGATGATGCACGACTTCGCGATCACCGACCGGCACGCGGTCTTCCTCGACCTGCCGATGACGTTCCGGATGGCGGACGCGCAGCGCGGTGCGCTGCCGTTCCGGTGGGACGACGACTACGGCGCCCGGCTGGGTGTCATGCCGCTCGACCGGCCCGGCGAGGTCCGCTGGTTCGAGATCGACCCGTGCTTCGTCTTCCACGTCGGCAACGCCCACACCGACGAGCGCGGCCGCGTCGTCGTCGACGGCGCCCGCTACGCCCCGGCCGACGTCGCCGTCATGTGGCCGTCGCTGGGCGACGACCCGGCCGGGCCCGCCGCGACCGCGGCCGCGAGCGGGCAGGCGACCCTGCACCGGTGGGTCCTCGACCCCGCGGACGGGTCGGTCACCGAGTCCCCGCTCTCCGAGCTGGGGTGCGAGTTCCCGACCGTCGACGACGAGATCGTCGGCCGCCCGAACCGCTACACCTACGCCGTGGCCGACACCGGCCCGGACGGCGAGCCACGGGCCGCGGTCCTGCGGCACGACCGGGCCCGGGACGAGCTGACCGGGCACGAGCTGGGCCGCGACGTCGTCGCCGGGGAGGCGGTGTTCGTGCCGTCCGCGGCCCCGGACCGCGCCGAGGACGACGGCTGGCTGCTCTCGATCACGACGACCCGGGACGGGCGCGCCTCGGAGCTGCTGGTGCTGGACGCGACCGACGTCGCCGCCGCACCCGTCGCCCGGGTCGCGCTGCCGCGCGGGGTGCCGTCGGGCTTCCACGGTTCCTGGATCCCCGACCCGGGGACCGACGGATCGACCGCCCCGGCGGGCACCGCGTGAGCGCGCGGACCGCCGGACCGGCCGCCCGGGCCGAGCGCGGTGCGCTGCTGCGTGGCCTCGGCCTCGACGTCGCCCTGCCGGTCGGCGCCTACTACCTGCTGTACTCGCTGGGGGTGGGGGACTGGTGGGCGCTGCTCGCGGCGTCCGCGATCGCCGCCGCCCGGGTGGCCTGGTCGGCCGTGCGCACCCGCACGCTGAACCCGTTCGCGACCGTCATGCTGATCGTCTACGGCGTGGGGTTCCTGCTGGCCTTCGTCACCGGCGACGCCCGGACGCTGCTGCTGCGCACCTCGCTGATCACCGGGGCGGTCGGCGCCGTGTTCCTGGTGACGGCGGTCCGCGGCCGGCGCCCGCTGACCCTGGCCGCGATGCAGAGCTTCGCCCCGGCCCGGGCCGACGCGATCGAGCACGAGTACGCCACGGTGCCGCGGGCCCGCCGCGGGCACCGCGTCTCGTCGGCCGTCTGGGGGGTCGGCCTGATCGGCGAGGCCCTGCTGCGGCTGCCGGTGGTGTACCTGCTGCCGGTGCCCGTGGCGGTCGGCCTGTCGGAGGTCATGGCGATCGTGGTGCTGGGCGGGCTGGCCGGGTGGAACATCTGGTATGGCCGCCTGATGCGCGCCGGGTCGCCCGCGGGGTGAGCGCCGCCGCGCTCAGTGGTCCGCCGGAGCGGGAGCCGCTCCACCTCCGGGGGCGAATCGGGCAGGGAACCGGGCCGGGTCCATGCGGGCGATGTCGAAGCCGGTCCCGCCGCGCAGCGCGAGGTCCGCGGCGATCGAGCCGAACACCGGCGCCATCTTGAACCCGTGCCCGGAGAAGCCGGCCAGCACGATCACGTCCGGCATGCCGGGCACCGGCCCGATGAGCGCGGTCCGGTCGGCCGTGTAGCCGTCCAGATGGACCTCGTGCCGGATGGGCGAGGGGTGCAGGCCCGGCAGGAACCGCTGCACCGAGCGCATGACCGGGGCGATCGCGTCCTCGGGGAGGTCGCGGGTCAGTTCGCGGGCGTCGGTGAGCGGGGGCCACACGTCGGCGACCCCGGCCTTCACGGAGACGCCGTCCATCACCGGGCAGCCGAACAGGTGGTGACCGTCGGTGTCCCGGATGAACGCGGGGAAGACCCCCGGGTGGTAGGCGCGGACGTCGATCGGTGCGAACCAGGTCAGCACGATCGGCTTCGGCGTCACCTCCGCGGACGGGACGAGCTCGCGGACCCACGGTCCCGTCGTCACCACCGCCCGGCGGGCCCTCCAGGTGCGCTCTGCGGTGACGACGGCGACGCCGTCGTCCTCCGGCTCGACCGCCAGGACCGGTGTGCGTTCGAACAGCCGGGCGCCGGCCGTCCGGGCGAGGACCGCCGCGGTCAGGACGGCGAGCTCGGGCCGCAGCATCCCGCCCGCGGTGTCCAGGATCCCGATCTCCCCGGCAGCCGGGGCGTGCTGCGGGAACCGGTGGGCGAGCGCGTCCGGGTCGAGGGTCTCGTGCTCCAGGTCGTGTTCCTCGATCGAGGCGCGGACGTTGCGCATCGGGTCGATGTCCGGCAGGCCGATCGACAGGCAGCCGGTGGGTGTGAACAGCGGGCGTCCGGAGGCCCTGGTCAGCTCGACCCACATCTCGCGGGCACGTCGCAGCATCGGGACGTACTCGGAACCTTCGTGGTAGGCGGTCCGGAACAGCCTGGACTCCCCGCCGGCGGCGCCGCGGTCGTGCGCCACGCCGTACTGCTCGAAGCCGATCACATCGGCTCCGGCCCCGGTGAGCCGCCAGGCGGCCATCGAACCCATCGTGCCGAGGCCGATGACGGCGACGTCGGCGTCCCGGGCGCTCACGCGGATCCCTCCGGGGCACGGTCGGGGTCGGGGCCCCGGGGCCGGGTCCACCCGAACACGAACGGGAGGACGAGCGCGACGAGCCCGACGGCCGTCCACCCGACCGCGACCGTCCACCCCAGACCGGCGAGCACGAGCAACGGGGTGACCGCGATGCTGCCGGTCTCGAGCGGCGCCACCGGCAGGTAGGCCATCCCGAACTCCTCCAGGGTGCGACTGTCCAGATCGGGGTCGACCATGCGCAGCAACGCGACCGACGTCGCCACGGCCCCGGTGGCCCAGCCCCAGGTGAACAGCGACTTCTCGAACCAGGCGCCGTGCATGACCGCCGGCGCGACCCAGCGGAACATCGCGAGGTTGAGCGCGAGCGCGGCGACGAAGAGCAGCGCGAGCGGGAGCCAGTAGTCCGCGACCAGGCTGGGGGTGATCGAGGCGATGCCGCACACGATGAGCAGGTCGGTGCTGACCCCCGAGATGCTCTTGAGGGTGCGCTGGTCGCAGTACTCCCAGGCCGGGGTCCGGCGGGCCAGTGCCTTGACCACGAGGCCGGCCAGGAACGCGAGGACGAAGACCGGCGCGGACAGCGACGGTACGAGCAGCTCGACACCCTCGGCCGCGCCGTAACCGAGGACGGTGATCAGCGCGACCAGGCAGACCTGCAGGCCCAGCGGCTCGATCGAGGACGCGGAGGTGGTGGCGACACCGGTGGGCTCACGGCCACCGGGTGGGATCAGCCCGGTGCGCAGGGCCGCAGGGAGCTGGTCGAACCGGCCGAGCCGGTCGGTGTGCCCGCGCCGGGCGCCCCAGTTCGCGATGGCGATCCCGCCGACGATCCCGGCGAGCATGCCGACCGTGGCCGAGGTGAAGGCCAGCGAGCTCGCCCCGGCCCAACCGGCCTCGCCGAACACCGAGCCGACCGCGGCGGCGGAGCCGAAACCACCTGCCCAGCCCGCGAACAGCAGGAGCCCGAAGCCGTCCGGGGTGTCGAAGACCGGGACGAACAGGGCGTAGGCCAGCACCATCCCGAGCCCGACCTGCAGCGCGTACATGGCGACGGAGTACGCCGAGAACGCGGCGGTGGAACGGCCGAACCCGCGGGAGTGGGGATCGTCGCCGAGGCCCAGGCAGGCGAACACCACGGCGATCAGCACCGACGCGTAGGTTCCGAGCTGGTCGGAGAACGGCAGGACCCCCAGGACCTGTGGGCCGAGCAGCAGGCCGAGGAACCCGGCGACGACGCTCGCCGGGAGCATCAGCCGCTGCGCGGGCCCGACCCACCTCCGGACCAGCGTGCCCACGAGGAGCAGCCCGCCGATCAGGCCGGCGTCGACCACCAGGGACCAGGGTCCGTAGTCCATGCACACCTCCGTCCCGGAGGTCCTAGCAGGACGGACGGGGTGACCGGAAGACGTGCGCCGCACCGATCGGCGGGGAGGTCCCCCGGAGCCGGCTCGAATCGGGCGGGCGCTCCCGGGGAGCCGGCCCGGGGTTTGCCAGGCTGAGGGCGTGCCCCGCTCCCTGTCGTCACCGCCGTTCCTGCTGCTCCTGGCCGCCACCGCGCTGGGGTTCGGCGGTTACGCGCTGCTGCTGCCGGTGGTGCCGCTGTGGGTGGCCCGCGGCGGAGCGGGCGAGTTCGGCGCCGGGCTGACGACCGGGGTGCTGATGGCGGTCACCGTCGGCACCCAACTGCTGGTGCCCGCGCTGCTGCGCCGCGTCGGGCACCGGCCGGTCCTGGTCGCGGGGTCGCTGCTGCTGGGGCTGCCGACCCCGCTGCTGGCGCTGACCGCGGACCTGTCACCGGTGCTGGCGATCTCAGTCGTGCGCGGGGTCGGGTTCGGGCTGGCGACCGTGGCCGGCAGCGCCCTGGTCGCCGAGCTGGTCGAGCCGTCGGCGCACGGGCGGGCCTCGGCCCGCTACGGCTACGCGGTCGGGCTCCCGCAGCTGGCGTTCCTGCCGGCCGGGGTGGCGGTCGTCGACGTGCTCGGGTTCGCCGGCGTGTTCGTGCTCGGCGGCGCCCTGCCGGTGGCCGGGGCACTCGTCATGGCGTTCGTGCGCGGTCCGCGGCGGGCCGGGGCGCTCGATCCGGGCCGGGGATCGAGCGGGGCGGAGGCCGCCGGGCACGCGGACCGCCACGACGTCTCGGCGCATCCCCGGGAGCACCGGCGGCATCTTCCGGCCGCTCCGGTCCTGGCGATGCTGGCCTGCTCCACCGCGCAGGGCGGCGTGATCACCTTCGCCCCGCTCGCCGTACCCGGCGCGCGGTTCGCGGTGGCGGCGGCGCTGTTCGCGACCGCGCTCGGCGCGCTGATCGGGCGCGGCATCGCCGGGTCGCGCACCGACCGCAGCGGGCGCCCTGGGGCACTGCTGCCGGTCGGGACGCTGCTCGCCGCGGTGGGCATGGTCGGCGTGCTGCTGGCCCCGCTCGCGCCGGTGCTGCTCGTGGCCGGCGCGGCCGCGGTCGGTGCCGGGTTCGGCCTGGTGCAGAACGACGCGATGGTCGCCCTGTTCGCCGCGGCGGGACCGCTGCACTACGGCGCCGCCAGCGCGGCCTGGAACATCGCCTACGACGCCGGCACCGGCCTCGGCGCCTCCGGGCTGGGCGCGATCGCCGAGCCCTTCGGCTTCGTGGCCGCGTTCGGGGTGACGGCCGGGCTGCTGCTGGTCGTCACCCCGGTCGTCCGGCGCCGCCGTCCGGCCCGGTGACGCCCGGGACCGCACCCGCCACGCCACGTCCGGGCCCCGGGCGCCCCGCGAATCTCGCCGAGGTGCAGCTCAGGGTTCCCGAAAGATCGACAATTCGCGCTGATCTGCATCTCGGCGAGGTTCGGGGTCTGCTACGCGGCGGTGGGCGGCGCGGGTACGGAGGTACGGGACGGGCCCGGCACCGAGGTCGGTGCCGGGCCCGTCACTGCGGTCGAGGGGTCAGGATCCGTTGCGGATCCACTCCTCCAGGTGGGGTGCCTCGTCGCCGATCTTGGTGGAGTCGCCGTGGCCGGTGCGGACCTGCGTGTCGCCGGGCAGGGTCAGCAGGGTGGTCCGGATGGACTCGATGATCGTGTCGAAGCTGGAGTAGGACCGTCCGGTGGCGCCGGGCCCGCCCTGGAACAGGGTGTCGCCGGTGAACACGACCCCGAGCTCGGGGGCGTAGAGGCACGACGAGCCGGGTGAGTGGCCGGGGGTCTGCAGGACCCGCAGGTCGACGCCGCCTGCGGAGAGGACCTGGCCGTCGGCGAGTTCCTGGTCGGGCTTGCGGTCCGGCCAGGTCATGTCCCACAGCACCATCTCGGCGGGGTTGAGCAGGATGGGTGCGCCGAACCGGTCGGCCAGGGCGGGTGCCTGGTTGACGTGGTCGTCGTGGGCGTGGGTGCAGACGATGGCCTTGACCCGGCGGTCGCCGACGGCGGCGGCGATGGCGACGGCGTCGTGGGCGGCGTCGATGACGAACACCTCGGAGTCGTCACCGACGATCCAGACGTTGTTGTCGACGTCGAAGCTGCCGCCGTCGAGGTTGAACGTGCCGGAGGTGACGACATGCCCGACAGCAGAGTCGATGGGCCCGTTCACAGGATCACCACCGAGCGCAGCACGTCACCGGAGTGCATCTTGTCGAACGCGGCCTCGATCTGGTCGAGGGAGATGGTCTCGGTGACGAACTTGTCGAGCGGGAACCGGCCCTGCAGGTACAGGTCGACGTAGGTGGGGAAGTCGCGGCTGGGCAGGCAGTCGCCGTACCAGGAGGACTTGAGGGCGCCGCCGCGGCCGAAGTACTCGATCAGCGGGATCTGCGGGGCCATCAGGTCCGGGGTGGGGACGCCGACCAGGACCACGGTGCCGGCGAGGTCGCGGGCGAAGAAGGCCTGCTCGTAGGTCTCCGGGCGGCCGACGGCCTCGACGACGACGTCGGCGCCGTTGCCGTCGGTGACCGAGCGGATGAACTCGACCGGGTCGGTGTCCTTGGCGTTGCAGGTGTGGGTGGCGCCGAACTCCTCGGCCCACTTGAGCTTCCGCGGGTCGGTGTCGACGGCGACGATGGTGGTGGCCCCGGCGAGCTTGGCGCCGGCGATGGCGGCGTCACCGACACCGCCGCAGCCGATGACCGCGATCGAGTCGCCGCGTCCGACCTGGCCGGTGTTGACCGCGGCGCCGAGCCCGGCCATGACACCGCAGCCGAGCAGGCCGGCGACCTGGGCGGGGGCGTCGGGGTTGACCTTGGTGCACTGGCCGGCGGCGACGAGGGTCTTCTCGATGAAGGCGCCGATCCCCAGGGCCGGGGACAGCTCGGTGCCGTCTTCCAGGGTCATCTTCTGGGTCGCGTTGTGGGTGTCGAAGCACAGGTGCGGCTTGCCCTTCTTGCACGCGCGGCAGACCCCGCACACCGCGCGCCAGTTGAGCACGACGTAGTCACCCGGCTGCAGGTCGGCGACCCCGTCGCCGACCGACTCCACGACCCCGGCGGCCTCGTGGCCGAGCAGGAACGGGAACTCGTCGTTGATCCCACCGAGCTTGTAGTGCAGGTCGGTGTGGCAGACCCCGCACGCCTGGATCTTCACCACGGCCTCACCCGGACCCGGGTCCGGGACGTTGATCGTCTCGACGGTCACCGGCTCGCCCTTGGCGCGGGCCACGACCCCGCGTACCTGCTGTGCCATTCGTTGTACTCCCACTCGTCCTCGACGACGTCCGCTAGGACAGATGCTCGGATCGCGACTCTGGCATGGGTCACCCGGCGATGTCTCGCCGGACCGCCCCGAAACACGTGTTACTTTTCAGTAGGGTCCGTGAGTGGAAATCGCGGCCCTGACCGCGAAAGGCGCTCACGGGCGCCGGAGGCGCGTAACGTCGGTGATCGTGACGACCCCGAACGCCCCGTCCAGCCCGCCTCCCGGACTCGCGCTCGGTGCCGTCGCCGGGGCCGGGCGCCCGGGCAGTTCCCGGATCGCCTGCCCGCTGCCCGACGGCGGCGTGCTCGACGTCGGCTCGCTCGCCACCGCGCAGCGCGGCCCGTACCCGGACCTGCTCACCGCGCCCAACCTGGACCGGCTGCTCGACGCGGGTCCCTCGGCCTGGCGCGAGGTGTGCGAGTGGCTGGCGGGCTGGCGGGCCGACCACGAGAAGGCGGTCGCGCACCGGCTCCCGGACGAGGGGCTCGTCCCGATGCTGCCGTTCACCGTCGCTGACTACGTCGACTTCTATGCCTGCGAGCAGCACGCCCGCAACGCGGGCCTGATCTTCCGCCCGGACGCCGAGCCGCTGCCCCCGAACTGGCGGCACCTGCCGGTCGGCTACCACGGGCGGGCCGGCACGGTGCGGGTCAGCGGGAGCCCGGTCACCCGGCCGTCCGGCCAGCGCGGCGCCGGGGACTTCGGCCCGACCCGGCGCCTGGACCTCGAGGCCGAGCTGGGGTACGTGCTCGGCGGTTCGGCGCCCGGCCCGGTGTCCGTGGACGATGCCGCGGACCACGTCGTCGGTGTCGTGCTCCTCAACGACTGGTCGGCCCGCGACGTGCAGGGCTTCGAGACCCGTCCGCTCGGCCCGCACCTGGGCAAGTCGTTCGCCACCTCGATCTCGGCCTGGGTGACGCCGATCGGCGAGCTGGCCGCCGCCCGCGTCCCGGTGCCGCCGCACGACCCGGAGCCGCTGCCCTACCTGTGCCCGCGCGAACCCGCCCGCGGCCTGGACCTCGATCTCGCCGTCCACCTCAACGGCGAGCGGATCTCCACGCCGCCCGCCGCGGACCTCTACTGGTCACCCGAGCAGCTCGTGGCCCACCTGACCTCGAACGGTGCCGGGCTGCGGGCCGGTGACCTGCTCGGCTCCGGGACGATCTCCGGGCCGGAACGCGCCCAGTACGGCTCCCTGCTGGAGCTGTCCTGGAACGGGCGGGAGCCGGTCGCCCTCTCCGCCGGTGCACCGCGCAGCTGGCTCGAGGACGGCGACGAGGTCGTGATCACCGCGACCGCGCCGGCCGCGGACGGCGGCCGCTTCTCCCTCGGCGAGGTGCGGGGGCGCGTCCGCGCCGACTGAGCGGCGGTCACGGGCCGCGCAGCGGCTCCGGCGCGCCGAGCGCGTTGCTGATCAGCGGCGGGACGTCGCGCTTGCCGCTGCCGTCGACGTCGACGACCACGTAGACGGTCCGGCAGTCGCAGGTGACGACGCGGTGGCCGGTGTCGTCGAGCGCCCGGACCTGGAAGTCCAGTGCGAAGCTGGTCCGGCCGATCCAGGCGGTGGCGACGGCGACGACCACGTCCTCGCCCCAGCCGACCCCGGCGCTCCAGTCGATCTCGGTGTGCACGAGCTGGACGTCGTACCCGGCGTCGAGCATCCCGCGGTAGGTCAGGCTCCGGGACTCCAGGAACTCGGTCATCGCCTCGTCGAACCAGGCGAGGTACCAGGCGTTGAACACCACGCCCTGGGCGTCCACCTCGTGGTAGCGCACCCGGACCGGGAACTCGAAGGTCGACATGGGGGGAGATTACGACGCCGCGCCCGTGATCACCCGTTTCGCGCGTTCCCGCCCACCCGTTCGCGGATGGTCCGGTTCACCGCCCGGCCGAACGCCGCGACGACCCCCTGCACGGTGATCGGCTTGAGGCGGGACAGTGCCGCGGCGAGCCGGGACCGTTCCTCGGCGGGCCGGCCGCGGTCGCGGTAGGGCTGTAGCACCTCGTCCTGGAACAACGCCATCAGGTCCTCGGCCAGCGCCGACATGTGCTGCTCGATCAGCGCGTGCGAGCGTGCCCAGAGCTCCGGCGGGAGATCGGAGTCGAGTGCCTCGAGCGCCGAGGTCAGCGCGGTCGCCCCGCGCACCCGGACCGCCCCGTCGGCGTGCCGGGCCAGGGCCCCGAGATGGGCCAGGGCATCGACCTCGGTGTCGGACAGCGGCCGGCCCGCGCGGCGGTCCAGGTCCGCGCGGGTCAGCTCCTCGCCGTCCTCGGGCACCCACGGGGTGAGCAGCGCCCGCTGCAGCGCGAGTTCCTCCGGGCCGGCGTCGTGGGGCAGCCGGGCGAGCTGCTTCTCGATCGCGGCGAGGGTGAAGCCCAGCGCGGTCAGCTCGCTGATCAGCTCCAGCCGGGCGCGGTGCCCGGCGTCGTACAGACCGGTGCGGCCGCGCAGCCGGGGCGCGGGGATGAGGCCCTTGCCGGCGTAGAACCGGATGGTGCGCACCGACACGCCGGTCCGGTCGGCGAGCTGGTCGACGGTCAGCTGGTCGTCGGTCAGCTGGTCGTCGGACCCGGTCGGCGCGGCGGACATGGCGAGGAGGGTACGGGCCGGACGGCGAACGTGACAGCATCGGTGTGACAGTGGTGGTGTGACATTATCGCTGTCACATGTCGCCGCCGGCTGCTTGACCCATGTGACAGCGCTGCTGTAACAAAGCTACCAGCAAGTAGGAGGCGCACAGCCGCGCCTCGCGCTCGCGACCTGGAGCGCCCGACCACCTACGAGAGGTTCGGATGAGCGAGATCCCCGAGGCCTACATCTACGACGCGATCCGCACACCGCGCGGCCGGGGCAAGGCCTCCGGTTCGCTGCACGAGGTCAAGCCGATCTCCCTGGTGGTCGGACTGATCGACGAGATCCGCGCGCGCAACCCCGAGCTGGACCCGGCCGTCGTCGACGACCTGGTGCTCGGCGTCGTCTCGCCGATCGGCGACCAGGGCGGCGACATCGCCAAGACCGCGGCCATCGCCGCCGGCCTGCCCGACACCGTCGCCGGCGTGCAGCTCAACCGGTTCTGCGCGTCCGGCCTGGAGGCGGTCAACACCGCCACCCAGAAGGTGCGCTCCGGCATGGAGGAGATGGTCCTCGCCGGCGGCGTCGAGGCCATGAGCCGGGTGCCGATGGGCTCCGACGGCGGCGCCTGGGCGATGGACCCGGACACCGCCTACACCACCGGCTTCGTGCCGCAGGGCATCGGCGCCGACCTGATCGCCACCCTCGAGGGCTTCTCCCGCGAGGACGTGGACACCTTCGCCGTCGAGTCGCAGACCCGCGCCGCCAAGGCCTGGGCGAACGGGTACTTCGCCAACTCGGTGGTCCCGGTCAAGGACCGCAACGGCATGACGGTCCTCGACCGCGACGAGCACGTCCGCGCCGGCGCGACGCTGGAGAGCCTGGGCGGGCTCAAGCCGTCGTTCGCGATGATGGGCGCCGACGGCGGGTTCGACGCCGTCGCGCTGCAGCAGTACCACTGGGTCGAGAAGATCGACCACGTGCACCACGCCGGCAACTCGTCGGGCATCGTCGACGGGGCCGCGCTGACCCTGATCGGCACCGAGGCCGCCGGGAAGGCCAACGGCCTGACCCCGCGCGCCCGGATCGTGTCCACCGCGCTGTCCGGCGCCGACCCGACGATCATGCTGACCGGCCCGGCCCCGGCGTCGCGCAAGGCCCTGGACAAGGCCGGCCTGACCGTCGACGACATCGACCTCTTCGAGATCAACGAGGCGTTCGCCGCGGTCGCCCTGCGCTACATGCGTGACATGGGCATCTCGGCCGAGCAGACCAACGTCAACGGCGGCGCCATCGCGATGGGCCACCCGCTCGGCGCCACCGGCGCGATGATCCTCGGCACGCTGGTCGACGAGCTCGAGCGTCGCGACCTGCGCCGCGGGCTGGCCACGCTGTGCGTGGGCGGCGGCATGGGCATCGCCACCATCGTCGAGCGCGTCTGATCTCCCGGAACTCGGAAGGAACGGAATCACAGTGAGTGAGCAGAAGGCCGTCCGCTGGGAGAAGGACGCGGACGGGATCGCGATCGTCACCCTCGACGACCCGGGCCGCAGCGCCAACACCATGAACGACCGCTACAAGGCGGCCATGGACGAGGTCGTCAACGAGCTGGTCGCGGCGAAGGACGACATCGCCGGCGTGGTCATCACCTCGGCGAAGAAGACCTTCTTCGCCGGTGGCGACCTGGAGCAGCTCTCGGCCGCGGGACCGGCCGAGGCCCCGCAGGTGTTCGAGAACGTGACCGAGGTGAAGGCCCAGCTGCGCAAGCTGGAGACCCTCGGTAAGCCGGTCGTGGCCGCGATGGCGGGCACCGCGCTCGGCGGCGGCCTGGAGATCGGGCTGGCGTGTCACCACCGGGTCGGCATCGACGCCAAGGGCGTGGTCTACGGCCTGCCGGAGGTCACCCTCGGCCTACTGCCCGGCGGTGGCGGCGTCACCCGGATCGTGCGGATGCTGGGCATCGCGAACGGCTTCATGAACGTCCTGGCCCAGGGCCAGCGGCTCAAGCCGGCCAAGGCCCTGGAGTTGGGAGTCATCGACGAGCTGGCCTCGACGCCGGACGAGGTGCTGGCGAAGGCCAAGGAGTGGGTGAAGGCCAATCCGGAGGCCGCCCAGCCCTGGGACAAGCCGAAGTACAAGATCCCCGGTGGCACGCCGTCGAGCCCGTCGCTGGCCTCGATCCTGCCCGCGTTCCCGGCGAACCTGCGCAAGCAGCTCAAGGGCGCGCCGATGCCCGCGCCGCGCAACATCCTCGCGGCCGCGGTCGAGGGCGCCCAGGTCGACTTCGACACCGCGCTGCGGATCGAGGGCCGCTACTTCGCCGAGCTGGTGACCGGCCAGGTCTCGAAGAACATGACCAAGGCGTTCTTCTTCGACCTCAACGCGATCAACGGTGGCAAGTCCCGCCCGTCCGGCCCCGAGAAGTGGGCGCCGAGCAAGGTCGCCGTCCTCGGCGCCGGGATGATGGGTGCGGGCATCGCCTACGTCTGCGCCCAGTCCGGCTGGGAGGTCGTGCTCAAGGACGTCTCCCGCGAGGCCGCCGAGAAGGGCAAGCAGTACTCGGTCGGCCTGGTCGAGAAGGGCGTGCAGCGCGGCAAGGTCACCCAGGAGAAGGGCGACGCCCTGCTGGGCCGGATCACCCCGACCGACGACTACGCCGACCTCGCCGGCTGCGACGTCGTCATCGAGGCCGTGTTCGAGTCCGTCGAGCTCAAGCAGGAGGTGTTCCGGGAGGCGGCGAAGTACATCAACGCCGACGCCCTGCTCTGCTCGAACACCTCGACCCTGCCGATCACCGAGCTCGCGAAGGGCGTCGACCGTCCGGACGACTTCATCGGCCTGCACTTCTTCTCCCCGGTGGACAAGATGCCGCTGGTCGAGATCATCAAGGGTGAGCGGACGAACGACGAGGCCCTGGCCAAGGCGTTCGACCTGACGCTCGGGATCAAGAAGACGCCGATCGTCGTCAACGACTCCCGCGGGTTCTTCACCAGCCGCGTGATCGGCACCTTCATCAACGAGGGTGTCGCGATGATCGGCGAGGGCATCGACCCGCAGACGATCGAGCAGGCGTCGTCGCAGGCCGGCTACCCCGCGCCGGTGCTGCAGCTGATGGACGAGCTGACCCTGACGCTGCCGCGCAAGATCCGCGAGGAGACCCGCAAGGGCGTCGAGGCCGCCGGCGGCACCTGGACCCCGCACCCGTCGGACGCCGTGGTCGACCGGATGCTCGACGAGTACGACCGCAAGGGCAAGAGCTCGGGCGCCGGGTTCTACGTCTACGAGGACGGCAAGCGTGCCGGCCTGTGGCCGGGCCTGCGCGAGCACTTCGGGGCGACCAACCACGACGTCGACCTGCACGAGCTGTCCGAGCGGATGCTGATCATCGAGTCGATCGAGACCGTCAAGTGCGTCGACGAGGGTGTGCTGACCACCGTCGCCGACGCCAACATCGGCTCGATCTTCGGCATCGGCTTCCCGGCGTGGACCGGCGGTGTGCTGCAGTACATCGAGGGCTACCCCGGTGGCCCGGCCGGCTTCGTCGCCCGCGCGGACGAGCTGAAGGCGCGTTACGGCGACCGGTTCGACGTCCCGCAGAGCCTGCGGGACCGGGCCGCGAAGGGTGAGGCGGCCACCGCGGCCGCCTGATCCCGCCGCTCCGTCGCGAGGCCCGCCGGCACCCTGGCCGGCGGGCCTCCGTCGTGTCGTGGTGATGTCGCCCCGGTGGCAGGTGTGATCACGGATCGGGCGTGGAAGCGGTCACCGACGGCCGGATCGACGCCCGATGGCGGATCACCCGCGACGGTAGGGTCGGTTCATGATTCGGAACGTGGTCGTGGGGCGGCTCAAGGACGGCGTGGCCCCGGCCGAGGCGGAGAAGGCCCTGCAGGCGCTGCGGGACCTGCGCGTCGAGGGTGTCGAGCTGAGCCTGGAGGCCGGGCTCGACCTCGGCCTGCGCGACGGCAACGCGTCCTGGGCGATCACCGTCGACCTGCCCGACGAGCGGGCCTACCAGGCCTACGACACCGACCCCGAGCACAACCGGATCCGCCGCGAGCTGTTCGCACCGATCAGCGCGTCGATCGACCGCATCCAGTTCCGGCTGCCCGGCTGAGTGTCGCGGGCCGTCACTCCGGGTGAACCCGGAGGGTGACCGGTCCGTCGTGCAGGCACCATGGGGTGCGTGACGCAGTGGGTGTTCGACATCGTGGACCGGCTCGGGGCGGCCGGGATCGGGTTGCTGATCTTCCTGGAGAACGTCGTCCCGCCGATCCCCTCCGAGGTCATCCTCCCACTGGGCGGGTTCCGCGCCTCGACCGGCGCGATGGACCCGATCGGGGTCTGGGCGGCGGCGACGATGGGCGCCGTCGCGGGGGCCCTGGTCCTCTACGCGCTGGGATCGTGGCTCGGCTTCGAGCGGCTGCACGCGCTGGCGGGGAACCGCTGGTTCGTCCTCTCCAGCCAGAAGGACCTGGAGAAGGGCCTGGACCTGTTCGAGCGGTACGGCAACTGGTTCGTGCTGGGCGGGCGCTGCATCCCGATCGTGCGCAGCCTGATCTCGATCCCGGCCGGGATCGCCGGGATGTCGCTGCTGCGGTTCACCGCGCTCTCGACGCTGGGCAGCGGCGTCTGGAACGCGATCTTCGTGTCTCTGGGGTACGCCCTCGGCGAGCGCTGGGAGACCGTCGAGGGGTACATCTCGCCGCTGAGCAGGGGCGTCGCGGTCCTCGGCGTCCTGGTGCTGGCCTGGCTCGTCTGGCGCAAGATCCGGCAGCGCCGCGCGCGCGGTGGCGTCCAGGAGAAGGACGTGCCGCGGACGGGGCCACCGCGCTCCTGACCCGGCCGCTCGTCGCGGTGATCTCGACACCGCCTGCGCGCCGGTCCCACCACCGGGCCGGCCGGTGTGCTACCGGCCGGTCGCCCCGGCACGGCACTGTGCGAACCTGACCGTCGTCAGCAGGTGGTTCCCGGACAGGTGGAGGTGGTCGTGCGCCTCGTCGGCATCCACCACACCTACGCGTCCGGGACGGCCGCGCTGCGCGGCGTCGACCTCGACGTCGACGCGGGCGTCCCCACCGTGGTGCGCGGCGGCAACGGCGCCGGGAAGTCCACCCTGCTGCGGATCGCCGCGGGTGCCGAGACGCCCACCGCCGGCACCGTCGAGGACCGGCCCGCGGTCGTCGGCTACCTGCCCGACCGCTTCCCGGCGCGGCTGCGGCTGCCCCCGCGGCGCTGGCTCGACCACATGGCGCGGGTGCGCCGGCTCGACCCGGACGTCGTCGCCGACCGGGCGGACGGACTCCTCGAGGAGCTGGGCTACACCGGTGACGACGACGAGCCGATGTCCGAGCTGTCCAAGGGGAACACCCAGAAGATCGGTCTGGTGCAGGCGCTGGCCTGCGAGCCGGGCCTGCTCGTCCTGGACGAGCCCTGGTCGGGGCTGGACGACGACGCCGCCGACGCGCTGACCGCGCTGCTCGCCTCCCGCACCGGCGCCGTCCTGATCACCGACCACACCGGGACCGCGCACGGTCTGCCCGGCGCCCGGGTGCACCGGCTGCGCCAGGGGCGGCTCGCCACCGCCGCCGACCCCGAGTCGGTGCCGCTGCCGACGGCGCCCCCGCCGGGAGCGATGATGCGGATCGACATGGCCTGTGCCGGAGATCCCCGTCCGCTGCTGGAACGCGTCCTGCCGCCGGCCCGGGTGGAGGGGGCCGCGCCGGGCCGGTTCACCGTCCGGGTGCCCGCCCCGGACAGCGATGCCTGGCTGGCCGCCGCGCTCGCCGCCGGGTGCGCGGTCCGCTCGGTACGGCCGGTGCGGCCCGGCCAGGACTCGAACCGGCTGCCGATGCCACCCGGCCCGGGCCGGTCCGAGGAGGTGCCGCGATGAGGTGGCTGCGTTCGGCCACCGCGGTGGCGATGCTGCTGGGTGAGGACGTCGCACGGTCGGAGCGGTTCGTCGCCCCGGCGGTGCTCTACGCCGGCTTCCTCGCGATCCTGTTCGGGGGCGCGCCCGGACCGCTGCCGGAGCCGTGGGCGGCCAGCGCCCTGCTGCTCTACCCGGTCGGTGCCTGGCTGGCCCACGCGGTCGCCGAGACCGAGGACGACACCGCCCGCACCGTCACCCTCTCCGCCGCCGGGGGCCCGCTCCCGGTCGTGGTGGGCGGGTTCCTGGCCGCCACGGCCGGGATCGCCGCGCTCGGCCTGGTCGCCGTGGTGTGGGGGGTGATCGCCACCTGGGGCACGGCCACCACCGGGGGCCTGCTCGCCGGGCTGCTCGCGCACCTGGCCTGCGGGATCACCGGTTCCGCGGTGGGGACGGTGTTCGCGCGCCCGCTGTTCCGCAGCCAGGGCGTGGCCCTGGTCGCGGCGCTGACCTTCCTCGTGGTCACCGGTACGAGCTCGTGGCTGCCCCCGGTCGGCACCGCAGCGGCCTCGCTGGGCAGCGAGCGCGGCGGCGGCCTCGGCCCGTTCGGTGACCTCGTGCTGGCGCTGCTCGTCGCGGTCGCCGCGCTCGCACTCGTGGCGGGTGTGGAGCAGGGCCGGTTCGCGGCCTGGCGGGAACGGTGGGCGGCGATGCTCGACCGGGCCCGGTCCCGCGGCTGAGGTCCGCGAGCGGTCAGGGCACGAAACCGGCCAGCCGGCCGAGCCGGTCGACGGTCGCGGCGAACAGCGCGTCCCGCTCGTCGAAGACGTTCTGGAACTGGCCGAACAGCTCGAACGAGACGTGGCCGAACAGGCCCGTCCACGCCGTCACGGCGGCGAGCAGCGCGTCGTCGGACAGGTCCGGGGTCTCCAGCGCCGCACGGAGCCGCTCGAGGTCCGCGGGCGGGCCGGCGGTGGCGGCCCCGGCGTGCAGGGCGCCGGCGGCGTGGGCGTCGGCGAGGAGCCGGGCGAAGGGCGCGATGACCCGGCCCGCGGCCGGGACGGTGTCGGCCGGGGCCCGGTAGCCGGGGACCGGTGAGCCGTAGATGAGGGCGTACTCGTGCGGGTGCGAGAGGGCCCAGGACCGCACCGCCCCGGCGATCGCGCGCCACCGTCCCGCCGGCTCGGCCACGTCGGCGGCGGCCGCGTCGAGCGCGTCGGCCAGTGCGTCGTAGCTCTGCACGATCAGCGCGGTGAGCAGGTCGTCCCGCGTGGGGAAGTAGCGGTGCAGCGCCGAGGACACCATGCCGAGCTCGCGGGACACCGCACGCATCGACAGCGCCGCCGCCCCGGTCTCGGCGAGCTGTCGCCGGGCGGCGGCGGTGATCTCGGAGACCAGCTCGGCCCGGGCTCGTTCGCGGGCGGTGCGGGAGGCGTTCACGACCCGAGCGTAGGTCACTGATCCTGGACGAGAGCGATGCTCTGGGCACGGGCGTGTTGGAAAAAGAGAGCAGTGCTCTTGTGTCTGCTGATCCATTACGAGAGCATTGCTCTCATCGTTGAGAGGGGGCTCGGATGGATCGGACGGTGTGGGGAGTCGCGGCGCTCGGGGTGGCGGGGGTGGCCTTCGCGGCGTTCCCGGTGTTGCGCCCGTACGTGGACGGACCGCAGGTGTGGGCGCACCCGCTGTGGGTGCCCGCCCACCTGCTCGGGGCGCTCGGGTTCGCCCTGCTGGTGCCGGGGTTCGCCGCGGTGTGGGCACGCCTGCGCGGGACGCCGGGGGAGGGGCCGGCATGGGCGGCGCTGCTGTTGGCCGGAGCCGGGGCGGCCCTGGTGCTGCCGTACTTCGGCGCCGAGTCCTACGGGCTGGCGGCGCTGTCCGGGCCGGGCTCGGAGGCGGTCGCCGAGGCGATCCGGATGGGGCCCTACGCGATATCGACGTTCGGGCTCGGCCTGCTCGCCGTGGCGGCGGCCGGGGTGGCGGTGCTGGTCGCGGCCCGCCGCGGCGGCGGGGGTGTACCGGTCACCGGGGCGGCCGTGGTCGCCGCCGGGCTGGTGCTGTACCTGCCGCAGTTCTTCGGGACACCCCCGCTGCGGATCGCGCACGGGGTGTTGCTGGGGGTGGGGTGCCTGCTGCTGGCGGCGGGGCTGCGGCGGTCCGCCGTGGACGTCCGTCACGCGGGGACCGGTGCGGATCGTGCGGCCGGGGACGCCCACCGGGTGTGACGGCCCGGTTCAGGACGGCAGCGCCACCGTCAGCCGGTCGGGGAGCGCGGCCCGCCCGGCCTCGGTGATCCGGACCGAGCGCCGGTCCCGGCCGCGCTCGACCCAGCCGTGGGCGAACAGCGCCCGGCACAGCACGGCGCCGGCCGCCCCTGCCAGGTGGTGCCGGCGTTCGGTCCAGTCCAGGCAGGCGCGCACGACCGGACGGCCGGTCCGGGGCAGCGGGTCCGGCCCGGCCAGCGCGGTGAACCAGGCGCGGCCGGGTGGGGTGAGTGCGAGCCCGTCGGTGGTCGTGAGCAGGCCATCGGCGACCAGCCCGTCGAACAGGGTGACGCCGAGCGCGCCGGCGAGGTGGTCGTAGCAGGTGCGGGCCGCGGCCAGCCGGCTCGCCGCGCGGGAGGCCCGCAGACCGGGCGGGACCGGTGCCGGGCCGGCGCCACCGGCCAGCGTCTCCACCGTGCGCGCGACCTCCGGCCCGGCGAGCCGCAGGTACCGGTGCCGCCCCTGCCGCTCGGTGACCAGCAGCCCGGCCCGCACCAGCCGGTCGAGGTGCACCGACGCCGTCGACGGTGCGACGCCCGCGTGCCGGGCCAGCTCACCGGCGGTCCAGGCACGGCCGTCGATCAGCGCGAGGCAGAACGTGGCCCGGGTCCGGTCGGCCAGCAGGGCCGCCCGGGCGGCGAGCGCCGCCGGGTCGACCGGACCGGCGCCGCTCATCGCTGCGGCCCCGTCCGGTCGTGGTCCGGCTCCGCCGCCTCGGCCGGCATCCGGGTCCCGGGATCCCGTGGCTCGTCCTCGACGCCGGCGGCAGCGGCGGGCCGGCGTGGAACCCGCCGCCCGGGATGGCGGGCGGGGTAGCGAGACAGTGCCACCCCGCTGAGCGCCAGCGCCCCGCCGAGCAGCGCGAGTGGCGGCGGCAGCTCGCCCAGTACCGGCCAGGCCATCAGCACCACCAGCGTCGGCACCAGGTACGTGGTGACGCCCAGGCGCCCGGCATCGGTCCGGGACAGCGCGTAGGCCCACGTCCCGAACGCCAGCGCGGTCGGGACGAGTCCCAGGTAGACCAGCCCGGCGACGGCCGGGGCGGGCGCGGTACCGAGCGCGGTGGCCAGGTCCCCGGCCCACGGCAGCGTCCCGACCGCCCCGATCACGCAGGCGATCTGGGTGACCTGCAGGGCCGGGATGCGGCGCAGCACCGGCTTCTGGGTCAGCACCCCGATCGTCCAGGTCGCCGCGGCCAGCAGGCACAGCAGCGCCCCCGCCGGCCCGGCCGCGCCGGCCGGCCCCGGCCCGGAGGTCGCGAACCCGATCACCACCGCGCCGGCGAAACCGATCGCGGCGCCGGCGAGGAGCGGGCGGGGGAAACCCTCCCGCAGGACGACGCCCGCGGACAGCGCGATCAAGATCGGCCCGACGTTGACCAGCATCGCCGCGGTCCCGGCGTCGAGCTGCTCCTCGGCGGCGTTCAGCGCGACGTTGTAGACGGTGAACCAGCTGAGCCCGCAGCAGGTGAGCAGCAGCCACTCCCGCGCCGTCGGACGGATCCAGGTGCGGCGCACCAGCACCGCGACCGTCAGCGCCGCCCCGCCGACCAGCAGCCGGCCCAGTGCCAGCCCGCCGGCGCCGAACACCGGCCCGACCGCCCGGATCGCCACGAACGCCGACGCCCAGGCGAGCACCGTCACCCCGGCCGCGACCGCGACCCGCGCTCTCGTTCCGCTCATGCCGCGAACGCTAGGCGCCGAACGTTTCGCCGGGCAGCGAATTCGCCCGCGGTCAGGCCGGGTAGAGGGGACGGGTGGTGGCGAGGGTGGCCTCCCAGTCGGGCATGGGGGTGCCGGCCAGGACGGCGGCGAGACGGTCGAGGTACCAGTGCCAGCCGGGCCCGGCGTCGGCGGGCGAGAAGCCGTCCGGGAGCACCTGCTCGAACTCGAGCACGGTGCCGCCGCCGGCCGCGGTGAGGGCGACCGTGAGCTCCCACGGCGGGCCGGTGTCCTCGGCGATCTCCACGGCCAGCCGGTGCGGCGGCTCGCAGACGACGATCCGGGCGTCGGCGGGCGGACCGCCGCCGTCCTCGTCGCTGGTCAGGGTCAACGCGACCGTCCCACCGGGGCGGGCGTCGCCGGTCCAGTGGCCGAACCAGCGGGCGCAGCGGTCCGGGTCCGTGATCGCCGACCACACGTCGTCCACCGGCTCCCGGAACTCGCGGCGGAACGCCAGGCGTTCCCGGCCGTCCGCCCCGCGGACGACGGTGCCGGCCGGGGCGCTCACGCCCCGTCCCCGTCCTGCGGGCGCACCGCGAACTGCTGCAGCGACACCGCGACGGCGGCGTCGACCTGCTCGTCGGTGGCCATCCCGGACCGGCGCAGGGCCGACTCCCAGGCCCGCACGGTGTGGCCGCCGTACTCGTACATCTGCGGCGAGGTGCCCAGGTCCGGCGGGATCGTGTCCCCGGCCAGGTACAGGCCGAGCGTCACGAGCGCCTCGTCCCAGCCGGGGCCGACGTACAGCGCGCCGCCGGCGTCGGGGACGTACGCGGCGGGGACCGCGTGCTCGAGCTCCAGCCGGGTGTCCGGGCCGTCCGCGGTCAGTCGCACCGACACGATGCTCTCCGGCGCGCCCCAGGTCACCACCAGCCGGTGCGGGGCGTCGCAGGCCAGGATCTCGCCGTCGGCGTTGCCCTCGGTCCGGAACCGTCCGCCCGGGCGCAGGTCCCCGGTGACGGGCAGGAACCAGCGCGCCAGGCGGTCGGGGGCGGTCAGCGCGTCCCAGACGTCGGCGGGGCCGGCCGGGTAGCGGCGTTCCAGGACAACGGCGACGGCGTCCTCGTCGGTGCCGGCGTGCACCCGGCGGTGGACGGCCTCCAGGGCGTCCAGCAGGTCGTTCATCAGGTCTCCTCGGGAGCTCGGCGGCCACGCTCGCGCCGGCCGCGTGCCAGTTCGGTGCCGAGTGCGTCCAGCCGCTGCGACCAGAAGCCGCGCAGCCGCGACAGCCACTCCTCGGCGTCGGCCGCCCCGCTCGGGTCGACGGCGTAGATGCGCCGGGTCCCCTCCGCACGGACGGTCGCGAAGCCGTTCTCCCGCAAGACCTTCAGCTGCTGGGAGACGGCGGGTTGGGAGATCCCGAACTCGGCCCGGATGACCTCGGTGACCTGGCCCGCGGTGTGCTCGCCGCCGGCCAGCAGCTCGAGGATCCGGCGCCGGACGGGGTCGCCCAGGACGTCGAAAGCATGCACAGTGGCAGCTTATATAAGACAAATCGAAAATAGAAGGCCTGCTGGACGAAGAGGTTCGTCGCCGCTATGGTTCATTACATGACTAATGAACCACTGCACTGCAACACCGGGGGGCCGCCGTGAACGACGACGGTCGCCCGCTGTTCGTGCAGATCGCGGAGGACATCGCCTCCGCGGTGGTGGACGGGACCTACCCCGAGGAGTCCCAGGTCCCGTCCAGCAACGAGCTGGCCGCGTTCCACCGGATCAACCCGGCGACCGCGGCCAAGGGGCTGAACCAGCTGGTCAGCGAGGGCGTCCTCTACAAGAGACGGGGGATCGGGATGTTCGTCGCCGAGGGGGCCCGGACCCGCCTGCTGGAGAGCCGCCGCGAGGACTTCGCCCGGCAGTACATCGCTCCGCTGGTGATCGAGGCCCGCAAGATCGGGATCGACCCGGAGCAGCTGAAGAAGATGATCGATGTTTGGGGGGACGAGTGATGAGCGTGCTCGCCATGTACGGCGTCACGAAGCGCTACGGCGACGTGACCGCGCTCGACGACGTGAGCTTCACGCTCGAGGAGAACCGCATCCACGGGTTGCTCGGCCGCAACGGCGCCGGCAAGACGACCGCGATGCAGATCCTCACGGCCCAGAACTTCGCCACCTCCGGCCGCGCCGAGATCTTCGGCGAGCAGCCGTACGAGAACGCCCGGGTGCTCGCCCGCACCTGCTTCATCCGCGAGTCGCTGAAGTACCCGGACGCCTACAAGGTCCGCCACGCCCTGGCCGCCGCCGCGACCGTCTACCCGCACTGGGACCCGGCGTTCGCCGAGCAGCTCGTCGAGGAGTTCGGGCTGCCCGCGGGCCGGCCGTGCAACAAGCTCTCCCGCGGCCAGCAGTCGGCGGTCGGTGTCGTCATCGGACTCGCCTCGCGCGCCCCGCTGACCTTCTTCGACGAGCCCTACCTCGGCCTCGACGCCGTCGCCCGGCAGCTGTTCTACGACCGGCTGCTCGCCGACTACGCCGTGCACCCGCGCACCGTCATCCTGTCCACCCACCTGATCGACGAGGTGTCCGACCTGATCGAGCACGTCGTGCTGATCGACCAGGGCCGGGTCCTGATCGACGCGGGGGCCGACGACCTGCGCGGGCGTGCGGTCACCGTCACCGGCCCGGTCGAACCGGTCGAGCGCTTCGCCCGCGGGCACGTCGAACTGCACCGCGAGCAGCTCGGTGGCTTCCTGCGGGTCACCCTGTCCGGTGCCGAGCCGGAGCCCCGGGAGACCAGCCTGCAGTTCGAGCCGGTCTCGCTGCAGCAGCTCGTCGTCCGCACCACCCAGCTGAACTCCGGAGCCCGTCCCGACCGGGAGGTCCTGTCATGAGCGCCACCACCGTCGCTGCGGCGGAACAGCCCGTCACCACCGGCAGCCGGCTGGCGGCCGTGCTGCGGCTGAACACGGTCGACCTCCGCGGCCGGGTGGGCGGGCCCTGGGTGATCCTGGCCGCGATCTTCGCGGTCAACTTCGCGATCTGGTGGGCGATCCGGGTCAACGTGGACGACGCCGGGGCCGGGACCACGGGGGCCGTCTCCGCGTTGTTCTTCATCGTCGGCTCCACCTACCTGATCGCGATGACCCAGGTGATGCCGTTCGCGCTGAGCCTCGGGCTCACCCGGCGGCACTTCTACGGCGGCGTGTCGCTGCTGCTGGCCGTCGAGACCCTGTTCCACGCGCTCGTGCTGACCGCGCTGCTCGGGATCGAACGGGCGACCGATGGCTGGGGCATCCGGATGGACTTCTTCTCGATGTCGTTCATCCCGGAGCAGAACGTGCTGCTGCAGGTGCTCACCTACTGGGGCCCGCTGCTGACGATCGGGCTGGTGTTCCTCGCCGTCGGTGCGGTCTTCCGCCGGTGGGGCCAGTTCGGGGTGTGGACGGTGATGATCGGCCTGGTCCTGGTCCTCGGCGCGATCACGTTCGTACTCACCTGGCAGAACGCCTGGCCCGCGTTCGGGAGCTTCTTCGTCGAGACGCCGATCCCGGTGCTCATGTTCGGCTACCCGATGATCCTGGCAGCGGTCGCCGTCGTCGGCGGCTACCTCGTCGTCCGGCGGGCGAGGGTCTGAGACCCCGCTGCCGTCCCCACGCTCCGCGGCCCGGCATCCACTGGGGGGTGCTGCCGGGTCGCGGACGTGTGTCCACTACTCGACGCTCCGGGGGTCCGCGAGCACGACGCCGGCCCGCTCGCGGCTGTGGTCGGCGGCGGCGAGCGCCTCCTCGGCCCGCCGCCACACCTCCCGGTACGGGGCGTAGACCGGCCAGTCCGCGCGGGCGCGCAGCCGTTGCTCCCGGACCTCGGCCGGGGCGTCCACCCAGATCGCCAGCGAGGTCACCGGGGCCAGCACCGCGGCCGCGGCCCCGCACCCCTCCAGGACGACGACCGGGGCGGGCGGGAGCGACCGGACCGGGCCGGGGCGGTCGTGTTCCCAGTCCCACGACGTCCAGCGCAGCGTCGTCCCGGCGGCCAGCGGGTCGCCGATCCCGCGCCGGGCCAGCGCGGGGGCCCGGGACAGGCCGTCCCAGCCCGGGCACAGGTCCTCGATCTCCAGCAGCGGGGCGTCGAGTGCCGCGGCGAGCGCGCCCGCCCGCGTCGACTTGCCGGCTCCGGAGAACCCGTCGACGGTGACGAGCCGGTTCCCGGCCCCGCCCGGGGGCGCGCACCGCACCAGCCCGGCGACCCGCTGCTCCCAGCCGGGCGCCGCCGGCAGGAGTCGCGGTGTCACGGCCGGACCATGACCTTGACCTGCGCCGGGGAAGGGTCGAGGGCGTCACCGACGTGCTCGAGGTCGACGTGCCCGGTGACGAGCCGGTCGAGGTCGACGGCACCGGAGGCCGCGAGCCGGACCGCGGTCGGCCAGGTGTTGGCGTAGCGGAACGTGCCGGTCAGGACGATCTCGCGGGACTGCAGCGCGGCGACCGGCAAGGTCATCTCGTCGGCGCCCATCCCGACCAGGACCACGGTGCCGCCCGGGCGCACCGCCCGCAGTCCGGACAGGACGGCGGGCGCGACCCCCGAGCAGTCCACGAAGGAGTCCACGCCGTGCCTGCCTGCGGTACCGTCCGCAGTGGATGCACCGTCCACACCGGCCGGATCGTCGACGGCGGGGTCCAGCACGGCCGTCGCGCCGAACGTCCGGGCGAGCTCGCGGCGCGCCGGGTCCGGGTCGCTGACGAGGATCTCGGTCGCACCCTGCACCGCCGCCACCTGCGCCACCAGCAGCCCGATCGGGCCCGCACCGGCGACCAGCACCCGCGAGCCGATGCCGGTGCCGGCCCGGCGGTGCGCCCAGAGCGCGACCGAGAGCGGCTCGAGCAGCGCGGCGGCGTCGTCGGACACGTGCTCGGGCACCGGGTGGGCGAAGTCGTCGGCGATCGCGACGTACTCGGCGAACGCGCCGTCCACCGGGGGCGTCGCGAAGAACACGATGTCCGGGCACAGGTTGTAGGAGCCGGTGTGGCAGTAGCGGCAACGCCGGCACGGCACACCCGGTTCGAGGGAGACCCGCTGCCCGATCCGGCCGGCGTCGACCCCGGGGCCGACGGCCACGATCCGGCCCGACGGCTCGTGCCCGAGCACCAGCGGCTCGCGCACGACGAACTCCCCGATACGGCCGTGCCGGTAGTAGTGCACGTCCGAGCCACAGGTGCCGACCGCGCCGACCCGCACCAGGACCTCCCGCGGCCCCGGGCGCGGCACCGCCCGCTGCTGCACCTCCAGTTCGCCCGCGGCCTGCAGCACGCTGCACCGCATCGACTCGGGGACCTCGACACTCGCGCTCACCGGGCGACGGTGGCACGGCCCGCGGGCCGGGGCAATCCGCTCGCACCGGGACGGGGCGGGGGTCACGCTGGGCGCCGTGGACGTACGGATCGACCCGCTGGACGAGCGCGGGCTCGCCGACCTGCTCGACGCGGCGGTCGCCGGCGCGGACCCGGCCGAGGTGCTGCCCGCCGCGGCCGGCGCGACCTGGGACGACGGGTTGCGTGCCCGGTTCCTCGCGTTCCACCGCGGCCGCGCGCTGGCCCCGGATCCGGTGGAACGCACCTGGGTGGTCCGGGCGGACGGTGACGCCGTCGGGGCGCTGCGGCTCGAGCCCGGACCCGACGGGGACGAGGTCGGGATCTGGCTCGTGCGCGACGCCCGCGGTCGCGGGCTGGGTGCCGCCGCCGTCCGGCAGTTGCTCGGGCCGGGGCAGCTCGCAGGGCCCGTGGGCGCCGCCGGCACGCCGCTCGTCGCCCGCACGACCACGGCCAACCGCGCCGCGCTGGGACTGCTGCGCGCGCTCGGCGCGGTGACGGCACCAGGCACGGACGGGGCCGTGACGGCCCGGTTCCCCAGCGACGATCATGGCTGACGGCGCCGGACCTGGACACCGGGTGGGCCCGGTGAGTTGACTGTGCCGTGGGAGGCCCACGGCCGGGGAGGAGAGGCGCGCCGATGGACTCGGGCATCGAACGACCGGCGGTCACCGGGTTCCATCATGTCTCGGCGGTGGTCTCCGACGTGGAGGCCAGCGCCACCTGGTACCAGCGGGTGCTGGGGCTGCAACGGTTGCCGATGACCTTCCCGCACCACGAGGCAGGCGGCGGCGATCCGGAGAAGGCCACGCTGCTGCTCGACTCCGCCACCGGCGTCATGATCGAGCTGCACGCGCCCGCCGACGGCGACAGCGGCCCGGTGCGGGGCGCGCTGGACCACCTGGCGTTCGGCGTGTCCGACCGCGCCACGCTGGACCGCTGGGCGGCCTGGCTGGACATGCTCTCGGTGCCGCACGAGGGCGTCGCCGACCGCACCGACCCGACCGACTACGCGACGCTGGAGTTCCGGGACCCGGACGGGATCGCGCTGGAGTTCATCCACTTCCCCGGCCGGGCGTAGTCGCCCGGTCCGGGTCCACGCAGACCAGGCCCCACGGCCGGTCGTCCACCCGGGTCATGACGACGGTGGCCCGCCGCGACCCGTGCCCGCGCAGCTTGCGGGCGAGCGCGTCCACGTCACCGGCCAGGCCGCGGCGCCGCACGTCGACCGCGCCGACGTCGAGCTCGCGCAGGAGCCGGGGCAGCCGCTTCTGGTCCCACGGCCGGGAGTCGATCACCTGCAGGGTGCGGGCGAACGGCGTCGGCTGCGGCTCGTCGTCGCCGGTCAGGAACGCGATGCGCGGGTCGATCCGGGCCGTGCCGGTGCGCCCGGCCAGCTCCGAGACCAGCCCGGCGCGGGTGACGGCCGGGTTCGGGTCGAGCAGCCAGCCGCCGGGGGAGCGGAGCGGGACGCCGGTGTCGCCGTCCTCGGGGTCGGGGGTGCCGGCCAGCACGTGTGCGGTGCCGTCCGGGTCGAGCACGGTGGCCCGGGTCCGGGTGTCCGCCAGCGCGGGGGACCAGGCGGCCGCCTCCTTCAGCTCGCGGCCCAGGGCCAGGAACTCGATCTCCCAGTCCGCCGGGACGGTGTCGTGCCCGATCCCGGGTGCGGCCTTGATCCCGACGGCGTCGACCCGGCAGGCCAGGTCCACACACCAGGACAGCGGCGGCTCGGAGTCGCCGGTCCGCTTCCGCCCGCCGGACGTGCGCCGGGCCGGGTCGACGAACACACCGTCGACACCCGACAGGTCGGCGTCCCGCACGTCGGCGCGGACCGTCCGGGCGCACCCGCCGTGGACCTCGGCGTTGTGCCGGGTCATCCACAGGTGCACCGGATCGAGGTCGACGCCGGTGACCTCGTGCCCGCAGGCCAGCGCGGAGAGATCACCACCGATGCCGCAGCACAGGTCGGCGAGCGGGCCCCGGCCGTCGTAGCGGGCCGCGCGGTGGCGCGCGAGCACCTCCGACGACGCCTGCTCGAGCCCGTCGCGGGTGAACCACATCCGGTCGGCGTGGCTGAACTTCGCCGCCGCCCGGTCACGGAGCTCCGCGAGTGCCATGGCGTCGGCGACCAGGACGGCGTCGTGCTCGCGGCGCAGGGCGCTGCCCAGCCGGAGTGCGCCGCCCCCGGAACGGTCCGTGGTGGCCAGGTGGTCGAGCAGCGCGGCACCCTCCGGCTCGGTGAGCCGGTCGAGCCACGTGGTGTCCTCGCGATCCACGTCCCCCATTTTCCGGGTCGCCGGACGCCCGGCGGCAGTGGGTTCCGGTACGCGCGTACGGTCGTCGGTCGGACACGTCGCGGGCTCGGACGAGGGAGGGATCGTGGTCGACCAGGACGGCCACGTCTCCGGCGCACCCGGCGGGCCCGGGACGGGCCGGCTGCCCCGGGAGGTCTACGTCCTCGTCGGGTCCGCGTTCGCGATCGCCCTCGGGTTCGGCCTCGTCGCCCCGGTGCTGCCGGCGTTCGCCCGGTCGTTCGACGTCGGGATCACGGCCGCCTCCGCGGTGATCAGCGTGTTCGCGTTCTCCCGGCTGGTGTTCGCGCCGATGTCCGGGACGGTGGTGAGCCGGCTCGGTGAGCTGCCGGTCTTCGTCGGGGGGCTGGTGGTCGTCGCGGTGACGACGGCCGGGCTCGCCTTCGCGACGGCGTACTGGCAGCTCATCGCGTTCCGCGGGATCGCAGGCATCGGCTCGACGATGTTCACGATCTCCGCGGTGTCGTTGCTGGTCCGGCTCACGCCCCCGCACCAGCGGGGACGGGCGACGAGCCTGTGGGCCACCGGCTTCCTGCTCGGCAACATCGCCGGCCCGCTGCTCGGCGGGACCCTCGCCGCGATCGACATCCGGGCACCGTTCCTGATCTACGCCGGGCTGCTCGTGCTGGTGCTGGCGGTGGGCGGGCGGATGCTGCGGCGCCCGCCGGACGAGGCCGACGGCGGCGAGGCGCGGCCGCGTACCCGGTTCCGCGACGCCGTGCGCACCCGCGCCTACCGGGCGTCGCTGATCGGGAACTTCGCGAACGGGTGGGCGGTGTTCGGCGTCCGGATCGCGCTGGTGCCGCTGGTCGTGGTCGAGGCACTGGGTCGCGACGACGTGTTCGGCGGCATCGCGCTGTCGGTGTTCGCCGTCGGGAACGCGGCGACGCTGCTCGTGGCCGGGCGGGTGGCCGACCGGTCGGGACGACGGCCGCCGCTGATCGCCGGGCTCGCCGTGTCCGGGGCCGCCACGGCGGTGCTCGGCTACACCGCCTCGCCGTGGCTGTTCCTGGCGCTGTCGTTCGTCGCCGGCCTGGGCAGCGGCCTGGTGAACCCGCCGCTGAACGCCGTCGTGGCCGACGTGATCGGGGAGCGGGCCCGGGGCGGGTCCGTGCTGGCCGGGTTCCAGATGGCCGCCGACCTCGGCGCGATCGCCGGTCCGCTGGTCGCCGGGGCGTTGGCCGAAGGCCTCGGCTACGGGCCGGCGTTCGCCCTGACCGGTGCGTTGTCGCTGGTGGCGATGGTCGTGTGGGTGCGGGCGCCGGAGACCCTCCCGGGTCGGGTGCGGCCGGCGGGCTGAGCGCGTCCGGGTCGCCGTCTCACCCGGATGCGGACCTGCCCCGCCCCCCTGTGCCCCACCCGTCGCGCCGGGCACCCGCCGCCCGGGCCGGTTCCCGTACCGGGGGACACCTGACCGGGTGTGGTCACCCCACCGTCGGGTGGCTCGCATGGTCGTCGTGCCCGCCGTGCACTTAGCGTCCGCCATATCGGACAAGCCGGACACGGACGGGGGCGGATCGGGCCATGAGGCGCGGACTGGCACGACGCACGGTGATCGGCGCGACGGCGATCGTGACGGTGAGTGTCGTCGCGTTCACCAGCACCGGTGTCGCGACGGCCGGCGGGACGACGGAGGCCGGGTCCTCGGCACCCACGGTGTCGGCCGCGCCCGTTGCGGTGCCCGCGGGGCCGGGCGAATCATCGTCGGACCCGGCCGGTTCGCCGCCCGGCGGCCCGACTGATCCGCGGTCGTCCGGCTCGGCCGACCTGTCGTCATCGGGGTCGCGTGAGTCGCCGTCTGCCGGGGCTGTGCCTGCGCCTGCCGGTGAGCCGGCCGGCTCACCGGCCGAGGGCCCTGCTCACCGTGCAGGGTCCGACTCGACCGACGAGCCGGTCCCATCCGGTCCGGCGGACGACCCGGGCGTATCCGATCCCGCGGACGGCCCGGCGGCGTCGGGGCCGCCCGGCGATCCGGCCGTGCCCGGCCCTGTGGACGGTCCGCGGGCGTCGGGGCCGGCGGGCGACCAGAGCGGGTCCGGTCCTGCGGATGCGCCGGGCGCGGCGGAGCCGGCCGATGGCCCGGCCGGGCCCGGCCCTGCGGACGGTCCGGCGGCGTCCGATCCTGCCGGCGACCCGGGCGCGCCCGGTTCTGCGGACGATCCCGGGGCGCCGGAGCCTGCCGACGATCCGGCCGGCGCCGGCCCCGCGGATGCCCCGGCGGCGGCCGATCCCGTCGACGGCCCGGCCGGGGCCGATCCCGTGGACGGCCCGGCGGCATCCGACCCCGTCGACGGCCCGGCCGGGCCCGACCCCGTGGACGGCCCGGCCGGCTCGGGGCCCGCTGCCGATCCGGCCGCGTCCGATCCCGCCGATGCGCCGGGCGAGGATCCGGCTGCGTCACCGGGCGCGGACCCCACCGCTCCGCCCGCCGACGAGCAGCCCGACCCCTCGGCCCGGCCCGCCGACCAGAGCCGCCCGAAGCCCGGTGCGCCCACCGCGGCCGAGCGCTACGGGTGGGGCACCCCGCTGCCCGCGTCCGACGAGTTCGACTACGACGGCCCGCCGGACCCGCAGAAGTGGAAGCACGCCGGCGAGTGCTGGCCCGGGCACGACGGCAACGGCGGCCGCTGCGCGAGCCGGTCGACCGTGGACGGGGAGAAGCTCGTCCAGACCGGTCTCGCCGACGGCGACTCGGCCTGGATCGGCTCCACGTTCAACCAGCAGTACGGCCGCTGGGAGGCCCGCGTCCGCTCCGAGGGGACCGGCCCCGACAACGGCCGCCAGTACCACCCGTTGCTGATCATCTGGCCGCAGTCGGACCAGTGGCCCGAGGACGGCGAGTACGACTTCCTGGAGAACGGCGCGCCGGGCGAGCAGTGCGCCGAGGCGTTCATCCACTACCCGCACGGCCGCGGCGCGATCCAGCAGGAGTTCGTCCGGGAGAGCGACTGCGGCGCCCCGCTGTCGGAGTGGCACAACGTCGCGATCGAGTGGACCCCGGACCACATCACGGGCTTCATCGACGGCGTGGAGTGGTTCAGCTTCTCCGGTGGCGCGCAGGGCAACCGGCGCAACATCCAGGACATGCCCAGTGGGCACCTGACGATCCAGCTCGACAACTTCTTCGGTGGCGACATGCAGCCCGCGACCTACGAGGTCGACTGGGTCCGCATCTACGACCTCGAGAACTGATCCGGCGCGGCGCCCGCCCGAGCCGCACATGCTCGTCGGGGACGGCGCGCGGTGCACGCGCCCCGCTCACGGGCGTCTCGCATCCGGAGGCAGCAGCGCGCGGTGCACCCCGATCGCGGCGGCCGCGCCGTCGCGCCAGGGGGCAGCAGCGTGCGCCTCGACGACGCGACCGTGGTGGCGTGCACGTTTCCGCCCTCGGCGGGGCGGAAGCGTGCAGCTCGACGGCCGTGGTCATGGTCATCTGCGCGTTGTCGCCCGTGGCAGGGCGGGATCGTGCAACTGGACGGCGGCGGCCATGGTGATCTGCACGTTTCCGCCCTCGGGAGGGCAGGGGCACGTACCTCGATAGTGCCGGGAGTGCTGAGCTGCACGTTCTTGTCACCGCGAGGGTGCAGTGCGCGCCCCAGTAGGCGCCGGCCGCGGCGATCTGCACGGTCTCGTCCTCGGGAGGGCGGAAGGGTGCACCTCGCCGGCCTCGGCGCCGGCAAGCTGCACGATGCCGCCCGGGCCGGGGGCGGCACCGTGCGGATCGACGGCACGAGCCGTGGCGAGTGGGCGTTCTCGACAGTGCAGAGGGCGGAAGCGTGCGTCTCGACGACGCGACCGTGGTGACGTGCACGTTTCCGCCCTCGGCGGGGCGGAAGCGTGCAGCTCGACGGCCGTGGTCATGGTCATCTGCGCGTTGTCGCCTGTGGCAGGGCGGGATCGTGCAACTGGACGGCGTTCGGCCGGCCGCCGAAGTCCTCCGCGGCGACTGCGGGCCGGGCCGGCGGGCGCGGTGACGTGGTCGTACGCGTCGGGTGAACCTGGGGCCGGGGGAGCGGTCGGGCGACGCGGTGCCCGCCGGGCCGGGGTGGCACCGGCGGGCACCGGTGCCACCCGCGGTCAGGACGCGGTGACGCCCATCGCGGCGGCCAGGCGCAGGTGCGGCGCGGCCTCGTCGTGCCGGGACCGCCGCTGCAGCGTCCGGCCGAGCAGCAGATGGGCGTACCCGTCGGACGGGGCCCGCTCGAGCAGCTCACGCAGCTCGGACTCGGCGCGGCCGAGCTGCGCCGAGTGGTAGTACGCCCGGGCCAGCAGCTGGCGGAGGGCCGGCGCGTCGGGCTCCTCGGCGACGAGATCGGCGAGTACCCGCGCGGCGGCGATGTGGTCGCCGGAGTCGAACAGGTAGGTCGCCTGCTCCCAGCGGTCGGCCGGGCCCGCGGTGGCGTCCACCGTCCAGGGCAGCGAGTCGAGGTTCATCGTCGGCCTCCCTCCGGTCCATTTGTTGAAGCATCAACCAGAACGGTGGGCGGTACCGGGGCATTCCCGCGGTGCGGCGGGCCCGCATGTCCGGGTGCCCGTATGCCCGCATGGAGCAGGGCCGATCCGATCTCGCATCGCGCCCGGCCGGCAACACCCGATGCCCGCCGAGATGCAGCTCAGCGTCGCGGGAAGATCGGCAATTCGCGCTGAGCTGCATCTCGACGAGGACGGTGCGGGCGGGCCGTACGGGGGAGCTCCCGGGCTCGCCCGGAGCAGTGTTGCGCCACGCACGCTCAGGTCTCAGCGTCATCACAGGAGCGAGTCGCACCATGGGACCCATGGCGACGAATCCGGACGAACCGACCTGGGTGGGCGAGCTGGACCGGCTCGGGCCCGCACGTGACCTCGTGGTCGACCCGCGGTTCGGCGCCGCCCGCCTGCTGATCACGGTGGACGGCACCCCGCAGGGCCAGGTCACGGTGCCCCTGCGGAACGGGCGTGCCTCCGCCGCCGACATCGCGGACGCCGTCGCGCCGCTGGGGCCCCTCGGGCGGGTCGAGCGGGCGCCGGTCGGGACCGACCCGGTCACCGTCGTCATCGCCACCCGGAACCGTCCCGAGTCGCTGGCCCGCTGCCTGCGCGCGGTGCTGGCCTCCGAGCACCCGGCGCTGTCGGTCGTCGTCGTCGACAACGACCCGGACGACGAGCGCACCGAGCTCGCCGTCGCCGCCGCGGGCTCGTCGCGGGTCCGCTACGTGCGCGAACCCCGCCGGGGCGTCTCGATCGGGCGCAACCGCGGACTCGCCGAGGCCCGTACCGAGATCGTCGCCTTCACCGACGACGACACCGAGGTCGACCGCGGCTGGGCCGGTCGCATCGCCGGGGCGTTCGCCGCCGACCCGGATCTGGCCTGCGTGTCCGGCCCGGTGCTCGCGGCGCGGCTGGGCAGCCCCGAGGAGCGGGCCGCCGACGTCGCGCTGGCCTGGAACAAGGGCTTCGCCCCGCGCCGGTTCTCGCTGGACCACCCGCCCGCGGACTCGCCGGTCTTCCCGTTCGCGCCGGGCCTGTTCGGCATCGGTGCCAACCTCGCCGTGCGCGCCGTCGCGGCCCGCTCGGTCGGCGGTTTCGACGAGGCCATGGGCCCGGGCACGCCGACGCACGGCGGTGAGGACATCGAGTTCCTGGTGCGGATGGTGCTGGCCGGTCACGTGCTGGGCTACGTGCCGGGCGCGTACCTGTGGCACCACCACCGTCCCGACCACGACGCGCTCGCCTCGCAGCTCGAGGGCTACGCGGTCGGGCTCGGCAGCTTCCTCACCAAGGTCGCGCTGTCCCCGCAGGGCCGGGCGGCGGCGCTGCGCCGGCTGCCCGCCGCGGTCGCCCGGCTGCGCCACATCTCCGAGCGCGAGGCCGGTGCCGGTGCGGCGATGCCGGAGGCCGGGGCGCTGCAGCGCGGTGCCCGGCTGGCCCGCGGCGGCCTGGCGTACGTGCGCCGGTCCCGCGAGGTCCGCCGCAACGGCGGCGCGGTCCCGCCGATGCTGATGCCGCGCCGGAGCAGCACCGTTCCCGCACACATCCGGCGCGCCGCCCGTCCCGCCGACGAGGCCGCCCCGGTCACGGACGGCGACGGCGACGGTCGGGCGCAGGCCACCGTGCCGACGGTGGTGGCCCGGGGGACCGCCGCGGTGCCGACGCCGCGGGCCGAGCGGGCCTGCGTCGGGGCGCGCTGACCGACTGGCCCCCGGCCGGCCAGCAGCAGGGCGGCGTACCGGCGCCGGGACCGAGGCGGCAGAGCGTGCCCCTCGGTTCAGGTGCAGGCGCCCGGATCCAGCCGGTCGAGCGTGCCCCTCGGTTCGGGTGCCGGCGCGCGGATCGAGCCGGCCGAGCGTGCGCATCGGTGCCGGCACCGGGACCGGGCCGGCCGAGCATCAGGTGCCGGCGCCCGGATCGGGCCGGCCGAGCGGGCCCCGCGGTTCAGAGGCCGTACGTCTTGCCGATGATGTCGCGCTGGATCTCGCTGGTGCCGCCGTACACGGTGGACACCACGCTCTGCCGCAGCAGCCGTTCCATCCCGTACTCGGTGGCGTAGCCGTACCCGCCGAGCATCTGCATCCCCTCCAGCGAGAGGTGCTTGGCCAGCTCGGTGGCCTTCAGCTTGGCCATCGACGCCTCGCGCGGGAACAGCGCGCCCGGCTCCGCCTCGTCGATCACCCGGGCGGTGTCGTGGACCAGGAGCCGGGTCGCCGCCAGCTCGGTCGCGTTGTCGGCGACCCGGTGCCGCATGGCCTGGAAGCTGCCGACCGGGCGGCCGAACTGGGTGCGCTCCCGGATGTAGGCGACGGTGTCGTCGAACGCCCGGCGGGAGAGCCCCAGCATCAGCCCGGCGAGGATCATCCGCTCCAGGTTGAGCCCGGCCATCAGCTGCTTCCAGCCCTGGCCCTCGGTGCCGACGACGGCGTCGGCGGGCAGCTCGCAGCCGTCGAAGTAGAGGTCGTTGACCTCCTTGCCGCCCATCGTGTCGATGCCGCGCACGGTCAGCCCGGCGGCGTCGGCCGGCACGACGAACATCGTCAGGCCGTCGTGCTTGCCGCCCTCGGTGGAGGTCCGGGCGACCAGCAGGATGTGCGTCGCGATGTGCGCGTTCGAGCACCAGGTCTTCTGCCCGTCGATCCGCCAGCCGGAATCGGTCCGCGTCGCGCGGCAGGTCAGGCCGCCCACGTCGGACCCGGCCTCCGGCTCGGACATCGAGATCGACAGCACGTCGCCGCGGCACACCCCGCCGAGCAGCTCCCGCTTCTGCGCCTCGGAGCCGAACTTCTCGATCGCCGCCGCAGTGATGATCGTGGTGGCGAAGCCCGAGATCGGCGCTTGGCCGTAGGAGGTCTCCTCCAGGAACACCAGCAGCTCCCGCATGCCGCTGCCGGCGCCGCCGTACTCCTCGGGGACGGCGATGCCGAGCCAGCCCAGCCCGGCCATCTTCCGGTAGATCTCCTGCGAGTGCGGGTTCGTCCCGTTCTCGGTGAGCTCGTCGCGGCGTTCCTTCGAGCCGAGCTCGCGGTGGCAGAACTCGCCGATCGCGCGGGCCAGGTCGGCCTGGTCCTCGCTCAGGGTCACGGGCATCGGTCTCCTCCTCGGTTCGGCGTTCTCACGTCGGGGGATCGGTCCACATACCGATCGCGTCCAGGTGGGCCAGGAGCAGGTCCCGGCCGTCGAGCACGTGCCGGCGCATCGCCGACCGCGCGGCGTCCGGATCGGTCGCGCCGAGCGCGTCGAGCAGCTCGGCGTGCGAGCGGAGCGCGCCCGTCCGCCAGGCGGGGGAGCCGGTGTAGAAGTGCGCCGGCAGGTAGTGGGCCGACCGCCCGACCAGCCAGGCGAGCTTGCGCGATGCGGCCACCCGGTTGACCTCGGCGTGCAGCCGGTGCTCGGCCGAGACCAGCGGGTCCAGCTCGGCCGGGTCGTTGTCCTCGCGGGTGCTCCCGGCGAGCTCGGTGACGCGGTCGGCCAGCACCCGCAGGCGGTCGAGGTCGCCGGGGGCGAGCCGTTCGGCGGCCCGGGCGGCGAGCGTGCCGGTCAGGTCGGCCTGGACCTCGAACAGGTCGGCGACGTCGTCGCGGGTCAGCTCGGCGACCACGAACCCGCGGCGGGGGACCGCGTGGACCATGTCCTCGGCGCGCAGCGACTGCAGCGCCTCACGGACCGGGGTGTGGCTCACGCCGAGCTCGGCGGCGATCCGGTCCATCCGCAGGAACGTGCCCGGACGCAGCTCGCCGGAGAGGATCCGGTCGCGCAGCACCAGCGCGATCCGGTCGGGGAGCTGGGGCGAGCGCCCCGGGAGGGTCACGGGGCCGAGCACACGGTCCGGCGACGACATAGGCACAGCCACTATCATATACGATTCGCTGGCAGTGACGGCCGACGACGACCGAAGGAGCACGGAGTGGCAGCTCAGAGCACTGTGGCGACGGATTTCCGGCTGACCGACATCCTCCGGGAGCGGGTGGCGGCGCACCCGGACCAGACCGCCGTCTCGTTCGACGGCGCCACCGTCAGCTACCGGGAGCTGGACCGGCGGGCCGGGCTCGCCGCGGCCGCGCTCGCGGATCTCGGCCTCGGCGCCGGTGCCCGGGTGGTCTTCATCGGGAAGAACTGCCCGGAGTTCCTGGAGCTGCTGTTGGGTGCGCCGCGGATCGGCGCGGTGTCGGTCCCGCTGAACATCCGGCTCACCGAGGCCGACCTGCTCGCGCTCGTCGAGGACGCCGACGCCGGGCTCGTCGTGCTCGGCCCGGAGTTCGCGGCGCTGCGGCCCGCGCTGGGGGACCGGCGCGTGCTCGTGGCCGGGGACGGCTACGAGGCCTGGCGGGACGCCCCGGCCGCGCCGCTGCCGTCGTCGGTCCCGGACGGCTCGTCCCCGGACGACCCGGTGCTGCAGCTCTACACCTCGGGTACCACCGGGCTGCCCAAGGGTGTGCTGCTGGCGCACCGGCAGTTCTCCGCGCTGCTGCTCGCGGCCGGGCACTGGTCGATCGACACGGGGTCGACGGCGCTGGTCGCGATGCCGCTGTTCCACATCGGCGGGGTCGGTTACGCGCTGGTGTGCCTCGCGGCGGGTGCTCGGGTGGTGCTGGTCGCCGACATCGTGCCGGGTGCCCTGCTGGACACGATGTCCGACGAGCGGGTCACCAACGCCTTCCTCGTCCCGGCGGTGCTGCAGATGCTCGTCGCGGTGCCCGGGGCGGCCGAGCGGGACTGGTCGGCGCTGCGCTCGATCGCCTACGGCGCCTCGCCGATCACCGCGGGCGCGCTCCGCTCGGTCGTCGAGACGTTCCGGGCGCCGCTGTTCCAGGTCTACGGCTCCACCGAGACCACCGGTGCGATCACCCAGCTGGACCCCGACGACCACGACCCGGACGGCCCGCGGGCCCGTCTGATGCGCTCGGCCGGGCGGGCGTACCCGTGGGTGGAGCTCACGGTCGTCGACCCGGCCACCGGGGAGCAGCTCCCGGCGGGCGCGGTCGGTGAGGTGCGCATCCACTCCGACCAGGTCACCTCCGGCTACTGGCGGCGGCCCGAGGAGACCGCGGCCGCGCTCGGCGACGACGGCAGGCTGCGCACCGGCGACGCCGGCTATTTCGACGAGGACGGCTACCTGTTCCTCACCGACCGGATCAAGGACATGATCGTCACCGGGGCGGAGAACGTGTACCCGATCGAGGTCGAGAGCGTGCTGTCCGAGCACCCGGACGTCGCCGACGTGGCGGTGATCGGGGTGCCCGACGAGCGCTGGGGCGAGGCCGTGAAGGCGGTCGTCGTGCCCCGCGAGGGGGCGACGATCGATCCGGACGCGCTGCTCGACTGGGTCCGGCCGCTGATCGCCGGGTACAAGCGGCCGCGCTCGGTGGACGTGGTGGACGCGTTGCCGCGCAATCCGAGCGGGAAGATCCTCAAGCGTGAGCTGCGGTCGCCGTACTGGGCCGGGGTGGGCCGCACCATCGGCTGAGCCGCCTCCTGCGCGCGGGGCCGGGTGCGGGCGCCGCCGATCGACGCGGGATGCTCGTGTCCGGCCACCCACCGATGTGGAGGGATGCGTGGACAGCGACCTGATGACCCGGCTGATCCGGTATGCCGACCTCACCGCGTGGCCGGCGTTCGCCGCCTTCGGGGTGCGGGAGGAGGAGATCGACCGGCTGCTGGCCACGACCGCCGGCCTGGACGCCGCGGCCGTCGCCGGTGTGCGGTCGGATCTGTCCGGCCGGGTGCGGTCCGCGGCGCGCGCGCTGCTCGGCGAGCGTCCGGTCGCGGCCGGGCTGCACCGGATGGCGCTGCGGCCGGGGGAGCGGGTCGTCGTGGTCGGGGACTCGATCTCCGCGGACCGGCTCAGCTGGGCCCGGCTGCTCGCCGAGCTGGTGCCGATGGTCGAGCCCGACGCGTCGGTGGAGGTCCTGGCCCTGTCCGGGCGGACCAGCTCCGAGGCGCTCGCGCTCGGCCCGGTGCTGGTCTCGCGGGTCCCGACCCGGGTGCTGGTCATGCTCGGCACGAACGACGTCCGCCGCGAGGGCGCGACCACCGGGATCCGGATGGTGTCGGCGTCGGAGACCGCGCGGAACCTGCGTGCGCTGCGCCTGCTGCTCGAGACCGACGGCGGGGCGCGGGTGCGGTTCGTCGTCCCGCCGCCGGTCGACCCGGCGCGCGTCGGCCTGACCCGGGAGATCACCGGCGAGTGGTGGGACGCGAGCGACCTGCCCGAGCTCGTCGCGGTCGTCCGGGAGGTGGACCCGGAGGCGATCGACCTGAGCCGGCTGCCGGTGCGTCCCGGCTTCTGGGAGGACGACGGCCTGCACCCCAGCCCCCTGGGCCAGGTCGCGATCCTGCGCGCGGTGCTGTCCGCGATCTAGCTGTGTGATCCGGAGAGGTTGGTGACGCGGTCGGCTGGTGCGTGGCCTCGGATTCCGGTGTGGGGTCGGTGGAAGTTGTACCAGTCGAGCCAGTCCCCGAACGCGACCTGGCGTTCGGTCTCGGACTGATACGGCTGG
>NZ_FOUY01000164.1 GCF_900115005.1 Pseudonocardia ammonioxydans | reverse complement strand
GCGGGCTCTCACCTGACGAGTACGAGGACGCCTACCATCGCGCCCAGCGCGACGATCACAGATAACCCGGACTCCGCGAAACCGGGGGAACCTCACTGGGCCTGTGACGTGGCGTCGGTCGTGGCGTGGTTGTGGTAGGTCCAGCCCCGTGTGCTGGCGTACTCGCAGGTGGTGACCTGGTCGCCGTCCCAGACTACGGCGAGAAAGTCGCTGTCGTCGTAACCATTGGCCTCGTAGGTGGCCAGCACCGCGCCCACGTAGGAGCGCTGGGGGTCGCCACAGGACCGGCCACTGTTCTTGATCTCTGTGGTGCAGGCGGGCCCGCACACGGTGATGGACATCGGCTACCTCCCGGGGGTGTGATCTGCCTCGTCAGCGCCGGGAAGATCAGTCCTCGGCGGACGCCGCGAAGCGCGGCGTTTCGGCTGCCGCGTCGGACGGGCTCGCGCCCCTCTTGGGGGCGGGTCGCGGGTCCGCGGTGCTGGGCACCAGCGGTCAGGCGCTGGCGGTGAGCCAGCGGTCGAGCGTGCGTGGGCTGATGCCGTACTGCGCGGCCACCGCCACGCGCCGGGTGCCCTCCCGGACAAGGGCCACCGCGGCAGCCCGCCGAGCCTGCTTCGGGCTGGATCCGACAGCAGGCCGGCGCGGGGCGCGCGACCGCAGGTGCCGACGCTCGGCCTCGGTCGTAGCGCCCCACACCCCGTCCGCGCCGAGCTCGAGTGCCCGGGACAGGCAGGCCGCGGTCACCGGGCAGCGCCGGCACACCGCCTTGGCCTGCTCGACCTGCCGGGCTGCAGGGGAGCCAGTGCCGACCGGGAAAAACTGCTCCGGGTCCTCAGCCCTACAGGGCAGGTCGTGGTCCAGGAAATCCATCTCTGCTCACCTCGCATCTTGGTCTCGGACAGGGCCCGGCCCCTCGACAGGGGCCCGGGGGTGGAGACCGGGCGGGGCGCCGCCGCTGTGGCTGGGCGCCCCGCCCGGGGGGACGCTCCTATGGTTCGTCAAGGCCTTGAGTGCTCGCTTCGAGCTGGCGGAACAGCTGTCGTGCGGTGTAGCGCTTGAGGCAGCGGCGGATCTC
>NZ_FOUY01000059.1 GCF_900115005.1 Pseudonocardia ammonioxydans | reverse complement strand
CACGAGCGCCTGGTCGACGGTGAACCCCAGCGTCGACAGGCCACGGTCCGCGGCCACCTCGTCCACCGTGGCCGCCCGCCCGTCGCTGCTGTGGCCGTCGACGGCCTGCGCGGTGGCCGTCTGGAATGCCTCGATCTCGGCCAGCACCAGGCGGGCGGCCTCGCGGCCGGGCGTGTGGCCGGTCATCCCGGCCGGCCCGGCCATCGTGGCCGCGGCCGGGTGGCCGCCGTTGGCCGCAGCGGCCATCACCCGCTCGTCCACGGCATCCAACGCGGCCGCCAGCCTGGCCGCCCGGCCCCGCTCCCCGGACGCCCACGCGGCCACCGCGGCCGGACCGGCCAACCCGGTCTTGGGCTTGCGGGTGTCCTTGACCGCCTGCTCCACCAACGCCCGCTTCGCCCGCGACCCCGGGGCCCGCCCGTGCCGCTCGGTGTAGGCCTCCACCAGCTCCGCCACCCGCGGCCGCACCTTCTCGTGCGTACGCGTACTGGCCGCGGCCAACAGCTCCCGATCGATACCGGCGATCTCGCGCGCGACCCCGTCGGCGCGCCGCTCGAACACCACACCGAGCTGCTCGGTCAGCAACTGCTGATAGGCCCGCGTGTAGGCGGTGGCCATCGCGTCCTTGACCGGCCGGAACGCCTGGCCGTCCAGCGCCAGGACCCGGCCATCCGCGGTTGCCGCCCGGTTGAGCACACCGGCATGCGAGTGCAGCTGCGGCTCCCCGTCCCGGTTGGTGTGGTGGCCATAGACCACCGCGGCCAAGCCGGTGGCCGCCTGCCACTCGCCGACCGTCCGCCCGGACGGGCCGCGGCCTTCGTGGCGGCCGGAGCGGACATAGGCCACGTCCGACTCGGCCGCGCCCAGCGCGATCCGCACCGCCTGCTCGTGCGCCGCACGCACCGTCTCCGCACCCTCGGTGTCGCCGGCCGACAGCAGCGCTGTGTAGTACAGCGACACCGACTTGACCGGTGAGAACGTCACGTCGTAGTAGGCGGTCGGGGTGCGGGTGTTCTTCTTCGCCGAGGTCTCGATCTCGAACCGGCGCTCCGCGGTCGCCTCCGGCTCCGCCTTGAGCGCATCGGCCACGATCTGCGCCGCCGTACGGAAGCGCCGCGGCTTCGACCCCAGGTACACCGGGGTCTTCTCCGTCGACCCGTCGACCACGTGCGAGGGGTAGCGCAGCTGCCCGAAGATGGCCCGAACGTCCTCCGCAGAGGCCGTGTCACCGGCGGCCATCGGCAGCCCCAGCGCCTCCAGCCCGGACCCGAACCAGACCCCGTCCGGCTCCCCGTGTTCGGTCGCCGACTGCAGGTACTCCGCCCCGCCGTGGTGCACATGAGAGCGCTCAAAATCAGGGCCTGCGGGCTCCGCGGTGGGGGAGTCGACACCCTGTTCCGGAGCCTGCTCCGGGCGCGAATCGCAGCCGTGGAGCAGGTACTCGACAGACCCGGGCGCCATCGCGGTCACTCGCACGACGCCCATGGCAAGAAGGCTACGGGACGCACCCGTCACCGGCAAGATCATTTGATGCATAGGTGTGAGGTCTGAGGTCTAAGGAGAGGCAACTGGAGCAGATAGGATGAGGACAGGGAGGAAGCAAGAAGATGATCTAGGTGTGAAGCGACGCTCGGGTGGCAGTGGGAAGCGTTGGATAAGTTGGCAGTAAACGACGGATGATTTGGCAGTCGGTCGATCATGGCGGCGTGCTGCTGGTGACCGCCTGGATGTTGACGGCGCCGGTGAACGGCGTCGCGAAGGTCTCGGGCGTGTAGCGCTTCCCGGTCGGGTGGGCGGCTTCGCCGCGGGGGACTCCGGTGAGGTCGTCGGCGGCGCCGATCCGGTGGGCGAGGCGGCGTCCACTCAGGGCCGTTCCGTCCCGGTCGAGGAACAGCGCCGGCGGCGGACCGCGGTGTGTTGCGCGATCGTCGAGCAGCACCCGCAGCATCGGGCGGGCCGCGGCGGAATGCGCCAGGTCCCGGTGTAGGTACACACATGTCGTGCGTGCGGGTCGGTCCACTCGGTTCGGGTCTCGGCGAGCCAGGGCGCGTTGTGGTCGGTGGCCAGCGCGAGAGTGAGCGCGCCGGCCGCTGTGGGGCAGGCCAGCCGCCGCAGCCGGGCCATGGTCTCGGCGTTGAATCGCGGCCCGAGGTAGGCGAGCAGCCGGGCGTCGTGTTCGAGCGCGGGCAGGGCCAGGTGCAGGCCCTCGTCGTGCAGCCCGGCCCGGGTGGCGTGCAGGCGCAGCAGCAGCTCATCGCGGTCGTGCGCGTCGATGGTGAGGTTCTGCAGCAGGACACCGAGCTCGCAGTTGGGCCGGACGTCGCGCGGAAGGCGCAGGGTGCGCTCGGTATAGAGCCGCCAGGCGCGCCCGGCGCGGCGGGCGAGGTCGCGCACCGTCCCGTACAGCTCCGGCGCACTGGCCGTCCGCGGCCCGCCGGTGGCCGTCGCAGCGGTCAGCAGGGCGACCGCGGCCGTCCACTGCACCGGTGCCGCGCTCGGCGCCCGGCGAGCGGTGTGGTCGACGCCGTGATCGCCGTGAGCGACGGCCCAGACCGTGACCCCGGCGTCGGTGGCGAGCCGGTCGAGTTCCACGAGCGTCGCGTGCGAGAGCAGGTGCGCGCGCAGCACGACCAGGTGCTGCACCCGCTCGGCGCGCAGCCACAGGGCGAGCAGCTCGGGCACACGATGGCGCGGGCCGGCGGCGTCGAGGGCCCGCCGATCCTTGCCCAGCGCCACCAGGACGTGGCCGGCCAGCAGCGGCCACGGCGAGCCGGGCGCGGCCGGGCAGACCACGACCCCGACGGCCAGATCATGCAGCGCCAGCAGCGCCCGCACGCAGCCGTGGTCGTCGTCCGGGTCGAGCACCCACCGCGTCGCGGCCACGGTCGTGGGCGCGACCACGTGATGGCCACGGTCACTGGCCACGGCCACGGTCGCGGCCACACCGGTCACGGTGACGTTGCCCTCGACCGTGGCCGAGCGGGTCATGACCGGCGCGCGGGGTGCCGGGTCATGCGGTGATCGCGGCGCCGTGTAGCGCGAACGCGTTGGCCACGATCCGCGCGTCGAGCACGGCGGTGTCGTGGTCGGCGCACAGCGCCGCGGCGGACTGGGTGAACGACGCCCAGTCCCGCAGGTTTCCGTGCGCGAGGTGGTCATCGATCTGCAGCACCAACTCCCGGTCCACGCCCTCGTAGATCGGGTGAAACCGCGGGATCAGCTCCAGCACCTGGTCACTGGTCAATGGTTCGAGCCGGACCCGCCGGTAGACCCGCGAGCGCAGCATCGGCTGCGCCGACAGCACCTGCCAGGCCCCGTCGCCTCCCACCAGCAACAGCGCGAACCGGGTCCGCGGGTGATCGTGCAGGTGGCGCAGGAACTCGATGCACTCGGTGTTGAGCCGCTGCGCCTCGTCGACCACCACCACCCGCGGACGCGCCGAGAGCTCCTCGATCACCGCGTCCATCAGCACGAACCGGCTGCGCGCCCGCCCCGCCGGCGACCCGGTCAGCTGCTCGAACAACGTGGCGGCCACCAGCCGCATCGTCGGCCGCGACGGGAACGACGACCACAACCCGGTCCGCTCGCGGGCGGTCAGCGCCGACTCCACGGCGTAGGTCTTGCCCATCCCGGCCGGACCGTGCACCACGCCCATCGCCGCGACGTCGATGACGTGCCCGACGGCCTGGTCGACCAGCTGCAGGCCCGCGGTGGGCAGCACCCGCGCCCCGGGCAGGTCCAAGAAGTGCCGCACCATCAGCCCTGCTCTCCTTGCTCGCCGCCCGCGCGGCGCTCGTCCTGTACCGGGTCTATTGCCGGCTGACTGTCCTGTGCCGGGTCCTGTGCCGGTTGGCTGTCGGGCGCCGGGTCGAGCTCGACCGGCGGGTCGGGGTCGCGGAACTCGGGGTTCCAGTAGGCGAAGTCGCTCTTGAGGTCGAGCAGGTCGGTGCGCGCCAGCCGCGCCATCGCCGCGTAGTCCGGGCCCTCGTCCCCGCGCCGGCGCCGCGACCGCCGGGCCCGGTCAGCGCGGGCGTCCGCGGCGGTGACGACCGTGGTGTCCTCCACCGGGCCCGGCTCGGTGATCGGGGCCAGCTGCGCGCGGGCGCGCCGGCTCGCCTTGCGTTGCCGCCGGCCCAGCTCGGCCGCGTCCGCGCGGCGCCGCGCCAGCACCGCCTCGCGCTGCTCGTCGTTCAAGGTGTCCTGCGGATACGCGGTGCACAGCCACTCGTCACCGCGGAAGACCTCGATCTGGCGCAGGTCGTGCGGGGTGTAGCGGACCTGGACCGGCTCGCCGACCAGGCCGTTGAGCTCCGGGGCCATGAACCGGACCCCGTCGAAATGCACCCCGTCCTTGTTGATCGTGCGCTCGGCGTCGGCCACCAGCATCCAGCGCAGCCCGGCCGGGTCGAGGGTGCGCAGCGGGGTCGCGTCCTCGCCCCAGCGGGCCAACGGCGTCGTGCCCAACTCGGAGTGCACCCGCGTGGTGTTGTAGGCGGTGACCCACTCGGCGAACCGGTCCACGAACAGGCCCAGCCCCATCGGGTCGGCGTCCGGGCCGAACAGCCCACCGTCCGCGCCGCGCGGGCCGTGGGTGTAGAACGGCAACCCGGACAGGAACTCCTGCTCCAGGGTCCGGTTCGCCCGCTCCACCTTGCCCTTGCTGTGCCCCTGATACGCCGGGGTCGGCCGGTGCTCGATGCCCAGCGCCGCACACGACCGGCGGATCGCCGCAGCGGCGAACTCCAGCCCGTTGTCCGGGCGCACCACTTCCGGCAGCCCCCCGAACGGTCCCCGCTGCGGGTCGATCACGATGCCCGCGCGCATCGCCGCGAGCACCACCCCCGAATGCGGGCGCAGCGACACCGCCCACCCCATGATCAGCCGTGAGAACGCCTCGACGAACAGCGTCGCCCACGGCTTGGCCGGGCGCTGGGCCCGCGGCGCGAGCACCAGCACCGGCAGCTCGACATGATCGGCCTCCCACAGCGCGTTGCGCCGGTCCGGTGCCCACCGCAGATACACCTCGTGTCGGCGCCGGCCCTCCACCCCGTCCACCGCGGCGGCCCGCTCCGCGGGGGTCAGGTCCCGGGCGAACGCATACTGGAGGCGCCGCAACGACGGGCCGTCGGCCGTGCCGGCGTGCAGCTCCCGGTGCACGGCGGCGACGTTGCCCCGCCAGGCGGCGTAGGCGTCCCGGTCGACCTCGGTGATCTCGTAGCGGCCCCGGCGCGCGCGGCGCGGCGGCGGCGGTCCGACCGCCCCCAACCACCGCCACAGCGTGCGCTCACCAATCCCGACCTCAGCCGCGGCCTGGCGCACCTGCGCGCTGGTCAACTCCCCGGCGGCGCGCATCTCCTGTAGCCGCTCGACCAAGACCGCCTTCACCTGCGGATCCAGGCGGGTCATCGCGCCAGCTCGCGCACGCAGTCCGGGCATACCGGCCCGGACAGCTCCCAGCCGACCGCGGACAACCAGCCCTGCACCGCCACCGGCATCCGCTCGCCGTCTCCGGCCAGCTCGCCAGCCAGCAGCGGACCGTCGCCGCAGCGCACGCACACCACATCATCGACCGGACCGGCCGGGATACAGGCCCGGCAGAACCGCCGCACCACCGGGCCGCCACTGCCCGCCACCAGCCACGTCATCGCCACGTCCGCCCGCTGCACCGGGTTGCCGGGCACCTGCCCGCACCCCGAACAGCGCAGCTCGCCGACCGGCTTCCCGGCCGGGGGACCCGGCACCTGCGGCAGTCTCATGGCACCGGGTCGTCCTGCTGCTGGTCGCGGCGGTACGCGATCGACCCGGTCCGGCCCAGCGCCCGGTAGATCGTCGACCTCGACACCCCGAGCGCGCGGGCGATCTGTTCGACGGTGAGTTCCTGCTGCTCATACATCCGCCGCGCGGTGGTGGTCTTGTCCGGTGTCATCAGCGCCGGCCGCCCGCCCATCCGGCCGCGGGCGCGGGCGGCCTTGAGCCCGGCCCGGGTCCGCTCGCGCACCAGCTCGCGTTCGAACTGGGCCAGCGCCCCGAACACATGAAAGATCAACCGCCCACCGGAGGTGGTGGTGTCGATCGCCTCGGTGGTCGAGCGGAACCCGACCCCGCGCTCGGACAGGTCGGTGACCACCTCGATCAGGTGCCGCAGCGAGCGACCCAGCCGGTCCAGCCGCCACACCACCAGCGTGTCGCCGTCGCGGCACTGCTCAAGTACCCGGCGCAGCTCGGGCCGGTCCTCCTTCGCCCCGGAGGCACGGTCGGTGAACACCTTCCAGCAACCGGCCGCGGCCAAGGCGTCGTGCTGGAGCTCGGCGTTCTGTTCCAGCGTCGACACCCGGGCGTAACCGAGCAGCGCGCTCATAGCCGAGCAACGTAGCGAAACCCTCGCGACACGCCCGACACGACACGCTGAAAGTGGGACGGGATTGTGCAAACCCGCGACCTGCAGGGACAGCAGGCAAGATCAGTACCGCGGCGGTGTGTCAGAAACGGTCCATTACGACACGGTGCAAGCCGGCCGCACGGTGTGGCGGGTGTGTGACGCACCGGGACAAGGAAGGTGCGCGCCGCCGCGACGCGTGGTGTCTCGCAAACGATCCATCCTCGACAGGGAGGGGAGCCGAGCAGGATTCACTCGGCGGATCCCTGAGGTAACTCTGCGCGCCAGGGGCGCAGGCGCGGCACCCAGCGCGGGACGTTGTCCCGGTAGCGGGCGTAGTCGCTACCGAAGCGGCGGGCGAGGCGGGGTTCCTCGACCCGGGCCACCATGACGGCGACGAAGAAGGCGAACAGCGCGAACCACGCCAGAAGGGTCAGGGAGCGGGCTGCGATCGCCTCGCCCAGCACGATGCCCAGGACCCCGCTGAACATCGGGTGGCGCACGTGCCGGTAGGGCCCGCGCATCACCAGCGTGCGCGGCGGATTCTGTGGTGACAGTGTTCCCGCGCCGTCCCGGGCGAACAGGCTGATCGTCCAGGCCAGCATCGCGACGCCGGCGGCGCCGAGCCCGGAGCCGACCACCACGGCCAGCCCTCGAGCTACTGGCCCGAGATCGACCGCACCGGCGCCGACGGTCGTGACGATCAAGACCGGAATGATGATCGTGACGGTCACCGGCCCCAGCAGAATCGCTCGCAGGTGTCGCAACAGCATGTGATGCCTTCCGGTGGAGATCAGTGGCGTGTGCGGGCCGCCGGGGCTGCGGCGTGGATCCGAACGCTGGGCCCTCGCGTGCGGCCCGGGGCGCGCACGGCCACCCCGAGCAGGTAGTCGCCGCCGATGCGGGTGCGCCACCGGTCGTCGACGTGTAGGCCGTGGCGAGGTAGTTCGGCGAGGAATTCCCCTGCGGTGAACCGGTCGCGGGTGGGGTGCGCGAACAGGGCCTGGTAGGTGGGTCGTGCCAGGGCGGTGGCGGTGACCTCGTCGAAGTAGAACCGGCCGTCCGGTTCGAGGACCCGGGCGACCTCGGCCAGGGCGTCGCGCCAGTCCGGGATGTGGTGGATGATCGCGAAGTCGAACACCGCCTGATACGAGGCGTCCTTGCCACCGCCGATGTGCGCGAACGCGGTGGCGAGGTCGGTGGCCGAGCCCCCGCTCAGCTGGGCGGCATCGCCGTGGCGGCGCAGCCGCCGGCGGGCCTTGGCCAGCATCGTGGGGTCCAGGTCGACGGCGTCCACGCTGGCCGCGCCGAAGACGTCGAGGATGAGTTGGGTGCCGTAGCCCGGGCCGCAGCCCAGCTCGGCGGTGCGGGCGCCCGGTGTGCGGCCCCCGAGTGCGATGAGCACGTGGGCTTCGTAGCGCTGGAGCAGGCGCCGGGGCGCGGAGTCGATCAGTGCCGACTCGATCGCATTCATGAGCATGGCCACCCTCATTCATCGCCGGTCTGCGATACAATCGCTGTATGGCGATTGATACCAGGGACGGGTGTCCGTCCACAACTGCCGGTCTGGGGGCCGCCGAGGCGCTGTTCCACAGCCTGTCCGACAGCACCCGGCTGGCCATCGTGCGGCGTCTGGCCGACGGTGAGGCGCGGGTGGCTGACCTGGTGACCCAACTGGGCTTGGCCCAGTCCACGGTCTCCAAGCACGTGGCGTGCCTGCGCGAGTGCGGCCTGGTCGACGGGCGCCCCGAGGGGCGGCAGGTGTTCTACTGCCTGACCCGCCCCGAACTGATGGACCTGTTGGCCTCGGCCGAGGTCGTGCTGGCCGCGACCGGCCACGCGGTCGCGCTGTGCCCGAACTACGGAACCGACGTCCACGTCCGGGAGGTGCGCGGTGAGTGATGCCTGCGGATGCGACGGCGACGAGCCCCGCACCACCGGGGAGGGCGACGGACACGAGCCGGAGACGCTGTGGCAGGTCGGTGAGATCCGGGTCGCCGCCGTGGCCGTGGTGCTGCTCGGCCTCGGCTACGGATCCAGCTGGGTCGGCGCCCCCGACCCGGTGGGGCTGACGCTGATGGCGGCCGCGCTGGCGGTCGCGGCGTGGACATTCGTCCCCGGCACCCTGCGCCGACTGGTCCGGGGCAAGATCGGCGTGGGCACGCTGATGACCATCGCCGCCATCGGCGCCGTGCTGTTGGGCGAGGTCGGCGAAGCCGCGATGCTGGCCGTGCTCTACACCATCGCCGAAGGGCTCGAGGAGTACTCGGTAGCCCGCACCCGGCGCGGCCTGCGCGCCCTGCTGGACCTGGTGCCCGACCGGGCCACGGTGCTGCGCGGCGGGGCCGAGCAGGCCGTCGACCCGGCCGAGCTGGTCGTGGGCGACACGCTGGTGGTGCGCCCCGGGGAACGCGTGGCCACCGACGGCCGGATCGGCGCCGGGCACACCAGCCTGGACACCTCCGCGATCACCGGCGAGTCCGTCCCGGTCGAGGCCGGACCTGGCGACGAGGTGTTCGCCGGATCCATCAACGGCACCGGCGTGCTGGAAGTGACCGTGACCACCACCGCCGCGGACAACTCCCTGGCCCGCATCGTGTCCATCGTCGAGGCCGAGCAGTCCCGCAAGGGCGCCGGCCAACGCCTGGCCGACCGCATCGCCCAACCCCTCGTCCCCGGGGTGATGATCGCCGCCGCACTCATCGCCGTCCTGGGATCCGTGCTCGGTGACCCGCTGACCTGGATCGAACGGGCCCTGGTCGTACTGGTTGCGGCGTCCCCGTGTGCGTTGGCCATCTCGGTGCCGGTCACCGTGGTCGCCGCGATCGGCGCCGCCTCCAAACACGGTGCGCTGGTCAAGGGCGGAGCGGCCCTGGAAGCCATGGGACGGGTCGCCACCGTCGCTCTGGACAAGACCGGCACTCTCACCCGCAACCACCCGGCCGTCATCGAGACCGCCCCCGCGCCGGGGTACACCCGCGCACAGGTGCTCGCGGTGGCCGCCGCGCTGGAGGAGCGCAGCGAACACCCACTGGCCCGCGCCATTCTGGCCGCCGCCCCCACCCCGCAGCGGGCCGAGCAGGCCGAAGCGGTCACCGGTGCCGGGCTGACCGGCACGCTGCACGGTCGCCGCGTGCGGCTGGGCCGGCCGGGCTGGATCGACCCCGGCCTCCTGGCCCCGGACGTGGAAAGGCTCCAGCACGCCGGTGCCACCGCCGTCCTGGTTGAGGACGCCGGCACCGTGATCGGCGCCATCGCGGTCCGCGACGAACTGCGCCCCGAAGCCGGCGAGGTCACCGCCGCCCTGCGCGGCGCCGGCTACCGGGTCGTGATGCTCACCGGCGACAACCACGCCACCGCCGCCGCCCTGGCCACCGAGGCTGGGATCGCCCCGGCTGACGTGCACGCCGAGCTGCGACCCGAGGACAAGTCCCGCCTCGTCGACCAGCTCCGCGCGCACGGCCCCGTCGCGATGGTCGGCGACGGCGTCAACGACGCCCCCGCCCTGGCCACCGCCGACCTGGGCATCGCCATGGGCGCCATGGGCACCGACGTGGCCATCGAGACCGCCGATGTGGCGCTGATGGGTGAGGACCTGCGCCACCTGCCTCAGGTCTTGGCGCACGCCCGCCGCTCGCGGACGATCATGTGGCAGAGCGTGGCCCTGTCGCTGGCCATCATCATCGGCCTGATGCCGCTGGCGCTGTTCGGGGTGCTCGGGCTGGCCGCGGTTGTGCTGGTGCACGAGGTGGCCGAGGTCGTGGTCATCGGCAACGGCATCCGCGCCGGACGCACCCGCCGTCTGGCGCTGGTCCCCGGCGGCCCCGCCACCGCCTCGTCGCCCGAGCGCGTTGAGGCGGGGGCGTGACACCGACGACACCGGCTGTGGCCAGCACGCTTTCCCGTTGGGGTGTGCTGGCCGCAGCCCTCGCCCTTACCGCCACCGACCTGGTCCTCAAGGCCGTGGCCGAGCAACAGCTGACGAGCGCACCCGGTCCGCGGCTCCTGGGCCTGCTGGAGCTGCGTTTGACCTACAACCCCGGCATCGCCTTCAGCCTGGGAGCGGCACTGCCCGCCTGGATCATCGTGGCCGTCACCGGGCTCATCACCGCCGCCGTGGCCGCCTACACCTGGCGTACCGCACCCACCACCCCGCTCGGGGGCCGACTCGGCCTGGCCGGCGTGCTGGGAGGGGCACTGGCCAACCTCATCGACCGCGGCCTCGACGGCGTGGTCACCGACTACCTGCACACCGACTGGTGGCCCACCTTCAACCTGGCCGACGCCTTCATCGTCTGCGGCGCGGTGCTGCTCGTGCTCACCACCGCCCGCGAGCCCGCACCGGCGCCGAGTAAGGACCCTGCCCCGTGGACCTGACCACCATCGCCCAGGCCATCGGCCTGTTCGTCGTCACCAACATCGACGACATCGTGGTGGTCGCGCTGTTCTTCGCTCAGGGCGCCGGACACCGCGGAGCCACCGCCCGGGTCGTGGCCGGCCAGTACCTGGGCTTCGCCGCGATCCTGGTCGCCGCGCTCGCCGCTACCTTCGGCGCGACCTTCCTGCCTGAGGCAGCCCGCGCCTACTTCGGGCTACTGCCGCTGCTGTTGGGCCTGCGCGCGGCATGGAAACTGTGGGGCGGCGACGACGACGATGATGCCCCCGCCAGCAAGGACGGTCCGGCCCTGCTCACCGTCGCCACCATCACCTTCGCCAACGGTGGCGACAACATCGGCGTCTACGTCCCCGTCTTCGTCACCGTCGGCTACACCAGCCTGCTCGTCTACGCGGCGGTCTTCCTCGTTCTGGTCGGTGTCCTGTGCGCGGCCGGCAAATTTCTCGCCACCCGCGCGCCCATCGCCCGCGCGCTCAGCCGCTGGGGCCACATTCTGCTACCCCTAATCCTCATCGCCCTGGGCATCGTCATCCTCGTCGAGGGCGGCGCCTTCGGACTGTAGAACCAACCCGCTCGCAGGCTGTGGCATCCGACAGCCCGGCCTCGCAGCGATAGCCCCGGGACGAGAACGCTCCTGGCCCGGCCGCGGCCTGCTCTGCGAACGGGTCTGCTCCATCGATCAGGATCGTGGGCGATCCGGCGAACTCAGGCGTCTCGGCGACCGTCTCCGCGGTCATGGTCCGAACCCTTACCGCGGTTTCCGCATGTCCGGCGTCGTCGAGCGCATGGCGGAGACGCGCGAAAGCGACATCCTCGTGGGGCCAATTCGATACCACCAGCAGCTCTACCCGCATCACGCCAGTGTGCTCCCGGCGCGGACTACAGAGGAGAGGCGCTGTCATCCTCGTGGCGCGCCAGCGCTGTCATCTTACCGTCGTTCCACACTGGCGAGGTGCGCTCGTCTCGGTGTCTGGGGCACCGCGCGGTGGCCTTCGCGGCGTCTCATGGGTCACCATCTGGGTTCCGAGTCGCGCGGTGGTAGGTCACTGTTGCCCGCGCCGCGGGTCGGGCGTGGCGAACGATCGAGTACTAGGAGGGGCGCGCGGTGGCGGGTAAGAGCAGGACCAAGAACGAGCGGCAGGTCCGGGACCGGATCGTCGAGCTGGCGGCGGCACGGGACCGGCTCGACACCGAGGAGGCCGAGCGCCGCCGGCGCGAGGACGACGCGTTCGAGCGCTACGCCCGCGCGGACGCCGACGCTGCCCAGATCGCAGCCGAGCGCGACAGCACACTGGGCGACCTCGAGGCGCAGGCGCAGCGCGTCCGCGATGCCGCCGCGACCAAGCTCGGCGAGATCGAGACGCGGCAGCGCGACGTCCTCGCCGAGCTCCACGCCGGCGGCCGCAAGGCCGACGACCTGGCCGCGATGTTCGGGCTCGCGGTCAAGCGGGTCCGCACTCTGCTGCGCCAAGCCCGGCCCCCGGCCGGGACGGGCGCCCCTGCGGCCGCGCCGCAGGCGCGCGCCGCCGATGATGCGGCCACGACACTCTCCCCGGCGGCCGGCACCGGCGCCCCGCCGGCCACAGCCCCGCCCCCGGATTCGGCTGAACGGTCGAGTGCCTGAGCCGGCGCCGCTGCACCCGGGCGCGGCAGGTGGCGTGGCCGCGCGAGAAGCACTGTGCCGCCGCAGGCGGGTCCGCCGAACGCTTGGCCCGGCGCGGCCCTGAGCGCCTCGCGCAGCCGCCGGCCGGTGCGGCGTGCTCGCCGCCGGCCGACCGTGGGCGGGGTCCGTGCGGCAGCTGCCGGGCACACGAAGAAGGGGCCCCGCCGGTGGCGGGGCCCCTCCTCGGTGGTGGGTGGTCAGGCGGGCTGTCGGGCGTGCCAGTCGGTAACGGTGAACTTGTCCGCGGTGCGCAGGCAGCGCCAGTCACGGTTGAGCCGCGCGTCCCGCTCGTCCGGGCTCGCCGATGTGGCGGCGATGTAGTCGCAGCGTGCGATGAGGACCGCGGCCCGGGTCGCGGTGGCGGGCAGGATCGGCACCCCGGCCGTGCCGCTGTCGCGGCAGTCCTCGCACAACCCGTCATCGCTGGCGCGCTGCTGGTCGCGGGTTGACCGCTCCACCCCGCACGCCACGCACGGCAGCCCCCGCATGGGTGGCACGGCCGCGAGATCGTAGTCGAGCTGCTGATAATCCGACTGCTGGTCGGTGTCTTCGGTCGGGTCGACCCGCTCGGCAAAGTAGCGGCGCGCGGCAGTGTCCTTGTCCGTGGCGCGCTGGCTGCGCCGCTGCTGCGGGGTGCCCTGGCGAGTCGCCACGGCGCCCGGCTTGCGGCGGGCGTACTCACGCCGCTCCGCGCGGGTCGACTGGGCCATTCGCTCGGCCTGCTTGGCGGCCTCGGCGCGGCGTTCCGCGTGCGGCACGCACGCCAGCACCAGTGCGCGGCCGTCGTCGTCGCTAACCTTCCACAGGTCCCGCAGCTTCGGGATCGTGACGGCCGGGTGCGTCTCCAGGGCGGCGAGGATCTCGCCCAGCAGCGCGCGAGTGGTCACGTCCGCCGCGTCGGCGAGCCGCGCGGTACGGCGTCGCGCCTCGCGCGTCGCGCCCCCCTCGATCAGGTCGGCCACCTGGCCCATCTCGTCGGCCGCGTCCATCGTCGTCGTATCGGCGGTCTGGGTGTTCATCGTGACTGCACTCCTTCGCTGGCCGTTGATCAGAAGCGGGTGGGCCTCTCGGCCCGTGATGGGCAGCGGGTGTCGTCCCCGCTGCCGCTTCACGGCGGCCGCACGGCCTCCGAGGCTCGACGTCAAGGGCAGCCCGGAGGGCTGTCGCCGGAGGCGACGCGGAGCGCCAGCGGAGCGCCCTTGATGTTGAGTGAGGCCGTGCTTAGCTCTAGGGCCGAGAGGCCCACCCGCCCCGCCGCCAGGCGGGTCCATCGGTTCCCTCGGCCCGCCGCGGCCTTGAGCGGCCCTACGCCACCGGCCGCCCGCGACACTCCACCCGCGCCCAGCCCGAGACCGGCGCCTCCCGACACGGGCCGATGGCGGCCGCAGCGACGGCCGCCACCGAACCGGTGCCCCGCTTGTGACCGCTGGCGGGCTGCTTGCCGTGTCCTGACCCGCAGCAGTTACGGCTTCACGAGCCTGATCGAACCGGGCTCCGTGTCGGGGGGCTGGACGACTTCGTCGCGGCGCGGGTTCCACGAGGTGCAGTGCACCCGCCGCCGCCCGGGCTGCGACCCGGTCACGTCGATCTGGACGATGGCGAAATCCGCAAACGGGATCAGTTCGCGGGCCGCATCGCTGGCCAGGATCTCCTCGACCCGGTACTCGAGGTTCAGGTAGCCGTTGCGGTAGGTCCCACCCGGCTGCCGCGGCCCGATCGCCGCCCGCACCACCGGATCCAGACCACCGACGCGGCCGTTGCATTCACTCATGTCCACTCCTGACGTGCTCGCTGCATGCTCCTACGGGGAGGTGTTCGTGACCAGAAACGCCGCCCGGCCGGCGGCGTCGCCACACAAGGAGGGGCCCCGCCGGTGGCGGGGCCCCTGCGGGCGGGCCGCCCTCAGAAGGGCGGCTCCTCCTCGTCGTCGTCGATGACCTCCGGTCCACCGACGACCGCGTCCTCGATGAGATCGGCGGCGATCTGGGCCTCCCGCCGGGTCTGAGCCGGCACGTCTGTCCCGGCGTACACGTGGTGACCGAGGACGGGGCTGAACTCGAGGGCGCTGGACGTGGTGACGGTGCTCATCTGGGGCCTCCGGTGGTCGGTGCGGCTGGAACGCGGCGCAGCCTCAGCACACCCGTGCCGGGGTCCCGAAGGGACGCCGGGGAGCCGGGGCTGGCCCGTGCGGGTGAGACCGCCGACCGACCTCGACGAACCCGCCCGCACCGCCCACCGGATCCAGCCATCCCGGCCGGGGACCAGCACCGGCGACTACGCACCGCGCCGAACCCCCGCTGCCCGGCGGCCGCGAGGAAGCCGCCCGTGCCCCAGGGCGACGTTCTCGCGGCGGTATCACCCGCACGGGTCGGCGGCGGCTCATCGGCGCTCGCCCCGGCACGGGTGTGCTGACCTCCGGGCGATCCAGCCGTGCCGACCACCGGAGGCCCCGCCCGCACCGCTACCGGCCCGGGCGGCCACCAACGGTGCCCACCGGCACCGAGCTGGCGACCACCCGATGCCCACCGGCACCGGGCAGGTGACCGGCCGCTGTCCGCCGGCACTGGTGACTCCCCGGCTTACAGCTCCTGGTGGGTCAGGCCCCAGGCCTCGGCAGTGTCAGCGGCGCGACGCTCGCGCTCGGCGAGCGCGGCGAGTACGTCGGCGCCGCTGGTGACCAGCGTCGCGCGATTCCGGATCAGCTGGTGGGTCCCGACCGAGGCCGCCGAGGTGACCGGGCCGGGCACGGCCATGACCGGGCGGCCGATCTGCCGCGCGGCGGCCGCGATCTGCAGCGCTCCGGAGCGGGCCGCGGCCTCGACGACCACGGTGGCCTCCCCGAGCCCGGCAAGCACCCGGGCCCAACCGTGCGTGCGGTGACGGCTCGGTGTCGTGCCGGGCGGCAGCGCGGACACGATCAGCCCGCTCTGGGCGATCCGCTCGAGCAGGTTCTCGTGCGCGGCCGGGTAGGCCCGGTCGATACCGCAGGCCAGCACCGCCACCGTCGGGCCGTGGGCGGCCAGGGCGCCCCGGAGCGCGGCGGCGTCGATCCCGAACCCGGCACTGGCGATGGTCGTGCGACCGGCGGCGGCGAGTTCGGCGGCGAAGTCGGCGGCCACGTGGGTGCCGTAGCCGGTCGCGGCGCGCGACCCCGTGAGCGTGATCGAGGGCGCGGAGAGGACCTCCAGGCCAGCGTGCCCGCGGACCCACAATCCCACCGCCCCGGCAGGCGCGTAGGCGGCCGGCCAGTGGTCGTCCTCGGGGATCAGCAACCGTGCCCCGCACCGGGCCCCGGCCTCACCGTCCCCGGCCGCCGCTGCCGCGGCAGCTTGCACACGCGCGGGGGCTACGTACCCGCCCACGTCCTCGGGGATCTCACCGCCGGTGAGCTGCTCGGCCGCGGCGCGGGGCCCGACCGAGAGGACAAGCTGCTCGAGGGCAGGGCAGGGCGAGTCGGCCAGCCGCAGCAGGAACGCGCGCGCAGCGCGCACGTCGGCCAACGGGTCCGGCCCGGGCGTCGGGTCGGGGATCGAGGGGCTGGTGTGGGTGTGCATCAGGGGCACCTCTCCAGGATGTGAGGGGGTATGGGTGTGCCCCCGGGTGCTGTCGCATCCCCGGGGGCACATGGCGGGCGGGTGTTCGCTGATCGCGTCAGGGCTCGGGCTCGTGGTCGAGGTCGTTCTCGGCCTCACGCTCAGCCAGCTGGCGTGCGGTCAGGCCGGCGTGCAGGAGCTGCTCGTCGTCGGGGATCTGGTGGCGGGGATCGCCGCCGTAGTAGCCGGTGTCACCGGCGGCCTCGCGCTGTTCGGCCTCGGCGAGGGCCTGCTCGGCGCGGTGTACGGCCACGCCTGCGTGGCAGATCGCGTTCAACGCGGGCAGCGACCGGTCGCCATGGTGGTCGCGGTCGTCGCGGGCGGCCATCAGGTCGTGGTGGGCGTCGTCGAGTGCGGCCGCTGCGCGGGCGACCGCCGGGGCGCGGAACGAGCCGTCGGGCATCAGGCCCAGGTCGCGCACGGCGTTGGCCTCGTAGTGCTCCGGCGGCATGACGTCGCCGTAGTAGTAGCCCGACCCGGGAGAGCTCTCCTCGGCTCCGGCGATCCCGAGCTCATGCAGCCGGGCGTCGATCGTCTTCTCGTGGTGGTCGTTCCACTCAGCGCTGTCAATCATCACGTGCCTCCTGTTCGTCGTGGCGGCGCCGGCCGGTCCACGGCCCGGCCCGTGTGAGGGCCGGGTCGTGAAAGGGGTGGGTGTGGTCAGGCCTCGGGCTCGTCCTCCGGCTCGGGCTCGGCCCGGTCGATGGTGATGTTGTGCGCGGTGGCGATCACCAAGGCGCTGGTGATGCGGTGCTCGCCGTCGCAGTCCGGGCACGGCACGACCTCCCCGGCCTCGTGCGCGCCGGGGACGATGCCCCCGCCGTCGGCGCAGCCGTCGGCGAACTCGACCAGGGTGTTGTCGTCGCTGAGCAGCAGCCCGTTCTCGATGCGGAACTTCTCGGCCATCTCGGAAACCTCCGGGTGCTCGGTCGGTGCGGCTGGAACGCGGCGCAGCCTCAGCACGGCCCGGGGCGGGGCCCGCCAGGGCCGGCGGGAACCCGGTGCTGGCCCGACCGGTGTGAGACCGCCGCGGCGACCGCGACCCACCCAGCCACGGCGCCGGACGCCTGCTCGATCCCGACTGGCGCCGGACCCAGGCGAGGACCCCGACGCCGGAAACGCACTCGACCGGGTCGGGGACGGAAGCACCGGCACCCCGACACAGCCGGGCACGTCGGCGGCGGTATCACCCGGTCGGGTCGGCGGCGGGTTATCGGCGCGGAGCCCGCCCCGGGGTGTGCTGACCTTCGGGCGATCCAGTCGTGCCGACCGAGCACCCGGAGACACCCCGTGCCGCTCCCGGCCCCGCCGCAGCCCGGTGACCGATGATCACGGTGGGGGCAGCAGCGTGGCGCCTTCGGCGATCGCGCTCTGGCCGGCGAGGCGACGGAACGCCGCCCGCGTCTGCTCGATCTGGCCCGGGTCGCCGACCAGCACGGTTTCGAGCTCGGGGACGGGCCATTCGAGGGTGATGCCGTGGCGGGCGAGGTAGAGCGCGACCCGCCGGATCCGCCACCGGTCACCGACATCGAGCCAGGCGTAGCCGAGCAGCTGCCAGCACCAGCGCGCGATCCGGGCGGGCTGATCCACGCGGGCCACGGTCTTGACCTCGACGAGGGTGTCGTCGATCAGCAGGTCGGCCTCGGCCCAGTGGGGGACCAGCAGTGGGCTGGCGTAGCCGAGTCCCGCCCCGGGGGCGGGGTCGCCGGCCCAGTGCCGCCACCGGGCCAGGGCCCCGGACTCGCCGAGCAGACTGGCGATGGCTGCGGCATCGGCGGCGACTGCGGGTGGGCAGAGTCCACGCAGCTGCTCCACCGTCGGGGCTGTGGTGGAGGCGGCCAGGTCGGCGAGCGCTGGTGGTGTGGCGCCGCCGCGGTAGCGGTCCTCGCCCAGAGCCCAGGCGTGGTAGGCGCGGGCCAGCGCGGTCTCGGCGCCGTAGCCGCCGATGGTGCCGGTCGGGGCGTGGGTGTGGTGGAAGCGGTGGCCGCGCTCGGCGAGCTCGGCCAAGGCTGCGTCCCCCCAGCGCGGGTCCGGCGCCGCCGGGGCCGGGCTGGTGATGGCCAGGACGTCGCTCGGGGTGGGCCGGACCCCGACCGCGGTGTCGGCCAGCTCGGGCTGCTGTTCGAGCACGCTCTGCACGCTCGGGTAGGCGGCGGCGATCCGGTGCGCGGCGGCGGGGGAGCACAGCCCTGCCGCGAGGTACCCGTTCAGGGCGGCATAGGGCGGGGCGTCGTGCACCAGCGCCGCCAGACGCGCGTCGACGATCGAGCCGACCGCGGCCGCATGTCCGGCCCCGCCCGGGCCGGTGACCCGGGCCGGGGCACGTGCCGCGGCCGCGGCACGGACCTGGTGGGTGATCTCGGCAGTGCCGGGCAGGTGCGTGGCGCACCACCGGGCCAGCGCGCCCGCGCGCAGCTGCGAGGTCAGCGACATCGCCCACCACCTCCTGTGCTCAGTGAACCGCCCAGCCGGGCTGGGTCAGAACGGCGCCGGGCCCTGCCAGACCGCGGCGGCGTCGACGAGGGCGATGGCCACCGAGTCGCCCCATCCTTGGGCGATCCGCAGCGCGAAGAGCGCATGCTGCTGGTCGGCGATGCTGCCGCGGCCACCGAGGTACTCAAGCAGCTCGGCGACGTCGACGTGGTCGACGTCGGCGGTGCTCACGAACTGCACCGGTCCGCGGCGCAGCCCGCGGCGCAGCCGCCACACCTCGGCGGTGACCTGCACGGTCGAGCGCAGCGCACCGCTGCGCGAAGCACCGGTGCAGGGAAGCAGTGCTCGACTGGCCCAGAACCGCCAGATCTCGATCGGCGAGGGAAGGTCGGCGAGCAGCCCGTCAGCGGTGTAGGTCCGCGCGACGCGATACCCGCCGTCCCCGTCGCCATCGCAGGCGTGCGGGTCGACGGTCGTGTCGAGGTCGAGGACGTCCTGGCCAGGGCAGAACGAGTGCAGACAGGGCTCGCCGCGGCGCGCGCCGCAGTCGTCGCAGCCCGCGGGCAGCGGCGCGACCCCGATGACCGCTACGACCCCGTTATCCGGGTCGTCGAGGTCGAGGCGGCCGTAGCGGCCGCACTGCGGGCAGGTCACGGTCTGGTGGTCGCCCCAGTCGGGATCGGCCACGATCCGGCCGCGGCGATCGGCCGGGCGCAGCGCCGCGGACTCGGTCGCGCAGGGGCAGCGGTGCAGGGTGACCCGGTCCGGGGTGAACTGGCCCAGCTCTGCCGGGTCGTCGGTGAAGTCGGTGATGGGGTCGTAAACGGTCATGGCGGCCTCCAGGTCGTGTCGTACCGGCGGGGTGACAGCACCTGTCTGGGCACGCCCGGGCGGGGCCCGGTCGGGGGTTCGCCGCTGGCCCATCCGGTGTGGGATCACCACTGCACGGCAGCGACCCGCGATGCCGATCGGCGCGGTGATCCCGCCCGGATGGCGTCAGCGAGCGGTTCATCGCACCGGGCCCCACACGGGCGGGCAGCGTGCGGCGCTCACCCCCGGCCGACGACCCCAGGCAGCCCGTCGGCTAGGCGCCGGGGTCCGGGGCGAGGTCGTCGAGGTCGGCGCGCGGGCCATGGGGGCTGGGGAGGTGCTCGATCCGGTCGGCGCGCCCGTGCGGGTTCTCGGTGATCCAGTTGGCGGTCGCGTTGGCCAGTGCCTCGCCGGCGCTGCGGCCGCGGCCCTCGGCGTCGGCGGTGCTGTGGCGGCGGTCGATGCGCCGCGGCGCGCGAGCGCCGTAGGACATCCCGCGGGTGACGGTCCGGTCGGCTTCGGCCTGGGTGAACCCGTCGACGCCGATGTGGACCGCCGCTGCGTCGAGCAGCAGCGCGTGGGCGTTGTCGGCGTCGAGCTCGCCGCCGCCGACCAGCCGGCCCAGCGTGCGGGCCGCGGTGAGCAGGGTGATCTGCCGCTGTCCCTTCGGCGCCTGTTCGACCGCGGCGCTCTCCCCGGCCAGGATCGCCGCGACGTAGGCGTTGGCCCGCCGGGTCGGCAGCGCCAGCGGCTCGCCGTGGCGCGGCTCTGGCGGCGAAGGCGGGGTGAGCAGGGTGGTCAGCCAGTCGGGGAGCTCGGCGATCCGGCCGTGCTCGGCCACGAGATAGGCCCCCTCGGGGCGGATGCTGCCGGCACCGACGACGAACCCGCCCCCGCCGCGGGTGTCAATCAGCGGGCCCAGGCTGTGCCCGTGCCCGCCGTGGGTGTTGCGCAGCTCCAGGCGCTCGGGCATCCGGAAGTAGAGGTGTTCACCATCGGTCGGGGTCATCGTCGAGAAGGTGTCAGGCAGCGTCTGGCCGTGGCGGGCGGTGAGCTGGTCGAGGACCTCACGCCCGGTGGTCGCCCCGCCCCAGGCAGCAAGCGGTTCGGTGCTGGTGTCGAGGTCGATGACCACAATGCCGGACGGGCCGCAGGCGATCCCGACGTTGAACCGGGCCGATTCGTCGCCGGACCACCAGCGGCAGATCTGGGCGCGGTCGCGGGTGGCGCGCTGCTCCCAGCCCTGGTGCCCCTCGGCGCAGATCCCGTGCCGGCGGCAGCGCTCGGCACTGTGGCGGGGCACGGCGGGGAGCTTCCCGCCGGGCTGGACCGGGAACACATAGAGCCCGGCGGCAGCCGCGTCGAGCGCGACCCGGCGCAGCCGCGCCACCTCCGGATCCTGCCGCCGTGTGCGGCGTCGGGTGCGTGGCATGCGGTGTTCCCCCTCCCGGGCCCGGGGATCAGCATCGCACCGATCGGTGCGGGTGCGGGACACATCAGTGCTGGTCGTGGTGGTCATGAGAGCGGGTCTCCCTAGGGGGTCGATGCGGCTGGGTGAGGCGAGCGGCGGATGGGTGGTGTCGGGCCGCCCGGTGGGGGCAGGCCGTGTGCGCCTGCCCCTTGGGGCGTGCCGCAGGGTGTGCCGAGGCTCGCGGGTCCAGGGCAGCCCGTCAGGGCTGTCGCGACAGCGACGCGCAGGCGCCCTAGACGCGGGAGGAGCACGCCCGCACCCTCGGTCCGACACCGAGTGATGGAGTCAGCGCGGCGCGAGCCGCACCCTCGGTGGACGCCGCGAACGCGGGGTCACAGTCGTGGCTCGTCGTCGAGCAGGTCGAGCAGCTCCCCGGCGGCATCGGCGATGCCCCGGGCGAGGTCGTCGATCGCGGCGTGCTGGTCGTGGTCGGGCTCGCGCTGACCGTCGGTGCCGTAGGCGGCGACTCTCGCCTGCTGGTAGCGGGTGTGCCGCGTGCGCAGGGTGTGGCGCGCGCGGCTGAGGCGCTGCCGGTTGTAGAGGGCGGGCACGCACTCGGGGTGAAGGTAGGTAAGCGGGGCGGCGGGGTCACCGAAGACGTCGCCGGGGTTGACCACGTGCCAGGCGTAGTCGGCGGGCCAGAGCATCGGCCGGTCACACCAGAAGCACCACATCTCGACGATGTGGACGGTCCCGGCCGGTTCCCAGCGCAGCTGCGGCCAGGCGCCCACGGTCGGGTCGGGTGCCAGCGTGCGGCGGGTGGCCTCGAGGGTGTCCATCGCGGCGGCGGCCTCGATGGCCGCGGTCTGGGTCGGATCGGACCCGCCGTGCACGTCGTCCTCACGGCCCGGGTAGTCCTGGTGGGAGGTCATCAGCTCAGGTCCTGTCGATCAGTGGGTGACCAGGCCGGGCGCGGCCAGGTCGTCGAGGGCGTGGCGCCAGTCGGGGCGGCGGGTCTCGGTGTAGGTGCGCAGCGCCTGCTCGTCGACCGGTTCCGGGTCGAGCACGGCGACGCTGCGGGCGGGCAGGAACCGCAGAGCGTCGTCGCCGGCGACCTGGATGCCGACGCGCTCGCTGCCGTAGCGGTCCGGGCCGATCCAGCGGACCTCACCGGTGACGTGGACGTTCTTCCCGCGGCGGGTCAGTGACCGCACCTGGCGGCCCACGCGGGGTGCGGTGGCGCGTGCCTGCGCGACGGCGATCAGCTGCGGCAGCAGCTGCTGCCGGTACCAGGCCAGGGCAGCGGCCTGTGAGCTTCCCCCGCTTCGCCGGAGTCTTCGAAGACTGGTCCCATGGTTAGGGACTGGGAAGGAAGGCTCTGTTGGCAGCACCGAGGAAGTACCCC
>NZ_FOUY01000034.1 GCF_900115005.1 Pseudonocardia ammonioxydans | reverse complement strand
AGCCTCGATCCGCAGATGAACCTCGTCGTAATGCGGCGCGTGAAGAAGGAAAGTGCCTCCTGAGCTGGGATGATGGGTGTTGCGACGCACCGATCAACCCGGCTCGAGAGAGGCACTTTCAGTGCGAGTCTGTCACAGGTTCACCGCCGACTCGGCGCGCTTCGACGAGGATAATCTCGTGTCGGACGCGGGCCTGGTGCCGCTGCTCGGGCTGGCCGAGCAGACCGGCCTGGCAGAGATCATCGCCGGGAAGGTGTCGATCAAGACGCCGCGGGTCAAGTCGGGCTCGGCGAACCCGGCACCGAAACTGCTCACCGTGATCGCCAGGATGTGCGCCGGCGCGGACAGCATCGATGATCTGGACATGCTGCGCGCGGGCGGGATGCCGATCGTGTTCGACGACGTGTACGCGCCCTCCACCCTGGGCACGCTGTTGCGGGAGTTCAGCTTCGGACACGCCCGCCAGCTGGAGTCGGTACTGCGCGAGCACCTGTGCGCCCTGGCCGCACGCACCGGGGTGCTGGCCGGGGTTGACAAGCAGGCGTTCATCGACATCGACTCGCTGCTGCGCCCGGTGTACGGGCACGCCAAGCAGGGCGCCTCCTACGGACACACCAAGATCGCCGGCAAGCAGGTGCTGCGCAAGGGCCTCTCGCCGTTGGCCACCACGATCAGCACCGAGCAGTCCGCACCGGTGATCGCGGGGATGCGGCTGCGCGCGGGCAAGACCGGCTCGGGCAAGGGAGCCGGGCGCATGGTCGCCCAAGCGATCGCCACCGCCCGCACTGCCGGCGCGACGGGGAAGATCCTCGTGCGCGGCGACTCCGCCTACGGCAATCGCGCAGTGGTCCGCGCGTGCCGGCGCGGCAAAGCCGAGTTCTCCCTGGTAGTGACCAGGAACCGGGCCGTCCAACGCGCCATCGCCTCCATCCCGGACACGGCCTGGACCCCGGTGCGCTACCCGGGTGCGGTCCAGGACCCCGACACCGGAGCGTGGATCTCCGACGCCGAGGTCGCCGAGGTGCCCTACACCGCGTTCGCCCACACCCATGACCAGTTCAGCGCACGGCTGGTGGTGCGCCGGGTCAAAGACGCCCGCTACCCCGATGCGCTGTTCCCGGCCTGGCGCTACCACCCGTTCTTCACTAACACGGGCCTGTCCACCGTGGACGCCGACATCGTCCACCGCCGGCACGCGATCATCGAGACCGTGTTCGCCGACCTGATCGACGGCCCCTTGGCCCACCTCCCGTCCGGCCACTTCGGCGCCAACTCCGCCTGGGCCCTGTGCGCCGCGATCGCGCACAACCTGCTCCACGCCGCCGGCACCCTCGCCGGCCCCGCCCACGCACGCGCCCGCGGCGCGACCCTGCGCCGACAGCTGATCGGCGTCCCCGCCCGACTGGCACGACCCGCCCGCGCACCCGTGCTGCACCTACCCAGCCGCTGGCCCTGGGCGCCGGCATGGCAACGGCTCTGGGACCACACCATCGGCCACAGCCCGCCGGCCACAGCCTGACCCACCCCGCCGGCACCCGGCCCGAGAGCACACAACCGTGGAAGAGCTGGACAGACCAGCGACTCCCGCACGCCTCGAGCCAGGTCGCCATGATCACCTCACGGGCCAAGATCACTACCAACGCGGTTCTGCGGATCGAGGCTTAGTACTCCAGCCGCACTTCGTTAGGTGATCTTCCGCTAGGCTCTGATCTTGTGCAGTTGGAGGAGGATCTTGAGGCGTGGGCCGGTGGCCTGGACGGGCTGTTCGGGCTGGTCGCGGGCCGGTTCTTCCGGACCGAGCCGCGGCGGCGGGCACGGGCATACGTGCGTGGGTTGCTGGCGCCGTTGGCGGGAAAGAACGGATGGACGCTGGCCGAGGTCGCCGTCGACACGACCCCGGACGGTATGCAGCGGCTGCTTAACTCCGCGGCCTGGGACGTCGACGGGGTGCGCGATGACCTGCGGGACTACGTCGTCGAGCATCTCGGGGAGCCCGGCGGGGTACTGGTCGTCGACGAGACTGGATTCCTGAAGAAGGGCACCAAGTCTGCGGGGGTGCAGCGCCAGTACTCGGGCACCGCGGGTCGGGTGGAGAACTGCCAGCTCGGGGTGTTCTGCGCGTATGCGACCAGCAAGGGCCGCACGCTGATCGACCGCGAGCTCTACCTGCCCAAGTCCTGGACCGGAGATCGGGAACGCTGCCGGGCCGCGGCGGTGCCCGACGACGTCGAGTTCGCCACCAAGACCACCCTGGCCAAGGACATGCTCGGCCGCGCCCTCGACGCCGGTGTCCCCGCAGCGTGGGTGGCCGCGGACGAGGCATACGGGCAGGACTACAAGTTCCGCTCCTGGTGCGAGCAGCGTCGGATCGGCTACGTCGTCGCCGTGCCCCGAAGCCAGTCCATCCCGTTGTCCCCCGACGCCGACATCTCCCAGATCAGCGGCACACGACGGGCCGACGACCTGGTCGCCCGCGCTCCCGAACGAGCATGGAAACGCCGCTCAGCCGGCCCGGGAGTGAAGGGACAACGGCTCGACGACTGGGCCGTGGCCTCGCTCTATCCGCCCGAGAACGCCCCCGCCGGGTGGGGGCGCTGGCTGCTGGTGCGCCGCCAGATCCTCACCGACACCCAGACCGCCGCCGGCGAGGACTCCGAGTTGGCCTACTACCTGTGCGCCGGCCCGCCCGGCACCACCGACGACGACCTCATCCGCGTCGCCGGGACCCGCTGGACGATCGAGGAATGCTTCCAGACCGCGAAGAACGAAGTCGGACTCGACCACTACCAAGTCCGCCGCTACGACGCCTGGTACCGCCACATCACCCTGGCCATGCTCGCCCACGCCTACCTCTCAGTCACCGCGGCAATCGCCCCACAATACCTGGTCACGAGCTCATCCCGCTCACCCTCGCCGAACTCCGACGTCTCCTGGCACCTCTGATCCACGTCCCTACCCAGGCCCTGTGCTGGGCCTGGTCGACCTGGCGACGACGACACCAACACCGCGCCCGCGACAGCCACTACCGGCGACGACGACATGCAATCTAACGAAGTGCGGCTGGAGTATTAGAGGTCATTGCAGAAGTCCGGGAGCGGGTACCGGGCGCTCCAAGGGGGCGGTGGGAGCATCGCGGGCATGGCGAGGCCTCGGGTGACGACGAAGACGAAGATTTTCCGGATCGAGATCGTGCTGGTCGATGTCGAACCGACCGTGCGACGGGTGGTCGAGGTCCCGGGTGAGGCCAGTCTCGCGGTCCTGCACGAGGTCGTGCAGGACGCGATGGGCTGGACCAACTCCCACCTGCACGAGTTCGAGATCGACGGTGTCCGTTATGGGATGCCGGATCCGGACTTCGACACCGGCACGCTCGACGAGGCCAGGACGAAGCTGTTCCGGGTGCTGACCGCCGGACAGGACGCGGGCTATGTCTACGACTTCGGCGACAACTGGCACCACGTGCTGGTCGTCGACGCGGTCGCCGCCCCGGAGCCTGGGGTGCGTTACCCGCGTTGTGTCGAGGGGCAGGGTGCGTGTCCGCCTGAGGATGTGGGCGGGGTGTTCGGCTACCCGGAGTTCGTCGACGCGCTCACCGACCCGGAGCATGCTGAGCACGTCGAGCGGGTCGAGTGGTGGGGCTCGGACCGGTTCGACCCGCACTACTTCGACCTCGCCGCCACCGACCGGACGCTGGAGCGGCTGGCCTGGGCGCCGCTGGCCGGGTCGAGCCCGACAGCGCGGTCCTGATCTCCTGAGACGGGTCGTCAGGGCAGGCGGCGCAAGCAGGTCAACGCGCACGCCAGCTTCAGCAAGGCCTCGATGCTGGTGCGGGAGCGTTCATAGCGCAGCCCGAGCCGCCGAAACGACAGCAGCCAGGCCATGGTGCGTTCCACCACCCACCGGACCCGGCCCAGCCGCTGGGAATCCTCGACCCCGCGGCGAGCGATCCGCACGCCGATCCCGCGCCCGGTCAGGTAGCGGCGGCAGCGCGGGTAGTCGTAGCCCTTGTCGGCGTGCAGCTTGCCGGGACGCCGCCGCGGGCGTTCGGCCTGGCCGTGCCGTTCGCGGACGCCGGGGTTGGTGTCGAGCAGCTCGGTCAGCATCCGGCTGTCGTGGGTGTTCGCGCCGGACACGACCGCGTGCAGCGGCAGGCCGTTGCGGTCGCAGAGCACGTGGTACTTCGACCCGGCCTTCCCACGGTCGGTCGGCGAGGGTCCCGTCTGTTCGCCGCGGCGTTTGGCGCGCATGCTGACCGAGTCCACCGCGGCCCGCGACCAGTCCAGAACCCCAGCCTGGCCGAGCCGATCAAGGACCACTCGGTGCAGCTCATCCCAGACCCCCGCCCGCTGCCAGTCGCGTAGCCGTCGCCAGCAGGTGGTCCCTGATCCCAGCCCAGCTCGGGCGGCAGGTCGTTCCAGCCGATCCCCGTGGTCAGCACGAACACGATCCCCGCCAGCGCGGCCCGGTCCGGTACCGGTGGCCGGCCCGTCCGCGCGCCTCGCCGACGTGGCCGAGGCCGGGGAAGCAGCGGCTCAATCAGTTCCCACAGCTCGTCGGTGACCAGTCGTTCGACCGTCGATGCCCTTGCCATCGATCCCGAGCATCACCCGACCGAATCCATCTACATAGGACCGACACGCCTCCGACTTCTGCAACGACCTCTCAGCAGCACGAGCCCGGGCTCGTGGTCGGCGCGGGTGGACAGCCGGGGCAGGGCCTCGGCCGCGTGCTCTTCGCTCCAGGCGGGGTCGAGCAGGTCGGGCCCGAGATTCCCGCGCTCGGCGCCGGGACGCCGCCGGTGCCGCTGCACCCGGGCGCGGTCGAGTTCCACCGGTCGGTGCCCAGCCCGGCACGTCCTGCTCGTGAAGCCCGCGCTCCGCTCGTGACGTCGTCGCGGGCCAAGCGCGGCTCCGCGGTGCGGATGCTCCGAGCCATCGTCCGGCCCACCTCGGTGAGCTCCGGACCGGACGGCTCCACCGCCTCCTGACTACGGACAAGGCTCGCGTGTGGTTTGTCCCCGATCCGCTCATGGCCGCGTGGCCCGAGATCGCGGGCGGAACGCCTGCGGCGTGGCCTGTCGGCCCGGTGGCTTCGCACGGCCGGTCTCACGTTCCAGGGCGCTGGGCATCGCCTGCGGCGACAGCCCTTCGGGCTGCCCTGGAGCGTGAGCCTCGCCGGCCGTGCCGGTGCGCCCCAAGGGGCGGCGGGGGACAGCGCCCCGCCACCCCTCACGGGGTTCCCGGGCCGGCAGGCCCTCCAGATGTTCGGAGGCCACGATGGGCAACAGGAACAAGTCCACCACCAGCAGTACCGTTACGACGGAGACGATGGGCGAGGAATCCGCAGGGCGCGGGTTCTCCTCGGTCGGCAGCATCGCGATTCGGGTGGCGGGGTTCGTGCCGACGCGGGTGGATCTGCGGTTCGCGGGCACCCCGCAGGTCCAGTTGGGGGTGTCGCTGGGGACGGTCTTGGTTTACATGTCGACCCATCTGACGGCATCGACGATCGCGCAGAAGTGGGCTTCGGCGGCGCCGCTGGCACGGGGGTTGTCGCAGGCGTTGCCGGTCGAGCGGCGCGCGGTGATGGCGTCGGGTCCATGGTTGTTGTCGGCGATGGTGCGGTTCGCGGGGATGCCGACGGTGAATGCCGATGTGATGACTGCGCAGCCGGGGCGGGAGTTGCCGACGATGCTGCGGATCCAGGTCGGCCCGGTCACCTGGGAGCTGGCTGACGCGGTGGCCTACACCTCGATGCTCAACGCGTGGCGGATCGCCGCCGACGTGCTCGCGACGCCCGGCGGGGAGGCGCCGCCGGTGTGATCGCGGTTGTGGATAACTCGGCCCGGCCGCTGGCGCGGCCGGGCCGTTCTACGTCAGGCTCTGTGGCTATGGAGTGGCGGGTAGGGGTGTTGCGGTCGGGGGCGGAGAACGTCGTCTGGACCGACCACGGCGCGGGTTCGGACTGGCAGAGCGCCCGTGACGATGCGGTGGAGGCGTTGTACGAGCGCGCCGTGCGGGAAGGGTTGGGGGAGTACAGGATCCAGGTCGGGGAGCAGGAGGGGTACACGTGGCCGGGGATGACCGAGGCCAGTGAGCTGGACCTGTCGATCATCCGCGACATCCTGCCGCGCCAGTACTGGTCGGCGTAGTAGGCGGCCGAGTGTCCTCGCGAGGCATTTCGGCCGTCCGGATACCCACGGGTATCCCCACGCTTACTGCTGTCTCCATCGGGTCACCATGGCGCATGGGTGTTGATCGATCGGAGACGTGACCAGCACCGTTGGTCATGTTTGATCACCGCCGCCCACCTGCGTAGATCGAACTCAGGACCCGTCAGGTTGCCGGTTCGAGCCCGGCCCGCCGCACAACTAGCCTTCTGACCTACGTAGACGTCGCACAGCTGGATCATCGCTACCCGTTGAATGATCGTTCTGGGGCAGGCTTGGGGCAGCTTGCTCCTTGAGTGCGTCCACGACGCTCGCCCACTGCGAATCCGCCAGGTGCGGGTAGCGCTGCGTGGTCGCGATCGACGCGTGCCCCGTCAGCTCCGAGATCCCCTCGATCGACACCTTCCGCGACTGCAGCAGCCACGACGCATACGTGTGCCGCAGATCGTGGATCCGCACATCGGTGTCCTTGTCCAGCAGGCGGATCAGCATCTCGGCGTCGACGGAGCGCGGTCAATGATGTTGCGCACGACAACAGTCATACGCATGGCGCACCTATCTCGTGGGCGGCCCGCCCTCGGGGCGGTCGGCGTCCTCGCCCCTCGCTGTCGGGTCCGACCCGGGGTCGGTGGCGTTCAACTCGGTGCGGAGGATCCGGCTCGATCGACCGACCGAGCGGGCCAGGTCGGGTAGCTTCTTCGCGCCGAACAGCAGCACGACGACGAGCAGCACGATCAGGAGCTGGGTCGGTCCAGGAGGGGTCATCATCGGTCCTTGTTCGCCGGGTGGATACCCAGCACGTGATGGAGGTAGAGCGACTGGGTCGCGGCCGCGCACAGCAGGAACGGCGGCACGACGACCGCGAGCAGGGGCGACACCGACGCCGGTGGGGGCGCCATCCCGAACATCGGGACGAGCGCGGTGAACGGCAACGTCACCCCGGCGGCGACGACCGCAGCCACCGTCAGCATCACCGGCCGGGCCGGTCGCCTGGCCCGGGTGTGCAGCAGGAGCAGCACCAGCATCTGGGACAGCACACCGTCCGTGAACCAGACGGCCCGGAAGGCCGCCTGCTCCTGCGGGGTGTCCGGGCCCAGGGACCACCAGATCAACCAGAACATGAGCAGGTCGAACACGACGCCAGGGTGGCCGAGCAGGTGTGCGCTCCACGGCGCGGGACCAGGACCAAGTCGGCGGCGTTCTCGGTCAGCCCGCGCGGGGAGGTCTCGAGGCCGCGGAGAAGGGCGAACGCGGCGTCAGCGTACCCGCGTAGTGCGGCCCCGCCGGGGGCGACGGTGCCGCTCGCGCGGGCACCCGACGGTGGGGGAGTGGACGGCGGGGCCCCGGCCTCCGTCGTCGGGTCCATCGCTCTCGCACCTCCGGGTCCGGCCACTGCAGCCGTGAGCGTCCGGGTACGGTAACACTTGCGTAACTGGCGCAAGTGTTTGGAGGAGCGGTGGACGAGCCGGTGGAGGGGCACCCCCTCGATCCCGAGCTGTTGACCGACGTCACGACGCCGTTCGGGATGCTCAGCGCGACCTCCCGGCTGCAGGTGGTCTGGCTGCTTGCGGCCGGTCCCAGCGACGTCGGCACCCTGGCCGGCACGCTCGGCCAGCCGGTCGCCGCGGCCGGCCAGCACCTCGCCGAGCTGAAGCCGGCCGGCCCCGTCCGCTCCCGTCGAGAGGGCCGACACCAGATCTACGCGATCGCCGACCCGCGTGCGGTCGAGCTCGTCCAGGCTGTGGTCGGCGCCGAGGCGGACCGCCGCCGTGCCGGTCGTTCGGGCCGGGCGCAGGGCATCGCGTGAGCCGGGGGGACGTACTCGGGCCCGGTCGCCCGGACCCGCACCCGGACGGCCCGGCAGCCCCGCCGCCCGGCCGGGTCGCGGGCCCGCCCCCGAGGCGTCCCGGGTCGGTGGACCGGGGCCGCAGGTCGGCGCCCCGCCCGGGCCGCCCGGCGCCGCCACCCGCGGCCCGCCCGGTGCCGCCGCCCGCCCGGCGTCCGGCCCCGCCGCCCGGCGGGTGGCCTACCACGCCACCACCGTCCCGGCCCGCGGCCCGCGGTGCGGCCCCCCGACCGGGTCCCGCCACCGCTCCGCCGTCCGGGCGTCCCCGGCGCGTACCCGGCCCCGGACGCGAGCCGGTGGACGCGGCCTCGACCGTCCCGGTGCGACCGCGGCCCGCGGCCGCCCCGCCGTGGCCACGCTCCACCGAACGCCCGCCGCGACGCCGGAGCCGGTCCCGAACCTGGGTGGCCGCGCTGTCCGCGACCGTCTTCCTGGCCACCGGCACCGGCTACGCGGTGCTCGGCGGGGACGGCGGTCTCGTCACCGCGGACATCACCGGCGGCCATGTCGCCGACGGTGCGACCGACATCCTGCTGGTCGGCAGCGACTCCCGGGTCGACGCGAACGGCAACCCGCTGCCCCGCGACGTCCTGGACGCACTGAACGCCGGCGACTCCGACGGCGAGCAGAACACCGACACACTGATGGTCGTCCGGGTCCCGGACGACCCGTCGCAGGGCGCTTCGGCCGTCTCCATCCCGCGGGACGCCTGGGTCGAGGTGCCCGGCTTCGGCAAACGCAAGATCAATTCGGCGCTCGCCCGCAGCGCGGCGGTGGCCCGGCAAGACCTCGCGGCCCGCGGCGTCACCGGCCCCGAGCTGGAGAAGGAAGCCAACGCGGCCGGCAGCCGGACGCTGGTGCAGACCGTCGAGCGGTTCACCGGCGTCTCGATCGACCACTACGCCCAGGTCAATCTGGCCGGGTTCGCGGAGATCACCCGTGCGCTCGGCGGGGTCCCGGTGTGCCTGCGCGCCCCCGTCGACGACCGGTACTCCGGCGCCGACTTCGACGCCGGCCCGCAGACCGTCGAGGGCGCAGCTGCGCTGTCGTTCGTCCGGCAGCGGCACGGCCTGCCCGGCGGTGACCTGGACCGGGTGCGCCGCCAACAGGCGTTCCTGGCCGGGTTGACTCACCGGCTGCTCTCCGCCGGGACGCTCGCCGACCCGACTGCCGTCGCGGCGCTGCTGCGCGCGGTGAACGGGGCCGTCGTGCTGGACCAGGAGTGGGACCTGGCGTCGCTGATCGCGCACGCCGGACGGCTGCGGGGGGACCGGGTCGAGTTCCGGACCGTCCCGACCGAACGCTCGGACCTGCGCACCGGCTCCGAGGGGGTCGCGGTCGAGGTCGATCCGGAGCGGGTGACCGCATTCTTCGCCGGGCTGACCGGTGCCGACCCGGCCGACCCGCCGCCGGTCGACCCTGCCGACACCGCCCGCGCCGCGGCGCCGGGCGGTGACTCGGTCCCCGCCGAGCCCGACGACGACGGGAACGCCGACCCCGGAGACGTGACCGGCGGGACCGCCGAGGACGACCCGCCGGCCCTGACCGCCGACGGCGTGCCCTGCGTGGACTGACCGCTGCCCGCCCCTCCGAGCCGAGGAGTCCCCATCTCAGAGATCATCGAGTTCTTCACGGCCGTCCCGTTGTGGGTGGTGGTCCTCGTCGCCGGGGTGGTCGCCCTCGGTGAGTGCACCCTCGGGGTCGGCTTGATCCTGCCCGGCGAGACGGTGTTGATCGCCGCCGCTATGGGCGTGGCCGACGTGCCGGCAGCGGTCCTGGTGATCGGAGTCGTCGCGGTCGCCGCCGTCACCGGGGACGCCATCGGGTACACGATCGGCCGCCGATTCGGCCCGCGACTACGCGAGACCGCCCTGATCGCCAGGATGGGTCGCGACAAGTGGGACCACGCCGCGCACATCCTGCGCCGGCACGGCACCTGGGCGGTGCTCGGCGCCCGCTTCCTGCCGGTGGTGCGGACGATGACACCGGCCGCGGCAGGGGCCTCGGGGCTGGGGATGTACCGCTTCCTGCCGGCCGCCATGGTGGGGGCGAGCGTCTGGGCGACGCTGCACATCGCCGTCGGCTACCTGCTCCGTGAGGCGGCGACGCAGTTCGAGCACGCCTTCGGCGTCCTGGGCTGGGCGGTGCTGGCGGTCGGGATCGTGGCCGGGGCGGCCGTGTGGGCGGTGCGTCGGCGCCGTGCGGCTCCCCGGCGCGCGGGAGGTCCGCGCGGAGGTCACCGCACTGCGGCCCGGCGTCGATGACAGCGGAATCGGTGACAGCGGCCCCGGTCCGGGTGACGAGCGGGTGGTTCCACCCCCGCGACCGGGTGGGCACGGCTGAACCGCGGTGCCGATCACGGTTGCGAGCCGGTCGGGCCCGGGTCGAGCGGATCCCGCCCCGGGCGCGGAGGAGGTCAGGCGCTGCTGGGGCGCCTCGCGCTGACCGTGTCGGTCGGCTTGAGGCGAGTGATCTCGATACGGGCGATCTTGTTGTTCTCGAACGTGAAGGTGATGGCCGCGAGCGGGTGCCCGCCGGGGGCGATGACCGCGGCGTCGGTGCCGTTGACGAGCATCGGGATGCTGGCATGAACCCGGTCGGTGAAGTAGCGGGTCTCCTCGGCCACGGCGCGATTCCCGACGACTTCGACGGCTCCGCCGTCGGGAAGCACCGCTGGATCGGCGGCCCGCACGACGTCAGGTGCCATCAGCGCAGTGAGGGTGTCGATGCGTCCGCCACGAGCGGCCGCGAGGAACGCGTCGACGATCCGCCGGTGACCTGATTCGTCTGAGGCTTCGGTGGATGCCGCGTCGGCTCCTTCGAGGCGCTGCCGTGCACGGCTGGCCAGCTTCTTCGCGGTCGTCGGTGTGGTGTTCAGTACGACGGCTACCTCGCCGAACGGTATGCGGAAGATGTCGTGCAGGACGTAGGCGACTCGCTGGGTGGCGGTGAGCTGGTCGAGGAGCACGAGGAGTGCACGTGAGATGTCTTCGCGCCGGAGGAACTCCTCGTCGGCGGCAAGCTGGTCACCGGGGATCGCGTCGGCCAGGAGTGGCAGTTCTCCGCGTCGTTCCCGTGATCGCAGCTGGTCGAGGCACACGCGCGCGGTCACGGTGGTGAACCAGGCGGCCGGGTTGTCGACCTGGGTCTGGGCTGCGCCGTCTGCGCGCAGCCAGGCAGTTTGCACGGCGTCCTCGGCGTCTTCGAGCGAGCCGAGGATTCGGTGGGCGAGTGAGAGCAGCCGACGCCGTGCCACCTCGAATTCGTTGGCCAAGTCCATATGAGCGGTCACCTTTCGGTCGTGCCGGGCGTCATGACGGGCGACCAACCAGACGTCGACAGCCCCAGCACGTAGGAGACACTCATGAGCGTACAGATCGTCCAGTTCGGCACCGAGCCTCAGCGAGTGGGCGAGGTCGAGGAGGCAATCAGGAAGCTGTTCGCCGCTCTCGAGGCGGCTGCGCCCACGGGCATCGAGTACACGGCTGCCCGTGTTGGGGACAGTTCGCAGTTTCTGCTCACGCTCGTCCTCCCCGATGCCGCTGCCAACCCGCTCCTCGAGGTTCCGGCGGCCGGGGAGTTCCTGGCCAAGGTGGGTGAGTGGGCCGGCGGCCCTGTGCCGCCGTCGACGCTTCACCTCCTTGGGCGGTACACCGCGTGAGCGACGTGGCTTCGACGGCGCTGCTGATCGTCACGGTCGTGTGTGTCGCCGCCAACGCCTTCATCGTTGCCGCAGATCTGGCACGGGCACGATTCGTGCTGGCGAACTCGGCCGAGGTCGGGTTGTGGCCTGAAGCTCTGCCCTTTCTCGCTGCCCTGAAGGGGGCCGGTGCGGTCGGACTGGTGGTCGGGCTCGCGGGCGTCGCCCCCCTCGGCCTCACTGCGGCAGTGGGACTGGTGCTGTTCTACCTGTGCGCGGTCGGAGCGCACGTTCGAGCGTCGGTCTTCCACAACATCGGGTTCCCGGTGCTCTTCCTGGTCTTGGCTCTGAGCGCGGTCACCTACTTCACCCTGGTCACGGCCTGACGCGGGTGGACGGAGCGACACGGCCCTCGTTTCCGAGCGCGACCGCGCCGTCGAGTGATCGCCTCCTCTCGTCCGGGCGCTCGGCGGCCGATCCGTTCCGGTTCCGTCATGCAGGGATGCGGCTCGTGTCGCTGCCGCCGCCTACCGTCCCGGCGCGGATTCCGGGGAGAATCGCCGAGCGCCGGGGGCGAGCATCGCCAGGAGCGGACCCACGAGTGACACTGCCGCACACACCAACAGGACCGACCCCAACCCGAACGCCTCGATCGCCGGAGCGATCAGTGCGAGGCCGAGCGGGGCCAGGCCGTAGGACAGCAGGAAGTCCAGCGACGACACCCGGGCCAGCTTCGACGGCTCGACCTCGCGCTGCACGGCGGTGAACCACGGGACGTTGAACAGCTCGATCCCGATTCCGCACACCACGTAGGCGCCGACCACGACCCACACCGGCAGCGGGGTCAGCAGCGACAGCGGCGCGACGGCGTAGACCGCGAGCCCGGCGAGCGCGACCCGGCCGCGCGCCACGGGCCGCCACCGCGCGACGATCACCGCGCCGACCAGTGCCCCTGCGGTGTAGCCGGTGAGTGCGGCGGCCAGCACCGCCGATCCGCCGTAGTTCTCGCTGCTGACCAGCGGCAACGCCACCCCGGTCGCGGAGTAGCCGGTCGCGATCACGGCGGTCAGCGCGCCGAGCCCGGCGAGGAACCACGGGTGCCGGCGTGCCTCGGTGAGTCCCTCGGTGAACTCGGCGACGAACCCGGCGCGGGGCCCGGCGGGCACCGGCCGGTGCGTCCCCGGCCCGGGGACGACGGCCGCGACGACCCAGAGCGCGGTGATGCCGAGCGTGACGCCGGAGACCGGGAGGACGGTCGCGACCAGTGCGGTCATGGCCGGTGCGACGAGGGTGGTGCCGCGCACGGCGAACGTCATCGCCGCGTTCGCCTCCTGTCGCCGGTCGCCGTCGACGATCTCGGCGACCAGTGCCTGGAATGCCGGGCGGCAGGCGCCCTGCCCGACGCCGGCGAGCGCGCACCCGGCGAGCAGCAGGGCGATCCCGCCGGCGCCGGTCAGGGCGAGCGCGGTGGCCGCGGAGCCGGCCGCGGCGAGCGCGCCGGACCAGGCGACGGTCGTCCGGCGGGAGTAGCGGTCGGCGAGCACACCGCCGGCCGGCATCGCGGCGAGGAAGCCGGCCGTGCGCACCCCGAGGGCCAGTCCGAGCTCGACGGCGGTCAGCACCCCCTGGACGACGCCGAGGCCGAGCACGAACGGCAGCGCCCAGGTGGCGAGGCCGGACGCTGTCGTCCCGGTCCAGAGCCGCAGGAACGCGCCGTCGCGCAGGACGGTCCGCGCGCCCGTCACCGGCGGAACTCCCGCAGGTAGGCGCCGAAGCGCTCCAGTCCGTCGATGTTGCGGGGGCCGCTGATGCCCTCGTTGTAGTCGAGCACGAAGAAGTTCCGGTTCGCGATCGCCGGGACGCTGCGCAGCTGCGGCAGCGAGGTCAGGTAGTCGATCTTCTGCTCGGCGCTCTGGTCGCCGTAGTCGAGGATCATGATGATCTCCGGCTGCCGCTCGACGACGGTCTCCCAGCCGACGTCGGTCCAGCGGCCGTCGACGTCGTCGAGGACGTTGCGGCCCCCGGCGAGGGTGATGATGTCGTTCGGCGGCACCTGGTTGCCCGCGGTGTTGGGCCGGTCGGTGCCCGAGTCGTAGAGGAACACCGACGGTGGCGGGTCCAGTCGCGGCGCGGCGTCGGTCACGGCGGCGACCCTGGCCTGCATCCCGGCGACGACGTCGTCGGCCCGCTCGGGCACCCGGAAGATCGCGCCGAGCCGGTGCATGTCCTCGTAGAGCCCCTCGAGCGGCGCGACCCGCTCGGGGAAGCCGGGGTAGTTCCAGCAGGTCTCGGTGTGCATGAAGCTTCCGATGCCGAGCCGGTCGAGCAGCTCCGGGGTGATGCCGCGTTCGTCGGAGAACCCGGACCGCCAGCCCGCGACGACGAGATCGGCGCCCGCGTCGACGACGAGCTCGCGGTTCAGCAGGTCGGTGGAGAGTTTCTCGGTGGCGGCGTAGTCGGCGGCCCAGGGGGACTCCTCGACGGGCGGGTTCGCCGGCGGCATGACGTAGCCGCGCACCTTCTCGCCCAGCCCGAGGGCGAACAGCTTGTCGGCGCTGCCGGCCTCGTAGGCGACGGCGCGTTCGGGGGCGCGGTAGGGCACCGGCTGCGCGCAGCGGGGGACGGTGACGGTCTCCGCCGTCGACCGCTCGACCTGCGCGCCGCAGGCGGTGGCGGCGAGCAGGGTGGCGAGCAGCAGGGGTACGGCGCGGGTCGTGCGCACGGGAGGTCTCCTCAGGGGTCGGGACGGGCCGGGGTGTCCGGCAGGGCGTAGAGCAGGCGGGTCCCGCCGGTGACGGGATGGGTGACGACGTCGGCGCGCACGCCGAACACGTCCGCGACCAGCGCGGGGGTGAGCACCTCGGCGGGGGTGCCCGCGGCGACCAGCCGGCCGTCGGACAGCACGCCGATCCGGTCGCACACCGACGCCGCGAGGTTCAGGTCGTGCAGCACGACCAGCACCGTCGTGCCGAGCTCGCGCAGCAGGGCGAGCAGGCCCAGCTGATAGGAGATGTCGAGGTGGTTGGTCGGCTCGTCGAGCACCAGCACCTCGGGCGTCTGAGCCAGCGCGCGAGCGGCGAGCACCCGTTGGCGCTCGCCGCCGGACAGCGTCAGGACGCCGCGGTCGGCCAGGTGGGTGACGCCGACGCGGTCCATCGCCTCGCGGCAGATCCGCAGGTCGTCGGGGCCGGGACAGCGGTGCCCGGCCAGGTGCGGTGTCCGGCCGAGCGCGACGAGCTCGGCGACGGTGAAGTCCAGGTCGGACGCGTGGTCCTGGGTCATCGCGGCGACCCGGCGTGCGCTCTGGCGCAGGGGGCCGGTGGTGAGGTCCTCGCCGTCGAGCAGGACGGTCCCGCGCAGCGGGCGCAGCGTCCGGTAGACGCAGCGCAGCGCCGTGGACTTGCCGCTGCCGTTCGGGCCGACGAGCCCGACCACGGAGCCGGACGCGACGTCGAGGGACAACTCCCGGACGATCTCGCGGCCACCGGCGGCGACGGTGAGGCCGTCGAGCGAGAGGCCGGTCACCTACACGCCCCCGAACACGTAGCCGCGGCGGCGCAGCAGCACCACGAACACCGGGACGCCGACGAGCGCGGTCACCACACCGAGCGGCAGCTCCCGCGGTGCGACGACGGTGCGCGAGAGCAGGTCGACCCAGACCGCCAGCACCGCCCCGACCAGCGGGGCCAGCACCAGAACGCGGGCGTGCACGGCGCCGGTCACCATCCGCACCAGGTGCGGCACGATCAGCCCGACGAACCCGATGGCCCCGCTGACCGCGACCATCGCCCCGGTCATCACCGACGTCAGCACGAACAGCTCGCGCCGCAGCCGTGCGGTGTCCACACCGGAGCTCGCGGCGGTCTCGTCGCCGAGGGCGAGCACGTCCATGTCGCGGGCCCGCAGCCGCAGTGCCGTGATGCCCGCGAGCACCACGACGACGACCAGCGGCAGCGAGCCCCAGGTGGCGGCGCCGAACCCGCCGAGCGTCCAGTAGAGGACCGTCGCGGTCGCCTCCCCCTGCGGAACCAGGTAGATCAGCAACGCCATCGCGGCCTGGAACGCGTACGCCATCGCCACCCCGGTCAGGACCAGGCGCAGCGGGCTCGTCCCGCCCGGTCCCCGGCGCCGCGCGGTGACGTGCACCAGCGCCGCGGCGACCAGCGCACCGGCGAACGCACCGACCGACAGCGCGTAGATGCCCGCGACGGCCAGTGCACCGGTGACCAGCACCGACACCGCCCCGACGGCGGCCCCGGAGGAGATCCCGAGGACGAACGGGTCGGCGAGGGGGTTGCGGACGAGTGCCTGCACCCCGGCCCCGACCGCGGACAGCCCCGCCCCGACGACGGCGGCGAGCAGCACCCGAGGCGTGCGCAGCTGCCAGACGATCTCGTAGGTCGCGACCTCGTCGAGCCGGATCGTGCCGCCGGTCAGGGCGGCCCCGAGGTAGCGCAGCGTGTCGGCGGGGGAGACGGGGGCGGGGCCGAGCCCGATCGCGAGGACGACCGACGCGACCAGGGCCACGCCGAGCCCGACTGTGCATCTGATGAACATGATTGTCGTATGTAGTAACACCCGGGCGGGCGATCCGCCAGCGTCCGGAGCGAGTCGTGATGCACGCCGCGTCACCGTTGTCCGGCCCGGTCTCGAAATGATACCCATTTTCATTATGACGCAGAGTGTTCCCGTGACGCCGCAGGAGCTCCCGGCGCCGCTGCCGGCCGAGACCGTGTCGGCACTCAACCGGCCCGACGGCACCCTCCACACCACCCGCACCCGGCACTGGAACGACTGGGACCTCGAGGTCCCGCCCGGCGTGTTCCGCCCCGGCCTGACCAGCGAGATGATCGCCGACCGGGTGCTGTCGGGGGAGATCGAGACCCGCGGCCGCCGCTACCTCGCCATGGGCTGCGGCCTGGGCCTGGAGGTGCTCGCCGCAGGGGTGCGCGGGGCCGCGCACACCTACGCCGTCGACGTCCACCCGGCGAGCGTGGAGACCGCCGTCGGCCACCTCGACCGGCTCGTCGGCGGCACCGCGCGCACCGGGATCGTCGCCGACCTGCTCGACGGCGTCCCGGACTCCACGGTCGTCGACGTGGTCACGTTCAACCCGCCCGCGGTGAGCGTCCGGGTCGACGACGACCCCGACGTCGTCCGCAACGTCTGCGAGGGCGCCCCGCTGCTGCAACGGTTCTTCGCCCAGCTGGCGGTGCGCGACGTGCTCGCCCCCGACGGGGAGGTGTTCGTGATCGCCTCCAACACCGCCGACCTTCCTGCCCTGGTGGACAGTGCGCTGCGGCACGGTTTCGACGCCGGTCTGGCGCTGCGCCACGACTGGGGCGACGGTGTGATCACCCACCTGTTCCGCTTCACCCGTGCCGGAGGCACCCGATGACCCGCACGGTGGACGACCTGGTCGCCGAGGTGCTCGCCGGCGGGCACGGCCCCGACCCGGCGGAGCGGACCGCGACCAGCGTGTTCTGGGCGGGGCACGGCACCCGGCTGGCCGGCGGACCGGTGACCTACCGCAACCACTACGTCCTGGTCCGCAGCGGCGCCGCGTTCGGGGCGGCGTCGGCGCGGGCCGGTGAGCTCGACCCGGTCGCCTGCCAGGAGCTGTCCGGGAGCCCGCTCGCCGCGCTGCTCGGCGACGACGTGCCCGCCCCGGTCCGGACCGCAGCCCTCGACGCCTACCTCGCCGGGGTGCGGCCCTTCCGCGACGACCCGCGTGCGGAGCGGGTCGAGCTGCCCGCCGGTACGCCGGAGGAGCGCGCGCTGGCCCGCGACGCGGCCGTCGCCGGGTTGCTCGACGTGCCCGCCGGGGCCCGGGTCGCGCTGATCGGGGTGGTGAACCCGCTCGTCGCCGCGATCCGCGAGCGCGGCGCCGAGTGCCTGCCCTGCGATCTCGACCTGCGCACCACGCAGTGGGGCGACACGGTCTCCGGCTCCGCCGACGAGGTGATCGACGCCGCGGACGCCGTCGTCGCCACCGGGATGACCCTGGCCAACGGCACCTTCGACCCCATCGCCGCCCGGTGCCGCGACCGCGGCATCCCGCTGACCGTCTACGCGCAGACCGGGCCCGCGGTGGCCCGGGCCTTCCTCGGCGACGGCGTGTCCGCGCTGTCCGCGGAGCCGTTCCCGTTCTCCCAGTTCAGCGCGGACTTGACCGCGCTCTACCGGTACCGGGCGGCCTCGTGAGGCCCGGCCGGGGGAGCGCGCCGTGTCACCACGGTGAGCTGCTGCAGGGGTTCTTCCGGGACTCCGTCGGCGCGGCCCGGCCGGGGCTGGTCACGCTGCCGTCGCCGGTCGCGGGGGTGCGCGCGGAGTTCCGGCCATCGGGTACCGGCACCGAGGTGACGGTGCGGCCACCGGGCCGGGGCAAGGCCGCCCGCGCGGCCCGGCTGGCGCTCGACGCGGTGGTCGGCCCGGCGACCGGGGGCGGGCTGCTGACGTTGCACGGCGCCGTCCCGCCGGGGCTGGGGCTGGGCTCGTCGACGGCGGACGTGGTGGCAGCGGTGCGTGCGGTCGCCGACGCCGCAGACGTGCGGATCGCGCCGCCCACCCTGGCGCGTCTCGCCGTCGCCGCGGAGGCCGCCAGCGACCCGCTGATGTTCGAGGACGCCCGACCCCGGCTGTTCGCCCAGCGTGACGGCGACGTCCTGGAGGTTCTGCCCGGCGGGCTCCCCCCACTGCTGGTGGTCGGCTGCCTGCTCGACGGGGGACGGCCGGTGGACACCCCGGCCTGTCGCCCGCCCGAACCGCGGCCCGCCGTCGTCGCCACCTACGAGGAGCTGCGGACCGCGCTGCGCGCGGCGCTGGCCGCCGGGGACGCCGCCGGGGTCGCGCGCGTCGCGACCCGCAGCGCGCAGCTGCACCGCACCGACGGCGAGGTGGACCGGTTGCTGGCTGCGGTCGACGGCCCGGGAGTGCTCGGGGTGCAGATCGCGCACAGCGGCAATGTGGCCGGGGTGCTGCTCGCCCCGGGTGACGGCCCCGACGCGGAGCGGGTCACCGCGGCGTTGCGCGCGGCCGGGATCGTGCCCACCGGATGGTTCACCTCGGGCGGCGCGCGGCATCCACGACCGGTCGGGGCGCTCGGGGGCGCGTGGTGAGCGACGGCATCGACGCCCACGTCGCCGACGCCGTCGGCCGCCCCGACCTGGTCCGCCTCGACGACCGGCTGGTCTGTCTGCGATTCGAGACGATGAAGGTGCTCAGCGCCGACGCCGCGGTGCGCACGCTCCTCGAGACCGGTCGGATCGCTCTCGGCGACACCGTCGTCGACAGCTCCAGCGGGATCTACGCCTACGCACTCGCGCTCGCCTGCCACCGGCACGGCCTGCGCTGCCACATCGTCGGCTCGACCACCGTCGACGACGCTGCCCGGCTCCAGCTGGAGCTGCTCGGCGCCACCCTCGAACGGATGCCGCCCAGCGACGACCTGAAACTCGACCAGAGCCGCCGGGTGGCCCGGATTCGGGAGCTGCTCGCCGCCGACCCGCGGCTGCACTGGATGCGCCAGTACCACGACGACGTGCACTACCTCGGCTACCAGCCGGTGGCCCAGCGGCTGCGGGACGCGCTCGGCCCGGAGCCCTTGACCATCGTCGGCGGGGTCGGCTCCGGGGCCTCCACCGGTGGCCTCGCCCGGTACCTACGGGCCGGTGATCCACCACGGGACCCGACCCGGGTGGTCGCGGTGCAGCCCTTCGGCAGCGTGACGTTCGGCAGCGAGCACGTCTGCGACCCGGAGATCATCATCGCCGGCATCGGGAGTTCCATCCCGTTCGCCAACGTCGACCACGCCGTCTACGACGTCGTGCACTGGACGGGGTTCACCGCGGCACTGTCCGGGGCGGTGGCGTTGTTGCGCGATCACGCAGTCTTCGCCGGGCTCTCCGCCGGCGCCGCCTACCTCGCGGGCCGATGGGAACGCGACCTCGCCCCGGACCGGACGGTGGTGATCGTCGCCGCCGACACCGGGCATCGCTACGTCACCGACGTGTACGCCCGGCACACCGAAGCAGTACCGCTCGACACGCTCGCCCCGCAGACGGCGGCCGGCACCGATGAGCTCGCCCTGCCGTGGTCCCGGATGGACTGGGCCGGGGCACACGGACCTCCGGAGGCGCTCTCCGACGATCCCCGGTAGGTCGCGGTGGACATCACCGGGGCCGCTACGCGGAGTGAGGATCGGACCGGGAGCGTCACACGGTGGCCACACCGACGGTCGAGTCCCGGACGCTGAGTGTCGGTTCGAGCAGTACCGGCTCGACGGTCTCTCCGGCGAGGACGCGGTGCAGTGCCCGCGCCCCGGCCCGGCCCATCTCGAGCATGGGGGAACGGACCGAGGTCATCGGAACCGGGAGCCAGGCATCGAGCGGGATGTCGTTGTAGCCGACGACCGCGATGTCTTGCCCGACGGTCCGGCCGTGCTCACGGGCCGCGCCGATCGCGCCGATCGCGGCGAAGTCGTTGATGGCGAACAACGCGGTGATGCCCGGATGCCGGGTGAGCAGGCGGTCGGCGGCCGCATGGCCACCCTCGGCGTCGGGGGTCGACGGCTCGATGCGGCTGTCGGGGACCGGTACGCCGGCGGACAGGAAGCGCTCGACGAACCCGTGCGTGCGCTCGACACACGTACTGACATAGGTCGGACCGGCGACGACCCCGACCTCCCGGTGCCCGAGGGCGAGCAGGTGCTCTCCGGCGAGCCGTCCGCCGTGCACGTCGTCGGTGGTCACTGACGGATGGCCCCGCAGACGCCGATTGACCAGCACGTAGGGGACCCCGCGCCGTTGCAGTGCGCTGATCAGGTCGTCTCCGTCGAGGCGGGCGTCGCCGATGAGGAACCCTTCCACCCGCCGCGCCAGCATCTTCTCCATACGATCCAGCCTCAGGCCGGGATCGTCGTTGGAGTTCCCGACCAGGGTGGTGAAGCCGAGGTCGTGCGCGGCCTCGTCGGCGCCTTCGTAGATGCGGGCGAGTACGTAGTCGGTGAGCCGCGGCACGATGATGCCGAGCGCGCCGCTGCGGCGGGTCCGCAGGGCGGCTGCTGCAGGATCGGGTCGATAGCCCAGCTCGTCGGCGATCGCCCGGATCCGGGTGACCGTCGCCCGACCGACCCCGCTCGACCCGGCCAGCGCCCGGGACACGGTGGAGATGTGGACGCCCGCGCGCTTGGCGATCTCGGCCAGGGTGACCGGTTCGGACACGGTCACCGGCCCTCCGTTCTCGGGTTCGTCGTCGCGGAGCTTACCGACCGGCCCGCACGGGCGGCGTCAGGACGTCGGCTGGGAGCGCATCGCCGTGACTAGACCGCGGACTCGTACCGAGCGCGGATCCGGTCCCGGTCCGCGCCGGAGGCCAGCAGCAGGATCAGCTGCAGGCGCGCCTTGATCCCGTCCAGGGCGACGGCGCTGATCAGACCGTGTTCCAGCAGGTCACGCTCGGACCCGGGAAAGGCGTAGGTCGACTCGTAGACCTCCCCCGCCCCGGTGCGGCTGGCCATGACGACCGGGATGTGCTCGGCGACGGCGGCCAGCGAACCGACGATCGGGCTGGGCACGTGACCTCCGCCGAACGCCTCGACGACGAGCCCTGCGAAGCCGGTGACGTGCTCGGGGAGCACCGGCCCGGAGCCCAGGCCGACCCGGATGATCCCGACTGCGGGCAGCTCGGCCGGCACGGAGTCGGGCGAGCAGACCGGCTCGCGCCGGCGCGGGAGGAGCGGGATGCGTACCCGTCCCTCGACGACCCAGCCGACGGGCCCGGCGTTCGCCGAGCCGAAGCCGTGGACCCGTGAACTGTGCTGCTTGCGCACGAACCGCGGCAGGTGGATCTCGTCGGCGAACACGACCAGCGGCCCGGCCCCACGAGCCTCGGGTGACGCCGCGACTCGCAGCGCAGCGAGCAGGTTGCCCGGCCCGTCGGCGCCGGCGAGCCCGGCGTTGCGCATCGCCCCGGTCAGGACGACCGGTGGGGCGTCTCGGTCGAGGAGCAGTTCGAGCAGGTAGGAGGTCTCCTCCAGCGTGTCGGTGCCCTGGGTGACCACCACGCCGTCGATCTCCGGAGCACGTCGGTGGATCAGCCGGGCCAGGGCGACGACGTCGGCGACCGAGAGGTCGCCCGACGGGAACTGGCGGAACGACTCGGTCCGCAACGTCGCCACGTGCTCCGCTCCCGGGACCGAGGCGATCAATTCGTCCGGGCCGAGCCGCGGGACCGCGTCGTGACCGGCGGGGTCGGGAACCGACGCGATCGTGCCCCCCAGCGTCACGACGAGGACGCGCGGCAGCCGGTCACTCACGGGATTCCTCCGAGGGCGGTGGGGCGGGCCCGGCCGGGTACACGCACCGGCCGAGCTCGCGAGAACGGGGCGACGAGGCTCAGGGCAGCTCTCGGTCGAACGGGTACTTCGCGTTCTGCTCGAACGGGAACCGCTGCCGGAAGTCCTCCGCAATCGTCTCGAAGGTCTCGAACGAGACTCCCGGGTGCCGCAGGATGTGCTCGAAGAAGCGCTCGAGCATCATCAGGACCTGGGGCCGGCCCGAGACGTCGGGGTGGATCGTGATCGGGAAGATCGCGTAGTCGTACTCGCGGTAGACCCAGTCGAACTGGTCCCGCCACAGATCCTCGACATCGCGCGGATTGACGAAGCCGTGGCTGTTCGGGCTGCCCTTGATGAACATCATCGGGGGCAGGTCGTCGATGTACCACGAGAAGTTGATCTCGACGAGATCGATCTCCTTCCCCCGGACCAGCGGCTTCATCCAGTTCGCCGCGGGGCCCGACAGGTCGATCTTCGTCCAGCTGTCGCCGGTGCGCGCGTAGAACGGCTGGAAGTCGTGGAACGCCTGGCTGTGGTCGTAACGGAAGCCGTTCTTCATCAGGAGGTCGGCCGTGACCTCCGAGAGCTCGCACCAGGGGGCGATGTAGCCACGCGGCTTCTTCCCGGAGAACTTCTCGATCAGCTCGATCGACTTGTTGAGGACGTCCTCCTCCTGCTGGGGACTCATCGCGATCGGGTTCTCGTGCGAGTAGCCGTGCGCCGCGAGCTCGTGCCCGGCCTCGACGATCTGCTCGATGCGATGGGGAAACGTCTCGATCGAATGCCCCGGGGCGAAGAACGTCGTCGTCAGACCGTACTTGCGGTAGAGGTTCAGCAGCCGGGGCACACCCACCTCACCGGCGAACATGCCGCGCTGGATGTCGGCAGGGGAGTCCTCGCCGCCGTAGGAACCCAGCCAGCCGGCCACCGCGTCGATGTCGGCACCGACGCAGACCTTGATCTCCTTCGCCATGGGGCCTCCTTGCCTCGCATCCGTCGTCGTGACGCCCGCGGAGCTGCGGGTCAGCTCTGTGGCCCAGGCAACGCGAACGATTGCGCAAAATGTATGCGACCCGTCCCGCCCGGTCAACAGCACGGGCGTCGGTCGATCACCGGTGCTGAGGGCGGACCCTTGCGTCCCGGGGCGCCTCGCCGTCGGAGGGGGCGTCGAACGCGGAGGGGACGAAGGTGCGCAACGACCGTTCCAGGACGTCGAGGTCGAGCCGGTCGACGATGAAGATCATGCTGGGGCCCGTCGTGTCCGGGGCGCGGGCCGGCCGGGCCACCTGGGCCCCCATCGACTGCACCAGCAGTGGACCGTCCGAGGTCGGCACCAGCCCCTTGGTGCGGAGCAGTCGATCCGGATGGGCCCGAGAGGCCGCGTCGAGCCACAGCGCGTACTCGGCCCAGTTCGTGCCGGGAGCGAGCTCCACGGCCCATGAGCGCACGTCCGACGCGTTATCGGTGTCATCGAAGGTCTCGATCTCGGCGGCCCCGTTCCCGGTGGGTCCGCTCCCGTCGGACCGGGTCTCGGCGAGGGCGTGCTCGCACCCGTGCGCCGCACCGACGATCTCCGCTGTCGCGTTGAGCCGGCGGACGACCCCGGCGAGGTCGCCGACCTCCTCTCGGGTCGCGAGATCGGTCCGGGCGAGGACGACCCGGTCCGCGACGGCGACCTGTGACCGGACAGCGCGCCGATGCCGGAGGAGCCCGAGACCACCGACGCCGTCGAGGACCACGACCAGCGAGCGCAGCACGAGGTTCGCGCGGAGCACCGGGTCGGCGTCGAGTGCGTCCACGATCCGCTGAGGCTCGGCCACCCCGGACGTCTCGACGACCACGTGACGGATCTCGTGCCCGCCCGCCGGGCCCCGGTGCCGACGACCGACGGCGTCGTGCAGCAGGCCGGTGAGGTCGTCGAGCTTCTCGCAGCACAGGCAGCCCCCGACGACGGACTCGACCGGCGGTCCTCCGGCGCCGCCGGCGTCGCGCAGGATCAGGTCGTCGACGCCGGTCCTCGAGAAGTCGTTGACCACCAGCAGGTCGGCCGCGTCGCGCTCGTGCCGCAGGCGATGGCCGAGCCACGTGGTCTTGCCCGCTCCCAGGAACCCGCTGACGAGCGTCATCTCGATCATCGTCCGGTGGCTCCGCCGGCCTCGTCGAGCAGTCGTGGGTCGAGCGGGTCGACCGAACGGCCGGTCAGGCGGTGGGCCGCCTCGACGACCTCGTCGAGGCGATGAACGAGGGCGCCGCGCCCGGTCGGCGTGCGGAGGTGCAGTGCCATCGCTCCCGGCGGTGCCTCCACCCGCAGGCCGTGGCCGCCCAGGAGGGTCGTGGCCGCGCGGGCGAGGTCGCTGCGGGCTCGGCGCCGTCCCGCGAGCGAGTCCGGGGCGCCCGCTGCGAACCAGTCCTCGCGTGCGCTCGGGGCGCGGCACTGTGCACACATGGTCACTCCTTGCGTGGTCGCTCCTGCCGAAAACGTTTGCGAAGCAAGCTTAGACAGCTCTGCACCCCGGAGCGAGGCCGAGCGCGTGGGCGGTGCACGCCGTCGTCGCGGGGCTCATCGCCGCTGCAGGTGAGCGGGCAGGCGGAACTCGCCGGTGCGGAACGGCCCGCCGTTGATGATGACCTGCCGCCCGTCCTGGACCTGGTAGATCAGCTGCGGCTGGGCCAGCGACGGGTCACCGTGCTCGTCGACGCCGAGCGCGACCTGGCCGGGGGTGTCGAAGTTGTAGGTGCCGTTGACCCCGCGGTACGGCTCGGCACGCAGGTGGGTGGCGATCGCGTCGGCGTCGCTCAGGTCGCCGCACGCGCTCCAGGCCCGGGCGATGCGCTGCATGCGGTCGTAGGCGAGGCCGGCGTGGGAACGGCCCGGGGCGGCGCCGAAGCGGTCGGTGTAGCGGCGGGCGAAGGCGCGCCCGGGACGATCGGAGTAGGTACCGGTCGTGGTGGCCCAGACGACGCCCTCGGCGAGGCGCCCGAGCCGGTGGCGGAAGGCGGGGACCGACGGGGCGTAGATCGAGTAGGGGAGCGCGGGGGCGCCCCGCTCGTGCAGGGCGGTCACGGCCCGGACCGCGTCGTCGACGAAGAAGCTCCCGATCATGACCGCCGCGGCCGGTTCCCGAACGGCCGCACCCATGGCCCGGGCCCAGCCGTCACCATCGCCTGCCCGGCCGACCGGCACGACGTCGAGCGACCATCCCTGCCGGTCGGCGACCGTCCGGGCGCGGTCGATCCCGAAGTCGACGCCGTGCCACGGCCGCACGACGATCACCAGCCGGTCGGACGCGATTCCCCAGTGACCCTGTTCCCGTACGGAGGTCATGAAGGACACGAACCGTGAGGCGTACTCCGTGTCGCTGGCGCAGACCTGGAAGACCCGGCCGAACCGGCCGAGGTCGTCGCGGACCATCTGCTCCATGGCGCCGCTGGTCGCGGCATGCAGGTAGGGCACGCCCGTGGTCGCCGCGGTCTCGTGTCCGATCTCCTGGGCGGCGAGGTAGCCCGAGGTCAGGATGTCGACGCCGCCGCGAGCCAGTGACTCGAAGGCCGTCCGGACCGACGTGGAGCTGGTCACCTCGACGTCGCGGACCGCGGCCCGGACCCGGCGACCGCGGACCCCGCCGGCGGCGTTGATCTCCTCGATCGCCAGCTGAAGACCATTGATCATCTCCCGCCCGTCGTCACTGCCCGTGCCCGTCAGCGGCAGCGCGGCACCGACGACGAGCTCGCGGCGCGGTTCCGGCCGGCGGGGACGGGGCACCTCGCGCCGGGGCTCGCCCGAGGGAGCGGCCGCGTCGGAGGACGCGGCGGCGAGGAGCCGGCCCACCGACAGGCCCGCGTAGTGCTCCGCCGAGCCCGGCAGCGGGACGCACAACAGGCCGGTGTCCAGCGCGCGTGTGGCGGCAGCCGTGCGGGTCGGGGTCCCCAGCTTCTGCATCAGGTGGGTGACGTGGGTGGCGGCCGTGCGCTGGGTGATGCCGAGCTCGCCGGCGACCTCGGCGTTGGAGAGGCCGACGACGAGCATCGTCAGCACCTCCAGCTCGCGCGTCGACAGCCCGCCCGGGAGCTGCTCGACGGGATCACCGCTCAGCTCGACGTGGTCGAAGCCGAGCTCGGCGCGGGCGGTGAGGGAGACCCGGCACAACCGGGCGGACCGTGGTGCCCGCCAGTGGAACCGGCACTCCCGCAGGTCGGTGTGCCGCATGGCGGACGCGATGCGGTGCAGCTGCGGCGGCACGTCGGAGTGGGTGCCGCGGTCGGTCAGCCCCAACCGTCCGTCGGGGCGCACCTGCACGGTGAAGGCCGCGCCCGACCACGTCGATCGGGAGCCACCCGGTGTCGTCATCGAGGTACCTCCTCCCCGGCACGGGGCCGCGTCGCGCCCACGAGCATGCCGTACGGATGCGCATCCGGCGATGGTCGAACGCGGCCCGGTCCGGGGGCGCGCCCGGCGACGCTACGTACATCTGACGATGGCGGGCGCCTCGGCCGTTCCTAGCTTCGCTCCGAACCGACCGGGCTCACCGGCGAGCGGTCGCGCCGCCACCGGAGCCGTGCCCGGCCGGACCGACACACCGAGGATCGGAGATTGTCATGGGACATCTGCAACTGCCCCCGGGGAAGAAGATCGCGGTCAATCTCGGCACCGACTTCGACTCGCAGTGCCTCTGGCTCGGGGCGTTCAACCGACCCACCCCGTCGTCCATGTCGCGCGGGGAGTTCGGCGCCGAGGTCGGCGTGCCGCGTCTGCTGTCGCTCTACAAGCGCTACGACGTCCGCACGACCTGGTTCACCCCGGGCCACACGGTCGACACGTTCCCCGAGTGGTGCAAGAAGGTGCTCGACGACGGCCACGAGTTCGGCCATCACGGCTACTACCACGAGAACCCGACGCTGATCTCCGGTGAGACCGAGCGGCGCCTGGTCGACCTGGCCTTCTCGACGTTCAAGAACGTGCTGGGCATCCGGCCCGTCGGCTACCGTTCCCCGTACTGGGACTACAGCGAGTCCACCCTGGACATCCTGGAGGACTCCGGGCTGATCTACGACACCAGCCTGATGGGCCGGGACTTCCACCCCTACCACCCGCAGCGCTGGCAGGTGCGCTGGGAGCAGGGCAACGTCGCCGGCCGCGCGAGCCGGATCCTCGAGGTCCCGGTGAGCTGGTACCTCGACGACTTCCCGCCGCTGGCCTACACCGGCAGCTCGATCGGCATGCAGGACTCGGACACGATCTACCGGCGCTGGAAGGACATCTTCGACTACGCGTACCGCAACGAGACCAACCCGGTCTTCGCGACGTGCGTCCACCCGCAGATCATCGGCCAGGCGCACCACATGCTCTGGTACGAGAAGCTGGTCGACTACATCAGCGGGCACGAGGGCGTCTGGTTCGCCACGATCGAGGAGATCGCGCGCGCCTGGGTCGACGACGAGACCGACGAGGCGAAGTTCGCCCTCCCCGACGTGCGCGGCGTCGAGCCCGCGCCGGCGGACTCCGGCTGGGCCTGACCCCGGCACGCATGCCCCAGCACGCACGCCCGAGCACACGCGCTCAGGACGCACCCTCGATGAGGAGAGGCATGACCACGCTCCCGTCCGATTCCCTTCCCCTGCCGGGACTGCACGGTGAGGTCGAGGTGCTCCTCGACCGCTGGGGCGTTCCGCACATCTACGCCACGACCCGGCACGACGCCTATGTGGCGCAAGGCTTCCAGGCCGCCCGCGACCGGCTGTTCCAGATCGACCTGTGGCGTCGGCGCGGTCTGGGCCGGCTGTCGGAGGTCTTCGGCAGCCGGTTCCTGGCCCAGGACCGGGCGACCCGGTTGTTCCTCTACCGCGGCGACATGCGGGCCGAGTGGCTCGCCTACGGCACTGCTGTCCGGGACGTCGTCACCGCGTTCGTGGCCGGGGTCAACGCCTACGTCGACTGGGCGCTGCAGGCGCCCGAGGAGCGGCTCCCGCCGGAGTTCGCCGCTCTCGGCCACGAGCCGGCGCGCTGGGAGCCCGAGGACGTGGTCCGCATCCGCACCCACGGCCTGCTCTACAACGCCGAGCAGGAGCTCGCGCGGGCGCTCACCGTCCGTGACCTCGGTGTCGCCGCCGAGGAGCTACGCTCGGTGCGGGACCCGCACACCGACCTCGCCGTGCCCGACCCCGCGGCGCTGAGCCACCTCACCGAGGACGTGCTCGACGTCTACCGGCTGGCCTTCGCCCCCGCCGACTTCACCGGCCTGCCCGGGGCGTCCGCGACGTCGGCGATCCCGACCGGCAGCAACAACTGGGTCGTGTCGCCGCAGCGGTCGGCCACCGGCCGCCCGGTGCTGGCCAACGACCCGCACCGGGCGGTCACGGTGCCGTCGCTGCGCTACCTGACCCACCTCGAGGCACCCGGGATGAGCGTGATCGGGGCGGGGGAGCCGAACCTGCCGGGGGTCTCGATCGGCCACAACGGACGGGTCGCATTCGGACTGACGATCTGGCCGATCGACCACGAGGACCTCTACGTCTACGAGCTCCACCCCGACGACGACGGCCGGTACCGCCACCGTGGTGCATGGGAGCAGTTCAGCGTCGTCGAGGAGAAGACCGCGGTCGCGGGCGCCGGCGAGGAGACCCTGCGGCTCACCTACTCGCGACACGGGCCGGTGGTGCACCTCGACACCGACGCCCGCGTGGCGGTGGCCGTGCGTGCGGTCTGGCTCGAACCGGGCATGGCGCCCTACCTGGCGAGCCTGGAGTACCAGGACGCCGACGACGCCGCCGAGTTCCGCCGGGCCCTGCGCCGGTGGGGAGCGCCCGGGGTGAACCAGGTGTTCGCCACCGCGGACGGGACGATCGGCTGGCAGGGTTGCGGTCTGGTGCCGCGCCGGCCCGGCTGGGACGGCGCCCTGCCGGTGCCCGGTGACGGCCGCTTCGAGTGGGACGGGTTCGCCCAGCTCGACGAGCTCCCCGGCCTCACCGACCCGGAGTCGGGCTGGTTCTCGACCTCGAACGAGGAGAACCTGCCGCCCGGCTTCGACGACGACGCGCTGACGATCACCACCGACTGGTACTCGTCCGCGCGGCACGAACGCCTCACCGGCTGGCTCGACGGCGACGGCCCCGTCGACGTCGCGAGCAGCGTCCGGATGCAGGGCGACGCCGTGAACGTGCACGGCAGGCGGCTGCTCGACCGGCTGAGCCCGATCACCGGGCCGGTGCGGCACGAGCAGGAGTGGGCGGCGCTGCAGGAGTGGGACGGCGTCGAGACGACCGGGTCCCGGCCCGCCCTGATCTTCCAGGTGTGGGTCCGGCGGCACCTGCGTCCGTGGCTGGTCGACCGGTGCCTGGAGCGGCTCGGGGTCGACGCGGAACGGGCGAAGGCGGCCCGGCACCGGCTGATCCGCGCCGACACCCTGTTCTCCGACCTGCGCCCGGACCTCCGCATGATCGACATGTTCGACCCGGCCGACCCGGGCGATGCCGAGCTGCTCCGCGCCGGCATCGGCGACACCCTCGGGGAGGCGCTGACCGAGCTCGCCGGCCTGCTCGGCGGCGACCCGGCGACGTGGACCTGGGGAGCGCTGCACCGCACCGAGCTGCGGCACACGGTCTTCTCCCACGACCCCTCGGCCCCGGACGCGTGGCGTTCGCTGCCGTCGGTGCCGCGGGCCGGTAGCGGGGACACCGTCGGGCTCTCCGGGCACGACCCGTCGTTCAACGCCGTGATGGGCAGCAGCTTCCGGATCGCCGTCGACGTGGGGGAGTGGGACGCGACCCTGGTCCTCAACTCGCCCGGCCAGTCGGGGGACCCGCGATCGGTGCACTACGCCGACCAGCTCGATCTCTGGGCCGAGGGCGCGGCGTTCCCGCTGGCCTACACCCGGGCCGCGGTCGAGGCGGCTGCCGAGAGCCGCCTGCGGCTGACCCCGACCCGCTCCACTCCGTCCTCAGTCACGTGACCGGGGTGCCGGTGACGGGCGGCAGCCGTAGCGTCTCGCTGCGCTCACTGCCCGGGACCGCCGAGTACACGAGGAGGAATAGTGACCGCTGATCCGCCGTCAGGTTCGTGGCCCCGTCGCCAGCACCTCGCGGACGGCGCGGATCGCGGGGGTGTCGTCGTCGGCTCGCCAGGCGGCGACCAGTTCGACGGGTTTGCCGCGGAGCCCGGCCATCGGCCGTAACACGACGCCGTCGAGTCCGAGTGCCGTGGCCGCCTGGGGGACCAGCGCGAGCCCCAGCCCGGCGCGCACCAGAGCCAGGATCGTGTGTACCTGGCTGAGGTGGTGGACGTAGTGCGGGGCGATACCGGCACTGCGGAACTCTCCGACGAGGACCTCGTGGAAGTACCGGGCTTCGGTCGGGGAGTACATCACGAACGGTAGGCCGTCCAGGTCACGCAGGTGGAGCGGCCGATCGGGGTCGGCCAGCGGGTGGTCGACGGGCACGGCCGCGAGCAACGCCTCCCGGTGCAGGAGGTGTCCATGGAGACCGGCAGGGATCGGCGGGCGGACGAGGGCGAGATCGAGTTCCCCGGAACGGAGCTCGTCGAGCTGCGTTCCGGAGACCCGTTCGCGCAGCACGAGGTCGACACCCGGTAGCTGCGTCCGGACGGCACCCACCACGGCGTCGAGCACGGAGTGGGCCGCCGAGGCCGTGAAACCCAGCGCCACCGTGCCGACCTCCCCGGTCGGCACCCGCCGGACGTCGAGGACGGCCCGGGTGGACATCCCGAGGATGCGTCGTGCGTCCGACAGGAAGGCGTTCCCCGCCGCGGTCATCCGCACCGTCCGCCCGGTCCGGTCGAACAGCTCGACCCCCAGCTCGCGTTCCAGTAGCTGGATCCGTCGGGTCAGTGGCGGCTGGGTCATGGAGAGGCGCTCCGCGGCCCGGCCGAAGTGGAGTGTCTCGGCGACCGCGACGAAGCTCTCGAGCTGGCTGAGCGTGAACACCGATCCAGGTTAGGCATCGGTCAATGCGAAACGGGTGTTGGACGGGTATCACTCCTGCTTTCTAGGGTCGTTGCCGTCACCGACCGTCCAGGAGGAACCCGTTCATGCCCGCCATCGCTCCCACCGAGCTTGCGCAGCGTCTCGGCTCGGGGCTGTTGTCCTTCCCCGTCACGCACTTCACCCGTGATCTCGAGTTCGACGAGACCGCATACCGGGACAACGTCGTCCGCCTCGGCGAGTACGACGTGGCCGGGCTGTTCGCCGCCGGTGGTACGGGGGAGTTCTTCTCGCTGACCCCGGGCGAGGTGGGCGCGGTCGTCCGTGCCGCGGTCGAGAGCGCCCCCGCCGGCACCCCGATCCTGGCCCCGGCCGGGCACGGGACCGCGCAGGCGATCGGGTTCGCCCGGGACGCCGAGGCCGCGGGTGCCGACGGGCTGCTGCTCTTCCCGCCCTACCTCACCGAGGCCTCGACCGACGGACTCGTCTCGCACGTCCGCGCGGTCTGCGCATCCACCTCGCTCGGCGTGGTGCTCTACAGCCGGGCGAACGCCGTGTACACCGCGGAGGCGCTGGCCGAGCTCACCGACACGTGCCCGAACCTGATCGGCTTCAAGGACGGCGTCGGCGACCTCGAGTCCATCACCCGGATCCACTCCCGGCTCGGTGACCGCCTGATCTACATCGGCGGGCTGCCGACCGCGGAGACCTTCGCGCTGCCGTATCTGGAGCTGGGGGTCACGACCTACAGCTCGGCGATCTTCAATTTCCTGCCCGAGTTCGCGCTGGCCTTCTACGCCGCGGTCCGGGCCGGCGACCGGGCCACCGTCCGCCGGTGGCTCGACGAGGTGGTGCTGCCCTACACCGCCATTCGTGACCGCAAGGCCGGTTACGCGGTGAGCATCGTGAAGGCCGGGATGGAGCTGGCCGGGCACCCGGCCGGGCCGGTCCGCCCGCCGTTGACCGACCTCGACGAGCACGAGCGGGCGATGCTGGCCGAGGTCGTCGCGGTGTCCCGATCCGTCGCCGCCTGAACCGGCCCACCCACCCGAGACGACGAGGAAGGAGTCGGTCGTGTCCACACCCACCCGCACCGGCCCGACCGGAGCCATGGTCATCGGTGCCGCGCCGGTGACCGGTACCGGCGACGAGGTCCGCTCCACCGATCCCCGGACCGGTACCGCGCTGGAGCCCGGCTGGCCCGCGGCGTCGGCCGGGCAGCTCGACCGGGCCTGCGCACTGGCCGCCGAGGCGTTCCCGGTCTACCGGGAGACGTCACCGGACCGGCGGGCCCGGTTCCTCGAGCGGATCGCCACCCTGCTCGACGAGCGCGTCGACCTGCTGGTCGAACGAGCACATGCGGAGACGGCGCTGCCCCGCCCGCGGCTCACCGGAGAGGTCGGCCGCACCAGCGGCCAGCTTCGGCTGTTCGCCGAGGAACTGCGGACCGGCACCTGGCAGGGCGCCCGGATCGACCCCGCCCGGCCCGCCCGGACCCCGTCACCCCGTGCGGACATCCGGCAGCGCCGGATCCCGCTCGGCCCGGTCGCGGTGTTCGGGGCGAGCAACTTCCCGTTCGCGTTCTCGACGGCGGGCGGGGACACCGCGTCCGCGCTGGCCGCCGGGTGCCCGGTCGTGGTCAAGGCCCACCAGGCCCACCTCGGCACGGCCGAGCTGGTGGCCCGTACCGTCGCCGAGGCGGCGGTGGACACCGGCATGCCGGCGGGTGTGTTCGCCCAGGTGGTCGGGGCCGGCAACGAGATCGGCACCCGGCTCGTCTCCGATCCCCGTATCCGGGCGGTCGGGTTCACCGGCTCCCGGACCGGCGGCCTCGCGATCGCCGCGGCGGCTGCCGCCCGGCCGGTGCCGATCCCGGTGTACGCCGAGATGAGCAGCATCAACCCGGTGCTGCTGCTGCCGGACGCGCTGGCCGACCGCGGCGCCGAGCTCGGCACCGCCTTCGTCGGATCGCTCACCCTCGGGGCCGGCCAGTTCTGCACCAACCCCGGCCTGCTGCTGGCCGTCGACGGCCCCGGGCTCGACGCGTTCGTCACGGCGGCCACGGAGGCGGTGCGGGGGGACGCCGGCGCCACCATGCTCACGACCGGGATCGCCGGACACTACGCGGCCGCCGGAGACGCGCTGGCCGCACGTCCCGGGGTGTCCGAGCTGGCCCACGGCGCCCGCGCCGGGGAGGCCGCGGCCGGATCGGCGCGACTGCTCTCGGTCCCGGCGGAGCGCTTCCTCGCCGATCCGCAGCTGCAGTCCGAGGTCTTCGGGGCCACGTCGCTGCTGGTCCGGTGCGCCGATCTCGGCGAGCTGACGGCGGCGGTCGCCGTGCTGGAGGGTCAGCTGACCGCGACCGTGCACGCCGGCGACGCCGACCACGACGCGGCCCGGCGGTTGCTGCCGCTGCTGGAGGAACGGGCCGGGCGCATCCTGTTCGACGGTTGGCCGACCGGGGTCGAGGTCGGGCACGCCATGGTGCACGGAGGGCCCTTCCCGGCCACCACGGACCCGCGCAGCACCTCGGTGGGGACCCTCGCGATCGAACGGTTCCTCCGGCCGGTGGCCTACCAGGACGTACCGCAGGCCCTGCTGCCCGCGGAGCTCGCCGACGCCGACCCGCACCGGGTGTGGCGGCGGACCGACGGCCGACCCGGCCGCGGACCGGTCACCGGCTGAGCGACACGGGCCGGTCCGGCACCGCGACCGCCCGGACCGGCCCGACCCCCGAATTCTCGCGGCCCCGACCGCACCCTTCCAACGCTGTGAGGAACGCATGACACCGTCCCCGCCGTCGCGGTCCCGTCCGATCCGACCCGGCAACGGCACGCCCCGGCCCGCCGCCCGCCGTCCAGAGAGGAGCCTCCGTGGTGGCCAGTCCTGACGTCACGCAGAAGGACCGCGGCCGTCCCGCCGTTGCGGCCGGCCCTGCCGCCGAGCGACCCGTCCGCCGCCGGGGGCCCCGGCGCGACTCGGTCACCGCGGCGGTCAAGGCCGTCGTCGGCGTCCTCGGCCTGTTCGCGGTGTGGGAGCTCGTCGTCGCCCTCGCCGACCCGCCGGAGTACCTGCTGGTCGGCCCGATCTCGGCGTTCGTCGAGCTGGCCGAGCGGCCGGGCTACTTCGCCGAGAACACGTTCATCACGCTGCAGGAGGCGCTCGCGGGGTTCGCGCTCGGCACGGCACTCGGTGTGCTGTGCGGCGCCGCGCTGCACTACTCGACGACGATCCGGAGTTTCCTGTACCCGGCGCTCATCGCCATCGACACCATCCCGAAGGTGGCGCTGGCGCCACTGTTCATCGTGTGGTTCGGCTTCGGCTTCGAGTCGAAGGCGTTCGTGGCGATGGCCATCGCCTTCTTCCCGCTCGTGATCAACACCTACGACGGGCTCGGCTCGGTCCCGCACGAGCTGCAGGAGCTGGCCCGGATCAACAAGGCCTCGGCGTGGAAGCGGATGGCTAAGATCGAGTTCATCTACGCGATCCCGTCGATCCTCTCCGGCGCGAAGATCTCGATCTCGCTCGCGGTCGGTGGTGCCGTCGTCGGTGAGTTCATCGCCGGCTCGAAGGGGCTCGGGTACGTGATCATGCTGGCGAACAGCCAGGTCGACCTCCCGTCGATGTTCGCGGCGTTCATCGTGCTCGCGGCGATCGCGCTGGCGCTGTTCTTCCTGGTCGACCTCGCCGGGCGCAAGCTCGTCCCGTGGAAGCAGCACACCAGGTGAGGGCCGGGAACCGGGTCCGCCGGTCCGTCGTCGCGCTCGGGGCGGTCGTCGTCCTGCTGGCGCTGACCGCGTGCGGCAGCGGCAGCGGTCGCGAACGGATGTCGCTGATGCTCGACGTCGGCTGGCTGCCCAAGCACGCACTGTTCATCTCGGCCGTCGAGCGGGGCTTCTTCGAGGCCGAGGGCATCGACCTGGAGGTCATGCCCGGCTCCGGCTCCACCAACACCGTGACCTCGGTGGACGTCGGCCGGGTGGACGCCGGGTGGGCCGACTACGGTGCGACCATTGTCAGCCAGGGCCGCGGTGCGGCCGTCAAGCAGGTCAACCAGGTGCAGGCCCGGTCGGCCTACGCCGTCGTCGCGCTCGCCGGCACCGGCATCGACGGCTGGGAGGACCTGCCGGGCAAGACCGTGGCGACCGAGGGCGCCGGCGCGATGACCGCCATGTGGCCGCTCGCACTGAGCAGGCTCGGGCTCTCCGAGAACGACGTGAACGTCGTGCACGCCACCAGCGCAGCCAAGATCCCCGGGCTGCTGGCCGGACAGTGGGACGCCAACCTCGCGCTCTACGTGTCCGACCAGCCCGCGATCGACGCGCTGGACCGGCAGGCCACCGTCCTGAAGTGGTCGGACCTGGGCATCGACCTCTACGGCAACGGGATCGTGTTCTCCGACGAGAAGCTGCGCACGAACCCGGAGCAGGTGAAGCGGTTCAACCGGGCGATGCAGAAGGGCTACCTCTGGGCCTGCGAGAACCCGCGGGAGGCCGCGCAGGACTTCCAGAAGGAGGTCAGCGGGTTCGAGGAGCGCACGATCGTCCTCGCCGTCGACGAGCAGTGCGCGCTCAACTGGGGCCCGGGCGCCGCGGCGGAGGACTTCGGCGTGATGGACGCCGCGAGCGTCCAGCACATGATCGACGTCGCGCACCGCTTCCTGGGCCTGGATCCCCAGGCCCGCCTCACGCCGGCTGACGTGTACAGCAACGATTACCTCACCCCGCTGCACCGCGGCGAGATCATCCAGGCGCCGTGACGGCCGGACGGAGAGTCACATGAACAACGAGTACGCCATCTCGGTCAACAACGTCGGCAAGACCTACCGGTCCCGCGACGGAGCGGACAACACCGTCCTGAGCGGACTCGACTTCCACGTGAGGCCGGGGCAGTTCGTCTCGATCGTCGGGCAGTCCGGCAGCGGGAAGACGACCCTGCTCAAGACGATCTCGGGCCTGCAGGACCCGACCGAGGGCGAGATCCTGGTGAAGGGCAGGCCCATCCGGGAGGGACTCGAGGACATCGCGATGGTGTTCCAGAGCCCGGTGCTGTTGCCCTGGCGCAACAACCTCGACAACGTGCTGTTGCCGCTGGAGTTCCGGGGCACCCGCACCGAGGAGGCGACGCGGTACGCCCGCGAGCTCCTGGAGATGGTGGGCCTGGGGGACCGGGCGACACGTTACTCGTACGAGCTCAGCGGGGGTATGCAGCAGCGGGTCGCGATCTGCCGGGCGTTGGTGACCCACCCCGAGCTGTTGCTCATGGACGAGCCGTTCGGTGCGCTGGACGCCATGACCCGCGACTCGATGAACATCGAGATCCAGCGGATCTGGCGGAACACCGGCTGCAGCGTCCTGTTCGTCACCCACAGCATCCCCGAGGCGGTGTGGCTCGCCGACCGCGTCGTCGTGGTGGGGGACCGGCCGGGCCGCATCGTCGCCGACGTCGAGATCGACCTGCCGCGTCCCCGCGGCAAGGAGCACCGCTTCTCCCCGGCGTTCTCCGAGCACGCGACCGAGGTCGAGTCGTACATCGGCGTCACCGCCGGCATCAGCTGACCCCACCCCCGGAGGAAACCATGTTGCACCTCACCGCGGACGCCACACAGGTCGAGCAGCGCTACGGACTCGACGCCCGCCGGAGCCTGCTGTTCTCCGCGATCCGTCTCGACTCCTACCCGCTCGTCGCCCCACTGATCGCGGAACGCGACGGGGAGCAGGTCCTGCTCGTGCGCCAGCAGGAGCAGGGCAACGCGCTCTCGGCGGGCGTGCCGAAGGAACGGATCCGGTTCTACGCCCCGTGGGTGACGATCGACCCCCGGGTCGTCGCGGACACCCCGGCGGCGGCCTCGCTGGCCGGTCTGGTCGAGGAACTGGCCGGCGACGGCCGGGTGCACCTCGCCGCCGACGTCGCGCTGGCCCACCATCACGCACTCACCGGGACGGGGACGCTCGAGGTGTCCGCCGACGATCGGGACCCGGTCCCGGTGGTCGCGCACGAGATCGACACGGCCGAGGTGCTGGCCCGGTTCGCCGGGTGGCGTGCCGAGGGCGTCGGGGTCGCCCGGCGGTTGATCGAGAGCGTCGAGCACCTCGACGGGCTGGCGGACGAGCTGACCGCCACCGTGGACACCCGGTTCACGGCCCTGACCGCGCTGGCCCGCGAACGCGGGCTGGACGCCGTGCTGCTCGCCGCCGAGCCCGACTACACGGAGGCGACCGGCCGGGCCGGGCCGGGCGGCGCCGTCGCGGTGTGGCTGCCCGCGACGGAGCGGCTCCTCGTGCTCGCACCGGAGGGCGGTCCGGGCCTCCCCGGGACCGTGGTCGGGGCGTACCCGTCGGTCGGCGCCGCCGTCGTCGCGCTGGGCCCCGGACCGCGTGTCGGCGTCGAGGAGGAGTTCGTCGGGATCGGACTGGCCCGCGAGCTGGAGCACGCCGGCGCGGAACCGGTCGGGGTCTCGGCCGATCTCGGTCACTGGCGCGACGTGCGCGACCACGAGGACCTGGCGTTCCAGCTGATCGCCGCGCGGACCAGCGTGTTCGCGATCGAGGCCGCACTGGCATGGGCCGAGCAGGGCATCGACGACGGCCGCCGGTTCACCGAGCTCGACATCCACGCGGTGTACCTGGAGAAGATCGCCGAGTTCCGGGCCGCGAACGGGATCCCGTTCGGCATCGAGCCGTACTTCACGAACCTGCACTCGTCGAACCGGATGCTGTTCCCCGGCCCGCCGGTGGACTTCCCGATCGACTCCACGACGACCTGCATCCAGCTCGACGCCGGCGTGCGGGTCGTCGTCGACGGCGTCACCGTCGCCACATCGGACATGGCCCGCTCGCTGCCGCGTACCGACGCGGCGCGGGAGGCGTACGCGTTCTTCTTCGACGTCGTGCGGGAGGGCATCATCGGCCAGCTGCGGCCCGGCGCCGTCTGTGAGGACGTGCACGACGGGACGTTGCGTTACCTGGCGCCGCACCTCGACCGGATGCGTGCCATCGGGATGCTCGGTACCGAGGTCGACTTCGACACCGAGTACCGCAAGCGCAACGTCGGGCACCTCATGGGTAAGCAGGAGTCGTTCGCCAACGAGCTGCGCCCGGGATACAAGCACGTTCTGCAGGTCGGTTCGTACGGTGCCGCCGAGATCCCGTGGCGCTACGACGATGTCGCGATCGGTACCGAGGATCTCTGGTACATCGGCCGGGAGCGGACCTACGTCGTGAGCAAGCGATGAGCACCCGTGTCACGGGTGTGCACGGTCGGCTCGCCGAGCTGTCCCTGGACCTGCCACTGCTCGGTCCGCCCAGGTGCGCCTACGAGCCCGCCGTGCGCGCAGGGAACCTGCTCCACGTCTCCGGTCAGATCTCCCGCGCGGCCACGGGGGAGGTCCTCGGGGGACGGCTGGGCGAGGACGCGGACGTCGCCGACGGTGTCGCCGCGGCCCGGATCAGCGCGCTCAACCTGCTGGCACGCATCGACGGGGCGATCGGGCTCGACAACGTGGCACAGGTGGTCAAGCTCAACGCCTGGGTGGCGAGTGCGAAGAACGCCCACGGTCAGCCCGAAGTGGCCGACGGGGCCTCGCGGCTGCTGCTCGACGTCCTCGGCGACGCGGGTCGGCACGCCCGTACGGCGCTCGCGGCGCACGTGTTGCCGCAGGGCGCCCTCGTGGAGGTCGACGCGATCGTGGCGGTACGGCCCTGAGCGCCGGGAGCGGTCGGCACTCGACCGTGGACGTGCGGGTCGCGCCGTTGCGGTGTCAGGCCACCATCGACGCGGTCATCCCGGAGAAGTAGGGGACCAGCCAGATCGCCCACACCGCGACGCTGTAGCGGTGGAACCGAGCCCGCTCGGCGGGCCGGGCGCGGACCATGACGAAGACCGCCCAGAGCAGGTGCGCGGCCATGAGGATCAACGCGATCAGCCCGGTCGTCGACATGATCGTCTGGAGGACCGCACCGAGCCCGGGCGGCGGCGGGGGCTGGGTCGCGGCGATCCGGGCCATCACCGCGGTCCCGGCGATGTCGAAGGCGAGGCCCGCGCCGAAGGCACCGACGTGCCACCACCGCAGCACACCGACGCGGCGCTCGGCCCACACACCCAGTGTGTAGAACACGAGCGCCGCGGTGATCAGAACGATGGCCGATACGAGCATCAGGACTCCTTCGGGGTGGGCCGGCCGGGTCGCCGGTGGGACGGTGTCCAGGCTCGCCGCGTCGACGCCCCGCGACATCGACCCGAGGAACGCACGTGCGCGGCCGCGAGGTGGCCGTCGGCCTCCACCTTTCGGCTGATGGGGGCCCGCCACCCGCGGGCGACAATGGACGGGTGCGCGTTCATCGCTGGTCGTCCTGGATCCGCGCGCTCGCCGTCGGGCTCGACCTGCTGTTCGCCGGGTTGGTGGTGCTCGCCGTCGCGGGCGCGCTCGGTCGGCCGACGTCGAGCACGGTGGTCGCTGTCGTGGCCGGGGCCGGACTGCTCGTGGTCTACGCGTCGGGCCGGGTGACGGTCCGGGTCCACGAGCGCTCGATCACCGAGCCCCGCGGGGCCTGGTGGCCCGACAGCGCGTGGATCGCAGCCCTGGTGGTGCTCTGGTGTGTGCTGTTGCTCGTCAGCCCGACGGCGCTCTGGGTCGCGTTCCCGCTCTTCCTGCTGCAGATGCACGTGCTCGGCCCGCACCGCGGACCGGTCGCCGTGGCGGTGACGACGGCGATCGTCGTCGTCGATGGTGTCACCGTCGTCGCACCACCGGGTGCTCCGCCGCTCGGGTTCGTCCTCGGGCCGATGCTGGGGGCCGCCGTCGCGGTCGGTGTGGTGCTCGGCTTCGAGGCCCTGGTGCGGGAGTCGGCCGAGCGCCAGGCCACGGTCGACGAGCTGCTCGAGGCCCGGGAGCTGCTCGCCGACGCCGAGGGTGAACGCCTGGTGCACGAGGAGCGCGAGCGCCTCGCCCGCGAGATCCACGACACCCTGGCCCAGGGCTTCTCGGCCATCGAACTGCTGCTGCGCGCCGCCGGGACATCGCTGGCCCGCGACGACGCGGAGCGCGCGGCCGGGCACATCGAGCGGGCTCGCGAGCTGGCCGGGCACAGCCTCGACGAGGCACGCCGGTTCGTCCGCGCGCTGGCACCCCCGGACCTGGACGACGCGACGCTCGTCGGTGCGCTGGAACGCGTGGCACGGCGCTACCGCGCCCGGGACCTCGACGTGGTCGTCCGCACCGAGGGCCTGCCCCGCCCGTTGCCGGTTCCGGTGGAGACCGCACTGCTGCGGATCGCCCAGTCCGCGCTGGCGAACGTCGACCGGCACGCCGGCGCGGGGCACGCCGAGTTCGTCGTGGACTACACCCGCGACGACGTCGTGCTCGACGTCATCGACGACGGTGCCGGTTTCGACCCGACGGCCGTGACGCCGTCCGGCTCACCGGGCGGGTTCGGCCTGCCCACGATGCGCTCCCGGGCCCGTGAACTCGGCGGGTCGCTCGCCCTGGAGTCCTCGCCCGGTGAGGGGACGGTGCTGACCGTGACCATGCCGACCGCCGGCCCGACCCCGGAGCACCAATGATCGACATCGTCCTGACCGACGACCATCCCGTCGTCCGCGCCGGCATCCGGGCCGTCGTCGAGACCGAGCCGGACATGCACGTCGTGCGCGAGTGCGCGACGACCGACGAACTGGTCTCCTGGATCACCACGGGTGGCCGGGCCGACGTCGTGCTCCTGGACCTGCGGTTCGGCAGCGCCCAGCGCGGTGGGGTCGACGCCACCCGCGACCTCGTGGCCGCGGGTGGGCCGCCGATCCTGATCCTGACCACCTACGACACCGACGGCGACATCCTCGCCGCCGTCGAGGCGGGGGCGACCGGCTACCTGCTCAAGGACGCCCCGACCGAGGAACTGACGGCGGCGATCCGCGCGGCCGCCGCCGGCGAGACCACCCTCGGGCCGACGATCCAGCAGCGACTGCTCACCCGCCTGCGCCGGCCCGACACCTCGCTGACCCTGCGCGAGCTCGACGTCCTCCGCCTGGTGTCCGACGGACGCTCGAACGATGCGATCGCCCGCGAGCTGTCACTCTCCCGTGCCACGGTCAAGTCCCACCTCGCCCACGTCTACAACAAGCTCGGCGTGCAGTCCCGCACCGCGGCGCTCTCGGTGGCGCGGGGGCGAGGGATCCTCTGACACCGACGAGTGACTAGTGGGCGCCGGTCGGACGCGTCCGTTCCATCCATGCCGCGAGCTGCGCGCGCCGGCCGAACCCGAGCTTGGTCAGCACCCGGCTGACGTGCCCCTCCACGGTCCGGTGCGAGATGACGAGCCGGTCGGCGATCTCGCGGTTGGTCATGCCCCGGGCGACGTAGCCGGCGATCTCGTACTCGCGGGCGGTGAGGTACTCGTCGGCGGCGTGGAGGGGTTCGGGGGCCTCGGCGAGGGCGTAGTCACCGATGTCGCCCGCGCTCATCGTGGCGCCGTGCTGGAAGGCGGTGTCGAAGATCGGGCTGCCGAGGGTGTCGCGGGCCTGCTGCTCGTAGCCCTGGCGGCGGGCCTGCCAGTCGGGTGACCCGTAGAGCTGGTTGCCGAACGAGCCCCAGCGCGCGGAGGCCGCGCCGAGCAGCACGGCGCAACGCTCGTAGCGGCCGTCCGCGGCGGCGGTCCAGGCGGCGAGGTCGAGCGAGAGCGACAGGCCGATGGTGTCCTCGAACCGGGAGGTCGCCGTGAGCGCCTCGCGGGCGAGCCGGCGGGCCCGGTCGACGTCGTGGCTGAGCAGCGCGATGAAGCCGAGCCCGTCGAGGGCGTAGGACCGGATCCACGTCTCGTCGGCGGCGCCGCTGCGCTCGTGGACGGCCGTGAGGCGGTCGCGTGCGCCGTCGAGGTTGCCGCAGGAGATGCGCAGCAGGCCGATCTGGACGTCCAGGGCGGCGACCAGGATGTCCGCCGCCGCGCCAGCGGCCCGGTAGAGGGTGTCGGCCTCGTTGAACAGCCGGGTGGCGGCGGCGAACTCGTCGCTGAAGAAGGCGGTCAGCCCCGCGGCGTGCGCCCCGAACGCGATGGTCAGCGGGTCGCCCACCTCGTCGGCGAGCGCGCGGCCCTCCTTCACCAGGACCGCGGCGGCCGGCTGGTCGCCCTGCAGCGCCGCCACGAACGCGGCGGTGAGCAAGGCGGCGGCGCGCTGCGGGCCGGGGTCCGGAGCCGCGGCGAGCGCCCGGGTCAGCCACCGGCGGTGCTCGGTCATCGACAGCGAGACCGACCACTGGAACCACGGCCTGCTGACCAGGCGCAACGCCGCGACCGGGTCGCCGTCGGGGGCCAGCGCGTGGGTCAGCGCCGAGCGCAGGTCCGCCTGCTCGAGCTTCATGCGGCGCACCCACCGGGCCTGGTCGGGCCCGTACCACCCGTCGGCGAGCGCGTCGTGCACCGCGAGCCGGTAGGCGAGGTGGCGCGCGGCGAGCGTCCGGCCGGCCGCCTCGTCCAGGGTCTCCCGGCCGAACTCGCGGATGGTCTCGAGCATCCGGAACCGGACGTGGCCGTCCTGGTCGTCCTCGTCGCGGATCAGGATGGACTTGGTCGTCAGCCCGGACACCGCGTCGAGCAGCTCGGTCGAGGCCACGCCGTCGGGGAAGGTGTCGTCCCGGGCGCACACGGCGTCGAGCGCGTCCAGGTCGAACGACCCCGGGAAGACGGTCGCGTGACTCCACAGTGTCCGTTCGGTCGTCGTGCACAGCTCGTGGCTCCAGGTCACCGTCGCCAGGAGCGTGCGGTGCCGGGCGGGCCCGGCCCGGTCGCCACCGGTGAGGACGGCGAACCGGTCGGCGAGGCGGGACAGCAGCTGGCGCAGCGAGAGCACCCGCAGCCGCACCGCGGCGAGCTCCATCGCGAGCGGGATCCCGTCGAGGCGCCGGCACAGCTCGACGACGTCGGGCAGCGTCGTGTCGTCGAGCACGAACCCGGACAGCACCGAGCCGGCCCGGTCGACGAACAGGGCGATCGCGGGATGGCGCAGCGCCTCCGCGGCACTGTCCGGGACCGCGTCGGGAACACCCAGCGGCGCGACCGGCAGCACGTGCTCGCCTGCCATGCCGATGGGCTGGCGGGTCGTCAGGAGCACCCGCAGGGCCGGGGCCGCCCGCAGCAGCGGGTGCAGGATCGCCGCCAGCCCGTCGAGCAGGTGCTCGGCGTCGTCGAGCACGAGCAGCACCGACCGGCGTTCGAGGTGCTCGACGAGCGCCTGCAGCGACGACCCGCTGGTGGCCTCGCCGGCGGAGAGGCCGAACCCGTCGAGCAGGGCATGCGGGACCAGCTCCGGGTCCCGCAGCGACGCGAGCTCGATGGTCCGCACGCCGTCCTGGAAGACGGTCGTGGCGTCGGCGGCGGCCCGCCGGGCCAGCCGGGACTTGCCGACCCCGCCGGGGCCGACCAGCGAGACGAGCCGGTGGCGGTGGACCGCGTGCAGGATCTCGCCCAGTTCCTCCTCGCGCCCCACGAACGAGGTCAGCTCGCCCGACACCCGCGCGCCGGACGCCGCCGGGCGGGTCACCGTCGGCACCGGCCGGGACCGGACGGCCCGCACGCGTTCCTTCAACGCCGTGAGCGAGTGCGGCCAGCCGATCCGACGGGCGATCTCGGGTGCGGACAGTCCGGGGTCGACGGTGAGCAGGTCGCGGATCTCGGCGGTGAAGTCGTCGAGCCCGCTCCTGCGGGCCGGTGCGGGCCCGCGGCTCGGCGGGCTGTCCGACTGCAGCGCACGCCGGACGGTGTTGCGCGAGATCTTCTTGTCGCGGGCGATCGCCTTGATCGCCGCACCGGCGGCGTGGCGCGCCCGGATGTCGAGCCAGGTGTCGGTGTCCACGATCCGTCCTCCCGCGTCGCCATCGACGCTCCGCCGGTAGGTCTAGCACGCCGCAGCCACGTGTTCGACGCCGACACCGGACCCCGTTCGGGTCCGCGGCCGGCCGGGATGTGCGTCCCGAGATCGGCGCCCGATCCGGACCCCCCACCTACGTGCTGTGCGAACCCGCAGCTCAGCGCGGGTCCCTGTGACCGGGAGCACCCGACCGTCCGATGTGCGGGGTCGCCCGCTGCCGCGTACCCCGCTGCCGGCAGCACTGTGCTCCCAGTCATACGGGGTCCGCGTCGCTGCGGCGCGTCCCCCGTCGCCCGAGACGGAGGGGCGAGCTCCCACGGGCCGGCAGCGCACGCGCCGTACCGCCGTCCCCGATGAACCGATCCGACCAACGGAGGTCAGACGCTCATGACAGACACGCTTTCCCGCCCGGCGCTCGACGAGATCGGTGACGGCGCGCGCTACATCGAGGCCGCCCGCGGGCTCGCGCCGCTGATCGACGCCGAGGCCAACGGGATGGAGACCGGCCGGGCCATCTCGGAGGCCGTCGTCGACGGCCTCGCCGACAACGGCATCTTCTGGATGCTCGTGCCCCGCGAGTGGGGCGGCGCCGGGCTCGGCATCGTCGACTCGCTGAAGGTGATCGAGGAGCTCTCGCGCAGCGACGGCTCGACCGGCTGGGCCGTGATGGCCAACGCGTTCAGCACCGGTGTCGCCGCCGGCTTCCTGCCCGACGCCGGGGGCCGCGAGATCTTCGCCGGCGCGGAGAAGGGCATCACCGCCGGGATGATCCTGCCGACCGGCAAGGGCGTGCGGGTCGAGGGCGGGTACCGGGTGAACGGCACCTACGGTTTCGCCAGCGGGTCCGGGCACGCGTCCTGGATCGGCGCCGGGTTCGTCGTCCACGACGACGAGGGCAACCCCGAGATCGGCGACGACGGCCAGCCGGTCTGCCGGGTCGCGTTCGTCCCGCGCTCCGAGGTCGAGTTCCTCGGCAACTGGAACGTGATGGGCATGGTCGCGACCGGGAGCGAGGACTACTCGGTCACCGACGTGTTCGTGCCCGAGGCCCGCGCGATGGACACCTTCTCCACGGTGCCGGTCCGCGACGAGGGTGTCTACAAGCTGGGGCTGCTCGGCATCGGCGTCGGCGGGCACGGCCCGGTCGCGCTCGGGATCGCCCAGCGCGCGCTCGAGGAGATCGCCGCGATCGCCGCGGTGAAGACCCGCCCCGGCTACCCCTCGGTGATCGGCGACTCGGACATGTTCCGCCGCGAGTTCGTCACCCACGAGGCGCTGCTGCAGGCGGCCCGCCGCTACATGTACGACGCGCACGCCGACGCCGAGGCCGCCGGCGCGGCCGGCGCGATGACCGACGAGCACCGGGCCCGGCTGCGCCAGGTCACCACCTGGGTGCAGGGCGTCGCCCACGACGTCGTCACCTTCGCCTACGGCTGGGGCGGCAGCTCCTCCATCCGCAACCCGAGTGTCCTCGGGCGCTGCATGCGCGACATCTCCGTGGGTGCGCGCCACATGCTCGTCGAGCCGATGACCCTCGTCGAGGCCGCCGGCCCGATCCTCGCCGGCTACGCCAGGTCCTGAACCCCAACCCGAACCCCCCGGATCGAAGGAGTACGACGATGTCCGACGCCGACAACCTGGTCGCCGCGTTCGCCGCCGCCGACAAGGGCGACGCCGCCCCGCTGGTGGAGCTGTTCCACGACGACATGACGTGGGCCGGGTTCACCCTCGAGGGCACCCAGCAGATCTACACCAAGAACGAGTTCCTCGAGGCCTTCGGCGTGCTCGCCAAGGTCGACGAGTTCGCCAACGAGGTGACCCGCACCGAGACGACCCCCGAGGGCCTGGTCGTGGCCTGGGTGCGCACCTACCGCAAGCTCGGCGACAAGGTCCTCGACGTCACGATGCTGACCACGCACCAGTTCGTCGACGGCAAGATCACCCGCAGCACCGACGTCTGCCCGCCGTCCTTCGCGGAGTACTGGGCCGCCACCGGCCTGGCCTGATCCCACCGGAACCGACGGATCCGGCACCGACAGCTGCCGGATCCGTCGGTGCTCCGCCCCTGCACCGCAGCCCGACCCCGCCCCCCACCCGAACCCGACCCCGACCCCGACCCGAGGAGCGCAACCATGGGAATGCTCGAAGGCAAGGTCGCCCTGATCACCGGTGCCGCGCGCGGCCAGGGCCGCAGCCACGCACTGCGGTTCGCCCGGGAGGGCGCCGACATCATCGCGGTCGACATCTGCGCCGACCTCGGAACGCCGTACCCGTCGGCGACCCCGGAGGAGCTCGCCGAGACCGAACGGCTCGTCGGCGCGACCGGCCGCCGGATCGTCACCGCGCAGGTCGACGTGCGCGACCTCGCCGCCCTGCGCGCCGTCGTCGACGGTGCGGTGGCCGAGCTGGGCCGGCTCGACACGGTCGTCGCCAACGCGGCGGTCTGCGTGCCCGCCATGTGGGACCGCGTCACCCCCGAGCTGTTCGAGCAGCACATGAGCACGAACGTCACCGGCGTGTGGAACACCGCGATGGTCGGTGCCCCGCACCTGGTCGCCGCGGGCGGCGGGTCGATGATCCTGGTCAGCTCCGCGGCCGGGCTGACCGTGCAGCCCTTCCTGATCCCGTACACGACCAGCAAGTTCGCCGTGCGCGGCATGGCCAAGGCGTTCGCGGTCGAGCTCGGCGAGTACAACGTCCGGGTCAACAGCGTCCACCCCAGCGCGGTCAAGACGCCGATGGGCAGCCAGGACGTGCTCGGGATCGTCGGCGAGGCGATCGAGGCCCACCCGAAGCTCGGCGGGATGTTCACCACCCTGCTGCCCGTCGACCAGCTCGAGCCCTCCGACATCACCGACACCGTGCTGTTCCTGGCCTCCGACGGGTCGCGGACCATGACCGCGCACGAGCTCGCCCCCGACGCGGGCGTCACCGAGTACTGATCCCGTGACGGGACCCCTTCCGACCGCTGCATCTCCGAGGAACGCAATGAGTGCCTACGACGAACGGCCCTGGCTCGCCCGCTACGCCCCGGGCAGGCCGGGTGAGATCAGCCCGGGCTTCGACGACGCGCTGACGATGTTCCGGGCCACCGTGGCACGGGCGTCCGACCGGGACGCGATCCGCTACTTCGGACGGCACATCAGCTTCGGCGAGCTCGACCGGCTCAGCGACGCGTTCGCGGCGGGGTTGGCGGCGGAGGGTTTCGCCCCCGGCGAGCGGGTCGCGATCTTCGCGCAGAACGTCCCCCAGTTCGTGATCGCTCAGGTCGGGACGTGGAAGGCCGGGGGGATCGCCGTCTCGATCAATCCGATGAACAAGCAGCGCGAGGTCGCCGAGCTGCTCGCGGACTCCGGTGCCGCGGTGCTGGTGTGCCTGCAGTCGCTGTGGCGCGACGTCGCCGCCGAGGTGGTCCCGGACTCGGGCGTGCGCACCGTGCTGACCACCTCCGAGCTCGACCTGTGCGAGGACACCGGGGCCGTGGTGTTCGCCGGGGTGGAGCGCATCGACTGTGCCGGGACGCTGGACCTGCTGACGTTCCTGGACCGGCACCGCGACACCGCCCCGCCCGCGGTGACGCTGCGCCCCGACGACGTCGCGTTCCTGACCTACACCTCGGGCACCACCGGCCCGCCCAAGGGCGCCATGACCACGCATCGCAACGTGGTGTTCAACGCCCACACCTACCGCGACTGGATCGGGATCGGCGACGACGACGTGGTGCTGGGCATCGCGCCGCTGTTCCACGTCACCGGGCTGGTCGGGCACATCGCGGTCTCGTTGCTGGCCGGGGCGCCGCTGGTGCTGATGTACCGGCTCGACCCGGCCCTCGCCCTCGACACCGCCGAGGCCGAGGGCGCCACCTTCACCGTCGGCTCGATCACCGTCTACATCGCGATGATGAACGCCCCCGGTGCGGAGAAGTCCAAGCTGGCCACGCTGAGCAAGGTGTACTCCGGTGGCGCACCGATCCCGCCGAGCACCGTGCAGGCGTTCCGGGACACGTTCGGGCACTACATCCACAACATCTACGGGCTGACCGAGACCACCTCGCCGTCGCACGCCGTGCCGTTCGGCATCGAGGCGCCGGTCGACCCGGACTCCGGCGCGTTGTCGGTGGGGGTGCCGGTCTACGACACGGTCGTGCGGGTCGTAGACGATGACGGTCACGACGTCGGCGTCGGTGAGGTCGGTGAGCTGGTGACCGCCGGGCCGCAGGTGGTCGCCGGGTACTGGAACAAGCCGGAGGAGACGGCCGCCGCGCTGCCCGGCGGTGTGCTGCACACCGGCGACGTCGGCTACATGGATGCCCAGGGCTGGTTCTACATCGTCGACCGCAAGAAGGACCAGATCAACGCGGGTGGTTACAAGATCTGGCCGCGGGAGGTCGAGGACGTGCTCTACGAGCACCCGGCGGTCCGTGAGGCGGCGGTCGTGGGGGTGCCCGACGAGTACCGCGGGGAGACGGTGAAGGCGTTCGTCTCGCTGAAGGCGCAGGCGCAGGTCACGCCGGAGGAGGTCATCGCGTTCTGCAAGGAGCGGATGGCGGCCTACAAGTACCCGCGGCAGCTCGAGATCCTCGACGAGATCCCGAAGACGGTCAGCGGCAAGGTCCTGCGCCGCCGGCTCCGCAGCCGGGACTGACCCGGCCACCCCCTGTAGGAAGGAACTCCAGCACCATGGGTCTGCGGACTCCCGAGCAGTACCGTGACGGCCTGCGCGACGGTCGACGGATCTTCTACCGCGGTGACACCGTGGACGACGTCGTCGCGCACCCCGAGCTGCGGCCTGCGGTCGATCATTCGGCGCTGTGCTATTCGATCGCGGCGGACCGGCCGGATCTGGCGGTGCGCACGGACGACGAGATCGGCGACTACTCCGCGTTCTACCACCTGCCGACCTCTCCGGAGGATATGCGGGAGCGGGGTGCGCTGATCGAGGAGGTCTCCCGTCGGGGGGCCGGCACGATCGTGCTCAAGGAGGTCGGCTCGGACGCGTTGTTCGCGTTGCTGCGGGCCGGGCAGGGCGAGGGTCTGGAGGCGGCGCGGGCGTTCTCCCGGCGGTGCCTGGAGGGGGATCTCGCGTTGGCCGTGGCCCAGACCGATGTGAAGGGGCATCGGGCGCTGGGGCCGTCGCAGCAGGCCGACCCGGATCTGTACCTGCGGGTGGTCGACTCCGATGCGGACTCGATCACGGTGCGGGGCGCGAAGACCCATACCTCGTTCTCGGCGAACGCCGACGAGCTGATCGTGTTGCCGACGCGGGCGATGGGCGGCGACGACGGTGACTACGCGGTCTCGTTCGCGGTGCCGATCGACACGCCGGGGTTGAACCTCTACGTCTCGCCCTATGCGGCGGGTGAGCGTGACGCGTTCAGCTTCCCGTTGTCGTCGAAGCACAAGCTGCTCGAGTCGCTGACGGTGTTCGACGACGTCCGTGTCCCGCGGGAGCGGGTGTTCCTCGATCGCCGTCCGGAGCTGGCGGGGCCGTTGGCACTGGCGTTCGTCGACTACCACCGGTTCACTGCGATCAACTACAAGCTGCCGTTGCTCGACATCATCGTCGGTTCCGCGCACCTGGTCGCCGAGGCGAACGGGATCAGCCGGGCCGGGCACGTCCGGGACAAGATCGCCCGGTTGATCGCGTGGGCGGAGACGGTGCGGGGGCTGGCGGAGCTGTCGGCGCTGCGTGCGCGCGAGGGGGCGCAGGGGGTGTGGCTGCCGGACCCGTTGGCGGTGAACATGGCCAAGTACACCTTCGCCCACGGGTTCCACGAGGCGAGTGCCACGCTCGTGGATCTGTCCGGGGGTCTGCTGGCGACCGGGCCGGGCAGCGAGGACTGGGGCAACCCACAGATCCGGGCGGTGCTGGAGAAGTACTACGCGGCCGCGGTGCCGGCCGAGCAGCGGTTGCGGATCCTGAACTTCATCGGGGACCTCACGATCCGCGACTACGGCGGCTACCAGTCGGTGCTGGCCACCCACGCCGAGGGGGCGCTGGAGGCGGAGAAGATGCAGATCGCCCGGTCCTACGACCCGGCCGCGGCGACCGACTACGTCCGCCGGCTCGCCGGTATCTGAGGCAGGAGCAGCGAATGCGGACACGGTTCACCGAACTGTTCGGGGTCACCCATCCCGTCGTGCAGGGCGGGATGCAGTGGGTCGGGCGGGCACCGCTGGTCGCCGCGGTGGCGAACGCCATTGCGCTGGGGTTCATCACGGCCCTGACCCAGCCGACACCGGAGGACCTCCGCACGGAGATCCGCCGCGCCCGGGAGCTCACCGACCGGCCCTTCGGGGTCAACCTCACGATCCTGCCCGCCATCACTCCGCCCCCGTACGCGGAGTACCGGCAGGTCGTCATCGACGAGGGCGTGCCGGTCGTGGAGACCGCCGGGGCCAACCCGGTCGAGCACCTGGAGCACTTCCACTCCGCCGGCATCAAGGTCATCCACAAGTGCACCTCGGTGCGGCACGCGCTCACGGCGCAGGCGCTCGGGGTCGACGCGTTGTCCGTCGACGGCTTCGAGTGCGCGGGCCACCCCGGCGAGGACGACATCCCCGGGCTGGTCCTGCTGCCCGCCGCGGCGGACGCCCTCGAGATCCCGTTCATCGCCTCCGGCGGGTTCGCCGACGGCCGCGGCCTGGTCGCGGCGCTCGCCCTCGGCGCCGACGGGATCAACATGGGCACCCGGTTCATGGCGACCGTGGAGTCCGGGATCCACCAGAACGTGAAGGACCGCCTGGTCGAGGCGGGGGAGCGGGACACCCGGCTGATCTTCCGGCAGCTGCGCAACACCGCCCGGGTGGCGGACAACGCCGTCTCCCGGGAGGTCGTCGAGCGGCTGGCGGCGGGCGCAGCCTTCGAGGACGTCCGCGAGCTCGTCGCCGGGGTCCGCGGGGCGAAGGTCTACGAGACCGGCGACCTCGACCACGGCATCTGGACCGCCGGCATGGTGCAGGCCCTGGTCCGTGACGTCCCGACCTGTGCCGAGCTGGTCTCCCGGATCGTGCGGGAGGCCGAGGAGATCATCGGCGGGAGGCTCGCCGGGATGGCGCAGGCCGTCGTCGTCGCCGGATCCTGAGGAAACGCGGCGGGGTCGGCCGTGACCTTCCCGGTCACGGCCGAACCCACGTGGGTCGAGGACGCGGCTACGCGGCCTCGACCTTCGGCAGGATCTCCTCCTTGAGGCGCTTGAGGTCGTCGAGCGTCTTCGCGACCGGCACGTCCTGGAACGGCGGCCAGAACATCGGCATCGTCATACCGGCCTCCTTGTAGGCCTTCAGCCGGTCGGTGATCTGCTCGGCGGTGCCCACCAGGAGGTTGGTGAGCTTGCCCTGCGGCGACTGGTCGACCTCCTGGTCGGTGATCACGGTCCAGAGCATGCTGCTGATCTCGAGGTCGTCGACCGTGCGGTCGCTGCCGATCTCGCCGAGCTCGCGCGCGATCTCACTGCGCCAGCGGGCGATGTCCTCGGGGGAGTCCTGGATGCCGATCCAGCCGGCGAGGTTGTAGCGGCTGATGCGGGTCGCCGCGCGCTTCGGGTCCTTCAGGCCGCTGAAGAAGATCGGCGGGCCGGGCTGCTGCACGGGCTTGGCGCCGAAGCCGCACTTCTCGAAGTCGGCGAACTCGCCGTGGTACTCGAAGACATCGTTGGTCCAGATGCCCTGCATGATCTCGATCGTCTCGCGCACGTGCTTGTTGCGCTTGGGGAAGATGTGCGAGGCGCTCGAGGCCGCGAACTCCTCGGGCATCCACCCAGCCCCGACACCGACATTGAGCCGGCCCCCGGACAGGTGGTCGATGGTGGCCATCTCGGCGGCCAGGACACCGGGCGCCCGGAACGGGGTGTCGATGATGCTCATGCCGATCCGGACCGTCGACGTCTTCGCCGCCAGCCACGGGATCAGCGGCATGCCCTGGAGCCACTGGCCCCGCGAGGACACCGGGAGCCCCTTGGGCATCTCGGGGATCATGCCGAACGAGTACTGCAGCTCCCCGCGGTCCGACGCCTCGGGGACGACGATGCGGTCGAGCGTCCAGACCGAGTCGAAGTCGAGGTCCTCGGCGAGCGCGGTGAGCTCCTCGAGCTCGGAGACGGTCACCGTGTCCCGGAAGTTCGGAAGGTAGAGCGAGAGCTTCATGTGCGCGGCCTCCCAGCCGTGTCGACGAGCGGGTCGCGCCGCCCGGTGTGGGTGTGTACGAGGGGTCCGGTCAGGCCGGAACGTTCAGGAGCTGCTCCCGGACCTCGGTCTTGAGGACCTTGCCGATCTTCGATCGGGGGAGGTCCGGCCAGACCGCGACCTGCTTGGGCGTCTTCACGCTGCCGATGCGGGCCTTGACGAAGGAGGTCAGCTCGGCGGGATCGAGCTCGCTGCCCGGACGCAGCGCGACGACGGCGGTGACCCGCTCGCCCCACTTGTCGTCGGGCAGGCCGACCACGGCGCAGTCGGCGACGGCGGGGTGGGCCATCAGCGCCTGCTCCACCTCGGAGGAGTAGACGTTGAACCCACCGGTGATGATCATGTCTTTGGCCCGGTCGACGATGAAGAGGAAGCCGTCGTCGTCGAGGTAGCCGATGTCGCCGGTGTGGTGCCAGCCGTGGGCCGAGACCTCCGCGGTGGCCGCCTCGTTGTCGAGGTAGCCGCGCATGACCAGGGAGCCGCGCACGACGATCTCCCCGCGCTCGCCGCGGCCGAGCAGCCGACCGTCGTCGGCCATGATGGCCAGCCGCACCAGCGGCGACGGTCGTCCGGCCGAGGCCAGCCGCCCGCGGGCGACGGCGCCGTCGGGGCCGAAGTGCTCGGCCGGGGCCATCGTCGAGACCATCATCGGCGCCTCGGTCTGCCCGAAGAGCTGTGCCATCACCGGCCCGATCCGGGTGAGCGCCTCCTCCAGCCGGGTCACCGACATCGGTGCGGCGCCGTACCAGAAGCACTGCAGCGACGACAGGTCCCGCCCGTCGAGCGACGGGTGGTCGAGCACCATGTAGATCAGCGTCGGCGGCAGGAACGTGTGGGTCACCCGGTGCGCTTCGACGTGGTCCAGGAAGCCGCCGACGTCGGGGCTGCGCATGACCACGATCGAGCCGCCCCGGCACAGCATCGGGAAGCACAGCACCCCGGCGGCGTGGGTGAGCGGGGCCAGCGCCAGGTAGACCGGCCGCCCGCCGTCCGCCGGCCACGGGTAACTCATCAGCGTGATCGCCGTCATCGTCTCGATGTTCGTGCCGGTGAGCACCACGCCCTTGGGGCGGCCGGTGGTTCCGCCGGTTCCGACGATCATGGCGACGTCGTCCGGGCAGTGCCGGTCGACCGGGTCGGACGCGCCGGTGGCCAGGAAGGCGTCCCACCCGGTCGCCCACGGCAGGTCGGCATCGAGACAGACCAGCTGCCGCAGCTGCGGCAGGTCGGCACGGATCGCGTCCACCAGCGGCGCGAACGACGACTGGAAGATCAGGACCGAGCAGCCGAACAGCTCCAGCAGCTCGCGGTTCTCCGCCGCCTCGTTGCGCGGGTTGATCGGGCACCACACGGCGCCGGCCCGGCTGATCCCGAAGACGCAGGTGAACGCCGTCGGGTCGTTCGCCGAGAGGATCGCGACCCGGTCACCGGGCTCGACGCCGTTCGCGGCCAATGCGGCGGCGACCCGGCCGCCGAGGTCCTGCACCTCGGCGTAGGTCGCCACCTCGCCGTCGCAGACCAGGCACGGCGCGCCGGGGTCCAGCGAGGCCCCCTTGTCGAGGTAGTCGGTCAGGCGCATCACATGCCCATGCCGCCGTCGACGGGCAGCCCGGCGCCGTTGACGAAGCGAGACGCGTCGGAGGCGAGGAAGGCCACCGCGTCCGCGATGTCGGAGACCTCGCCGAGCCGGCCCGACGGAGTCAGCTCCACCACGGCGCCGACGGCGGCCTCCGGGCTCTCGAACAGGCCGAGGCCGGCGGTCTCCACCGCGAGCTTCTGGCCCATCGCCGTCGGGATCAGGCCGGGGTAGAGGCAGTTGACGCGGACGCCGTAGCCGAGCTTGCCCGACTCCATCGCCGCGACCCGGGTGAGCCGGTCGATGGCCGACTTGGTGGCCGAGTAGCCGCCGATCGCCGGGAAGGCGATCGTCGCGGCGACCGAGGCGACGTTGATGACGGTCCCGCCCTGCCCGGCCGCCCCGCCCGGGCGCATCGTCCGGAAGGCGTGCTTGATGCCGAGCATCGTGCCGACCACGTTCACGTCCAGCATCCGGCGCATGTCGTCGGCCTCGGTGTCGGCCAGCAGCTGCGTGACCTCGAGACCGGCGTTGTTGACGACGACGTCCAGCCCGCCGAACCGCTCGACGACCGACGCGGCGGCGGCCTCCCACGACGCGTCGTCGGTGACGTCGAGGTGGACGAACCCGTGCTGCTCACCGAGCGTCTCGGCGAGCTTGGTCCCGAGATCGTCCTGGATGTCCGCGACGACGACCCGCGCCCCCGCGTCGGCCAGCGCGCGGGCCATCCCTTCACCGAGTCCCTGCGCGCCCCCGGTGACGAGCGCGGTGCGTCCGGTCAGGTCGATCTGAGTCACTGGCACTCCTTCATCGGCGGTGATGGTCGGCACACCATCCCGGGTCCCTGACCGACTGTCAAGATTTTCCTGGGCAGGTGTCAAGATTTTCGTGACCGACTGTCACGAGAATGGGTTACGGTGGGGTTTGTGAGTCTGTGAGGTCCGGCTGCCGGCAGGGGAAGGGAAGTGGCATGGCGCGCGCCAACCCGATCGACAAGCACGACGAGCGCCGGCGCGCGCTCGCCGACTCGGCGCTGCGCACCCTCGGTGAGCTCGGCTACGCCCGCTCGTCGCTGCGCGAGATCGCGAACAACTCGCCGTTCAGCCACGGGGTCGTCCACTACTACTTCAGCGACAAGCTCGAGCTGATCGTCTACGGCGTCCGGCAGTACAAGGCCGTGTGCGTCACCCGCTACGACGGTGTCGTCGCCGGCGCGACGACGGCCGGGGGGCTGGTGTCGGCGTTCGCCGACAAGCTGTGCGAGACGATCGTCGACGAGGCACCGATGCACCGGCTCTGGTACGACCTGCGCTCGCAGAGCATGTTCGAGGAGAGTCTGCGCGAGGCGGTCCAGCAGATCGACCACACACTCGAGGACATGGTCTGGCGGGTCGTCACCCGCGTCGCCGAGCTGGCCGGCACCGACGTCGCGCTGACCTCACACACCGTCTACGGGATGTTCGACGGCGTCTTCCAGCAGGCGCTGCTGCGCTACGTGGCCGGGCAGGAGCGCGAGGCGCTCGACGACCTCCGCACCGAGGTGCGCGCGCTCGTGCCGCTCACCCTGGGAGCGGGCGCGCCGGGCGCGGCGGGCGCGGCTGCGGTCGAGGTGCGGGCGACGGCGTGAGCCGGCGCCGCCGGGTCACCCGCTCTGCGGCGTGTCCCGCTGCGCCGCGCCGCGTGCCTCGTCGCGGATGACCGCGCGCCCCCGCGGATCGACCATCCCGCCGTGCAGCAACCGGTTGTGGTTGTGCGCCAGCTGGTGGAAGCCGAAGGCCGCCTCGACGGCCGCGCGCTGTCCTTGCAGGTCCAGGCCCTGGTTGATCGCCCGTTTGGCCAGCCGCACCCCGAATGACGGTCGCGCGGCGATGCGGCGGGCGATCCGCAGCGTGGTGGCCGACAGGTCGTCGTCGGCCACCACGTGGTTGACCATGCCGATCGCCTCGGCCTCGTGCGCGGTGATCGGCGCGCCGGTGAACAGCATCTCCTTCGCCCGGCGCGCCCCGAGCTCCCAGAGGTGGGTGAAGTACTCCGCCCCGTTCATGTCGAACGCGGTGACGGGGTCGACGAAGGTCGTGTTCTCGGCGGCGACGATGAGGTCGCACGGCCAGACCAGCATCAGCCCGCCGCCGATGACCCGGCCGCGCACCTCGGCGACGGTCGGCCGGGGCAGGTCGCGCCAGCGCAGGCACAGCCCGGTGAACAGCTCCTCCTCGGTGGCGAACCAGCCCTCCGCGCCGGGGGCGTCGAACCCGCCGGTGAGCGTGCGCGGCGTGACGCCGTCCATCGCCCAGTCGGTGTCGAGGTCGTGACCGGCCGAGAAGTCCGGCCCGTCCGCCGCGAGGATGATCACGCGGACGTCCTCGTCGCGGACGGCCTGCCGGTAGGCGTCGTCGAGGGCGAGCAACAGGTCGCGGTCCTGGGCGTTGCGCTTGTCCGGGCGCGCGAGCACGACCCGGGCGATGGCCGGTTCGGGCCGCTCGTAGCGGACGGTGTCGGTGGTCATGCGCGCAGCGTCGCTCCGTTGTCGAGGACATAGGCCTGTCCGGTCGTCAGCGACGCCTCGTCGCTGACCAGGTGGGCGGCCACGGCGGCGATCTCGTCCGGCTCGCCCCAGCGGCCCTGCCGGGTGGCCACGTAGTCGTCGGGATCGGCGCCGAGCGCGTCGAGGAGGAACGGGGCACTCGCCTCGGCGGCCCGCGTCCGGACCAGGCCGGGCACGATCGCGTTCACCCGGATCCCGTCCTCGCGCAGCTCCAGGGCGGCGGAGCGGGTCAGCGACTCCACCGCCGCCTTCGACGCCGCGTACGCCGCGATGCCCGGCGAGGCGCAGCGGCCGGCGACCGAGGAGGTGTTGAGGATCGCGCCGCCGCCCCGCTCGCGCAGGGCCGGGACGGCGGCCCGGATGCCGTTCAGCACGCCGCCGACGTTGACGGCGAAGACCCGGTCCCACTCGGCCCGGTCCATCTCGGTGATCTGCCCGCCGGCACCCGCTGCGGCGTTGTTGAAGACGATGTCCAGCCCGCCGAACGCGCCGACCGCCCGGTCCACCGCCGCGACGACGTCGTCCTCGACGGCGACGTCGCACCGCACCGTGGTGACGGCCCCGCCGAGCTCGCCGGCCAGGGCGGCCAGGCCGCGCTCGGAGACATCGGCGAGCACGACCCGGGCGCCCTCGGCGACGAACCGGCGGGCGGCCGCCGCGCCGATGCCGTGCGCGGCACCGGTCACGACGGCGACCCGGCCCGTCAGGCGCGCCATCACCCGGCCTCCACCGGCTCGGGGCGTCCGGCCGCGGCCAGACGGTCGCGGACCTCGCGCCGCAGCACCTTCCCGAGCGGCGAGCGCGGGAGCGCGTCGACGACGTGCACGGCGGTCACCTTGCGCACCGCGCCGACCCGGTCCCGGCTCCAGGCGATGAGCTCGTCCTCGGTCACCTGCCCGCCCGGGCGCAGGACGACCGCGGCGTGCGGTGTCTCGCCCCACTTCGGGTCCGCGACGCCGACCACGGCGACCTCGGCGACCGCGGGGTGGGCGGCGAGTGCGTCCTCGACCTCGGTCGGCCAGATGTTGTAGCCGCCGGAAATGATCATGTCCTCCTTGCGGTCGCTGAGGTAGAGGAAGCCGTCCTCGGAGATCGAGCCCATGTCCCGGGTCCGCAGCCAGCCGTCCGGCGTGATCCGCTCCGCGGTGGCGTCGGGACTGCCCCACAGCTCGCGCATCATGCCGGGGGTGCGACCGGCGATCTCCCCGATCTCGCCGACGGGCAGCCGGTTGCCGTCGTCGTCGAGGATCGCGACGTCGGCGTTGGGGCTCGGACGACCGGCCGAACGCAGCCACCGCCGCTGCTCCTCGGTGCCGTCGACGACGTGGTGCTCGGGCGTCAGGACGCTGAGCGGCAGCCCCTCGCTCTGCCCGTAGATCTGGTACATGATGTTGCCCCACACCTCGATCGCCGCGGCCAGCGTGGCCGCCGGCGCGGGCGCGGTCCCGTAGACGACCGCCCGCAGGCTGCTTAGGTCGCGGGTCCCGGCGTCGGGGTGCGCGGTGACCATCTGCATGATCGTCGGCACGGTCATCGCGACGGTGATCCGCTCGGTCTCCATCAGCTCCAGGTACCGCGCCGTGTCGAACGCCGGCATCACCACCGATGCGGCACCCGCCGCGACCAGGGGCCAGATGAACATGCCGGCGGCGTGGCTGAGCGGGGCGGGGGCGAGGTAGCGGTCCCGTTCGGTGAAGCGGGGGAGGACGAGCGCCATCTCGGTGCCCATGTCCGCCCAGCCGCGGACGGTGTGCAGGATGCCCTTGGGGTTGCCGGTGGTGCCCGCGGAGAACCGGATGATGTGCGGGTCGTCCGGGGCGAGGGGTACCTGCGGGTCCTCGGTGGAGGCGGCGGCGAGGGCGGCCTCGTAGCCGGTGGCCCCCTCGGGCGGGGTGTCCCCGGTGACGAGGACCGTGTCGAGCTCCGGCAGCTCGGCGAGCATCTCCCGCAGGGCGGGGTGGTGCCTGCCCTGCACGATCAGCGCGCGGGCGCCGACCAGCTCGAGCAGGTAGCGGTGCCGGTCGGGGGTGTCGTGGCCGTAGAGCGCGCACCGCACGTACCCGCCGAGGGCGAGTCCGGCGATCTGCTCCAGGCTCTCGGCGGCGTTGTCGCCGAGGATCGCGACCCGGTCGCCGGGGCGGACGCCCGCGGCACGCAGCGCGTTCGCCAGCCGGATCGCCCGGTCGAGGAGCTCGGAGTAGGTCTGTCGTGCGCCCTCGCAGACGAAGGCGGTGTTCTGCCCGTACAGCCGGGCACTCTTGCGCAGCAGGTTCGCCGGGTCCATGTCCGCGCTCCGTTACGGCCGGCCCGCGCCGTGCGGGACGTCCACCCGGGCGGTCTTGAGGGTGGCCTTGTCGGTGTCGATGCCCTGGGCCGCGGCGAAGAAGTCCGACACCGCGCACAGCAGCAGCGTCCGTCCGTCGTCCCCGCCCAGCGCGCAGGCGTAGACCCCGTTGCCGTCCGGGTCGGGGATCTCCTCGGTGACGGTGCCGGTCCGGTCGATGCGCACCACGCGCTGGTGACCCGCGTCGGCGACCCACACGCCGTCCTCGGCGTCGATCGCGCACCCGTCCGGGATCAGCGCGAGCGCGGCCATGACCTCGGGCAGCGGACCGAGCTCCGGCGGCTCCCCGAGCTGGGCGAACAGCCGCCGGTCGCTCAGCCCGCCGTCGTCGCCGATGGTGAACGCGGTCAGCCGGCCGGCGAACGACTCGGCGACGATCAACGTCCGGCCGTCGCCGGTGATGACCATCCCGTTCGGACACACCACGTCCTCGGCCGCGACGTGCACCGACCCGTCCGGGTCGACGCGGTAGACCGCGCCGGGGCGCGGGGCGTCCCCCGCGGCGACCGCGAAGCCGATCGTGCCCGTGTAGGCCCGACCGGCGGCGTCGACCACCAGGTCGTTGATCTCGTGCTCGCACACCGCCGAGAGGTCGGCGTGCACCGTCACCTCGCCGTCCGGGGTGCGGCGCAGCAGCTTCCGCTCGTGCATCGACACCACGAGCAGCGAGCCGTCCGGCAGCCACGCCAGCCCGGACGGGTTGCCCTCGACGTGCAGGACCTCGGTCCGCACCCCGGCCTCGTCGTAGGTGCAGACCTTTCCGGCGTAGATGTCGGAGACCCACCACCGGCCGTCGCGCCAGCGCGGCGCCTCGAAGTAGTGCCCACCGGATGCCAGAAGAGTGACCGACCTCGTTGTCATGACGCGCGTTCCTGCCTTCTCGGAAGAGGTGTGACGGTGGCCGTCGCGGGGCCGAGCCGAGTAAAAACATCCCAGGATGGATGTCAATGGTCCGCGCCCACCCACCACCCACCGGGGTCGGCCGGTGGCGTCAGTCCGACCGGAGCATCTCCAGCGCCGCCTGCTCGAGGACCCGCAGCTGGCGGCGCTCACGGTCCGGGCTGGAGCTCAGCGAGCTCTGGAAGGCCATGCCGCGCATGACGTTGATGATGTGGTCGCCGACCTCGTCGAGGCGCTGGGAGGAGCGTGTGCCGTCGTCGAGGGCCGCGGTGGTGATGCTGCGGATCCGGCGCCCGATCTCGCGCTCGGTCTCGATCAGCAGCGGGCGCAGCTCCTGGTCGATGCGGGCGGCGAGGTGGAGCTCGGTCGCCGCGGTGAACAGGTCCGACTGGAACGAGCGCCACAACGCCTCGATGGTCGCCCGCAGGCCGGCGTCGGAGGCCTGCTCGAGCTCGCCGACGGCGGCCGCCATCAGCTTGTCGTGCAGGTGCAGCAGCGCCTCGGCCATCATCTCGGCCTTGTTCGCCCAGTGGTGTTTCTGGGCGCCGCGGGTCAGGCCCGAGATCTCGGCGATCCGCTCCGAGGTCGCGCCCCGGTACCCGTGGCGGACGATCGCGGTGACGGTCGCGTCGAGTACGGCCGAGCGGGTCGCGGCGCGGCGCTCGGCATTCGAGCGACGGGGCCGCCCGCGGGTGCCTGCCGTCGCTCGTCCGTCGTCGTTCATGGGACGAGCCTAGGCAGACGGTTGCGCCGCGGTCTCGTGGCGGGCGGATCGGTGGCGTCCGGGTCGGGGTCGCCGGACGCGGCCTACCGGTCGAAGTCGACCGCGACGACCGGGCTGGTCGGGCGGGACTGACAGGTCAGGACGGCGCCGGCACGTACCTCGTCGTCACCCAGCGCGTAGTTCTGCTGCATGTGGACGGTCCCCTCGGTGACGGTGGCGCGGCAGGTGCCGCAGATCCCGCCGGTGCACAGGTAGGGCACGTCGATGCCGGCGTCGAGTGTCGCCTCGAGGATGGACGCGGTGCCCTCGGTGCGCACCGCCGCCCGGGCGCCGCGGACGGTGACGTCGACCGTGGCGGGGACGATGTCGGCGAGCGCGTCCTGCTCGGCCTGGTCGGCCTGGTCCTCCGGGGCGACGAACAGCTCGCGCCGGACCCGCTCGGCGGGGACCCCGTGCTCGTCGAGCACGGTCCGCGTCCGGTCGAGCATCTCCGGCGGCCCGCAGAGCAGCCACTCGGCGCCGCGCAGGCGGGGGTCGCGCAGGTGCTCGCGCAGCCGGTGGGCGTCGAGGCGGTCGTGCCGGACCTGCTCGTGCTCGGTCGCCGTCGTCGCGGCGCCGGGAGCCGGCCGGGAGTGGTGGTGGACGATCGTCAGCCGGCCCTCGAACCGGCGGGTCAGCATGGCCAGCTCGTCGGCGAACATCGTCGACCCGGCGTCGCGGTTGGCGTAGAGCAGCGTCGCCCGGCTGCCCGGTTCGGCGTCGAGGACGCTCGCGAGGATGGAGATCACCGGGGTGATCCCGCTGCCGGCGGCGACGGCGGCGAGATGCCGGCGGGCGCCCGGTTCGGGGTGCAGCGTGAACCGGCCGGTCGGCGGGCTGACCTCGAGTTCGTCACCGACTGCGAGACGGGTGTCGGCATAGGTGGAGAAGCGGCCGTCGGCGCAGCGGCGGACCGCCACCCGCAGCACGCCGGAACCGGCGGCCGTGCAGATCGAGTAGTTGCGCCGCACCGTCTCGCCGTCGATCTCGGCGGCGACGACCACGTTCTGCCCCGGTGCGAAGCGGAACGTCTCGCGCAGCTCGTCCGGTACGTCGAAGGTGATCGAGACCGAGTCGGGGGTGAGCCGGCGGACGTCGGCGACGCGCAACCGGTGCGGCCGGTGGGGCAGGTCGGCGTCACGGTCGAAGTGGTCGGTCAGCCGGCGCCACGCCCGGTACTCGGCGGGGGAGAGCTCGGTACCCCAGGCCGTCGAGATCGGGACGTCGCGATCGAGGAAGTCCGACTCGGTGCGCCGCCACACCTGCACGTAGCGGTAGAACGGGATCGTCGGATGGATGTGATGCACCAGGTGGTAGTTCTGGTACAGCATCAGCGGGGTCATCACGCGCTCCCAGCCGACGCGGATGCGGGTCGCCCGGAACCGGTTCGACCTCGCGGTGGCGTCCAGCTCGTGGTGGGGCAGCCAGTCGAACCACCAGGCGAGGACGAGGATGCCGAGGCGCTGCGGGATCAGGTAGATCGTCAGCAGCTCCCAGCCGTGACCGCTGAGCACGAGCGCGGTGAACACGGTCGCGACCGCGAGTGCGACACCGACCTGCTCGAGCACCTCCGCCCGCGGACGACGGTGCATGCGCGGGATGTAGAAGCGGAAGTACCACAGGTCCTGGGTCAGCCACCGCAACGGCAGCTGCCACGGCGGTCCGGCCTCCGACCAGCTGTCCGGGTCGGTGTAGTAGTCCTCGTTGGTGTTGCGGTGGTGTTCGATGTGGACGAACCGGAACGTCGGGAACGACGCCCAGGCCGCGACGAACACCGCGGAGAGCCTGCCGAGGGCCTCGTTGACCCACCGGAGCCGGCCGGCGGCGAGGTGCGCGGTCTCGTGCAGCACGGTGAACATCAGGAACGTCACCGCGGCGTGCACCGGGATCGTCAGCAGCAGCCACCACGCACTCGTCGCGGCGAGCGCGAGCCAGGTCGCCGCGACCCACAGCAGCAACGACACGACGAACAACGCCACCGTCGGGCGCGCCACCGTGGGCATCGGCACCCGGGGATCGGGGACGCCCTGGCGGATCGCCCGGGACTCCTCCTCACTCAGCACCCGCCGCTCGTCCGCGGGCTCGGTCGTCGTCATCGACGCCTCCAGGAGACGGGGAACCGGAGCGACCACGATCGTTGACAAACGAAGACTGTTTGTCAACTGGAGCGACGGTCGTGCCCTGGATGTAGTCTCGGTACGTGGCGGAGTCCGCATCCTTCCGGGAGGACGTGCGCGCGTTGCTGCGCGACCGGGCGCTGGACGCCGCGCGGGAGATCACCTCGACCGAGGGGTGGTCGGCCCTGACGATGGGTGCCGTCGCGACCCGGGTCGGCATCAGCCGTCAGCACCTCTACAACGAGCTCGGGACCAAGCAGGCCCTCGGCGCCGCCATGGTGAACCGGGAGACCGCGCTGTTCCTGGAGGGGATCCTCGCGCGGCTGCGTGAGCACCCGGCCGACCCCGTCGAGGGGGTCGTCGCGGCGGTCGGGCACGCACTCGTCGACGGCTCCACGAACGCGCTGCTCACTGCGATCCTCGCCGCGGACGGCGCGGGCGGTGAGAGCCTGCTGCCACTGCTCACCGCCCGCCCGCATGCCGTACTCGGCTGGGCGAGCGAGCGGATCACCACGGCGATGACCGAGCTCTACGCCGGTCGGGCCGGCTCCGCCGAGGACCTGGAGGCGTGCGTCGACGGGATCGTGCGGCTCGTCCTGAGCCACCTCACCCAGCCCTCGGCGCCGCCCGAGGTGGCCGTCAGGCAGGCGCGATGGCTGGTCCACGGGCTGCTCGGGGTGGCCGGCGGCTCCTGAGGTACGTCCCCGGCCGGCGTGGGACCGCTACGCGGGCCGGATGACCGGCTTGATTTCGTCCATGCGGCGCATCGCGGCCATGGCGTCGGCGATCCCGTCGAGGCCGTAGGTGTTGCCGAGCAGCTTGTCCCAGTCGAACCGGGTCCGGTGACGGTCCAGCAGCTGCATCGCGGTGTGGTAGTCGCCGATGTCGCCGCTCATCGAGCCACGCAGCGAGATGCCGCGCGACACGAGCGTGGCCACCTGCACGGGCTGGGTTCGCCGCCGAGCGTGCCCATCCCGAGGACGATGTGCGCGTCCCGGGTGGGGAAGGAGCGATAGCGAACGATCGACGGGTGGGCGCTTCCCCAGGCGTGCGGCAGACCGCCGCGCGGGAGCCCGGCCGAAGTGGCCGGTCCCGTTCGACCGATGCCTGGGCGGCACTCGCCCCCGGCGACGGACTGAAGGGCGCCGTTGCCTCGGCCCGACGTCTTGTCCTGCGCCCGCTTCGTCACCGACCCGCTACCGATCTCGACCTCGCATGGCGCGACACGTCGTGTCCGGACACGGTCCGGTTGATCTCAGTGAGGTCGGGCGCCCAGGGGGGCCCTGACCCCGTTCCGTGGACACGCTGATCCCCGCACGGTCGGGGGAAGCGAGATGATGTCTGACCATGGCCCGCAAGAACTACTCCGACGAGTTCCGTCGGCAGGCCGTCGAGCTGTACGAGTCCACGCCCGGGGCGACGGTGAAGGGCATCGCCGCCGACCTGGGCGTCGAGCGGGCCACGCTGGCGTTGTGGCTGGACAACCTCGGCACCGGGACCCGCACCGCCCCCGACGGCACCCGCACCCGCAGCGCACGTTCGGTGCGTGCGCCACGCCAGAACGCCGGTG
>NZ_FOUY01000117.1 GCF_900115005.1 Pseudonocardia ammonioxydans | reverse complement strand
ATCCGGTGCTTCCTCCAGGCGTGGTCGTGGCCGGGTGTGGTCGGGTCGGTCCTTCTTCTTCACTGTAAACGACAGCGTGCTGTCTATCAGCGAGCATGGTTCAATACTGTGACATTCCAGCCCGCAGGGACCCGTTGCCCGCGAGGGACGGCGAAGCCACTGCGAACCGCCGATCCGCTCCCGAGCCTCGGCCATCCCCTGGCCCGGATCTCGTCTGCCATGGGAGGTCTTCGGTCTGCGATGACGACGCCGCCTCCCGTACCCGAGTGGTATGCCCAGTTGGTGGCACTGCTGTGGCGTCGCGCGCGGCCACGTGGTCAGCGCGGACCGCGGCCGTCGCTGGATGTCGACACCGTCGTCGCTGCGGCACTGCGCCTGGCCGACCGCGACGGTATCGAGGGCGTGAGTATGCGCGCAGTGGCACGCGAGCTGGGCGTGGGGACCATGTCGCTCTACCCTTACATCGCCGACAAGGCGACACTGCTCGCACTCATGGTGGACACCGTGTACCTGCAGATGCCGCGCGGTCCACTCCAGCACCTCCACTGGCGGGAGCGGCTGGTGAGGGTCGCCGACGCCAATCTGGCGCTGCTCGCAGATCATCCGTGGATCGATTGCCTAGTCTCGACACAGCTTCCGCCCGGGCCCGGCGTGATGGCGAAATACGAGCACGAGCTGTCGGCATTCGACGACCTCGGACTCCCCGACATAGCCGTCGACGACTGCCTGACCCTGTTACTGGTCTTCGTGCAAGGTGTCGGGCGCGCAGCGACTGCGGCTGAGCCGACTCACTCGGGCGAACCCGCCGACGCGCGGGGGTGGGGCGCGATCAAGCCGGACCTGACAGACTGGTCCGACTGGGGGAACTTCGCGCGTGCAGTGCGGATCGGAGCCGTGGCCCGCCAGGCGTCGGCCAAGGCCTCCGGGAGCGCCCGGGCGTATCGCTCCGGACTAGCGGTCTTGACCGAGGGCATCGCCGCAGTAGCGGCGCAGACCACGGATGAATCGGAGCCGTGATCTTGGCGCCGGGGAACGGCGATGAGGGCCGCGCATCGGACAGGTGATTGGCAGAGGCACGAACGCAGAGTGACGGTCGACCAGCTCCACGCCAGGTCGACCATCACCGAGTGTCCGACGCGGCCGGGAGTCCGGCGTACACAGAAGTAGAAGTGTGCTCTTCGCCACACTCCAGTAGAACTCAACCGGACTTGAGGATGAAGACTAACCCCATGAGCCCTTACGCCCTCCCGGATCTGCCCTACGACTACGGCGCCCTCGCCCCGCACATCGGGGGAGAGATCATGGAGCTGCACCACTCAAAGCACCACCAGACCTACGTCAACGGACTGAACGGCGCGCTCGACAAGCTCGCCGAGGCGCGCGACAAGAACGACTTCGGTGCGATTGTCGGCCTGGAGAAGACCCTCGCCTTCAACCTTGGCGGCCACGTCAACCACTCGATATTCTGGAAGAACATGTCGCCCGACGGCGGCGGCAAGCCCAGCGGCGAGCTCGCCGCTGCGATCGACGAACACTTCGGTTCGTTCGACGCGTTCCAGGCGCACTTCGCCGCGGCCGCGACCACGATCCAAGGCTCCGGTTGGGCCGTCCTCGGGTGGGATCAGCTCGGACAGCGCCTGCTGGTACACCAGCTCTACGATCAGCAGGCCAACTTGCCCGCTCGTCAGGTCCCGTTGGTCATGCTCGACATGTGGGAACACGCCTTCTACCTGCAGTACAAGAACGTCAAGCCCGACTACGTCAAGGCCTGGTGGAACGTCGTCAACTGGGCCGACGCTCAGCAGCGTTTCACCACCGCCCGGGCCAGCTGAGGGATCCGGTCGAGGCGCGGCTGGAGCGGTCCGCGGACCGATCGCCTCAGTCGCGCTCAGCCGACGCGCGACCCGGCCGACCTGCTCTCACCGGCACAGCGCTGCGACGCCCGGGCCCAGCAACACGCTTGCCGTCGCCCGAATGTCTCGCCTTCCAGGCAGCGCGCCAAGGCAGCTCAGCAATCCAGAAGTCGGCGATCCGCCTCGGCGGCTCCACCCCGCACCGGTCGCACATACAACGCCGGCGGTGTGCCAACAGGTACGACAGAACTCCGAGCACCCGATCGATTCTCGGACACTCTCCAGAGCGACCAGCGCGGCCCTTGACCTGAAGCCCAGGTGAGGGTCAATGCTTCCTGCCTCGGCCTTCCACCCAGCGAAGCAGAGGGACAGCCATGACGAAGACAGTCGCCGTTCTTGGTAGCGGCGATCTTGCAGCTGGGACCGCTGCCGCCATACTCGACACGGGCCACCGCCTGGTGAGGCTCTGGGGCGTCAACCCGGCACGCAGCCTCATCACCGTCGCCGAAGATGCCAGAGCCACTCTGGCCCACGATCTCCAGTCCGCGCTCGACCAAGCCTGGGGAGTCGTCGTCGCGACCCAGGACTTCCACGAGTTCTCCATGATCACGGCAGCAACCCAGTGTCGAGCAGCCGGCTCCGCCGATATCCTGCTAGTCCGAGACATGGCAACTGTGTCGACATTGCCACAAAAGACCGACAGCCCCGGAACTCACTGGCTCGAAGCAGTCGTGCTGGGGTCAACCATGAGAATCGGTTACAGCACCACCATCGTCCTGGTTCGAGGAGACCACAGGGAGCAAACGAACTGGTCGACAGAGCTGAGCAGTCTCGGCTCTCCGATATTCTACACTGAACAGCTCCTCGACCCTGAGACCACCGATGCTGCACTCATTGGATTCTGGTACGATCTCAACGCCGCCATGATGCGAGCGTTGGCGAACGTTGGCCCTGAATCTCGCCCCGTTCTGGAGGCGATTCTGAATAACGCTGCCAAGCGATTCCTGAGACTAAAGCGGGTTGCCGATACCGCCATGCCGGCGGCTCAGGACGACTGCGGCGCGTGGTCGAACCTCGATCTGCAGGCCGTGGAGTCAGTGATCGAGCGCCGGGAACGGCTAGGAGCGTCCACCGCAGACCTCACGGAGCTGACGCGTCTGATCAGGGATAGGAGTTCGCTGTTGGGGCGGCCCATCGCGCTTGACGAGCTGATCGATGATTACCGCTGGACTTCCTGACACCGGTACCATACGCATTGACCTGCAGGTCCGGCCCCGACCCTGATCGTTCCAGTCGATACTGAAAGAAGGTAGCTGTGACCGCCTCAGAACAGCCGAAGCCGGTTTTCCGGATCATCTACCGCAGTCACAGCCGGATCCCAGTCGGCCATCGCAAGAAAGTGCTCGCTGATATTTTCCTGCACGCACGCCACCGGAACAAGGATGCGCACATCACTGGCGCCCTGCTCATCACCGACCACTACTTTGCCCAAGTCCTGGAAGGCGACCGGATGACGGTCGAGCAACTGTTCGACCAGATTCGCTGCGATCCTCGCCACGAGGACGTCACCGTGCTCGAGTCCGGATATGTCGACACTGAACCCTTTCCAACCTGGTGATCATGCGGTTGGTCGTGCCCGGCGTGGCGGGCCCGGAAAGTAGAAGAGCCCCTGGTAGACGAGTGATT
>NZ_FOUY01000033.1 GCF_900115005.1 Pseudonocardia ammonioxydans | reverse complement strand
AGCTTGATCTGCCGGGAGAACTCCGAGACCTCCTGCTGACGGGACTCGACCTTGCGGCCCGAGGTCATCAGCTGCAGGTAGTCCAGGATGATCAGCTTGAGGTCGTTGCGCTGCTTCATCCGGCGCGCCTTGGCCCGGATCTCCATCAGCGTCAGGTTCGGCGAGTCGTCGATGTAGAGCGGCGCCTCGGAGATCTCCGACATCCGCCGCGCCATCCGGGTCCAGTCCTCGTCGGACATCCGGCCCGCTCGCATGTCGGCCAGCCGGATCCGCGCCTCCGCCGACAGCAGGCGCATCACGATCTCGGACTTGCTCATCTCCAGGGAGAAGAACGCGCTGGTCATGCCGTTCTTGATCGAGCAGGAGCGAGCGAAGTCCAGGCCCAGGGTCGAGTTGTGTGTAGGGATCATCGACCGCCCGGCGAGGTAGAGATGGTCGTCGGCAGTGACCTCGACGCAGCGGACGGGGACGCTCTCGACCCGGCGCACGTCCACGATGTAGCGGGGGTGTTCCCGGTGCGCGTGTTCGGCGTCCCGTTCCTTGTGCACCCGGCGCTTCCGGTCCAGCCGGAAGACGCCATCGGACGTGGTGAAGTTCAGCGTGTAGGCGATCGAGCTCGACGGGCTGCGCCCGGCGACCTTCTTCGTGGTCATCGAGCACCGGTAGCCGAGCCCGACGACGAGTTCCGCCACGTCGTGAGCCAGCCGGGCGCTGGTCACCGAGAACTGCAGGTTGCCGGTCGAGGTCACCGTGCCGTCGGTGTCCATCAGTCCTGCCAACAGCTCCCGCCGCTGACGCTCGCCGGAGCGCAGGTACGCGATGGGAATGTGCTTCTGCCCGAGAACGCCCACGGAGCGCAGCAACCCCTGCACCGTCCCGTGATCGGCGTGGCACGCCGCGCAACGCCGGAGCCCGCTTGAGGGTGATCCACAGTCCGGGCAGACCGGCTCACCGACGGGCGCGGACACGAACCGGGCGCGGCCGCCACACGATCTCCCGCAGGTCCGGACCTGGCTGGTACGGGGCCGGAACGACGTTCCACAGACCTCGCACAGCCGCGTCGGGACCGGCTCGGCGTCGGGCAATCTCACGCCGTATCGGCGGTCGGGGAGCCGGACCACGCGGTACCCGTCCTGCTCGACGTACTCGGCGATCTCCGGATCGTCGGAGGTGAAGGCAGCCGAGGCGCTGGTGCCGTCACCCAGCCACACACCGAGCGTGTACGGGGCGATCGGCAGCTCGCACTCGGGCAGCTGCAGCGGCTCGGGCAGCGCCACCGAGTGGTTCACCCGCCGGTCTGCCACATCGCAGCGAACGGTGGCTGCGATCTCCTCGGTCGTCCGGACCGCCGGGCCCACGCGCGGCGCACCTCCACGCGCGCGGGCCTCCTGCAGTGCCCGACGGCTCGCACGGGTGTCGGTGAGCCACTGGTGTTGCGCATCGGCGGTCAGGACCGACCCGTCGGAGAACTCGACCTCGTAGCACGGCCGTCCGTGCATGACCTCGGTCGCTGCGACCACCCGCGTCGGACGCCCGTCCGCGCCGAGCAGCATGTCACCGACGGCGACATCACCCATCGTGGTCCAGCCCTGCGGGGTGGGGAGCGGGGTGTCGAGCGCCAATGCCTTCCCGAGCCCGGGCCTCGCCGCGACGACGACCATCTGGCCGGGGTGCAGCCCGTTGGTGCACGCGTCGAGGTCGGCGAAACCGGTCGGCACACCGGCCGCCATCCCGCCGTTCGACGCGATCGCGTCGATCTCGTCCATCGTCGGCTGGAGGAGCTCCTCCAGCACCGTGTAGTCCTCGGTGGTGGTGCGCTCGGTGACCTCGTAGACCGCGGCCTGGGCCCGGTCCACGACCTCGTCGACCTCACCGCCCTCGTTGCCGTGGTAGCCGAGCTGCACGATCCGGGTGCCGGCCTCGACCAGCCGCCGCAGGATCGCCTTCTCCCCGACGATCTCGGCGTAGTACGCGGCGTTCGCCGCCGTCGGCACGGTCGCGATCAGGGTGTGCAGGTAGGGCGCACCACCGAGACGCACCAGCTCGCCGCGCCGCTGCAGCTCCGCCGACACCGTCACCGCGTCGGCCGGCTCGCCGCGGCCGTAGAGGTCCAGGATCGTCTCGTAGACCGTCTGGTGCGCGGGCCGGTAGAAGTCCTCCGGCCGCAGCACCTCGACGACGTCGGCGATCGCGTCCTTGCTCAGCAGCATGCCGCCCAGCACCGACTGCTCGGCCGTGAGGTCCTGCGGTGGCTGGCGGTCGAAGGTCCCGCTCCCGCCCTCGCCGGAACTCCCGCCCTGCTCGCCGTCGCGGACGGCCCGAGGCCGTCCGGCGGGACGGTCGTCCGTCAGAGCCATACGCAGCGTCACCCCCGATGGACAAGCATACCGAACGCACGTTCGACGCGCGAGCGGCGGTTCCTCCCCGCCCGCGCAGCATCTCCCGTGATCTCCGTCCCGGCGGCGCCCGGCGGTGCGCGGGTCGCGCAGCTGCGTACGGGGAGTCCGGACCGGGCCGGTGTGTCCGAGGCTAGGCCGCCGCGCCCCCGGACCCAAACCGCTCTGGTGATCGATCTGGGGATGGGCTGTGCACGGATGCCGCCCACCCCGGGACCGTGCTGTGGACAGCCTGGGGACAACAGCACGGAATCAGCCGTTCCCGCATGTCAGAGGCCTGTGGGCCGGTGTGGACAACTTTGCCCTGGCGTGTCGGCGCAGAACCCCGTGCGGCGTGTCGGGCCCAGCCGGCGACCGTCCACCGCCCAGCGCGTCCACAGTCCCGCCCGTCGAGCGGCCCGTCACCACGCGGCGGGTCGGCTGCGTGACAACGGATCCGCCGACCGATCACCCATACCGGTGCACGGTGTCCATCCGCGACTCCGCTGAGCGACCGTGCGCGGGTCGGAGGGGCTTCCGGAACACGAAAGGGCGGTGCCCGGAGCACGAGGCTCCGGACACCGCCCTTCACTACTCTCGGTGGTCGTACGACCACCGGAGCGGGGTCAGCGTGCGACGACCGCGATCGTCAGCTCGGTGGTGACCTCCGGGTGCAGGCGGACCTGCACCTGGTGCTTGCCGAGGGCCTTGACGTGCCCCGGCACGTCCACCGTGCGCTTGTCCAGCGCCGGGCCGCCGGCCGCCTTGACGGCGTCGACGACGGCGGACGGGGTGATCGAGCCGAACAGGCGACCGTTGTCGCTCGCCTTGGCCGGGACGGTCACGTTGATGTTCTTCAGCTGCGAGTCGACCTGCTGCGCGTGGCCCAGGTCGCGGATCTCGCGGGCCTTCTGGGCCCGGCGGATCTGCTCGACCTGCTTCTCGGCGCCACGGGTGGCGACGACCGCGAGCTTGCGCGGCAGCAGGTAGTTGCGGCCGTAGCCGTCCTTGACCTCGACGATGTCGCCCGGCGCGCCCAGGTTCGGGACGTCGGCGTTGAGGATGAGCTTCACGTGTCTCTCCTCCCTCAGCGAGCGGTCGAGGTGTACGGGAGCAGGGCCACCTCGCGGGAGTTCTTGACCGCGACGGCGACGTCCCGCTGGTGCTGCCGGCAGTTACCGGTCACCCGGCGGGCGCGGATCTTGCCGCGGTCCGAGATGAACTTCCGCAGCAGACCGGTGTCCTTGTAGTCGATCTGCTGGGCCTTGTCCTTGCAGAATGCGCAGACCTTCTTCTTCGGCTTGCGCACGATGGCCTTGGCCATGCTGGTGCTCCTGGAGTCGATCACCGCCCGTCGCGGACGGCGTGGGTGCGTGGATCAGAAAGGGGGCTCGTCGTCGGACGCCGCGCCGCTGCCCGCGGGCGGGGCCGAGCCCCAGGGGTCGTCGTAACCGCCGCCGGAGTTGCCTCCGCCGGAGCCACCGCCCTGCTGGCTGCCGCCGCCGCCGAAACCGCCACCGTCGTAGCCGCCGCCACCACCGCCACCGAAGCCGCCGGAGCCTCCGCCCCGGCTGACCTTGTTGACCTTGGCGGTGGCATAGCGGAGCGAGGGGCCGATCTCGTCGACCTCCAGCTCCACCACGGTGCGCTTCTCGCCCTCACGGGTTTCGAAGGACCGCTGGCGAAGGCGTCCCTGCACCACGACCCGCGCGCCGCGGGTCAGCGACTCGGCGACGTTCTCCGCCGCCTGGCGCCAGATGTTGCAGCGCAGGAACAGTGCCTCGCCGTCCTTCCACTCGCCGGACTGGCGGTCGAAGGTGCGCGGCGTCGAGGCGACGGTGAAGTTGGCGACCGCGGCGCCGGAGGGGGTGAACCGCAGCTCGGGATCGGCCGTCAGGTTGCCCACGACGGTGATCACGGTCTCGCCGGCCATCGGAACCCCTCTCAGCCGGCGGCGGGCGCCGGCGTGCGGGTGACGTCCTTGCGCAGCACCTTGGTGCGCAGCACGGACTCGTTCAGGCCCAGCTGGCGATCCAGCTCGGCGACGGTGGCCGGCTCCGCGGCGATCTCGACGACCGCGTAGATGGCCTCGCCCTGCTTCCTGATCTCGTAGGCCAGCCGGCGCTTGCCCCAGACCTCGATCTTCTCGATCGATCCGCCGTCGCTCTTCACGACGGTGAGGAACTGCTCCAGGGACGGCTGCACAGTGCGCTCGTCCAGGCTGCCGTCGAGGATGATCATGACCTCGTAATGACGCATGAGAACCACTCACCTCCTATGGACTCGTGACGGTCACGGCCCCGACGGCCGTGACAGGAGGTTCTCAGGCCACCCCGACAGTCTCGGCGCGCGACGGGTCGCGCGGCGCACCTGCGGGATGACCGGACCAGGCTAGCAACGGCGATCCGGGGCCCGACCTGCGGGTACGCGGTGGACGCCGGGCCGGCCCGGTGCGCGGGCCCGGCCGTCGCCGTCGGGGGTGCTCGCTACCGTGCACCCATGCAGATCGGAGCACACGTCCGCGACGCCGAGGACCCGCTGGCCGCGGCCGGTGAGGTGGGCGCCGAGGTGATCCAGCTGTTCCTGTCCGACCCGCAGGGCTGGAAGAAGCCGCCGCCCCACCCGCGCGCGGCGGAGCTGTCCGCCTCGGAGGTCGCGGTCGTGGTGCACGCGCCGTACACCGCGAACGTCGCCTCGACGAACAACCGGATCCGGATCCCGTCCCGCAAGATCGTGCAGCAGCACCTGGCCGGCGCCGCCGAGGTCGGCGCGTTCGGGCTGGTCGTGCACGGCGGCCACGTCACGGCCGGCGACGACCCGGCCACCGGTGTGGACAACTGGCGCAAGTTCGTCGAGCGGCAGGCCGGCGAGCACGGGTTCGACGTCCCGGTCCTGATCGAGAACACCGCGGGCGGCGACAACGCCATGGTCCGCCGGTTCGACGCGCTCGCCCGGCTGTGGGACGCGGTGGGCGAGTTCGGTGTCGGCTTCTGCCTCGACACCTGCCACGCGTTCGCCGGTGGCGAGGAGCTCGCCGGGATCGTGGAGCGGGCACGGGCGATCACCGGCCGGATCGATCTGATCCACCTGAACAACTCGCGCGACCCGTTCGACTCGGCCCGCGACCGGCACGCCAACATCGACTCGGGGACGATCCCGCCGGACGAGCTGGCCGCCGTCGTCGCCGAGGCCGGGGCACCGGTGGTCGTGGAGACCCCGGCCGACGGCCAGGCCCGCGACATCGCCTACCTGCGCGAGCACGCCCCGGCCTGACCGCACTACCGCCAGGCGAACACCGGCTGCTCGAGGTGGGCGACCCGGGTCGCCCGCCCGTGCAGCACGACCTCGCGGAACTGGTGCAGCACCGCCCCGGTCGGGGCGTGCACGAAGCGGTCGAACAGCGGCACCTGGATCACCGGGGCGTCGGACTCGGGGATGGTCAGGAACCGCGGCTCGTGATCGATCTCGGCGAGCGCGGGCCGGTGCAGCTCGGCCACCTCGGCCGGGTTCGGCACCGGTTCCCCCGCGCCGCCCGCCCACAGCACGACCGGCGTGATCACGTATCCGGAGCGGGTGGGGTAGTCGTCGAGCAGCCCGAGCACCCGCTCCGGCCCGAGCTCGATCCCGATCTCCTCGGACACCTCGCGACGCCCCGCCTGCTCCGCGGTCTCCCCGGCGTCGATCCGGCCGCCGGGCAGCGCCCACTGCCCGGAGTGTGCGCGCAGCGACCGGGCCCGCCGGGTCAGCACGAACGCGATCTCGTCGGCCAGCGCCCCGTCCCCGGTCGCCCCGGGGACGGGCAGCAGCGTCATGGTGACCGCCGCGGCCCGCTTCCCGGCCCGATCGGCGTCGGACGCGATGTGCCGGAGCTCGTCGGGCAGCACCGTCAGCGCCGCCCGCACCCGTGCGCACAGCCGCTGTGCCACCGCGGCCGGGACCACTCCGTCCGGGAGCGCTGCGCCGCCGTCCTCGACGTTCATGGACCCGATCCTCGCGCACCACGCCCGCACCGGAACCACTGACGAGACCCCGATCACCCCGGACGCGCTTCGCGCCCGTGAGTGGTTATCGCGGCCCTGACCGCGATAACCACTCACGGGTGGCGGAGCCGCGGGGCCACACCGGGTCCGGGTCGTGGCCCGGTTCGGGTTCCGGGCGCAGCACCCGGCGCACCACGAGCACGCACAGCGCGACGACCACCGCGTCGCGGACGAGCACGGTGACCAGGAACGGCTCGGTCGGCAGGCCCTTGGCGTCCACACCCAGGTACTGGTACATCCGCGGTACCCAGACCAGCGCGTCGACCAGCATCCAGCCGAGCAGCAGCCGCCACCGCGGCAGCGCCAGCACGGCCAGCGGGACCAGCCACAGCGAGTACTGCGGGCTCCAGACCTTGTTGATCAACAGGAACGCGGCGAGGACCAGGAAGCCGAGCTCGGCGACCGCGGGCGGGCGCGGGGCACGCAGCGCGAGCCAGGCGATCGCCGCGAAGGCCACCGCCATCAGCGCGAAGGTCACCGCGTTGAGGATCGTCGGCGCGCCGCCGTCGCCCGGTGGCCCGTCGAAGCCCGCCCAGCCGGTGAACCAGGTCAGCGAGTACCAGATCGAGTCCGGGTCGGCCGCCCGTGTGCCGTTGAGCCGGAAGAACTCCGACCAGCCGCGCGGCCAGGCCAGCGCCACCGGCAGGTTCACCGCCAGCCAGGCCGCGATCGTCGCCCCGATGGTCCAGCCGGCGCGGGCCAGGCCACCGGTCGAGCGTCGTCGCCAGCCGACCAGCAGGACCGGGAGCAGCAGCAGCGCGGGATAGAGCTTCGCCGCGGTGCCGAGCCCGAGCAGCACCCCGGCCCACCCGGGCCGGTCGCGGCGCAACGCGAGCAGCGCACCGGTGGCGAACGCGACGGCGAGCGTGTCGAAGTTGGTGAACGCGTGGACCAGTGCGAGCGGGGACAACGCGACCAGCGCGGCGTCCCACGGGCGCTCCGGACGGAGCATCAGCACCGCCCAGACGACCGTCAGCCAGGCCGCGGCCAGCCAGAACGCCGTGATGTCGAAGTAGACGACGACGTCGAGCGCGGTCGGCAGCGGCGCTCGCTCGGCCAGCCACTGCCAGCCGTCGGTGAGCTGGGCGTTGAGGTACTGGAAGAACCCGGTGACCACCGGGTACTCCATGAACCGCTCCACCCGGCTGCCGTCGGCCGCGGTCTCGAACCAGGCGTCGCGGTAGGGGACACCGTCGTCGGCCAGGCCCTCCAGCCCGTAGAGCGGGACGGTGTCGGAGTAGCACATCGCCACGTACTGGCGGTCGCCCCGCCAGTCGAGGGCGAGCACGCCGTCGGCGGTGCGGTACTGCTGCAGGCAGGCCGCCTTGCCCAGCCAGCTCATCGCCAGCACGGCGACCGCGAGCAGCAGGACCACCCGCAGCGGGGTCCAGTACCGGGAGCGGCCGACGAGCGCGTGCCTGCCCAGCGGGCCGCCCACGACCCGGGCGGCCGAGCGCGCCAGCGGCTCGGTCCAGCTCGGGACGACCCGGCCGGTCGGGCCGTCACCGGGACGCGGCTCCGCGGGGGAGCCGGCGCCGGGACGGCCGGCTCCGGTCAGTTGTTCTCCTCGTCGGAGCCGCCGCCGTCGTCCCGGCCGCCCCCGGAGTCGTCGGACGAGCCGTCGCCGTCCCCGGAGTTGTCGTCACCACGGCCGCCGGAGTCGTCCCGGCCGGAGTCCCCGCCGTCGCGGTCCCCTCCGGAGTCCCCGCGGTCGCGGTCCCGCCCGGAATCGCGGTCCCGGCCGGAGTCGCGGTCCCGGGACTCCTCGTCCCTGCCGCGGTCCCGGTCGCGGTCCCCGTCGGAGTTCCGCTCCTCGGGGGCACCGGTGGGCTCCTGCCCGGTGTCGGTGGAGACCTCGCGGGCCGGTGCCTGGCCGATCGGCTCGAAGCCGGAGAACTGCTCGACCGGGGTGCCCCGCAGCACGTCGTTCATGAACGACTGCCAGATCGTCCCGGGGAGCATCCGGCCGTAGATGGGCCGGCCCGCCGAGTTCCGGATCGGGGTGTTGTCGTCGGTCCCGACCCAGACGGCGGTGGACACCGACGGCGTGTAGCCGACGGTCCAGGCGTCGTTGTTCTCGCCCTCGGTACCGCTCTGCACGGTGCCGGTCTTCGCGGCGACCGGGCGGCCGCCGTTCAGCCCGATCTTCGACGAGCTCGCCACGTCGGTCATCGACTCGGTCACGTTCCGGGCGACCTCGGGGTCCATGACCTGCTGGCCGGAGTCGGTTCCGCCCCGGTCGAAGATGACCCGGCCGTCGCTGGCGGTGACCTTGGAGACCAGGTACGGCTCACGCTTCATGCCGTCCGCGGCGAACGTCGCGTAGGCGCCGGCCATGTCCTCCGGGTGCACCTCACGGTCCCCCAGTGAGATGCCGCCGGTGGGGTTCGGCAGGAGGTCGGCCGGGATGCCCGCCTGGTGCGCGGCCTCGGCGACCTTCGCCGGGCCGACGTCGAGGCCCATCCGGTAGAAGATCGTGTTGATCGACTTGGTCATCGCCTCCTTGACCGAGCACCGGCCACAGCTGACGCCCTCGGAGTTGGTGACCTTCGTGCCCGCCAGCATCTGCGGCGACGACCCGTCGTAGGTGGCGCCGAGCCCGATCGGGTCGGGCGCCTGCAGGGCTGCGGCCAGCACGAACGGCTTGAACGACGACCCGGGCTGCTTGAGCACCGAGGCGTAGTCCAGCCCGACGCCGTTCTCCCCGCCGTAGTAGGCGAGCACCGCGCCGGACTTCGGGTCCACCGACACCAGCGACGAGCGCAGCTTGTCCGGCTGGCCCTTCATCGCCTTCTCGATGGCCTCCGCGGCCTGCTCCTGCGCCTTCGGGTCCACCGTCGTGGTGACGGTGAGCCCCTGGGTGTTGATCTCGGTCTCGGAGATCCCCAGCTTCTCGAGCTCGGAGCGGGCCGCGTTGTAGATGTGCCCGCGGTCGTCGCCGGGGATGCCGCCGCCCTGGTTGCCGGAGGACTCCTGCCACTGCGGGAACTGCTGGCGGGCGCGCTCGTCCGGGGTCATCCAGTTCTGCGCCACCATGCCGTCGAGCACGAAGGCCCAGCGGTCCTTGGAGGTCTCCAGGTTCTTCGCCGGGTCCCAGCGCGAGGGCGACTGGATCAGGCCGGCCAGCATCGCGCCCTCGGAGGCGTTCAGCTGCCCCACGTCCTTGCCGAAGTAGGCCTGGCTCGCGGCCTGCACGCCGTAGGCGCCCCGGCCCAGGTAGATCGCGTTGAGGTAGTTCTCCAGGATCTGTTCCTTGGTCATCTCCTTGGAGATCTTCGCCGCGAGCACCACCTCGCGGAACTTCCGGAACAGCGAGTTCTGGTCGTTGCCGGTCGTCACCTTGACGTACTGCTGGGTGATCGTCGAGCCGCCGCCGATGCCACCGGTGAGCTGGTTGATCACCGCACGGCCGATGCCGGAGATGTCGAAGCCGGGGTTGGAGAAGAAGCTCCGGTCCTCGGCGGACAGCACGGCCTGCTGCACGGGCACCGGAACCTGGTCCAGCGGGACGCTGATCCGGTTGACGTTGTCCGGCCGGACCGTGGCCAGCGGGCTGTCGTCGGCGTAGTTGAACGTCGCGACCTGGGTGACCGCGATGTCGTCGGCGCTGGGCACCGGGAACACCAGCCAGCCGATCGCGAACGCGACGAGCGGACCGATGACGGCCAGGCCGGCCGCGGCGAACACCCACTTGCGGATCCGCCGGCGTCGGGACCCGGCCGGGCGCCCCTCGCCGTCGCCGTCACCGCCGGGCCCACCGCCGTCGGGCGGGCCGGGGGGACCGGGCGGGCCCCCGCCGCCGGGGCGGCCGGGTACCGCGGCCGCCTCCGGGCGTGCCGGCCCGGGACGTTGCGCGGGCGGCGGCGCCGGACGGCCGCCGGCGTCGGGCCGGGGCACCGCTCCGAAGTGGCCGACCCCGGAGTCCTCGTGGGTCAGCAACGGTGGCGGCGACTGCGGGACCGGCCGCTGCGGCGGCGGGGGACCGGCCGGTCCCGGCCGCCCGCCCGCCGGTGGCCGCCCGTTCGGCGGCCCCTGCGGAGGCGGTCCCTGCGGAGGCGGGCCCTGCGGAGGTGGTCCCTGCGGGGGCGGACCGGGCCGCCGCGGTCCCGCGCCGGGACGGGGAGCCGGCGGGGGGAGCGGCCGGCCGGGTGGCGGCGGGGGGCCGGGCGGCGGGGTGCGCCGGGGGTCACGCTCGTCGTTCACCGGGCGGCTCCGTGGGGTGCGGTCTCGCTGGTCCGCCGGTGGCCGGGCCGGGGATGCCCGGGGCGGCGGGGGTCCGTACGCGGTCCGGTGCCGTGGGTACGGCCCGGTTCGGCTCGGGATCCGGGGGCCGGCTCATCCACCCGCGGTCCTGCGTCCGCGGCGCGGGCGACGGCCGGTGCCGAGGACGTACGACCGGACCAGGTGGTTCCAGCCGCAGCTGCGGCACACCTCGACCACGTGCACCGTGAACTCGGCGTGGTGGGCGGCCAGTTGTTCCAGGTCCTCGGTGGACCGGGCCGAGCCGGACACGTGCCGCAGGCTCTCGCCGAACACCCAGGAGACCTGGGCGAGCGGCTCCTTGCGGCACATCGGACAGGTCTGTTCGACCGTCGTGCCGTGGAACCGGGCGGCGCGATGCAGGTACGCACCGGCGTCGCACACCTCCTCCGGACCGACCCGACCGGCGCGGACGTCGGCCAGCAGCGCACGGCGCTGCAGGGCGTAGTCCACCACCTGTCGCGGGCTGAGCACCCACCCAGGGTACGCGCGGCCACGGGTCGCACCCAGTCGCGTCCCACCCGGGTGAACGGTCCCGCCCCAGGTGGCGGGGGTCCGGCAGGCCCGGGGGACCTGTGACGACGATCATTCCCGACGCGCGCCGATGTATCGGACCGATATGGTCTGGGCACCGGTCGGCCGGTCGGGGGTCCGTGAGGAAGGGGGTGCGCCGTGCTGGAGTTCGCCGTCCTCGGCCTGCTCCAGGAGGCACCGCTGCACGGGTACGAACTGCGCAAGCAGCTCGGCCGCCGGCTGGGTGGCTTCCGGGCATTCTCCTACGGCTCGCTGTACCCGGCGTTGCGCAGGCTGGTGCGGGCCGGGCTCATCGTCGAGGCCGGCGACCACGACCCGGCAGGGTCCGCCTGGTCCCGGCGTGGCCGCCGGGTCTACCGGATCACCGCCGAGGGCAAGGAGCGCTTCGCCGAGATGATCGACGAGGCGGGCCCGCAGGCGTGGGAGGACGGAAGTTTCGGGATCCATCTGGCGTTCTTCTCCCGGACGCCGGCGGAGACCCGGATCCGGATCCTCGAGGGCCGTCGCCGGACCGTCGAGGAACGCCGGGACGGGCTGCGCAGCGTGCTGAACCGGACCGGCGAACAGATCGACCGCTACACCCGCGAACTGCACCGGCTCGGGCTGGAGAGCTCCGAGCGGGAGGTGCGGTGGCTGAACGAGCTGATCGCCGCCGAGAACGCCGCGCGCGACGGTGGCGCGGACCAGACCATCCCCGGCGACGACGCCGGAACGGACGAAGGCCCGGACTTCCGGGAACGACAGGACGAGACAACAGGAGGAGCCTGACATGAGCCAGGTTCGGGTCGCGGTCGTCGGCGTGGGCAACTGCGCCGCGTCGCTGGTGCAGGGTGTCCACTACTACGCGGACGCCGACCCGTCGACCAAGGTCCCCGGCCTGATGCACGTGGACTTCGGTGGCTACCACGTCCGGGACGTGACGTTCGTGGCCGCGTTCGACGTCGACGCCAAGAAGGTCGGGCACGACCTCGCCGACGCCATCGCGGCCAGCGAGAACAACACGATCAAGATCGCCGACGTGCCGCCGCTCGGGGTGACCGTGCAGCGCGGGCCGACCCTCGACGGGCTCGGGCGGTTCTACCGCGAGACGATCACCGAGGCCGACGACGAGCCGGTCGACGTCGCGCAGGCGCTGCGGGACGCGCAGGCCGACGTCCTGGTGTCCTACCTGCCGGTCGGCAGCGAGGACGCCGACCGGTTCTACGCCCAGGCCGCGCTCGACGCCGGTGTCGCGTTCGTGAACGCGCTGCCCGTGTTCATCGCCTCCGACCCGGAGTGGGCGGAGAAGTTCCGTGCCGCCGGGGTCCCGATCGTCGGCGACGACATCAAGTCCCAGGTCGGCGCGACCATCACGCACCGCGTGCTGGCGAAGCTGTTCGAGGACCGCGGCGTGCAGCTCGACCGGACGATGCAGCTCAACGTCGGCGGCAACATGGACTTCCTCAACATGAAGGAGGCCGAGCGGCTCGAGTCCAAGCGGGTCTCCAAGACCCAGTCCGTGACCTCCCAGGTGGAGCGGGACATGGGCAAGGGGAATGTCCACATCGGGCCGTCGGACTTCGTGTCCTGGCTGGACGACCGCAAGTGGGCCTACGTCCGCCTGGAGGGCCGCGCGTTCGGTGACGTCCCGCTGAACCTGGAGTACAAGCTCGAGGTCTGGGACTCCCCGAACTCCGCCGGGATCATCATCGACGCCGTCCGCGCCGCCAAGATCGCCAAGGACCGGGGGATCGGCGGCCCGATCCTGTCGGCGTCGAGCTACTTCATGAAGTCCCCGCCCGAGCAGTACCGCGACTCCGAGGCACGGGACAAGGTGGAGGCGTTCATCCGCGGCGAGCTCGACGGCTGAACAGCTCCCGCGCCACCCGCACGGCGAGCGGCCCGGCGGTGACCATCCGTTTCACCGTCGGGCCGCTCGCCGTTTCCGTGCCAGGAAATTCCCGATCCGGAATTTTCCCGGAATTGTCCGTGAGCGCAGTCATGGGGCAGATGTGCGCTATGCCATTTATCTGAGCGATATCTGTTCGTAATGTGCCCGTCGGCCGTGCACGACCTCGCCCAACCGGGGTGGAGGGTGCAGGGTCACCGCCGGGCGACGACCCGGGCGGGTGGCACGACCGTCGGCACGTCGCCCCCATGACGTGCGAACTCCCCAGCACGCGGTCGGTCGCTCCCCGCCCGACCCGCTTCCCGGTGGTGCGACACCCCGAGGACTCCCCGTGCCCCAGCGACCCACCGCTCCGGCGCTCCGCATCGCGGTCGTGGCCACCACCGCCGCCGCTGCCGCCGCCCTGTCCGTGCTCCCCACCGCCACCGCGGCGCCCGCTCCGGACTCCGCCTCGGCCACCGCCCCCACGGTCTCCCGCGACGTCGCGCCGGCCGCCGGCGTGCTGCCCGCCGCACCGGGACCGGCCGCGCAGACCGCCGCCGCGGCGAGCTCGGCGGCCGCACCGGCCGCCCAGGCCGCGGCGGTCCGCACCAGCGCGCTGTCCACCGCGATGGCCCAGCTCGGCAAGCCCTACAGCTACGGCGCCGACGGCCCGAGCGCGTTCGACTGCTCCGGCCTGGTCAGCTACGCCTTCTCGAAGGCAGGCAAGGACGTCCCGCGCACCAGCAGCGCGCAGGCCTCGGCAGGCACCAAGGTCTCGAAGTCCAACCTCAAGCCGGGTGACCTGGTCTTCTTCTACAAGCCGGTCAGCCACGTCGGCATCTACGCCGGCGACGGCCAGGTGGTGCACGCCTCCACCAGCGGCCAGCCGGTGAAGGTCTCCGACATGGACGCGATGCCGTTCAACTCCGCCCGCCGCATCTGACGGTCCGGCCGGCCCCGTGTCGTCGCCCGGTTCCTGCCTCGCACGCGCGGGGCGGGGCCGGGCGCCGTAGGTTCGGGGCATGAGCACCACCAGCCGTCCCGAGCGGCCCACGGCCCTGATCACCGGTGCCTCGCAGGGCATCGGCGCCGCCGTCGCCCGGCTGCTCGCACCGCGCTACGACCTGCTGCTCGGCGGCCGGGACACCGGACGGCTGACCGCGCTGATCGACGAGCTGACCGCCGCCGGTCCGGTACGGGCGCAGCCACTGCCGGTCGAGCTGACCGACGACGCCGCGCTCGCCGAGGCACTGTCCGGGATCGACCGGCTCGACGCCCTGGTGCACTCGGCCGGGATCGGCGAGCTCGGCACCGTCGCGGAGACCCCGGCCGCGACCTGGCGGCAGCAGTTCGACGTCAACGTCGTGGCCGTCGCCGAGACCACCCGGCTGCTGCTGCCCGCACTGCGGGCCGCGGGCGCCGGTGCCGGGGCCGACGTCGTGCTGGTCAACTCCGGATCCGGCATCACCGCGAAGGCCGGGTGGGCCTCCTACGCCGCGAGCAAGTTCGCGCTGCGGGCCTTCGGCGACGCGCTGCGCGCCGAGGAGTCCGGCAACGGCATCCGGGTCACCTCGGTGCACCCGGGACGGGTGGACACCGCGATGCAGCAGCGCGTCGTCCGGCACGAGGGTGGCGAGTACGACGGCTCCCTGTTCCTGCGACCCGAGTCGGTCGCGGCGGCTGTGCTCGCCGCGCTGACCGCGAGCCGGGACGCGCAGATCACCGAACTGGTCGTCCGGCACCAGGGCTGAGCCGCGCGGCCGGTCCGGCCGCCGCGCGCAGCTCCTCCAGCGTCGCGAGCACCGGCGGGGTGTGGGCGGCGGCGTCGCGCACCACGGCCAGGATCGACCGCACCGGCGCCGGGCGCACCACCGGCACCGCACACGTCCCGGACGGGAGGTGCTCCGCGCCCAGCTCGGGCAGCACGGTGATCCCGATCCCGGCGGCGACGAACGCGAGCGCCGTCGGGTAGTCGTGCGCCTCCACGTGGAACGGCGGCCGGAACCCCGCCGCCGTGCACGCCTCGACCAGGTTGCGCCGGCACCAGCCCCGGGCGAAGTCGTTGTCCACCCAGCGCTCGTCGGCCAGCTCGGCCAGCTCGACCTCGTCCCGGCCGGCGAGCGGGTGGCCCGGCGGGAGCACGACGACGTACGGGTCGTCGAGCAGGTGGTGCACGGTGAACCCGGGCCACGCCGCGAAGTCCGGCCGCTCGACGGCCACCTGCACGTCGGAGCGGTCCGCCGGGTCGTCGGGCAACCACTCGCGCAGGGCCAGGTCGAGCCGGACGCCGGGGAACTCGCCGGTCAGCCGGCGCACGACCCCGGGCATCCAGGCCGCGCCCACCGAGGCGAAGTAGGACACCGACAGCGTCCCCGTGCGCCCGGCACGCAGATCCGCCACGACGGACTCGGCCTCACCGAGCCGGGTGAGGATGCCGTCGGCCTGCTCGGCCAGCACCAGACCGGCCGCCGTCACGCGCAGGCCCCGGCCGACCCGCTCGAACAGCGCGAGTCCGGTCTCCCGCTGCAGGGCCGTGACGTGCTGGCTCACCGCCGACGGCGTGTATCCCAGATTGGTGGCGGCGCCCTGCACCGAACCGCTGGCCACGACGGACCGGAACACGCGCAGGCGGTGGGTGTCCAACACCCGGCAACCGTACAGCAACACTGAATATACCGGTAGGAACAATCGCTGGTGCTGAAGTGTCCGGGCCGGGAGGCTCGGGTTATGAGCCCGCCCCCATCTGTGTCCCGCTCCCTGCTCCCGCTCGCGGCCGCCGCGACCACCGTCGTCCTGTGGGCGTCGGCGTTCGTCGGGATCCGAGCGGTCGGTCACGACCTCTCGCCCGGCGCGCTGGCACTGGGCCGGATGCTGGTCGGCTCGCTCACCCTGACGGCGATCGTGCTGGTCGTGCGGTCCCACCGGGGTGGTCCCCGGCTGCCCGACGGACGGTTGCTCGGTGCGGTCGCGCTGTGGGGCGCGGCCTGGTTCGGGCTCTACAACCTGGCCCTCAACGCCGCGGAACGCCACCTCGACGCCGGCACGACCGCGCTGCTGGTGAACGTGGCGCCGGTGGTGGTCGCGGTGCTGGCCGGGCTCCTGCTCGGCGAGGGCTTCCCCGGCCGCCTGCTGGCCGGCATGGCGATCGCGTTCGCCGGTGTCGTCCTCATCGCGACGACCACCTCGGCAGGCGGCACCGACCTGTCCGGCGTGCTGCTCGGGCTGCTCGCCGCACTGCTCTACGCGGGCGCCGCCGTCGCCCAGAAGCGGCTGCTGGTCCGGATCGACGCGCTGACCGTCACCTGGCTCGGCGCGGTGGCCGGCACCGTCGCCCTGCTGCCGTACCTGCCCACGCTGGTGGCCGAGCTCGCCTCGGCCCCGGCGTCGGCCGTCGCCGGCACCGCCTACCTCGGGGTCTTCCCGACCGCGATCGCGTTCCTGACCTGGGGATACGCGCTGTCCCGGACGACCGCCGGCCGATTGGCCGCCGCCACCTACGCCGTCCCGCCGATCGTGGTGCTGCTGTCCTGGGCGCTGCTCGGGGAGGTCCCGGCACCGCTCGCGCTGGCCGGTGGCGTGCTGTGCCTGGCCGGTGTCGTGGTCGCGACCCGGCCCCGGCGGGTCCCGGCTCCGGGGCCGGGATCGGTCGAACGACGGACCCCCACCGCCCGCTGAGTCGCTAACCTCGGCGGGTATGGGGGAGCCACAGGAGTCCGACGGCGGGGCGGCGCTGATGCGGGTCTCCGACACCGAACGCCAGGAGACCGCCGAGCGCCTCAAGCTGGCGCACGACCAGGGCCGGCTGTCGCTGACCGAGTACGACCAACGGCTGCGCGACGCCTACGCCGCGACCGTCCGGCGCGATCTCGACGTGCTGACCGCCGACCTGCCTGCCGTGCGGCGCTCCGAGCTGCCCACGGTGCAGGCCGAGGCCGCGGAGGTCGAGAAGACCGAGGCGAAGCGGGAGTACCTCAAGGAGTGGCGGTCCTGGGCCGGGACGGCGGTCCTGCTGACCGGCATCTGGCTGGTCACCGCCGTCGCCTCGGGCGGCCTGCCGTTCTTCTGGCCGATCTTCCCGATCGGGATCTGGGGTGCGGTCCTGCTCGCCCAGCTGTTCTGGGGTGATGACGAGTAGCCGCGCACACCGGGTGCCCCATAGGCTCGGACCATGCTCGATCCGGGCCGCGTCGATCTGGCCGCGCTGGCCGACGCGCTGGACGACCGGTCGCCGGAGACCCACTGGTACCTGGACCCGGTCAGTGGCGCGGTCGCCGGTCACAGCGATGACGACAAACCGCCCGCGGACTGGTTGGAGATCGACTCCGTCACCAGCCGGGAGTCGTACCGGGACATGGCCGACTTCACCGCGGGCGTCCAGCACCGGCGGGCGGCCTCACTGCTGGACCGGGCCATCGACGGGCGCGGTGCGTTCCGCCGGTTCAAGAACACGCTGTTCGAGTTCCCCGAGGTCCGCGACCAGTGGTACCGCTTCCGCGACGCCCGCTCCCGGCGCCGCGCCGTGGACTGGCTGGCCGGCACCGGCCTGATCACCGAGGCCGACGCCGAGCAGCTCCGGGCCCGCCACCCCGACCCCGACCCGTCGAACGACGACGTGCCCGCGGCCGTCGCCGCGGATCTGGCCGCACTCTACGGCCCGCGGCTGCGGCAGGTGCTGCTCTTCGGCCCGTGGGCCAGCGGCGAGGGGACGGTCGAGTCCGCGATCGACCTGCTGGTCGTGCTCGACGACCACGCCACGACGATCCTGCCCTGGGAGGAGCTGCGGGCGATGGACGACGTGCTGTGGCAGCACACCGAGCGCACCGGCCTGACGATCAGCGTCCTGCCGGTCGGGCAGCACGAGCTGGCCCGGCCCGGTGACCCGACGGTGATCCGGGCCCGCGCCGAGGCGGTGCGGCTGCGGTGAACGGGTCCGCGCACCGCTCCGGGATCGCCCGGGCCCGCACCGAGCTGGCGGGCGCCCGGCTGCTCGCCGAGCACGGCTTCCCCGATGCCGCCGTCTCCCGGGCGTTCCACGCGGCGTTCCGCGCCGCCGAGACCGCGCTGCTCGTGCTGGGGGAGACCCGGGCCGAGCACTCCGACGTCGTCAGCGCGTTCGTCCGCCGGGCGGTGCGGGAACGCTCGCTGGACCGGCAGGCCGGGCAGCTGCTGCGCTCGCTGTTCAACCGCCGCGCGCTGGCCGACCACTCCGACAGCTCGGCTCCCCCGCGGGAGGCGGTGCTGGCACTCGAGGACGCCGCGTTCGTGGTCGACGCCATCGAGGTGTGGCTGGCCGCACCGGACCTGAGCGGCCCGCCCACCGTGACGGGGCAGGCCACCCGGCGTCCGGCGAAGCCCCCGCGCCGGGCCCCGCCGGCCAGGCCCGACGGACGACCCAGGCCTGACGGACGACCCGGGCCTGACGAACGACCCAGGCCTAACGGACGACGTTGACCAGGCGCCCCGGCACGACGATGACCTTCTTCGGCTCGGCACCGTCCAGTGCTGCGACGATCTTCTCGTCGCCCAGTGCGGCCGTCCGGATCTCGTCCTGTCCCGCCTCCGCGGGGACGCTGACCCGGGAGCGGACCTTGCCGTTGACCTGGATCGGGTACTCGACGGTGTCGGCCACCAGGTACCGCTCGTCGGCCACCGGGAACGACGCGTAGGCCAGCGAACCGTCGTGGCCCAGCCTCTGCCACAGCTCCTCGGCGATGTGCGGGGCCAGCGGCGCCATCATCAGCACCAGCGACTCGGCGATCTCGCGCTCGACCCGCGTCCCGCGCTTGGTCAGCACGTTGTTCAGCTCGATCAGCTTCGCCGCGGCGGTGTTGTAGTGCAGGGCCGGGAAGTCCGCACGGACGCCGGCGACGGCCTTGTGCAGCGCGCGCCGCACGTCGTCACCCGGCTCGTCGTCGACCACCGTCGTCTCGCCAGTGTTCTCGTCGACCAGGTTGCGCCACACCCGCTGCAGGAACCGCTGCGGCCCGACGACGTCGCGCGTCGACCAGGGGCGGGAGGCCTCCATCGGGCCGGTGTACATCTCGTACAGCCGGAACGTGTCCGCGCCGTAGCGCGCGCACATCTCGTCGGGCGTCACGACGTTCTTCAGTGACTTGCCCATCTTCCCGTACTCCTGGGTGACGGGTTCACCGTTCCACGTGAAACCGGTCGTGCCGTCGGCTGCCGGGGAGCCCTCCACGACCTCCTCGGCCGGCACGTACATACCGCGCGCGTCGGTGTAGGCGAAGGCCTGGATGTAGCCCTGGTTGAACAGCCGCCGGAACGGCTCCTCGCTGGTGACGTGGCCCAGGTCGAACAGCACCTTGTGCCAGAACCGGGAGTACAGCAGGTGCAGCACGGCGTGCTCGACGCCGCCGACGTACAGGTCGACGCCACCCGGGTCGTCGGCCTTGGCCGGGTCCTTGCCCAGCCAGTACCGCTCGGCCTCCTCGGAGACGAAGCGCTCGGAGTTCTCCGGGTCCAGGTAGCGCAGGTAGTACCAGCAGGAGCCGGCCCACTGCGGCATCGTGTTCGTCTCGCGGCGGTAGGCCTTCGGACCGTCACCCAGGTCCAGCTCGACGTTGACCCACTCGCTCGCCCGCGACAGCGGCGGCTCCGGCTCGGTGTCCGCGTCGTCGGCGTCGTAGGTCTTCGGCGCGTAGTCGTCGACGTCGGGCAGCTCGACGGGCAGCTGGTCCTCGGGCAGCGAGACCGGGCCGTGCTCGTCCCACACGATGGGGAACGGCTCACCCCAGTAGCGCTGGCGGGAGAACAGCCAGTCCCGCAGCTTGTACTGGACCACGCCCTCGCCGGTGCCCTGCGCCGCCAGCCAGTCGATGATCCGCCGCTTGGCGTCGTCGACACCCAGGCCGTTCAGGCTGACCTCGTCGTTCGCCGAGTTGATCGCCGGTCCGTCGCCGGTGAACGCCTCGCCGTCGAAGCCCTCGCCCGGGTCGACGGTCCGCACGATCGGCAGCCCGTAGGCGGTCGCGAAGTCCCAGTCGCGCTGGTCCTGCGCGGGCACCGCCATGATCGCCCCGGTGCCGTAGCCCATCAGCACGTAGTCGGCGACGAAGATCGGGATCGACGCGCCGTTCACCGGGTTCGTGGCGTACGCCCCGGTGAAGACGCCGGTCTTGTCCTTGTTCTCCTGACGGTCCAGCTCCGACTTGCGTGCGGCCTCGGCGCGGTAGGCCGCGACGGCCTCGGCCGGGGTCGCGGCCGCGCCGGTCCAGCGGGCGTCCACACCGGACGGCCACGCGGCCGGCACGATCGTCTCCACCAGCGGGTGCTCGGGCGCCAGGACCATGTAGGTCGCCCCGAACAGCGTGTCCGGCCGGGTCGTGAAGACCTCGATCTCATCGGTCGCACCCGGCACGGCGAACCGGACGCTCGCCCCCTCGGAGCGCCCGATCCAGTTGCGCTGCATCGCCTTGACCGACTCCGGCCACTCGACCCGGTCCAGGTCGTCGGCCAGCCGGTCGGCGTAGGCGGTGATCCGCATCATCCACTGCTTCAGGTTGCGGCGGAAGACGGGGTAGTTGCCGCGCTCGGAGCGCCCCTCCGGGGTGACCTCCTCGTTCGCCAGCACGGTGCCCAGGCCCGGGCACCAGTTGACCGGGGCCTCGGAGATGTAGGCCAGCCGGTACGAGTCGATCAGCGCCCGCCGCTCGCCCTCGGCCAGCTCGGTCCAGGCCCGCCCGTCCGGGGTGCGCCGCGCGCCGGACTCGAACTCGGCCCGCAGCTCGGCGATCGGGCGGGCGCGGTCGGCGTCGGTGTCGTACCAGGCCTCGAAGATCTCGCGGAAGATCCACTGGGTCCAGCGGTAGAACGGGATGTCGGTGGTCGAGACCGAGCGGCTCGGGTCGTGCCCCAGGCCCAGCTGGCGCAGCTGCTCGCGGTACCGGGCGATGTTCGCCTCGGTGGTGGTCCGCGGGTGGGTCCCGGTCTGGACGGCGTACTGCTCGGCGGGCAGGCCGAACGCGTCGAAACCCATCGGGTGCAGCACGTTGTGGCCGGTCATGCGCAGGTAGCGACCCAGCACGTCGGTACCGATGAACCCCAGCGGGTGCCCGACGTGCAGCCCCGACCCGGACGGGTACGGGAACATGTCCATCAGGTAGTACTTCGGCTTCTCCGAGCCGGGCTCACCGGGGTTCGGGGTGCGGAAGGTCTGCTCGGCCTCCCAGAAGTCCTGCCACTTGCGCTCGATCCGGCCGGCCATCTCGGCGTCGTAGCGGTACGCGGGCCGGTCGGAGTGCGCAGCGCGCTCCCCGTTCGTCTCGGCGGCGGTGCTGGTCTCGGTGCTCATGTCCGTCTCACCTCGGGAAACCTGTTGCGACGGCCCGTCGCGGGCCCGGAACACGCTGCGACCCCTCCAGCACGTGGCCAGGAGGGGTCGTCGCCGCACCGGTCGGATCCGCGTCGACTGCGACTCACCGCGGCGCGGCGCCGGGAAGTCGGTGCTGCCGGTGGGGCAGCCACCGCCGGGCCGTGCACATGTGACCAGGGTAGCCGGGGCGGGCGTCCCCGCTCCGCCGGGTTCTACCCTGGTCACGTGCCCACCACGCTGCGCCTCGTCCTCGCCGCCCTGCTCCTGCTGGCCGGAGCGGTGCTCGTCGTCCTCGCCGCGCTGGGTGCGAGCGGGAAGCTGCCGCGCAACCGGTTCGCCGGCGTGCGCACACCGGCCAGCCTGCGCACCGCCGACGCGTTCGTGCTGGCCAACCGGGTCGCCGCCGGTCCGCTCGGGGCGGCCGGGCTCGTCGGGCTCGTCGGCGGGTCCGCGCTGTTCGTCACCGGCCGCGGCGGTGCGATGCCGTGGGTGCTCGGCGGGCTCGCCCTGATCGGGACGGTCGTGCTGGCCGGCGTGGGCGGTTCCCTGGGCGCGCGGGCGGCCGAGGTCACGCTCGCCGAGCAGACCGCCGAGCCCGCGCCGACCTGCGGCGGGGTGTGCAGCGGCTGCGACCTGGTCGCCGGCTGCCGGGACGCGACCGGCACGGAGCCGGGGTCCACGCCCACCGCCGCGCGCCGCTCCGGGGACGCCGCGGGCTGACCGCGGAACCTCAGCGCAGCGCGGACTCGACCTCGTCGGCCGCCGCAGCGGCCCCGCCGGCCGCGGCGATCTCCGCGGCCATCACGGCGAGCCGCTCGCGCACGGCCGGGTCGTCGGCGACCGCGTCGACCGCCGACCACAGCCGGTCCGCGGTGAGGGTTGCGGGGTCGAGGGTCCGCCCCAGCCCGAGCTCGGCAACCCGGTCGGCGTTGGCCCGCTGCTCGGCCATCTGCGGCAGTGCCACCAGCGGCACCCGGGCGGCGAGGCCCTCCATCGTCCCGCCCATCCCGGCGTGGGTGACGAACGCCCGGGCGTGCCGCAGCACGGTCAGCTGCGGGACCTGCGGGTGCACCTCCACGTTCGGCGGGAGCGGGCCGAGCTCGGCCGGGTCGACCTCGCCGATCGACGCGACGACGTGCCACGGCCGGTCCGCGGCGGTCGAGACGATGGTCCGGTAGATCCCGGGCCTGCGGTTGTAGGCGCTGCCGAGCGAGACCAGCAGCACGGGGCGTCCGTCCGGTGGCGGGCTCCACCCGGTGTCGTGTGCGCGGTCGCCGAGTACCGGCCCGACGAACCGGTGCCCGGTGAACGTCTCACCGGCGTACTGGAACGCCCGGGGCACGGTGACCAGGCGCCGGGTCGCCGTCGCCCCCTCGAAGAACGCCCGGACATCGCGGATCCCGTGCCTGCGCAGGTAGGCGGCGAACCTCACCATCGTGACGAGAAGCCGCGGATCCAGCGGGTTGAGCCTCGCGTACCGGCTCATCGACCAGTGCCGGTTGCCGACCAGGTTCGGCCAGATCTCCACCGACGGCGTCCCCCAGTGGTGGGCCAGCACCCGGCCCCAGACCGCGAGCGGCCCGTCGTGCAGGACGAGGTCCGGGCGCGGGTGCCCGGTCAGCTGCGGGACCAGGAAGCGGGTCTCGTCGAGCAGGTACCCGATCGCCCGGACCAGGTGCCGGCCGTGCATCTGCGGCGGATCATCCAGGTCCTGGGTCTCCCAGGACGAGGACACCGGCACGACCCGGGCACCGGTGGCGGCCATCCGCTCGGCGAACCGGCCCGGCACGAAGCTGCTGACCGCGTGTCCGCGGCGGACGAGCTCGGCGACGATCCCGATCGCCGGGTTGACGTGCCCGGCTCCCAGCGGCGCGTAGTGCGCGATGGCGGCCACGCCCGGAGCGTAGTGCGCTCAGTTGTGCGCGGGGTCGAGCGGGAACGTCGCGAGCAGGGCGAGCGGGATGCCCTGCCGGCGCAGCACGCGCTCCCACAGCCGCTCGTGCGCGACCGTCAGCAGGTCGTCCGGCAGTCCGGGGACCACGAACCAGTCCCCGCGGGCGATCTCCCCGTCGAGCTGGCCGGCATCCCACCCGGAGTACCCGGCGAAGATCCGCAGCCCGCGCAGGCGCGGGGCCAGCGGTGCGGGATCGGAGTCGAGGTCGACGAGCTGGACCGGTGGACGGACCGGCATCAGCCCGGCCAGCCCGCGGCCCGACTCGCCGGTGCGCAGCGTGGCCAGGCACAACGCGGTCCGGGCCTCGACCGGACCTCCGACGAACATCGTCCCGGGGTCGCTGGTCAGCCCGGCCCAGCGCGGCAGGACGTCCCGGACGGCCGCCGGGCCCGGCCGGTTCAACACGACGCCGAGGCTGCCGTGCGGCCGATGTTCGATCATGTAGACGACCGTCCGGGAGAAGTTCGGGTCCCCCAGAGCGGGTGCGGCTACGAGCAGGCTCCCCGGAACGACCGGGGGGATGGCGGCGCCTCGCGCGGCGCGGTGTTCCCGCACGGCTCCATGTTCGCACCCGCCTCGGCGACGTAGGCTCGGCACCCGTGCGCAGTACCCCGACCGGCCCGGCCGTCGTCCCGGCACGGTCCGGGGAGAGCGCGGGCCTGGGCGCCGCCCTCGCGCTGCTGCGCCGCGGGGCGTTCGCCCGGCTGTTCGGGGTGCGGCTGTCGGCCCAGTGGGCGGACGGGTTGTTCCAGGCCGCGCTCGGCGGTGCCGTGCTGTTCAACCCGGAACGCGAGGCCGACCCGCTCGTGGTCGCCTCCGGGCTGGCGGTGCTGCTGCTGCCGTACTCGCTGCTCGGTCCGTTCGCCGGGTCGCTGCTCGACCGCTGGGACCGGCGCCGGGTACTCGCCGGGGCGAGCGTGCTGCGTGCGTGCCTGGTCGTCACGGTCGCCGCGGCGATCGCCGCCGGCTGGGCCGGTGCCCCGCTGTACGTGCTGGCGCTGGCGGTGACCGGGGTGAACCGGTTCGTGCTGACCGGGTTGTCGGCCGCGCTGCCGCACGTGGTGCCGGACACCGCCCGGCTGGTCCCCGCCAACACCCTGTCGGTGACGGTCGGGGCGGGGGTGTCCGCGGCCGGTGCCGGGTGCGCCGTGGCGCTGCGCGCGGTGTTCGGGGACGGCGACGCCGGCTCGGCGGCGACGGTCCTGGTCGCGGCCGTGGGGTCGCTGCTCGCCGCGCTGCTGGCCACCGGGTTCGCCCGCGGGGCACTGGGCCCGGGCACCGGGCCCGCCCCGGCCGACGGCCCGACCCCCTCGGTGCTGCGCGACGTGCTCGGCGGGCTCGCCGCGGGCGCCCGGGCCACCGCCACGACCCCGGCCGTCTGTGCCCCGTTCCTGGGCCTGGTCGCTCACCGGCTCGCGTTCGGGATCAACACGCTGCTGCTGCTCATGCTGTTCCGGCACGTGTTCACGCCGGAGAACGTGCCCGGCGCCGGCGGACTGCTCGGGGTGGGCGTGGTCGCCGGGCTGACCGCGGCGGGCCTCGCCGTCGCCGCGCTCGTGACCCCGCCGCTGGTCCGGCTCACCGGGTCGGTCGGTGCGGTGCGGATCGCGCTGACCGGTGCCGTGCTGGCCCAGGCCGCCGTCGCCATCCGGCTGTCGCTGCCCACCGTGCTGGTGAGCGCGTTCGCGCTGGGGGTGTTCGGGCAGGTCGTGAAGCTGTGCGCCGACGCGGGTGTGCAGGCCGGGGCCGGTGACGCCGTGCGCGGCCGGGTCTTCGCGCTGTTCGACGCCGTCTTCAGCATCTGTTACGTGGCCGCGGTCAGCCTGGCCGCCGTCGCCGGTCCGGTGGACGGACGGTCACCGGGGCTGCTGGGCGTGGCGGCGGGCCTCTACGCGGCCGGGCTGCTCGCGCACGTCGGGTATCTGAACGGACGTGCTGGACGGACGTCCGAACCGGCGGTCTGACCGCCGGTCGGCCCCGGCATGTACGTCTGTCCGACCCGCTACACGTCCGTCCTGTACGTACGTCTTACACGCTCGTACAGGACGGACGTCCGGTTCAGAGGTTCTCGGCCGCCCAGGCGCGCAGCTCCGCCTCGGCCCGCTCCGGCCCCAGCGGGCCCTGCTCCATCCGCAGCGCGAGCAGGTGCTTGTAGGCCTTCCCGACGGCCGGCCCGGGAGCGATGCCGAGCAGCTCCATGATCTGGTTCCCGTCGAGGTCGGGCCGGATCGCGTCGAGCTCCTCCTGCTCGCGCAGGGCCCCGATGCGCTCCTCGAGCCCGTCGTAGTTGCGCTGCAGGGCCGCGGCCCGGCGGCGGTTGCGGGTGGTGCAGTCCGACCGGACCAGGTCGTGCAGCCGGTCCAGCAGCGGCCCGGCATCGGTCACGTAGCGGCGTACCGCGGAGTCGGTCCACTCACCCTTGCCGTAGCCGTGGAAGCGCAGGTGCAGGAAGACCAGCTGGGACACGTCGTCGACCAGCGCCTTCGGGTACTTCAGCGCGCGCATCCGCTTGCGGGTCATCTTCGCGCCCACCACCTCGTGGTGGTGGAACGAGACCCGGCCGTCCGGCTCCTTGCGGCGGGTCGCGGGCTTGCCGATGTCGTGCAGCAGTGCCGCGAGCCGCAGGGTCAGGTCCGGCCCGTCGGTCTCGCGGTCGATCGCCTGCTCCATGACGACCAGCGAGTGCGTGTAGACGTCCTTGTGCTGCATGTGCTCGTCGGTCTCCAGCTGCATGGCCGGGACCTCGGGCACGACGTGGCGGGCCAGCCCGGTGTCGCAGAGCAGCTCGATGCCGCGGCGGGGGTGCGCACCCAGGATCAGCTTGGAGAACTCGGCCTGCACCCGTTCCGCGGTGATCCGGGCCAGCTCGCCCGCCATCCCGGTCATCGCCGTGGTGACCCGCTCGGCCGGGGTGAACCCGAGCTGGGAGACGAACCGCGCCGCCCGCAGCATCCGCAGCGGGTCGTCGGCGAACGAGCGCTCCGGCAGGTCCGGGGTGTCGAGCACACCCTGGGCCAGGGCGGCGAGCCCGCCGTGCGGGTCCACGAAGCGGCGCTCGGCCCCGGTGAGCTCCACCGCCATCGCGTTCACGGTGAAGTCCCGGCGGACCAGGTCGCCCTCCACCGTGTCACCGAAGCGGACCTCCGGATTGCGGGAGGCGCCGTCGTAGGTGTCGGCGCGGAACGTCGTCACCTCGAGGATATGGTCCCGCCGGCGCAGCCCGACCGTGCCGAACGCGATACCGGTGTCCCAGACCGCGTCGGCCCACCCGCGCCCGATCTCCAGGATCGTCTCGGGACGGGCATCGGTGGTGAAGTCGAGATCGCCCGGATCGCGCCCGGGGGCCCCGGTGCCGCGCAGCAGCGCGTCGCGCACGCTGCCGCCCACCAGGTAGAGCCGGTACCCGCGCTCGGCGAAGCGGGCGGCCAGCTCGTCGGCGACGGCCGGTACGTCGAGCATCTGCACCACGGCGTTCTCCTGGGAGCGCTGCAGCTCGTCCGGGTCCGGTCCGGCTGCGGCCGGTACGGACGGGCGCGGGGACGTACGAGAGGTCACGGACGGCGAGGACACGACCGGCCAGTGTAGGCAACGCGCCCGGGCGGGGCCCGGGGTACACCGGTCCGGAACCGGTGACGAGGACCTGATCACACCCCGGACGCCGGGTCACGAACCGGTCGGCGACGGCTCGTCGGCCGCCCGACTCGCCGACTCCTCGTTACCATCGCCACATGTCCACCTCCCGCGGCCGCTCTGCCGCCGGTCGAGGCGCGGGGCACGGAGGGCGCGCAGGGCGATCTTCGGACCGGCGCCGCCGGCTGCGCACGGTGGACGAGACGTCCGCCGGGGGACTCGTCGTCCACCCGGACACCGGGGCGGCCGCGCTGATCGGCCGGCTCGACCGGCGGGGACGGCTGCTGTGGTCGCTGCCGAAGGGCCACATCGAGGCGGGGGAGACCGCCGAACAGGCGGCCGTGCGCGAGGTCGAGGAGGAGACCGGCATCATCGGAGAGGTGCTGGCACCCCTGGGCACCATCGACTTCTGGTTCGTCGCCGAGGACCGTCGGGTGCACAAGACCGTGCACCACTACCTCATGCGTGCGCTCGGCGGTGAGCTCTCCGACGCCGACGTCGAGGTCTCCGAGGTGGCCTGGGTACCGCTCGACGAGCTGGAGGGCAGGCTCGCCTACGCCGACGAGCGCCGGCTGATCCGGCACGCGGCCAACCTCCTGGAGGAGACGGCGTGAGCCGGGTCGCGGCCCTGGTCGCGATCGTGCTCGTCGCCCTGGTGGGCACGCTCACCCCGGGGCTGGTCCCGGCACCCGCGGCCACCGCCCAGGAACCGCTCCCGGCCCCGGTCCGCATGGACCTGTCCGCGATGTCCCCACGCGTGGTCACCGCCGCGGGCCCGCCCGAGCTCGTCGTCACCGGCACGATCACCAACACCGGACCGGACCCGGTCGACGACCTGTCGCTGCGGGTCCAGCGCGGGCAGGCCGTCGGCGGTGAGCCCGCGCTGCGCAGTGCGCTGTCCGGGGAGCTGGACACCGACGACGCCGTGCCGCCGTTCGCCGCGCTCGGCCCGCTCGCCCCCGGGGACTCGGTGCCGTTCCGGTACGCGGTCCCGCTGACCGGCGCGCCGGACGGCTCGCTCGCCCTCCCCGGCCCGGGCACGTACCCGATGCTGGTGAATCTCAACGGGACCGTCGACGGCACCCCGTCCCGGCTGGCCGCGCTCCGCACCGTGCTGCCGGTCTCCTCGCTGCCCGGCAGCCCGGCCGCCGAGCCGGACGTCCCCGCCCCGACGACGATGCTCTACCCGATCAGCGACGCGCCCCGGCGGATCCCGCCGGTACCCGGGCAGACCCCGGTCCTGACCGACGACGGGCTCGCCGCGTCGTTCGCCGCGGGCGGGCGCCTCCGTGGCCTGGTCGAGGCGCTGTCCACCGCGGCCCCGGCCGGGTCCCCGACCCGCGCGTCGCTGTGCCTGGCCGTCGATCCCGAGCTCGTCGCGACGGCGTCGGCGATGCGCGGCGGTTACGAGGTCGTCGGCGGGCCCGACGGGGCGACCGTGCCCGGGCGGGGCGCGGAGGCGGCGGGGCAGTGGCTGGCCGCGCTGCAGGCCGCCGCCCGCGACACCTGCGTCGTGGCGCTGCCGCCGTCCGACGCCGACCTGGTCGCGCTGGTGCGCGGCGGCGAGGCCGAGCTGGCCCGCACGACCCTCGAGCAGGGCCGCGAGGCGCTCGCCGCCGAGCTCGGCACCACCGTGCTCGACGACGTGGTCTGGCCCGCCGACGGCGTGCTCGACGAGCCGACCCTGGCCGCCCTCGGCGGCGACACCCGCTTCGTGCTCTCCGCCGACGGCGTCAGCGCCCCGGGTGACTCCGGGGTGGTCCGGCTCGGTACCGGCGACGACCCCGCCCCCGGTGGCGAGCCGCGTGCCGACCCCGACCACGCCGTGCTCGCCGACCCGCTGCTGACCGAGGCCGCGGACGGCGACCAGCTCGGGCAGGACCTCGCCGGGACGCTCGCCTTCCGGGCGCTGGCCGACGACGGGACCGACCCGCTGGTCGTCGCGCCCGGCCACCGGTGGGACGCGGGCGGCGCGGCCGCGACCGGTGCCCTCTCCGCACTCACCGCACTGATCGAGGAGGGACGGATCGCCCCGGCCGGGTTGCCCGGCCTCGCCGCGGGTCCCGACGCCGGTACCGAAAGCGCACGACTGTTCTACCCACCGCAGGCCGGGTCCGCGGAGATCCCGGGCCCGGTGGTGGCGACGATCGCCGACCAGGTCCGGTCGATCGAGGGCCTGCGCGGCGCCGCCGAGGGCCGGACCGGGGTCGGGGCCGATCCCGCCGAGGTGTTCGACCCGCTCGTCCGCGGGACGCTGCGGGCGGCCTCGTCGTGGTGGCGCGGCGATCCGGGGCGCGCCGAGCGGGAGGCCGGGATCGTCGCCGACCGGATCGAGCAGATCCGCGGGTCGGTGCGGGTGGTGGAGCCGCCGAGCCCGTACTCGCTGGGGACCAGTGACGCACCGTTGCTGGTCACCGTCGCCAACGGCCTGCCGGTGACGATGAACGTCCGGGTCGTGCTGTCCAGCACCACCGGGTTGCGGGTCGCTCCGATCCCGGTCCAGGCGGTGCCGCCGCTGGGCCGGGTCCAGGTGCGGGTGAGCGCCCAGGTCACCCGTTCCGGCCAGTTCAGCGTCGACGCCGGACTGCGCACCCCGGACGGTGCGCAGCTCGGCCCGGACACCCGGCTGCGGGTCCGGTCGACGGTCTACGGGACGGTCACCGTGTGGCTGACCGCCGTCGCCGGCGCGGTCCTCGTCGTGCTCGTCGTGCGCCGGGTGGTGCGCCGGATCCGCTCGGCGGGCGGCAGCGGCCCACCGCCCGGTGGTCCCGGCGGTCCCGGCGGCGGTTCCGGCGGTCCGGGCGGTCCCGGGGGGCCGCCACCGTCCGAGCCGGACGGTGGCCGGGCCACCCGCCCGGCCCGTTCGTCGGGGGCGCCGGGCCCGGGCTGACCCCCGCTACAGCACGCCCTTCTCACCGACAGGCGACACAATCGGACCGCTCGTCGCAAATTTACAGCCGTCCACCGAATACAACACCGAACAGGCAAACCAACCGGGACCTGCCGTCGATGACAGTTCGGGAAGGGTCGAGCCGGGTTCGCGGCTCGTCCCGATCCGACCGAGTGACGTAGGCTGGTGTGGACGTGACACCAGACGCCAGGGGGAGGGCGAGGCCGTTGAGCGGGCAGACCGACGAGCGCGCTGCCCGGACCGACGTCCACCCCGAGCCCCGGCCGGAGGCCACCGGGCGCCACCCGTCGCTCGACCCCGCAGGCCCGCCGACCTCCTCGACCCCGGCAGCGGCGACCGACGCCGCACCGTCGCCCGAGCACCCCGAGCCGCACCGGCCGGCCGAGGAACAGCCCACCGCCGCGGTCCCCGCCCAGAGCCGCCCCACCGAACGGATCACCACCGGCCGGGACGTGCTCGGCACCGCCGCGGGATCCCAGCTCACCGACCGCTACGTGCTGCGCCAGCGGATCGGTTCCGACCCCGGTGCGGGTGCCGAGTTCTGGCGCGCGGAGGACACGGTGCTGCGCCGCCCGGTCGGTGTCACCCTGCTCCGCCGGCTCCCCGCCGACGACCGTTCCGACGACCCCGAGGGCACCGCCCGGGCCGGCGAGATGATCGTCCGTGCGCTCCGGTCCGGCTGCTTCGAGCACACCGGCAGCGCCCGGCTGCTCGACGTGCTGTCCCCGGGTACGCACGGTGTGCCCGCCGACGTGCTGGGTGCGGCCGTCGCCGAATGGGTGCCCGGCCGCTCGCTCGCCGAGACCGTCGCCGAGGGGCCGGTCCGGGCACAGCGCGCGGCCCATGCCGTGGAGAGCCTGGCCGCGGCCGCGACCGAGGCGCACCAGCACGGGCTGGTGCTCGGCTGTGACCACCCGCAGCGGGTCCGGATCACGCCGGACGGTCGCGCGATGCTGGCCTTCCTGCTGCCGCGGCCGTCGGTGTCCGCCGCCGACGACGTCCGCGGGCTCGGGGGGCTGCTCTACTGCCTGCTGACCCGCCGCTGGCCGCTGTCCGTCGCCGACGCCGCCCGTGCCGGGCTGGTCGCCGCCGACCGGACCCCCGCGGGCCGGTTGCGCTCGCCGTCCCAGCTGCGCCCCGGGGTGCCGCTGGAGCTGGACACGCTGTGCATGGGCGCCCTCGGGCAGGGCGGCGAGGGCTGGGGCCGCGTGCACACCGCCGCGGCGCTGCACCGGATGCTCGTCGACGTGGTCGCCGAGGACGCCGACCAGGCCCTGTTCCCACCGGTGCAGGACGGCGCCCCCTCGGACCCGGACGACGTCTGGCAGGACTCCGACCACCTGCCCGACTCCCGCAACGACCCGCAGCGCCGCCGCAACCTGCGGATGGGCCTGGCCGTGCTGGGGGTCGGCGTGCTGGTCGTGCTCGGCTACCTCGGTGTCCAGGTGGGGACGCTGTTCGGCGGCTCGGGGGAGCCGCCGGTGGTGCTGCCCCCGGCGGCCACGGTCCCCGCCCAGACGCAGGCGCCGCCCGCACCGGGGACCGGCGTCGCGGCCGCCCCGGTCCAGCAGGTGTCGGCGCAGGTCTTCGACCCGACGGGCAACGGCGACAACCCCGACACCGTCGACCGGGTCGTGGACGGCGACCCGGCCACGACCTGGGCCACCAGCCAGTACTTCCAGCCGTTCCCGGCGCTCAAGCCGGGCATCGGGATCATGGCCTCGTTCGACTCGCCGCAGCCGGTGACCAAGCTGACGATCGAGTCGGCCACCCCGGGCACGGTGGTGGAGGTCCGCTCGGCCCCGTCCGAGGACGCCTCGCTGGAGCAGACCCGTCCGATCACCACGGTCACCCTGGAGGGCGGCGAGACGGTCGTCCCGCTCGACGGGGCCCGGCCGACCGGGAACGTCCTGCTCTGGATCACCACCCTCGGATCGGGCAACCAGAGCGAGGTCGGCGAGATCTCGTTCGAACGCGCGGTCCAGTAGCCCCGGCGCCGTTCGCGATCGCACCGGCTCCGGCGGACCGGCCGTGACCGGAGCCGCCGGCTGCCTACCGTGCGCCGGTGCCCGCCCCCGACCGCCTGCTGCGCGCCGGCCCGCCGGCCGTCGAGGCGCCCGACCTGGACGAGGTGTTCCGGGTGCACGCCGACCGGCTCTGGTCGGTGGCGCTGCGCATACTCGGTGACGCCGTCGAGGCGGAGGACGCCGTCCAGGAGGCGTTCCTGGCGGCGCTGCGCACGCCGGACTTCCGGGGGGACGCCACCGCCGGGACCTGGCTGCACCGGATCCTGGTCAACGGCTGCATCGACCGGCTCCGGGCCACCGCGCGCCGGCGGGACCGCGCCCGCCCCCTCGACCCGGCGGTCACCGCCGACCCGGCGGTCACCGCCGACCCGGCCGGGCGGCTGGTGACCCGGCTGGCCGTCGACGACGCGCTCACCCTGCTGCCCACCGAACAGCGGGTCGCGGTCGTGCTGGTGGACGGGCTCGGCTACTCCGTCTCGGAGGTGGCACAGATCGTCGGCACCCCGGACGGGACCGTGAAGAGCCGGTGCGCCCGGGGACGGCTGCGGTTGGCCCGCGCGCTGGGCCACCTGCGGGAGGGACGCCCATGACCCGCGACGCCGATTATTCTCGTCAGAACGACGCTGACCCATCCGCACTTTATCGTCGACTCGATACGAACCTGTCTTGCCCTGGGGATCCTCCAGCACCGACCGACCTTTCTCGCCAATTCGACAGCAATGTGGGAGGAACGACCGGGCTCGGGAACGACGTCCGGGCCGCGGTCGCGGCGGCGCTGCACCCGGTCCGGATGCCCGCCGACGTCGCCACCCGCATCCGGTCCCGGCTCGCCGCCGAGCCGCCTGCGCCCCGGGAGGCCACCGCATCCCGCCCGGGTGGGAGCCCGGGCTCCGGCACGCCGACCCCGGCCGTCCCGGAGCGCCGCCCGCCCCGGGACGCGGATCCGCCGGCGGGTCCGGCGGACCGGACCCGGCCGATGCGACCGACGGCCCCGGAACCGGAGATCGCGCCGCCGGGCCGGCACGTCCGCCCGGACCGCTCCTCCGCCCTGTGGCGGCCCCGACGCGGCCGGTGGGCCCGCCGGTCCGGCGGCGCGGGTTCCGGAGGTTCCACGGCCGGTTCCGGGCACCGCGCGGCGGTCCCCGCCGCCGGGCCGGGACGCGCACCGAACACGACCGCACCGAACACCACCGCACCGCCCGCGGGGCGCCGCCGAGGGCGCCGGGCCGCGGTGCTCCTCACCGTCCTGGCCGCCCTCGTCGCCGTCCCGGTGCTGGCCCGGCCCGCCCCCGGGCCCGTGCCCGTCGCGGGCACCGCGCCCGAGGCGCTGTGGCACGCGGCGGCCGGCGCGGACACCCCGGCGGGCCCGGCCGCGGCTCCGGACCGGGTGCGCTCCTGCCTCGCGGCCGCCGGCGACCCCGACCCGGACGCCCTGCTGCTCGCCTCCCGCCCGTACCCGGTGGCGGGGGAGCCGGGGATCCTGCTGGTGCTGGGGACCGGCCACGCCGGCCGGCACCGGCTCGTCGTCGTCGCACCGGACTGCTCGCGGGTGCTGGCCCGGACCCCGCCGTGAACGGGTGACCCACGGCGCGTTCGGCACGCACGGGGACGGGGAATGCCCGTGTCTAGGATCGCGTTCGAGCAGTACGAGCAGTGACGACACGCCATCCACGACACACCAGGCACGACACGGAGCCCGGCCCGCCGGGACCGCAGAGGCCGTCATCGCGCGCCCGCCGACCCGGTCGCGCCAGGAGGTATCGGTACCGGTGACCACCGACGACACGGTGCACAACCTGATCATCATCGGGTCCGGTCCGGCCGGCTACACCGCAGCGGTGTACGCCGCGCGGGCCCAACTCGCCCCGCTCGTGTTCGAGGGCAGCCAGTTCGGCGGCGCCCTGATGACCACGACCGACGTCGAGAACTACCCGGGCTTCACCGACGGCATCATGGGCCCCGACCTCATGGAGCAGATGCGCGGTCAGGCCAAGCGCTTCGGCGCCGACCTGCGCCCGCAGGACGTCGACGAGGTGCGGCTCGAGGGCGAGATCAAGGAGGTCCGGGTCGGGAAGGAGACCTTCCGGGCCCGCGCCGTGATCCTCGCGATGGGCGCCGAGCCGCGGTACCTGCACGTCCCCGGTGAGCAGGAGCTGCTCGGCCGCGGCGTCAGCTCGTGCGCCACCTGCGACGGGTTCTTCTTCCGCGACCAGAACATCGCCGTGATCGGCGGCGGGGACTCCGCGATGGAGGAGGCCACCTTCCTCACCCGCTTCGCCGAGACCGTCACGATCATCCACCGGCGCGACGAGTTCCGCGCCTCGAAGATCATGCTGGAGCGGGCGCAGAACGACCCGAAGATGCGCTGGCGCACCAACGCCGAGGTCACCGAGGTGACCGGCGAGGGGTCGGTCAAGCAGCTGCAGCTGCGCGACACCGTCACCGGTGAGGCCGACACGCTCGACGTGACCGGCATGTTCGTCGCCATCGGCCACGACCCGCGCAGCGCGCTGGTCCGCGGCCAGGTGGAGCTGGACGACGCGGGGTACGTGCTGGCGACCGACCGCAGCACCTACACGAACCTGCCGGGCGTGTTCGCCTGCGGCGACCTCGTCGACCACACCTACCGGCAGGCGATCACCGCGGCCGGCTCCGGCTGCTCGGCCGCGATCGACGCCGAGCGCTGGCTCGCCGGTCACCCGGTCAGCCCCGAGCTGGCCGGCGGCGGCTACGGGGACGCCCCGGTCGCCGAGGTCGCCGACGCCGCGCACTGACCCGCCCCACCCCCAGACCACCGGCCCCGGACCTGAAGGAGAAGCCATGGCCAACACCATCGACGTCACCACGAGCTCGTTCGACCAGGAGGTGCTCAAGAGCGAGAAGGCAGTCCTGGTCGACTTCTGGGCGACCTGGTGCGGTCCGTGCAAGATGGTCGCCCCGGTGCTCGACGAGATCGCCGGTGAGAACACCGAGAAGCTCACCGTCGCCAAGCTCGACATCGACGCGAACCCGGAGGTCGCCCGCGACTACCAGGTCATGTCGGTCCCGACCATGATCCTCTTCAGCGGCGGCAAGCCGGTGAAGCAGATCGTCGGCGCCAAGCCGAAGGCCGCTCTGCTCGCGGATCTCGCCGACCACATCTGAACCCCGCTCGTGCGCGAATAGCGCATCGAGATCACGTTGCGTGTCCCGGTTGATCACAACCGGGACACGCGCGTGTTCGCCCCACTGCACTCCTCCGGGGCCGGGGCAGGGCACAATGGGCCCGGCTACCTGCTCGGTTCACCGAGCGGAACCGACCGATCACGGGCGCCCTGCGGCGCCTGACGACTGCGAGCGAGGGGTGCATGCAGCTGCTCCGGCGCGGGGACTGCGGTCCGGCCGTACGCGAGATCCGGGCGACGCTCCGGCAGCTCGATCTGCTGCCGGACCAGCCGCCGGGCGCCACGGACGAGCACCTGTTCGACGACGAGGTGGACCACTCGGTCCGCATGTTCCAGCAGGGCCGCGGGCTCATCACCGACGGCATCGTCGGCCCCGACACCGCGCGGGCGCTGCGCGAGGCCGGCTGGTCGCTGGGTGACCGGATGCTGTCGTTCACCCTGTCCACCCCGACAACCGGCGACGACGTCGCCACCCTGCAGGAGCGGCTGCTCGAGCTGGGGTACAACCCGGGGCGTCCGAGCGGGCAGTTCGACCAGCAGACCGAGCAGGCGCTGCAGCGCTTCCAGCGCGACTACGGCATGACCCCGGACGGCGTGTGCGGCCCCGAGACGCTGCGCGCGCTGCGCCAGCTCGGCCGCAAGGTCACCGGTGGCCGCCCGCACCTGCTGCGCGAGCAGGAGCTGCTGCGCCGCGCCGGGCCGCGGATGCGGGGCAAACGCATCGTGATCGACCCCGGGCACGGCGGCACCGACCGCGGCGTCGAGGTCGCCGGCGTGACCGAGGCCGACCTCATGTGGGACCTGGCCCGCCGCCTGGTCGGGCGGATGTCGGCCACCGGCATGGAGGCGCTGCTCTCCCGCCCGGAGAACGGCAACCCGCCGGACGCCGAGCGCGCCCAGTTCGCCAACGACGTCGGCGCCGACCTGGTCGTGTCGCTGCACACCGACGCCAGCTTCAGCCCGCACGCCGAGGGACTCGCGACGTTCTACTTCGGCAACGGCTCGGGCACCACGTCCAACGTGGGCGAGGCGCTCGCCGGGCTGATCCAGCGCGAGTTGCTCACACGTACGTCCATGCAGGACTGCCGCAGCCAGACCTGCACCTGGGAGCTGGTGCGCCGTACCCGGATGCCCGCGGTGCGCGTCGAGGCGGGCTACCTGACCCACCTCGGGGACCGGCGGAAGCTGCTCGACCCGGGCTTCCGCGACGTCGTGGCCGAGGGCGTCCTCGTCGCCGTCAAGCGGCTCTACCTGCTCGGCCAGGACGACCAGCCGACCGGCACGTTCACGTTCAACGACGTGCTGGCCCGCGAGTACAGCCGGGACCGCAGCCGGGCGGTCTGAGCGGGCCCACCGGCCCGCCCGGCACCGTCCGTCAGCCCTCCGGCGGGACGAACGACACCGCACACCGCCCGGCCCGCGCCGGCGCGGCCGTGACCGGCGCGGCCGCCTGCAGCGGGATCGTGACCGTGTTGAACAGCTGCTCGAGCGCGGCCTCCACGTCGGACTTCCACTCGAGACCCGAGCGCAGCTCCATCCGCAGCCGCGGCCACCGGTGGTGCGGGCGCACCGTCTTGAACCCCACCGAACGCAGGAAGTCCGCCGGGACGACACAGTCGGCCTCGGTGCCCGGCCGGGCGTCGCCGAACGCCTCCACGGCCCGCACCCCACGCCGGGTCAGCTCCTTCACGACGGCCTGGGCGAGCGCCCGGCCGAGCCCCTCACCGGCGAACTCGGGCAGCACCTGCATGGTGGTGAGCAGAACGGCGTCCGCACTGACCGGTCCGGTCGGCATCTCGGTCGCCCGGGGGACCGACGCCGGTGGGGCGAACAGCACGTAACCGGCGGGTGCGCCGCCGACATAGACGATCCGGCCGCAGGAACCCCACTCGAGGAGGACCTCGGAGAGCCAGGCCTCCTTCTCCAGATCCGTCGTGCCGTAGCTCTCGGCCTGCTCGGCCGGCTTCGGCGAGAGCTCCCAGTAGACACAGTTGCGACACCGTTTGGGCAGATCGCCCAGATTGTCCAGATTGAGCGCGGCCACATGCCAGGACACGAACTCCGACCTCCGGCTGTCGTCGTGGCGCGGGAGACGCGCGGGTGCACGGAACGGCCGGCCGGACTGCGACCGCCTGCTCGATCGCTCCCGTACCGGCGCAACGGTCCGCCGTGACCTCGCTCCGCCTCCCGTCGAGCGTAGGCCGATTTCCGCAGATGCGTCACCCCGGACCGGCTCACCGGTCCGTTCCCCACGACGAGGGGCAGCGCGATCACCCGGCGCGGTTACACTCGGACAGGCACTTCGCGTTGCTGATCTTGCGGCAACCGAAGGCCCTGTGCCCGAAGTTTCATGTCGCCGAAGGGGAGCACGCCGATGGCCTCGCCCGACCGCCCGCAGCAGCCCGACGCCAGCCGCACCGCGGCCGCGGCGGCTGCAGCGGCAGGGGAGGGCCACGAGGTCGCTGCCCCCGGCACGGGATCGCGGGCGCTCCTGCCCCCCACGGAGCGGTTCGCCACCCGCACGGCCGGGATGACCGCCTCGGAGATCCGCGCGCTGTTCGCGGTCGCGAGCCGGCCGGAGGTCGTGTCGCTGGCCGGCGGGATGCCCAACCTCGCCGCGCTGCCGCTGCAGTCGCTCGCCTCCGAGGTCGCCGACCTCGTCGACGTCGACGGCATGACGGCGCTGCAGTACGGCTCCGCGCAGGGTGTCCCGCAGCTGCGCGAGCAGATCTGCGAGGTCATGCGGGAGGAGGGGATCGAGGGCGACCCGAACGACGTCGTCGTGACCGTCGGCTCGCAGATGGCACTCGACCTGCTCACCCGGATCTTCGTCGACCCCGGCGACGTGGTGCTGGCCGAGGGCCCGTCCTACGTCGGGGCGCTGGGCAGCTTCGCCGCCTACCAGGCGCGCGTCGTGCACGTCGCGATGGACGAGCACGGGCTGGTCCCGGCGCTGCTGCACGAGGCGCTCGACGCCCTCGACCGGCAGGGGATCACTCCGAAGTTCCTCTACACGATCCCGAACTTCCACAACCCGGCCGGCGTCACGCTGGCGCACGAGCGTCGCCCGCAGATCCTCGACCTGTGCCGTCGCTACGGCGTGATGGTGATCGAGGACAACCCGTACGGGATGCTCGGCTTCACCGGGGAGACGCACCCGGCACTGCGGTCCTACGACGCGGACGTCATCTACCTGGGGTCGTTCTCGAAGACCTTCGCCTCCGGCCTGCGGGTCGGCTGGGCGCTGGTTCCCCCACTGGTGCGGGACCGGCTCGTGCTGGCCGCGGAGTCGGCGACGCTGTGTCCGCCGTCGTTCACCCAGATGCTCGTGTCGCGCTACCTGTCGCACCACGACTGGCGCAGCCAGATCAAGACGTTCAGTGAGAACTACCGCGAGCGGCGGGACGCGATGATCGCCGCCCTGGAGACCTACCTGCCGGAGGGCTGCAGCTGGACGGTTCCCGACGGCGGGTTCTTCGTCTGGCTGACCGTGCCGGAGGGGGTCGACACGAAGGCGATGCTGCCACGGGCGGTCACCGCGCGGGTGGCCTACGCCTCGGGGACCGGCTTCTACGCCGACGGGTTCGGCAGCCGGCAGATCCGGCTGTCGTTCTGCTACCCGACGCCCGAGCGCATCGCCGAGGGCGTCCGGCGGCTGGCCGCGGTGCTGGAGGCGGAGCTCGACGTCGTCCGGACCTTCGGCGCCTCGGCGCGCACCGAGCTCAACCGCGGCCCCCAGACGCCGTCCCCGGACACCACCTGAGGTTCGTGTTCCACGTGGAACGCCCCGGGCGCCGACAGTCTCAGCTTCGGCGGCCCGGGGCGTTCGGCGTTCCGGAGGCATGGCGCAGAATGCCCGGGTGAGCGATCGAACGGTGGCCGTGCTGGCCGGAGGCCTGTCCCACGAACGCGAGGTGTCCCTGCGATCCGGGCGACGCCTCGCCGGCGCGCTGCGCGCCAACGGCGTCGACGTCCGCGAGTGGGACGTCGACAGCGCGCTCCTCGAGCGGCTCGACACCGACCGGCCGGATGTCGTCGCGGTCGCACTGCACGGTGGGGAAGGGGAGAACGGCGCCGTCCAGCAGGTGCTGGAGCTTCTCGGCATCCCGTTCGTCGGGACGCCGTCGGGAGCCTGCCGGCGGGCGTGGGACAAGCCGAGCGTGAAGGCCGAGCTCGTCCGGGCCGGCCTGTCGACGCCGGAGTGGGTGGCCCTGCCCCACTCGACCTTCCGCGAGCTGGGCGCGCGAGGGGTCCTCGACGCGATCGTCGAGCGGATCGGGCTCCCGCTGGTGCTCAAGCCGGACCAGGGCGGGTCCGCGCTCGGCGTCCAGGTGGTGCACAGCGCCGACGATCTGCCGGCCGCCATGGTGAGCACCTTCGCCTACGCCGACACCGTGCTCGCCGAGCGCTTCGTGACGGGGACCGAGGTCGCCGTGTCCGTGGTGCACGACGGTGACGAGCCGCGCGCACTGCCCCCGGTCGAGGTCGAGGTGCCGTCCGGCTTCTACGACTACACGTGCCGCTACACCCCGGGTGCGGCGACCTTCCACTGTCCGGCCCGGTTGCCGCAGGACGTTCTCCGGACGCTGGCGGACACCGCGCTCGACGCGCACCGCCTGCTCGGCATGCGGGACATCTCCCGGATGGACGCGATCGTGGACTCGTCGGGCGCGGTGCAGGTCCTCGAGATGAACGTGTCGCCCGGACTGACCGACACCTCACTGCTGCCGACCGCGGTCGCGGCCGACGGCACGGACCTCGCGACCGTCTACCAGGCGCTCGTCGAACGCGCCGCCACGCGGCAGGGCTGACGTGTTTCACGTGGAACCACGCATCGTCGGGTGGTTCCACGTGGAACATCGCGGTCGGGTACGCCCGCGTCCGGTGGCGTCGCCCGCCACGAGGTCGTCATCGCTCACCGCTGGTCGGGGAGTCCCGGACGCCACGCCGGGTGTCCCGTATCGGGCGGTCGACGGCGGACCGCGGCCGGTGCCTCCACCGAACCGCGGAGGGGCGCTCGAGCCCGCCCTCTCCGGGTACGCGCTCGACCCGGACCTGCCACACCACCCGGCCCACCCGCCCCACGTCTCCGACCGCTCGAGCATTTTGGTACCCCCGCTACGGCGGCCCTGAGGTCGCGACGACGACCGGGACCGGACCACGCAGCATCCACGGCCCTGTTGGAGTAGATCCGCGTCGTGCAGCGGCGCGGACCACTGGACTTCCGCCGGTACTGCGGTCATGAGCACCCCGGTTCCACGTGGAACCTCTCCACAGCGGAGTCCCTGCGCGGACGGGAGCCACCCGGCCCGGCTCACGTGGCCGGTCGGGAGCGACGCTCACTCGACCACCACGCGGAGGACCGCGACCTCGGTGCCGGCGGCCGGTCGCGCTGCGCCGACCCACGGCGATTGCCCGCACCCGAGCAGCCCACCGCCGTCCGCGTGCCTGTCGACACCGTGCAGCACCTCGGAGTGGCTCCGCTGCTCGAGCACGGCGACCTCCTTCAGCGAGGCCGGCGACACGGCGGCGAAGCCCGGCCTCATGATGCGCAGTACGGATCCTTCGACACCGTCGTTCCGACCACCGCCCGTACATCGGCGCCCCGCCGCGCCCCGTTCGGCGGAGCACCGGCGCATCCGCTCCCGGCGCCGGACCCACGAGCGAGACGGCCTTCGCGGGGGAGTGGCTCCGGGTGAGTCTCGCGGAGCCGTCGGCGGCCTCGAGAACGCGCCATCCGGCTCCGCGCACGGGGCTACGCCAGTGGCGGGTGTGGCGCACCGCGCGGTTGCTGCGGTCGTCCTCCGGCCTGGGCGGCGGTGCGGAACGACCCATGTCGCACCATCAGCACGCAGTCCGCGCGCGGCTGGGTTCCACGTGGAACGGCGTCGCGCAGTCCCAGCCCCGCAAGTGGCGATTCACCTGGACGCCGCGGGCACCGCGCTCGCCGTGGCCTCCGGGGGTGGCCGGCACCAGCGAGTCGATCCCGGCGAACCCCGGCACGAGTCCCGCCGCCGGCGCCCCGGCGTCCACGTCGGTCCGGAACAGCGTCGACACCAGCCCGACCAGGAGTGGCACAGCATCGCGCGCTCGCGCGGCTCGGAATAATCACGCTCCACCTGGAACGGGATCGCGCGGCCCGGGCGACATGGTCCTGTTTCACGTGGAACGGCATCGCCCACACACACGCGCGGGGTGGCACGGTCACGTCATCTGGATCAGCGTCGCCCGCCCCCGGCCCAGCACGGCGGCGTCTCACATGGGGGCCGGCGTCGCGCAGATCGCGCCTCCCGGAATGGTCACGTTTCACGTGGAACGGCATCGCGCCGTCCCGCCGGGCACGGCCGCGCTTCACGTCGCACAGCGTCGACCGGCCCCGGGCGTGGCACCGTCGTGTTTCACGTGGAACGAGGTCTCCCGGTACCGGGGTGCACGATCACGGTTCACAGGAAACAGCACCGCCCGGCACACCGGCGGGCACGGCCTGCTTCATGCGGAACAGAACCGCCGCGTCGCACGCAGCGGACGCGCGCGGAGGGTGGTGATCCCGCGACCGCGCGCCCGTGGTCCCGCGCCGCGCACCGCGATCGCCGTGCCGGTGATGCAGCGCGCCGGCGCCGTGTCTCGAACTGCCCGGGGACGCGGGCATCGTCGAAGCGCGCGGGTGCCTGCTCGTGGCCACACCGAGGGCCCGGACGGACGTGACGACCCGGTGGGGCCGGTCGCGCACAGCACACCGGTGCGTTCGTCCTGCGGAGCGATACCGGCCGACTGATCGTCCCGCCCAACCTCGTACGCCCCGTCGTGATCGCGCCGATCGCGTACGCCATCGGCGAGCACGGCGAGCTCCACGGTGGCGCGCAAGGTCGGCCCTAGGGCCGGCCTGTGGGCGTACCGACGACTCCGGACTCCACCAGGTTCGGCATCGCCACCGGCGGGCGGACGGCGGCCCGTCGACGCCGGACGACCGCACGAGCTGGTGCGCGTCGCCGCGGTGGCGCCCTGCCTCGCCCGCCGACGCCTGTGTCCACACCGATCATCACGCCTCGTCCGCAGGCCGGACCGAGTCGGCGTCCGCGCCCCGGGCGCAGCGCCGGTAGATCCTTCTGATGGCCATGGACATGGAGGACGGCAGGACTGATCCATGAGGCACCGTGCCGGGCCGGGCGCACGACGGCGTCCCCGGTGCCGAGGCACCGCCGGCACCGACGGTCCTCTCGATGCGACGACGAGGCCGGAGCCCTGTTCCACGTGAAACACGACCGCGGGACACAGCGCCGGGAGCCAGCCCGACCCGGTACGTCCCGCGAGCCGCTCGCTCGCAAGGTGCGCGCCCCAGCCGCGCACACCCGCGGCTCCTCGAGCCGCGCGGGGGGTGGGGCAGGGACCTCTTCGCCCGGGTGATCCGCAGACCGCGCCTACGCCGGCTCGCCCCCACGGACCTCGACGCCGTCAGGCGTCACCGTTCTCAGCCTTCCGATCACCCGGGGAAACGGCCCCGTTCGCCGACAGGGACCCGGGGGAGGGGAGTCGATCGGTGACCTCTACCCGGCCGGGAAGCGGATCGCCGGCCGCACACGACCTGTGCCGCCCCAGACCACCGTCCCGACCGCCGTGCGCATCGACCGGACCACCTCCGGCGCCTCGACGCTCGGGCACGAGCGGCTGAGCGTGCCGCGACGATGACGAGGTCGGTGACGGCGTCGTGGATCCCTGACCACGGTGCCGCCCTCGTCGTCCGGGCCCTGCCGCCGGCGCGGACCACCCTCCCGGCCGCGCCGGCCCGGCACGCTCCGCCCTCTGGACCGGGCGGAGATCGGGTCGCTGTACACGGCGGTGGGGCGGTGCCCCACCGCCGCCCGCACCGGGCTGCGCCGGAACGCCGACGATGCTCGACCGGCAGTGAGTGCGGTGCGGTGTACCGGCGGCCCCCCACAACAGCCGATGGCTGAGCACCCGGGGGCGGCGCCCGGCGCCCTCGCCGGCTGGTCGGCCACGGCGATGCTCGGGGCCGCGAAGCCGGGCGGCGCAGAAGTGATTGGCATGCCCACCTCACGGTCGAGCGTGAGCCGAGGGCGCGGCCCGGGGAGTGCCCCGGGCGGGTGCCCAGCCGACGGTCGGCCGCCCTCCGTCCACGGCACCGGCTCAGGGCAGTGCGTACGGAACGCCCGCGTCCGGTGCTGTTCCGGTCACGCCGCAGCCGGGCGGGCAACGGTTCACGGACCCCGGCAGATGGAGCGGCGGCCGTATGCCGGGATCCCACAGCGAGACCTACCTCGAGCAGAACGAGCTCGGCGACGACCTGCCCGACAGCGACCTGTTTGGCGCCAGTGCCTTCGACGGCGTCCACCTCGGCCCGCAACCCGCTCCCCGACACGGCCCGGCCACCCGGTGAGCCGTACACCGGTCGCTCGGCCTCCCTGCGCCGGCCGTAGTGCACTCGAATAGTTGAAATCGAAAGCGAATGGCCTCGAAGGACCACTCGAGCCGAGCCACACGCCCGAAATCGCCCTCAAATGATCGGGGAGGGCCTCGAACATCATCCCAGGCCCACGACCCGGGCGACACACCGATGAGGCCACACGGGACGAATCACAGCGTCCTGAGATCGCCGCTGCCGACGAGATCACCGGATCGGAACAGGGACACACCCCGGAGCCGGTCGGCCTCCGTACGCGGGGGAGCGGACCGACGCCGGCGCCCCTCAGTCCTGTTCGCGGAGACCCATCATCCCGGTGATGCGGTCCAGGTCCTCGACCGAACCGAACTCGACGACGATCCGGCCCTTCCGCTGACCCATCTCCACCTTCACCCGGGTGTCGAAGGTGTCGGAGAGCCGATCGGCCATCTCGGTGAACTCGGGGCGTTCCTCGGCCCGCTTCCGGGACCGGCGCTCCCGCTGCGGGCCGTCCTGCCGGGCGAGCACCACGGCCTCCTCGGTGGCCCGCACCGACATGCCCTCGGCGACGATGCGGGTCGCCAGATCCTCCTGCAGTCCGGCGTCCTCCAGCCCGAGCAGCGCCCGGGCGTGCCCGGCCGACAGGACACCGGCGGCGACCCGCCGCTGCACCGTCACGGGCAGCTTCAGCAACCGGATCATGTTCGTGACGACCGGGCGGCTCCGGCCGAGACGATCGGCGAGCTCCGCGTGTGTCACCCCGAACTCGCCGAGCAGCTGCTCGTAGGCGGCTGCCTCCTCCAGCGGGTTCAGCTGGACCCGATGGATGTTCTCCAGCAGCGCGTCGCGGAGCATGACGTCGTCGGCGGTGTGCCGGACGATCGCCGGGAGCGTCTCCAGCGCGGCCCGCTGGGCGGCGCGCCACCGGCGCTCGCCCATGATCAGCTCGTAGCTGCGACCGACCCGCCGCACCACGATCGGCTGCAGCAGCCCGAACTCGCGGATCGAGTGCTCGAGCTCGGAGAGCTGCTCCTCGTCGAACTGCGTCCGCGGCTGTTTCGGATTGGGGACGATCCGGTCCAGCGGGATCTCGCGGTACTCGGCACCGCCGTCGACCACCCGCGGCTCGGCCTCGGTCGCGGCGTCGTCGCGTGGCACGGCCGGGGCGGGCCGGTGCAGCGGGGCTCCGGGGCTCGAGGGCTGCGCCTCGGGCTCGGCCGGCCCGGTGGGGATCAGCGCGGCCAGTCCACGACCGAGACCGCCCTTGCGCTCTGCCATCAACGGACCTCTGTCATGTCAGCTGTCATGTCAGCGTCCACCCGGGCGGTAGGCGCCGGTGGCACCGTGCTCGGCGATCTCCCGGGCCGCGTCGACATAGCTCATGGCCCCACGTGAGCCGGGGTCGTAGGCGAGCACCGTCTGGCTGTAGCCGGGCGCCTCGGAGACCTTCACACTGCGCGGGACGACGGTGCGCAGCACCGTCGGGCCGAAGTGCTGACGCACCTCGGAGGTGACCTGGTCGGCCAGCTTCGTCCGGCCGTCGTACATGGTCAGCAGGATCGTCGACACGTGCAGCGACGTGTTGAGGTGCGACCGGACCAGATCGATGTTGGACAGGAGCTGGCCCAGGCCCTCCAGCGCGTAGTACTCGCACTGGATCGGGATCAGCACCTCGGACGCCGCCACCAGGGCGTTCACCGTGAGCAGCCCGAGCGAGGGCGGGCAGTCGATCAGGACGTAGTCGATGTCCAGCTCGGCCAGCGCGTCGTCGTGCAGCGCCTGGGACAGCCGCGACTCGCGCGCGACCATGCTGACCAGCTCGATCTCCGCGCCGGCCAGGTCGATCGTGGCCGGTACGCAGAGCAGGTTGGGCGACGCCGAGCTGACGGCGACGGCCTCCTGCAGCCCGATCTCGCCGAGCATCACCTCGTACACCGACGGGGTGCCCGTCCGGTGCTCGACACCGAGCGCGGTGCTGGCGTTGCCCTGCGGGTCGAGGTCGACGACGAGTACCCGGATCCCGTGCATGGCGAGCGCGGCGGCCAGGTTCACGGTGCTGGTGGTCTTCCCGACGCCGCCCTTCTGGTTCGCGACACCCAGGATCCGTCGTTCAGCCGGCCGTGGCATGCCGTGGCCGTCGGGGTGCAGGACGCGGGCAGCCCTCGCGGCCTCGTCCGCGATGGGGGTCCAACCGAGACTCACGCGCGGCCCTCTCTCCCTCGAATCCCGTCCCGATGTTTCACGTGGAACAGCCGAGGACGGTGTCCTACTCATCATCGCCGTTCTTTCCTCCGCTTGGGGCGGGGCGCGCCGATGCGGGGGATCTCGACCACCGTGGTCAGGGGATCCACGACGCCGTCACCGACCTCGTGGATCCTGGCGTCGCCGCCACCGAGCGCCCGGACCGCGGTCGCGTCGCGGGCGATCTCCTCCGGTGCGGAGGCTCCCTTGAGCACCAGCATCGCACCCCCCGGACGCAGCAGGGGCAGACAGAGCCCCGCGAGCCGGGCGAGCGGCCCGACGGCCCGGGCGGTGACCACGTCGGCGCCCTCCCATCGTCGCAGAACGGCGGGCTCCTCGGCGCGCCCGCGCTCGACGGCGACGTCGAGCCCGAGGTCGGCGATCACCTCGTCCAGCCAGTCCACCCGCCGGGCCAGCGGTTCGATCAACACGATCCGCAGGTCCGGACGGGCCAGTGCCAACGGTATCCCGGGCAGTCCCGCCCCGGAGCCGACATCGACGACCTTCGCGTCGGACGGTACGACCTCGGCGAGGACCGCGGAGTTCAGCACGTGCCGGTCCCACAGGCGGTCGTGCTCCCGCGGCCCGATCAGGCCTCGCTCGATCCCGGAGGTGGCCAGGTGTTCGACGTAGCGGGCGGCCAGGCCGACCCGCTCGCCGAAGACCGTTCCGGCGACCTCCGGAGCCGGTGCCGCCGCTCCGCCGGTGTTCTGCTCGGTGCTCACCTCTTGTGCACGACGACCTGACGGCGAGGCTCCTCGCCCTCGCTCTCGCTGATGACGCCCTTCACCGTCGCGACGGCGTCGTGGACGACCTTGCGCTCGAACGGCGTCATCGGGCGGAGGCGGGCCGACTCACCGGACGCCTTGACCTCCTTGGCCGTCTCCGTGCCCAGTTCGGTCAGCTCGTCGCGGCGGCGCCGGCGCCAGCCGGCGACGTCCAGCATGAGCCGGCTGCGGCTGCCGAGCTGCTGCTGCACGGCGAGCCGGGCGAGCTCCTGCAGGCTCTCCAGCACCGAGCCCCGGTCACCGACCAGCTTCTCCAGGTCGGCGTCGCCCTCGCTGCCCTCGATGCTGACGATCGCGCGGCCGCCCTCGACGTCGAGGTCGATGTCGCCGTCGTAGTCCAGGATGTCGAGCAGGCGCTCCAGGTAGTCACCGGCGACGTCGCCCTCCTGGATCAGCAGGTCGTCACCGGACGGCTTGGCCTGCACGTCTGCACCCTCGGCAGGATCCTTCGCTGTGGTGGGCACGTGCTTCTCCTCTCGCTTGCGGTACGCGGATGCGCTGCGCCGGGCCCGCGCGGCGGTCGGGGTCCGCCGGGGCCGTCGTGGCGCGCGGGTTCACTGGGTCAGCGGCGCTTACCGCGCTTGGACTTCGCTCCCTGACGGCGCTGCACCGGTTTGGCACCGGGCTTCTTCGCGCCGTTCTTGCCGGACCCGTTCCGGGTCGAGCCGTTCTGGTTCGAACGGTTCTGGGTAGAGCTGTTCTGGGGCGAGCCGTTCTGGGCCGGGCCGTTCTGGGCCGAGCCGTTGCGGGAGGCGCCGTCACCGGCCGGGGAGTCTCCGGCGGTGGCGTCGGCAGCCGTGTCCGTCGCGTCGACGCCGGCTGTGTCGGCACTGGCCGCGTCGGGGGAGCCGGCCGGCTCGGCGTCCACCTGCTCGTCGACGGTCGTGGCGTCCTTCGGAGCGGTCCGGCCGTTCTTGCGGACCGGCTTCTGGCCGGGCCGCGGGGCGAGTGCCTTGGCCGACTCGGCGGCCTTCTCCTGCTTCTCCGCGTCCTCGGCGTCGATCTTCTTGTAGACGTGGTGCTGCTGCCACAGCGTCCACAGGTTGTTGGAGACCCAGTAGAAGAGCACGGCCAGCGGCAGGAACGGCGCACCGACGACGACACCGATCGGGAACACGTAGAGCATCAGCTTCTGCATGATCTCGGTCTGCGGGTTCGACGCCGTGGTGCCGGCCGCGATCTGCGCCTGCTGGCGGGCCACCGAGTGGCGCGCGGTGATGTGCGTGAAGACACCAGCCATGATCATCAGCGGGATCATGACGAGCCACTGGGACAGGTAGTTGCCACCGAGGGCCTCGACCGAGGCGGTGTTCTGCAGCGGCCAGATCGCCGAGCCGAGCTTCGACCCGAGCAGGTTCGACTCGACGAAGGAGGCGTTCTCCTGCGCGTTGAAGAAGTAGTTCTCGGTCTTGCCCGGCTTGAACTCGCGCAGCACGTGGAACAGACCGATGAAGACCGGGATCTGCACCAGGATCGGCAGGCAGCCCATCAGCGGGTTGGCGCCGTTCTGCTGCTGGAGCTTCTGCATCTCCGTGGCGAGCTTCTGCCGGTCGTTGGCGTACTTCTTCCGGAGCTTCTGCATCTCCGGCGCCATCTCCTGCATCTTGCGCATGGAGCGGACCTGCGTCACGAACGGCTTGTAGAGGATCAGCCGCAGGGTGAAGACCAGGAAGACCACCGACAGCGCCCAGGCGAAGCCGTTGTCCTCGCCCAGCACGAAGCCGAACACCTTGTGCCAGACCCACATGATGAAGCTGACGGGGTAGTAGATGAAGTCCAGCACGGGTGTGTTGCTCCTCGGGGTCTCGGGTCGGTCCGCTGCACGGCGGTCCGCGCCGCTCTAGAGGCCTTCGGTTCGGGACGGGTCGGTGGGCGCCGGGTCCGCGGCGCCGGGCTCGGGCCCGCTGCGTCCCGGACCGCGCGGCGGAGGTACCGGGTCCCACCCGCCAGGGTGCCACGGTGCGCAGCGCAGCAGACGCCAGACGGTCAGCCCGATACCGCGGATCGCACCGTGGACGGTGAGGGCCTCGACGGCGTAGGCGCTGCAGCTCGGCATGAAGCGGCAGCTCGGCAGGAGGTTCGGGGAGATCCACACCTGGTACCAGCGGACGGCCGCGACAGCGGCCCGGGCGCCGAGCGTGCGGGGAGCCTGCGGGGGCGGCTCGTGGGACGACGCCGTGTCGCCGGGGTCGAAGTCGGAGCCGGACTGGTCGGAGCCGGACTGGTCGGAGCCGGAGTGGTCGGAGTCCGACCGGTCGGAGACGGACCGGTGCGAGTCGCAGTGGTCCGGGCCGCGATGGTCGGCGGCAGCGCAGTCGGGATCCGGGCCGTCGGAACCGCGGGCGGACGAGCAGGTGCCGGACGGACGATCGGTGTCGGTGTCGGTATCTGTACGGCCGGTGTCGGTACGGCCCGGGGGAGCGACGCGGTCGCTTCCGGAGGCCGCGTGTCCGTCCACGTCCCCGGAGCGGACGGCGCCGCGCGGTGCGGCGTCCCGGTCCTCGCTCATCGGGTCCTCCTCGACGACGGCGGTCGTCCCGCGGCTCACCGCGGGCCGTCCTGCGCGGGCTCCGACCGCCGGGTGCCGTTCCGGTTGCGGGGCCGGCGGGCCGCCCGCAGCGCCGAGTCCAGGTCTGCGCCCAGCTCCGCGGACGAGGCTGTCCCCGCCGGCGGCAGGGCCCGGACGACGAGGGCGGCCCCCGGCGGGAGCGTCTCCAGCCGGTCGGCCACGAGGTGCCGCAGCCGCCGGGTGACCCGGTGCCGGACGACCGCGTTGCCGACGGCCTTGCTCACGACGAAACCCGCCCTCGGCGAGACGTGCTCGGGCACGCCGCCGGGGCGGGTCAGGTCGAGGTGCACCACCAGCCGCGAGCGGCCGGCGCGCCGACCGCGCCGGATCGTCGAGGCGAACTCGGGCCGGCGGGTGAGCCGGGCGCGGGCCGGCAGCACGGCGCGGGCCGGTGGGGGCGCCGGTCGGTCAGGCCGAGACGCTGCTGCGCCCCTTGCGGCGGCGCGCAGCGAGGATCGCGCGGCCGGCGCGGGTGCGCATGCGCAGCCGGAAGCCGTGCACCTTGGCCCGGCGGCGGTTGTTCGGCTGAAAAGTACGCTTGCTCACGGTGGGCACTCCTGGTCGGCTGTTCGCAGGCGCCCTGCGACGCCGAGATCTCTACGGTCACTGGCACGGGGTTCGTGGGCCACCGGTCGTCGCACCGGCTCCCCCCGTGCGGGCGGGAGACCGTCGCAGGACGGGCGCGACACGCCCCTCCTGACCAGTGTCCGGTGGACAAGGGTACGCAGCGCGTTTCAGAGGGGTCAAACCACCCCCGCCCCCGTCCTCGCGGCCCACCGGGAGCCCGCAGCGGAGGCTGCTGCTAGCGTCGCCGATCCCGCCTCTGACCGGCGGGACGTCACGACCGTTCGCGCCGTGCCGGGAACGACCACAGAGCACGTCAGACCACTATCGACACAGTCGACGCTCGAGACCGCAGTCAGCACTCGGGACGTCGCTGAACCCGACCACCCGGCCGCCCCGATGCGTGCCGGGCGGGCAGTGCTGCGTACCTTTACGCACAAGTGTGGACAACTCTGGGGATACTTCGACTTCCGGTAGTAGCGGACGCGTCCGGACGGAGACGGTTGGTGTGCTCCCGGAGGAGCAGCCGCGGACAGCGGCCGAACGGGAGGGGGAACCGCGGATGACCGACCAGCCGGGCGATCTCGGCGCGGTCTGGAACCGGGTCATCGCCGACCTCTCGGGCTCCTCCGCGGAGTCGGGCACTCCGTCCCTGTCCCCACAGCAGCGCGCGTTCCTGCGCCTGACCCGGCCGCTCGGGCTGCTCGACGGGACCGCGCTGCTGGCCGCGCCCAGCGAGTTCGCCAAGGACGCCATCGAGCGCATCCTGCGCCGCCCGATCAGTGACGCACTGGGCCGCCACCTCGGGGTCTCGGTCAACCTCGCCGTCGTCGTCGACGCCTCGGCCGCCTCGGGCGGGACCGAGGTGCCCGACCCGCCCGGCTTCGCCCTGCCCCGCGCGGCCACCGCGGGGGACAGCGCCCGGGACACCGGTACCGCTCGCCCGCCCGCAGCGGGCGCGGACGGCACGGGTGCCGTGGCGGTCGATGGCGCCGAGGACCTCGACACCGGCACCGACACCGGCACCGCCGGCCGGAGCGACCACACCCGTCGGACCGACCTCACCCGTCCCGACGGCTCCACCACGGCCGGCTCCACCGATGACTCCGCCGCCGACGACTCCTCCGACGAGTCCGCCGCCGGCGACTCCACTGCCCCGCACCGGGGGGCGGCCGACGACGAGCACGCGAGCGGCCACCGGGGCCGTTCCTACGCGGCCGACCCGGGGCCGTCGTCCACCGGAGGCTGGGCCCCGGCGGCCCCCACGGCGCCGGACTCGCCGTCCCGCGACGGCGGCGGCACCGCGTGGCCCGCCTACACCGCGCCGCAGGCCGGTGACCCGGTCGCACCGCGGTCGCAGACCCGGCTCAACGAGCGCTACACCTTCGACACCTTCGTCATCGGGGCGTCGAACCGGTTCAGCCACGCCGCCGCGGTCGCGGTCTCCGAAGCACCCGCGCGGGCGTACAACCCCCTGTTCATCTGGGGCGAGTCCGGGCTGGGCAAGACCCACCTGCTGCACGCGGTCGGGCACTACGCCCAGCGGCTGTTCCCCGGGATGCGGGTCCGGTACGTCAGTACCGAGGAGTTCACGAACGACTTCATCAACTCGCTGCGCGACGACCGGAAGGTCGCCTTCCAGCGCCGCTACCGCGACGTCGACGTGCTGCTGGTCGACGACATCCAGTTCCTGGAGGGGAAGGAGGGGACCCAGGAGGAGTTCTTCCACACCTTCAACACCCTCCACAACGCGAACAAGCAGATCGTGGTCTCCTCCGACCGGCCGCCGAAGCGCCTCGAGACCCTCGAGGACCGGATGCGGACCCGGTTCGAGTGGGGCCTGATCACCGACATCCAGCCACCCGAGCTGGAGACCCGGATCGCGATCCTGCGGAAGAAGGCCGCGCAGGACCGGCTCGCCGTCCCCGGCGAGGTACTGGAGTTCATCGCCGAGCGGATCGAGCGCAACATCCGCGAGCTGGAGGGCGCGCTGATCCGGGTGACGGCGTTCGCGTCGTTGAACCGGCAGGCGGTCGACACCCAGCTCGCCGAGATCGTGCTGCGGGACCTGATCCCCGACTCGGCGGCCTCCGAGATCACCGCGCCGACGATCATGGCGGTCACCGCCGAGTTCTTCGGGGTCACGCTCGACGACCTGTCGGGGCCCGGCAAGACGAAGGCACTCGCCCAGGCCCGCCAGATCGCGATGTACCTGTGCCGTGAGCTGACCGACCTGTCGCTGCCCCGCATCGGCCAGACGTTCGGCGGCCGCGACCACACCACCGTCATGCACGCCGACAAGAAGATCCGCAACGAGATCTCGCTCCGGCGCAAGACCTTCGAGCAGGTGCAGGAGCTGACCGCGCGGATCAAGCTGCGCGCCCGGCACTGACCTCTCCGCGCCGGCCCACCGCGGCCCGGCACCACGACCCGAGTTGTCCACGCCCGTCGCGGGGTTCTCCACAGCCTCGTCCGCTGCCTGCGGCCCGCGTCGGCCCGGTCACGGCTCGCACCGGTACCGATTCCGCCGCACCCACACGGACAACGGCGCTCAGATCCACGCTGCGCCACGTTCCGGACGCTCCCGAGGTGATCGGTACCCCGGCCCGGGACGCCGTGCGCCGGTCCGACCCGGCAGCCACGGCGTTCGACGCGATCCCGATCGGGTCCGGCGTGGCGTCGCCTGCGTGTCGCTTCCACGCTCCCCGTTCGTCGTCCGGTAGAGGGCGTTCGGCGAACCGCCACCCGTGCGAGTGGTCCTTCCCGGCCGGCCGTCCGTCACCGTCCGTCGATATCGGGGTGACGGATGAGGTGTATGTGGGTTCATCGCGGGACGAGCGGGCCCGGCTCACGGTGCGACACCCATCACCCTGGGTCCACGATCCACCACGTTTCCACCCACACCTGGGGACAACTCTGTGGATGGACCGCGCCGAGCCCGTGGACGGATGGGCCCGGATCCGTGGACAACTCTGTGGTGAACCCGGGATGAATCGGGGACGGACGGGGGGCGGCCGCGTCCGTCCACCGTCGCCGCGACCTGTCAACGGGTGCCCCCACGGACACGTCCCCAGTCGACGCGGCCTGCTGACCAGCCACGACGTCGTCCATCCACACCATGCACAGCACCTATGACTACGACTGGTCTTCCTTCTCTTTCAGTTCTTCTTGAGAAGAGAGTGTGTGGAGGGGACACGGACGGGGTGCACGATCGAGCACGCGGTGTCGCCGCCGGGCGGCGACGGCCGGCCGGGGTGGGCGTGGAAACTGTCGGGGCGAGGCTCTACCGTGAGCCTCCCGGCGATCCCGGGTTCCGATCCCGCAGCAGCGACCCGCCGCCGCCCACACCGGGCAGCGCGGCACGGCCGCCGTCGGGGAGGAGCCAGGGGCCCGCCGCAGCACCGCCGTCCCGTCACGGCCCGGCCGCACCCGGCCGGGCCGCGGCGCTACCGGGGAAGGTCCTTGATGAAGTTCCGGGTCGAACGCGACGTCCTCGCGGACGCGGCCGCCTGGGTGGCGCGCAGCCTTCCGGCGCGCCCGCCCGTGCCCGTGCTCGGCGGGGTGCTGATCCAGTCCGACGGGGAGGCCGGCGAGAAGCTCACCGTCTCCGGCTTCGACTACGAGACCTCGGCCCGCGTCGAGCTCGACGCGACCGTCGGTGAACCGGGGCGCATGCTGGTGTCCGGGCGGCTGCTCGCCGACATCACCCGCGCACTGCCGTCGAAGCCGGTCGACCTGGTGGTCGACGGCGCCCGCGCCACGATCAACTGCGGTAACAGCCGGTTCAGCCTCCCGACCATGCCGGTCGAGGACTACCCGCAGCTGCCCGAGATGCCGCAGAAGGCCGGTGCGGTAGCCGCCGACGCGCTCGCCGCCGCGGTCGCCCAGGTGGCCGTCGCCTCGGGCCGGGACGACACGCTGCCGATGCTGACCGGTATCCGGCTGGAGATCGAGGGCTCCCAGCTGACCCTTGCCGCGACCGACCGGTTCCGGCTCGCGGTCCGGGAGCTCGACTGGGTCCCGGAGGACACGTCGATCTCGACCGCGGTGCTCATCCCGGCGAAGACGCTCGCCGAGGTCGCCAAGACGCTGTCCGGTTCCGGCACCGTGGAGATCGCCCTCTCCGCCGGCGACGGCATGCTCGGCCTGACCGGCGGCGGCCGCCGCTCGACCAGCCGGCTGCTCGACGCGGAGTTCCCGCGCTTCCGCCAGCTGATCCCCTCCGAGCACACCACCGCCGCCGAGCTGGACGTCGCGATGCTCGTCGAGGCGATCAAGCGTGTGTCGCTCGTGGCCGACCGGGTCGCCCAGATCCGGATGGAGTTCGGCGAGGACGGCCTGCGGCTGGCGGCCGGTGGCGACGACGTCGGGTCCGCCGAGGAGGAGCTGCCCTGCGCGCTCGACGGCAACCCGCTGACGATCGCGTTCAACCCGGGCTACCTGCTCGACGCGCTCGGCGCGTTGCACACCGACCGCGCCCAGCTCACGTTCACCACCCCGAACCGGCCCGCGCTGGTCCGGCCGGTCCCCAAACCGGCCACCGACGACGCCGCGGAGGCACCGTCCCCGGAGCAGGCCGGATACCTGCACCTGCTGATGCCGGTGCGGCTGCCCGGCTGACGAGCACCACCGGAGACCTCGCCGGGCGAGTCCGGTGCCGGAGGGGAAGACTCGTCCCCGGCGTGATCGACGACGACCCGCCGGGCCGGCGTGACCTGCCGGCCCGGCGGCACGTGACACAAGGGGGCTTCGCCAGTGCAGATCGGCCTGATCGGACTGGGCCGCATGGGCGGCAACATGCGCGAGCGGCTGCGTGCCGCCGGGCACGAGGTGGTCGGGTACGACCCCCGGCCCGACATCAGCGACGTGACCTCGCTGGAGGGACTCGCCGCGGCGCTCGACGCGCCGCGCACGGTGTGGGTGATGGTCCCGTCCGGCGAGCCGACCCGGAACACGATCGCCACCCTGGCCACCACGCTCGCCTCCGGCGACCTCGTCATCGAGGGCGGCAACTCCCGCTACACCGACGACCAGCCCAACGCCGCCCTGCTCGCCGAGCACGGGATCGGTTACGTCGACTGCGGGGTCTCCGGCGGGGTCTGGGGCCGCGACAACGGCTACGGGCTCATGGCCGGTGGCGAGCCCGAGTACATCGAGCGGGCCATGCCGATCTTCGACGCGCTCCGCCCGGAGGGCATGCGCGAGGAGGGGTTCGCCCACGCCGGCCCGGTCGGGGCCGGCCACTTCGCGAAGATGGTCCACAACGGCATCGAGTACGGCCTCATGCAGGCCTACGCCGAGGGCTTCGAGCTCATGCAGGCCAGCGAGCTGATCACCGACGTCCCGGGCGTGGTCCAGGCCTGGTCGCGGGGCACGGTCGTCCGGTCCTGGCTGCTCGACCTGCTGGTCGACGCCCTCAAGGACGATCCCGAGCTCGCCTCGCTCGAGGGCTGGGTCGACGACTCGGGCGAGGGCCGCTGGACAATCGAGGAGGCCATCGCGCACGCGGTGCCGCTGCCGGTGATCTCGGCGGCGCTGTTCGCCCGGTTCTCGTCCCGGCAGGAGGAATCCCCGGCGATGAAGGCGGTCGCCGCGCTGCGGCAGCAGTTCGGCGGGCACGCGGTGAAGCGTTCCGGCCCGTCCGGGGTCCCGGGGGACAAGGCCGGGCCGTCGTCCGGCGGCGGGTCGACCCGATGACCGTGACTCCGACGAGGGCGACTCCGGAGCGGGCGGCTCGGGTGCGGGCGGTCCCGGCGACACGGCAGGGAGGCTGACCAGGCGGTGTTCCTCAGGCGGTTCTCGGTCACCGACTTCCGCTCCTGGCCGGAGGCCGAGCTGGAACTCGACCCCGGAGTCACGGTGCTGGTCGGGTCGAACGGTGTCGGCAAGACGAACCTGGTCGAGGGGATCGGCTACCTGGCCAGCCTCGGCTCGCACCGGGTCTCCTCCGACGTGCCGCTGATCCGGCGCGGTGCGGAGCAGGCGGTGCTGCGAGGCGAGGTGCACCATCACGGCCGCAAGCTCGGCGTCGAGTTGGAGATCAACGCCGGGAAGCAGAACCGGGCCCGGGTGAACCGGTCACCCGTGTCGCGCCCGCGCGACGTGCTGGGGATCCTGCGCAGCGTGCTGTTCGCGCCCGAGGACCTGGCGCTGGTGCGCGGCGACCCCGGTGAGCGGCGCCGGTTCCTCGACGACCTGCTGGTGGCCCGCTTCCCGCGCTACGCCGGGGTGCGGTCGGACTACGACAAGGTGCTCCGTCAGCGGTCGGCGCTGCTGAAGACGGCGAAGCCGGCGTTGCGCGGTGCGCGCGGCCGGTCCCGGCCGGAGCGTTCCGCCCCGCCACCGCAGGACGACCTGCCCGACGACCTCACGACGCTCGAGGTCTGGGACGGGCATCTCGCCCGCACGGGTGCCGCCCTGCTCGCCGGGCGGCGCGAGCTCGTCGTCGCGCTCGCGCCCTACGCGCAGGACGCGTTCGCCCGGATCGCCCCCACCTCGGACCCGATCGGGCTGGACTACCGCTCGAGCGTGGGGGCCGCGGGGGTGGCGGAGCTGCCGTCGTCGGCCGAGGAACTGGAGGCGCTGCTGCTGCACCGGCTCGCCGAGGTCCGGGCCCAGGAGATCGAACGCGGGGTCTGCCTGGTCGGCCCGCACCGCGACGAGCTGGAGCTCGCGCTCGGGGACGGCCCGGCCAAGGGCTACGCGAGCCACGGCGAGTCGTGGGCGTTCGCGCTGGCGCTGCGGCTGGCGTCCTACCGGTTGCTGCACGCCGACGACGTCGAGCCGGTCCTCGTTCTCGACGACGTGTTCGCCGAGCTGGACTCGGCCCGGCGGCGGGCGCTGGCCGAGCTGGTCTCCGGTGCCGAGCAGGTGCTGGTGACCGCCGCCGTCGGCGAGGACGTCCCACCCGAGCTGGACGGGGTGCGGTTCGCGGTCGGGGACCGGTCGGTCGTGCGCGAGGGCACCGCCCCGGTGGGGCCCGCCCGATGAGCGCGACGGCCGGGCCGGACGGGAGAATCGGCACGACAGCGCTGGTGGGAGCGGGTCTCGACCACATCACAGCACTCTGGGGACAAGCCTGTGGATACTGTGGATAACCCCGGTGGATCCGGGAACGGACGGCGTCGTGGAACCGGGAACCGCCGGACACGGGCTCACGGGGCCGGTCAGGGCGACGGCCGGCCTGGGGACGGAGCCGGTCCGGACGGCGGTCACGGCCCGGTCACGGGTGGCGGCGTCCCGGGGGAGCAGGGCGATCTGCTCGCCGGCGAGCGCGCCGGGCTGCGCGGCGCCGACCTCGCCCGGGACGCGCTGAAGGCGGCCCGCGAGGCGTCCGCGCGCAAGGCGGAGGAGCGGGCCGAGCAGGCCCGGCCGAAGCTGCGCGTGGTCTCCGGCAAGGGCAAGCGCCGCCGCTGGTCGGGCTCCGGACCGGACGACCGCGACCCCCAGCCGTTCGGCCGGGTGGTCTCCCGGGTCTCGATGGACCGGGGCTGGTCGTCGCGGCTGACCGACGCCACCGTGCTCGGCCGCTGGCCGCAGCTGGTCGGCTCCGACGTCGCCGACCACTGCACCCCGGTCTCGCTGCGCGACGGCGAGCTGACGCTGCAGGCCGAGTCCACGGCCTGGGCGACCCAGCTGCGCACCCTGCAGCGTCAGCTGCTGACCCGGCTGTCCGCCGCCGTCGGCCCGGACGTGGTGCGCCGGATCCGGGTGGTCGGCCCGAGCGGACCGAGCTGGCGGCACGGTCCGCGGCACGTCCGCGGCCGCGGGCCCCGCGACACCTACGGCTGACGGACGCGCCACGACGCCGCAGCGGGCGCCGGGGGCCCGGATCGGGTGGGGAGCTACGCGCGACGGCCCGGGAGGCTCTCGCCGCCGGTGAGCGCGAGATGACTGCGCCGCCGCACCGTTCGGCCCCGCTCCGCCACGTCCGATCCCGCCGCAGGCGCCGTTCGCCCGTCTGTGACGATTCTGGGCGGGTCCTGGCCGGGTTTCTGCCGACCTCTACGGGTAGAATCGACAGGGTGTTCCCGGGTGGCTCCCCTGACATGACCAGAGCGCCCGGTCGATGGAACCGGCCCCACGGTCGTCCGTGGCCCGAGACGCGGGCCGCCCGTGGCCGGTTCACGTGGCGAGGAGAACCAGCTACTCGTGGCTCAGGACAAGGCAGCGAAGAACGCCTACGGCGCGTCGTCCATCACGGTCCTCAAGGGCCTGGAAGCGGTCCGCAAGCGCCCCGGCATGTACATCGGCTCCACCGGTGAGCGGGGTCTGCACCACCTGATCTGGGAGGTGGTGGACAACTCCGTCGACGAGGCGATGGCCGGCCACGCCACCAAGGTCGTGGTGACCCTGCAGGCCGACGGCGGCGTCCGGGTGGAGGACGACGGCCGCGGCATCCCGGTCGAGATGCACCCGGTGGAGAAGAAGCCGACCCTCGAGGTCGTCCTCACCAGCCTGCACGCCGGCGGCAAGTTCGACGACAAGTCCTACGCGGTCTCCGGCGGCCTGCACGGTGTCGGCGTCTCCGTGGTCAACGCGCTGTCGACGGCGCTCGAGGTCGAGGTCCGGGTCGACGGCGTGATCTGGAAGCAGCGCTACGAGTACGCCAAGCCCGGCGAGCTGATCCAGGCGGGCACCACGAAGAAGTCCGACACCGGCACCACGATCACCTACTGGGCCGACCCGGCGATCTTCGAGTCGACCAGCTACACGCTGGAGACGATCCGGCGCCGGCTCCAGGAACAGACGTTCCTGAACAAGGGCCTGACCATGATCCTGCGCGACGAGCGCAAGCCGGAGACCCCCGCGACCGGCGTCCCCTCCTCGGACGGGGTCGAGTCCGACGGCACCGTGGTCGAGGCCGCGCCGACCGCGGACACCGACGAGGAGCCGGACGCCGAGGGCTACGTCGCGAAGCCCAAGGAGTACGTCTTCCACTACCCGAACGGGCTGGAGGACTTCGTCGCGCACCTGAACAAGTCCAAGGACCCGATCCACCGCAAGATCGTCGGCTACACCGGGGAGGGCCCCGGCCACCAGGTCGAGGTCGCGATGCAGTGGAACTCCGGCTACTCCGAGTCGGTCTACACCTTCGCCAACACGATCAACACGCACGAGGGCGGCACCCACGAGGAGGGCTTCCGGCACGCGCTGACCGCGACCGTCAACCGGTACGCCCGCGACAAGAAGCTGATCAAGGAGAAGGACCCGGCGCTGTCCGGCGACGACATCCGTGAGGGCCTCGCCGCGATCGTGTCGGTCAAGATCTCCGAACCGCAGTTCGAGGGCCAGACCAAGACGAAGCTGGGCAACACCGAGGTCAAGTCCTTCGTCCAGCGGGTGTCCAACGAGTGGCTCGCCGACTGGTTCGAGCGCAACCCCAACGAGGCCAAGACGATCGTCAACAAGGCGGTCTCGTCGGCCCAGGCCCGGCTGGCCGCGCGCCGAGCCCGCGAGCTGGTGCGGCGCAAGAGCGCCGGCGACATCGGCGGCCTGCCCGGCAAGCTCTCGGACTGCCGCTCCCGGGACCCGGAGAGCTGCGAGCTCTACATCGTGGAGGGCGACTCGGCCGGCGGCTCGGCGAAGGCCGGCCGCGACTCGATGCACCAGGCGATCCTGCCGATCCGCGGCAAGATCATCAACGTCGAGAAGGCCCGGATCGACCGCGTCCTCAAGAACACCGAGGTCCAGTCGATCATCACGGCGATGGGCACCGGCATCCACGACGACTTCGACCTCTCGAAGCTGCGCTACCACAAGCTGGTGCTGATGGCCGACGCCGACGTCGACGGCCAGCACATCCGCACGCTGCTGCTGACGCTGCTGTTCCGGTTCATGCGCCCGCTGATCGAGAACGGGCACGTGTTCCTGGCCCAGCCGCCGCTCTACAAGATCAAGTGGGGTGGCCGCGGGGCCGAGCCGGAGTACGCCTACTCCGACCGCGAGCGCGACGGCCTGATCGAGGCCGGCCGCGCGGCGGGCAAGAAGCTGCCCAAGGAGCAGGGGGTGCAGCGCTACAAGGGCCTGGGCGAGATGGACGCCAAGGAGCTGTGGGAGACCACGATGGATCCGTCGAACCGGCTGCTGTGGCAGGTCAGCCTGGACGACGCCGCCACGGCCGACGAGCTCTTCTCGGTGCTGATGGGTGAGGACGTCGAGTCCCGCCGGTCCTTCATCACCCGCAATGCCAAGGACGTGCGCTTCCTGGACGTCTGATCCGGTCGAGCTGTCTGTACGTCTGTCTTGTACGCACGTCTGAACATTCTTATTTCTGAACAGCACGAGGAGAGCACTCCGTGACGGACACGATCGACCCCGACGCCCCCGCTTCGGGCGGCGGCGAGGGCGGCGGCCGGGTCGAGCCGGTCGACATCCAGCAGGAGATGCAGCGCTCCTACATCGACTACGCGATGAGCGTGATCGTCGGGCGCGCCCTGCCGCTGGTGGAGGACGGCCTGAAGCCCGTCCACCGCCGGGTCCTGTACTCGATGGGGGAGAACGGCTTCCGGCCGGAGCGCTCCTTCGTCAAGTGCGCCCGCGTCGTCGGCGACGTGATGGGTAACTACCACCCGCACGGCGACTCGGCGATCTACGACGCCCTGGTGCGGCTGGCCCAGCCCTGGTCGATGCGGTACCCGCTGATCGACGGGCAGGGCAACTTCGGCTCGCGGGGCAACGACCCCGCTGCCGCGATGCGGTACTGCGTGGCCGGCGACACGCGGATCCGGCTGTCCGACGGCGCCTCGCCGCGGATCGACGCCATCGTTCCCGACGCGCGGCCGCACTCGGACAACCCGATCGACCTGAAGGTCGCCGACCGCAGCGGCGACCCGGTCCGGGCCGAGATGCTGTTCCACTCCGGTGCCCATCCGACGCTGCGGATGCGCACCGCCGAGGGGTACGAGCTCACCGGGACGCACAACCATCCGGTGCTCTGCCTGGTCGACGTGGCGGGGGTCCCCACCCTCCTGTGGAAGCTGCTCGAGGAGGTCCGGCCCGACGACCGGGTGGCCCTGCAGCGCGTCGCGCACACCGAGACCGGCTGCTGGGACACCACCGAGGCGATGGAGTCGTTCCTGCTCGGGGCGTTCGTCAGCGAGGGATTCGTCTCCGAGGGGCGTGCCGGGTTCAACAACGTCGACCGGGCGTTCTTCGAGCTGGTCCTCGACGCCTACGACCACGTCGTCGGCGGGCCGCGGTACAGCTACTCCCGCACGATCGCCTCGGGGTCGGTGCTGCACGAACTGGACGTCCAGGACCTGACCGCGCTGCGGGCGAGCGCCCTGGCGCAGGTGACCAGTCGTTCGGCCGCCAAGCACGTCCCGGAGTCGATCTGGTCCGGCACACCGGCGGCGAAGCGCTTCTTCCTGCAGGCGCTGTTCGCCGGGGACGGTTCCTGCTCCGCGCTGCCCCGCAGCACGGTGCAGCTCTCGTACTCGACCCGCAGCGTCCGACTCGCCCGTGAGGTCCAGCAGCTGCTGCTGGAGTTCGGGGTGGTCTCGCGCCGCTACCGGCACGCCACCGGCGAGCACAAGGTCGTCGTCACCAACAAGCGGGACGCGCGCCTGTTCCGGGACCGGATCGGCTTCCTGGGCGTGAAGCAGCAGAAGCTCGCCGGGATCCTCGGCGACGCCGACGCGAGCAGCCGCTCGATGAGCAGCGACCACGTGCCCGGCCTCGCGCAGTTCCTGCGGACGCACGGTGCCACGGCCGAGGCCGACCGAGCATGGCTGCGCCGGCACAACGTCGACCGGATCGAGCGCTGGGAACAGCGGGCCGAGGAGATCCTGGCACACGTCACGGACCCCGACGCACGCGCGATCGCCGAGGAGCTCGCCGGCGGGCGCTTCTACTACGCCCGGGTCGAATCGGTGACCGATGCCGGCGAGCAGGACGTCTTCAGCGTGCGGGTCGACACGCTCGACCACTCGTTCGTCACCGACGGCTTCGTCAGCCACAACACCGAGTGCCGGCTGACCCCGCTGGCCATGGCCATGCTGCGCGACATCGAGGAAGACACCGTCGACTTCCTCGACAACTACGACGGCAAGACCCAGGAGCCGGTCGTCCTGCCGTCGCGGGTGCCCAACCTGCTGATCAACGGCAGCTCCGGCATCGCGGTCGGGATGGCGACCAACATCCCGCCGCACAACCTGCGCGAGGTCGGTGACGGTGTCGCGTGGTGCCTGGACAACCCGGACGCGACCGACGACGAGCTCCTGGAAGCGCTCATGGAGCGCATCAAGGGCCCGGACTTCCCGACCCACGGCCTGATCGTCGGGCGCGACGGCATCGAGTCCGCCTACCGGACCGGGCGCGGCTCGATCCGGATGCGCGCCGTCGTGGAGGTCGAGGAGGACACCAAGGGCCGGACCACGCTGGTGGTCACCGAGCTGCCCTACATGGTGAACCCGGACAACCTGATCGAGGCGATCGCGACGATGGTGCGCGACGGCAAGATCGCCGGGATCTCCGAGATCGTCGACGAGTCCTCGGACCGGATCGGCATGCGGATCGTGATCACGCTGAAGCGGGACGCGGTCGCCAAGGTCGTGCTGAACAACCTGTACAAGCACACCCAGCTCCAGCACAGCTTCGGCGTGAACATGCTGTCGATCGTCGACGGCGTGCCGCGCACGCTGCGACTCGACCAGGTCGTGCGGCACTACGTGCGGCACCAGATCGAGGTCATCGTCCGGCGGACCCGCTACCGGCTGCGCAAGGCCGAGGAACGGGCCCACATCCTGCGTGGCCTGGTCAAGGCGCTCGACGCCCTCGACGAGGTCATCGCGCTGATCCGGCGGTCCGAGACGGTCGACGTCGCCCGGGCCGGCCTGATCGAGCTGCTCACCGTCGACGAGATCCAGGCCCAGGCGATCCTGGACATGCAGCTGCGCCGGCTCGCCGCGCTGGAGCGCCAGAAGATCATCGACGAGCTGGCCGAGATCGAGGAGTACATCGCCGACCTCGAGGACATCCTGGCCCGTCCCGAGCGGCAGCGGCAGATCGTCCGCGACGAGCTCGCCGAGATCGTCGAGACCCACGGCGACGACCGCCGCACCCGGATCATCGGCTACGACGGCGACGTCGCCGACGAGGACCTCATCGCGGTCGAGGACGTCGTCGTCACGATCACCCGGACCGGCTACGCGAAGCGGACGAAGACCGACCTGTACCGGGCGCAGAAGCGCGGCGGCAAGGGTGTGCAGGGCGCACAGCTGAAGCAGGACGACATCGTCAACCACTTCTTCGTGTGCTCCACGCACGACTGGATGCTGTTCTTCACCAACCGGGGCCGGGTCTACCGGCTCAAGGCCTACGAGCTGCCGGAGGCGAACCGGACGGCGCGCGGGCAGCACCTGGCGAACCTCCTGGCCCTGCAGCCGGAAGAGGAGATCGCCCAGGTCATGCAGATCAAGGACTACCAGGCGCGGCCGTACCTGGTCCTCGCGACGCGGAACGGGCTGGTGAAGAAGTCGAAGCTGACCGACTTCGACTCCAACCGGGCCGGCGGGCTGATCGGCATCAACCTGCGCGACGACGACGAGCTGGTCGGTGCGGTGCTCTGCTCGGCCGACGACGACCTGCTGCTCGTCTCGGCCGAGGGGCAGTCGATCCGGTTCACCGCCACCGACGACGCGCTGCGCCCGATGGGCCGGGCCACCTCCGGAGTGCTGGGGATGCGTTTCAACTCCGGTGACCAGCTGCTCGCACTCGGCGTGATCCGTCCGGACACCTACCTGCTCGTCGCCACCACCGGTGGCTACGGGAAGCGGACCCCGATCGAGGACTACCCGGTGCAGGGTCGCGGCGGGAAGGGAGTGTTGACGCTCCAGTACGACCGTCGTCGTGGCACGCTGGTCGGTGCACTCATCGTCGGGATCGACGACGAGCTGTACGCGATCACCTCCAGCGGCGGGGTCATCCGGACCTCGGCCCGTGAGGTGCGGAAGGCCGGCCGGCAGACGAAGGGAGTGCGCCTGATGAACCTGGGCGAGGGCTCCACGCTGCTGGCGGTCGCCCGCAACGCGGAGGAGACCGAGGAGGACCCGGGCCAGCAGGCGTAGGTGCTCGCGGGCGGCCGGGCGTTCCCGGCCGCCCGCGGTACCGCCCGTGGCGCGGGTCGTCCGCCGCAGGATGTTCAGCGACGACCAGCGAGGAGAGCTCCAGCTCGTGAGCACCGACGACCGCACCCCGTCGCGGGACGAGGGCCGCACCGTCGCCACCGACGCGGACGAGGCCCCCGGGGCGACGCCCACGCCGGCCGCGTCCGCCTCGGACGTCCCGCCGAGCCCCACCCCGCGGGCGGACCGGCCCGCACCGGAGGAGCCGACGGCGGAGGAGCCCGCGCCGGAGGACCCGGCCGGGTCCTCGCCGCCGCCGTGGCGACGGGTACCGGAGGCCGACGGCGGGCGCGAGGCGGAACACGTGACCGTGGCGGACTCGCTGCTGAGCGAGGCACCGACCGCGTTCCTCACCTCGCCCGGCGCCGGTGCCGCCGCAGGTGGCGCCACGGCGACCGCCGTGCAGGAGCCCGAGCACCGCGACAGCGGTGCCGAGACCCCGCGCCCCGCGGTCCGCAACCGCCCACCGCGGCAGGCGTTGCTGCAGCTCAAGCGGCTCGACCCGTGGTCGGTGCTGAAGATGGCACTGGCACTGGCGGTCGTGCTGTGGCTGGTGTGGATGGTCGCGGCCGGGGTGCTGTACGGCGTGCTCGGCGGCATGGGCGTCTGGGACCGGCTGAACGGCACCTACGCCGACCTGGTCACCGGCCAGCAGGACACGAGCGGGACGCTGATCAGTGCCGGCCGGGTCTTCGGCCTCGCGGCCGTCGTCGGCGCCATCAACAGCCTGCTGTTCGCCGTCGCCATGACGATCGTGGCGTTCGTCTACAACGTCACTGCGGACCTCGTCGGCGGCGTCGAGGTCACGCTCTCCGAGCGGGACTAGTTCCCGATGCGGCGCCGGTGGCAGCCCCGCACGGGGCCGGGCGACGGGGACCCCCTCGTAACCGGCTCGACCCCGTGCGGTACGGTTCTCCATGTCGCAAGGGCCTATAGCTCAGTTGGTTAGAGCGCATCGCTGATAACGATGAGGTCGCTGGTTCAAATCCAGCTAGGCCCACACTCTCCCCTCCGAAGTACCCCTGAGGAGACCGTCGATGAAGAAGCTGCTCGCCCTGGTCGTGGTGGCCGGTGCCGCGTACGTCGGCTGGTCCCGCCTCCGCGGTGTCGGCTCCGACGACCTCTGGCACGAGGCGACCACCCGCTGACCCGTCCACCCGGGTACCGTGAGCGGAACCCACCCGGGGACGTAGCTCAATTGGCAGAGCACCGCCTTTGCAAGGCGGGGGTTAGGGGTTCGATTCCCCTCGTCTCCACCAGCAGGAACACGCTTTCTCACCCTTCGCCTGATCGTCCTGGGGCACATGTCGCAGAGTCCATCCGGTCCGCGAAGTCATCGTGGCCGTCTTGTGACGCAACATCATCGGGCGGGACGAACTTCACGTCCGCTCCCGTGCGGGGACTCGAACAGCAGTACATCGGGCTTCCTGCCCTCCACCAGCGTCGAACTCGCCTTCAGGTCACGGCTGTCGAGGTATGGCTCGCTTCCAGCGGGTTGACGGGACGGCGTCCCGGCTCAGGTCACGGCATCTGCCCATGGCCCGTGACGCCGTCCTTGACCGTGCCGCAGCGGCACGGTGTCCGATCGGGACGTCCACGTTCGAGAGGAGACGTCCCGTGTCCGCCGAGACCCACCCGCCACCGCCGAGCCCCAGCCGTGGTCCGGCACTGCCTGCGTCGCCGACACCGATCTCCGAGCGCGCCCTCGCACCGGACCTCGCACGGGGGCTGATGCTGCTGCTCATCGCGCTCGCGCATGTGCCGTGGTTCCTGTGGACCTCTGAGATCGGTTCGACGCTGCTGCACCCGGCCGATGGCAGCCTGGTCGACCGGATCGCGCAGGCCGTGACGATCGTGGCCGTCGACGGGCGGGCCTGGACGCTGTTCGGGTTCCTGTTCGCCTACGGCATCGGGCAGCTCAGTGCCCGCCGGATCGCCGCCGGCAGCTCCGGTCGCGACGTCGGCCGGCTCCTGCGCAGGCGTCACTGGTGGCTGCTCGCGTTCGGGCTGGTGCACGCCGCGTTGCTGTGGCAGGGCGACATCCTCGTCACCTACGGGCTGCTCGGCCTGCTGCTCGTGCCACTGTTCCTGCACCGCACCGACCGCACGCTGATGGTCTGGATCGGTGTGCTGCTCGGCATCGCGGCCCTCGGCAACGTGCTCGTCGCGGCGCTCTCCCAGCTGGTGCCCGCGCCGGCCGGGGCGATGGGCATGCAGCAGCAGGCGATCGCCGAGCCGAGCTACCTCACCTCGATGGTGCTGCGCCTCGCGCTCTGGGCACCGAGCCCGTTCTCGTCGTTGTTCGGGTTGGTGATGCCCGCCGCGTTCCTGCTCGGGATCCTCGCCGCCCGGCACCGCGTGCTCGAGGAACCCGCCCGGCACCTGCCGCTGCTGCGGTGGACCGCCACGCTCGGCCTCGCGTTCGGCTGGGGTGCCGGCACGGTGCAGGCACTGATCCACCTCGGCGTGCTCGTCGTGCCGAACCCGTCGGCGTTCGTGTCGCTGCATCTCTACACCGGGATCTTCGCCGGTCTGGGCTACGCCGCACTGTTCGGGCTGCTCGCGCACCGGGTGACCGTGCGAGGTGGGACGCCGCCGCTGCCGGTCCGCGCGCTCGTCGCCCTGGGCCGCCGGTCACTGTCCGGATACCTGGCGCAGTCTCTGGTGTTCGGACCGGTGCTGGCCGCATGGGGGCTCGGCCTCGGCGCGTACCTGTCGAGCTGGTCGGCGGTGCTCATCGGGGTCGGGGTATGGAGCGCGACGGTCGTCGTGGCGTACCGGATGGACGTCGCCGGGATGCGCGGACCGGCGGAGGTGCTGCTGCGACGCCTGACTGTGAGGGTGGACCTGCCAGTCCGGAAGTGATGGGCTGGTGATCAGCAGCGGCGGGTGTGACTCATCGCCTGACTGGCCCTTTGGTGCCTGTGGCGGGACATGTCCGCTCGCTGCTGCTGGTGCCGGCCCGGCCGGAGTGGTGGCCTGATCAGGAGCCTGACCCCCGCAGTAGCCGCTACGGGGTGTCCCATCACAGTCCTGCCCGGATCTCCGAACCAGGCCGGCGATCAACAGCCGCGTCCTGCAAGGAGAACGCATGCCCATGCTGGCAGAGACCGTCGAACTCGTCATCGGGGTCGACACCCACACCGACACTCACACCGCC
>NZ_FOUY01000103.1 GCF_900115005.1 Pseudonocardia ammonioxydans | reverse complement strand
TTGCCGGGGACGGCCCAGTTCGCCAGGTCACCGTTGGCCGCGACCTCCATCCCGCCGAGCACGGCCACGTCGAGCTTGCCCGCCCGGATCTGGCCGAACGAGTCCGACGAGCCGAAGTAGGCCGCGCCGTCGTTGACGGTCACGGTCTCCTTCCCGGCGTTGATCAGGTCCGCGTCGACCTCGTCGTCGGCCGGGTACGGGCCGACCCCGAGGATCCCGTTCTCCGAGTGCAGCACCACCGTGCGGCCCTCGGGGATGTAGCCGGGCACCAGCGTCGGCATCCCGATCCCCAGGTTCACATACGAGCCGTCCGGGAGCTCCTCGGCGACCCGCGCCGCCATCTCCTCACGCGTGAGAGTCATGATCACCGCACCGTCCTGAACTCGACCGGCTTGTCCACATCGGGCACGTGCACCACGCGTTCGACGTGGATGCCGGGGGTGTGCACGTGGTCGGGGGCGATCTCACCCGGCTCGACCAGGTGCTCGACCTGGGCGATCGTGACCGTGCCGGCCGCGGCGGCGTCGGGGTTGAAGTTGCGCGCCGAGCGCCGGTAGACCAGGTTGCCGTGCCGGTCGCCCTTCCAGGCGTGCACCAGCCCGAAGTCGGGCACCAGCGCCCGCTCGAGCACGTAGGACACCCCGTCGAACTCGCGGACCTCCTTGGCCGGCGAGGCCACCGCCACCGACCCGTCCGGATGGTGGCGCCACGGCAACCCGCCCTCGGCGACCAGCGTCCCGACCCCGGCCGGGGTGTAGAACGCCGCGATCCCCGCGCCACCGGCCCGCAACCGCTCGGCCAGGGTGCCCTGCGGGGTCAGCTCCAGCTCGATCTCCCCGCCCAGGTACTGGCGGGCGAACTCCTTGTTGTTGCCCACGTACGAGCCGATCGTGCGCCGGATCCGCCCGGCCGCCAGCAGCGTGCCCAGCCCGAACCCGTCCACACCCAGGTTGTTCGAGATCGTCTCCAGGTCCGTCGCACCCTGCTCGAGCAGCGCCGCGATCAGCACCGTCGGGACCCCGCACATGCCGAAGCCACCGACCGCCATCGACGCCCCGTCGCCGATGTCGGCGACCGCCTCCGCCGCGGAGGCCACGACCTTGTTGTTCCCGCCCCGCCGGCTCCGCCGGCTGCCGGCCCCCGTGTCCATCTCAGCTCCCTGTCGGCTTCTCGTCAGCGCCGGTCCGCACCGACCGAGGCCAGGTGCGCGGCCAGCAGCTCGTTGACCTGCTCGGGCTTCTCGGCGTTGAGCAGGTGCGCGGAGTCGGCGACGGTCTCGAACCGGCCGTCGGGGGCACCGTCGGCGATCACCCTGACCATGTCCGGCGGGGTCGCCGGGTCGTCGGCGCCGGCGATCGCGAGCACCGGCACGGCGATCGCGCCCAGCCGGTCGCGCAGGTCGAACGTGGAGATCGCCTCGCAGCACCCCGCGTAGCCCTCGGCCGCGGTGGCGCGCAGCATCGCCAGCAGGCGCTCCGCCTCGTCGGTGCCGGCGAACGAGTGCACGAACCAGGTCCCGGGGCGGCTGGCGACCATGGCCTCGGTGCCGTTCTCGCGGACCGTGGCGGCCCGGCCCGGCCACGCGGCCGGGTCGGCGAAGCGGGCCGCGGACGCCATCGCGGTCAGGCTCAGCACCCGGCCGGGGTGGTCGAGCGCGAGCTGCTGGCCGATCGCGCCGCCGATCGACACGCCGGCGTAGTGCACGCGGTCGATGTCGAGACGGTCCAGCAGCGCGACGACGCTCTGCGCGAGGCCGGCCATCGTGTACGGCCCGTCCACGGCCGGGGTGCCGCCGTGCCCGGGCAGGTCGAAGCGGAGGGTCCGGTAGCGGTCGGCGAACGCGGCGACCTGGGCGTCGAACAGGTGCAGGTCGGTGCCCAGCGACGGGCCGAGCACGAGGACGGGCGCGTCGTCCGGGCCGTCGATCCGGTGGTGCAGGGCGATGCCGGCGGTCATGCGAAGGGCCTTCCGGGGTAGGTGGCGGCGGCGGAGGCGACGGTGAAGCGGCCGTGGTCCCAGCCGTCGGTGAGCGGGACGAAGTAGTCGAACGTCACCTGCTTGGTGACGTAGCGCCACGCGCCGTCCACCCGGCGCAGTACGTCGGTGTAGCGACCGGCCGCGATGTGCGGTTCGCCGTCCTGCACGCAGGGCTGCCACAGGAACGACCGGGCCCGGGCGGTGTCCGGACCGTCGAGGGTGATCTCGAGGTTGGTCACGTGGTGCCAGAAGGCCGTGAGCCCGGCGTCGGCGAGGCCGGCGAAGAAGGTGCGCAGCTCGGCGTGGCCACGGGCGGTGGACAGGCCGACGAACTCGCCGTCGTCGGTGAACAGCGAGACCAGGGTGTCCCAGTCGCCGTCGTCCAGCGCGCGGCAGTAGCGGGCGTCGAGGTCGCGGATCGCCTCGATCGCCTCCAGCCGGGCGATCCGCTGTTCCAGCTCGCTCATCGTTCTCCCTCCGCTCGTCCGTGGAAGGTCACCGCGACCGGACCGTCACCGGCCGGTCCGGCGTCGATCCGCAGCACCGGCGCCGCGGCACCCGCCCCGTCGGCGACACCCACCCCGTCGATGACACGCACGACGGTGGCGCGACCGTTCACGTCCGCGTGGTACCGGCCGGGTGGCGGCACCGCCGTGTCCGGGTCGAGTGTGACCAGGTTCCCGCTGCGGCGCCCGTCCACCCGGTGCGGGCGGCCCAGTGCCCGGGTCGCGGCGTCGAGGTCCCCGGCACGCAGGCACCGCCGTGTATAGCTGGACGAGCACGGCGCGTCCACCGCCTGCAGCAGCGGCACGGCGTGGGTGGTGAACCCCAGACCGGCGCCGAGCTGCTGCAGGGTGGTGACGTCGCCGGCCGCCCTCGCCCCGAAGGTGAAGTTGACCCCGACGACGACGGCGCGCGCGTCGAGCACCCCGGCCAGCACGTGCCGGGCGAACTCCTCCGGGCTCAGCCCGGCCAGGTCGCGGGTGAAGCGCAGCACGCACACGGCGTCCGCACCGGCGGCGCCGGCGAGCTCGGCCCGGTGCTCGAGCGAGCTCAGGGTGGCGGTGTCCTTGCCGGTGCCGAGCACCCGGGCGGGGTGCGGGTCGAACGTGACCAGCACCAGCGGCAGGCCGCGCTCGTCGGCGACGTCGCGGGCGTGGTCGACCAGGCGCCGGTGGCCACGGTGCAGGCCGTCGAACACCCCGATCGTCAGCACGCTCGGCCCGAGGTCGGCGGGGACCTCGTCGAGGCCGTACCAGAGCGGCGTCCGCACCGGGGCACGCTGCGCCAGCGCGGCGGTCACGGTTGCGCCTTGAGGTCGGAGGGATGTGTCGCCAGCGGGGTGACCGTGATCCTCATGTACGGGAACAGCGGCAGTGACGACAGCAGCGCGTGCAGCTCGTCGCCGGACCCCACGTCGAAGATGCTGATGTTGGAGTACTCGCCGACGACCCGCCACAGGTGCGGCCACACGCCCGAACGCTGCAGTTCCAGGGCGCGGGCCTTCTCCTCGGTGACGATCTCGGTGCGCCGCTCGGGGTCGAGGTCGTGCGGGATGGCGACATCCATGCGGACGTGGAACAGCATCGTCATTTCCTCCGGAACGCGCGGATCTTGTCGGGGTCGAGCTCGACACCGAGCCCAGGCCCCTCGGGCAGGTGCAGGCCGTCGGCGTCGTAGACGAGCGGCTCGACGAGCATCTCCTCGGCCATCAGCAGCGGACCGAACAGCTCGCTCCCCCACCCGGTGGCGGGGCTGGTGCAGGCGGCGTGCAGCGACGCCGCGGTGCCGACCGGGCTCTCGATCGAGGTCGCCGCGTAGCAGGGCACACCGGCCGCGGCGGCCACCTCGGCGATCGCCCGGCCCGCCCGCAGGCCGCCGGACTTGGTGGTCTTGATCGCGAAGATCCCGGCGGCCCGGGAGGTCACCAGCCGCAGCGCGTCGGCCGGGGTGCGCAGGCTCTCGTCGGCCATGACCGGGATCGGCAGGGCCGCGCTGATCGCGGCCATCGCGTCGATGTCGTGCCCGGGAACGGGCTGCTCGATCATCTCGACGCCGGCGGCGGCCAACCCGGGCAGGTGGGTCAGCGAGGTCAGCCGGTCCCAGCGGGCGTTGATGTCGACCCGCACCCCGGCGACCCCGGCGAGCTTCTCGGCGACGGTGGTGATCCGGTCGACGTCGGCGGCCGGGTCCTGCGCGCCCATCTTCAGCTTGAACGAGGTGTGCAGCCCGGTGTCGAGCTTGGCCAGGGCCTCCTCGACGACGGTCCCGGCGGACTCGGTGCCCAGCGCCCAGGTGACCGGCACGCTGGTGCGGGCCGGGCCGCCGAGCAGGGTGTGCACCGGCACGCCGAGGTGGCGGGCCCAGGCGTCGTGCAGGGCGACCTCGACGGCGGTCTTCGCGAACAGGTTCGCGGCGACCACATCGGCGGTATCGCGCAGGATGCCGGCGACGTCGTCGACCCGGCGGCCGACCAGGACCGGCACCAGGTACCGCTCGACGATCAACTGCATGGTCTCGACGGACTCGCCGCCCCACCACGGCCCGCCGGGCACCACTCCCTCGCCGACGCCGGTGACCCCACCGGCGGTGCGGACGAAGACGTACAGCACGGGCTGGGCGTCCATGCCGGCCCGGGCAAACCGGTGGGCACGGCGCAGCGGGATGTCGACGATCACGGTCTCGACCCGGTCGATCCGCATCTCGCTCATCGGGAGTTCTCCGTTCGGGAAGGGGGCGGCGTGGGAGGCGCCGGGACCGGGACCGCACTCACCGGTCCCGGCGCCGGTCCTCACGGGCGCTCGAGCACGAAGTCGTACTCGACGGTGTGGGTCCCGTCGCCGGCGTCGGCCGGGTCGAGGATCAGCTCGGGCTTGGTCGCGGTCGCGACGTCGCTGTCGAGCCACTCGCCACCACGGAAGTACAGCTGGGTGGTGATGGTGCGCATGCCCGGCGCGCTGACCAGCAGGTGCAGGTGCGCGGGCCGCCACGGGTGCCACCCCGCGGCCTCGATCATCTTCCCGGTCGGGCCGTCGGTCGGGATCTGGTACGGCGCGGGCTCGATCGTGCGGATCTCGAACCGGCCGGCGGAGTCGGTGACGACCACGCCGCGCAGGTTGCCCTCGGGCAGGTGCGGGGCGAACCCGGAGTAGTAGCCCTGCTCGTCGGCCTGCCAGATGTCGACCTCGGCACCCGGCAGCGGGTTGCCGCCGGTGTCGCGGACCTGCCCGGAGAACACCAGCACGGTGCCCTGCTCGTCCGGACGCTGCGGCAACGTGGCCGGCGACTCGAGGCGGGCCTGGCCGGGCAGGTAGTACGGGCCGAGGATCGAGCCCTTGGTGCAGCTCTGCGTCCGGGACGCGACGTCCTCGACCACGTGCTCCACGAACACGTCGAGCAGCAGCGGCCACTCGCCGCCCTCCCCGACCTCGATCAGGAACTGCTTCGCGGCCTGGAACTCGTCGTAGGTGACCTCTTCGGACCGGATGGTCTCGTGGATCCCCGCCAGCAGCGAGGTGAGGACCGCGGAGACCCGCTCGGGCGCGACGCCGGACGGGCCGGAGGCGGTGGACCGGGCGGCGCGGAACGCCTCGGTGGCCGAGCTGCCGGATCCCGCGGCGGTGGGAGAAGGCTGTGTGGTGGTCATGGTGTGTCCCTTGTGGATGTCAACTGTGGAAGGTCAGCGACGGGAGGGGTCAGCGGCGGCCGAACATCGACACGTCGTCGTTGTTGGCCAGGTCCGGCACGGTCCAGCCCTTGAGGTCGTACTCGTCGAGGCACTGCTCGGCGAAGCCCTTCATCGCCCCGGCCATGCCGGACTGTTCGGCGGCGCCGAGCAGTTCGGCGCGCACGCCCTCGTGGTTGCCGGAGTAGTTGCGCTCGTAGAGCTCGTGGCGGCCGCCGAACTCGGTGCCGATGGAGTCCCAGATCAGCTTCATCAGCTTGACCCGGTCCACGGCCTCGTAGCCGTTCGAGCCGCGCACGTACTTGTCGAGGTAGGGCCGCACCTGCGGGGACAGGAAGTCCGCGGCGTGGCTGGGCAGGTAGATCAGCGAGGCGCCGAGGTCCTGCATGATGATCTCCTTGACCCGGGGGTAGCCCTG